>NZ_CP155559.1:3177500-4612500 GCF_022095615.2 Bacillus thuringiensis
GGATTATTTTGTTAATTTCCTTGTAAATTATTTTCTTCTATCTCTTGGCTTTCTTCTCTTATTTGACCGATTAATGAAACTACTGAGCCAACCGCTTGGACCCAACTCCCCGTAATTACTATAAGCTGTCCATCCTCCTCATCATCACCTTCAAAAACCCCCTCCACTTTACCCCGACTAGCTTTCAATTCATCTATCCCGCCTATTGCCTGCAATGAATTACCCGTTGCTTGTAACAGATTCCCGACAATATTATACGATTCATCTATATTTGAACTATCCTCTACTTCCTCACCTATTGCTGTAACACCACCTAATGCCTGTACCCAGTTCCCTGCAATCACTAATTTTTTTTGCATTTCATCTTCAAAATCTATAATGAGTCCTGTTAGAACCGTTACATTACCAATTGATTGAATTCCGTGACCAATAAATTCAAGGGATACTTCTCGTTGTCCATCAGCTTCCAGACCATTCCCCGTCGCCTGTAATACATTTCCCCATATGCTCAAGTCTTTTCTTATTTCGCTGTTCAATCTTTTTAAAGGTGTACTCCCAATCGCAGCAATAATTGTCCCTACTGCAACAAACCAAGCTCCAACTATCTCCTTAATCGGATCATCCATTCTCAACCTACTCCATCATTAATTTATTACTTATAGAATATGAAATTGCACATATCCAGGTTAATATCCTACTTCTCTCACCACCCGAATAAAACTTAATATTCCGTAAATAGTATAGACAAGGCTTTAAAAAATCTGCTTAAATTCTTCACACTCTAACTCTCTTGGTCGTGAATCAAGCAGTTAGCTTTTTCTAGCTGTTCTTTTATTTGTAACAAAGTTAGACAAGCTTTCATATAATGTAGTCATTCCTTTCTTATGAATTAAGCTCGTCACTTGAGTTATAAAAATAGGGTTTATAAAAAGGTGATTGTGAAAACAATCGCCTTTTTATTTATGACAAAATGAAATTTTTATATTAATGGTCCCACCAATAAAACACGAATTTTGTACACTAATGAAAGAAATTTAACTGCTACAGTAATTAACATTTAAAGTTTAATTACAACGTTAATTTATTTATCTTTTACGACTTTTAGTTGTGCCCTTATGCTAGAAGAAATCCTAATTTTTTTGTTCACCCCAACATAATCTTACAGTAATGTCCTTTTATCAGAATGTAGCGTGTAGCTGACTATAAATATTATGTTCATAGGAAAAAGGCCAACAATCCAAGATTGTTAACCTCTACTTTCCATATTCGTACCTTTTATCACTTTACTTTCTAACAACTGGAATCCACATTTCACCAAATACTAAGCCGTTTCTTTGCCCCATCGCAACCGTTGTATTTGGTCCGCCAACATAAGCAAAATCCGTTGCTTCTCGTAAAGCCTGACCGAAGGCGATGCCAGTCAGCTTATTACTTAGCTCCTCAGCCGTTTTGTCTTCCCCTTTCACTACTAAGTATTCTCCCTTTGGAAACTGAATCACTCTAGATTCTCCTTCTATTTGTGCTTCTGTCATGACACCAGCATAATACATCATCTTATTGTTCACCGCTTCGCTCACAGAAAAAATGTATTCGTTTGTGGCTAAAGCTTTTAAAGTATCCAGCCTTCCATCTTCTTTAACAGCCGACCAAAAGTCTTCCTTTTCTTTATTTATTCCAGCAAAGTCTGTATAGTCACTCTTCATTTCAGTTCCAATACCTAACACAATAAAGCTATCTTTTTCTTCAATCGTATAATTTTTCATATTCAATACCTTCCTTTTTTTAAAATGAATCAAACGATTTATCTTTTCATCTGATGAGTTTATAATATCTTTAAATCATGTCAAAAAATGATACTGTTTAGGAGACTCAAATGAAAAAAGTTGAACGGATTAATACCATCATGCGATATATCAACAACCGCTCCCATTTTACAATTTCTGAAATCATACAAGAATTTAACATCTCACGTTCGACAGCTGTTAGAGACATTAGAGAAATTGAAGCTATGGGGATGCCACTTGTAGCTGAAGTCGGAAGAGCTGGGGGATATTCTGTTATGCATAATTCTATCTTACCCGTTGTTCGCTTTACTGATAATGAAGTGAAAGCTCTTTTTATTGCCTTTATGGCTACAAGAAATCAACAACTTCCCTATCTAAAGAGTCGTCAATCTTTAGCCGAAAAACTATTAGGACTTATTTCAGAAACCCAGCAAGATGATCTCGTTCTTTTAAATCAACTCTTGCTTTTTGAAGGGACTAACCCTCATAATCCCGATCTACTTGAGCTTTCTGACCTCCCCCACCCTATGTTAGAAAAACTCATCCTAATCCTTCTTTTGGATAGACATTTATTGATTACAACCAAAGAAGAGAAAGAAGTTAAGTCTTATTCCATTTATCTATTACACCTTTATCAAGAAAAAAGCCATTGGATTATTGAAGGGTTTGACTTAAAAGAAGAAAAGAAAATAACGTTTCCTGTCGATGACCTCATCAATATCGAACCGTACACGACGAAAAAACGGTTAAATAAGAAAAAGATTTTAGAAAAACTCAGTAAGAAGGACAAAGAAATTAACCTTGTACTTGAACTTGGTCCAAAAGCGATTGTCCAGTTCAAAAAATACCATCCTTTCAAAGTTTCAATATCTTATACAAATCCTTACCAATCTACAGCCATTTTAAAAACATTTATCGATATTAACAATCCCGATGAAGTGACGGAAATAATAAATTGGCTACTTTTCCTAGGGAAGGATATTACAATTAGAGAAATACCCGATGAAGTATTAAAAGATTTACAAGAGCGATTATGTTTATATTCCCCATAAGCAGTAATCAGTTAAACCTCACAATATTGAGTTTGATTCGTTACCAGTTGTCCCATATTTTCTACCATAAGTGCGCAACAAATAATAAAAGCACGGAAAATCTTCCCGTGCTTTTTCAAATATATATTATTTCAGAAGATTTCATTCACTTACCCTAACTGACGTTTAAATGCTTTACTAGCGAAAAAGTAAGAGATAATCATGATGACTACGCACCAAGCGAGCGCAATCCAAATATCGTTGCCAACAGTTCCTTCATATAATAGAGCACGAATCGCATTTACGATTGAGGTCACAGGCTGATTCTCAGCAAACGCACGAACAATTTTTGGCATCGTTTCGGTAGGTACGAAGGCTGAACTAATAAATGGAAGAAAAACGAGTGGGTACGAGTATGCTGTCGCCCCTTCCATAGACTTTGCTTTCAGCCCTGGAATGATAGCTAGCCATGTTAGCGCCAACGTAAACATCCCTAGTATACCAGCTACCGCAAGCCAATCTAGAATATTAGCACTTGAACGGAAGCCCATTAAGAGAGCAACGAGAATAACCACCACAATAGTAAGTACATTAGCAACAAGAGAGGTTAAAACGTGAGCCCACAATATTGATGAGCGCTTAATAGGCATCGTAATAAAACGTGCCATAAGCCCGCTTTTTACATCCGTAAATAATCGCACAGAAGTGTAAGCTACACCAGACGCGATAGCCATGAGCAAAATTCCCGGCAATAAATAATTCACGTAGTTATCCGTTCCGGTCTTTATTGCACCGCCAAACACGTAAACAAACAATAGCATCATCATAATCGGTGTAATCGCTACAGTAATAATTGTATCTGGACTACGCATAATATTGCGCATTAAGCGCCCTAGTAATACCCCTGTTTTGCTTTTCATTTACATCTCCTCCTTTTTACCGATAATCGCAAGGAAAATTTCTTCTAATGTCGGCTGCTTCTCGATATATTCTACTTTTGCTGGCGGGAACATCTCTTTTAGTTCAGTAAGAGTACCTGTCGTAATAATTTTTCCGCCATGCAAAATAGCGATACGGTCAGCCAGTTGTTCTGCTTCCTCCAAGTACTGGGTCGTAAGCAAGATCGTTGTACCGCTACCGGCAAGTTCCTTGACTGTATCCCACACTTCGATCCGCGCTTCAGGATCAAGTCCAGTCGTTGGTTCGTCAAGAAAAATAACTGCTGGCGCCCCGATCAAACTCATCGCAATATCAAGCCGACGCCTCATCCCACCCGAATATTGATCTGCCCTCTGATTTGCGGCATCTGTCAGGCTAAACCTTCCAAGTAGATTGTCAGCAACTTGAGCGGAATTGGAAACACCCCGTAACTGAGCGATCATTATCAAGTTTTCCCTCCCAGTAAGCATGCCGTCTAAAGCTGCGAACTGTCCGGTCAAACTGATGCTTTGACGAACATCATCCGGTTGACGCTGAACATCAAAATCGCAAATAACTACTTCACCGTCATCTTGCTTCAACAGCGTTGATAAGATGTTGACTATTGTCGTCTTGCCTGCTCCATTCGATCCTAGTAGTGCAAAAATTTCACCACGCTGCACATCAAAATCTACTCCTTTTAAGACTTCTTTATCTTTAAAAGATTTTTTTAATCCTTTTACAGAAATCGCTGCATTGCTCATACTTTTTCCCCCTTATAAAATTAGATTACCTACACCCTCTATTTAGTATCACTGATAATCTGTATTACTTAGTACTGGTTTAAAAATATAACTGAATAGCGATGGCGGCAATTCACATTTGTAACCAGCTAATCAGTCGGTATTTCGTATTACATTTATTTTTTTCTCAATTGCTTCATAATACTTTCATTCAAATCTTCACGATACTTGGAGACATACGTTTTAGCGTTTGCTACTAGTTCGTCAGCAAAGGATGCCACATCTTCCCCAGTAATGTCTAGCACCTGTCTACCTTCAGCTGCACCGGCTTCAAACAAATCGATTAATTCATACTGTATGTGCAGCATATCCATCCCGTTGCCGGTAGAAAAATTCCACATGTAGTTTTGAATTTTCTTAAACACAAACTGATAGTCCTCTGGCAGTGCCCCAACACGTGCCATCATCATTTTGTACTCTTTTTTATCACCAATTAATTTTTTGAACATTTCCAACATCTTATCTTCCTCCTTTTTTATAAAGCAGAACAAGAAACTCTCCAAATATGAGCCGGAACATTTTATATTATGAGGCTAGTTTGACTTCAAGACGTTAATTTTTGACGATACAAAATCCCATTTTTCCCAAAACAATTCAAGCTCCTGACGGCCATCCTCATTTAATGAATAAAACTTACGAGGCGGCCCCATATCTGATGGTTTCTTTTCAATATTCACAAGCTTTTTCTTTTCTAATCGTACGAGGATAGTATAAACCGTCCCTTCTACGACTTCGGTAAACCCAAGATCATTCAGGTAGCGAGTAATCTCATAGCCGTACGTTTCACGGCGGCTAATGATTTCCAGAACACACCCTTCCAGTGAACCTTTCAGCATTTCAGTTAAATTTTCCATGTTATGATCCTCCTTTACCCCCTATTCTGTCTGACTTATATTCAGTATTACAGAGTACTAAGGCGAATTTTTACTGAATAGCTTTTGAGTAAAATCACACTATTCAGTATTACTTATTACAACTACATTGTATGGCTAAGTAGTGATGGATGTCAACTGATTTTTAAAATTTTTCTAAAATCAGCTATTACCCATTGTTTACTGAAAATATTTTGAGAAACAACACTACTCAGTATCACCTATTACAAGTACATTGTATGACTGAGTAGTCGTGAATGTCAACTTGATTTTTATATTTTTCTAAAATCAGCTATTCCCTATTAGATACAGTCAATTTTTTTTGAATAAATTTCGCCACAAACCTATTCCACTAAGAAAAGAAAATACCCCAAAGCAAACATTCTACATTTTTGTTTTGGGGTGCTATATTATACCGAAATTAATAAATCGAATCATATTTTTGTTACGATAACATCATATCCATATCTTCCGCTGCAGTTGTAATCAGTTTCAAACCAAATGCTTCTTGTAATACATCAAGCACGCCAGGTGAAATAAATTCAGGCGCCTTTGGACCAATGCGAATATCTTGAATACCAAGACTAAATAGCCCAAGTAAAATGGCAACCGCTTTTTGTTCAAACCATGATAAGACAATACTAACTGGCAATTCGTTCACTTCGCACTGAAAAGCATCTGCTAAAGCGACCGCTATTTTCACTGTAGAAATTGAATTATTGCATTGCCCTAAGTCAATGTAACGTGGAATCTCCGTACCAGGTACAACACCATAACTCACATCATTAAAACGGAATTTCCCGCAAGAAGTTGTTAAAATAACCGTTTCTGGTGGAAGTGACGTTGCTAGTTCACGATAATATTCTCCGCCTTTCCCTGGAGCATCACAACCTGCGATAACAAAGAAACGCTTAATCTTTCCTTCTTTTACTGCTTCAATAATTTCTGGAGCTAATGATAATACTGTATTATGATGAAACCCTGTTACTAACTGTTCATTCGACTCCATACGTACTTTTGGAAGTTCTAGCGCTTTTTGAATCAATGGTGCAAAATCATCATTTTCAATTTTTTGTACACCCTCTAGGCCTGCAATATCATATGAAAAAAATCGATCAGAGTATGATCCTTTAATTGGCATAACACAATTCGTTGTCGCTAATATGGCACCTGTGAATTTTTCAAAAAGACGTCTTTGATCATACCATGCCTTACCAATATTCCCTTTTAAATGCTTGTATTTTTTCAGCTGCGGATAACCGTGTGCTGGTAACATTTCAGAATGCGTATAAATATTAATTTCTTTTCCTTCTGTTTGTTTTAATAATTCTTCTAGTGCAAATAAATTATGACCAGTAACTACAATTGCTTTACCTTCTACATGGTTTTGTGTAATTTGAACAGGCTCTGGAACACCAAAGTGATTCGTATGTGCCTCATCTAACAACTCCATTACTCGTAAAGCTGCTTTGCCAGCTTTCATAGCCATATCAATATGTTCTTGTTCATTAAAGTTAGAATTTGTTAATGTCATATACAACGCTTCTTGCGTCGTAGCATCTACAAATGCATCCGTATACCCTAGCTGAGCAGCATGCGTACGATAAGCTGCAATTCCTTTTAGCCCAAACACAATCGTATCTTGTAAACTTGCAATTGTTTCATTTTTACCGCAAACACCCATTACTTTACATCCGCCTGTTGGCGTTTGTTCACATTGATAACAAAACATGATCATCCCACCCTCTCCCAATCATTGCTTACAACCTAAGCATAATACTCATAGAGGAAAAGGGATGTGATATGAATCACAATAATATGTATAAATTTGTGACAGTTCACATTGTTGACATAATATTTTTACTGTCTTCTGATATTAATACTTCCGTATGATACTTTATTTGCATAATATATCGGCGCACTTTTAAGAAATGCAAATATCATATCCATCTAATATTTCACAAAATTTTCCTTTTTTGATGGTACAATCAAAATTATGGAGGGATAATATGGTATATATGATGTTTTATTATGGGATACTATTTCTTATACTCGGTATTGCAGTATTTCTGTTTATTATGGCTGGGTCACGAAAAATTAGGAATAAAAATCTTTCATTCATAATGATTGGTTTAGGGATAAATATACTTGCAAGTCCAGTGGCACTTTTTATAGGGGTGATGGCAACAGATTCTCCATATAGTACTAGACTTGATTTTTGGAAAGGATTTCTCTTTATTCAAGGAATACCTCTTTTCTTACTACTTATAGCTTTCATTTGGTGGCTTATTCGCCTGCCCAAAGTAAAAGTTCAAACGAGTATTGAAAAAGACCTTGAACAAAATATAAAAAGTACGAAGAAAAAAACGACACGAATCCATCCCGTTACTGCCATACGTATTTTAATTCCAATTATTTTAGTAGTAGGCTGTTTTTCTTACTTTTTGTATGTACAGGACGTTACACTTAAAAAAAGTCATTCTCCAAATAATAAAAATACAATTAAAGTAGTGAAAATAGATTCAGACTCTTCTCTTAGTTCCTCTCCCGTCAGAATTAAATACGGCTTGTGGGAACATTTGGACACGAGTATTGCAAATGATGGGGAACGTCTCGATCCCTCAAACGTTTCAGTAGATTGGAAAAATGATTATGAAGCAACAATAACACTACGAGGAAAAGAAACAGTACCTGAAGTTGTAGAATTTAACATATCAAATAAATCCAGTGGTTCTATTTTTAAGAAAGTACAAAAAGTGGTCAGTTCCTTTACCTTTCAAAAAAGTGAATCTCCAAATCTAATAAATATTATCGAGTTTAGAGAAACAATAAAATCAAAAGGACCAAGTCCCAGTTCAACTGTAAGAATCTATTATGGGAAAAGAGGGAGCATTTTAGAAAAATATAAAGAGGTCACTCTTAAGGACATGTATACGACAGAGAACTTCCATATCAATTGGAGAAACGATGAACAAGTACAGGTAGAAGTATTAGAGGAAAATGTAGTAACAACTACCATCGTGATTGATTTGTCAAAGTAAATCTATTTTTCACATGTTATAACTGTTTTCTACCCCGCACACGAGAGATACATAGTATTTACAAATTAAAAGATTTATAGACATTATGAGCACCCTCTTTCTTTACAATACATTTACACTATCTTAACATTATTTACATTATTTATATGATATATTTATATAGAAACTACTTAAGAAATTTAATGTACATCGTTATCTTTATAATCTCTGATCTGATTGATAAGAGATTATGTTATATTTTCGTACCAGGGGTGAATGAGGATGACTGAAACTTTAAAAACACTTATAATGCTTGATGCTACTTACGTTGTTATAGCAATTATGACGGTACTGGTATTTGTATACTTGGAATTAAAATCTCAGTAACGTATGCAGGCTTCGCATTTAAATATAGTTAGAAGAAAGCGAGGAGAAAATTGTTTCTCCTCGTTTTTATATTCCCACAGTTTCTTATTTCAATAAATCTAATGTATGGAAAAGTAATCCTCTATCCCCTACTTCTCCATGACCAGGCACTACTGCATTTATGTTTCCATATTGCTTCAGCACATTCTCAATTGATGTATACCATTCATTTACATAAGCATCAGCAACGTTTCCTAAATCTTTAGCTTCCGCAGATTTCACTAAACAGCCTCCAGCTAAAATGTTGTATTGCGGTAACCATACGACGATATTATCTTCTGTATGTCCTTTCCCTGGATAAAACGTTTCTACTTTCATATTTCCAAACTTCAAATTCGTAATGGTTTGTAAGTCTCCAAGTGGTTCTTCATATCCATTTTTCTTTGCTAGTTCTGCAGTCAGTGCCGTACTATGTGCTTTAATGCCTCTTTCTTTCAACGTTTTTATTCCGCCAATTCGATCAGCGTGCGCATGTGTAATAATGACATCCGTTACGCGCTTCTTAAATTTCTTTTCTACCATCTCTATTAATTCCTTCGTTAACTTATCGTCCCAAGAAGAATCGACAAGTACTAACCCTTTAGAAGTAGTAAGAACTAGACCGTTCGAAGGAACTGCTTCCCCGTTAAAATAACCTAACTCCGTATGAACCCATACATTTTTGTTTAACTGAGAAATTGAAATGGTTCCTGTCTCATTTTTTATTACGTTTTGCTCTAGCTTTTGTTCCGCTTTCACAGAAGAAATTGCACTAACAAATTGAGTTGTTCCTAGTAAACTAACACATACCCCTAATTTTAATAATGTATTTTTCATTTTCTCCATCCTTTCTTTCAAACGAAATAGTTATTACCTATAATAGACAATTCATCTTCAGTGTTTGTTCCATCTTTTCTTACATATTTTTCATAACATAAATAAAAAGCGCACAACATTTTGTGCGCTTTTTAACTTTTCTTTTACCATTCACGTTTTTTATTCATCATCATTTTTTCTTCAAACGCCTTCTCTAAATCAATTTCTAACTTGTTTGCTAAATCACATACATTCCAAATTACATCAAACATTTCTAAACCGATTTCTCTTTTTGCATCTTGTATTTTATTGCGCTTTAATATAACTTCCGCTAATTCACCTAATTCCGCCATTGCATACATTGTACGCTCTTCAATTGTTGTATCTTGAAATCCTTTTTCTTCACTGAAATTTGATACGTATCTCTGGAATTCCACTATATTCATACTTTATCTCCCTCATCACAGATACTCTGGTTTTCTAATACGTTTAAAATCAAAAATGTATTTTGTTAAATTATAACATTCATACTATAATTTATTTACAGCCCTTTAACGGAGGTGTTTTCAATGACTCTCTTCGCGTATCCATCATTATTCATACTAGCAATCATTTCATTTACACTAGCCTATTTCATCGGAGTAAAACAATACACTTGGCTCTTATCAGGATTCAATGAACGCCGTGTATCAGATAAAATAAAGTTATCAAAAATAGTTGGTCTTTATAATTTAACTACTGGTGTTATCGCCACAATTGGCAGTGTCTTCACTACTCCTAATGCCAAAATCTTATTTCCTATCATAATAATTGGCCACGTTATAATTGCTGCCTATGTAAATACACGTATGGTGAAATGAAAAAGATCACCCAATGGATGATCTTTTTTATAATTTATCGACATATTGCTTTGCTTCTAGTATAGAAAACCCAAAAGCCTCTCTTACTCTCTTAACTGCGGCAACTGTTTTTCCTTCTTCCATAAGCTGACGCAACTCTTTATTAATTTCAGGTTCTCTATCTATAATTCCCATTTCTTTCGAAATTAGCTGTAATCCATCTTCCATCCTCTTTAAACGTGCATCCGTTTTCTTTTCGATTCTATTTAATTTTTCAACGATATAAATAAACCCAAAGACCGCTATCGGTATGATCATCCAAAATTCCATGACTATTCCTCCTCATTAGCTTTCATTTGTTTTATTTCACTAACTTATGTAAATTTTACCACAGGACACATTTAATGTATAATAGTAATATACAACAATGTTGATAAAACCTTTTATTTTAGGGGGACACTTTATGAAAAGATTTTCGAAGACATTACTACAATTTGTAGTTCTTTCAATTGCACTACATTTATTATTTGATATCGTTGGCTGGCTTGTTTTCAATGCACCAATTAAAAACAAAGTAAGCATTATCTCCTTACTAACAGCCTCATGGTTAATATACATGTACCGGGATAAATTTTTTAAAGCATTCACTTCGAATTAACTAAAAAACTTCATCGATAAAAGATGAAGTTTTTTCTTTTTCTCTCATTCTATCTATTTACTACGGTATAATAGAACTAATATTCTGTCTTTTCACAGAAAGGAGTCACTATGAAATTAAAAAGTAACGATATATATGAGAAAATGAGCCAATATTCCGTTGCAGGTTTAAGTCTTGCCGTTATACGTGACGGCAAACTAGACGAAGCGATTGCTTTCGGAACACTTGAATCTGGAACAACTAGAACGGTAACTACGGATTCTATATTCAATTCTTGTTCTATCAGCAAGTTCATCACTGCAATGCTCGTACTAACGCTATCAGATCAAGAAATCGTGCATTTAGATGAAGACGTAAATAATAGACTCACATCTTGGAACATCCCTGCCAATCTATTTACCTCACAGAAAAAGGTCACGTTGCGAAATTTATTAAGTCACCAATCTGGAATTATTGATCCTCCTAATAGTTTTGAGCATTATACACTTGCACAAGGACGACCAAAAATGGCTGAACTCCTTGCTGGTAAAACATCATATTGCTCCGTACCTATTGAAGTAACTTATAAACCAGAAAGTGAATTTCACTACTCTGATGCAAACTTTTGTATTATCGAACTACTACTTGAAAATATTACTGGAAAAACATTTAATCTTTTACTTGAAGAATATATCTTTCAGCCACTGAAGCTACAGAATAGTACAGTATTCTCTGCTGAAGATATAAGTATATTAGATACTTTCTCTTGTGGACATAATAAAGATGGCACCGTTTCAAATGAGAAGTATCCATTTTATCCATTCACTGCTGCTTCAGGCATTTGGACAACACCAACTGACTTATCAACTTTAGTAATTGAACTCATTCATCCCTTACAAGGACAGGGAAAACTAACACTTTCTAAAAAAACAGTACAAGATATGATTTCTCCACAAGGTTGCTCAAAATGGACTGGACTAGGTGTTTTTCTAGATGATTCGGATGAGGACCTCCAAATTCATTCCCTTGGATGGGGCGTTGGATTTCAATGTATGATGGTATGCTATCCATACCGAGGTAATGGTGCAGTTATAATGACAAACGCTGATTTAGGTGTTCATCAAATGGAAGGGATTATTGGTGACATTTTAAAAATATTATCCTTATAATATAAATAAAGAAGCTGTTCCTTCCAGCTTCTTTATTTATATTACATTTTTCGCAACAATTTTCATATGTTCTGGTGCGATAATCTCCGTTATACTTTCTTGGAAATCTTCCCGCAACAATTCTTCAATATGTTCTAGCTGCACTTCAACATGAGTGCATTCTAGAGTATGTATATTCAATAGTGCATAATGATTTTTTTTCTTAATGACTAAATATTGATTTTCCTCTGTCACGAGCATCGAACCTAATCGTATTCCTAATAGGCGTTGATCATCAAACTTCATAATTACTTCTCCTTCCTTCACAGAGATGTGATTAACATTAATGAAATCACGTTTATGGAAATGCTTATCATTTAGACTATATCATAATTTGATTAAATATAAATATCATTATTTCTTTTAATAAAAATTCCTATCTTTTCATATATTTCGATACAAAAAACTTTCTCAACATAAAATTAGAATTTTCAGTTTTTATTCTTTTGAAAATCTATTATAATAAAGTTAATAAATGTTTGACCTCTCCTAATTCATGTACATATGGATGATCAGTAGTTGCTGTTGCTACTGATCTATTTTTTTGATTTCAGAAAGTAAATATGCTGCATCTTTTCCTACACCACAAATCAGTGCAGAACCTCTTTGAGATTGCCATGGCAAACCGATATAATATAATCCTCTTACTGGACTTATTCCCTTTACATGCTTAGGCAATCCATTCTCATTCACTGCCTTTTCTATTTCAATCCATTTATAGTTCTGAATAAAACCTGTTGACCATATAATGCTTTCTGCACTATACGTGCCACCATTTTGAAACATAATGCTATTTTCTGATGCACCAACCACTTTTCCCTCTAGTTTAATTGCTCCACTACGAATGAGTTCCTTACCTTCAAATCCAAAAATGGGATCCTTTCTCTTTTGAAACCACTTCCCCCTCTTTGTATTTATTTCAGCGTACAATAAACCTACCTTTTCTAACCTATTAAAAATACTTTTTCCAAATAAATGTAACGGTAAAAATGTTAACGGATGACTGATAGCCATTGTAACTTCATGAGTTTTTGCAAGTTCTACTGCAATTTGCATTCCTGAATTCCCGCCACCTACTACTAATACTTTCCCCTTAGTGATTTGTGATGGTGATTTATATTGTGATGAATGTATTTGATAGACATGTGATGAAAGATGTTGTGAAAATGAGGGAATGTATGGTTGCTGAAAACCACCTGATGCGATAATAACCTTTTTCGATTGTAAAACTTCTGTAGGAGTGTGTAATTCAAATATTTCTTCCTCTTTCCTTATTTTTAAAACTTTTGTTTGCAATTGTACCGGTAATTGAAAATGCCTTGCATATTCTTCTAAATACATTGCAATTTCAGCTTTATGTGGAAATCCATTTCCTTCTCCTTTTAATATCATACCTGGTAAACTACTATATTCCCTCGGTGTAAAGAGCTGTAAAGAATCATATCTGTTTCTCCATGAATCACCAACTCGGTTTCCTGCCTCAAGTAGTAAAAAATTATATCCTTCTTGCTTCAAGTAGTATCCCATTGTTAATCCAGCTTGACCCGCCCCAATAATAATTAGGTCTTTCATTCTAATCCCTCCTCCTTATATATGAACAATTGCTCATATATTCATACGTTTCCATAATCATAACATTTTATTTTTATATAATTCAATATCTACACAAAATAAAAAAGAGCAGTTTACCATAAAGTAAACTCCCCTTCATTCTATCTTCCCAGTCTTTATCGCCTGTGCCCAGTCATATCTTCCCTGTTGAACAGCCAATTTAGCAGCTTCTTCCCAATTATAAGGAACTGAAATTTGTTCAATTATCCATTCTCCCAAAACCTCTTCTATCACTACATATTTTGCATGCGGAGTTCCTGATTCCATTTTATGCATAATAGGTAACTCATCTTTGTATGCTGGAAATCCTACACTCCCTGGATTTATAACAATTTTTCCGTTTACTAAATGCACAACTCTAGGAATGTGTGTATGACCGCATACTATTATTTTTTGCTCAATATTTTGGAGTTGATCCATTATATTTTTTTCATTCTTTAATACCGCACCATATTCATTCATCTCTTCTAACAAATACATCTCATCTGAAGTCGGTGTACCATGACAAAATAACATATCGTCTATAATAAATTGTGCAGGATGTTGTTTTAACCAATCTATATGATGATTCGTTAATTGATTTCAAACAAAAGTTAGTGTAGTAGATTCCTCTTGTATAGGTTCCCAAAGTATGCGATCACAATTCCCCTTAATATGTATCATCTCTTTATTCATTAATAATTCAATTGTCCCTAAAGGATCTAACGGCCCATACAAGCTATCACCTAAATTTATTACCATTGCGACGTGCAATATCTTTTAATACGGCTTGTAAAGCGTGGCTATTCCCATGAATATCTGAAATTATCGCTATTTTCCGCTCCATTGTTACCCCCTATTTTCATAAATTATTTCTAAACCATTTCCTCATAAAATATAATTCTATTTGAAAACGGATCAATCACAGTTAATTCGATTGTACCCCAAGGTGTTTTTTCTATATCAGGATTCGAATAAGCATATTCTTTCCTTGATAATACAGAATGATAATCCTTTACATTATCTATTTTGATCCGAATTGCACCACCTGGCGAAGCATCCCCATGATGCTCTGATAAATGTATCACATCATTATGTAACGAAATTTGCATATATAATGGCATATGTTCCTCATACCGATGTTCCCAATCCAGTTTAAATCCTAAAAAATCAAAGTAAAATAGCTTTACTTTTTCAACATCAAAAATTCTAAATATAGGTGTAATCATTTATAATCCTCTCCTATTTATAAACATCTGCCGCCAGTTCCCTCAAAACATCCACATTTACTACTTCAAAGCAACCATTGTTTTTCGTTATAATCTCTTTATCACAAAAAATATTTAATGTACGTAATAGATGCCGATAACTCGTTCCTAACAATTCAGCTGTTTCCGTTAAATTCCCACTAAATACAATTCTATTTCCGTGCTGCACCGCTCGTTCCCCTGCTGCTAACATGTAACTCGCAAGTCTATTTTCAAGTGGATATAGTAAATTAATTGTACTATTTTTTGAAAGTCGATTTAATTTATGTGCTAACGATCCGCAAATACATCTTAAAAATTTCGCATCATGAAATAGTTGATTTCTCACTTTGCCTAAAGGTAAACCAACACAATATGAATCTGCCATCACTTGTACGTTTGAAGCAGTTTTTTGAGAATGAATTAACTCCACATCTCCTAACAACTGCAAACTGTCATAAAAACATAATAATACAGATTTCCCGTTACTTAATGTATTAAATGCTTTCGCTTTTCCTTCAACAAAAAAATATAAATAATCTATCTCTTCATTTTCTCTACAAATAAACTCATTCTTTTTAAAAAATATTAGTTCCATATACGGCTTCATATCATTACTAAAAAATGCGTCAATATTATTTTGTTTCATATACTCTGCTAATTTAATAGAATTACATACTTTCTTCATAGTTCCCCCGCCTTTACAACTCATCCCCATTGTAATCAAAATTTTCTTCTTTCACTATGACATATGTCATAGTAATAGACAATTTCAACATGATACAGTCATTACAAATATGAAAATTAAAGGGGATATTACATTGTATAACTTTCTTTCTGTCTTTATTGGTGTGCTCATCGCCGTTATGCTTCCATTGAATGGGATTTTATCTGAATTAATTGGCAAGTATACAGCAAGCGTTGTCATTCATCTTGTCGGTTTAATTGCAGTTATTTTCGTTTTAATCATAAACAAAAATAAAGTTCATTTCGATAAAAGTATTCCACTTTTTTTATATAGCGCTGGAGCGATTGGGGTATTCACTGTTCTTTTTAATAATATAAGCTTCTCCGTCCTTGGTGCCTCTATTACGATCGCATTAAGTTTACTCGGTCAATCCATTGCTTCCATCGTTATTGATCATTTCGGCTTATTAGGAATGAAAGTTACTAAATTTGAAAAGAAAAAACTAATTGGATTATGTTTCATTTCTTCTGGAATTATAATCATGACAATTTATTAATGGGGGCAAGAGAATGTTATATATTACTATCGCTATTTTAGCTGGTGTTTCTATCGTTGTTGCTAGAATTATTAATGCGAATTTAGCAGCAAAGATTGGAAATTGGGAAGGCACGTTTTTTAATTATATTACTGGATTATTTTTCTCTATGCTATTTTTAATTTTCAGTTCAGATTCATTGTATATCTCTAGTCATACGTTACAATCTATTCCTATCGCTGTTTACTTAGGCGGATTAGTAGGCGTTATCGTCATCTCGTTATCGAACTATATTACGCCTAAAATATCAGCATTTTATTTAACGTTACTCATCTTTATCGGGCAATTATTTGCCGGGACTATCATTGATTTCATTTTGTCACACGAACTCTCAATGGGCAAAGTTGTTGGTGGCATTCTCGTATTAATTGGGCTCACTTACAATTTACTCGTAGATCGCCCGTTAAAAACTGTGAAGCATAACCAAGTTCAACTATAATACTTTACGCTTCCCTATCATATATTAATAGAAAAGCTCTTCATACGAAGTAATAGAGAGGAGAATATTCTATTAAGAAAATCATTTTACTGCTAGGTAGTGCATTAATTATTTGTGGAATCGTATGGTTTGTAAACTCTGGAAAATCTATTCAAGATTTCTATACAGCAAATAAGCCCAAAAAGAAGGCTACTATCATTTCAACTCAAAGAGATCCAAATGAGCCCCCTGTCTTTTTAGGAAAACAGGAAATAAAAGATATACATGTCGAGTCAATTAAAACAAAAAAAGATATCTTTCTCACAAAAACAGATGAATTACAAACGTTTATTAACAGTATGGATACCGCTAAAAAAGGAAAATTAACATTAGATGAAGAAGGATCAGATTTAATAGATTGTGATATGTGGATTACTTTCGAGGATGGAACTTATAAAAAATATTTCATATGGATAGTTGACCATCACAGTAGTGAAGTGATGATTGCTCAGCAAGATGCTCCTGATGATGTAAACCTTACGTACTATCAATTAAATGAAGACAGTTCAAAAAGAGTTTATAACTTATTTAAAAAAATTATTTAAATAAAAAAGTCATGAGCAAGTGAGCTCATGACTTTTTGCACTATATATATTCCGGGAACACTTTACATCCCTTTTCCTGTTCTATATCATGCCCAAAGAAAACAATCGACTTCTCTTTCATCACAACTTCTTTCAAACGTTTAATTGAAGATAAAGCTAATTCTGGATTGAATCCGGCAAATGGCACTTCATCTTCAAAATTTTCTTTCGTATACGATGCATCAATTGTTAATAATACAGAGCCGGATTTTTCTGTCTTAATTAATAGCGACTGGTGCCCTGGAGTATGGCCCGGTGTATGCAATAATTGAACTCCTGGTACGACTTCATAATCGCCTTCAATAATCTTGTAGTTTAAATTCGGCAATATACATTCTTTCATATATTCTTCACTATGTTGTGCCGTCTCATATTCATCACGCTGTACAATAATCGGTGTATTTGTAAAAGCACCATTTCCACCTGCATGATCAAAATGCAAGTGAGAGCTAATAATATAAAGAAGGTCTTCCGGCTCATAACCAACGCGTTTTAAAATATTCACGATTCTATCTTCTTCAGTCATTTTCGGTAAAATCTGCCCTTCAACAAATGTACCGTCAAATAAATTTTCATTATTAACCGCACTTTCTGGCATACCTGTATCTACTAAAATTGGCCCTTCTTCTGTCTCCAATAAATAACACCATACTGGTAAGTTTAATAAATTCCCCGGTGTGAGCGTACTATTAACAGAAGAATGATCTAACATACAACGACCTGCTGGGATGAAATAAAGCTTCTTTACCGTCATTATGTATCCACCTTTACATTTAGTTTTGAATAAAACAATACAGTAAAGAATTCCTCTCGCTAGAAATAAACTCCTCCTCACTTTTCATTATTTCAGCTATTATTTTTGAGTCATTCACAAATTCTCCTTACACTATTAATTACTATTCGTTATTTTTCTAAGAATCCAGGGTAATAAATCAACTGTTTGTATTTTATAATACGAAAAGGATACACACTTAAACGAATGTTACATATAAAAGAACCGACTACCTATATGTTGAAAAAAGTAGTCGGTTCTTTTATATTTATTATTGCTCTTTATGTGCGACGAGCTGCGATTATAAAAGGTAATATGCTATTGGTTTTTCACTGTAATATTTCCGTTATGTGTGTTTAATTTAATTATATTTTCTCCCTTTCCAATAACCGTATTCCCGTTATATTTATTCAGGATATTCGCGCTGCCGTTATCGACAGAAACATTAAATTGAACATTGGTTGGTTCTTTTTCGGTTTCAATATTAATTTTTCCATTGTGAGTCGTAAAATTGAGATTTCGATCCAGTTCATTCGTTTTCAGAGTAAGACTTCCATTTTTAGTTTGCCCCTCTATTTCACCTTCAACATGGTCTAGCATTATTCGTCCGTTGTTCGATTTCACATGAATATTTTGTGCCAATATATCCTGGAAATCTATAATTCCATTGTTTGCTTCTGCGATAATTTTTGGCGAATTGATTTCTCTTAATTCAACACGTCCATTGCTTGTATTGATATTAAAATGTGTTGCGTTTATTTTTTTAGCAGAAACGTAGCCATTATTATTGGAAACTTTTAATGAATCATATTGTTTTTCGGGTAGATACACATTTAATGTTAATGGCGCCAATACTTCAGAAATATTAAAGTTGAACCAGCTCTGTTGCTTTTCTTTGTAAGAAATAAGAAGCGTTGAATCTTTCTCATCCGTTGCTAATGTTCTTTTTACGTTAGGATTAACTTCGCCATCTAATTTCACTTTCATGTTACTATCTGTCGTAGGATTGATGTTAACACGAACGTTATTCGTATCGATAATGACGCTTGACACATTATTATTGTTAATGACCTTTTCTTCTGAAATTGGTACTGCAGCAATTGAACGATATGTGAATAAACTTCCGATAATGCCAATAATAAAAATAATACCTGCAATGATTGAAAGACTCTTTTTATTTATCATGCTTCAAACCACCTTTTACTAATGCTATATTGAACTTTAAATAACGAACAAATCCATTCTTTGCTAGCTTCGTTAAAAATAACATAGCAATAACAATGAAATATCCAAGTCCACAAAGTGCTAAAGAAACGAAAAGATTAAATAACAAGAATGTATTTGGATGTATAATAGTATCAACTAAAACAAGTAATGGTGTGCCTAAAAATGAAATACCTAGAACCCATCCTGAAAAAATCAATGCCGCTAATGTAATTGCAGGTCCAAGCACGATTAACAAATTGAAAAAACCTAATCCAATTACTGCCCAAATTGCCCGGAAAACATTTCCTGTTGTCGCACTTGTTGTTACTTTCTCAATATGATAATCTGCTAATAATTCTTTGGCGATTTGAGATGGAAAACCTAATGAGGCTGCAATTTCTTCTTCGCTTTTCCCTTCCTCTAATCCGAAAGTAAAATGTTCTTCATAATCTTTTAAAATGTCTTCACGCTCTTTATCAGATAACCTTTTTAGAGATACATTTAATTGTTGTAAAAATTTATCTTTCGTCATTACGTACACCTTCTTTAATTAATTGATTGACACCTTGTGAGAACTCATTCCATTCCTCCAAAAGTTGGTGCAAATACGTTCTACCTTTATCCGTCAGTGTATAATACTTCCTTGAAGGCCCTTCTGAAGACTCCTGTAAATAAGTTGTAAAATACTCTTCTTTAGTTAATCTACGAAGTAGCGGATAAACAGATCCTTCTGATATTTCAATTTGATTGGATATACTTCGAACTAATTCATATCCATAACGGTCTTGCTTATCAAGTAAGACAAGAACACAAAGTTCTAAAACTCCTTTTTTAAATTGTACATTCAATATTCATTCACCCTATTCTAATTGAAATCCACTACTGTTTATTGTTCAGTACTGTTTTATAATAAGTAACTACAAGTATAATATAACAGTTAGTATTGTTCAATGCAAGGTACACTGGAAAAATAAGTATACCTTTCATCCGACGCTTATAAAATCAAAACGGTGGGTGGTCCTCTCCAGTTGCAAAGTTCAAAATAAAGCTGAAACAAGTCTTTTACAAAATGGAAAGAACGCAACTTTTTTACATAATGACACTTTACCTACTATAATAAAGGAGAATGACTCTTACTTTAATGGAGGGAATAGAAATGAAAGCAATTGGTTTACATGAATACTTACCTATTGAAGAAGAAAACAGTTTAATTGATATTGAAGTTGAAAGACCTGTTGCTACAGGAAGAGATTTACTTGTTAAAATTAACGCTATTTCCGTTAATCCAGTTGATACAAAAGTCCGATCTCCGAAAGATAAAAAAGAAGATGTAGCGAAAATACTTGGCTGGGATGCTAGTGGTGTTGTCGTGCAAACTGGCGAAGGTTGTACGTTATTTAAAGAAGGCGACGAAGTGTTTTACGCTGGAAGCATTACGAGACAAGGTACATATAGTGAATACCACCTAGTTGACGAAAGAATCGTCGGCAAGAAACCAAAAACGTTAAGTGATGCTGAATCTGCAGCAATTCCTTTAACAGCTATCACAGCTTGGGAAGGTTTATTCGAGCGCTTAGGCATTGATTATAATAAAAAAGATACAAACTCATTTAAAAACATTTTAATTATCGGCGGAGCTGGTGGTGTAGGTTCAATTGCCATTCAACTTGCAAAATGGGCTGGACTGAATGTAATCACAACTGCATCCCGCACCGGAACGATACACTGGGTTGAAAAATTTGGTGCCGATTATATTATTAACCATCACCAACCTTTACAAGATCAAATCGTAGAGTTTGGTCTAAAGGATGTAGATTATATTTTCTGCTTAAACAACACAGATCAACATTGGCAAGCAATATGTGACCTCATTAAGCCACAAGGTAAAATTTGCTCTATCGTAGAAAATGAACACCCTCTTGAGATGGGTATTTTAAAAAGTAAAAGTGCTACACTCGTTTGGGAATTTATGTTCACAAAAGCGATGTATGAAACTGGTGATATGATTACACAACACGAACTATTAAATAAAGTAAGTGAACTACTAGATGAAGGCATTTTAAAAACTACTTTAAATGAGACATTCACACCAATTAACGCTGAAAACGTAAAGAAAGCTCATGCCCTGCTTGAAAGCGGAAGTACCATTGGGAAAATCGTTTTAGAAAAGTTTTAATAACAAAAAGTCCGATTTCCAAATGAGAAATCGGACTTTTTACTATCTTTATTTACTTGAAATCTCTTGATCATTTTGAACATCTAACGGAGGTCGTTTTCCTATTCCGAAAGCATAGAAGCTAATTGTTACGATAGCTAAGAAAATAATACCTACAACTAGTGAAATACGCGTGTCATCGTTAAACCACATTCCGATTAATACCATAATTAAAAAGGCAATTGTTAAATAGTTTGTAACAGGAGCAAATGGCATTTTGAACGGATGATCTTTCATCTCTGCCCCTTTTTCTTTTCTAAAATTAATCTGACTAATTAAAATGACGAACCATGGTACCATACCAGGAAGTACACTCGCGCTATATACATATACGAATAAGTTTTTCGGTGCGATATAACTTAAAACAACACCGACCGCTAAACCGATAATTACACCAACTGTACCGAATAAAGGTACACCATTTCCAGAAAGTTTCGTGAAATACTTCGGCGCTTGTCCATTTACACCTAACGTATAAAGCATACGGCCCGCACTATAAATACCACTATTACAACCCGACATTGCTGCTGTAATAACAACGAAGTTAATAAGTCCCGCAGCTGCCGTAATACCAACCTTCGCAAAAGTCGCTACGAACGGGCTACCAATTGTACTTAATTGATCCCACGGATACACAGTTACAATAACGAAAATAGCACCAATATAGAATATTAAAATACGCCAAATTGTACTTTGAATCGCTCTTGTAAGTGTCTTCTTCGGATCCTTCGCTTCACCAGCAGTAATCCCGATTAATTCTACCCCCTGGTATGCACCAACTACAAGTGATAATGCAAAGAAGAATCCTGAAAAACCACCTGTAAAGAAACCACCATTTGACCAAAGGTTAGATATACCAATCGCTTCTCCACCGTTACCAATTCCAAAGAAAATAAGTCCAAATCCCGCAATAATCATTAATAGAATTGTAACGATTTTAATCATCGCAAACCAAAATTCAAATTCACCAAATGACTTAACAGAAATTAAGTTAGCTGCGCCAAGAATAACCATCGCGATTACACCTGGTATCCAAGCTGGTAAGTCCGGGAACCAATATTTCATATATGCCCCAACCGCAATGATTTCTGACATCCCAACGATAACCCACTGGAACCAGTTACTCCATGCTGTCATATAACCAGCTAACGGATGAATATACTTATGACCGAACGTCGCAAATGAACCTGTACTCGGCTCCATATACAACATTTCACCCATCGCACGCATAATGAAGAAGATAAAAACACCTGCAATTGCATACGCAAGCATTACTGACGGACCTGTCCATTTAATCGTGCTGGCTGACCCCATAAACAAGCCAACACCAATCGTTCCGCCTAAAGCAATCATTTGAATATGACGTGCTTCTAAGCCTCTTTTCAATTCTTTGTTTGCCACTTCACTTCCCCCTCTTAGATGATTCATAGCCGCATTTTAATACAAGATGCTTCCCCTAATTCCTTTCGGCCTTGAAAATGATGAAGCAAACGTCATTTTACACTAGCTTTAAAGCTATCCTAAAATCGTTTTTTTGCTTCTTATAAAATTCTCAAAACCTTTCATCTTCCAATATTCTATAAATCTTAAAATTACTTACCTTATATTAATTCATTTATCTGAAAAGTTCAATTATTTTTTCAATAAATTATTATTCATAAGTCTGATTAATTTTTAACTAAATTAACAATAAAATACATCTATTCAATATGGTTCCGGTATGAATATTATTACAGTATAAATAACCGAGGAGAGTATTCCTTCCTCGGTTTCACATCTCATTTACTTCAATCTTTATAGTTGATAACGTAAATTCCCACTCGTCCCATTCATATACCCATCAGAAATTTAATATATTAATAAACTACTAACCACTTTACTCTAGCCCAATTTTGAGGTAGGAATCTTACTACCATAAAATTGCGGAATAAAATATAAAAGAGTCTCATTTTTTAATGAGACTCTTTTACCATTTCATATTTAAATCATTTTTGAAGCTTTTTTCCCTAAAATAAACACTTTAGTAAACACCATCATGATAACTACTATAGCTAGAAAATAAAGCGGCATCACCAGTAACGAGCCCGTATGCAGCTGGCTCATTCCCCAAATTGTCATCGTTACAATTACATAGTAGCCTAAGCTAAACAATGCTCCGGCTGTACCAATAACATCTTGAAAATCTACTAATGCTAAACTTAAACAGTTAGGTAACGCTACTCCAATTCCTAATAGCAATATAAACATCGCTATTAAAAATCCAATCATATATATTACGTTTGGATTTGATCCAACAAACGTAATAACAGATAAAAGGATAGCTCCCCCTGTCATTACAAGACAACCAATATATATAATTTTCTCTGGTTTATACGTGGCAAGCAATCGTTTTGAAACTTTCGCTCCAATAATAGAAGCAGAAGCAACAACAATCCCTAAAAATCCATACATACTAGGTGATAACCGAAAGTATTCAATAAAGATAAACGGTGCTTCTGCATAATAGCTAAATAAAACACCATTCGCTCCTCCAATTAATAACCCATATGTTACTACTTTCGGATTTGTAATTAACCTCTTCAAAACTGAAAAGACATTTATTTTATTCGTTACTGAGTCCGTCTTTGTTTCCGGAAGAGAAACAAACGTATACAGAAAAATCCCGATACTCATAACTACTAAACTTAAAAATACGATTTTAAATCCAAACATTTGATCAAGAAAGCCACCAATTAACGGTCCTATCGCTGGTGTAAAAGCAATGACTGCCGAAATTTGAGCAAACATAACATGGCGTTTATGCCCTTCTACACTTTCACGAAGAATCGTTTGTGTCACAACAGAGCCAGCACTTGCTCCAAACGCTTGAATAAAACGACTTAACAATAAAACTTCAATGGAATTTGCAATAAAGCATAAGAAACTCCCAACGCCATATACGACAATTCCAAATAACATTGCCGGGCGACGACCAACTATATCTGATAACCATCCAATAAAAAATACACCTAAAGCAAATCCAGCGAAATACACACTAAGAGTTAACTGTACCTCATTATTACTTACATGTAGCGCCTGTGAAATGTCAGGTAAAGACGGTGTGTAAATCGTTTCACTAATTTGCGGAAATGCCACAAGAATAATCATTAACAAAAGTGATGGTACTGAGACTTTTTTCATTTTTCATACCCTCCTATAACTTTGAAAATCTCAGAAATAAAAAGACTTTCCTAAGCTACGGAACAGGAGGGGCCATTATAGAAATTCGATCATAAAACAACAAAGAAAACACCTCAATTACGTATGTTAATACTTATAGGAGGGTAATATTAACATTGATTTTTTAAATATACTTTTTCAATTATATTACATATTGCGTTTCTTTTTCTAGTGCTAGGCCTTAGAGTATTTGTTAAAAAGATAACTTGATGCTACCACCTTTTTATGGAATAATTAGGAATAGTTTGAATTGATAGTTCTAATTATTAAACGATAGACTAGCATATTTCTAATTTCACAAAGCTTACAAACAGGAGGCCTTTCGTAATGATTGAAATTTTAAAGACAGTACTAAATTTCCTGATTGCGCTATTCTCAGGAGAATTACCAATTGTATATTATGTGTGGATTATTACCCTATTCCTAATTCAAATAAGCCAATCTACTCTGAATTATAAACTCTTTAACAAGAAAGATAATTTCAGCACTTATACATCGGAAGGATTACTTGCTTTTATTATTTTATTATTTGGAGGTATGTTAGTATCTAAGTTACTTGCTTACATAATAGACGATCCTACTATTAGTATGACAAATGTAACACATTATTTTATTTCTCTTATTATATTAACTATATTTGTCGTCATAAGCTGTCTTAAAGATTTTATAGAAACATCTATCAAAAATAAAAATGTGTCTCTTTTTAGCTTTTTAGTAGTTTCCTTAATAACTAGTATACTTTCATTCAAGTTTTTATCACCTTTAATCGAAGGTTCTTTTTCTCTTTCTAAATCTTTTATAACCACTTTAATCATTCTTGTAACTATATCAATTCCTCTATTAATTGCCTTAGAGGAAAAGTATGCAGATGAAAAGTAATTCTTGCATTTATAGTTTGAAATTGAGTGTCTATTCTTTTTTAACGGTATTACTAAAAAATAACAGTCATTGAATCGAAAATTAAGCAGAAATGAGGACATACAATTGAGCATTGAACAACAATTATATGATGAAGTGAAAAGTTTAATTGACCAAAGGTATCCGCATAATTGGGGCGGAGCTGCAGCAATCCGTGTAGAAGATGGATCCATTTATACAAGTGTGGCCCCTGACGTAATAAACGCTTCAACAGAACTTTGTATGGAAACAGGTGCTATTTTAGAAGCACATAAATTTCATAAGAAAGTTACACATTCGATTTGTCTTGCAAGGGAAAATGAACATTCTGACTTAAAAGTGCTATCACCTTGTGGTGTATGCCAAGAACGTTTATTTTATTGGGGACCAGAAGTACTATGCGCCATTACAAATTCTAAACAAGATATCATTTTCAAACCGTTAAAAGAGTTGCAACCATACCATTGGAGCGAAGCATATCATAATGAATTCGTAAAAGAATGGAGTACAAGATAAAGTGAAGGCTGTTCGCAAATAGAGAAGAATAAAAATTATTCACTAAAAAAGCACCGTCACAAATGACGGTGCTTTTTCTATGTAAGAGCTACTAGAAGGTTCCCTTCTAGCCTACTCCCATTTATAAGTCCAAAATTGTTCAAGTTGCAGCCATTTTAATGTTGCTGCATCTTTGTTTTTGATTTTTGCATGTGTTTCTTCAAGCATTGCTTCTGTTTGTGAACGGTGCGCACCTAGTGCTGCTAATTTATGTTCAAATACTTCACTAATATTATTTACAACATCCGGTTCACCGAGTACTGCTTCACGATTTTTCGTAATCGCAACTGCATGAATGACTGGACGTTCTTCTTTTTGCATACGTGATACAGCGCGAACGACAGCGCGGCCAAATGCATCATGATCTGGATGTACGCCGTGCTCTGGATAAAATGTAATAATTCGAGATGGGTTTACTTCTTGAATGATCGCTTCAATTTTATCTGCAACGAAATCAACATCTTCAAATTCTAACGTTTTATCATGGAAACCAAGCATTCTTAAATCTTGAATCCCCATCGCTTCACATGCATCTTTCAATTCTTTTTCACGGATATTTGGAATCGTTTCACGGTTAGCGAATACGTTTTTCCCCATGTTACGTCCCATTTGTCCTAAAGTACCACACGCATATGTTACAGGTACTCCTTGATCTGTTAATAAGCGAATTGTTCCTCCCGCCGCAAATGCTTCATCATCTGGATGCGGAAATACAACAAGTACATGTCTCTCCATAAGTTTCCCTCCTTCTTACTTAAATGGCGTTAAGCTTAACTCAAGTGCAACTGCTAATCGGCCTTGATTATCATGCCCTGCAAGTATTAAACGCTCTTTATCGTCTACTTCCCAGTGCGTAATACCTTCAGCATATACCCAGCCATGATCCATTTTTAAACCAACTCGGTATGGATTCGTTCCAGTAATCTTCCCGCGCTCAAAGCGAATAATTGCATTTCGAATGAATGCTCCAACTGTCATCATCTTTTCGTTAAAGTGTGACGCATACGCTCCGTTCGTTGTTTCTAAATGAATATATACATCTTTATTTACAAAACGTTCAATTTCATTTTGAATAAGAGAACTATCTTTTACTATTTCCATCGGAATTCACCTCTTTAAACCATTTTACGCAAAAATAATGTAAATTGCTATCTCTATATTAGAGGACAACGCTCACTTTTCCTAATAATTTGCACTGTGTTTTTTATATTTTTTATATGATATGTAAAAAATATATTTTTTCCTTCACTTTGTTAAATAGTTTTCTTTCTTTTTTGAATTTGCTACAATATATTTTATCCCGTATTTATGCAGCGAGATACATTTCGACAATTGAATACATACTTTAAAGAAGGTGACATGATTGGAACAATCAGCACATGAAGTAGCAAATTGGCAATATTATTTTGCAATTGCCGTATTTTTAATCACGTACGGATTTATTATTTCTGAGAAATTGAATCGTGCTGTAATCGCACTATTCGGCGCTGCTATTATGATTATTTTTGGAGTTGTAGATTTACATACCGCTTTCACATCACATATTCAATGGGAAACGATTACTCTTTTAATCGGAATGATGATTCTCGTACATATTACGAGTCAATCGGGCGTATTTGAATTTGTAGCCATTAAAGCAGCAAAAGCAGCAGGCGGAAAACCAATCCGCATTTTATTATTACTATCCCTTTTAACCGCTGTCGGTTCTGCATTTTTGGACAACGTAACGACCGTTTTATTAATCGTTCCTGTTACACTGTCCATTACACGTATTTTAAAAGTAAATCCTATCCCTTATTTGATTTCAGAAGTACTATTTTCAAATATAGGCGGAACAGCAACATTAATCGGTGACCCACCGAACATTATGATTGGATCAGCAAACAAGCATTTAGATTTTAATGCCTTTTTACTAAACTTAGCTCCAATCGTAATTATTATTTCTATCGTTACACTTGGCATTATTTATTTCATGTATCGTAACAAACTAAAAACAACGCCTGAGCAAATTGAAAAATTAATGGCATTAAATGAAAAAGATTATATTAAAGATCAAAGTCTCCTTTTAAAATCGATCACGATTTTGGGACTAACTATTTTAGGCTTTATCCTTCATTCTGTTATTCATGTAGACGCTGCGGTTATCGCGATGACAGGCGCTACACTTCTTATGCTAATCGGAGTAAAAGAACATGATATTGAAGATGTATTTGCCCACGTTGAATGGGTCACCATTTTCTTCTTCGCCGGACTATTCGTTCTCGTTGGCGGGTTAATTGATATCGGACTTATTTCTTCACTCGCAAAAGAAGTACTAGACGTAACGAATGGTGATATAGGTTTTGCCGCTATACTTATTTTATGGGTATCAGGCATCGCGTCTGCGACAATTGACAACATCCCATTTGTCGCAACGATGATTCCGCTTATTCAAGATTTAGCTACAGGACTCGGACTATCTGTCGACTCTCCGCAAATCGAAGTACTATGGTGGGCGTTATCACTTGGAGCTTGCTTAGGAGGAAACGGAACATTAATCGGAGCATCTGCAAACGTAGTCGTTGCTGGTATTGCAAAACGTGAAGGACATTCTTTCTCGTATATGGACTTCTTAAAAATTGGTTTACCGTTAACTATTATTGCATTACTATTATCACACGCGTATATATATTTACGTTATTTAATGTAAAAGTTGTAGTGTGTGAAATTATATCGTCAAATACAAAAGGTTTGCAGCACTATGCTGCAAACCTTTTTTCATCACCAAAATATACCGATAATTGCTAATCCACCTAATATCATACCACCAATTTGTCCGACGATTGCTGGTGATAATTGAACGCCTTTTCGCACTTCAACAACCGGTCTTTCGTGCCTTAGTTGCTGCACTTCACTTTGCAGTTGATGTACACTTCCGTGCAATTCTTTAATTAGTTCCTTTAATTCAGCGACTTCTTCATTTACTGGTTTTGCTTTTTCTAAATTCATTTTGCATAGCTCCTTTTTCTCTAATCAACACATTGTAAAAATTCTCCAACAAGTGCTCTTTTTCCTTTCTTCACAGGCCTCATTTCTAAATTATTCATATAATAGATTTAAGAATGAGATTTAGAAAAAAGCTTAAATTTATAACTATACCTATGTATAAGTCTGAATTTTCAGTTATAATTAAAATTAATTACATTTTATACCAGTTAACTAAAAAGGAGGGATTATGATTGACTATTTTATCTATCAATAATTTATCCAAAAGTTACAAACATAAAAAAATATTAGATGGCATTAACCTCACAATCAACTCCCCAGGAATTTGGGCTTTAGTAGGTCCTAACGGTGTTGGTAAAACTACTTTTTTAAATGTAGTTACCAACCTTTTGCCCGCTACATCCGGAAATATTGAATTGATAGGAAAATCTAACAAAGATGTTTCAGTGTTTAAAGACGTTTCTTTTTTACAGGACAATTCTGTACTATATGACTATTTAAATGGCTACGACCATCTTACATTCATTTGTGATGTGCAAAAACTTTCAAAAGAACGCATGAATGAAGTTGTAAAATATGTAGGAATGGAAAGTTATGCGAAGAGGAAAATTAAAGATTACTCATTAGGTATGAAACAACACCTTCTCTTAGCGATGGCAATCTTAAACAAACCAAAGCTTATGTTCCTTGATGAACCTCTGAATGGCTTGGATCCAACTAGTGCGATACTAATGAGGAATATTTTATTACGCTTAGTAGAAGAAGGTACAACAATCATTCTTTCTTCTCATAATTTGTCAGAGATTGACCGTGTTACAAAGAAGATTCTTTTTTTAAAAGACGGTAAATTACTAGAAGAGGATATGACAAAGTACGAAAAAATTTATTATCACTTCTTATTTTCAAATTTAAAACATGCACAACACGTTTTATTACAAGAAAACGTACAAGCAGTGTTAACTAAGAATAGCCTTCGAATCCAATTAGAACACCACACCATCCAAGACCTTATTAATCTATTTTATTCTCATAACATTAATATTATTGATATTCAAAAAGAAGTTATCGGTTCTGAAAAAAGATATGAAGAAGTATTTAATGTAAGTGGTGATACGGCATGAAAATATTTCTATTCGAACTAAAAAAAATGCTCTACTCTAATATTCTCTTTACTTTAATCATTGCTACTATACTAATCATCTGCGGTTTATTTCTTCATAATGCGCTTAAACAAGAAATAGTCCAAATGAAAAAAATCGAATTATTTTCTAAATACGAAACAGAAGTTTCTAATCAAGTTACAGGGGATCAAGAAACATTAAAAAAAGGACCTAACGCAAAAATTGAATCTCGATTAGAGGTTGGGCTTCCGCTATTAAAACATTTAAATCAACTTATACAAGAAGTAAAAGAAAACAAGTGGAAAAATGAATTACAGACTGAAATGAAAGTGTATGACTTAGCTATGCGCTTTGAACAAGTAGAAGGAGGTTTCTCAGCCAGCGAAAAAGATATGAAAAAAGCAATTCAACTGAATGAAAACTTATTACAACAAGGTTTGCCAAAAGAAGATCTTGACCTTTCCATTCAACCATCTCTGTTTATGAAAAAGGTAATTTCACTACTACTCACTGCCCCAGGATTTCTTATTTTGCTACTCTTACTAGGTACAGTCATTACGAAAGAATTTGAAGACCATACGATTAAGTTAGCCTATACTTTACCTATTTCTCGTAGTCACTATATCTTAATAAAATTTTTCAGTTTACTTCTTGTTAGTCTCCTATGGATTTTACTAGTATTTTCACTGTCTTATATACTACCGACAATATTCGGAAAATCTACCGGTAATATTTTTAATTACCCACTTTTCACAAAAACAGAAACTATTACTAGTTCAGGTACATACTTAAAAACAGCTCTCACTTACAGTCTATGTTATTCCACTGTGGCTATTTCCTTATTAGTACTTATTGGATTTTGGATAAGAAATACTCTTGTTACATATTTAATTCTCACTTTTATTTTGAGCAGTGGTTTCATTTTATCAAAAATCGGCTTTAATCCGTTTCTATCTCCCCTTTCCTATCAACAAATAGATCGTGTCATTTTAAATAATAATGAATATTATCCATTAGGTGCAGCGGTCCTAATTGGAAGTACACTTTTGCTCTTACTATGTGCTATATGCATGAATCGAAAGCGGGGTATGTAACATGAAACAACTCTTCCAATTCGAATTCAAAAAAGCGTTTAAGAAAAAAACAACATGGATCGCAGTACTAACCTCTATTCTTTTCGTTAGTAGCTTATATTTCTTGAATTATTCTGTTGCGGAAGATATCCAGCGTGGGAATTTATCATTTGCACAAAATAGCATTAACATTTCGCAACAAATTTTAAAAGAACTAGAATTGCAAAAGATTGAAGCTGAACAGAATGGCGATATTGAAAAAATTACTGAAAATAAATTAGCTATTCAAGAATCGCAGCAATCTCTTTCCAAGAAGAACAACTGGATTGCGAACTATTCTCAAGGTAATTGGCAAAAAATATATGAAGAAAATATAACTGAATTACAATTTATGTTTAAGAGCTCAAAAGGCTCTAACTCGTTCCCTCAAGCAATTGAGAAACAAAATATTTCCTTATTTACAGCACGGGCAACGTTGGAAGAATTAGTATTACTGAAAAAAAATAAAGCTGAACCATTCATTCAAAATACCATTTATACCCCCTATCTATTTACAATTTACGATCAATTTACAGGTAATGCCTTAGAAGATTGGAAAAAGAGCACTATGCGTTATGGCACAACTGGCTCTTTATTTTTATATCAAATAATCCAGTACTACTATATACCAGTACTCATTTTATTGGGATGCTTTATTTTTGGAAACAATATCTCTTCTGAAATGAATAATAAGAAGCGTGGTTTGCACTTTTACTATACTTTGCCTATTAAACGAAAATCATTATTTATAACAAAGTATTTTAGTGGCTTTCTTTCTACACTTGTTTTCGTTTTACTAATGCTACTCATTCCTTTGTTATGTAGCTATTTCACGAAAGGAATAGGAAATTTTGATTATCCGGTCCTTGTATACGAAGGATCAGAGCTTAATCCATTTGGCAGTGAGTATAATAGTTTAAATCCCATTAAAGACCAATTTCACTTTATCACTTTGAAAAATTACTTCGGACAAGTATTATTACTAACTGTTGTACTCACATTTTTTCTATATTCTTTTTACTATATTTCATCACTTTTAATAAAAAGCCTAAGTATTACAACGTCTTTTGTAGGTATTATAACTTTTATCGGAATGAAGAGTTTCTCTTCTCCTTACAACCCATTTACTTACGTGAATATTCACAGTGTTCTAACTGGCGAAACAGCGACTTTAGTTTTTAATCCTTCTATTAATCTTTCAAATGGGATTATGTTAACATTTGTCTTAGGCTGTACTCTTTTATTCGCAGGATACAAACTATTTAGAAGAACATATAACTAGTACTAAAAATAAAAAAGGAAAACTAGTACCTATCTAGTTTTCCTTTTTAGTCAATTATTCATAGTATGAATAATTGATATGTTATCATCACGTTTATTTTTGCAGCCCTATCCATTCCCCCCGTAATATCCCCATAATCATACGATCAAAACAATTCCCATCTCTTTGCACTGCTTCTCTCATACAACCTTCTATCTGAAAACCCATCTTTTTATACAACCCAATAGCAGCTTTATTATAAGAAATAACATCCAGACCGACGCGGTGCAAATTCAATTCATAGAAAGCATATTTTAAGATAAGATGGATCGCTTCTCTTCCATATCCCTTCCCTCTATCATTTGCATCTCCTATACCAATGGCTAATAAACCCGTTCTGTTATTCCACTCTATGCCATGAATTGCAACAAAACCAATTAAGCGATCATCTTGAACTGTCCTTACCATGAAAGAAACACTATTCGATCTTCGCCCCTTTAATAGCCCATCACTTGCAATTTCTTGTATCGATTGCGGGAATGCTACATCTGTATCTACATTCCTTACATACTCACTATCTTCTTGCCACATAGCCATTACTACAGCATCTACTTCTCTCATAGCTGATAATTTAATCGTTTTATTTTGAAATAGATTCATTGTCATTTCAAACTCCCCCTTTTTTAATAACAGGGATAATTATTAGCCTATTTATCCCCTTATTCTATAAACTGCTTTATACACGGGATACTTACAATAAGCGCTGACATTGGCACATCTCCTCTACACGAAATTAACTTCATTGTATAATTTTTCGTTTATTCTAACAATATTAAAAAGCCCTCCAAATTTAGAGGGCCTTTCCTAATAGCGAAACTATATTATTTCGTAAACATTTTCTCCGCTTCATCCATTGCCATTTTGTTACCTAAAGCAGAATAGTCAAGCCATGGTTGGTCATTAATAATGTATACGTGCTTACCTTTAACAGCTTTTAAGTCTTTCCAAATTGGTGTTTCTTGAAGTTGTTTAAATGCAGCTTTCGCTTTATCATCTCTGTTAACAACAACGAAAATAGCATCTGCATCAAAGTCAGGTAATACTTCTTGTGAAATGACTTCGAAAGGACGGTTTCCATCAATTTTCTCTACACCATTTGCAGGTTGTAATCCTAAGTCTTGGAATAAAATTGGTCCCATCGGTCTTTTCGTACTAAATACTCGTAATTCTTTTGCAGTAACACGAATTGCCATTACTTTTTCGTTATTACCTAATTCTTTATCTATTAAACTTTTTACTCGTTTTGATTGCTCTTCGTAATCTTGAATATATGTATCCGCTTCTTTCTCACGGTTTACAAGTTTACCAACTTGTTTTAACTGATCTCTCCACGTGCCTTCATCTAAGTTGAAAGAATGTGTTTTTGCAATTTTTTCGTATTTCGCTAAATCTTTGCCCGCGTATTTTTCATCCACATAAATGTCAGTTGGCTTCAATTGAAGTAACGCTTCCATATTCGGATCTGTTACAACACCAAGTTTCTTCGTATCTTTCAACTGCTCTTTTGCGTGCGGTAAGAAATCTTTTAAATCTCCACCAATAACAGAACCTACTGGTGTAATTCCTAATGCAAGTAAATTATTTGTTAAATGAATGGACATAGAGGCGATTTTTGGATTATTACTTTTTTCCGTTTTTTTCGTTGCCTCTTCATTAGCTTTCGTTTGACCACATGCTGCTAATACTAAAATACACATCATGCTAAATAAAATAGTAAGTTTCTTTTTCATATGTTCTCCTCTTTGAAGTATTTATTTTGTTTTTGTAAGTAAATAAAGAAAATACGGTGCTCCTAATGCCGCCACTACTACACCAGCTGGAATAGAGTTTGGCTCAAATATAGAACGACCTATCGTATCTGCTAGTACTAAAATAATCATTCCAATAATGCCAGCTAGCGGAAGGAAATGCTGATAGGTAGTACCTACTAACTTTCTTGCGATATGCGGAGCAACTAAACCGATAAAACCAATTCCTCCTGCCATCGATACACTCGCGCAAGATAATCCAACCGCTGTAGCTAAAAGGAGTAACCGTTCTTTTTGAACAGAAACACCAAGCCCTGCTGCTACACTATCACCTAGTGACAATGCATTTAACGTTTTAGATTTTATCCATGTATACGGGGTTAGTATGAAAATCCAAGGTAATAATGCAAGGACATGAATCCAATCCCTTCCCCACACGTTACCAACTAACCATCTAGAAGCGAATGTATACGTCTCATCATTTAACTTGAGAGAGAAAAATAACGAAATCGCACTAAATCCAGCTGAAACAGCAATACCAACGAGAATAAGTCTAATAGGAAGTAAACCTTTTGACCGATCACTAGCCAGTATAATAATTAAAAATGCAGCTAGTACTCCCCCGCCAAATGTAAATAACGGTATTAAAATCGATGCATTCTCATTAATAGAATGAAAGAAAGTAACGAATATAATTAGCCCGAAAGATGCACCTGCATGTAATCCTAAAATACCAGGGTCTGCAAGTGCATTACGTGATAACCCTTGCAAAATCGCACCGGAAATCCCAAGGCCAATACCAGCTAACATTGTGATTATAATTCTTGGCATACGATAATCGTATAGCACGGTCTCACTCTCAAAATCACCATAACCGAAAAGCGTTTGAATTACTTTGAGCGGTGCAATGCTCAGTGTCCCTGTATTTAAACTAATTAAAATGACAGCGATACTAATACAACCAAAAATTGTAGTTACAGTAATGGCTCTCTTTTTATCTGTGTTCAAAAGATCCTTCACTTATAGCTCCCTCCCAACTTTACGTGCTATATAGAGGAAGAACGGAACTCCAACAAGAGCTACCATAATTCCTATTGCAAGTTCTTTAGGAGGGTTTACTGTTCTTGCCCCTAAGTCAGCTAAAACTAATAACATAGCTCCTAAAAATGCTGACATAGGAATAATGAGTCGATAATTCACACCAACTAATTTTCTAGCAATATGCGGGATAACTAGTCCTACAAACCCAATAGAGCCAACAGCTGAAACAGATACACCTGCAAGAATGACTACTATAATCATCCCTAGTATTCTCGTTCGGTTCGTTTTTACTCCTAAATTCGTAGCAACATCATCCCCCATTGATATGAGTGAAATAGATCGCCCTAACACTGTCGCAAAAACAATCGTTATGAGAATAATAGGAACTAAAAATTTCAAGTGTTCCCACTTAACCCCTGCAACACCTGAACTTAACGAATGCAAAAGCGCTGCCATAACGGCTCCAGCAATCGTTAACCTCATCGGTGTTAATCCGCCTGATGTTGCCGATCCGATAATAAAAATGAGTACTGTACTTAAGACTGCTCCAATAAAGGAAACAATCATCAAATAGGAATACGGCATATGCGGGAAAAAGGCAAAACTAAGTGCTACTACAAACATCGCACCTGCATTTACGCCAAGCACACCTGCATCCGCTAAAGGATTTCGTGTTACCCCTTGCATAACAGCTCCAGCCACCGCAAAAGCAGCTCCTACAACTGCTGCACCAATTACCCTTGGGAGTCTTAATTCATAAATAATTTGGTGCTGCGTTAATTTCGGATTATAATCAAAAACCGCTGTCCATACAGTTTGCAAATGGATATCCTTTGCACCAAATGCAACAGCTAAAAATATAGAGACGATTAAACATAAAATTGTTAAGCTCATGAAACATATGAACTTAATATGTAGCCAGCTATTATTGCCAGCATATACAGCAGGCTTATGTAACATGTTTCATTTCATCCTTTATATTCAGTTGTTTTTTATAATTATTTTTTATTTGTAATTATTATTGATAATAATTATCATTTTCATTTAGATATTATATCGCCACTTTTTTTAAATAGCAAACTATTTTTTTACTTTGCTACAATATTAAAATACTTATTACAATTCCCTTCCAAAACTTACAAATACACGCAAAATAGACTACTAGCTTATTTTTAAAATTGTAGTATACTTAGTCATTATTTTGAGTTTTCAAATAAAAATATTGAAGGTGACCCAATGTTATATATAAAACAACTACTACACTTCACTTACGCGCAAGCATTATCCTGCTTATTCCCAGGCGTTATTTTCTTAACACTAGCCCTTTCAAAAATCATATCGATCCCAGGGTTATACCGATATGATTTCATACTCATCGTATGTCTTCTTATGCAGTGGGTTATGTACAAGACTGGCCTTGAGACGAAAGACGAATTAAAAGTAATTACCGTCTTCCATCTCATCGGCCTTTTACTAGAAATATATAAAGTACATTTCGGTTCATGGAGTTATCCGGAAGAGGCATATTCAAAGGTTTTTGGAGTTCCACTTTACAGCGGCTTTATGTATGCAAGTGTCGCGAGTTACATATGCCAAGCGTGGAGAAGATTGCATTTGCAAATGCATCATTGGCCGAAGGCTATTTTTACAATACCTCTAGGAGCAATGATTTACTTCAATTTTTTCACACATCATTTTCTATATGACTTTAGATGGGTATTAACTTTACTTCTATTCATCGTTTTCTTTCGGACATTTGTGGAGTTTTCATTACGAGGCGTTACATATAAAATGCCACTCGTTCTCTCTTTTTTCCTTATCGGGTTCTTTATTTGGATTGCAGAGAACATCGCAACATTTTTCGGTGCATGGCAATATCCAAATCAACGTGAAGCGTGGAATCTCGTTCACTTAAGCAAAATTAGCTCATGGTTTTTACTCGTTGTTATTAGCATTATGATTGTTACACAACTTAAACATTTGAAGGAGTCGAAAAGATAATACTGATTATATAAAAATAGTTAGCCCATCACTCATTAGAGATTGATGGGCTTTTTTACCGTCCTTATCAAAGGAGTTATAAATTACAAGAGCATAAGCAGTTGCACATTATGAACTAGTACTAGCTGCAGATGTCGCTGCAGATGAAGCGGCAATCGTTGCCATCATAGCTGCTTGTTGTGCTTGTATAAGGACTTCTATCATAGTTTGTAAACCTGTGTTGGTAGCTTTACTTTCCTCACCTTTCTGACTTACGAACAGCTGAATAGCAATAAGAATATTTGTATCTGTATGCCAACGGAACAATTTCTCTCCCTGTAATTTTTCAATAAATGCTTTAATAGAATGAATCTCTTTTTCTCCATCCTCAAGTAACGCTAGTAGCCCGATAGCTGGATAATGCATCTGTTTCACTTTTACCTTTTCTTGTTTTAACAAATTCCATATGTTTGTACATGTTGCAACTAACATTTCTTCACGGACATCCTTCTTTAGTGAAAGAATGTGACTCAAAAATTGAAGATCATTCCCTTTACGCAAACCAGCTTTTGCTAGTTTCTGATACAGACGTTCTACACGGTCCATAAGTGTTTCTACATTCTCTGATTGTCCTGCTAATAAAACCGCAAGCGGATAATCATTAGTACTTGTAAGAAAAAGATGATCCTCTTTCATGCGTTTATATACTTGCATCGAACGCTGAATTTGCGTGCCATGCTGTTCATTTTCTTCTGTTAAAAGCACAGTTGAAGCGAGATACGTAAATATACTCCGGCTAAAGCCACCAGTGACCAATTGTTCATATAAATCTAAAAACTTCCGAAAAGCTTTCTTGTAATCTGTAAAGTGAATATCTAATGTTGCGGCCACTACAAAACGATGATAAGACTTTAAGTATGAAAACATCCCTACCTGATTCTTAATATAACTACTAATTTCTAAAAAACGTCCGAGATCAAACAATTTATCACTACCTGCATACATAGCAGCAATCATCATTCCTGTTCGAGAATCACTCGTTTTCCATTTTAGTTCTCCCTTTAACTGTACATATGTATGTTTATATTGCTCCAACTTTTGTTCTAATGTAATCATAGTATTCACCCCTATTTCTAGTTCTTCTCTATTATTATACGTATATTCCATATTTAGGAATACTATAATTAATAATCACACCATAAAAATTATAAAATTCTCTTATCCTTCTTCATCAGCACCACGATGATAATCCCTAATCCTTCAAGAAGTTATACAAAAAAGGTAGATAATAATTTATCTACCTTTTTTTGTATATATTATTTAACATTACAACTGTATTGCTTGTTATATGCAATTAAGACTAAAGAGCTTTAATAATACGTTCCATCGCTTTCATTTGCCCAATATGATCAGCTTCATGATAAAGCATCATACCGTAAAGCTCCCCTACTGTTTCCAATCCTAGGAATGGCTCTGGCAGTTTATTTTCAAATGCTTCTGCTGGAATTTCGTTAATACGTTTTGCTTGTTCTTTTAATTGAGCCGTTAATACTTCTAACGATGGTCCTTCTGTTTTCCATTTAGATGGTCGTGATCCATATCCAAACATACCTGGATATTCAGTTGGTAATTGTTTAAATTCTTTTCCAAACATGAAAACTTCTGCTGCTGTTAACACGTGACCGATATGCCAACGAATTGTATTGTTAAAACCCTCTGGCTGCGTATCCGCAGTTTTATCATCTAACGTTTCCATAAATTTAACTAACGCCCCGCGCGTCATTTCAAATTGTTTTAAACCCACTAGTCTATTCATTTTATCGTTCCCCTTCTTGATGTACAATTTATTATGAACTAAGAATGTTCAACTTATTAAAGTTTCACTTTGTTTAATTTATCAGAAACAATGAAGAAATACATCTAATTTGCTTAGTAAAAATAATAAAAAGGTTCACCTCTCGTAAATATAGAATTACTTACTACACAAATAGTTTAGTAAATAAAAGAGGAGTGTTAATTTCATGTTACATGTTTTAAAACAGCAATATAATCTTATTAGCGCTACAAGAGAAACTCTATTTTCGTTTTTGGAAGAAATCCCACTAGAAAAATTACATAGCACTGTTCCTAATTTCGGGAACGGTAGCATTATAAAGACGCATATTCATGTAGCCGATTGCTATCGATACTGGCTTGGATCATTCGCATTCAAGCAAAAACGAGCAGATTTTTCATTCGCTAGTGATTATGAAATTGAGCATGCAGATGTGGCAATAGTCCGTGCTAGATTTAAGTTAGTAGATGAGACTGTACAACGTTTTTTAGATGAATACAATGACCGTTGGCTCGAAAATATAGCCAATGAAGTGAAATGGCAAAAAGAACCTTGGAGTACAACACCGCTATGGCTTTTAACTCATACAGAAACGCATGAGTTTCATCATAAAGGACAAATCGTATCCATGGCTCGTCACCTCGGATACACTCCTCCTGATACAGATCTTAGTTAATTCTAACAACTCAACTACTATAACTGTCGTTAGCATTGTTTATATATGAAAAGGCTCTTCATTCTTTTTGATGTTGTTTATAGTTCTGCAATTTTTTTGCGGCACAAACTTGTATGTTATTTTAATTATGTTTGTGTCGTGTTCTTATTTATTAGTTTCATATCCAAAAAAAAATATATTAATATGTTTCCTTTTATTATTGCAGTTACCTAATCAATAAGAGGTTCTTTCTTTTTATTACAACTTTGCACAAAATAAATACGAATATTCCGAAAAATAAAGTTGAAAATGCTGGTAAAATTTTATCATTTGGCACGTACACACTCCAAAAAGAATTCAGAAGCGCATGAAAAATTAGACACATAAAAATACTTTTAGTTGCGTTAAAAATTGTAGTTAATAAGAAAGAAACGGCAATTGTCGTAATTATAAAGGCTATAAAATCCCTTTGAGTTTGATTCGTGCCTGGAATAAACCATAACGGCCAGTGCCAAATTGCCCATATAAAGCTTACAATAACCGTACTTAAAAATGCCGAAAATCTTTTCTGAAGGGCAGGTTGTAAGAATCCTCTCCATCCAATTTCTTCAAGACCACCACCAACGATCATTATTGGAAAACTAAGTAACGCCACGTATAATGGTTTTTGCATCGTTGCTCCACCAAATATCGTTGGAAGGTAACAGCTAATAAAAGCTAGAATAGTGATTAGAATATACCATGCAAAGTGATGTTTAGGATTTACAATATTTTTAATGAAACTTCTAAACTCCTCTTTTGATCCATATTTTTTCTTTAGACTAATCGCAATGATTGCCGGCATGATTCCGCCGAAAACAAATAGTATCCTCGCTAGCGGTGTACCAAATGTCGTAATGTTTAATCTTATCAAGCTAATTAATAACCCCCAAAGTGTCCATGTAACTATTAAAGTACATATTACATATCGTTTAATCTCATTCCCCATTTACTTGCCTCCTTTATTTTAATTACAGCATAAATTTGGATAAAATAAAATATTTAATGTTAAATTATCCCAAAAAAAAACATTAAAGGAACATCCATACTAAATCAGGCTTTTATGAGTGAGCCCACTTCCACCCACCTACTTTGCTTCATTCGCAATTCGAATGTGGAGTCTTACTATCCGTTAAGGGGGGATAAATAAACAAAAAAGGCTTGTTTTGAAAAACGATAAAGACACGCGCTTTTAAAGTGACGATAAAATAATTTAATTCTTGTTGAACTACAATGTAGATTATTGGTACATGCTTGTTTTCAGCTTAAAATATCTATAAAAAACTCGTTGATGCATTTTGTTATGTATAAAACTTTTATTATTCGTTTTAGGTATACCATATCATGATAAAATTCATGTAACATCAAAGTAAGACACATACTTTTCAAACAATACACAAAATAAAACTCTTCTTCCATGTAGAGCAAAAATATTTATATACTCTATCACCAAACTTAAGGAGAAATTTATAATGAGATTAGAGAGTGAAAGAATTTATTTAAGGCCCCTTTGTGAACTAGATGCACCCATTATATTAGAAAGTACGATGGATAAAGAAATAAGATATATGACTGGGACCAAGCCTACTTTTTCATTAGAACAAATTAAGAAACATATAGAAAATATAAATAATGATTCAAGTCGCTATGATTTCGCTATTTGCTTGAAAGGCAATGACGAAATGATTGGAGAGTTATCGATTTTAAATATCGATGAGGAGAACCAAAAAGCAGTATTCAGAATATCGATGATTTCTATTCCCTTAACCGGAAAAGGATATGGAACTGAAGCTATTAAAATAGTTTTAAAGTTTGTTTTTGAACAACTCACATTAAATCGTTTACAGTTAGAAGTATTTAGCCATAACTTACGTGGAATTAGAGCTTATGAAAAGGTTGGGTTTATAAAAGAAGGAACTTTACGTCAATCTTTATTTTATAACGATACATACTCGGATGAAATTATTATGGCCATACTTAAAAGTGATTATAAAAATATGCTATAAAGAACCGATACTTGTTTCATCCAAGTATCGGTTTTCTCTATACAAAAGTGCTATTCTTCTTTCGTATAAAACAAATATTTCTCCACTTACTTCTTTGTAAAAGACTCCCTCGTTACATCAATAAATTGCTGTAACGGCGCTGTCATCCATTTATCTTTATGCCAAGCAATTTGTGTATAAATCGGAGAGATTGCATTTTCTAAATGTAACTCTTTTATCGTCCCTTCTCGTATATCTTTTTCTACTACTATTGCTGGTAAAACTGCTATACCTAAATCTGCAATAACACATTGTTTAATTGCCTCGACACTAACAAATTCAATCTTATTTGCTGGATATACGTCTTCCCTGCGAAATAACTCTTCAAATAAAGTCCGATACGAGCAACCAAGTTCTGTTAACAAAAGTGTTTCCTTCTCTAAATCTTTTATAGAAACGGGAGTTTGCTGAAATAAACGATGCCCTGGAGCAGCTACTACTTTTAATTCTTCTTTCATAAGTGGTTCCACATGCAAAGCATCTTCTGTTTTACATTCGTCTAAAATAAATGCAAGATCTACTTTCCCCTCCATCAATTGTTCCTTCGCATCTTTATTGGAGTGTGCGGGTTTAAATATAAGTTTTATTTGTGGAAATTGCGCTTTAAATTTCTTTAATATGGATGGAAGTCTATATGTACACTGACTTTCTTGTGCACCAATTATTAACGTACCTGCTAGTTCCTCATCATCTTTCACAGCCATTTTTGCTTCGTTACTAAGTGCAATCATCTTATCAGCATATAGTTGAAACTTTCTGCCTGCTTCAGTTAAGAAAAGACGTTTTCCTAACCTTTCAAATAACGGCGTACCTAACTCAGCTTCTAACGTTTTAATTTGCGCCGTTACGCTCGATTGAGCAAAGTTTAATTTCTTCGCAGTTTGTGTAAAGTTCAAAGTATCTGCCGCTACTTTAAATGTAATTAATTGTTTTATCTCCATTTACCATACCTCTTTTCGATCGATATTTCCGATTGATTACATCGAAATAATCTTCTTTTTCTATCGATATTTGTATTGTATGATAAAGAGCATCGACAAACAATAAAAATGGAGGTATTCCATATGAAAGCACTTTGTTTCGAACAGTTTGGAAATCCAGATGTACTACAATATAAAGAAATACATGATCCAATCATAAATCCAAATGAAATTCTTGTCCGTACGAAAGCAATCGGATTAAACTTCGCTGATATTTATAGACGCCGCGGCGATTATCATCTCGCTGGCAATCCACCTTATATATTAGGCTATGAAGGAGCTGGAATTGTTGAAGAAGTAGGAGCTGACGTTACTACTATCAACCCAGGAGACCGTATTGCATTTACGGACGTCCCATTTGCAAACGCAGAACTAGTAGCTGTTCCATCAGAGAAAGCAATCCCACTTCCTAAATCTATTTCTTTTGAAACAGCCGCTTCTGTATTATTACAAGGATTAACTGCACACTATTTAACGAAAGATAGCTATCAAATAAAACAAGGTGATATAGCTTTAGTACACGCTGCGGCTGGTGGCGTTGGGCAACTTCTTATTCAAATGATTAAACTACTAGGCGGAACAGTAATCGGCCTTACGTCATCAAACGAAAAAGCAAAAGTAGCCACGTTAGCTGGCGCTGATCACGTATTTTTGTATACTGAATCATGGCCTTCAAAAGTACTTGAAATAACAAATGGTACTGGAGTAAATGTTGTATATGAATCAGTAGGCTCTACATTAGAGGAAAGTTTTAACGCTACTAAAACTAGTGGTACTGTCGTATTTTACGGAATGGCTGGCGGTAATCCTGCGCCCGTTGATCCGCGTATGCTTATGGATACTTCAAAAACGTTAACTGGCGGAGACCTTTGGAACGTGCTTACTACTTTTGAAGAACGTAAGCAGCGCTCTACTCAATTATTTGATTGGATCGCTAGTGGAAAATTAAACATTGCGGGTCCTACTACATTCTCTTTACAAGACGGTGCCCGTGCTCATGAATTATTAGAAAGCCGTAAAAGTACTGGGAAGATTTTATTAATCCCATAATACACAAAAGGAAGCTAGATTTCTCTACCTTCCTTTTCTTATATCTATTTGAGATAGTATTATATTTCCACACTTTCTTTCCCTTTTGCAACATAGCTCATATCTCCAACTGACTCGACTGTATATGTTCCACCTTGATATACAACCTTCGTCACACTAGCGTTTTCCACTCCAAGTTTTGTTTTGCTACTGTCTAACATTTCTATTAAGGCAGTAATCAAAAGCCCATGAACGACAACTAATACGTTACCGCCGCCATTTTTAGCAGCTTCTTCACTAATTTGATCAATCTCTGCTTTTATACGAGTAGAAAACAACTCCCAATCTTCCGCTTGTTTCGTAGGATCTGCTGCTCTAATAAGATCAATAACTTCTTGAATAGAAAACTTCATGAGTTCTTCTGGTGACGAAACGCCTGCAGCTTTTCCAACTACATCCCACATATTTTCAAGCTTTTCACCTTCAAAAATACCGAAATTCAATTCTCGTAAATCTTTTCTTTGCTCAAGTTTCAATTTTGACTGCTCACTATATTTTAATACTAAATTAGCAGTTTCAATTGCGCGGCCGCTGTCACTACTATACGCATTCGTAAAATGAATATCTTTTAATCCTGTTCCTAAATTAGTGGCAACTTCCACACCTTTTTCTACTAACGGAGAGTCTGCCCAACCTTGCGCGCGATGATTCGTATTTAATATTGTTTTACCGTGTCTTGTAACATATAACGTAACTGCATTCTCATTTCTCTCTGTTTCTCGCTTATTCATTCTCTTCGCTCCCTTTACATTGCTAAATCAATTTTACCATCTTAATTATTCATAGAGCAAAATATACGTCAGTAATATTCTTACTAAAAAAACGCTATCTTTCTGTATATCCCTACAAAAAGATAGCGTCTTTTATAATTACATTTCTTAACCGATTTTCCTACTCAGCAAAAGCACTCGAATATTGCACCATTCCTTCTACACCTTCAAGAGCATTTTCCCTTAATTCCATTACCATAAACACTTCATCTGGCACTTCAAATGGTGCTTTTATATTCCATTCACTTGCTTTCTTAAAACCAAATTTCGGATAGTACTCTGGATGTCCTAATACTACAACTGACCCGTATCCAAGGTCTTTCGCTTTATCTAAAGCAGCTACAATAAGCTTTCCACCAATTCCTTTTTTCTGATGGCCCCTAGCAACTGAAACCGGTGCAAGTGCTAATGATTCTACAGAAGTTCCATTCTGTTCTATCTTAATTTTGGATAACATAATGTGACCGACTATTTCCTCATCTACCGCAACAATTGATAATGCAGGAACAAATGCTTCACATTCTCTAATACGTTTTACAAGTTCATGTTCTGTTTTATCACTAAATTCTTCATGTAAAAATGCTTGTTGTACAACTTCTTCTGTTTTTCTATAATCGTTTTTTTGTTCTTGTCTAATCGTTACCATTCTATATTATCCTCTATTCTTTCTTATTTCTTTTTGGATTTTACGAAGCGCTTTTTTCGATCCGCGTTCAATATCATGCTGCATTTTTCTTTCTTTATAATCGACAAATAGTGTATTTAAATCGTATCCCTCTGGGTATAATTCTTTTGCCGCTACCTCTAACGTAATACGTTTTACATTCACTTCAACGAATTCACCGTTATAATATACAACGACGTTATAGAAATTATCTATTTCCTTATAGATAATACCAAAATCATCATAATCTAATACATTTACACGATCGCCGATTTTATACTCGTAATGGTTTTCTCTTTTTTCTTGCACGAATTTCGGTTTTCTAATTTTACTTTCATTCACTTTTTCTAAAGCGTACTCTTTATTTCCCATATACTCTTTCGCTCTTTTCAGTACATGTTCTTTTACGCTCATTTTATTCGCAATCCAAAGTGCATTACTTTCCCCTGATTTACCGATCACTATTTTATATAGAGGCTCTAATGTCTCACTATTAAATTGCATTGCTGCATTCATAAAATCATCGTGCATTTCTGAGAAGCGTTTAATTTCACCGTAATGCGTACTCGCAACTGTAATACATCCTGCAAGGTACAACTCTTCTAAAATAGAAATTGCAAGTGCTGCTCCTTCATTCGGTTCAGTCCCGCTTCCTATTTCATCAAATAATAGCAACGTATTATTATTTGCCATCCTCATAACCTCGGATAGATTTTTCATATGAGATGAAAATGTACTTAGTGCATTTTCAATACTTTGATTATCACCAATATCTACAAATACATTTTCGAAAATAGCAATTTCTGTTTCTTTATCTCCAGCAATATGCAGACCTGACATTGTCGCTAATGTTAACAATCCGATTGTTTTTAATACAATTGTCTTCCCGCCCGCATTTGGTCCTGTAATAATTAAACTACGATAGTCTTGACCGATTTCAAAGTGTAACGGTACTACTTTCCCATTTAAAAGCGGATGCTTACAATTTACTAAATGAATGTAGCCATGATCATTTAATTTCGGCTCTATTCCATCAATTGATTTACTAAACTTCGCTTTCGCAAATACCATATCATACTGACTAATTAGCTCCATGTTAATCTTTATACTATAAATGTTTTCTAACACCATTCCTGATAAAGTCGCTAAAATCTGATACTCTTCAACCGCTTCTTCTGCTTTCAAACCTGCTAATTCTGCATTCAATTTCGTAACCGTATGCGGTTCTATAAATACAGTAGAACCTTTAGCGGACGCTTCAACTATACTTCCCGCAACTTGATTTTTATAAGAAGATTTAATTGGAATCGTATACCTATCATCCTTCTTACTAATAAAGAATTCTTGAATATACTTCTTATTTGCACTACTATTTAAAAACTTCGTTAAACGTTCTTTTATTTTCCCATCTACCGAATCAATGTTATTTCGAATTCGTTTTAACTCTTTACTTGCAGCTGCATCAATACTATTACCTTTAATTGAAAAGTTAATTTCCTCTTCAATACTTTTATATTCAGTCATTGAATTTGCATAAGAAGCCAATACTGGCGCAAAAAATTCTTTATCTAACATAAATTTTTTAATCTTTCTACAGCCACGTAAAAAGTCAGAAACACTTACTAATTCTTCTGGATCTAAAATCAGCCCTTTTTCTATTTTTTGAATTGTACTAGCAATATTAGAAATGCCGAAGAAAGGAACATGCCCTTCTGCATCTAATATAGCTCGTGCTTCTGTCGTTTCATTCAAGCGATTCCTCACTACTTTTATACTCGTACTCGGCTCTAATTTGTTTAATAATTCCTTACCTAATCCACTTACACAATAAGATTTCACTATATCCTTTAATTCGTTATATTGTAACTTTTCAAAAGTCATCGTATTCATTTTGTTTCTCCTCACTATGATTGATTTTTATCATAAATGAAGATACCTACCCATTAGATTCCAATGAGCTCTACATTATTCAATTACCATTTTTATACATTAAATATATATACAAAAAAGCTGCGGGGATACCGCAGCTTTTACATTTACAAGGCATGTGTAATAACATATGAGGAAATAAGCCATAAAAAAACGGATGGCACTCCTCTTATTACACGCTTTATAAAGTATTGTAGGTATCTTCATAGGTATCGAAATAAATCCATGACAAAATTAGGGGTATGCTATACATAAAAATCCCCTGGTCTTATCCGATTTATTTCATTAAATTTTTCCTATTTAGTACCTACCGCACTCACAAAAAGCACCTCTCATTAATTTATATTATAGTCATTGAAATCTAATTTACTGAAATCATCATACTATATGTTTTGTAAGAAGTAAAGGTGTCATACCTTTATAACTATGCAGCATGTAAAAAGGAAGGTGGAAACCTACCTCTGAACATATATAGAAACTGATCCCCCACTTACATGGAACTGTCCCCATCCGTCCTTATTAATTGTTACAGTATTTGTTTGATTACCCGTAATATCGTACCATACTTCCCCTGCGTTATTCTTTCCAACATCCATCCACTTTTCCCCTCCTGGTCCATCAGAGATTAATGTTGCTAAACCAGAATTAGCATGTACACTATCACCTTCTCTTGTCCAGCCAATCACATCTGGATGATCAAAATAATCACGCTGCGTACCATATGCAAAGTTTTTTCGTGCCGTTAAAATCGGATCAATTTTGTCCTTTAACGCTGGAATTTCATAGTTACTATTTCCTTTTGTACCATAGTAATCACCATAGAAAACAGAAGGATATCCCTCTGCACGCGTTAAAATAAATGCATATGCCAACGGTTTGAACCAAGGGCTCACTACAGATTCCAATGACTGACCAGGCTGTGAATCATGATTTTCAACTAGCGTAACTGCAAGTGTAGGATGATTCGCAACTACTGTTCCTTTTAAAATATTTCTCATATCATAATTCCCATTTCCTTTTGAAGCATAATGAAAATTATAATGAAGTGGTGCATCGAACACAGATTGATTATAGTTGACCTTCGCTAAATAATTATTTAAAGTCTGGATATCATTTTGCCAATATTCAGCTACTGCAAACATTTCTTTCCCCGTTTGCTGTCTGACATGATTTACCCAATCGCGCAAATATTCATGATCAATATGTTTAACAGCATCTAGACGAAAGCCATCTAAATTTAATTCATTCGCATACCACGTTCCCCATTTTTTCATTTCATTCGCAACATCTGGATGATCAAAATCAAGATCCGCATACATCAAATAATCATAATTCCCATTCTCGCTAGACACTTCCCAGTCCCACGCTTTACCTATGCCCCTAAATTTATAAATTCGGTTTAATTTCCTTCCTTCATCCCAATCCGTTCCGTCAAAATGATACCATTTCCATTTGAAATTAGAATAAGAATCTCCACGCCCCGGAAAGTTAAATCCCGTCCACGCACTAATTTCATAATCACCTGATACTTCAACATTTCGATTGCTCGGGTCTACCTCAACTGCTGTGACAGTTTCCGTATAATCAGCCCCACCTTTATGATTCATAACTACATCACCGTATACATCGATGTTTTTCTTATGTAAAGCGTCAATTGCAGATTTCAATTGTGCTTTCGTCCCATATTTCGTCCGCACTGTTCCCTTTTGATTGAATTCACCTAAATCATATAAATCATATGCTCCATATCCTACGTCATTTTGCGTAGTTCCTTTATATGCAGGTGGTATCCAAACAGATGTAATGCCTTTTTGCGCTAAATTTTCAGCATCAGTACGCAAACGATTCCAATGATTCCCATCATTCGGAGCGTACCACTCAAAATACTGCATTAGCGTTCCATTGTTAACTGTATCTGCATATGCTTTACTCCCCCCATATATACTAGGTAAAAACATAACAACTGATAATCCGACTATTGTTATTCTTTTAAACATCTGTACTCCATCCCCTCCAAAGAAAACGTTTGCATACTTTATCGGAATTATTATAATATTCGTTCCACAATTAGTAAAGTAGCAATCTCTCACTCTCCCACATTATTTTTAGTCTAACTTCAAATATTCAACGTAGTTTTAATTTCACATCTCATTCAAGATTGTTTACAATTTATCTATAAAAGCATAACGGGGGGATTTCTATGACCGACTTTCAAAAGCAATTTTTTGCAAGATTACATATAGAAGAAAAAGACACAGTTTCATTTGAAGATTTACCTAACATTATGTACGCAATGGCACAAACTGTCCCATTTGAAAACTTAAATGTTCTCGAAAAGAATTTTAAAGAAATATCAAAAGAAAATTTGAACGAGAAAATTTTAGTAAATAACCGTGGCGGTCTTTGTTATGAACTCAACCCCACTATGTATTACTTCCTGAAAGACTCTGGATTCGATGTTCATCTCGTTTCAGGAACAGTGTATAACGCTGCAAATTCTATATGGGCTGTTGATTCTGGCCATATAGCAACTGTTTTAACACATCATAATGAACTTTATTTAATTGAAGTAGGATTCGGATCATACTTACCTCTTGCACCTGTTCCTTTCTCAGGTGAAGTCATTCACTCCGTTACAGGAGATTATCGTATTCGTAAAGAAATAACCGAAAAAGGAAACTACATTTTAGAGATGCGTAAAAATAATGAGTTTTTGGATCAATCTTCTGCTGATGATTGGACGTTAGGCTATGCATTTTATATAGAAGCAGTTGATGAAGAAAAAGCAAATGCAGCACAAAAGATTATTGTCGAACATAAGGGCTCACCGTTTAACAAAGTACCTCTTATTGTAAAACTAACTGAAGATGGGCATGCATCTTTAACAAAGGATAGTCTGACAGTAGCAAAGAACGGTAATAAAACGAAAGAAACCGTTACAGACATGCAATATACAAACCTTTTACATTCAAAATTCGGAATTACACTATAAGCATGAAAGCCTTGCTATTTTAGCAAGGCTTTCATTTTCCAGCAGGGATTTTTTGCAATTTGTTGTATTTCATAGTTATATAGGAATATAACTACATATTTAGAAAGGAAATGATTATGACAGAACTTAAAGGTCGACTACAAGTAGCTGATAAAGAGAAATGGGATTTAACGGATATATACCATAGCATTGAAGATTGGGAAAGCGATTTTCATAAAATTGAAGTATTAACGAAAGAATTACACGAGTTTAATGGACATATTCACGATGGTAACAGTTTATTAGCCTATTTAACAAAGAGTGAAGAAATTTCTAGCATAATATCTTTAATGTTCGCTTATGCGCGATTACAATCTGATCTTGATACGCGCGATACTGACGCTCAATCTCTTGTCGATAAAGTGTCACAATTACATGTGAAAGTAAGTGCGGCTAAATCGTTCTTTTCCCCATTCTTACTTAGCGTAGATGAAAACACATTACATTCTTACATAGAAGAAGCAGAAGGTTTACAATATTATAAAGAAGACTTATTTGAATTATACCGTTATAAAAAACACGTATTGAATAAAGACCAAGAAGAGATTTTATCACAAATGGGTGAAGCACTTTCCTCTCCGCAGCATACATATGGCATGTTAAATAATGCGGATATACTATTTGGTGAAGTGACTACTGATGATGGAGAAAAAGTTGCTTTAACGCGCGGAATGTATGCAAAATTAATAGAAGATGAAAATCGCGAGAAACGTAAAGAAGCCTATAAAGCTTATTACAAACCATACGTTCAATTAAAGAATTCTATCGCTTCTACTTTATCTGCTGCTATTAAAAATAATGTTACTGTTTCAAAGCTAAGAAAATATCCATCAGCTTTAGAAAAGTCATTATTTGGCGACATGGTTCCGAAAGAAGTATATGAAAATTTAATTGAGACGACGAAAAAAAATATTCAATCATTACATACCTATAATGAACTTCGAAAAGAAAAATTAAATGTAGATGAACTACGTCAATACGACTTGGGCGTTGATTTAGTAGCGGGTGTAAAACAAGACATTCCATATGACAAAGCATTTGACATGATGATCGAATCACTAGCTCCATTAGGTGAAGAATATATTGAAACATTAAAAAGCTTTAAAGATAAACGTTATATCGACGTGAGAGAAACGCCAGGAAAACGTTCCGGTGCTTATAACTTTGGTGTATATGGTGTTCATCCTTTCATTCTTTTAAATCATCACGATGATTTAAATAGCCTTTTCACCCTTACTCACGAATGTGGTCACGGTATGCATACACATTACTCACACGGATACCAACCAAGAATTTCTGCACACTATACTATTTTTGTCGCAGAAGTCGCTTCTACAGTAAATGAAGTGCTATTAATTCATCATTTATTAAAAGAAGCAAAAGATGCTAATGTACGTAACCATTTAGTAAACCATTTCATCGAGAAATTTAAAGGCACTTTCTTTACACAAATTATGTTCGCAGAGTTTGAAAAAATCACACATGAAATGGCGCAGCAAGGTAAACCATTAAATGCCCAAGTCTTTAGCGAAGTTTATGAAAACTTGTTTAGAGAGTATAATGGCGACTCTCTCGTATTTGACGAAGAAGTAAAATACGGCTGGGCTAGAATACCGCATTTTTATCGTCCATTTTACGTGTACAAATATGCAACTGGATTCGCTTCTGCAATCCAAATTGCTGATAAGTTATTGAGCGGCGATCCAAATGCTCAAAAACATTATATTGAATTCCTTAAAGGTGGAAGTTCTGACTATCCATTAAATCTACTGAAAAAAGCTGGTGTTGATTTAACTACGCCAGAACCGATTGAAAGTGCACTAAATCGTTTCAGCTCACTTGTTGAAGAGTTTTCAGCATTATAAAAAGCATGCAGAGTATATACTCTGCATGCTTTTTTCATTTGGGTTACTTTATGCTAAATGTTGCTGCGTTACGCAATGAATCATGCCACCATATGCAAACAGCTCATTTACATAAATGCCGACAATTCTTCTTCCCGGAAACTGCCCTTCAATGATTTGAAGCCCTAACTTGTCATGCTCATCGCCATATATAGGAACTAATACAACTTCATTTCCAATATAAAAATTCAAATATGAGCCCTTACAGTCTGCTTCTTTTACCATTCTTCTTGTCACCGGTACTGGTATGAGCTGAAATGGCTTTCCATCTATATTTCTTGACTGTCGCAATTCTTGATAATGCTTTTCATACGCTTCCAAAAGGTATGATTCACTTTCCCCGAAAGGATCATATTCATAAAGAATTGTATTTTCATTTACAAAACGTGCTGCACCATCAATATGATAATCTGTATCTTCATCATAATTATCCTCACCGCGAATACCGGTTATCCATATAAAATTCGTTACTCCTAAATATTTGGTCAACTCCGTTTCAATCTCTTTCTGACTTCGTGTAGGATTTCGATTCTCATTTATAATAGAAGTTTTCGCTGCCATTAAGGTCCCGTTTCCGTTTACCTCAATTCCTCCGCCCTCTATACAGACACTAGATTCAACTTTTGGAATACTATACCTTTCACTTATTTTAGTTGGTATAATAGCATCATTTTCATACGGATATTTATCCCCCCAACCATTAAATACCCAGTGTGTTAGGCGGAGATTTCCCTCTTTATCTTTCACAAAGATCGGTCCATTATCTCTTATCCAAACATCATCAGTTTCCTGAACTAAGAAATCAATTTTATCTATATTTACTTTTTCTTCCATTAACTTTGATTGGACATGTACTTTCTCTTCCTCATCACATACAACAATATGCACATTTTCACCGTAATGAAGTTCCTTTGCCATCGCTACCCAAATATCATCTAACTTAGCTTTGTAACCTTCACCTCTATGCGCTTTATCATGAGGCCATTGGAGCCATGTCCCCTCATGCTTTTCCCACTCAGCTGGCATATAAAACAAACTATTTTCCATACTTTTCATACATGTTCACCCCTTCTTCGAATGTAAGTTCAGTCTAAACTTTGACATCGTGTTAAGGTCAACAGGAATATATTCATTTACTTGTAGAAACTTTATAAGGTGACTCTTTACTTCTTCTTGTGATACACTATTTCTCCTTGTAAAACCGTCACCAAAACTTTCGCATTCGGAATCTTATCGGCCTTCATTTTAGTAATATCTTCATTTAGTAATACCATATCAGCTGATTTCCCTACTTCAATTGAGCCAGTGATGTTATCAAGACCTAATGCTTTAGCTGGCTTAATTGTATAGGCATCAATAGCTGCATATACATCAGACAAACCCTTGTCATCAATGCTTAATGCATTCGAAATCGTCACAAGCGGATTCAGTTCGTTTACATCCCAATCACTACTAAGCGATACATTTGCACCTGTTTTCCAAATTCGTCCTAGCGGCATAATTCGTTTCATCTGTTGATCTGAAAAATACGTACTTGCCCATCCTTGTTTAGGGTCTTCCGCAAAATCATGCCCTACCTGAAAATCAGCACTAACACCTAACTTAGCAAAACGATTTATATCACTATCTTCTACCATTTCAACATGTGTGAGCGTATAAGGCTGATTCGCCCCTTCTTTTTTCGCTGCTTCAATTGCATTTAAACTCTCTCTTACCCCGCCATCTCCAATCGTATGAATGAGTGCACCGTAACCAAGTTTATTCAGTTCCGTCAACCACCATTTCATTTTTTCTTCTGGAATATAGTTCAAACCATACGGCGTTCCTTTAAACCACTCAAATTTATATTTTTCTAGTATTTTAGCTGTACTATTAATACTAATTCCATCACTATACATCTTCACTTGATTAATAAGCATTCGAGATGATACATCATCACGCTTAATTTTTTTGAAATACTCCATTTGTTCTGCTTCATTTAAATTCGGATATACCCACGGACGAAGTACTACTCGCGATGTTAACTTTTTCTCATCATTTACTTTATTCCAAACATCTAACCAGCCTCGTTTCCAATAGAGACGTCCATCGCCGACTGTAGTAATACCATTCTTAGCAACCTCATCTAATCCGTCTAACAAACCTTCATAATTTTTTTCAAAGAGATTGGGCTGAGAATTCCATGCTTTTTCCATTACGATATCTCCTGCTGTATCATAAAGAATCCCAAAAGGTTCTCCTGTCTCTGGATCCCGAATAATTCTTCCGCCTTGCGGATCTTTCGTATCTTTATTTATTCCCGCTAACTCCAATGCCTTCGAGTTAACCCATACAGAGTGAGAGGTCCTTTCCATAATTAATACGGGATTATTAGGAAATAACTCATCAAGAACTTGTAATGGGGTTTGATGTTCTGATTTTTCATCCATATCTTTTAACAGCTCTTCCAAACTGAATCCTGTTCCACTTATCCATTCGCCATCTTTCACATCTTTTTTACAAGCCTTTAAATACGAGCGTTGTTTTTGCAGCGAAGCATCTGGTGAGACACTACAATTCCCTGCTGCTGGTGATTTCGCTTCAAATATATGATTATGATTGTCCACAAAACCAGGGAGGATAAAACGTCCTTGTAAATCCACCACTTTCGTATCTTCATTTATAAACCTCTCTACATCCTTATTTGAACCAACAAATGTAATTTTTCCTTCTTTAACAGCTACAGCCTCTACAATGTCTTGCTTTCCATTTGCAGTATAGATTGTACCATTTTTAAACACTACATTTTTGGGCAACTGATTAGGTAGAACAAAGTTACCATTCTCCCCTTCTCCTACTCCAGGAGTACATGCTGAAATCCATGTCATACTTAGAATCAGACAAATAATCATGATTGTTTTTTTCATATTCTTTCTCCTTTTTATTATGATAAATTACTTACATAAATAGAATAAGGATTGACATAATGTTAATGTCAATCCTTATTCTCAGTCTATTTTCATAACTAAAAAACAAATTTGTGTCACATACTCTTCTGCTAAACAATCACATTCAGGCCCTTTTATATAGACTTCATATGGATGACCATCAATTATATAACCGTTCCTTTCCACCCACTCTTCTAACGCCATATAAGCATAACCTATATAGTCATAGCTGCCATAATGCATAGTGGTAATAATTTGATGTTGGTGTATCTTTTTTATTTCGCACCCTTGTAATACACTTTTATTGTCTCCATCCATAATCGGTATTCTTAATTCAATATCACTGTGGCCTGGCATAAACTCTTCATCATAAAAGACGCTAGAAGGCGAACCAACTATTTGAAAGTTATTTTTTTGTACTTCTTCATATAAATCATAGAAATAATCATCCATATCATCTATATCTATTTGTAACCTTTGAGCAATTACTGTTATTTCATTTCTCGTTCCCATTAATATATCGTAATTTCTATGACGAGCAATATTTAAAGCATGATTCATATTAACCATTTCATTCATTTCAGAAATAACCTGTAAATTTTGTTTTACCTCATGAGACAATTCTACAATTTGCGCTTGCATATGCTGAATAAATGAATTTTGATCTGATGACTGGAGAATGACTTTAATTTTCGGCAAAGGAAACTTGTACTCCCTCAGCTTTTTAATTTTCAACGCTATCTCTAGCTGCCCTTGCTCATAATATCTATATCCATTAACTGGATTTACATATGCCGGTTTCAATATTTCCTCTTTATCATAATGTCTTAACATCCGTGTACTCATTTTACAAATCCGTGAAAACTCAGTAATTGTATACATATACTTACCCCTTGAATACATTCTCTTATAAGCTTATTTTAAAACCAATCAAAAATCTTTCTAACTGAAGAACCTTCATTTTGATTGTCTAACCTCTTCATTTTCGATGGTAATAATTGACTTGGACAATACCACGTTAAACAATTCATTGCGCCTCCCATAGTCGATATTTCTCCTACATGAATTTGAATAACTTGTTTCTCCGTATATTGTTGAATATATCGTAAAACTTCCCCATCTTTAGCTAGTCCAAACTTAGGGACATACAGAGCATCAAATGTTTCTAACATATTTATATATAAACCTTTTGCCGATGCTATTTCTTGATCATATTGCCCTTTCTCTGTATATGAGGAAGGAACAACTATGAATTCAGCCTCTGGCATTTGCTCTTGAATAATCTCTTGAACATGATATCTAAATTCATGATCCCCTAGAAAATCACTAATAAACATCGTATGTTCATCAATAAATTTAACCATTCCGTCTGCGTGTGCAAGTACGTCTCCTTCTTCAGCAGGAATAATAATAACTCGGCTCACATCTAAATCCCATTCTAATTGCTCAATAATCTCCTCTTCTGTCCAATCGTCATTATCATCAAATACGCGTTCTGTTAATATAACAGTATCTTTTTTATTCCAAATTAAATTGCCACCATCTAATATTAACGGGGATTTCACATATTCAAAGTCGTTCTTTTTCAACCATTTATTAAATTGTTGATCTAAATATCGTCCTTGATCATCTGGCAAATAATTTGGTCGATATTTAAATTTAACTAAATGATTCGTTACAACTGGCGCAACATCCCTTAGCCAAATATCATCATATTCAAAGAAACTTGTATGAAAGTCTTGCTCCTCAACAGATAAAGAAATAAGTTGATCAGTAACTCCCTTTTTTTCATTTAAATTTTCATTAAAATAAATAAGTTCTTCATAAAATGGTTCATAATACTCATTTGATTCATCTGGTATCGCAGTAAAAATAATTCCCTTTTGTTTTTGTTCCATCTTATTTACCTCACTTTTTATAATAATTGAGTGGCCTGCTCTTCCACAATACCTTTCACTTTTCATTACAAATTTTGAAACACGCACATTTCTTGAGTGGATTATAGCACGGAGAAATATTATATATTTATATAAAAAATATAAAGCCGTCATTGAGGCGTAAATTGGCTCTTGACAAGATTTAGAAATGCAATAGCGCCGACTTAATCGTTACATAATTTTCTCATCACAATGCATCTCCATTACTTCTAGCAGACGATGTTGACATAAATTCAATATATGCATTTCTACACCTATACAAATCGCTTCTAATGGAAGGTCATTCGGATCCTGCCCAAAAGGATCTTCAATTTCAACTCCTATTGCTTCAATACCAATAAACGCAAAACTTATAAACGTAGTTGCAAGTACTGTAACCCAGCCAAGACTATCAACAAGACCAATTGGTAACGTCCCGCAAAATATGAGCAATAAAATTTTTATATGCGCAAAATATGCAAAAGGAATAGGTGTCGTTTTAATACGATCACATCCCCCCACAGCCGTAAGCAGATTATTCAAATCAGCTTCCATATTAATTATTGCATTTGGATGAATTTGACCAGATTTCAAGCCTTTTGATAGTATAGTTTTTAACATAAGAACTATACTAATCGGTAAATGTATAGACTCGGTCAACATTTCTTTTTCCTTCTCAGAACAAATGTTAAACAATGCCTTTATTTCAGATAAATCTTTTTCGTCTCTCAAATGTCCTTTCGCTATCTTTGGAAAAGCAATTAATAAATGTAAAAATTTTAGTTTTTCTTGATCTATCTTTTTCCCCTCGGACTCCCAATAACACAAAAAACTAACTGCCAAATTTCTAGTACAAGCACCAATCGTGCCAAATAACTTCCTACCTTCCCAGTACCGATCATAAGCAGTGTTAGTACGAAATACTAATAATAATCCTAAAGCTCCCCCGACGATTACCCAAGGAGTCTGATTTATATTTATTTCTGCATAGTAATAATTAATCACAGCTACTATCGTTGAAACACACGTATAAAATAAGATTTGCGGGAAAATATCTCTTATAATTGTCCCTTTTAATGTAAATATTTGATGTAAACTATTTTGATTATTGTAATGCACCATATTTACAAAAACCTCTTCCCTTATTAACTTTTTATTTTTTAAATCATGAGAGTATACAATTAAATAGCAGAATCATAAACCCTATCATGATGAGGCTGGTTAAGATTATTTCTTTCAATACCGTTACTCCTTTTTTCCAAAAGATAAAATACCTTATTTAATTTCAACAACAAAAGTCTACTCTTCTAAATCACGACGCATTATTTTAAAATTTGCAATGAATAAAGCACTAATTAGTACAAGAATCGCGCAGGCATATAACAATGAATCTATCGGACTATCGTGATCTATAATAATGAGACGAACGATAGCTGTTATACCTATATATATAAAATATCGTAATGGGAAATGAAAATTCATTTGAAAATACTTTATAATCATTACGATGAATTCAAAATATAAAAAAAATACGACGATACTATCAATTAAATGATAACTAGATTCTTCACCATTTAATTTCAGTTCTTGTATAAATTGAACGACTTCTTTCATAAGAAACACACTTAATACAATCCCTAAACAAATCAAAGCTACATTTAAAATGTACTGTAGAACGATAGGGAAAAACGAAAATACTATTTTTAAGTTCTTTAACACAAACATTTTTCTCCTTTTTTATATAAAACGAAAAGCGAATACACACTGTAATTCATTTATCATTATATTTAAATTTCATTGTTTCAGATAATAAGGAATAACAAAATAGGTAAAGTTAGGATTTCACCTATTTTGTCTCAAAAGCAACATAATGAAATTCCAATCCATTACTTCAATGCAATCGGTTGTTGTTGTGTCACACAATGAATCATACCGCCATTTTTATAAAGCTCTCTCACATCAATACCAACTACTTTACGATCTGGGTATAATTTCTGAATCGTATCGTTTGCGATTTTATCATTTGGATCATTATAATTAGGCACCAATACCACTGTATTCCCAATATAATAATTGATATATGACCCTTTATAATCGAGAGTTTTTCCATTTTTTAATACAACTTTTTCTTTACTAAGCGGTAAGTATTCATACTTATATTTCTTTCCTGAAGCATTTTTTGCATCTAACAATGTATCCATATCTTTATTAGATAAACCCCATTCAGCTAGGTCATTTTCTTTCATCGTTACAATGGTAGATTTATTATGGAATTTAGCAAATCCATCAATATGAAAGTCCGTAATATCTAAATTAGGTACTCCATCTAACCAAATAAAGTTTGATACCCCAAGGTCACTTATATATTTTTCAATTTCCTTTTCTGATAAATCAGGATTTCTATTTTTATTCGTTACTGCACTTCGAGTTAATAACGCAGTCCCATTGCTGTCTAATTCAATTGCGCCGCCTTCAAGGACAAATTTCCCCCAATCAATTCTTTCAATCCCTGATTGTTTACTAACATTTTCACGTATACGAGCATCATTTTTATAAGGCGTTTTCTTTCCCCATCCATTAAATGCCGGATCTAATATTTTTAAATTTTTATTATTGTCATAAACAAAAATCGGTCCACTATCTCGTGCCCATACATCATCAGTAGGAGCGATAAAGAAATCAATTTTATCCATATTCAGTCCTTTATCTATTAAAAGCGTATTGATTCGCTCTTTCTCCTCCTCATCGTATGCAACAATGTGGACTTTCTCACCCTCAGTTAAAGCACTTGCCATCTTAACCCAAATCGGTTCAACTTCCTGCTTATACTCTTCACCATATGTGTATTCATGAGGCCATTGTAGCCATGTACCTTCATGTTTATCTTTTTCATCGGGCATCGTATATTTCCCGACGGTTTTCTGTACCTCTACTTTTCCATTCTCTTTCCCTTTAGCATTTTCATTGTTCCCCTCAAAAGAGCATCCACTAACAATCGTTGTAGATAATGTAGCCATTAAGCAAAACTTCACTATTTTTTTCATTTTGTAAACCTCCTGTTCTTGTCTTCAATAATGTAAAGCTTCACATAGTGTGAAGCTCAAGCTTTTTTATCGATGTAAAATTTACCAATTAATCTTCCGCATAAATTCAATACGAATAGATAAACTTCACACAGCAGCTTTCCTTTATTTAACATTCATATCATTTAACTTCCTATATAAAATTATTCTACTATTCCCCCTTCATAGTTACTCCTTCGCTGAACATTCCCAAATAAAAAATCGGTATTGATAAATTCATATCAATACCGATTTACAAATCATTATTTTCCTTCTATTAAATCATTCGCCATTTTCCTAAACTCTTGATTAAATGCATCATTCATACCATTTTGGACGTTAGAGAATAATATGACAAACGTTTTTTTATCCCAGTTAAAATTATTAAAAGTATTCCAACCTGCTAATACGCCGTGGTTGTGATAATAATCTGGATACGTATAGAAACTAAATCCATATTTTCTTGCAGGTGATGCAGTAAACATATCCAATACACTTTGTTTAGATAACAGTTTTCCATCCATTATTGCCTCATCTAATCTTTTCATATCTTCAACGGTGGTATACATTTCACCACACCCATATAACCAGTTCATTTTTAAGCGAGGTGCATCTATTAACTCATTATCTTTTTTTGTATAACCTTCTGCTAAGAAAATATCTTCAGGAAGAGTTGCCCCCATTCCAGATTCATGCATACCAACAGGAATAAAAATATTCTCTTTCACATATTCAGCAAGCGGCTTATTCGTAATCTTTTCTACAATATACGCAAGCACCATATAATTATAGTCTGTATATTTCCATCCTGTCCCTGCAGGAAATTGTAACGCTTGCGAACCAATCCACGTTACTAACTTTAAACGTGAAGCTGCGTCAACACTGCCTTGCCCCTGATCTGGTAACCCGGACGTATGTGTTAACAAATTTCGCAACGTAATGTTTTTATCTGCTGGAAACGATGGAATATACTTATTTACATTGTCTTCAATATTTAATTTCCCTTTTTCTTTTAGCTGCATAATAGATATTGCAACAACTGTTTTCGTAATAGAACCAATGCGATATTTCGTTCTTGGCGTCGTGAACACTTTATCTTTCACATTCGCATAACCGTAGCCTTTTCGTAAAATGACATGGTCTTTACTTGCTACAAGAACACTCCCATTAAATCCTTTATCTTTTAAATACTGATCTAATTTTCCAGCTGCAATTTCATAACGCTTTTTCTCATTCGCATCAACTTCCTGTTCAACATCTTTTTGCTTACTTTTTAAATTAGAAAATGCCTTTATATCATATTTCTTTCCTTTACTTGCATGTATTAATGTAACAACACTTCCACAAAAAACAGCAAAAATAAAGAAAATAATTAACCATTTCTTTAACATACTAGGAACCCTCTTTTATCTAGTTTCACTTAACGTGCATCCATTCTACTTTATATTTTTTAATTATCAAATACTTTATAGTATTATTTAATATTCACTCTGTTAGAGCTAGATTCCTTTTTCTCATATTCAGTTTTTGGCTACTCTCTATTGTATTTCTTTCTTGCAAAATTTCCACCATACAATCGGATACACCCTACTATAATTTTAACATCTTATGTAACATTTGTTACACATAATAAGAAACGGAGTTGTTACGATGAAAAATATTGATAAACGCAATCGTTTAAATGATAGGGTGTTTCATTACAGGGTAACAAAAAACATAGTTTCAGTTGAATATTACGGAAAACAGATTATGATATTAAAAGGAAATGACGCTGAAAAATTTTTATACAAAATAAATCATGCACATAACGATACAGAAAAACAACTCATTATGGCTAAAGTGACAGGCAATTTCAAAAGGGGCAATGAACGTCACTGAAAACGAATCTCATTTACTTTTTTGATTATACAACATATAAAAAAAGAAATGTCGCTCATTCGGCATTTCTTTAGACTTTCTTCATAAAAAATTTACATTGCTAACTTTCTTTTTTGTTTTTACTATATAAACTTACTGCCGAAATACTTAGTACTACCACTATACACAACCACGCATACGTATACCCTTTCTCGTCCACAATATAACCAAATAAAACAGGCGCAACAATAATAGCAATCTGGTTTAATGTAAGTGCCAAGCTAACTGTTATCCCAATAGATTCTTCACTTGCACATTCAGCAACTTCGACGATAAAAAGACTAAACCATCCAATTGAAAAGAAGCCTAACAATGCACTTACACCATACAATACTCCACTCGTTACTGTATGTATGCTTATTACTAACAATAGAATCAAACCGATAGAAGCACAGACAGCTATAAATAAAGGTATGCGCCGATTCCCCTTATAAAACAAATCACTACTAGCTGCTAATACAACACGGCCAATCATCCCAGAAAAGAACATCACTGAAAATACTGTTCCGGCTACAATAGATGTAATGGATTGTTCCCTTACTAAAAATTTCATAAAATGCCCAACTAACACCATTTGTAATGAAATCATACAAATACCCGTTATATATATTGGGTACAACTCTTTCTTACATATCACTACTTTTAGCTCCGTCCAAAAAGAAATTTTAATATATTCTTTCCTTACTTCCGCCTGAACATATGGCTCTTTATAAAATATAAAAAATAATAATCCTCCAATTATACAAATGCATGCAATACTATTTATCGCGTAAGTGACATTATATTGTATTGTAAGAAACGGAATTAACACTCCCGCTAACGCGCCACCAATCGGTATACCAGCTTGCCTTATTCCCATCGCTAATCCACGATTTTCTTTTGGGAACCATTTCATAATCACTTTACTTCCTCCTGGCTGGGAAACACTATAAAACATTCCTACTAATAAAAGTACAAATAATAGCCCATTAAATCCGCTTACTATATTAGTTAGTAAAAGCGAACCTCCTAGCAAAAATGAACTTATAAAAATTAATATTTTTTCATTATATTGATCAAGTAATCGACCTACAAAAAGCATACAAAATAACGGCCCAATATTTACAACACTTATTAACAATCTACTCTCCATATTCGTAAGCGCATATTCTTCTTTCCAAAATAAAGTAAAAACTCCTACACCATACGTTATAAGGGTCGCTGTTGTTTGAGCAATTGTCGCAAAAATTAACATAACCCACTTATAAGTACTATTCATCCTTTCTTCGATCAACACATTAATCCCTCCATCCCCTTCCATTATATGAAAGTTCTAATATCATATAAAATAAAGATTTATCATATAATCCATCAAAAAAAATGATACCTTTTCGGAGGGATGATACGTGGATATAAAAGATTTAACTGTATTTTACGAAGTCGCGAAGGAAAATAATATTTCTCACGCAGCTAAAAATTTAAACTATGTACAATCAGGCGTAACAATGCGTATGAAACAACTAGAAAATGAATTAGGTGTGCCTTTATTTTACCGTAACGGAAAAGGGGTAACTTTAACTTCTAACGGTGAGATTTTATTAACATACGCCAAACAAATTATCCACTTAATGGATCAATCTATAAAAGCGGTTCAAAGTAATGGAACTGAGCCTAAAGGCACTTTAAAAATCGGGTGTACAGAATCTACAACCGCTGTAAGGCTCCCCTCTATATTAACGGCCTACTATGAGAAATACCCAGAAGTCGAATTGATTTTAGAAACAAATACGACCGAACAACTAATTAGGCTAGTGTTAGAACGAAGACTAGACGGAGCGTTTATAGCAGGATCTACTCAGCATGCTGAACTTCATACAAGTGTATTTCGTGAAGAAGAATTAGTTCTCATTAGTAAAAAACCTTTATCCTCTCTTACAGACATAGGAGATATGAATTTACTCGCTTTTAGTCACGGTTGCTATTATAGAAGTTTACTTGAAGACTGGCTTCAAGAAGAAGACCTCTCACCTAAACGAGTATTAGAGTTCGGAACAATTGAAGCGATACTCGCCTGTGTAAAATCGAATATGGGCGTAGCAATTATGATGAAATCTATTTTAAATGATCATGATCATGCACATAACTTATCATTCAACCCTTTACCTAATAGATTCAAAAAAGTTCCTACTACTTTTATTACTAGAAAAGATCTATATCACTCAGCTGCATTACAAAAATTTATGGAGATGATTTAACAATGCGTGAAAAGAAAATACGTGGGATGAAACGAAAAACAAACACTATGATAAAGCGAATTGAAGAACATACAAAAACGTTCCCTTCTGCTTTCTATAACGATGAATATTGGTACATGCCTTTACCAGTTTCTCAAGCTTTTATCGAGTCTCATAAAACACCTAGAAAAGTAAAACGATTATGTATACAAACTTTAATAGATCGAGTAAATCATTTAATAAAAACAAAACCGAGTGATACACATACATATCGAGTTGTTACTTTAATTTCTATAGAAAATTTATGGAGATCGCAAATTATCGTATTTAAAAACAATGACTACTTTCAAAATTTTTTCAATAGAAATAATGAATTTCAAACATGGATTCCTCTTTCAAATGAAATAAATTTTTGGGAAACATGGGGAATTTCAATTTGCCCTACCGCCCAACTGTTGCACTTTCAAGAAGTCATTTATGATGAGGATGCAATCGATAAAAAAGAGATTTGGTTTATTGGAGAGTTATCTTAAAAGGGGTACTTTCAAATGAAAAGCTTCCCTTTTTTCACCTAACAAAATCGCTATATAATGAATTTATCATTTTACTATATAGGAGGTTTTCAAATGGTAATCCCTAAATATCCTGATGTCCCTACTCTTACGAAAAAACAAATCGATCAAATTACGGAAATCACTTTTCTAAAAGAAATAAAACCACAAAAATGTGATGCAATTTTCGTTTTCGGCGGTTCTCATCCTGGCAATTGGCAAGCTCCTCTAGAAGCTTATCGACAAGGTTTAGGAAATAAAATTATCGTTACAGGTGGTACTAGTTTGCATGGTATGAAACATCCGAGCTGGAATTACGGGGATTTGTCAGAAGCAGAAGTAATTGTAAATAAATTAATTGAACATGGCGTATCAAAAGATGCTATCTTGTTTGAGACAAATTCCCTCCATTCTATCGCTAATGTAATGGAAGCGAAAAAAATTTTTGATTTCACAAAGATTAATCGGTTACTATTTGTATGCAAAAGCTTAGGAGCCGGTCGGCAATATAGAGTATTAAAGAAACATTTACCTAAAACTGTTACTTGTATTCCATATACATTTGATACAAGTTTCGATGGTGATTTTATAATTAATAGATATAATTGGATGGAAAATGAAAAGAGTCGCTCTATGATTTTTGGAGAATACTTGAGAAATGTTTGCTACGGTAAAAAAGGTGGTATTCAGCCACCCGAAAAGGAAGTTCAAGGCTTAGAAGAATATGTATTCTACTACTATAATCTAGCATAATAGGAGAAAAGGTATACCAAAACGTCGGTATACCTTTTCTCCTATTTATTTTTCTTTTAACACACTATGTAATCGATCAGGATAATTTGTAAACATTCCTGTAGCACCCCATTTAATTAACAATCTCATATCTGGTTTCTCATTAATTGTATATGGATGTATTAACAGTCCATTTCTCCTAGCCATTTTCATATATGACTCATCAATAATTAGTTCTCCGTTATCATTACGTAAGTTTGGCCCAATACCAACTGCATACTTTTTAATTTCTTGAAAATCTTCATCCGTTACGCTTTTCGGTTCATGTGTAATACCAGACCATTCAACAATCTCATTGTTTTCATTTGGATAATACCAAAGCAGTTGAACTAACGGAATATTTTTATTCATACTATGAATCTTTGTTAAACTATCTTTACTAAATGATTGAATCATAACACGACTAGATGACATGTTTTGACCTACTAAATTATATTTATTTAACAACGCTAACAATTTCTCTTCCATTCCTGGATACACATCTGGTGATTTTGTTTCAATATAATACTTCATACTTCTACCGTACTTTTGGAATATTTCTTCAAGAGTTGGAACCTTTTGACCAACATACTCGCTCTTAGCTTTTTCTGGATAAGCTTTATTGAACCAAGATCCTGCATCTAAACTCTTTATTTCACTTAATGTTTTATCTCGTACTTCACCTGTACCATTTGTAGTTCGATCAACTGCTGTATCATGCATTGCAATCAACTGGCCGTCCTTAGTTAACTGAATATCTAATTCCAAATAATCCGCTTTCATTTTTTTCACAAGATCATAAGAAGCAAAAGTATGCTCCGGTGCATGTCCACTTGCTCCGCGATGTGCAATATTTAAAAACTTATTCGTATTCCTCTCATGCTTTCCTTCTGATTTCGCATGAACAGCTCCCCCAGCAAAGATACTTCCCATCATAAAGAAAATAACTAATACGCTAATAATTTTTCTCATTCTTCTAACCCTTCCTACGTTGCAAATTTCAACAAGTTAATGAGATTTACACGAAATAGAAGATATACTTTCATTATTTTTATAAGCTTATATTAAAATTCCAATCTTCCAAATATAATTCCCCTATGTTCTTGCTATACTATTTATTTTCTTTATCCCTCCTTTTACATGTAACTCCTATTGTTTACAGTTCATTCAATAAAAAAAGCCATAAATTATTTAGAGGAAACTTCTGTATCCCTAAATAAATTTATAGCTTATCTCAAATATCTCCAGCCTCGATTAACTTGTCGAAATTAATCATACCAAACCTATTAAAATTTGTGAATATTTTTTAAATAGATAGTTTCTACGCTAAAGCAGCTGGCGGCATTAATTGTGCCCCTTTCCCCATACGTGCCAACACCCAGTCATCATAATACCACATTTCTGTTTGACGACGGCTCATCATATAATCCCAGCGTACTTCACGCTCAAATTCGATGATTTGTCCTTCTCCTCCAATTGTCACCCAGTTGAAACTGCCATTATGATGCATCATTTTCACCCACAAAACGGGGAAAATAACAACTCTTCCGTCCTCTTTATACCGCCTCGTTTGTTTTTCCATACGAAGTAAAGTTAAACCACTTACATATTGTTGATCAACCTTTTCCATTACATCCATTGCCATCTTTTCAGCATCATCTTTATGAAGCAGGCTATTTGAGTATACTGGCATCATATTCGTATAACTTAATAAACACTTACCATTTTGAGAAGTAATAGTTGTAATATGAGCACCACCGTAATGTAACGGCTCTTCTGTTTGATAGCGCTTGATGGAAACTTGTACACCGTCACGTAATTCTTCATGCTCTCGTACTAACTTTACATACTTCGGAAGTGGTAATAACATTGACACTTCTTTACTACAATTTTGAAAAGTATTATATTGATTCGCCATTTAACATCTCTCCCTTATATATAATGCTTCTGGAACATGTATAAGAAATTCCGTTAACTCTCCAGTATAATATACATATAATTCATGCATCGCCCTCGTACACGCTGTGTAAAACAAATTACGCTCAGACTCTCTATAGTAACTTTCATTTGAAGCATCAAATATGATAACAGCGTCAAACTCTATTCCTTTCGCCAAATAAGCAGGAATAATAACAACGCCTTTCTCATAAGTTGTATTCTCTTTTTGCATAAAATGGACTTGTAACGTATCCCCTATTAGTCCCATAACTTTCATACATTCTTCATTTGTTTTACAAATAACCGCAATTGTTTTATGGCCGTTTTCTTCTAACTCTTTCACCTTAAAAATCATATTTTCTACATGATCTCGTTCATCACTTACTTTTATATAAACAGGCTTCTTACCCTCCCTGTTAAAAGCTTTAATATCATTTCCATTTGAAATCATACACTTTGTAAATTCAATGATCGGTTTTGTTGATCGATAACTACGGTTAAGATGGACCGTTTCTACTTTACAATCTGCAAATAATGTGGAGATAATATTGTTTTCTCTATTATGATCATACGAGAATATATTTTGATTACAATCACCAAGTAATGTCCATTTCGCCTTCGGAAATAGTCGTTTTAGAAACACTAATTGAAATGATGTATAATCTTGCACTTCATCAATAAATACAAACTTCACAAGATGATTGGTTTTAAAACCTTCCAGTAACTCTTTTAAAAACAAATACGGCGTAGCATCTTCATTTGCTAGCTGTTGATTCTTCAAACGCTTCACTGTTTGCTTACATATATCTCCCCAGCAATCTGGTACAAAAATATCTTTCTGCTTACTTTCAAATAACTGCTCAAAAATCGCAGGATGATTTACAAAAGCGAACTTTTTTATCCTTCTACGTAACGAACGAAAATGTTTCTTCACTACATATTTCGTTAAAAACTCATGTTCCTTCTCATAATAATCAAATTGATTATCCTTCTCTATTTTTTCATATATGCGATTGTAATCTTCTTTATTTACATACTGAATTTCTCGTTCCACCCAATCTTTTTTCGCTTCTATCTTTTCAAATTCATGTAACTTCTGAAAAATCCATTCCATTGTAAGTTGCATTCGATTCGGTATAGCAATAGACATATCTAGACTATAAAAATAAGCACATATTAATTTTGCCTCTATAAGCACTTCACCTTTACATCTAACATCATGAAATTGTAAACCTTTTTCACTTAAGCTTCGCGCGTATTTCTCAAGTAGTCCCATAAATTCAACCGAGGATTTATATTGAATTTCTTTTACTCTAGTTTCATACGTACTTTCATGCTTTTTCGTTAAAACGTATTCTAACTGCGCAAATGAATCTTCTACAGTAAAGCTTCTTCCAATCATATGTTCCACATACGCTTGGAAAGTCGTTTGTTGCATATTCTCTTCCCCAAGCTCTGGCAAAACGTTCGCAATATAACTATTGAACAACTCATTCGGAGAAAACAGTAGCATTTGATCCGCATGAACCGTGCCGCGGTAATGATACAATAAATAAGCAACGCGCTGCAGTGCCGCTGAAGTTTTCCCGCTCCCAGCAGTTCCTTGCACAATTAACACATCACTTTTATCGTTTCGAATAATTTGATTTTGTTCCCTTTGTATTGTCGCTACAATACTTTTCATTTGTTCACTTGCATTTCGTCCAAGTGCTTCTTGTAATAATTCATCACCTATCGTCACACCTGTATCAAACATACTTTGAATCGTTCCGTTTCGAATCATGTATTGACGTTTTAAAAGTAAATCTCCTGAAATCGTACCGATGGGCGCTTTATATTGTGCCCTCCCTAAAGTGTAATCATAATAAAGACTCGAAATAGGTGCCCGCCAATCGTATACTAAAAACTCATCATTTTCTTTATCATAAAAAGAGCCGATACCGATATACATTTCATCAGTATCCGCTTCATTATCTTCTTTAAAATCAATCCGCCCAAAATACGGCGTTTCTTTTATTTTCGTTAAAAGGTTATATTCATTTTTCGTATGACGATGTGTATGTTCTCTTTCAGCAAGAAGCTCTGCCTCTTGCCTAATACTCGCCGCTGTTTCAACCGCTTCTTTAATATTATCTATATTTACTTTTACATCTTCCCAAAAGTTTTTTCTAATACTGACAATTTCAGACTTCACCGAACCAGCTCGACCATCCAGCTCTTTCAGTTCCTCGTCTACTTTTTCAATAACTACATCTACACGTTGTTGCTCTTCTTTATAATGACTCATATAATCTCTCCTTCTCATACTATTTGAAAGTCTTATATGATACGTAACTTTTTACTTCTGAAAAATACCACAGGCAACAATATCCCATGACTTTTGGAACTCTTCGTTTACCCTCTCTTCTTTCCATCTCTCAGAAAAAGCGGGATGATAAAACGATGAAAGTAACCCAAATAACGTATGTGCTAAAAACAAACCATCTTGGTTTTCAATCTCATTGCGCTCTATCCCAAGGTTTATCACGTTCTCCAGTTGTCCAACTAATCTTTCTTCATGTTTTTGAATCACCTTATTCTTTTGCTGCACTAACGAACTATTCAATGTAAATAACTCTTCGTTTTCAAGTAGCTCTTTCTTTTTAAGCTGAAATAAACAAAAGAACCACTCTTGTAAAACGTTTTCTGTCTCTCCATCTTTTTCTGCAATTTTCTCAAGCTGATCCGAGTACTTAAGCAGCCACCTTTCTAAAATTGCATCGCGTAATGCGACTTTACTCCGAAAATAAGAATATAAAGCCGCATGACTAACATCAAGTGACTTCGCAATACTAACAAGTGTCGTCCTACTCCATCCGTATTTCATTAACTCTTTTTCCGCTGCATCTAAAACAACATTTTTCGTTAACGCCTTATCTGTCATTTTTCTCACCGTCCATGTTATTTACATAATAATATTATTTAAATAACAACTTACATTTTTTATTATTTGTAAGTTGAATACAAAAAAATACGATTTCAATTAGGTTATAAGATTAACATATCCTTTTTTAACTTACAATATTTTTATTTTGTAAGTTGAAAGCATAATAGAAGAATTGCCTTATATAAGACAATTCTTCCTCGTTACTTAAAAATTACATAATAAATGATTCATTACCTCGTTAAGCATTATACGTAGATTTGCTGTACCTTTTTCCGAACGCCATCCAATAAAGCCATCTGGCCTAATTAGTACAACTCCTTCATTCTCTATCCCATATAATTCACGAAAAATATTTTCTTGAGTAATAAAGTCTCCCCTTAAACCAACGCTGTAAACTTTTATATTTATTCCTAATTTAGATGAAACATCAAATACAGCTTCAGCCCAAGAACTATTTTCTATTTCAGTAAGTAATACAAAATTGTTACCGAATAAGTCTAATATAGAAACCTTCTCCCCTTCATACATTCCAAAAAAATGAGGTGCTCGCGTTCCAGGTCGTCCGCTCAAATCTACGATATCCATTCTATGTGAATTGGCTGAGTCATCTATTATTGCTTTTGAACAATACTGATACCCAACAGTTACAGCTAAACCGTCCATATTATTCGAACTTTCTTCCTCTCTATTGGCAGCACGAAACAGTAAACTACTCGCATAATCTGTCGTTAATTTTGCAACAGGATATCTCTCTTCATGATATGTTTCTAGCAATTTTGGCTTTGCCTTTCCCTTTATAACAGCCGCTAATTTCCAAGCTAAGTTATGCGCATCTTGTATCCCTGTATTTGAACCAAATCCTCCAGTTGGTGGCATAATATGTGCAGAATCACCAACTAAAAAAATACGATTATCTTGAAATTTTGTGGCTATACTTTCAGTCGCTTCCCACGGTAAAACACTTAATATTTCTAACTCAACATTTATGCTTCCGATTGCGGTTTGAATAATTTGTTTACAACGTTTTATAGTGAAACCCTCTGGCCGCTCTTCTTTTAATGGATCGTAGGATACATGGTAAATCCATCGTCTTTCGTTATCAACTGGGATAAGCGCCCCAAGAACTTCCGGATGAAGTACCATAGAAAATCCGAATGCGTCTCCTTGTATAAATTCACTTAAATCAGCTTCAAAATAAATATTCATATAATAGCCACCGATTGTACCTCGTCCCTCGGTACTTATCCCTAGCTGGTCACGTATTTTACCTTTTGCCCCATCTGCTGCAATTACATAGTCACAATGAATAATACTTTCTTCTTCCGTTTCACGATTCCGAATCGTTGCTATTACTCCGTGCTCATTTTGTTCATAAGAAACTAATTCATGATAAAAAGATAATTCTCCGCCTAATGTTCTCGCTTCTTGTAACATCATCTCTTCTAAAGTAATTTGATAACAAGCCGTTTGTTTTGATGGACTAATCTCTTCTACCTTTTGAAGTAATTTTTCATCGTTTCCATACTGAGCGGTCCTCATTTTTTCCAATTCTTCCTTATTCGCCTCAGCTATTGTGTGAACCGCTACTCTTCCTCGGCAATTTTCTAATGCTTTACCCGCCGATCTAATTCTTTGTTCTAAACCTAATTCTCGAAATAACTCCATCGTACGAAAAGTTATTCCACCCGCTTTTGGGTGAATTGCAGTAGACGGATGCCTTTCAATAAGTAAGTACTCAATATTATGTTTTGCAAGAAATAGCGCAGCCGCTAATCCTGATAATCCGCCTCCAACAATTAAAACTGGTGCATAATTCGATTTCATATATTTACCCTCCACATCATTGTTCTGAGCTCAGTGACATAAATATAACCAAAAAAAACATTAAAATATAGACTTATATTTCATTTTGAATTATCATATAGATAGATTACGCCCCAAATTACTTTTACTTTTTCATACATCTATAATCTGTTTGCATTATGCGTGTATGAAAGAGTAAAACGAAAGAACTCACTTTAGTAGACACCAAAATAATGAAAACATAATAAGCGGTCGTAACCCTAAAAATTATAAAGGGTTACGACCGCTTAATTTTTTTGCTCAATGGCTTAACCATTCTCCTCTGTAAACAACGTATTATTAAATACTTTTCTCCCCCCTATCACTTTCAACACATAAAATTTCATTCGTCTCGATTTTCTTTCCCAATATTGCAGCTCATATAACAATCATGTAGCATTACCGTATCAAAGTAATGGTCCATCATCTTAAACCTTTCGACTCATTACCAGGAGGTATAGTGATTAAAATGAATAAACAAGAACAATTAAATGTTATAAAAAAAGATTTTGTTGATTCTCAAAAAGTATTATTGGCAATTGGTGATGAAACACGTCAAGCTATTTTGTTAGTTCTCATGGAAACTGAATGTCAAACAGGATTACGTGTAGGCGAAATTACGAAACAAACACATCTTTCTCGACCAGCGGTATCACATCACCTTAGGATTTTACGAGAAGCCGGTATTATTTTAATGCGAAAAGAAGGTACAAAAAACTTTTATTATATTGATATACGTACAAAATTAAGTTTATTAAAGAACCTTGTATTAGATATTGAAAAGCTATTGCACAACTTTTATTGAAATTTGGAGGTATAAGAAATGAAAGCGATGATAATTGATAAATACGGCAAAGTTCCAATGCGTATGGCAGAGGTACCTACTCCTGAAATAAATGAGCATGAAGTGCTCGCAGAAATTCATGCAGCTAGTATTAACCCAATTGATTTTAAAATACGCGATGGCAAAGTAAAAATGTTACTGAAATATGAAATGCCCCTAATCCTTGGGAATGACTTTTCTGGTGTCATCGTAAAGGTTGGATCAAAAGTGACTCACTTTAAAGCCGGTGATGAAATATATGCACGTCCAAGAAAAAATAAGATTGGTACTTTCGCGGAATATATAGCCATTCATGAAGATGATATAGCCTTAAAACCGAAAAATTTAAGTTTTGAGGAAGCGGCGTCGATTCCTCTCGTTGGCTTAACATCCTATCAAGCTTTACATGACATTATGCAATTACAACAAGGACAAAAGATTTTGATTCACGCTGGATCTGGTGGAGTTGGTACTTTCGCCATTCAGTTAGCAAAAATAATGGGCGCTACCGTTACAACGACTGCTAGTGAGGCTGGTGCGAATTTAGTAAAGTCTCTTGGCGCAGATGAAATGATTAATTACAAAACAGAAAAATTTGAAGATATACTAACAAACTATGATGCGGTATTTGATACAATCGGTGGTACAACACTTGAAAAATCATTCAATATTATAAAAAGCGGAGGCAACATTGTTTCCGTTTCAGGGATGCCGAATGCTCGATTCGGTAAAGAATTCGGTTCAGGATTTTTCAAAACACTCTTATTTTCATTAGCAAGTAAAAAACTTACTGCACTTGAAAAAAAACATAATGCTCAATATTCATTTTTATTTATGAAACCAAGCGGAGATCAATTACGTACTATTGCAAACTATATTGAAGCTGGAAAAATCAAGCCGGTAATCGATCGCGTTTTCCCTTTTGAAGATGCTCAAAAAGCAATGGAATATTCGGAGTCTGGAAGAGCAAAAGGAAAAATAATTGTAAAAGTGAAATAATAATAAAACCTCCATTTTAATCAATCTTTTTGAAAAATGGAGGTTTTGTATTTGCTGTTAAATAGACATAGTGCAATGAAGTCCTTACAATAGATTGCAAGGGGAAATATCATATTATACTTTTAGCTAATTTTACAAAGAATACATACGTACAAATACATAATAGAAAAATAAACAAGGAGGAGATAAAATGACTAAAAATAATGAAGCTGGTTGGAATTTAGATAATAGTTATACGACTCTGCCGCAATCATTTTATACAGAAATCCCCCCTACTCCTGTAAATTCACCGGAGCTAGTTAAACTAAATCATTCACTCGCAATATCTCTTGGCTTTAATCCTGAAGAACTGAAGAAAGAAGTCGAAATTGCTATTTTCGCTGGTAATGCTCTCCCAGAAGGAGCTCATCCATTAGCTCAAGCATATGCCGGTCATCAATTCGGACATTTTAATATGTTAGGCGACGGTCGTACTCTTTTAATTGGCGAACAAATTACTCCTTCAGGTAAACGTTTTGACATTCAGCTAAAAGGTTCTGGCCCTACTCCGTATTCACGCCGTGGTGATGGTCGTGCTGCACTCGGTCCGATGCTACGTGAGTATATTATTAGTGAAGCGATGTATGCACTTGATATTCCGACTACACGCAGTTTAGCAGTTGTTACGACTGGTGAACCAACATATCGTGAAACAAAGTTACCTGGAGCAATTTTAACTAGAGTAGCAAGTAGCCATATACGCGTCGGTACATTCCAATATGCTGCAGCTCGTGGTTCTATCGAGGATCTTCAATCACTAGCTGACTATACGATACAAAGGCATTACCCAGAAATTGAAGCTCATGAAAACCGATATACTGCATTACTACAAGAAGTCATAAAGAAACAAGCAAGTCTCATCGCTAAATGGCAACTTGTTGGATTTATCCATGGCGTAATGAACACTGACAATATAACAATTAGTGGAGAAACAATTGATTACGGCCCTTGTGCATTTATGGACAATTACGACCAAGGAACCGTATTTAGCTCGATTGATACACAAGGTCGCTACGCATATGGAAATCAGCCATATATGGCCGCATGGGATCTAGCACGATTAGCAGAATCTTTAATACCAATCCTACACGAAGATGAGGAAGAAGCATTAAAAATTGCTCAAGACGAAATTTCAAAATTTAGCGTACGGTATGAAAACCAGTGGTTCATTGGAATGAAAAAGAAATTAGGACTATTTAGCAACGAAGAACAAGATCACTCACTTATTGAGCAACTTTTAAAAATGATGGAGAAATATAAAGCGGATTACACAAATACATTCCGTTCATTAACTCTTGATACGATCGAAAATACAGCGCTATTTGAAAGTCCTGAATTTAAAGAATGGTACAAACTGTGGCAATCTCGATTAGAAAAACAAGAAGAATCGAAAGAAAACGCCTACGAAATGATGAAAAATAATAACCCATCAATTATCCCAAGGAACCACCGCGTAGAAGAAGCATTAGAAGCAGCTGTTACAAATGGAGATTATAGCGTAATGGAAAAACTCCTTGAAGCTCTATCAAATCCTTATGCGTATTCTACAGATCAAGAAGAATACTGCGTTCCACCTGTACCGACGAATCGTCCTTATCGTACTTTTTGTGGGACTTGATTGCAATATAAAGAATGTTTCTAGTTATATTAACTGTTAACAACAAACTTAAAAGGTGTTTTCAATATTGAAAACACCTTTTAAGTTAACTTATTTAATGTCCATATTTAAAATCAACTAAAAATGCCGACTTCAAATCAAAAATACTTCATTCTATATTTATCCACGTTCTACTACTAAAAAATCTGGTTTTGCAGGTGCAGGCGTATCTCCATGAGCAGCATATTGTTTAGTATCAAAGTTTAATACCGAAAAATTTTCATGTGTCGCTTGTTTTGGTTCAGCTAAAATACCGCCAATACTCAAAAATACAACACTAGCAGCCGTTAACCCCATAATAGTTAATCCGATTTTTCTCATTATTTCAACGCTCCCTTGTCAAATATTCTTTTCCTCATTTCATAAGCCTTATAAAAATACTTTTCAGCCTGTTCTATATTGCCTTCTTTATGAAACTCTATTGCCAGCTTTTCAGCATATTCGCAGATATATTCGGTTAAATTTTCTCTTTCAAAGTAAGAAAAACTTTCAAGCATAATTTTTTCTACGTTTTCTGCTTTCAAACATTGACAAAATTCATTTAGAATTAAAAAATGATACCTATATTCATCATTTTTTAATTCTTTGCAAACTTTCAATCCAATTTCAATTAATGCTTTTGCCTTTTCTATTTCTCCTATTTTATAATATTCTCCTGCCTCTATAAAAATAGCTTTATAATGATTCGGCATTTTTTTAGAAACCTCTGATAAGTGTCTAATAGCCAAGACTGAAAGGTTTTGACTCGCATACAATAATCCTAAATTATGTCTTATTCTTAAAACTAGTGTTTCGGCATCATTTTTTTGCAAAGTATTTAATGCTGAAACAATATACTCCTCTGCTCTTTCATGCTGTTTTAATTTTGAAAAAGATAAGCCCAAAACATTTTCACATAGTGCTACATTCATTTCATGCCCTGCATGTTTTGCAAAGATATCCCTTGCTTTCGAAGCATATTCGATAGCTGAATACGCTTGATACATTTGATATTTTAATGTAGAAACTCTGTAGTTAAACTCTGCTTGTTCAACTTCATCTGGAATATTCTTTAGTAATCCTTCCGCTTTATCAACATAGTTACTCGCTTCACTATAATTTGAGAGAATTGTAGAATGTATAGATTTAAATAAATAATAATAATATTCTAAAAATTCTTCGTTCGGTTTAGGAAGCGAATCTAGTTTATCAAAAGAATTTTTTGAAATACCTATACCATCAATTAGCACTTTATATCGAAAATCTAAAAGATAATAGTGAAATAATACATTTACATCTCCTTCTATAATATGTAGCTTTTTATCAATCTCTTCCTTTAATTTTTTCGCTTCACTTACTCGTTGTGCTCTGATGTTTTGGTACCAATCATTCAGCATCTTGGTAATTAATTTATTACCTGTGATTTGTATATTCATTAAAACCCTCCTCATCTATTTAAGTATTCTAAAAGTAACACAACTCAATTATCTATATCCATATTTATATATATTTCTCAACAATTGTTTAAAATTCAATTCCTCAATTGATGATTTGTTCACATTACACCCATCTTTTATAACCGCTGAATATGAGTATCCTTAAAATCAGTCTCATATTTCAATCCATATCCAAACATTCGATCCATTCCAATATGCGCTGTCCATATTAAGCCAATCATTATAACGGTATCTACCTTAAAATAGACACCTATTATAGCTATTACTATCGATATACTATATGTGTGAAAAATATTATAAATTTTAGCACCTACATAATTATTTATGCCGTACGCTAACATTGATAAATCCGGGGCTAAAAGGAATACAAAAAATATAATCCAACTAAATTCATATATTGAATACGAATAAATCGTGGCTAAGAAAACAACCAGTCCTTCAAAATGTAAAATACGCTTTTGCATTCTTTATCATTCCTATTTTTCTATATTTACCGATACATTTTCATCACTGAAAGTATTCTTTGCATTTTTTGACCAGATGGTTGCTAATATCGGTCCTGCAATGTTATGCCATACTGCTGCTAATACACTTGGAAGTGCAGCTGCTGGTCCAAAATGTGCTGTTGCCAGCGCAACACCTAATCCTGAATTTTGCATTCCTACTTCTATTGAAATAGCTCTTCTTGTCCCTTCTTCTAGTCCAAGTACGAACGCTGTTATATATCCGAGTAAAAAGCCAAATGCATTATGGAGCATAACTGCAATAAAGATAAGAAGACCTGAAGAAGTAATGCTACTTACATTGGCTGAAACAACTGCAGAAACAATAATAATAATTGCTACAACTGATATTAAAGGAATAACAGTCATTCCTTTCGTAACAGTTTTAGGGAAAAACTTCTTCACTACTAATCCTAAAATGATAGGTAGGATAATAACTTGTACGATAGAAAGAAACATAGACATAGGATTTACTGGCATCCATTGTCCTGCAAGCAATAATAAAATGAGGGGTGTAGCAATTGGTGCTAGTAACGTTGATAATGACGTCATTGCGATTGACAACGCTAAGTTCCCTTTTGCTAAATAAACCATAACATTTGATGCAGTGCCACCCGGTACTGAACCGAGTAACACTAATCCAGCTGCTAACTCAGCTGGCAGATTCATAACGTAGGCTAGTACGTATGCGACAAGTGGCATAATAATAAACTGCGCACATACGCCGATAATAACTGGCAATGGTTTTGTAGCAATGATTTTAAAATCAGCAGCCTTTAATGTTAATCCCATCCCAAACATTACAACGCCAAGTAAAATTGTTATGTAACTAGTTAATCCGAGAAATGGTCCAGGAATGAAATATGCAATAGCTGCAATACAAATAACCCAAAATGCAAAATACTTTCCAGCTATATTACTTATCGCTTCTAGTACTTTCACCCCATCATCCCCTATCCTTCAACTGAAAAACTTTATTCGGATTCAAAATATTTTGCGGGTCAAGAGCTTTCTTTATTTTTTCCATTACGAGTAATGCCGCCCCATGTTCTTCTTCTTGGTACTTCCGTTTTCCAATTCCAACGCCATGTTCTCCCGTACACGTTCCACCTCGTTTAAGAGCATATAAAACGATACTTTCATTTATTTCGTCGCCCTTTTTCACTTCTTCTTTATCGTTTGGATCTATCATTAAGAGCACGTGGAAATTTCCGTCTCCTACATGGCCAAGAATACCACCAACAAGACCTACTTTATCTAATGTCTCTTTCGCATGTTGGATTGCGCCAGCTAATTCTGAAATTGGTACACATACGTCTGTACTCATAAGCTTTTTACCAGGATAGCTATGAACGTAAGAGTATGCTAGATTATGCCGTGCATCCCATAATTTATTTCTCGCCGCAGTTTCTGTTTCAAAAGTAACTTCTTTACATCTATGATCAAAAACAATTTCCTTAGTAAATTCAATATCTTGCTTAAGCCCTGCTTCATTACCGTGAAACTCTAAAAACAGTGTAGGTTCTTCTCTGTAACTTGTTTCATTATAATGATTTACTTGTTTCATAGATAATTCATCTACAAGTTCAATTCTTGCAATTGGAATACCCGCTTGTAATATATTAATGACAGCTTCTACTGCATCATTTATAGTTGGAAACGATGCTCTCGCAGCCATAACATGTTCTGGTATGCCGTATACTTTTAAAGTTAGCTCTGTAAAGCATCCGAGCGTCCCTTCTGATCCTACGAAAACACCATTTAAATGGTAACCTGATGATGACTTCGCTGCTAAATTTCCAGTATGTATTACTTCTCCATCCGCAAGAACGACTTCTAAATCACGAACTTGATCACGCATTACTCCGTATTTAACTGCTGTCGTTCCACTCGCATTTGTGGCAGCCATTCCACCTAACGTTGCATCTGCTCCTGGGTCTACACTAAAAAATAATCCATACTTTTTCAATTCTTTATTAAGCTGAGAGCGAGTCACTCCCGGCTGTACTCTCACAAGAAAATCTTTCTCTCTTATTTCGAGTATTTTATTCATAAGAGAGAAATCCATTGTAATTCCTTTTTCATATGGAATAACGTGTCCTTCTAAACTAGATCCTACCCCAAAAGGAACGACAGGTTTTTTATGCTCACCCGCCACTTTCATTATTCTACTAACCTCTTCAGTCGTTTTCGGAAAAACAACTACATCAGGTAAACTACTAGTATGATAAGATTCATCTTTACTATGTAACTCTCTTACTGTCGTATTCACAACTACTCGATCTTCGGGAAGTACACCCTTTAGTTCATTTACTAAACGTTCTACTGTTATCTCCATCGTACACACTCCTACTTTCTATAAATTAGAATTACAAAATATGTTAAGGGTTTTATACATAATAATCCGAAAAATTAAATAATTCAAGTTTTACATATACGAAATTCATTTCTTACTTTCGAATAAACAAAAAGAACTTGCAGCAATTGCTGCAAGTTCTTTTCTATAAAACTACATTTTAAACGACTTCTTTATTAACAACATAAACCAAATTAAAGTAACTGCCATCAACGAATGAGAAAAACCAACAATATAAGTTAACCCTTTAAAGTCCGCTCCATTTAACTGAAGAAGCCCTCTTGCTGCCAATGAACCTAACATTAAAATTAATGCGATATTATGTACAACAAACCACTTATTAAAACTTTTCGCTTCATGAAACGCGAATACTTTTGCTAATCCTAAAGCAATTAAGAAGAAGAAAAAGCCAAGTACAAGTGTATGTGTATGCAAAAGATTTAACAAAGTAGATCCTACAATCCCCTTATACTTTCCATACTCCCTAGCGAAAATTCCTGATAATAGACCGATAATCAAATACGTAAACGATGCATTATATAATTTTTTCATTATGTACCTCCTTGAGTAGAATGTGTAGTGTGTCATATTTAGTAATAATGATAGTTATATAGTAAAAACTCCTAGTTACCTAGGAGTCATTGTATAAGTATCTCACTCTTTACAATCAATCCTAATTATAAAATATCCCTTTATACAAAACAAACGAACTTTATGTGAACAATCAGGACTATTTTAAAATATGTTGCGATTTTGTATTACACAATCCATACTAAATATTATAAATGTTAAAGGTGGTGCAATAGCTTGATAGTTCTTGAAACTGAACGCCTCGTTCTTCGCTGGTTTGATATAAAAGATGCTCCATTTATTCTTAAATTAGTAAATGATCCTGCATGGATTCAGTATATCGGTGATAAAAGGATCAAAAACTTAGAAGATGCAAAAAAATACATCTTAAACGGACCTGTTGATATGTATAATAAAATGGGCTTTGGTCTTTACTTAGTTGAACGAAAAGAAGATTTCACTCCACTCGGTATGTGTGGTCTTATTAAAAGGGATTCATTAGAAGATGTTGATATTGGCTTTGCCTTTTTAGAAGAATTCCGTTCAAAAGGATATGGCTACGAGTCAGCTTCCGCTGTAATAGACTACGGTGTACAGAACCTAGGTATGAAACGAATAGTAGCAATTACTTCTATAGATAACATCGCCTCAGGAAATCTTTTAGAAAAAGTAGGATTGCAGTTCGAAAAGATAATTTCAGACTCAGGAGAAGATTTAAAATTATTCGGGTATAACGCGTAAAAAAGGTTCGCCATAAATGGCGAACCTTTTTTACTAATTTTATAATAATATGTTACGTTACATGATAGTTCGCGTTAGTTCTTGTAATTGCCAATACCCCTTTCATATCACATTTTTGGTACTTTATAGAAATAACTCTTCCGCTTATTTAATATATTATATTAATATATTAAATAAAGGGAGTGAGAATAAATGGTACAACCACTATTTTTGTTAGTTCTTCAATTCATTGCATTTATATTAATCATTTTTATCTTATAGGGGTCCTGCCGCATGCCCATTAAACTAAAATTTTATAGTACCCCCCCAGAACGAAATTTTGTACTAACTTGTAACAAAATGCTCATTTTTTCGTTTTGAGGTATTTGCATTTCTTAGCTTGATAGTGATGGGGGGTACCCCTACTAGAAAGATTGTCTCCGCGTGAACGTGAAGAACTTGAAAAAATAAAAAAAAGAAGCAATGAAAGAACCACCGGATTTCTTTGAATATATTCAGTCTACCGAAAAAGGTAATAAATGATACATAATGCCTCGAATAGAATATTTATCAAATTGATAACATATGTATCCCTTTCTATTTTTACAGAAATTGTAATATTATAAGTGTATGCATATAGAAGAGGAGGCATAGTTTCTATGAAAAAAGTTAAGTTTTATGGGTTGATTCTAGCATTCATCTTGCTACTGGCAGCTTGTAGTAGTAATTCCTTTGAAGATTATACATCAAAAGCTGATAAGAACATTAAGGATAAAAAATATAGCGAAGCTATAAAGAATTATCAAGAGGCTTTGAAGTTGAAGGATGATAAGAAGATTAAAAGTAAGTTAGAACAAACCGAAAATTTAAAGAAAGCGCAAGATGCTTTTGATAAGCATGAAATCGGGAAAGCTATGAATAATGTTCAAAAGGCAAAATGTGATGAAAATAAAGAATTAACAAAGCAAGCAAATGCATTGCAAGGTGAGATTCAACAAGAATTTTTAGCTACATTTAATAAGTTGAACATGAATGATATTACTGGCGATGTAAAAGAAGCCCGTAAATCTTTAGATAATCTTATGGCTTGGATACAACAATCTGACCTATTAAAATCTCAAAAGGATTTTGTTGATACGTTACCTGAAAAAGAAGCAAGTATCTCTAAACTAGAGGAAAGTAAAAAATAAAGAAAAGAGGTTGCCTAAAAGTAACTATTCAGCGACTTTTGAGACAACCTCTTTTTTTATTATAGATTTTTAAGAAAGTTTAGAATAAAATAAAAATACAGTCACCTACCTATTATTCACTAATGAAAAGAAAAGGAGGTAGCGAAATGCAACTGAAGTATGGGAAGCACATTAATATATTATCTATTGTTCTAACTTTGTTCTCTTTTTCCGTAATTGTAAGTTTCTCTACCTGGTTGAATGGATATTCAATTCCCAATCTTTCTACAATGCTTAAGGTAACAATGTTGAGTGCATTTATTCTTGGAATTATAGGGTTTAGACAAGAGAAAAGCGCACTAGCGATTATCATTATGGGAATATGTGCCTTTGCTCTAGTCGTTCTATATACTTATGCGGTTATAAGTTTTCTTGAGCATTAAACACCATGAAAAAGCCTCTTCTAATGATTGAGTACTGAATCCAAGAATTGATTTTTGAGTGTTATTTTCATGATCTTTTACAATGATATATGGAACGCCCTGTACCTTAAAGGATTCAAACTCTTCTTTTCCTTCTGGGGTATTAGGGGTACCGCCCCATCGCTATCAAGCTAAGATAAATTTGTATCCATATAATCAAAAAAACGCTATTCTTTTTGTAGAAATATACAGAAAGGATGGCGTTTTTGATGAATCCTATCATTTCCAATGAACTGAATCTTTTCGCACAAGAGCTACAATACTTTTTATCTCCAATAGTCCTACAAGATATCGCCAAACAAGTTGGTTTTGTACAGCGATCTAGTAAGTATCAAGCAAACGAACTCATTGCCCTTTGCGTATGGCTCAGTCAAGAAATCGCTAGCACATCGCTTACACAATTGTGCAGTCAGTTAGAAGCCTCAACTGGGGTACTGATGAGCTCAGAAGGATTGAATCAACGCTTTAATCCAGCAGCTGTCGCATTTCTTCGAGAAGTCTTTACTTCTCTTCTCACACAAAAACTCTGTTCAAATCACTCGCTTTCTGCACACATGATCTCTACTTTCAATCGTATCCGTATTTTAGATGCGACAGTGTTTCAACTGCCTGATCATTACGCCACTAACTATCAAGGTTCAGGCGGGAGTAGTAATACGGCAGGCGTGAAAATCCAATTGGAATATGATTTACTTAGTGGTCAATTTCTTAACGTGCAGCTTGGACCAGGAAAGAATAATGATAAAACATACGGTACCATCTGCCTTGAAACCGTAGAGGCGGGTGATTTGTGTTTACGTGATCTTTGCTACTTCGATTTAGGAGACTTACAAACTATTCATGATAAAGAGGCTTACCATATCTCGCGGTTGAAGCTGAATACACGCATTTATATCAAGAACCCTGAGCCAGAATACTTCAACAACGGCACGTTAAAAAAGCAAACAGAATACATCCAGCTTGATATGGCACAAATGATGTCGGGTCTAATCCCAGGTGAAACGATAGAAATCCCCGAGGCATACATTGGCCAAAATCAGAAGCTTCCAGCACGTGTCATTTTCCATCGTTTAACCGATGATCAAACGCAAACACGCCTGAAAAACCAAGCGATACGTGAAAAGAAAAAAGGCATCGTCATGAAGGAGAAAAGTAAACGTTTAATGGGTATGAATGTATATATCACGAACACGTCTCTAGAAGGAGTACCAACGAACTACGTGCACTCATTGTATTCACTTCGTTGGCAGATTGAAATTTTGTTTAAAACGTGGAAGTCATTTTTTGAAATTGATGAATGTAAAAATATTAAAAGAGAACGCCTAGAGTGCCATTTATATGGACAACTCATCGGCATTCTCCTCTGTTCTTCTACGATGTTTCAAATGCGACAGTTTCTGCTTGAAAAGACAAAGCAGGAGCTGAGTGAATACAAAGCGATTTATATGATTAAAGATTACTTTCCGTTACTGTTTCAAGCGATAGCCGTTGGCACAGAAGAAATTTTAAAAATTCTGCATCGTCTTTATCTGCTGCTCAAAAAGAACGGTCGTAAATGTCATCGGTATAAGAAGATGACTGTCTTTGATATTCTAGGGATTGTGTATAAAACGACGGTGAAGCATAGACAATCTGCCTAGCGAAAAAATCACGTTTTAATAGGCTTCTTTAGCATGCCTACTTTTCTATCAATTGCTAGTTTTGAAACAAGGATCGTTTCTTATCTAGTAATTTACTTGGTTAGCTTGATGGGCATGTGGTGGGACCCCTTTATGAGTTATTAGAAAAATAATTGTCTATATAAGTCTTTATTTTTTCAAAATTCTTTTCCATAAATAAGATTGCTGGTACTTCAATTATTGGAAGATTATTTTCATTATCAAAAGCTGGACACGGTTTGGGAACTACCAAATAGTCAACTGAGTTTTTATCCCTAATATAATTAATTGAAACATCATAATATTCAGAAAAATATCCTTTCAAATCATCCTGATTCCTTAAAAATGGTAGAGAAAATATTGAACCATAATTTATACCAGCGTCGACAATTAATACAAAGCATATTTTTTTCATGATACACCCTCCTCGTATAATAAGTTTTAAGTTAATAACTGTTCCTTGAAAATTAAATAGTTTTTATCTTCAAGAGCTACATCAAAAAAAATGATGTATGGGTAAAATTTAGTCTTGGATAAGGTAACACTGATAAAAACAGGTTTCCTTTTTCTTTATATTCAATTAAATTATATCATTATTTTACATAAATTTACAGACTTTGTTTTTTTATTTTATTGGTAAACTTATGCTTAGCATGAATTGGAGGGATATATATGATAGATTATAGAATAATTTCAAGAGAAAACTATTCAAATAAGATTGGAGAGCTTGTAACAATGCTTGAACATACAAGAGATGTTACATTGAGCGAAATCTCCAATTTAAACCAAAGGGTGCTTTACTTGAGAAAGTCACTAGAAGCATCAAATGATAACTATGAACTGCCCCCAATTGCTAGGTTTTGTTTAACAATTGGGGGCAGTTCATTTATAGCGCATAGGTAATCAGCTTTTTGTTAATCATGAGGTAGATATTTTTAACTAAAAAACTAATAATGGAAATATATTACATCTTATGACCCGTTTTTACACGTATCTCGGCTGAACCCCTGATAGGCTTTATGTTCATAAAGATTATCAAGGGAAAGGTATAGCTTCAGCTCTTGTTGATATGATTGAGTTAGAGGCAAAAAGATTAAACTTTTTAGAGATTATCACAGAGGCCAGTATTACTGCCAAGTCATTCTTTAAACACAAAGGGTGCCACGTAATCTGTTCACAAATTATAGAACGTAAGGGCATTAAATTAACTAATTATCGAATGGCTAAAAAGATAATAGCATAATTTCGCTCTACTACTAGCTATATACTCTATAAGGGCATCCATATTTTGAAACCACAATTTATACCAAAGTAGCTGTTTGGCCCCAGGTTAAGAAAACAACTATAAATTCATCACTAAGCTAAAAACCGATTTCCTTAGCGTACAGGAAATTGGTTTTTTCTTTGCTAGAAGTTGCTTAGCGTATAATTTCCGCGTTTTGTCGGCAGGACCCCTTATATGGAATCTTGTATAATGTCGTACTGAATTTAAGTATGCCTAAATGGACTGCACATATGGTAGCTACGATACTTTCCCTTGGTAGTGCCTATCAAGCTTTTGTAAATTTCATTTAATTTTTTTGTATAACACGCAACAAAAAGGTCGCCACTCACGGCGACCTTTTTACTATTTCACTTCTACCGTATAATTCCCTGTTCCCCCGCCATACTGATACACATGTAAATAATACTTTCCTGGATACGTATAATAACTTCCTACTAACTTATTTCCTTCTTGCTGGGCATACGTAACATAATTATTTAAATCTGCTTCTGAATAAAGAACCCAGTTTACTCCGATATTATTTTCCTTCGTTACATTAATTTGTAAGTTTTTCGCCGTTTCTATATTAATTTCAAAGTAATCACTCGTATCACCATTTCCTAAACTTGCGCGTAAAATTTGATTCAATTGCAGTTTATTCGCTGTCTGGAATGAGTTATTCGGCTCTTTTTCTACACTGTTATCTTCTTTCTTTTGAACAGTTACATTCGTTGTAACCGTATTCGTTAATCCTTTGTCATCTGTTACTGTTAATTTTGCCGTATATGTTCCTTCTTTTGTGTATACATGGGTCGGATTTTGTTCATTACTTACAGTACCGTCACCAAACTCCCATTTATAAGAAACAATTTTCCCATCTTCATCTTTTGATCCATCGCTTTTAAACGAAATTGCTGCATTTACATTTCCGCTATATGGACCATTTATAACCGCAACTGGTGCTTTATTCACAGCACCTTCTTCTGTATTAATACCGTGGAATACAACGTCATATTCAAATTGTCCCGATGCATTCACACGGTAATTTACGAAGTAAGCTGTTACTGTTTTATAGCCTGACCATTCTTTTGCACTTAAACGTTTTAACGTATCATTAACATTTTGTGTAATTGTTTTCCAGTCTTCATACTCTCCTTTTGCAGCAGTTCCTGTATACGTTCCTTGCAGTGTAAATGTATTAAAAAACTGTGATTTATTTTTCTTTACTGATACATTACTTAATTTTGCTTCTGCTGTAATTTCTGCCGCAATATCTGAAACTGGCTTTGGTGCGTGAGTTGCTAAATAATCATCTGACACTAATGGAACATTATATTTCTCACGGTTATCTACTAACATTTGCATATAATCTTGATACTCTTTATTTAAATTCGCATCTTTACTTAATACAGAGCGGTATGCATCATATGCTGTTACATCATTTTTTCTAATAAGATCATGAATTTTGTCAAACATATCATATCTCTTATTGTACATGTACGATTGTAAAGCGAAGGAATAATTATAGAAATCCCACGTTCCATACTTTGCATTTAACGTTCGCTCTGCCGTATAACGCTCTGCTGGATTTGAAGATAATCCTCCTATAATACTCTTTCTCGGTACAACATTATCTGTTCTCGTTGCCCCTGCAAAAAACTCCGCATTCCCTTCTTCAAACCAAGATAATCTCTCATTCTCATACATCTTACCTTGTCCCCAAAGTCCTGGTACTTCATATCTACCTTGCAAGTAATGCGTGAATTCATGTCGGAACAATTCTTCTAAACTATAAATACTTTCTTCTGGCGTACGCTCATAAGTAAAGAACGTACCTGTTCCTTCTATATAAAGACCACCGTTATTCGTTTCATATCCGTATAATTGACGATTAAATTGATACTCAGCTGGACTATTATAAATAACCATCGTTAATACATCATCAGGATTTCCTTTTTCTAAAGGTTGATCACTTTCAACCGTACGATGGAATTGTGCCTTCACTTCTTTTGCCGCCCAATATAGACGCTTTACTTTTTCTTCTGTCACTTTATCTCCAGCTTTTAAAACAATTGCACCATCATCAAACGTATACGTTTTCGGTAAATACTTTTTCTTCCCATCTTCTCGTATTTGATCTAAATTAACAACATTTCCATTTGCATCTTTCCCGCCATAATTCGTCGAGATTTGCTCAGCCGCTACGAAATATTGCTCTCCTAAATACGGATACATTTTCATCGCGTCTGTTACAACTTGTAGCCCTTTCGTTCCTGTACTATGGAACGTACCAAGTCTACCTGTATAATAAATACCATTATTAATTAACCAACCATTCTTCACCGTCACCGTTCCAATTAAGGCAAAACGACTTAATTCATTAATATAGCTATCAATTTTTTGGTACCATACTGTATCTTTCGGTGCTTTTCTTGTATCGTACAAATACGATTGAATATCGTAATCCACACCTTGCATAATATCGTAAATCGCATTTCCAGCTGATAGATTGTCTACCAATGTAGAAAAATTATCGTTATATTGTTTAAAAATCTTTGCAGCTGATGTTATCGTTTCCACATCACTCGAAGCATTTCCTATTAACTTTCCGTATGATGATACAACTCTATTTTGTTCTAATGTACCGAGCCTGAAATTCGGATTGCTTGCGATTGTTTTCAATGCAGGTAAGCATTTATCGTGATAGCTCCGTTCATTTAGTTTGCTTAATTCTGTATTATAAAACCCTAAATAGAAACCAGATCGCAATACTTCTACTAAAGTCTCAATCCCTTTGGAATCATCTTTCGTATAAGCTTGTCCTTGCTGCTTCAATTTATCAATAATTGCCTGCATCCTACTATCATTTTGATAGAATGCAAGACTATCCTTATTAAACTGAAATAGACCCGTAATTTGCTCCCAATTGATTGTTACGAGTAAATCTACTAACTGCTGATTGCTCAATTGATTTAATTCAGCAATTGTATAAGTTTTCGCTGCAGCTAATTGCTTACTTTCCTTCTTCACTTCAGGCGGTCTTTGCGACAAATCAGCAAATTGTAGCCTTTTCTCAAAAGACTTATTTTCAAGTACTTTTGATGAGTGAGCTAATTCTTGCACTGGTAGTTGTACACCAACTGGCTCCATTTTGAGCACATTCCGATAAGAAACTTGCTCTCCCTTTGTACTTTCTGCCAATGTGCTCCCTTGGAAACTCCCTAACATTAAACTAGCAAAACTTACCCCTACTAACACTTTTTTTGAATAGCCTTTCATACTCTCCCCTACCTTACATTTTTTAGTGTCCCGCACCATTATTTTACTATTCTTACTTTTTATTCTGTATTGAGAAAAAATAAGAGAACGTTCACATACGTATCCATGTCTTGTAAAATTAACACTTGACTTTCCGTGCATTTTATATCAAAAAAAGATAGATAATAGCGAAATTCCTGCTGCATCTATCCTCATTTTCAACGCTATGATTTTAACTTTATAAACGTAACTTCCGGTAATGTTTGCATATGCTGAATAAACTCATTCTTTTCTTCTGACGATATATTTTTCAGCTGCATCCCTACCTTATAAACTATTTCTGCTTCTTGCTGTAAAGCTTCCACTTCATATGAAAGTATTGGGATGCCTTTCACTTGTAGTGTTTTTAATATTTGTTGTACCGCCTCATGTTTATTTATATACATTTGTACTGTTATATTTTGCGGAAATAAAAATTGCACTTTAAAAATACGACTTACAATCTCTAAACCAATTAAAACGAGAATCGTCGCTCCAATTCCTACTACATACATGCCAGCCCCAATTGCTAATCCAAGTCCTGCAGTGGCCCATAAACCAGCAGCTGTCGTTAATCCTTTCACCGCCTGCTTTTGAATAATAATTGTCCCTGCACCTAAAAAGCCTACTCCACTAACAACTTGCGCTGCAATACGGCTCGGATCAAGAGCCATATGTTCTTCATTCATAATATCTGAAAAGGCATATTTCGAAACGACCATTATTAAAGCACTTCCTACCGCTACTAGGAAATGTGTTTTTAATCCCGCTTCTTTTGATCGAATTTCCCTTTCAATACCAATTATTGCTCCTAACAAACCCGCAACACCAATCCGTATAATCAAATCAAAGTTCACACTCACGAGCCCTTCCCCCTTTCGTTCATTATAGATAGATAAAACAAAAATTATCACACACATCCGTTTATCGATATAAAAGCATTTCATTAAAATACACTTAATTTCCTAAGTGATTTATGTTAATATTTTTAATATTAACATAAATTGAATTCAACTTACTTTTTATACGAAAAACCATAAACTGTACTTTCCATTTAAAAACGAGATATGGATTGCATAAAATGAGGTTGAGAAAGTTTAGAAAACGCTTTCATTTCGTATCGTATTTTTTTTAAAATACTACATAAATAAAGGGGATTACCAACAATGAACGTCTCTTTACTAATACCTACTATCGATTTACAAGAAGAATACTTAGATTTTTATAAAGAATGGAAAGATAGCGGTGAAACGATGATTCCATGGGTTATCTCAAAAGATCCTTCTAATTTCACGGCAATGATTCAAGAACTTCACGATGCGCATAACGGAGTAAACCTTCCTGAATCTTGGGTACCAGACTCTACATATTGGCTCGCTACAGATGAAAATAAAATTGTAGGCGCTGTTAATATACGTCATAGTTTAACCGAACATTTATTTAACGCTGGAGGCCATATCGGTTATGGCATTCGTCCTTCTGAAAGAAGAAAAGGTTATGCTACGAAGTTATTAAAATTATCGCTAGAAAAAACGAAGGAATTAAACATCGAGAAAGTACTTGTCGTTTGCGACGAAGTGAATACAGCTTCAGAAAAAACAATTTTACATAACGGTGGACTTCGTGACGATGATTTCACTGAGGAAAATGGAAATGTAGTAAGAAGGTTTTGGATTGAGCTATGAACAAGTCATCCAATGAAAATAATCTTATTATAGAGAAGTATAGTAGAAGTAATGAGCTAAAAGTAAAACAACTTATTGATTTATACAACGAAGAATCTTATGTATTTAACTTATTACAAGATAATAAAACAAAATGTGCGTATGTTGCCTACTATAAAAAAGATGTAGTAGGCACCTTTTTCACTTGGAACAATAACTTCCATCCATACTGCACATACTTTCGAATATATACGAATCCTTTCTATTCAGGGCTACACATTGAACCATTTTTATTAAACGAGATTCAAAAGCGAGAAAACTTCAAACTACCATTACAAACCTCTATATGGGAAACATCAGCTCAATTAAAAGCCTATTATGAAGAAGATAATTTCATGGAAATCCGAAGAACATATATGCCAATATTAGACGTACGAAAAATAGTTTCTATCGCTATAGTCCCTAATTCAAATTATCATTTACAAACTTTATCAAACATCGTATCCAATAATAATTTACTAGAAAAACTAGCCTACTTAGTAAAAGAAAATTACGAGCAAACCCACTTAGCAAATCCCGTTTCCTCATTCCCGCTACAAACTTGGAAAGAAATGATCTTGGCTGATGATATGTTACTAGATGGAAGCTTTCTAATTATAGATGAAGAGAACGAAATTATTGGGTACTCTTTCCTCCATACATCAGAAAAAGATAATACGTTAGAACTAGGATGGTGCGGGACCCACACTATGGACAATTTATCCTTATTGAAACTACTCGTTTTCGAACAAGCTATGTATGCAAATAAACACGGCTATTCTTTCATTCAAGGTGAATTCGATTCAACGAGTATATATGCAATGGAACTATTAAAATCCTTTCCCTTCAATCCCTGTCCTACTTGGATTACATACAAAAAGAAGCTAGAAAGTGATTAAACACTTTCTAGCTTCTTTTATACTGCGCTTCTATTTCAAATTGGACTGTAATACCACTAGGATCTACTACTGTAAATCCATTTGAAATTTCATTTATTTTATGTTGTTTTTCTACTAATCTTTCTTTTACTTCATCTAACGCTTCTTTGTGCGGTAATACAATCGTATATACCTTAAGTCCAGTTGCATGAATCGGTGGATGCGGATTATTTACTCCGTTCCACGTGTTTGCACCGATATGGTGATGGTAACCGCCGGCTGAAATGAATAGGCAATCCTCTTCACGCTGTTGCACTTCAAAACCGACTGTTTCTACATAAAACTCGTTTGACTCCTCTACATCAGCTATTCGTAAATGTACGTGCCCAACGATAGTATTAGTAGGTAATCCATCAAATTCATAATCAACGAGCGTTGCTAATTCTTTTAAATCAAGCGGCGTACTTCCTCCTGGTCCTTCTCCCCATTGATCGCGCGGACGGTCTGCATAAATTTCAATACCATTCCCCTCTAAATCTTGTAAATAAAACGCTTCGCTATATGTATGATCACTTGCACTATTAAACCTTGAAATTGGTAAAATTTCATTTGAATATGTATAACGTCCCTCTTGCTCAGCTGGGCTATCAATTACATTCTTATTACGAATCACCCCAAATAATGCCGAAGCAAAGGCTTCACGAGTCGGAACTAAAAAGGCTACATGATATATACCAGTCGTACGTGGCTCTTGCAACACCCCGTCCTCTAACTTTTCAAGAACAAGTAACGTATTCTTTCCACCTTTTCCTGATAAATATGCTTTATTCTCCTCTTGCTTAATTACTTCTAGGCCTACTACATTCTCATAAAAAGCGATTTGGCGCTCTAAATCTTGCACTTTAAATTCAACATGACCAATACGTGTTTCTGGATGAATTTGTACCATGAATAACTCCATCTCCTTATCCTGATATTTTCCTATTTCATATAACCGTTACTATGAAGGATACAACTAAAATCACCCCATGTAAATAAGAAAAGTCAGAATTTATACACATTTTTATTTTCATAATAAAAAAGCCACCTCTTCTAACTTTCAGAAAAGGTGACTTTATAACTCTTATTTCATTTTATGTACTTCAGCAACTAACTTTCCGCCCTGAATGCCCATATAAAGTTTCACAGGTGCATCATTCGTGTTTTCAAACACTAAGTCTAAGTATGGATAAGCAATCGTAGCATCTCTTCCTTGTGGAACATAGCCTACTGTTTTAGAATGTGTAGTTCTCTCTACCATTTTCAAACCAGCTTGATCTGCTGCATTGTATAATGTTGATGATGTTTGACAAACACCACCGCCATATCCATCTACTAATTTACCATCTACAATTTCTTTTCCTAGTTGATATCCTTTATCTGGCGTTGTATCACCAATTAATGCATTGAAAGAGAAACTGTCTCCTTTTGCTAATACAACTCCATTTATGCTCGCTGCTGACAAACGAATATTCTCAATACGACCACCTGTTGAGCCACCTAAATTCGTTTCATATCTACCAATTACCGTGCCACTTCCTTGTGCATCATTTAATGTTGCGGTAGGTTTTTTCTCAACAATAGGTAATTGATATGAAGAATCCCACATACCAACGTTTAATAATTTATTTACTAACTCTTTTTCCATTAATTCAAAAGAAGGCTTTCCTTCTTGCCAACTTCCGTCAGATGCTAAACGTGAAGGAACCATCTTTTTGTCAACATTTTTACCAACTTCCTTAGCAACCTTCTCTACCGATTTTTTAAATTTTGCTTCATCTTCAAAATAGCCTAGACTCGATAAATCTAACTTTTTCACTTCCGTACCAGTTCGACCATCAACTAAACTAATAGAATCCTGTACTTCTGCTTTAGCCTCTACCGTGTGGCCACCAATATCACTTACTAATGCAACATCACTTACTTTTGTGCCACAACCACTCACTACAGCTACACATAACACCCCAACTAATATACCCTTTACTTTACGGAACAATATACTCTCCCCTTTTTCCCAATATTACTTTTATGTATTATTTCATTTTTATGTATGTTTTGTTACAATCATTTTACAATATATTTATAAATTGTTACAAGTTATTTTTTACTCTATATAAATTACTCTTTTCTTTTCCAAATGTCTATACATATTTACATAAAAGTTTGAGTTTGATAGAATTGTAACCTTTATGTAACCCCATTACATTATCCAGTATATACCATAAAACGAACGAAATACAAATGTAAAAACTCCATATTCTTATTTACAAAGAAACATCCTATGAACATAAATAGGTATTTGCCGTGCCACCGCTCCGCTTTTGCACATACATTATGGTGAATTTAACCTATTTTAAAGAAATGGAGGATGTTTTATGTACCCCTACAATCCATACGATCCATATAACCAAAATGCTTATCAGCCTGAATATGATTTACAAGCACAATACCAACAATATATAGATCCAGTAGAACAAGTTAATCCATATGATCAAAATCGACAATTCCAACTTCCAATCTCTTTTCCTGGTACTGGAAACCGTCAACTAGAAAGACGAGTAAATGAACTTGAGCAAAGAGTACGTCAATTAGAAAACACAGTTGAGCGTCATACACGTAGATTAAACCGCTTAAACCAACGTTTACGTACAGTAGAAAACAGACTGAACATTCCATTTTCAGCATTAGAAGACGGATTTTAATTTCGAAAATAAAAAAATATATAAGGAAGGGGACTCCCCCTTCCTTATATAAATTGACGAAAGTTTTTTCCATCTCTATACTGATAAGAGTTAATGAAATGAAACAAGGTGATAAATATGGATTTTGAAATAAATTATCTTTCCTTTTATGTTGTACAGGTAGAAGGAAAAGGCGAAGCTGTTGATAAACGCTACAAACATTTTCAAACATTAGACGCTGAAGAGTACGAAGATAGCTCCTTAAAAGAATTTTTGAATGGTGAATTATTAAAAATTTCAAAGCGAAAAGTAGAACGCCATGCGAAAACAGAACAAGCTCCGACAAAGATCGGTCGCTTCATTGTAGAAGAAGGACACGAACTTGATTCAAACCCTCATTACAACCTATTTAATCGCATTCGCTTTGCAGAAACTAAGGAAAACTTCAAAGATATGAGCGAACCTCTCGTTTATACATATCTTGACACAAGTGCTGTACGCGGTGGTGTATTTTTAATTGCGCAAGCAAAACTACGCAAATACTTTGATGATCCATTCGTTTTCGTTATGAAATGTGACTTTGAACCGAAAGTCGCTTCAATTTCAGATGAATCCACACTAATTCGTAACGTTGAAATGGCCATCACAACAAAAAACATGAAATCTATCCAATATCCGTACATGCCTGAAGAAGGTATGGTCGAAGTGGGAGAGCTAAAAATTCACCAAGCATCACACGCCCGTTACTTTGAAGACTTCTTAAAATTCGTCGAGTACGAACGCTCTATGCCTGAAATTATGAAAACGCAAGTAATGGACATGGTATATGATCAAATTGAAGATGTATTTGAAGAAGGTACGGAAGAACGCGAACAATTCGACCAAGCAATGGAAGTATGGGCTGCCAGTCCGAAACGCGAAATTATGGAACAATTCTCAACCGAAGAAGTAATGGAAGCTACCGCTCAAATCGTCGAGCACGCTCCTGAAGTAGAATTAAAGCTAAAAGCGGATCATATCTCTGTGAAGGCCCTGCTTGCTGATTTCGGGGATCAAATACATATCGCAAAGGTAAATGACCGATACGTATTAATGATTGAGGCTGATACACTTACGTTCGAGAAAGGCTTCTCTCCAATTGAGTTTCTAAAGCCGGATGAGTTGCAAGATGTGATTGAGCGGATTGAGAATAAGCAGCAGTATTCTTATGATCCGAACGGGATTGAATAAATCCTTCCATATAACTATTTTTACTGAGCGCTTTTAATAAGCGCTCTTTTATTTGGTACATAGTTGACATTTATATAAAAAACCGATTCTACTAAGAATCGGTTTTTCTACTTTATAACAAAATATACTTATGTTTAAAAATCATTTTTGATCCAAGATGACATTTGTTGCAGAATCAAGTACATCCCTACCTTGCTATACAAGCGTATTTCCATTAGAGATATCTGCCTCAATGTTTCTAGTTGACCAAGTCCTTCTATAAGTTTTTAATATTTTTCCTTTTAGTCACTATGCATGTTGTTAAAGTGAAAATTTCACTTTACTACCTCAAATTTATTGTACTCGTAAAAAGATAATTGAAAACGATATTCTGGATGCTCTCTCACCCAATCATAGGCTTCTTCTAAAATATCCATGATATTTTTCGCTTCATTAAGTTCACTACATTCGTTCTTTTTCTGTTTGCACAGAGGACAGAATCCATTCACTATTTTGGCACTCGTTGCCCTAATAGTTTTACTTTCTAAGTCAACTACTAGACGAAGAAGAAGAGAATGCTCTTCTTTTGTAGTCACCATCATTTCAGCAATCCCATCCTCATTCCAAAAGACTCCGTTTAATTCCATCTGTACGGTGACATCTTTGATATCCAAATCTATCACTATCGCACCCCCTGTATAAAATTCTTATCTTACTCTCCGATTTTAATCTTTAATAAACCACGATTTAAAGATATATTAAACGTTTTCCAATTTTTCTTCTTTGCTATAAGAGGAGGTATAATAGAAGCAAAAACTGTTACAATGCTAAAGATTGCTTCTATTTAACTCTACCCTCTTTCATTTCTATGGGCTCTTATTCTATTAATATATTTGAAAATCCTTACCACACCTTAATTTTCAATGCAATTTTAATGGCCCAATCACAACAAATCAATTCCTATTTAATATGAATACTTTATTTATCGATCAATACAATGACGTAACATTTATGTAGATAGAAGTAGAGGAGAATGTCATTTAACCTCTGCATTCTCCTCCATCTCAGCCAAATACCTAATCTGCCTTTCCGCTTTTCTCACCGCCGTACGAAAATGCTTTTTCAGAAGTTCTACTGTAGCTTCACTAATATAATATCTTTCCGTTATACTTTCCCACGTATCACTACTTTCAAATGTACTCCAAACGAAAGGACGCTCTATATTTTTTCTCATTTCTTTAAATACCCATTTTCGCATCTTTTTTTTCGCTTTTTCTGTTAGTTTTCCGTTCTCTACAAGTTCAAGCTCACCGTGTCTTTTATACCGTTTATGAATATCTCTCTCGCTATATACTTTAAGAAGGATTTTGGCTGTATTCTCAGCATCCGCTAAAGCTCGGTGCTGCTTCCCTTCCCACGTTAAACCGAGCTGTTCTACTGCAAATTGTAAACTTGGTGTATGTTCAAATAATTCTTCATACGCTTGGAAAACAAACTTCTGCAAATCAAATTTGCTCTCTTTTTCCATACAGGGGCATTCTACACCGTGTAACGTACAATCATGAGATAGAAAACGATAATCTTCTCTTCCCCATGAAACAAATATAGAGTCTTCTCCGATAAATCGAATAAATTTCTCTATAACTTGAGGGAATTTCTCCACACCAATTAAATCTTTCTTTGTAATTCCCGTTAATTTTGTCGTATGACGAGTGAGTCGCGCACTCGGCTTTACTAACTCCGAAAATTCTCCAATTACCTTCATTGTACTTGCTTCTATTTTTACAGCTCCGATATCAACTATCTCTGACGGATCTTCTGATTTATACGGCCTGAAATTTCTCTCTATATCGAACACAATAAAATGTGTAGCGTTTTCCAATTTATTTACCTCTTTCTACATTCCTTTTCACACACATACTCTATTTTCAGTATTTATTTATTCATACACTTTATGCATGTAATAATTCGTCTAAGAAACAAAAATTCAATCTCATTATTATATGTACATAGAAGGTTATTCAATAAAAATGCAAAAAAAAAGAAGGGCAAGCCCTTCTTTTTTCCGTAATTACTTCTTGTTAACGTTAGTAGCTTGAGGTCCACGGTTACCTTGTTCTACTTCGAAAGTAACTTCTTGACCTTCTTCTAAAGTTTTGAAGCCGTCGCCTTGGATAGCTGAGAAATGAACGAATACGTCTTCTCCGCCTTCAACTTCGATGAAACCGAAACCTTTTTCTGAGTTAAACCATTTTACTTTACCGTTTTGCATGAAAAAAATCCTCCTACAATGTACCTATATGTACATATTCATTTTCAACCACTTTACAATAATACTTCAGACATTAAAAAACTGCAACCCCAGAGGAGATTTAACATTGCTATCCTCCTCGGAAGTTACAGCTCATTTAAATCTCTATATTATTAAAAGTAAAATGGTTTAGATATAATATATCATATCACTATAATAAAAGCAAAGTTTTTTTTGCTAAATAACTTTTTTCTTCCACTGCATCGCTTTTGATTCACCTGATCCAGCTACAACATAGCCCTCTTTTTGGTTAACAATGCGCCAGCCATGCCCTTTAACTGAGTCACATACTGTAACAATTCCTTCTTCTAGAAGTACACGACAAACCGCACTAATCCCCGCCTTATTTTGCGTTGACGTTGTATATAGCACATGTTGATCTACACTTAAGGCTAAATAGCTACTTGCTTTCTGCTCACTTTGACATGTGTGCCAATATATTTTTTCACTCTCAATACTTTCATCTATTTTACAAAAAGAAATATTCCCGCTAATCCCCTTGCACGATCCACTGGCTGCTACTATATAAGAATTGTGTAAAGTCGACGCTGAGATCATCTGATTCATCACGATTTTAATCCTCTTTAATTTACGTGTTTCCAAATTAAAGAGCCAAACACCACCATATTTAGCATGTATTTTCGTACCGATAAATAAGTAATGTTTATATAAAAATAACGATCGAATAGATGGCGCCTCTTCACCATATTCAAGAAATGGATGAATGCTTTCCCATGTCGAACCGAAATCATTCGAATGATACAACGTTTTATCTCCATGAGCAATGACAGTTCCTTGTACATTACTACACACATTCCAACTCGTTGCTTTTGTTGGAAAACGCTGCACCGTCCAGTTCTCTCCACCATTCATACTACGAATAAAAATCCCTTCGTCCCCTACACCATACACTACATTATCTTCGCTATGTAAATCCCTAATTCGTTTTTGAAAACCATTTAAAATTTGTTTCCATTCTCCGTCTTGTTCAATAAATAAGCCATTATATGTAGTAGCTAACATAAGTTTTCCATCTCTTAACTTTGTGATAGCGGTCGCACTTAGCATTGTCTCCACGTTGACACTCCCATTCTTAGAACTTCTCAGCAAATGCAATTGCAAAATTACTGCATTTTTCAACATCCTCTTTATCTTCTGGAGCTAATTCAATTTTCAACCCTTCTTGTACAAGCTCTGCACCGCGTTCTACAAGTTTCTCTTCAAATATCGTTACCGCTTCACAAAACAGTTCATACGCCGTATCTCCTGATCCGAATACCGCTACTTTTTTCCCTGATAAATCTATATTATCTAAGTCATCATGGAAATCTTCCGCTTCAAATGGTAATTCACCATCGCCCCACGTATAAGATCCTAAAATAATTCCATCATAGACTAACAATTCTTCTGCATCCATGCCTTCCATTTCTTGTAATACTACTTCATGATTAAAAGCATCCAAACTAACTTTAATTAAATCAGCAATACTCTCTGTATTTCCTGACATACTTGCATAAGCTATTAAAATTTTCGCCACTTCGGCATCCCCCTCTTACAATAAATGATTCTCATTCTCATTATATTAATAATGAGAATCAATTTCAATTGATTTTTTCCTACTTTTTTTACATTTCACATCTGACGAATCTTATTTCATTTTAAATAGCTACATTCATATTCAACTATTGCCAAATCTACTTTCAAACATTATTGTATTATCATCATTTCACATTTCTTATTTCAAATAAGAAATATGTGTATATCTTACTCAATCATTAATCAATTTTTTCACTTTACAGAAAGAGGAGTCCTTGTCATGAAAAAGTATTTTATTAGATTTTTAAAAATATCCTCTCTTTTAACGATATTATTACTAACCGGAGGCGCCATTACTTTGTTCGGGACTTCATACGGTCATAACTTACGTGTCATTGCAGCAGAAAGTATTTTAACTTCTCAGCATCCACAATATGCAAAATTCACGTTTTTGTCTGATAAAGAATTAAATGATATTTCTCAATCCATTACAAATCCAATATGGAAAAATAGCGATTTCGTTGCTTCTAAGTTTTCAAAAAAAGAATTAGAAAGACGAAAAGATTTACCGCTAAATGTTTCAATTGAAACAATAAAGAAAAAATATAATGACCATTTTTTCGAGGGGAAATTAATGACCATTAGTAATCCGTTAAACGTAAAGCTTGTTACTCAACAAGGGTCAGAAGGGAAAGATGTTGGGGAAAAAATATATGTCATGGCAAAGCGGAATCATGCACTCGCCGCAGTAAATGCTAGCGGCTTTTCGGATGAAACAGGACATGGTGGTGGTAAAACTGGTATCGGCATTGTTATTGAAAACGGAAAGGTTATAAACACACCAAAAGATAGTAACACCCCTACCCTTATTAGTGGACTTACAAAATACGGACAAATGGTGTCAGGAGATTTTTCTGCTAATCAACTGTTAAATAAAAATGTCGTTTCCGCTGCTGGTTTTATGCCTCAGCTAATTGTAAATGGTGAAAAAATGATAAAAAATGACGGTGGATGGGGCTATGGTCCTCGAAGTATTATGGCACAGAAAAAAGATGGATCTATTATGTTTTTCATTATTGACGGAAGACAATCTCATAGTATCGGAGCCTCTTTAAGAGACTGCCAAGATATTCTTTATGAAAAAGGTGCTGTAAATGCGATGGCAATGGACGGCGGTTCATCAGCAACATTATACGCAATGGGAGATATTTTAAATGTCCCTTCCACCTTATCGCATAAATCACGCTATTTACCAAACGCATGGGTAGTAACTGCAAATCCTAAGCAACAAGTTCACGTAACAATAGACGGTAATCCTGCTAGCTCTCAAAAAATTTCTGAAATAACGAAGACTACTGCTGTAGCTATGAACAAATAGAAAAAGCACAGATGACTATACAATCATCTGTGCTTTTTTATTACTTTTTAAAAATACCAAACGGCTTCCCAACTGGTAAAACAACTTTTCCGAAGTGTGTATTTAACACTGCTGCTGCTGAACCATAGAAAGATAATAATGAAATAAGAAGTTCAGAATATGCTGCTAAATTATGCATTGCATGCGGCATAACACCTAAAGTACTTAATGAAAGACCGATAAATAAGAAATCAATAAGGACGAAAATCATAAATAATACTTTATGTGTTTCCATTGCACCAATTGTCATAAAGATTGTGAAAATCAAATATCCGATAAAGGCTACACCAAGCTGTTTTGAATCTGCAGCTTGTGCTAATTTTTCGCCAAATACTCCAAGTTGAATTAACCAAGTCATTCCAACACCTAACCAAAATAGGCCGTATGCACCGAATGCTGTTGTACCGAACGTATTGTTATGCTTTGCATCGTGAATGCACGCAAAGATTTGTGCGAATCCTCCTAAAAAGATTGCCCATGGTAATACAAGTGAAACGCCATCTGTTAAGCCTAACTTTTGAGATGATGCTACAAGTGTTACCATCGCTAATCCAAATAGGCCAATTCCAGATGGATCTGCAGTTGTCATTTTCACATGATGTGTAGTAGATTGATTGCTCATATAAACCTCCTGATTATAAACATACTCGAATACAATACTTAAATCAGAAGACTATGTCAATGGTTTTTTTTGTATGTTGTCAGACTTTACATTTTATAATGATTGAATATACTTTCGACCACTTCATACGGTTTTATATTCACTTTTTCCAACTCGTGTATCGGCAACCATAACGGAATATACATCCCTCTATCTTTCAGTTCGAATTCTTCAGCTTTACCACTTCCGAAAACTCCACCTGTAATATGGGCATTATAATAATACTCCGTACCCTTATACTCCACCTTTGCAATCAGATGCTCCACTTTTATATGTACCCCTAATTCTTCATAAGCTTCTCGCTTCGTTGCTTCTTCAGGTGTTTCTCCTTCTTCAATTCCTCCGCCTGGAAAAACATAATACGTTTCATCTTCTCGAATACGTTTTATAAGAGCAATTTTCCCTTCCTGCACAATAATAGCCACGCCGCGATTTCTTATCATTTTATTACCTCAATACCAATCGCAACTGTTCCCCACTTTTGTTCTTGTTCTTTCGTATATATCTTGTATGTACTTTCTAGCATTTCCTCTAAACTATCATTTTCACAATCCAATAATTTTTTATCAATTTGTTCGTACATTGCTTTAAAGCTTTCGTATCGTTTTATTTCCGTTACTTTTACAGTCATCATTTCCTCTGTCGTAAGGTTCGTAAATACAATATGGTCGCCTTGTTTTATAAGCTGACGTTTCGCATCGTATAAACGTACTTCATATACTTTTTTCCCTAATTGAATTGATTGAAAAGGTTTATTATATAATCCCATTTCGTATATCATTCATTCCACTCCTTTTCTATTCATTGCGCCTACTACTATTTTTGTGCATTACCGATTCATACAACACAGTTCGACTTATTCCAAATTGCATATAATGTTCCATATCCATTACTTGCTTTAGAGAGGATGCTAAATTCGTTATGTTATATTTAAATCAAAAACCTGAATATAATAAATATGATATTGGTGATTATACTTATAGTAAAGTAGGGCCAACCATTTTTTCTTGGAATGATGAAACAAAATTAAAAATAGGTAAGTTTTGTTCATTAGGAGAAGAAGTCGTGTTCATACTTGGTGGTGAACATCGCGCAGACTGGATAACGACTTACCCATTTAATGCTCTTTTTGATGAAGGAGCACATATTACTGGTCACCCTTCTTCAAAAGGTGATATCGTAGTCGGCAATGATGTATGGATTGGTTATCAATCCTGCATTTTATCTGGTGTTACAATTGGTAACGGGGCCATTATTGGTGCAAAGAGTGTTGTTACAAAAGATGTACCACCATATGCAATTGTAGCTGGTAATCCTGCAAAATTTATTCGATATCGTTTCCCGCAGGAAATCATTGAAAAACTAGAAAATCTCGCATGGTGGGACTGGGATATTTCTGTTATAAAAGGAGCCATTCCATTTCTACTTTCCAACAAAATTGACGAGTTTTTTACCTCGCCCGAAAATGAATCTATGTGATTAATACAAAAAGAGCATCCTATTCTTTCCGGATGCTCTTTTTGGTTTTATTTTTTATGCCCGTGCAACTGATTACACGGAGAACATTGAAACGGAATTTTATCTAAGCAATTAAAATTAGTTTCGCAAATTTGTTCGATTGTTGGAACAAATGGAATGACAACCATGTTACTTTCTACTATTTGTGTAACAGGTGGCAATACTGTGCCTACTTGATGTTCGAAGCGAATACTCGCTTGATTTATATAATTTCCTGAACCACTTGGCGCGCTTTGCACTGCTACTTGGAACGAAACTGTCCTTGCTTCACCAGGATTTAAACTCCCTATAAGAAATCCTGCTGCCGGGCTTACATTTGGCACTGGCGTATTATCAACCGTTACACTTCCAGGAACAAATCGAACACTACTATCTAACATATCTTGAAAACGAATATTTTGCATTACAGTATCACCCGTATTTGTGATGACTGTCGTAAACGTAATGACATCTCCAATTGTTGTTGCCTGTAAATCTGCCGTTTTTACGACTGTCGTTGAGACATTTTGAGGAATAAATGGGATAACAACTGTGTTACTATCGCCTTCAACTACTACAGGCGGTTCATTTGGATTCACAGTTGCAAGCCCATTCGCTGTAGCAGTATTTGTAACTAAATTATTTATTTGTCCTCCTGTTATGACAACTTGGAAATTAATAATTGCTGCATCATTTGGCTGAAAATCACCTAACGGGATACCAGTATTCGGATTGGCAAATGGAAGAGGTACATCATTTACCGTTACCGTGCCATTTATAAATAACGTATTCGGATCAATGATGTCTGTTAAAACAATATTCGTCACAGGAACTGTACTGTCATTTATAACGGCAATTCCGTAAGTGACAACATCTCCTACCATTGCTACTTCAAAGTTTGCTCCTTTTGCAACAAATAAAATTGCAGTATTTACTGTTACAATAACAGTATTACTCGTGTCCATTACTGTAACCGGCGGCTCTCCTGGTACTAAAATATACTCTGCTAACGCCCCAGCAACGTTCACTACTGTACCACCATCTGGAAAACTTGTAATTGTAGCTTCATATGTTACAAGTGCGGTCTCACCAACTGGAATATCCGGTATCGTAAATCCAACCTGCGGATTTAACCCCGGCTGCGGAACTCCATTTATCGTTACACTATTTGCGACGAAATCAGCTTCTTGAGATAACACATCGATAAATTGAACATTCATCGCATCAGCAGTACCAGTATTTAATATACGAACAGAATACGTTACCGTTTCCCCTACTCCAACAATTGAATTGTCTACTTCTTTTAACATATCTAAACTGCCTCTATTTACCGGTGTCACTGTCGTATTACTTGAATTCGTAATTGTAAACGGTGGTTCTCCTGGAATCAATACGAAATCACCCGTTACACTCGATGAATTCATAATACTATTAGAAGGCGGTATTGCGATTACATTTACTTCAAATGTAATTAATACGCTATCCCCTACTGCAAGATCCGGTAATGAAAAACCTACAAAAGGATCTAAACCTACTTGCGGAATCCCATTTATCTGTACACTCCCTGGAACGAGTTCTAAACTAGGCGATGGAATATCAATAAACTGAACATTTGTCGCAGTTACCGTTCCTGTATTTGTAACTTGCACACTATAAGTTAACGTATCCCCTAATCGTGTTGCTTGCTTATTTACGGTTTTTATAACATTAAAGCGTCCTCTATTTACCCTTGTTATTGTCGTATTACTCGGTTCAGTTACTACAATCGGTGGCTCTCCTGGTACTAAAGTAAAGCTGCCTGTTATATTTGCAACGTTCGTAATGGTTCCTGATGACGGGATGTTTGTAACTGTCGCTTGAAACGTCACTATAACTGTTTCACCAACTAGTATATCTCCAACTCCAAAGCCAGTAATCGGATTTAAGTTTGGTTGAGAAACTCCATTTACCGTTACACTATTCGGTACAAATGACGCTCCTGCTGAAATCGTATCAATAAATTGAACATTATTTGCTGTTACTGTTCCTGTATTCGTTATTTGTACTGTATACGTTACTACATCCCCAACTAGAGTAGCTGCTCTGTTTACTTGTTTAATAACAGTAAAGCTGCCTCTATTTACAGTTGTTAGTGTTGTGTTACTTGGCTGATTCACTACAACTGGTGGTTCTCCTGGTACTAAAATAAAGCTTCCCGTAACATTCGCCGTATTGGCAATTGTTCCGTTTGACGGAACACTAACAACTGTTACTTGGAATGTGACTTCTACACTTCCCCCTGGATTTATATCTGGAAGCGGGAATCCATTATTCGGATTGAATCCAGATTGTAATACACCATCTATCGTTACACTGTTCGGCACGAATGCTATAGAGGAAGGTAATACATCACTATATTGAACATTCGTTGCTGTCACTGTTCCTGTATTTTGAACTACTGTTGTATATGTGATTGTATCGCCTACCGCAACAACCGGCTGACTTACTGATTTTAATACATTTAATCCAGGCTCATTGATTTCTGTTAATGTCGTATTACTTGTCGTCGTCTCCGTAATCGGTGGTTCTGTTTCACTTACAGCAAATGTAGCTGTAACGTCTACAAAGTTAACAATCGTTCCACCTTCTGGTATGCTTGTAACCACTTCCTGATATGTCACAAGCACAAAATCATCTACAGGTATATCTGGAACTGTAAAACCAATGAAAGGATCTAATCCTGGTGCAGGCACTCCGTTTATACTCACACTTCCTGGTACAAATGCTACTCCAGCAGAAGTCGTATCGATAAATTGAACATTGGTCGCTGGCACTGTTCCGAAATTAAAAATCAATACATCATACGTTAATATTTCTCCTACAGTCGCTACTTCTTTATCTACTAGTTTTAACGGAAAAATAGACGCTATATTAATTGTCGTAACGACTAAATTCGTTAATATCGTTTGCGTAATCGGTGGTTCCTGCGGATTCGGTTGTGAAGTAAATGTAACGTCAGCATCATTTAATATGACTTCATTATCTGGAACCTCTGTAATCGTCACTTGGAATGTTACCGTAATACTTCCACCAGCATTTAATAATGGACTAACTGTAAAGCCTATTTCTGGATTCAAACCAGGTTGCTGTATTCCACCTATCGTTACACTGTTGTCAACAAACGTCGTTCCTTCTGGTATGACATCTTGGAAGAACACATCTGTAACTGGTATAATTCCTACATTTGAAATGAGCACGGTATACGTTAATACATCCCCAACCGCTCCAGTTGCAACGTCAACTGTTTTTGTTGCTGTTACTTCACCAGGAGGAGGTAACGGTATTGTAACTACCGTTGTATTACTTGAGTTCGTTGTTGTTACAGGTGGTTGTAAAGGATTTAATAAGAAAGTGGCTGTAGCAGATGCTGTATTTAATACTGCTCCACGTGTAGACGGTGCAACTACCGTAACTTGGAACGTTACTGTCAATGATGTTCCAGCTGCAATATTAGGAAGCGGGAAACCAACATTTGGGTCAAATCCTGGTTGTGGCGTCCCATTTATCGTTACACTATTTGCTACAAATGTTGTTTCTAGAGCAATTGGATCAATGAAAGAGACATTCGTTGCTGTTACTGTACCGTTATTTCGAATGACAACAGAATACGTGTAAGTTTCTCCAAGTGCTGCTTGTTGTACAGATGAAGATTTTTGTATATTTAATCGAGCTGTATTTACTTGTGTCACTACAAAATTACTATTTGTAACAGTCGTTATTGGAGGGTTTGCTGGATTTATAAGAAAACTGGCAGTAACGTTCGATTGGTTTCTAACATTTCCACCGCTCGGAACACTCGTCACTGTAACTTGAAACGTAATCGTAGCCGTTTGCCCGACTGGAATATTGGTAACAGGGAAACCTGCCATAGGATCCGCGCCTTGCTGTACGACTCCGTTGATCGTTACACTATTTGCTACAAACGCAGTACCGGACGGAATTGGATCTTGAAAAATAATATTCGTTGCAGGAACAGTTCCTGTATTTTGAATAAGAATCGTATACGTTAACGTATCCCCTACTCCTGCTTGTGGTGTATTTACACTCTTCATTACATTAAGTGATCCTACATTCACTCGCGTCACAACAATATTACTAATCGTTACAATTGTTATTGGTGGCTGGAGAGGACTTACTTGAAAATCAGCAGTTACATTTGCATTATTCGGAAGAACTCTATTTGGCGGTACACTCGTGATTGTCACTTGAAAAGCAACTGTTACTATCCCTCCTACTGGAATATTGGCAAGCGGAAATCCAGTTGTTGGGCTTAAACCTGGTTGAGGTGTTCCGTTTATTGTTACACTATTCGCTACAAACGTTGTTCCAGATGGAATTGGATCAAGGAATGATACATTTGTTGCTGCTACTGTTCCACTATTTTGTATACGAACTGTATACGTTAACGTATCTCCTAAACCAGCTTCAGTAGCGCTTACACTTTTCATCACATTTAACCCTGAAGAATTCACGACTGTCATAACAGTATTACTTGGTACTGTTACAGTAATTGGCGGCTCTGTTGGATTTACAAGAAAATCTCCCGTTACATTCGCATTATTTACGACATTATTTCCTTGGGGGATTTCATCAATTAATACTTCAAAGCTAACAATTACATTCGCACCAATAGGCAAATTATTTAATGGGAATCCAAGTTCTGGATCTGCCCCTTCTTGTAAAACACCATTAACAACTACACTGTTTTCAATAAATAATGTCCCTTGTGGAATTGAATCTTGGAAAAATACATTTGTAGCTGGTACACTACCTGCATTTATGACTTCGATTGTATATACTAAAACATCACCTACCGTTGCAACATCCGTATTCACTGATTTCACAACTTCAAAATTCCCTGATTGTACTGTTGTATTCACGACGTTACTCGGAACAGTAATAGTAACTGGTGGTTCACTCGGATTTACTTGAAAACTTGCGGATACAGTTGCACTATTTAAAATATCTTCATTTGGCGGATCCTGCTCAATTAATACTTCAAATGTAACTACAACTGTCTGTGCCGCAGGGATATTCGGAAGAGAAAATCCTAAATTTGGATTTAGTCCACTTTGTGGTGTTCCATTAATTGTTACAGAGTTTACAACGAAAGAAACCGCTGAAGAAGTAGTGTCTTGGAAAAATACATTTGTTAACGGAACGTTACCTGTATTTTGGACGGCAATCGTGTATGTTAAAGTATCACCTACTGCCGCTTGAGCTGTATTTACTTCTTTTATTACATTTAAACCACCTGTATTAACTTGTGTTACAACGGTATTCGTTTGTCTATTAATCGTTACTGGTGGTTGATTCGGAATAACGACGAAATTAGCAGATACATTACCGCGATTCGCAATCGTACCTCCTGATGGGGTAGATGTAACTCGTACTTGAAAAGTCACCGTTCTACTTCCACCTGGAGATATATTCGCTACTGTAAACCCAGTCGCTGGATTTGCCCCAGGTTGTGAAACTCCATCAACAGTTACACTATTTGGTATAAAAGTCGTTCCAATTGGGATTGGATCTTGAAAAATAACGTTCGTCGCCAGCACATTTCCTGTATTTTCAATTGTAACTGTATACGTAAGAACGTCATTAACTGTCGCAAAAGCTCTATCTACTGTTTTTCTCGTTCTTATATCAGCTATATTTATTGTAGTAAATACTGTATTACTCGTCGCTTGGCCTGAAACTGGTTGTTGACCAGGCACTGGAATAAAGTTAAATGTTACACTCGCACGGTTCTGAATTGGATTGACAAGAGGATTAGATGTCACTCGAACTTGAAAGCGTACTACAGTCGTTTGCGAAGCATTAATGCTTCCAAGATTAATACTACTTGCTGGATTCGCTCCTGGACGCGCTACTCCATTTACCGTAACACTATTTGTTACAAACGTTGTTCCAGCAGGTATACTATCAACAAAAATAACATTATTTGCAGCGACATTCCCATTGTTCGTGACATTCACTGTGTAGGTTAGTACGTCATTAAGTGTTGCCGTCTGTAGATCTACAGATTTTTGCAAACTTAGACTTGCACGATTTACCGTCGTCTGTACTGTATTTGAAGATGCTGTACTCGTGATAGGAGGACTTCCAACGAAAGGACGGAATTGGTAAGAAACCATTGCACGATTGGGAATTGGATTTGGACTTGGGAATGACGTTACTCTCACTTGAAATGTAACAATTCTTTGAGCATTATTAGGTATTGTCCCTAAATTAATTCCAATGGCTGGATTTGCACTCGGCTGGGTTACCCCACCTACTGTGACACTACCTGCAATAAAGGTTGTTCCATTCGGAATACTGTCTTGTAATACAACGTTATCCGCACTTCCCGTCCCTGTATTCGGAACGGTAATCGTATAGGTAAGAATATCGCCAACTGCTGCAACTGTTTTATCAACCGATTTAACAGGATTTATAATTGGCCCCGTTGCATCAATTTGAACACCAAAACCTGCCGCCGCATACCCATCTCCATTTGTAATGAAACGAACAGTCGCTGACGTCTGATTGTTTACTAATGACGAGGAGGCATCTACATTCGTAATATCCCACCCTTGTCTTCGAACTGCCAAAGCTATTCCTAATGGCTGATTCAAATTTCCAAACGTGCCGCTCGTATCTAGATTTCCACTGTCATTACAAATTTGTGACTGAAAGAAATTATTTGCAGGATTTCTCGGTCCGAATAAAGCAACTGTAGCATTTGCATTCGGTCCAAAGCGAAGTTGATCTCCAACGATGTTAGAATCACCTTCTTGAGCAGTTACAAGTACTCTTCCTGTAACCGTTCCCGTAGACGGCGTTGCAAAACCTGAAATAATTGCATTAACTGGCGGTGATGAAGCATCGATGATTTCTTGCCCTGCGTACACCGATAAATTTCGCAGTGGCAAACTCGCATTTTGATAAACGACTTCGAGGGTCCAACCTACTGAGCGGCTGATGGTTGAATCAAAAGACGTTCTTGCAGCTGGTACGGCACCAGTTGTATACGTACCGGACCCACTAGCATTAACAAGGTTGGTTACGTTAGCTGATCGAACATAATAAAACTGTTGCCCAACCGACCCTTGCTGCGCAGTAGCGGGATCTGGTGTAACAGAAAACGTCCCTGCCGGTGTCGTAAACGAAATATTATCATTTAAAAATGCAGTAACATCCTCAGTATCAGTCCTGTATGTGCCCGCCCACACTAGTTCTGCGTATAAAACACTACTCCCTGCTGGAAGGTTTAAAATTGCACTTGAAGAATTTAATGGCCAATCATTTGTCGTTCCTGCTGGGAACCCTGGCACTTGAAGCGATGTATTTACTGTAGTAAATACATCAATCGTACCGAAATTATTGCCTGGTGCAGGCGATGAAGGACTGAGTCCCAACGTATTCCCAGTGAACGTGACGGCACCAGTTACTGTCGTTGTAAATCGATTCATAAAAGGCACGTAATCATCTCATTTCATTTATAGTAAAAAGTGCTCTATACTATAAAATGTAGACAAACTATACAATGTACGTTGTCCAACAAAATTCCGCACATATGAGAGGAGTTTATAAAACTATGCGCTACGTTATCATAACAGGAACTTCACAAGGTTTAGGTGAGGCAATCGCCGCACAATTATTAGAAAAAAATACGAGCATCATCTCTATTTCTAGAAGAGAAAATAAAGATCTTACTAAACTTGCAGCGCAATATAACAGCAATTGCATTTTCCATTCCTTAGATCTTCAAGATGTACATCATTTAGAAACTAACTTTAACGAAATCATTTCATCCATTAAAGAAGACAATGTATCTTCTATTCATTTAATTAATAATGCGGGTACAGTTGCACCTATGAAGCCGATTGAAAAAGTAGAAAGCGAACAATTCATTACGAACGTTCACATTAATTTACTTGCACCTATGATTCTTACCTCCACTTTCATGAAACATACGAAAGACTGGAAAGTAGATAAACGTGTTATAAACATTTCATCTGGCGCAGGAAAAAATCCTTATTTTGGATGGGGCGCTTATTGTACAACGAAAGCTGGTGTAAATATGTTTACACAGTGCGTAGCAACCGAAGAAGCAGAAAAAGAATATCCAGTAAAAATCGTCGCATTTGCACCTGGTGTTGTTGATACAAGTATGCAAGCACAAATTCGTGAAACAAATAAAGAAGACTTCATAAATTTAGACCGCTTCATCGTACTAAAAGAAGAAGGAAAGCTATTATCACCCGAATATGTTGCAAAAGCTATTCGTAATTTACTAGAAACTGAAGACTTCCCTCAAGGCGAGGTTATTAGAATTGATGAATAACAAAAAAGCGTGCTAAAATAGCACGCTTTTTTTCTACTTCTCTAAAAATATGAGCACAGACTCCGCAATTTGTTCATAACCAATCTCTTGATAAATTTTATTCGATGTCGGATTTGCCAGATCCGTATATAATGTAGTTGTTTTGTAACCTTCGTCTAGCATTCGTTGACTAAGTGCAGCGACGCAACTAGATGCGTATCCTTTTTTCCGTGCTTCTTTCGGCGTATATACGAAATTAACTGTTATATTGTTTGTAGTCGGTCTCGTTTTTGCAGCTACAGAAACAAGCTTTCCTTCTACTTCTAGACCAAATAGACGACGGTTAGTAATTAATGTATGGGCGGTTTGTTTCGCTTCGTCTTTCGTAGTAGGAAGCCTTACATCTTCGCAAAATTGATAAATCCACTGTTCTATTAATGGTAGCTCATCACCACCTATTTCTCGAAAAGCCCCATCCTCATTCCACTTCTTCTTAACCTGTTGTAATGCATACACACCTTGTTCCATTACAACATTCGTTTTCTTATTTTCTAACACGGCAATCTCTTCCGCTAATTTCTGTACAATTTTCTTATTACCAATCAATCCAGGAACATTTGAATATACTTTCGTTAATTTGTTTGCAAGTTCCACGATCTCCTCTTCTGCCATTTCAGACGTAGCAACAATGATTTGTTTCTTCTCTTCTGTTTGAAGAAATACAGCTGCTATTTCTTCCTCTTGTTTTGCTACCCCCATAAATACCGGTTGTTGGACCATTTGTAATACACCTAATATGAGATTATTTTCCTGCTCATTCTTTTCTAAAAATGACGTAACCTCTTCTTTAAAAGTAAGAATCTCTTCATATACATGTAATTGAATCATCGACAATCTCTTCTCTCTATTTATAGTTTCATAAAGTATTGGCGATTAATTCACTAAATTCCTCTTTTACGATTCAATAATATTCAAAGCTAACGTAGTCAAATCATTTTCAGCTTGTAAAATTCTTTGTTTTTCCCTTTCAAATACCTTTTCTTCTTTTTGAAATGACTCTTTTCGATTTTTAATCATGCGCTCCATTTCTTTTTTACTCGGTCCACCGTATACATTTCTTTTTTGAATGAAAGCTTCTGGCGATACAATCTCTTCCCACTCGTTTTCTAATAAATGTATTTTATAATTTTCTTGTAAGTATATGTTTACATCTTTTAAATGTAATTCATGTAGCTCCTTTTGTTGCTCCAATGACATATTTGCAATAACACTTGCTGCATGATGCGCATGCCGAAATGGAATGTCATAGTTTTTTGTTAAAACATCTGCGAAATCAGTTATCGTAATTGCATGTTTATAAGATCGACTTTTCAACGTTTCTTCTTCTACTTTCATCGTTCGAATAACTGCATTCATAATACAAAAAACGCGAATAGTCTTTTCAATTCCTTTATATAAATACGGCTGCAAATCATCTTCCGTATCGACAATATCGCCAAATGGTGTATTATGGATCATTTGAAATACTGTAAATGCTTCTCCTAAAGCGCTACTCGTAATCGCACGCGCATGCTCAATTGAAACTGGATTTCGCTTTTGCGGCATAATACTACTAATTTGTACATATGGCTTCGCAACAGTAATACCATCATACTCTTTCGTTGCTAATAGTAAGAAGTCATGAATCCATCTACTCGTATTCGTCATAATTACCATAAGTAACGAACTAACCTCTAATAAATAATCCGCTCCAGCAACAGCATCATATGAGTTCTCAATTACATTTGTAAACCCAAGTAAATAGGCCACTCGGTCTCGTTTAATCGGGAAACTTGTTGTAGAAAGAGCAGCGGCTCCCATTGGGGACTGATTTAAAAGTTTGTACGTTCTTTTCATTCGTTCTAAATCTCTTTGCATCGTATCATAAATCGCTAACGTATAATGACCAAATGTTGTTGGCTGTGCTGGTTGTGTATGTGTATAAGCTGGCATAATCGTTTCCTTATGGTCAGCAGCAAGTTGCAATACACTTTCTTGCAATAACAAATGGTGCTCCATTAATCGTAGTACATATCGCCTTAAACTCATGCGATACATCGTTACCCCCATATCATTTCTACTTCTACCAATATGCATATTACTTACAAAATCGCATTTCGCTTCTTGAGAAATTAAATGTTCCACTAAAAAAAAGAGATCTTCATGCTGCTCTGTATATAGCAATTGATCTTTTGGAATTCCCTCTATCTTTTTTAGTGCGTGTAATATAACTTTAGCTTCTTCCTTTTTCATTAAATTCTCTTCCGTCAGCATCGCAATATGCGCTTTATGCACTTGAAACATATCTTTTAATAAGTAATCTCGCTGAAAATGAAATACATGTTGTAATACACAATCTACATATGTTCTCCCAGGGAAATCAGCGCCTTCACTCTTTATAAACTCTTCTTTACTTTGTTTCATCACCTTTTCCCCTCTCACCTAAGTATTACTACCCATCATACCCAGAGATAGGAAAAAAGTGCTTGTATATAAAAATAAACTCGATGCAGAAAGCACCGAGTTTACTTAATAAAAGTCGCATCATACTTATCACTTTGCAACACTTGGAAATGTAAGTTCGCTAAATGTTTTCGTATTTCTGCACTGTCGTCCTCATTTAAATTATTTGCTAAGAACACAATTTCTGTACAGTTCCCGCGTTTATCCATCGCATAAACTGCTTTTGTAACTGTCCATGGCGTATAGCCATTTTTTTGCCCTGCATGTCTAAATGTTTTACGGTATTTCTTAGCACTCATATCTGTTTCAACGATATTCGCCCACACTTTTTCTTCAGCGTCTGTCAGGCCACCTTTATGATTTGCCTTTTGAAGCAGTACCATATAATCATTTGCAGAAGCTGCTGGTAATCGATCTGACCAAATTTTATCGTAACGTTCCTCTAAATAAAGAGGAATTTCCTTCTGTAATAATGGCCCTTTCTTTTTTAAGCGTTCATGAATGATCATCGCATATTCACGATATTGCTCTTGAGACATTTCTTTTAACTTTTTCTCTATTTTATATTTCGGAACATGTAGTTCTTTATGCAAATATCCAGGGATGTATAAAGATGAAACAATTGGAAATAGCGGCTGATGTGCTGGAAGCGATAAACTTTGTAAATTACGATTAATATTATCTAATCCTAACACTTCCATTAAATATTCAGCATTCGCATTCGAACTAAATTTAACCATTCCTTTTGCCACTTCTTCTAAAGAAACCGCTCCTTCTGTTATCTTGTCTGTCTTTTGCAAATACTTTTGCCATCTATCTTGTGCACCACCATCTGTATTCGGTACGTAATAACGATTCAGATCATTAATGGAAACGAAACTAGACGGGTCAATTTTCCCTTCTGTAACTTGTTTCGTATATTCAAGCGCCACAATTAATTTCATCGTACTAGCAACTGGTAATACAACGTTGGGATTGACAGAATAAACAACTTTATCATTTCTCTTTACTAGAAGCGCACTATTTTTTTCATCTTTATGTTCTTCAATAAAGGATGCGATATACTGTGCATCATCATTATTAGAACTCCACACTTTTTTCACTAAAAAATTACCCGATATTAGCAAAACGAAAATACCCACAATTACTGCGCATACTATAGTTTTTTTCAAGTAAAATTCCTCTCCTATTGTGTAACTCTTCTCTATTTATCTTAAAAAAACAAAATAATGGAGATGGTTATTGAAATAACCATCTCCATTATTTTAACTTGTATTCTCCTATTATGTCTACGTCATAATTTTCACGAAGTCTTCAAGAAATTTTTTATAATGCAATGACCAACCGATTCGCACCCAATTCTTTAAAGCTTTTGAGTCAGGTTGAGGACGGAAATCAGCAATACTTTCACCCTTTGCAATTCCAACTGTATCTATATCGACTCGGCGATATACATAATCTAAAAGGGACGGATTCGCCGCGACCATCATTGTAACAACGTCATGTACTGGGCTACCTGTTATTTTTGGATTTAACTTTTTATACGCTTTATAATAATACGCAAATATTGGTTCAATTAATTTATTAAAATTCGTTTTAGAGTGTTTCGTAATATATTTCACCATCTCTGGCGTAATAATTGCTTCAGATGTAACGTTAAGTGGCACTAATGTCACATTCTTGGCATTTTGCATAACTAATTGTGATGCAATCGGATCACCATGAAAATTCGCCTCTGCGACTGGTGTCACATTGCCGGGCATTAAAAAAGCACCACCCATTATATAATATTCTTTCACATACTTCATCATCGGCTTTTCTAAAATAAATGCTGTCGCTAGTGTCGTTGATCTACCAGCATCCACAATGATTAATTCTCCTTTATACTTTTCAAGAATATCAAAAAAAGCACAAAAAGGTTTTATATTTGGCGAAAAAGCTTTTGGTGGTTTAATCGGTCCTAATCCATCTGCCCCATGAATTTCCGGATAATACGTTACATAGTCCCCAGATAAAGGGATTTTTGCACCATTAATAACAGGTATATCTTCCCGCCCTGCTATTTGTAATAAATATGCTGCATTACTTGTCGCCTTTTCTTGCGTTACATTTCCATATCCTGTTACAACACCAACAATATCAATATCAGGATGCATAATTCCATACATGATGGCTAAAGAGTCATCAATTCCCGGGTCTCCCAAAAATAATACTTTTTTCATCGACCTCAACTCCATCCCCTCAATTGTTATTAATTTATGAATCGCAATAGGCATACAGAATAAAAAAGAACAAATTTATACGAAAAAAACGCAGTCCTATAAGGACTACGTTCTCCCTCTAACCTATACTGTTTTTCTTCACAACACTCATACTTCCAATGATATAAGCGATAAACGCAAAACAAATTGGGAAGACAACTGTATGTATACCGAACGGATTTGGATAGAAAAGGTGAATACACATATATGAACCTACCCCAACTAAAATAGAGGCAAGCGCTCCTGTTGCATTTCCCTTTCTCCAATATAACCCTAATACGATTGGCCAAATGAATGCTGCTTCTAATCCACCGAAAGAAAATAAATTTAACCATATTAAAAAATCTGGTGGTTTAATTGCTGCTGCATAAACGAGCAGCCCTACGATAGCAGTAATCCACAAACTTCCTTTTCTGATTGTACTGTCTGCTGCATCTTTATTTATGTAATTTACGTATATGTCTTTAATAATTGATGAACTTACAAGTAACAATAACGAATTTACTGTAGACATAATTGCTGCCATTGGCGCAGCTAAGAAAACACCAGCTAGCCAAGGTGGCAATACTTCCATCGCGAGTAGCGGCATGACTTTATCCGGTACCGTTATACCCGGAAGTACGACTCGTGCAAATACACCTGTTAAATGCATACCAATCATAATGGTACCTACAACAACCGTACCAATTATTAACGCTTGATGCATAGCTTTTGAATTTTTATAAGACATGGCACGCACACTAATTTGCGGTAAGCCAACAACGCCAATTCCAATTAAAATCCAAAATGATGTCACATATGATTTCGTTAAACTACCATCCGCTCCGAATGGTGTAATTAAATTCGGGTTAATTTGAACAAGTTCCTGCATAATCTTTTCAATTCCACCACCAGCAATGACAGTAGCAATTAAAATGATTGTCGTTCCAACTAACATAATGATTCCTAATAACGTATCTGATAAAGCAACTGCACGAAATCCACCAATTAATACGTACACAAGTACAGAAAAAGTAAATAAAAATAGTGCTGTTGTATAAGAGAGACCCGTTAACGACTCAATTAATCGGCCACCGCCGACCCACTGAGCTACTGTTGCTGAAAATAAGAAGATAATAATACATAACGCAGACAGTATAACAACTGCCTTATTATTGTACCTTCCCTTTAAATAATCGATAAGAGTAATGGCTTCCATCTTCCTAGCGATAATTGCAAACTTTTTACCGATAACCGTTAAAACGATATACCCTGTTACAACTTGAATCGCAGATAGTAGTACCCATCCAAGCCCCATATTGTACGCAATACCAGGACCACCAATAAAGCTACTAGCACTACCGTATGTAGCAATCATTGTCATCGCTAATAATAAACCGCCAAGCTCACGACCGCCAAGAAAATATTCTTGCAAAAATTTATTATGAGCAGTTGCTTGCACGCGTCTTGAAGCATATACACCAATTAAAAATACAACGATAAACGAAATTATCATTGGAATGATTACATACCAATTCATCTATTATTCCTCACTTTTTTCTTCCTCATCGAGTGAAATATCTTGAAATACAAAACGAACAACTAAACTAAGTAAAATAACCATAACGATAAATCCAACGATACAGCTATAAAAAAACCATGCCGGAAAACCGAATACATATGTATATTCACTTGGATTTTTACTACCAAGCCCATAAGCAAATCCATACCATATTATAAAATTAATAATAGCAAGTCCAAGACCAATTAACGCTTCTCTATGGGCAATTCGAAAGCGTGGATCATCATGATAATTCTTCATTTTCCCCCTCCTCTCACGATGTATTATTGTACCATTGTTCTTCTAGTTTTTCCTACTAGAAAGCAAAAACAAGCAGGATTTTTTATAATCATATAGAAGATTCTCTTACATTACATATTTTTTACAATTGTAACACAAATGAAATTTGAATTTTCAGTATTTATTAATTATGATTTTAATTAGAGGCTTTCCATCTAGTTCCCACATCCTTGATTTCGGAATAAACGCCGTCTCGTACTGCGTTTACATTATATTTTCAAGGGGGTTATACAATGAGTCAACTAGCTGTAAATCTTCATGAAAAGGTAGAAAAGTTTCTTCAAGGTACAAAAAAGTTATATGTGAATGGATCTTTCATTGAAAGCGCTTCCGGTAAAACATTTAAAACACCTAACCCAGCAACTGGCGAAACACTTGCCATCGTTTCTGAAGCTGGTCGCGAAGATATTCATAAAGCTGTCGTTGCAGCTCGCATGGCTTTTGACGAAGGTCCTTGGTCTCGCATGAGCACTGCTGAGCGAAGCCGCCTTATGTACAAGTTAGCTGATTTAATGGAAGAACATAAAGAAGAGCTTGCACAACTCGAAACGTTAGATAACGGAAAGCCAATCCGTGAAACAATGGCAGCAGACATACCGCTCGCAATTGAGCATATGCGCTATTATGCTGGCTGGGCTACGAAAATCGTTGGTCAAACAATTCCTGTTTCCGGTGATTACTTTAACTATACACGCCATGAGGCTGTTGGTGTCGTCGGTCAAATTATTCCTTGGAACTTCCCGCTTCTTATGGCAATGTGGAAAATGGGAGCAGCGCTTGCTACAGGATGTACAATCGTTTTAAAACCTGCAGAACAAACTCCACTATCTGCTCTATACTTAGCTGAATTAATTGAAGAAGCTGGATTCCCGAAAGGTGTTATTAATATCGTACCTGGATTCGGTGAATCAGCTGGACAAGCTCTCGTTAATCATCCACTCGTTGATAAAATTGCATTTACCGGTTCTACTCCAGTCGGTAAACAAATTATGCGACAAGCATCCGAATCATTAAAACGCGTTACACTTGAGTTAGGCGGTAAATCACCAAATATCATCTTGCCAGATGCTGATTTATCTCGCGCGATTCCTGGTGCACTTTCTGGTGTTATGTTTAACCAAGGACAAGTATGCTCTGCTGGATCACGCTTATTTGTTCCGAAGAAAATGTACGATAATGTCATGGCTGATCTCGTCCTCTATTCTAAAAAACTAAATCAAGGTGTCGGTCTTAACCCTGAAACAACAATCGGTCCTCTCGTTTCCGAAGAACAACAAAAACGTGTAATGGGCTACATTGAAAAAGGGATTGAAGAAGGCGCTGAAGTACTTTGCGGAGGTAGTAATCCATTCGATCAAGGCTACTTCGTTTCTCCTACCGTATTCGCTGACGTAAATGATGAAATGACGATCGCAAAAGAAGAAATTTTCGGTCCGGTTATTTCTGCAATACCGTTTAACGATATTGATGAAGTAATTGAACGTGCAAATAAATCACAATTCGGCTTAGCGGCTGGTGTGTGGACAGAAAATATTAAAACAGCACACTATGTTGCAAGTAAAGTACGTGCAGGTACAGTATGGGTTAATTGTTATAACGTATTTGATGCAGCATCTCCATTCGGAGGATTTAAACAATCTGGTCTTGGTCGTGAAATGGGATCTTACGCATTAAATAACTATACAGAAGTGAAGAGCGTTTGGCTCAACTTAAACTAATGAAAAGAACCTGGCCTATCCGGTCAGGTTCTTTTCATTATGTATTCATTTAAGCTTGCAGTCCCCCGCTCACATTTAATACTTCTCCTGTAATATAGGATGCGTATTCTGACGCTAAAAAGGCCGCTGCGTTCGCAATATCTTCTGGCGTTCCAATTCTACCAACTGGAATCGCACCAACCATCTTTTCTTTTACTTTATCTGGTATCGTTTTTGTCATATCTGTATCCATAAACCCTGGGCAAATCGCATTACACGTAATGCCGAAGCTTCCAACTTCTTTCGCCGCTGTTTTCGTCAAACCTACAACTCCTGCCTTTGTAGCAGCATAATTCGCTTGACCTATGTTTCCTTCTCTACTAATTGAAGATATATTAATAATGCGTCCATACCCTTGTTGTCTCATGTAAAGAAGCGCTGGCTGCATACAATAAAAAACACCTGTTAAATTTACTTGCAGTACTTGTTCCCATGCAGGTTTCTCCATCTTATGTAACATTGCATCTCGCGTAATCCCTGCATTATTTACTAAAATATGCAGTGTACCAAATGTTTGGACAGCGTATTCAATTAAGGACTTCGCATCATTTTGATTACTCACATCACAACGATACTGCTTCACTTCATACCCTTCATCTGATAACTCACGTGTCGTTTTTTGTAGCTTTTCTTCATTTACATCGCTAATTAATACTTTCGCCCCTAGTTTTGCATAAACCCTTGCAATCTCTTTTCCAATTCCCTGTGCAGCTCCTGTTACTACAGCTGTTTTTCCATTTAAAAACTCCATCCCTATCCCCCATTTCTATTACTTATACTGTATATTTCGGCTCTTTGCTTCCCAATTCCTCTTTGTATAAAAAAGTCTATTTGTGTCAAACTAACTTTGCAACGTCGCATAAAACACAAGGAGATTGTGTCGAATGAACAAAAAAAATTTCAAGCAAAACAAAGCTGCTGATGGCATTGACGTTGAGTTCTCTCGTGAACTCGCTGACCACAATGACTTAGAAGCAAACGCACGTGCAAATGCCGCTGATGCACGTCAAAAACGCCAGTCAACAGAAAAATAAGGAACGCACAACCTTATTCTTTTCAACAGGGACCTACTACCCAACAAAATAAACCGAGAGACATCCTCTCGGTTTATTTTCTATATTTTTTTATATAATGTGCTAAAGTAAGTAGCGGATATATATAGGCATAGCTATGATAACGAATATAAAACCCGCCTGGCAAACCTGTTCCGGTAGGATATTTTTCATTCACATAAGGATTCGCAAGCAAATATGAAATACCTTTTCGAATAATTGGTGTTTCTTTATCATGGTAAGAAATGAGAGCATCTAATGCCCATGCTGTTTGGGATGGTGTACTAAATGGTAAAGTAACGAACCTTTTTTCCACACTACTGTGGCACGATTCTCCCCACCCACCATCTTCATGCTGTATATGTTCCAGCCATAAAGCTGCTCTTTTCAATGAAGGATTGCTAGATGGGATTCCGAGTGACCGTAAACCTGTCATCACCGCCCACGTACCATATATATAACAAATCCCCCATTTCCCGTACCATGATCCATTTTTCTCTTGTACATTCATTAACCAATTTATCGCACTTTGTTTTTGCTTCTCAGGCAATTCATTTTGCGCATATGTCCCGAAAAGCTCTAACACTCTTCCTGTAATATCTGGTGTAGAGGGATCTGTAATCATATCGCTTGCATTTTCGATTGGTAAATTTGCTAATAAATTGCTTGTCACACCTTTTTCAAACGCTCCCCAGCCACCATCATTATTTTGTAATCCTTTAACCCAATTGACCCCTTTCTTCCAAGCATTATCTACATTTTCGTTTCCTCTACTTCTTGCCAACGCTCTTAGCACAGCTGTTGTATCATCGACATCTGGAATTGTCGTATTTACATCCGAAAAACCCCAACCACCTGGAGTCAGCGCCGGAGCATGTATGCTCCAATCAGCTTTTTTTGTATGCTGTTTTTTTAATACATATGTTGCTGCATGTTGAATCATCTTATTATCTTTCGAAGCGTGTGCCTCTTGTAACGTATAGCTGAGTAAAGCCGTATCCCATACAGTTGAAGGAGAGTTTTGCAAATGATCCCCTCTTTCCATCTTCCATATATAAGATGTTATCCCTGCTATAGCTTTTCGAATCATCGATGATTGAAGAGAATGTCCTAACGCGAGTAAAGCATAAATCATATAAAATGAGGCAGTTGCGTAACTATATAACGTTCCATTTTCATCAATACGCTCTTTCATAAAACGTTCGACTTCCTCATATCCTTTGTGGTGTAAAGAAAGTGGATACGATATGATTTGTTTTACATCACCTAATAACGTTTGAAACAACGGAGACCGCTCCTCCCGAAACCATTCCCCGCCCCCGCCTGCGATATGATTTAAATTTGGCAGTAACTTTTTCCCTACTCGAAATCTTTTATTTAAACAAACCATCATCGGAATTAAATGGATACGTGCTGAGCTACTCAATTCAAATATACTGAGGGGTGAATCATTTTGCAGAAACATAATCGGTGTTGGCAAATGAAAGAGCGAAGGGTATTCATATTCTCCATGAATTGCTAATAAAAACTTCGTCATAAAATGAGCACGCGCCACGCCTCCACGTTCCTTAATAAACATTTCGGCTCGCCTCATATTCGCATCTTCTTTTGTATATTTTTTTGAAGCTAGTAAGGCAGCATAAGATTGAATTGTAGCAGATAAATTGCCACCCACTTCATCTTCATACAATTTCCATGTTCCTTCATTTGTTTGAAGTGATGCTAATCTTTTTACAAACGGTTCTATCTCTTTATCTCTACCTAATAATTTTAATAAAAAAATCATATGGCAATCTGTTAATGGTGCTCCTTCAAAACAAAACTGCCACGTACCATCTTGCCGTTGCATCGTTTGAAGTGCAGTTGTTCTTCTCGCTATTTCTTCATGCACTTTTTCATATAATAACAAATTACTCACCCACCCTTTCGAAATCCGTATAACGATATTCAAAAAGGTAGCTAAATATGTATCAAAATAAAGAAAAACAGAACATATAAAATGTTCTGCTCATAAGCAATATCCCACTCCGACAATAATCCCTACTAAAGCACCGACTACTACTTCATACGGTGTATGCCCGACAAGTTCATTTAACTTCTTATATTCTGTTTGTCTACCGTGAAAGAACTCATTCAATATTTTCGCTTGCTTACTAACTGCAAGTCTTACTCCTGAAGCATCATACATAACAATTATTGCAAAGATAGCAGCAATAGCAAATAAAGTACTTTCCACACCTTCTACAACGCCAACACCTGTCGCAAGTGCTGTAACAGTTGAAGCATGAGAACTCGGCATCCCACCTGAAGCGAAAAACTTTGCAAAATCAAATTCACCCGTTTTGAATAATTTAAAGACTACTTTCGTTAATTGTGCTAGAAACCATGAAATTACAGCGGCCATAAGCGGATCATTATGTAAAATTGTTTCCACGTTCTCAGCTCCCTACTGACTATAATGGAAATCTCTATATAGTATCAGTATAAAGAAAAATGCGTAGAAAATACTACGCATTATGATACTTTTGCTGATTTATTTTTTATAAATTTCGGTTGTTTCTGCACTAAAAACTTTGTTTTCGCTATTGAAAACACAAATAATGCAACCCATATACAGAAAAATGCCATCATATGAGTAGATGTGAAATGTTCACCAAATACGAATACACCTAAAATCAAACTAATGGTTGGTGCAATATATTGTAAAAACCCTACCATATAGAGCGGAATAAGTTGTGCTCCTTTTGCAAAATAAAAAAGTGGTAAAGCTGTAACAATGCCTGCTCCTATTAATAGTAACGTCGATAACATGGAAATAGATCCAAATGAACCGAATCCATGCGCTCCTGTCATAACGAGATAGATAATCGCAAACGGCGTCACTAACATTGTTTCCATCGTAAGACCAATTGTCGCATCATAGTTTAGCAATTTTTTTGTTAATCCATATAATCCAAATGAAAAGGCAAGTGATAAAGAAACCCACGGAATAGATCCGAAACGCACTGTTAAAATGATAACCCCTACTCCAGCTAGCCCAACTGCAACATATTGCCAAAAGTTTAACTTTTCCTTTAAAACGACTGTACCAAGTAAAATACTAATAAGCGGATTAATATAATAGCCAAGACTCGCTTCAATGACATGATTATGATTAACGGCCCATATGTAAACAAACCAGTTTCCGCTAATCAAGACTGAAGCTATTGTTAATGACATTAATAATTTAGGTCGTTTAAAAAGATTCACGAACTCCCCAATAAACTGACGAAACCTCTTCGTAACACCTAACACAAGTAACATAAAAACAAACGCCCAAACGATGCGGTGTGCTAATATTTCATCTGCCGGAACTTCCTCAACCCACTTCCAATAGATTGGTAGGATTCCCCACATCGTATATGCACCAGCCGCATATATAATCCCTTTTTTTTGCTGTGCTGATTGACTCTCCATCTTCCCTTTTCTCCTCTTCTCATTTTTCTCCATTATACGGTCCCGCATGCTCACTTTACCAATAATCAATCTGCAATTCTTTCGACATTTCTCATACAGTAAAAAGTAAACATACTGTTATAACGACAAGTAACGGTATACCGAAAACAAATTTCTTTTTATGTGTTTTATGGTGAAACATATACATACCGATCCAAGCACCAACTGCGCCTCCAGCTGCCGCTGATAAAAACAACGTACTTTCTGGCGTTCTCCACTGTTTTTTCTTCGCTTTTCGTTTATCAAGCCCCATAAGGCTAAAAGCTATAACGTTAATAATAATGAAATAAGTCCATTTCATCGCTTTCTCTCCCTATGAAAAATTCGCTTAATGGTAACATGAAAAAACGATGGAAACAACTGAAGAACACTTTTTATTAATTAGTTACCTTTATATTTAAATAACCAACTAAAATCGCAGTTAAAGCAATTAAATAGAAAGATGTTATGAACAGAATCTTATATTGCATTCCCCTCACCCACTACCATATCATCGAAAAAACTTCTCTCAATCTCTTTTTCATCAAAATGAAGAACTACAATTAGCCCTACATATAAAGAAACGAAATTTAGAAACCATTCGCCATTTTCATCTTTGTTAGCTAGACATTTAAATATCTTTTGAAATTGCATACGCTCATCTGCCGCAACAACCGGACGCACACCAAAATATTTCAATACGAGATTCAGCTTCAGCTGCACGGATAATGATAAAATATATTTTAATAGCTCCGTATACTCTACACTATCTTTTTGACTATACAACTTCACAAGCTTTTGATGTAAAGTAGAAATCGATAATTCTTCGTCAGTCACTTTAGTTGCTTCTACCATTTCAATCATCTTTTTCATATCCATTACATATACGCCTCCTGTTACAAAACAAAAGCAAACGTGTATTTATTTTATAATCAGCAATAATTGAGTATTTCTCATCTCTCGTTCTTCTTCACTAACTAAGTCATACTTCTTTAGAAGATGAAAGACATCATTTAATATTTCCTGTGAATGATTACGTTGCAAAAATCCCTTCAATCCTATAAAAATTCCTTCCGGTAAAAAAAACTTCTGACTTTCAAGCTTATTCATTACATCTTCCATAGAATGATCGATATTACACGCCATAAAAAATTCCTCCTCTATCCTTTATAAATAATATCCTCCGCTAACGATGTAAACACTTCTCCTACAAGAGAGTCTTCATCATATACAGATGAATCGTTATTCTCTTCTCGTTTTGCAAAAGGTATTTGCGCAATCACTTCTGTTTGCAATTGTTCTGCAAGTATTTCGCCTCCACCTTTTCCGAAGAGATAATTTTTTGATCCATCTCGGTCTTCATAATAAGCCATATTTTCTACAATCCCTAAAATCTCGTGTTTCGTATGTTTTGCCATTACACCTACTCTAGATGCTACGAATGAAGCTACGTTGTGTGGTGTTGTCACAATTATTTCTTTCGCCTGTGGAATCATTGCTGCAACATCAATAGCTACATCTCCTGTGCCAGGTGGTAAATCAAGAAGTAAATAATCTAATTCTCCCCAGTGTGTATTCGCAAGGAAATTTTGAATCCATTTATTTAACATCGGTCCGCGCCACATAACCGGGTTATTTCCTTCCGTAAAAAATCCCATCGACATAATTTTAACACCGTGACTAACAACTGGAATTGCTGTTTGATCAATCATCGTCGGTTTTTGATTCGTTTCCATCATAGCTGGAATGCTAAAACCATATATATCTGCATCTAATATCCCCACTTTTTTGCCCATACGAGCTAAAGCAGTTGCAAGGTTAATTGTCACTGTTGATTTTCCAACTCCACCTTTACCGCTCGTTACAGTAATAAATCGTACCCCTGAATCAAGGCGAAGCATGCTCGGCATACCAGTTTCTGTTCTAGTATTTTTCTTTAATTTCTCTGTTAACGCAGCTCGTTCTTCTTGTGTCATAGAACCAAATGTCAAATCTACTTTAGATGCACCAATTGCCTGAAGAGACTCTTCTACATCTTGTTGAATTTTTGCCTTTAATGGACAACCTTGAATCGTTAGCACTACTTCAAGTTTAACCTCTGTTCCATTCATTTGTATATTTCTAACCATATTTAATTCTACAATACTTTTGTGTAACTCCGGATCCTCTACATGTTTTAATGCGTTCATTATTTGTTCTTGCGTAATCATAGCACTCATCCCTTCTCGTATTCGAATTTATATACAACATTTTCTTGGCGAAAAAGCTTTTTATCCCCCGCTAACAGGCGGGATTAATGCGACTATATCTCCAGCTTTTATCATCTCTTCATTCGTTACAAACTCTTCATTAACAGCCACTATCACTTTATCAAGTGATTGTAAACAATAACTTGCTTTGAGCCATTCTTTTAATTGCTGAACTGTCATTTCTTGTTTTTCAAAAATTACGAATCGATCCGATCCGACTTCCTCACGCAAATTTGCGAACAATAAAACTGTAATCATCTTCTCATTCTTCCTTCTTCGGTTTTCCTTCTGGATATGCCGTATTTTCAAGTTGATCTCCAATCCACATCGTTCCATCTTCCCAAAATTCTTTTTTCCAAATTGGGACGATTTGTTTTATCCGTTCAATCGCGTATTCATTCGCTTCATATGCTTCTTTACGATGCGGTGATGAAACTGCAATGACTACCGCAATATCCATGATTTCTAGCCGCCCTACACGATGTGTAATTGCTACTTTGGCATCCGGCCACTTATCATTAATCTCTTTACCAATTTTCGTAAGTTGTTTTACTGCCATCGGTTTATATGCTTCATACTCTAAATATAGTGTTCGTGTTCGTTTTCCTTTTGTTAATTCTCTCACCGTACCAATAAATGTTGTAATTGCACCTGCTTCTCTTCTTGCGACTTTATTCGTTACTTCTTCAACTACAATCGGTATATCTACAATCTCAAATAGCGCTTGTCCCACTAGAACCACCTCTCACTTTACAAATCGTCCAAGACCATTCACTACCTTCATTATCTTCCAGCAAAAGAACATCTACGAACATATCTTTTTTGTAACCTCTCGTACCACCTGGAAGTACAATAAATATATTTGTCTCTGCTAATGAAGAAACCGAGCTAGATTTATCAAACCCTGACGGATAAGCGATTAACTGTCCTTCCTTATATGCCAGTTTTGCTCGTACAAATCTTGTAAATGGATTTGGTTTCAGGAAATCTTCTCCTAATAATGCTTTTTCTCTTTTTACATGTGCTTTTTCACTAAACATATACGTCCGAATACAAGGTCTTACAAATAATTCAAACCCTACGTAACAAGCAGATGGGTTTCCTGATAAACCAAATAATAGCTTGCCATTTAATTGTGCTACAGTCGTAACACTCCCTGGTCGCATTGCAACTTTATTAAAAAGAACAGAGGCACCTAACTTTTCATATATAGCTGGTAAATAATCGTAATCTCCCACTGATACACCGCCTGTTGTAATGAGCATATCTACTTGGCTTAGTGCTTCTTTTACAGCTGTAAAACATGTATGAAAATCATCGCTAAACTTCCCAAAACATTTTACTCTGCCGCCCGCTCTGCGAATTTGAGACAATATCATATACGTATTACTATTTCGGATTTTCCCTGGCTGTAATGAATCATTTACATCAAGTAATTCACTACCAGTCGCTAACAATCCAATTACAGGCTTTCTCGCCACAGGCACCTCGTTATACCCGAACGTAGCAAGAAGAGCTGAAATACCTGGATGAATGTATGATCCTTTCTTTGCAAGAACCGTTCCTTTACGAGCGTCTTCACCTTGAAAAGAAATATTGTCGCCCGTTTTGAATGATCGCTTCACTTCTATATAATTATTGCCAGTCTCCTCATATTGACGAGTCAGCTCTAACATAACAACCGCATCACACCCATTCGGAATTTGCGCTCCTGTCATAATTCGAACTGCTTGAAACGGACCTACTTTCTCGTAGAATAGTGATCCCGCGCCAATTTCACCAACTACTTCAAGCACAATTGGCGTTTCATAACTTGCTACATTCGTATCTTCTGCTCTAATAGCAAATCCATCATACGGTGAACGATTGAATGAAGGTACATCATGGTCAGCTACTAAATCTTCTGCTAATATACGTCCGTAAGCTAATTCAATAGGCAGTAGCTCCTTTAACCCCTCATTAGCAAATCCCATTACTTTACGAACAGCTTCTTCAACCGTAATTGGCACTCTTCTTTCCATTATTGACAACCCTTTCTGTTAACCGAATACACGATAATATAATTGTTTTGCTTTCGAAATATCATTTGTACCATGAATGAAAACACGACCATCCCGAAAAATAACGACGCGGTAATCGTCTATTTGGCAAGATAGTAAATACGGATTCTGATCTACTTTCCCCAGTTTGTTTAATACTTTTTCTATATCGTCAAAATCGTACGTTCTATTTTCTACTGGCCTAATTTGTACTGTATTTCTTCCGCATAAAGCAGCTACCTTCGTTTGGTTTTCGTATGATAAATAAGGATAAGTTCGATTTAAGCCGCACGAAGGGCAATCGTCTGTTTTGATTTTCCCTAGTTTTATAAAATGGTTTTGATTACTCCATATATCAAACATGAAAAATGTTTTTCTAACTGCCGAGAAATCTCCTACTAAAATTTTGAATGCTTCCGCCACTTGATACGCTGCGACGATTTGGACAGTCGGGCTAATAATTCCAGCGGTATCACATGTCACACCAGTAACAGGAACATTCTTCAGCACACAATGTAAACATGGTTTCTCTTGCGGAATAACCGTATAACTCATACCGTACGATCCAACGCAAGAACCGTATACCCACGGAATATTATGTTTTTGTGATAAGTCATTTATTACAAATCGAATATCGAAATTATCTGTTGCGTCAATTATTACATCTACCCTTTTTAATAGGTCTTCCATGTTTTCTGCACTTGCATCCATTACGAAAGCATCTATGTGTACTTCCGAATTAATTTGCTCTAACCGATTTTTAGCAGCAATTGCTTTCGGTATTTTCTCTCTCGCATCTTGTTCAGAGTACAGTTGTTGCCTTTGTAAATTGCTCCATTCAACGTAGTCACGATCAATAATCGTCAACTTGCCAATACCTGCACGTACGAAACTTTCGGCACTTGCACTTCCTAATGCGCCTGCTCCTACAATTAACACATGTTTATTTCGAATTTTTTCTTGTCCTTTACTCCCAATCGGTTTGAACAACTGTTGTCGTGAATACCGCTTAGCCATTACATACCCTTCCTCTCACGAACTCTATTTCATATTAGAATGTTGTTTTTGATAACAAGCAAAGTAAGCAAATCCAACAAATCCAGCTCCCCCAATTACATTTCCGATAAAAACAGGAACAAAATTTCTAGCAAGATCCATCCACGTCAGATGCCCTGCAAAAATAACTGCCGAAATAACAAACATATTTGCTACCACTTGCTGAAATCCAATCACTACAAATGCCATAATCGGAATCCAAATTCCGATTATTTTTCCGACCAAATCACTCGTCCCATAAGCGAGCCAAAGTGCAAGACAAACGAGCCAATTACATCCAATTGCTAAAATTAAAGTTCTCCCAAATGATTCATGTAATTTTCCTTCCGCTATCGCTACTGTTTTATTTAAATAATCTCCCTCTGTTAATCCGCCAAGATGACCGAAACAATACGCTACGAAAATAGCTCCTACGAAATTCATGAAAGTAATCCAAACCCAATTATTTAACACACTTACCAATGTAATTTTCTTTGCATAAAGCGCCATAGACAGTGACATCATATTTCCAGTAATTAATTCTCCTCCTGCTAATACGACGAGCATTAATCCAACAGGAAAAACCGCTCCTCCTAAAACATTGACTAAACTACCCCAGCGCTCAGGTAAATTACCTAAAACGCGAATATTAAGCAAAAAACCTAACGAAATAAACGCTCCTCCTAAAAAACCGAGAATAAGCATTGCTGGCAACGTCTGACTTACTTTTTGAACACCGGCCTCAATTACGAGTTCAGCAATTTGTTCCGGTTTATGAAATGCCATTACCAATTCCTCCATTTTCTCCAAATAAAAAAGCAGCTTCAAAAAACCTCCTCAAAATAAAGGTTTTTGAATGCTGCTTAATTTCTCTGCACATCTTTTACAGAGATATCAATCATCACTTTTACTATAAAATAGAAAATCTACAAACGTTGCATACTTTCCATTTTGTATATACTTCCTCAAAGCGTCACTCTTATATATCAGCCACCAATATGTGACATTTCAATTTTAGGCACTCTTTTTTTACTTGTATGATTTAAGCGTTCATCTGAATAACGATCTTCTCGGTTGTTCCATATATCACGTACGACATCTGTTATTTCCTCGCCAGTGTATTCAGATCGAAGCAGTTCTCTCAAATCAGTTCCTTTAGAAGCGAACAAACAAGTATATAATTTTCCTTCTGCAGAAATACGGGCTCTCGTACATGATGAACAGAAGGAATCTGTTACTGATGAAATAATACCTATCTCTTCATCACTTCCAATATAACGATAGCGAGTCGCAACTTCACCTGCATAATTCGCTTCTATCCGTTCTAATGGCATAACTTGATGAATGGCATCTACTATTTCTTGTTTCGAGACGACCTCTTTTAATTCCCAACCGTTATAATTCCCAACGTCCATATACTCAATAAAACGAAGAATATGCTTATTTTCCTTAAAGTATTGCGCCATCTGCAAAATATCTTGTTCATTTTTCCCTTTTTGAACGACCATGTTTATTTTAATTTTCATACCAACTTCAGCTGCAGCCTGTATTCCTTCCAAAACTCTTTGCACTTTGCTTCTATTACCATTCAAATAGAAAAATCGCTCTTCTTCTAAGGAATCTAAACTAACTGTCACACGTGATAAACCCGCCTTATATAAATCAGGAGCAAACTTTTTAAGTAACGATCCATTGGTTGTTAAACCGATATCCTCCACACCATCAATTTTATTAAGGCGCTCGATAAGCTGTGGAAGACCTCTTCTAAGTAACGGTTCTCCGCCTGTAATTCGTAACTTTCTCACACCTAAAGAAACGAAAATACGTGTTATCCTTTCAATCTCATCAAAAGATAAAATTTTATCATTAGACAAAAACGAATAATCAGGACCAAATATTTCTTCTGGCATACAATAACGACAGCGAAAATTACAGCGATCAGTAACAGAAATACGTAAATCCTTTAAAGGACGTTGTAGTTTGTCTAATGTGACAGAGTTCATATTTATTGCCTCGCTTTTACTTATTTTATATTTAAAACACGCTCTGGATGCGTATATACATTTAAGGATTCATTCCGAATAAACCCTATCGTAGTAATACCTAGTTCTTCTGCTAGCTGCAAAGCCAACTCAGTTGGAGCTGATTTTGACAGTATAATTTCACAACCAATTTTTGCAACTTTCAATAATATTTCCGAAGAAATACGACCACTAAAAACAATGATTTTATCTTTTATAGAAATATTATTTTTTAAGCAATAACCGTAAATTTTATCTAATGCATTATGTCTACCGATATCCATTCGGCTTAAAATAATGCCATTCACATCACACAAAGATGCATTATGAACGCCGCCTGTATGACGAAATGTCTCTGCAGATTGCTGCATTTCTTTCATTAACCGAAAACAGTCTTCTGCAGCAACCTGTACATGTACGCCATTCATTTTCTTCGCGCTTAGTGCATCATTTGCAAACACAAACCCTTGTCTACTCATACCACAGCATGAAGTAATATAACGTTTATTTTGCATTTGTTCGTAATACGGATTCACTTTTTTCGTTGTGACATGTACAAATCCTTCTTTCTCTTGTACCCATATGTCATCAATATCTTCATACTTCCGAATAATTCCTTCAGATGCTAAAAAGCCTATTACCATATCTTCTATATATTCTGGAGTACTAACCATTGTAACAAACTCCTGTCCGTTCATTTTAATCGTGACTGGAAACTCTGTTACAATGCTGTCCTCTATATGCTTAAACGCCCCTTGTTCATAACGAAAGATTTCTCTTTCTACCTGTATCGGTTTCACGATCAGTATCCTTCTCTCACGTTATATTTTTATCAAAAACAAATACCGAAACTGCAATATCTTCTTCTACTTTCATATCTGAAAACAAATTCACTAATTTCGCTCCAACAAGTTCCTCCAAATGTTCACGGGAATTCGCAGCATACACTTCTTGAATCATTTTCGTTCTAGCCATATGAACCATTTCCGCACCGTCCATCGTACTTGAAATGAATTTTTCAGTAGGTGTTAAGTTTCCATAAAGGGTCGCAATCGCCATATTTTCAGCAAAAACAGTATGAATTCGTTCTGGTCCTTTTCCGAAAAGTTCCTTTCGAAGTTTTCGTATCATATCATTAAATTCATGTACTTTTTTTGACATACAATTATTCCTCCCAAAAACCTCATTTTACTTTATTATATATTTTACCAAAATGAGCCTTCCGCCCAAACTATTTCATACAATCATTTAGGCGAAAAGATTCACTTCATGAAGGTTACTCGTCTTTTAACCCTTTACCCATACCTTTTAAGAAATGAAGCCCAAATCCGATGGCACGGTTAATGTCTGGATCTTTCAATACTTTCATAAGATCGAATACCCCTACTTTTTTATTACTCTCTAGATGTTCATTACCTTCTTCTAGCCCTACTAATAAGCTACCTATAAGCTTTTTCGTAAGTTCCGGATCAAGTTCTGTTAAAGCACCTGCAGCACCCATCATATTATTAATTAAATTTGTAACAGGCTCACGGGTCACTTGGCCAAGAACAATTTTTGCGATTGGTTCTTTCGCCTTTAGCATAGAATTAGCTGCTTCTAGCATGCCAATATCATTCAATTCCCCTACTATATTAAACATTTGATTTAGAGCGTCTTCATTATTTGCTAGAAGCTCTTTTAAATCATCTAATTTTTGCTGTTTTATTTCTTCCTCAGTTAATTCTTGTTTTTGAATCATTTTTATAGGTGCAGCCATATTTTTCTCCTCCTACTTATCCGTTAAATGCACATAGCCTGGACGTGCCCACTTACGATGTACCTCAATACCAGCTTGAGGATGACGTTTTTTATTGCGCGGGTTCGCTTTTGGCATCGGGTTTTCGCCATCAACTTCTAGCACTTCCATACGCACTTTCGTCTGTTTATAAGCAGGTGTATTTGTACGCGCATCAACTGCAGGACCTGTTAAGAAATTAATTGCTGTTTCATTATCTGTAGAGTTCATCGGTAAATATAACTCATTCGCTTTTACACGGTCTGTTACAAGTGCACGTAATTTTAATGCTCCAAATGGAGAAACAAGACGAACTAATGAACCTGTTTTCACTCCACGTTCTTTTGCAAGCTCTGGAGAAATTTCAACGAAAACGCCAGGCACTTTCGTTTGAATACCTGTTGATTTATTTGTCATATTCCCTTCATGAAAATGCTCAAGCATACGACCGTTATTAATGTGAAGATCGAACTCCGCTGGGAATTCAGCTGGACGTACCCAGTCAGCAATCGCAAAACGAGCTCTTTTATCTGGGAAGTTAAATCCATCTTGGAACAGAAGTGGTGTATTCGTTCCATCAAAACTTCCCCAATGGAAACTATTCCACCCTTCAAGTACTTCATAGTTTGCTTGTGAGAATAGTGGTGATAAACTTGCCATTTCAGCAAAAATTTCACTTGGATGGCTATAATTCCAGTTTGCACCTAATTTATTCGCAATCTCCTGCACAATCCACCAATCTGGCTTCGCATCTCCAAGCGTAGGAAGAACTTGATACAATCTTTGTACACGGCGCTCTGTATTTGTGAAAGTACCTTCTTTCTCAAGAGACGGTGCTGCCGGTAATACAACATCTGCATATTGAGCAGTTTTAGATAAGAAAACGTCTTGTACAACGAAGAAATCAAGGCTTGATAACACTTCATGTACGTGGTTCGCATTAGAGTCTACAAGAGCCATATCCTCTCCGACAAGATACATGGCTTTCATTTTCCCTTCATCAATTGCGTGAAGCATTTCAATATTATTAAGACCTGGTTCACTATTAATTTTTACTCCGTAAGCCATTTCAAATTTCGTACGTTCCATATCGTTAGTAACGTGCTGATATCCAGGAAGCCATCCTGGTAAAGTACCCATATCACAAGCACCTTGTACGTTATTATGACCTCGAAGTGGATATGCACCAGCACCTGGACGACGATAATTACCTGTTGCAAGCAGTAAGTTTGAAATCGCAGCGGAAGTATCAGATCCACCTGTATTTTGCGTTACTCCCATACCCCAAAGGATACATGTACCATCTGCATCACGAATCATTTCAGCCATTTGAATAAGTGTTTCTTTTGAAATACCAGTCATTTCTTCTGCATATTCAAGTGTATATTCTGCAAGACTCTCTTTGAAATCTTCAAAGAAGTTTACATTCTCATCAATAAATCGTTGATCGTGCCAGCCTTGATCAATCATATATTTCGTAACAGCCATTAACCATACTTGATCTGTTCCTTGTTTTGGACTAATAAAGACGTCTGAACGCTCTGCCATTTCTGTTCTCCGAAGATCAGCCACAATTAATTTTTGTCCGTGTAATTTATGCGCACGTTTAATACGTGTAGCTAAAACAGGATGACCTTCTGTCGGATTACAACCTACAATAATAACAAGACCAGATTTTGCGATATCTTTAATCGTTCCAGCATCTCCGCCCATACCAATTGTACGGAATAATCCGTCTGTCGCTGGCGATTGACAATAACGTGAGCAGTTATCAATATTATTCGTTTCAAATACTTGTCGAGCTAATTTCTGAATTACATAATTGTCTTCATTCGTAATTTTAGATGAAGAAATAAAACCGATAGCATCTTTACCGTATTCTTCTTTAATAGACCCTAATTTACTTGCAACTACATTTAGTGCTTCTTCCCATGTAGATTCAACAAACGTTCCATTTTTACGAATTAAGGGTTTTGTAATTCTTTCTTTAGAATTTACGAAATCCCAACCGAATTTTCCTTTTACACAAGTAGAAATTGCGTTAACTGGCGCATCAGAAGAAGGCTGTACTTTAAGAATTTTACGCCCTTTCGTCCACACTTCAAATGAACAACCTACACCACAAAATGTACAAACTGTTTTTGTTTTCTTCGTACGAGTATCACGCATGGCCGCTTCCACTTCTGATACCGCAAAAATGCCGCTATATCCAGGCTCAACTTCTTTAATTAAATCTACCATCGGTTCAAGAATATCTTGTTTTAATCCCGTCATAAATCCAGCTTCACCGAGCATCGTTTTCTCCATTAAAGCATTACAAGGACAAATGGTTACACATTGACCACAGCTCACGCATGAAGAATCATTAATATTTACTCCTTCATCCCAAATAACTCGTGGGCGTTCCGCTTCCCAGTCTATTGATAACGTTTCATTTACTTGTAAGTTTTGACATACCTCAACACATTGACCGCATGCAATACATTGATTAGGATCGTAGCGATAAAACGGATGCGTCATATCAACTTCACTTGCATCTACTTTCGGTTCATAAGGATATTTTTGATGTTCAATCTCCATTAATTCTGCTGTATTATGCAGTTTACAGTTCCCATTGTTGTTGTCACATACTGTACAGTATAATAAATGATTTTCTAGTAACCGATCCATTGCCTCTGTTTGTGCTTCTTTGGCATGAGCAGAATTACGTTCAATGTTCATCCCTTCTGTCACTACTGCCGAACAAGAGCGCACTAACTTTCCGTCAACCTCTACAATACAAGTGTCACATGTTTGAATAGGATCTACTTCTGGCACGTAACAAATTTGCGGATGTTCAATCCCGTTCTCATTAATAACACCCAATATCGTTGAACCAGGCTCCGCTGTATACTTTTTTCCGTCAATTGTAATATGAACCATGTTGTTATTCATGGTCTTTCCCCCTTTTTGAGAATAAAAAAACTCCACCACGAAAATATACGCACCACATTTCGGCACGTTATTATCATGGTGGAGTAGTTTATTAGCACATCTTGCTAAAATACCAATCCATTTATTCATAAATAAAACGATAGATTCATAACAGGTCATATCACGATTCCATCTTTAACACTATAATTATAGCGTTAAAGGTGGAAATATACAATATAAAATTTAAACTACGCATATGTCAGCGCGGAACTATCCATAATAACCCATATAAAATGAAACTATAATCAGTGGGGCTGTCCGCAAATAGCGGGATAAAAAATAACAAGGAGAAAGCAAACAAATGGGGTCTTTTAACAAATGGATACGTGGTGAAAAATCTTTTTCTGCACAAGAGCAAGCTGATCATACATTAAATAAACCTATTTCTTCTTCTCTTTCCCTTAATCTAAAGCATTTGTCCAAATTGTTTAGCGGTATTCCAGAATTAATTACACGCACTTTTCCGTTAAAAAACGGACAAGAAGCTGCACTTATATATATGGAAGGACTTGTAGATAAAACTGTTATTAACATTGATATTCTTCGCCCCCTCCTATTTAAAGAGTGGAATGAGGTCGATTTTTGGGAATCCTCCGTTACAATCGGGAATATAAAGAAAGTTCAGCAGTGGGCAGACATTGAACAGTCCCTTTTACACGGTAAAAGCATTTTATTCATAAATGGACAACTTACGGCATTAGAACTAGATACGCAATCGGCGCCAAAAAGAAGTATTGAAGAACCTACAACAGAAACTTCCATAAAAAGCTCACACGAAGGATTTAATGAGGTAGCGAGCGACAGTCTTGCACTTATTCGTAGATATATTCCAAATCGCGAATTGAAAGTGAAGGAATTCACTGTTGGTGAAAGAGCTACTTCAAAGGTTTTTTTGCTGTATCTAGCAGATATTGCAAACGAAGATGTCGTACAAGAAATGGCATGCCGCATCGAATCAATAAAAGTGGACGCCATTATTACTACCGGAGAATTAGAAGGGTTTGTTGAAGATAATTCCTATACTCTCTTTCCTCAATTATCCATCACTGAACGCCCTGACACAACGGCCCATCACATTCTAGATGGGCGAATCGCTGTTGTTGTAGATCGCTCACCAGGCGTATTAATTGGCCCTATGACCTTTTCAGATTTTTTTCAGACGATAGATGATTACAGCTTCAGGCCAATGATTCCATCTTTTATACGACTCCTTCGTTTCACCGGGTTATTTATTGCAATTTTTGCTCCTGCTCTTTATATTGCTATGATTTCTTTTCATTATGAAGTCATTCCACTGAAGTTATTATTAACAATTGGAGAGTCTCGAGCTAAAATTCCGTTTCCCCCTATACTAGAAGCATTGTTAATGGAATTAGTACTTGAAATGCTTCGTGAAGCTGCTGTTCGGCTTCCTGGTCCCGTCGGACAAACAATCGGTGTTGTAGGAGGTATTGTAATTGGACAAGCTGCGGTTCAAGCAGGAATTGTCAGTAACGTTATGGTTATCGTCGTATCGATTACCGCGGTCGCTTCTTTCATTATTCCTAACATGGAAATGTCTGCAGGAATTCGGCTTCTTCGATTCCCAATGATGATAAGTGCCTCTTTATTTGGCGTCATTGGAATTATGGTTGGGATGGCAATCATTATCATTCATATACTGTCCATGGAATCTCTCGGTGTTCCTTATGGTAGTCCTTTTTCTCCCTTATTTACTTCGGATTTAAAAGATACCCTTGTACGTTTACCGTGGAAAATTATGAAGAAACGCCCACTATCCCTTAACTTAAAACAAGAAAATCGACAACGCAATGTAGAAGAAACGGAGGAAAACAAGTGACGAAGCGTGCAAAGAGGGAGATTACTTTATTTCAATACATTCTCACTATTAGTGGTGTTCAAGTCGGATTCGGTTTACTTACACTTCCGCGTGAAGTTGCAGAAGGAGCCAATACTGATGGTTGGATATCAGTTATTATTGGATGTGCTATAACTATCTTAGTTAGCCTTTGCATTGTACATATCATGTCAAAACACCCTGGCTATACTTTACTTGATGTGTTAATACGTTACCTTGGAAAATGGCTAGGAAAAGGAATGATGGTTCTTTGGATTTTATATGCTGTTCTTGCTGCTGTTTCCTTAATATTCTCCCTCTTATACATCGTTCATATTTGGATTTTACCTAGATCTCCTATGTTTTTAATTATGATTTTGCTATCCATCCCAATGATTATGTTGGCGTGCAAAGGCGTACTCATTATAAGTCGGTATGCCGTTTTCACTCTTTTTTTTACAATTTGGATGCCATTATTATTATTTATTCCACTTAAAGATGGCCATTGGATATACCTTCTTCCTCTTCTGAAAGAGGGGTGGTTACCCGTTTTAAATACAGTAAAATCAACTATCATTGCGTTTCTTGGATTTGAGTTTGCATTTGTCCTTTATCCTTATCTTAGTAACAAATCATCTGCAAAAAAAGGCATTGTTCTTGCGAATTTAATTACACTATTTATTTATCTTCAAGTTACGTTCGTTTCTTTTGTTTATTTTAGCCCAGATGGCATTACGAAGTTTTTATGGCCTACTCTGTCTCTCATTACACCATTTCATTTTTCATTCTTAGAGCGATTTGAAATTATATTTTTATCTTTTTATCTCTTCATTATTTTTGATTCTTGCATTCCTTATATTTTCACTGCTTCAGATGGAATCAATCAATTACTTAACAAACAAGGCAGTTCATTACCTATTTGGCTTTTATTATTCGGGTGTATTTTCGTTCTACTTTTTTATACCCCTTCTTCTTATCAAATCAATGCTTTACGGGATTTCTGGGGAACTGCCAGTTATTTTATCGTTTTTCTATTCCCGGTCGTATTCCTCTCATACATTACATTTTATCAGTATTGGAAAAGGAGAAACATTTAAATGAAACGATTTATTCATTTCACTATACTTTGTTTCCTCACAATCTTTTTGACTGGCTGCGGAGATCGACTCGATCTCGAAAAACAATCCATCTCATTAGTTTACGGTTTTGATAAAGAAAATAAAGAAATGCTGAAAGTGTACCAAATAATACCTGTTTTTAACAAGGACGTCGAGAAAAAGTACGAAACACATGAAACAAAAGTACATACACCTAGAGAAGCAAAGGCGATGTTTAATAGTTCCAGTAGTGGTTTAGTATCTACTGAAAAATTACAAATCGTCTTATTAAGCAATACGTTTTTGAAACAAGAAGGGGCCATGCCCTATCTTGATGTTTGGTATCGAGATCCGAAAAACACTGGTAATATGCGTATTGTAGCAGTACAAGGACCAGTTTCTTCTATAATCTATAATAACTTTAAAGATAAACCGGATCTCCCTGAACATTTGACTGAATTAATTAATACAAACAAATTATACAATCGGACAGTTTATACAACATTCCATGAATTCCATAGACAAACTTTTAATAAAGGGATAACACCAGCAATTTCAGAAATAAAGAAAGACAAGAAAGAAATTACTGTTACTGGATCCGCACTTTTAACTTCTCGTGGAATTTATAAGATGTCCTTAAATCGATATGAAAGCGCCCTTCTTCTTATGTTACAAGAAAAAGCTAATACACCGGTCTCTCTTACAATGCATATTCCTTCTGCTCCAGTTAAAAATAATAACCGTCTAAAAGATACAAAGGAAAAAGATTTTATAACGATTAATGTCCTTAGCATAAATCGTTATATTAATACAGGCTATAATGACAACCATTTTAAGTTCAGCGTTGGAATGAATTTGAATGTGTCCATATCTGAGATTACATTCAACATGGATATAGACAAAGATAGAAAGAAATTAACTTCTCTTATTACAAAACAACTAAACAAAGATTTAAACGATTTAATCCACAACATTCAAAAACAGCAACTTGATCCATTCGGATTTGGTGATTATGCGAGAGCATTTCAATATAAAGAATGGAAAACTGTCGAAGATGATTGGCCAAGTGCCTTTTCAAAAGCTAATGTGAAAGTAACTTCTACTATTAAAATTTTAGAAAACGGAATCATTAAATAATACAAACACGCTACTTACTCTTATACATGTAAAGAGTAAGTAGCGTGTTATCATTTTTATTTTGAAGCTTCTTATACAGTTACACTTCTGTTTCTGGTTCTTCGTTTTCCGCTTGTTCTAATCTTTGCTGCTCTGCAAGTTCAGCTGAAATCATTCCATAATAAATTTCTGGATACAATCCAAATATTTGATATACACTTCCTAAAAACGGCATCGGAATCCCTCTTTTCTAAAGTTGTATTGCCACTTTTAAGGATTCCCTTTTCATTCATTAAACATTCGTTTTTGGCGTTTCCTCTTCATCATGAACGCTTAATAAATTTTGCCACTTTTTATAAGGAGCACTATTTGGATCTACATAACCTTTCGCATACGAGCGATCCCACAATTGTTTAATAAACATTTCTTTCTCTTTCTTTGCAACCATATCGGCACCTGTACCGTAATAGTTTTGGAAATACAACTCAATTTCATCAAGGAATAGCCTTAATAATTCATCAGAAGTTTCTTCTAGCGTTGGGTCATATTTCGCTTCACGGTCATACATTAAAATCATATCTAAAATATTATGGACATGCTCTTTACGAAGCCATCTAATATCTTGAGCTCCTAATACGAACGGATGTGTATATAAATGTCCGCCCTGTATCATAGCTTTTTCTTGTTCTTCTTCAAATCTGGACAAGATGTTTTCATAAATAAACGGATTATGAAGCAACGCTCTGTGTAATTTGTAACTTTCACTTGAAATATTTTTTCCCATCGACTGAATTAAGAAGCTACGCCCAACACCGTTATATTGATACACGAACTGACCATCAACAGCAACTAAACTAATCCAGCGATACATATACGCGTATAGAAGAGCTCGATTACATTTATCGTAATCCAACTTCGTTTGCGTTGCATTTAAGTCTGGCATGAATGCTGGTAAGTGCCAATACTTATCTAAATGCGGCGTTAAACTAGATTTTTTACTATTTAGTTTATTCACACGGCGATAGTATGACTGAAAATAATCACCTTTATCATTCATAAATCCATTTGCAATGTGTCCAGACGAAAGCTTAGGGAAGTCTTGCAACGATAAACCGTAATGCGCACGATAACAAATGACTTCAAATGGCGAAAAAGCTTCATGTACTGTATCTTTTTCTTTAAACATTTCTTGTATTAATTCCTCTTGTAGTTCTTTCTTTAAAGATGGATGTATACCCCAATATTGTAATTCTCTGTGATGGGAAACTTTCGGCACAAATGGACTAGCTAAATGGAACAAGTCTTCAATTTTTTCACGGACGTATTCATCACGATCACGTTTCTTATAATCCGCTTCTTTTCGTAACGCCTCAACGATATTCAGTTCTAATTTATCGCGATAGCGTATTTGTAATTCATCGTAGCAATAACTTAGTATGTGCTCACGATAAAAGTCCTCTACCTTTTTCGATTGAATCTCTTCTGTTTTCGCATCCCGGCAATATTCCCCGTATAAACTCATATAAATTTCTGCAGAAATATCTTTCGGTAATACACCTAAATTTAAATGTTGCTGCATATCTTGCCATATCTTTTCTTGTAACTTCTCTTCAGCTAATACATATACATTCGTCGGGTTTGTTTTTCCTTCAAATTCCTTGCTTCGTTTTTGAATTTCGAACAATAAATTTTCACGTGTTTCGTGTAAATTATCAAAAAACCTTTCCCAATATTGAATCATCTTATTAACTGCTTGATATAGTGATTGATAAACGAGTTCTAATAGCATTTCTTTACGATACTCGTTTAATTTGTGTACGTACTGCGTTACAATATCTTCAAATTCTTTTTTAAACAAACGCTGCTGATTATTCATCATTTTTCCAAACCAGCCTTGTTGCTGCGCAATTTCTACTCGGCGAACAGCTGTTACCGTCCCATCAATATTACTTACATTAAATTTCTTATCGTAGTTTTGAATTAAATTGCGCTTTTGTTCATTATTTTCATGCAAACGATTCATTTTCTCTACTAACTGCTTTCGAATTTCATACAACATAAAACGAGCTGATACCGGATGAACAGGATCTGTTTTCTTTAAAAACCATGTATTTAGTTGATATGACTGCCCTTCAGAACCACTTGGTGAAAAACGGTCTGATTCAATCATGTCATATAAAAGTGTCGTTACATGTTCATGTACGCGGCTCGGAATCGCATACGCATATAAACGAACCGCATGATCCACTCTTGCTACTTCACCTTTCATTTGCTCCATCATTTTCAGCTTCGCAGCCGAAATTTTACACTCGTGCTGCAGACGGTTTAATTCCTCATCTTTTTGCACCGTACGCTGTACATAACTTTCTACAGCTTCTAAAAACAGTTTAGATTTCGCCACACCAACTTTACCGCCCTCTGCTCCTTCACGTGTTTCATTGTACATTTGTCTATAGAAAATATGAGCCTGTTCTGGACGAGTAGCAAGATGTTCTAAGTCTTCTAAATAACTTTTCCCGCGCTCTGGCTTTTCACGTTGCATCCCTCGTTTTACGTCTTGGTCATATCTTTGCTTCTTCTCTTGAAACAGTTGATCTAAATGAAGCCAAGATTCATCTAAACCTTGCACAGCCCATTTTAAAGCACAATATTTTAACACGTGCTCATACGGATAAATAATCTTTGCCGTTCCTGCCCCGCAATATCGTCCTTTCCCGCTCGATTCTGCTAATTGCTGAATTTGATTATCTTCCTGTGCAAAATGATTGGCAGACATCGGACTAAATAACTGTAAATAAATCGTATTTGCCATTTGCTCCATATAATCTGATAAATTGTGCAGATGGTGTCCATGTAGATTTTCGTAATCGTATAGGAAACAATAATTGTACGGTAAATGATGTTGTTTAATCGTATGATTCGTTCTTCCGTCTTCATCTACTTGATCAGGACGATACTCTAATTCAATCGTGACGCCACCGCGTTTGGATAGTTCTCCGGTAGAGCCAAGCGTAATGGCATGTAATTCTTTTAACGATGCATAGCCGTTTGCTTGCACCGTTTCAAACTCTTTCGCACTAACCGTTCTCGTCTTAACTAACACATCCGGCATTAGAAACGCACCGCGTATTAAAATGTTGTGATGCTGCAGTTTTTTCCGAAGCATTTCACGTAAATATAATGCAATTTGCAGAAACATCCCTGAACCTGTTCCGCCCGCTAGTGACGTTACGATAATGACACGTACTCCATACTCCGTTTGATCACTTGTAACTGGAAAAATCTTCTCAATTTCTTGCCAAAAGGATGTCAATTTATCTTCTTTCATCGCAGCAAGTAACGCTAAACGGGAAATGACGCGTAACTGTCCTGCCCCTTCTGTCAGTGGTTTATCAAGTATAGTCGGGTCCATCGGAAACCACTCTGGAATCGTTGGATCTCCCGCAATATACTCTCTTGGCGTTTTACTAGAACTCGTTTGCGTCTTAAACTTTCGAATATGATCAAATTTACTCAATGTATTCACATCTGTATCAAATACGTGCATTGCTACCTTTTTTCGGCGCTCCTCAGGTAGCCTTTCATATATTTGATGTGTCACAGTACTACCGATTCCACCTAAACCAATTAATATCGTTGGAACTTGTAACGTCATGTGAACCACCTTCCTATTCTTGCTTGTTTGAAAAGAGGGGGAGAAAGATGAGACTCCCTCCTTTTCCCTATCTACTATTCACACTCATATTTGTAAATTTCTTTACCATACCCTCTATCAATTACTAAAAGTTCATTTGGATATAGCGTCTTATGTTCCATTCCAACCTCATCTTCTGTTATAAACATCCCATCAATAATCATTCCTACTACTTGTGACTCTTTCGCTACAAATATTGATTTCGACCCTTTCTTTGCTATAAACGTAACGGATTGCACAGTCTTTCTTTCTGCTCGGAATGGAATGCCAAAATAGTGTTTCCACCATTTATTTTTAAGTAACTCTGGTTCAGATTGATATAACCAATCTTTTGCTACCTCTTGATCCCATTCATAATACAATAGTGCTTTCCGGTGAAATCTTGGACGAACAATCCATCCTAAAACGATTATTCCTACTACTAACAATAATAAAGTGATAGGAATAACAAACTTAAAAATAAGCGCATATTTTTCATAAAACGGTGCATTTTGAATATGAAGTGATATATTTTTCTTTACTTCTTGTAATTTTGAATCTTGCACTACGATGGTAGCTTCTACGGTGCCGGTATCTGTAAAATTGAATGTGTCGGAGTAATGAGGTCGAGGATAAATATAAATTTGATTACCATGTTGTTTTATTTCATAGTTGATTGATTGTTTAGATGTGACACCAGTAGATTTTATTAGTTTCTTTACAGCCTCTTCTGTCATCAGCTTACCATCTAACTGTGGTTGTATAATAAAAGGTTTACTATTCTCTAAATTTGTTACTTTTTCTTCATAATCTTTCGTAATAGTTTGCAATGATAATTTTGGTTTTTCCGTTACTTCGACTTTAAATTCTTTCGTCTGTCTGTAAAATCCCTTTATGTTCATATGAACTTTCCCGCGCACTAACCCTTTATCAATCTTCGTTTCGTAGTAAAATACATGTTTTTTATCGTCCCACTTCATCTGGTACTGTTTTCCGTCTATTTCTACTTCTGCCTGAAAATATGAAGACTGAATTGGTAATTCGGTAGGCTTCGCTTCAATAACAGCGGTAACACCTTCGTACATTTCTTCCACATTTTTTTGACTACGATCATCTTTGTCATAAGTAGAAACAGTATAGTTAAGCGCTGGTTCAACTAGTACTTGTAGTCCTTCTTTCTCAATATTCTGGTCCACCTCTATCGTATAAGTTCCTGGTTTAATAACTTCCTGATTTTCCGTACTGATATGAACTATATTTCCGAATAATTTCGCTTCTCCTGGTGCATGTATGGAATAGGAAGATTGTAATTGTAACGGTTTAGAAATTTGTGTGACCTGATAATTAGACAAAGAAGGCGATTGTCGTACAAGCGTCATACGCTTTAATGGAAATGGTGTTGTAATCTCTACTTTCTTCCCTACTACTTTCGTTTTTACAATTGATTCAACAGAAGAGAACGGATCACGATTTGCAACTAATGCTGCGACTTGATTGACACTTTTTACAATACCATCCTCTCCACTAGATGGCATCGTAACTCCGTTTATCTCTTTCTTCCATATCTCTTTAAACGTATTTAGTTGTGCCTTTTCTTGCTGTCCTAAATCCTCTTCCATCGTAATTAAAATTGGATGTAGCGATATCTTTTTTGCATCCATATCCTTCTTAAACTGTGCTAACTTCTGTGTAATTTGTTCTTTCCCGCCAACCTTATCTTTCTCTAAATCATTAAATGCCCCGTCAGTTAAGACAATAAGCCAAAATTCACGTTTTCCATCTATATCTGCTTCCTTTTTTATAGATTGCATCGCCGTTTCTACTGCGCTAAACGGAGTATTTAAATACGTTTTCCATGCCCCAATTCCCTCAATTTCTGTTTGTCTCTTATCCTTCGTTAACGAAATGTCTAATGGATCATTCGGCTTGCTCATTGGAACATACGAAAATTTATCTTTTTCATCTAATAGCGCAACTAAACTTTGCAAAGCATAATTGGCATATTTCCAGCGATCGTTATTTCTCATGCTGCCCGAATCATCATATACAAGTGAAACGACCCTTTCCTTTGCCTCCTCTCCTTTTGCAAAAGTCCAAAAAGGATGTAACCATATAAATAGAAACAACATGAATGTGGCACAAATTCGAATTTTCATGATGAGGCTTCGCCACCTTTGTAGACAAATTCCTATGTTTAAATTTATGAGAGGATACAAGATATATGACTTGTATTTTAGGACAACTAACACATCATAACTTTATTATGTAAACAGTTATATAAGTTGAATATTATTCCTTCTATCGTTTTCTATCCGATACTATAAGTAAAAAAGCCTGTTTAAGCTCTACACTTAAAACAGACTTTTCCTACTTTTCGTCTTCAAAACATATATCAAAAAGTTTGATTTATTGCTTCACATACACTTCAACAACCGGATTTTCTTTATTATCCGCATGCAAGCGTAAATTCTCTTCACTTGTACTATAAATGCTAGCTAATAACATAATCGTTAACACATTAGGCGTTTTTGCATCGCTTCCGTATTTCCTTTCAAGTGCTTCCTTGTATTCAAAATCCAAATCCCCCTGCACATATGTATACACTTCAAAGCCATCTTCTAAATTACAAACTACTGTATCAATTATATCTGCCCCTACTTGCTTCTTCATTTCCTCTCGCAATGCTTCAATAAATTCTTCCCATGGTACTTCGTATGTCTGAAACTGATCTGTAGATTTCATACCTTTTCCTCCTTATATATCCTCTTCCTATATTTCCCCTTTCCTATAACAATTATGATAGATAGGGCATTCGTACAAGCCGCACTTGTCCCCTCTACATATCGTATTACTGTAATGGGGAAGGAGGAAAGAACATGCATAGACAAAAATGTTACGATACGTGCCAACGTTATTTCGGTAAAGTCGTTCGAATTGAAGATCGTGATGGCCGCATTCATTTAGGCAAAATAATTGATGTGACAAAAAGCTCTGTATGGATTGAACCAGTGCAACAGCGCTCATCTTTTGATACAGGATTTGGATACTATGACGCTTATACAAACGGTGGTTGCGATCTTTGCGGCGGCCTTAGCAGATGTGATAGCTGTGGATTTGGTTGTGGTGGTGGTGGATTCGGCGGCTGTGGATGTGGCGGTCGTGGTTGCGGTAATTGCGGCGGCTGGGGAGGCGGCGGTTGTGGATGGGGCGTTGAACTCGGATTTGGTTTCATCTTCGGAATTACATTAGCTGCATTATTTTTCATTTAACATAGTAAAGAGTTGACTAACTTTAGCCAACTCTTTTTATTTATTTTTCACATATAAAAATACGATGACCTAAAATATGTTGGTACATAAGTCGTACATTTTCATGCTGTACCCATGCCTCATATAATTCATTGGGAATATGCGCGGATACATTCCATTCTGGCTCTTCTATATAGCCCGAGATTGTTTCTGCAATTGTACCACCGCCAGCAATGGTAACCCGATTAAAGTTTGCTTTCTGAAATAATTGCACCCATTCATTCTCAGTTAATAGGTCTTTCATCCCGTATAATTGGGCAATTTTTTCTTCCTCACTCTTCTCAATGTGCCTATCAATAATCATTTCAATGACAACTAGCTTGCCATCCTTCTGTAATACACGATAGCACTCTGAGATCACCATTTCTTTCTCCGTAAAAGCGAGTATCGATTCTCCGAGTACGAACTCAAATGAATCATGCACACAAGGTAATTGCTCTACATTCCCTTCAATTAACTGAATGTCTAGTCCTTCAATTAACCATCTATCTTTCGCCTTTTGAATCATAATCTCATTCTTTTCAACCGCCGTTACTTTATAACCACATTCTTTTGTCATATACGCCGCTGTTTTCCCCGTACCGCAGCCTATCTCAAGGACATTTGCTCCATATTTAAAAGGCAGTTGAGCTAACAATTGTTTTGTTAACGTAAAACCACCAGGATGAGCACTTCCTATTCCGTAATAAGCTAGGAAATCGATGTAAGTATTTCGTTTCATGGGATTCTCCCTTTTTTATTTTATATATTCGAGGAAGGAATAAAAGTGCATAGAAAAAGCATTTTCAAGTGCTCTAATACCGCAACTTGAAAATGCTTTTTCTTTTATCCTGCTATTTTCTGGGCAGCCTAATTAAAGTTTCACTTTATTATTTCTCTTCAATATACGCCCATTTGAAGCTATATTCCGGACTAATATTATGTTTCACAATTCCCTTTATATTTGGTTTCATAACATATGATTTAGCACTTTGATATAAAGGTACAAGCGCTACATCTTCCTCAAGTAACAATTTCTCTGCCTTCCCTAACTCTGTCCAACGTTTTTTTGCATCAGCCATCCATTCTGTCTTACTTTTAGTAATAATGTCATCATATTTTGAATCTGAGTAGCTCATCTGATTCTGAGAATTTGTCGTTTCAAACATATCAAGATACGTCATAGGATCCGCATAATCTGGATTCCAGCCACCATATGAAAAATCATAATCTTGGTCTGATTCTAATTTTAGCTTTTGCTTAAAAGGTTGCAGTTTAATATTTACTGTCACGCCTTTTAGATTTTTTTCAACTTGATCTTTTACATACTCTCCAACCTTTTTCGCATTACCAGTATCATAATTTAACAGTTCAATTGTGACTTGATCTTTTCCAAGTTCTTTTTTCGCTTCTTCCCAAGCTGCTGCTGCCTTTTTAGTGTCTTGTTTTAAACCATTCTTGAACGTTTCTGCGAAATCTTTACCATCTGGTCCACTCGCTAAACCTTTTGGTACTAAGTAATCGACTGGTTTTGAACCATCATTTAAAATGACATTCGCTAAAGCTTTCTTATCAATTGATAATGCAATTGCTTCACGTAGTTTTTTGCTCTTTAACGGTGTATCTTGCCCACCACGCTTTTGGTTTAGACGTAAGTAAAACGTACTTGTTTCCGAATATGCGCCAAACTCCTCTTTATTATTTCTATACTTATCAACAAACTCTCCTGATAAAAGTGCGAAATCAATTGCACCTGTATCGTATAAATTTACTCTAGTAGCTGGTTCTTTTACTACGCTATAGTTAATTTCTTCTAGTTTTACAGTCTTTTTATCCCAATACTGATCATTTTTCTTTAATTTCCAGCCTTGCTCATGTTTCCAATCAGTAAGAACGAACGGTCCGTTATATACTGTTGTATCAGACTCTAAACCGAATTTATTCCCTTTTTCTTTTACAAACTTTTCATTTAATGGATAGTATGACGCAAATGCCATTAAGTTCAAGAAATACGGTACCGGTCTTTCCAGTTCCACTTCAAGTGTATAATCATCTACCGCTTTTACACCTAATGTAGCAACTTCTCCTTTTCCTTGATTAATTGTTTCTGCATTTTTAATATAGTAAGCAATAAATGCATACTCAGCAGCTGTTTTTGGATCTACTAGACGTTGCCATGCAAATACGAAATCTTTCGCTGTTACTGGATCACCGTTTGACCATTTTGCATCTTTCCGTAATTTAAATGTATATTTTTTACCATCCTCGCTTTTTGTGCTAGATTCTGCTACAGCTGGGATTGGCTTATTATCTTTATCAAGGCGATATAAACCTTCCATCGTATTCCCTAAAATTTGTGCGCCAAGTGTATCTGTACTTTTTGAAGTATCCATCGTCGGAATTTCATTCGTTTCTGTACGATTTAGCACTTGCTTCGCTGCATATTTTATATCAGATTTTTTCTCTTCCCCGCCATTATTAGACGTTGTAGTCGGTTTCTTCTCCCCACCAGATCCAGAAGAACATGCTGTTAACGCCATACTCATTGCTAAAACTGGTACTACAACTGCCGTGAATTTTTTCATCTTTTTCTTCATTCTTATACCCTCCCCAATTATATGTACGAAACTAACTTTGAGAGATTTTCTATGAACTTAGTTATTAATACTTTTTCACCAATTAACATCTTGGTAATTATCCTCATTTTTGAAGTTTCCATTATTTTATTTTCATAGTAACTATGTATTTTACTATTACTACTATACGAATTCTCCCCCATCTACTATATGTCAGTACTACTTTTCTTATTCTTCTCTATTTAATTGAATAGAAAAAGAGCGTATTAATAGTAATGTTTCTACTTTGAACACGCTCTTTTTTATTATTTTCCTTCCGTTACATAAGCCCACTTAAAGCTATATTCTGGACTGATGTTATGTTTCACAATTCCTTTTACATTCGGCTTCATTACATACGCTCTTCCTGTTTGGTATAAAGGAACTAATCCAGCATCTTCTTCAAGGAATAATTTTTCTGCTTTTCCTAACGTTTCCCAACGCTTCTTCGGATCAGACAATAATTCATTACCTGCTTGTTTAACCATTTCATCATATTTTTGATTCGAATAACTCATTTGGTTATATGGGCTCTTCGACTCAAACATATCAATAAATGTCATTGGATCCGAATAATCTGGGCTCCAGCCTGCAAATGAAACTTCATAATCTTGTGCCGACTCTAATTTCAGTTTTTGTTTGAACGGCTGAATTTTTGTGTTAACCGTTACACCTTTTAAGTTTTTCTCAATTTGATCTTTAAAGTAGTCAGCAATTTTCTTCGCAGTACCATCATCATAGCTTAGTAATTCAATTGTAATTTGGTCTTTTCCAAGTTCTTTTTTCGCTGCATCCCAAGCTGCTGCACCTTTTTTCGGATCATATTTTAGACCGTTTTTAAATGTATCTTGGTAATCTTTACCGTCTGGTCCTGTCGCAAGTCCTTTTGGTACTAATTGATCTGTTGCTTTTGAACCGTTATTTAAAATAACGTTTGCTAATCCTTTTTTATCAATTGATAATGCGATCGCTTCACGCAGTTTTTTGCTCTTTAACGGTGTATCTTGTCCGTTACGTTTTTGGTTTAAACGTAAGAAGAATGTACTCGCTTCAGAATACTCACCGTACTCCTCTTTGTTCGATTTATATTTATCAACGAATTCTCCTGATAATAATGTGAAATCAATTGATCCTGTATCATATAAGTTTACTTTCGTCGCAACTTCTTTTACTACACTGTAGTTAATTTCTTCTAATTTTACAGTCTTATTATCCCAGTACTTATCATTTTTCTTTAGCTGCCATCCTTGTTCGTGTTTCCAGGAAGCCATCACAAACGGTCCGTTATACAACGTTGTATCTGCTTCTAAACCGAATTTATCTCCTTTTTCTTTTACGAACTTTTCATTTAAAGGATAGTAAGATGGGAATGCCATTAAATTCAAGAAATATGGTACTGGTTTTTCTAATTCTACTTCTAGCGTATAATCATCTACCGCTTTTGCCCCTAAATCTGTTAGTGGCTTTTCGCCTTTATTAATTGCCTCTGCATTTTTAATGTAGAAAGCGATAAACGCATATTCTGCCGCTGTATTCTTATCGAGTAAGCGTTGCCATCCGTATACGAAATCTTTCGCTGTTACAGGGTCGCCGTTTGACCATTTTGCATCTTTACGTAGTTTAAATGTATATTTTTTGCCATCCTCGCTTTTCGTGCTAGATTCTGCTGCAGCTGGGATCGGCTTATTATCTTTATCTAATCGATATAAGCCTTCCATTGTGTTCCCTAAAATTTGAGAACCTAATGTATCAGTAGACTTCGAAACATCCATCGTCGGAATCTCTTGATTCTCTGTACGATTTAACACTTGTTTCGCTGCGTATTTAATTTCAGATTTTTTCTCTTCCCCACCACCACTAGACGTCGTAGTTGATTTCTTCTCCCCACCAGATCCAGAACACGCTGTCAACGCCATACTCATCGCTAAAACTGGCGCTACAACCGCCGTGAACTTTTTCATCTTTTTCTTCATTTTTGTACCCTCCCCAATTATATGTACGAAACTAATTTTGATAGATTTTCTAATAACCAGTTATCAGAAAATTCTTATTAATTAATATTCTACTAATTTTTCAGGTTTTGTAAAGTTATTTTTAAAATATTCTAAAAATTATTTTTTTGTAATAGTAAAACGTATTTTTTACAATTAGCACTATACAAGTACCATCTTCCTTATATCTATTGATTTATTGCATTTGATAACATAATAAAAGAGCATTCCAAAAGTAAATAGTCTACTTTTGGAATGCTCTTTCAGTTTATCTTTCTATTGTGGACAACGAGATTCTCACTACAAAATAAGCTAAGAAACTTATATGCATCCACTTAAATATAGCCTCACTGCTTAAAAATTATTTTCCATCTTTTTCAGTCATGTACGCCCACTTGAAGCTATACTCTGGGCTAATGTTATGGTGAACGATGCCTTTTGCATTTGGTTTTTGAACGTATGCATCACCACGTTGGTATAAAGGTACAAGCGCTACATCTTGCTCAAGAAGTAATTTCTCAGCTTTTCCTAACTCTTCCCAACGTTTCTTCGCGTCACCCATTAATTCTCCGCCAGCTTTTTTGATCATATCATCATATTTTGAATCAGCGAAGCTCATTTGGTTATGAGAATGATTAGACTGGAACATATCTAAGAATGTCATTGGGTCAGCGTAGTCAGGTCCCCAACCAGCATATGATAAATCATAGTCTTGCTCTGTTTCTAATTTCAGCTTTTGTTTGAATGGCTGAAGTTTAATATTAACAGTTACACCTTTTAAGTTTTTCTCAATTTGATCTTTTACATATTCCCCAACTTTTTTCGCATTACCAGTGTCATAGTTTAATAGCTCAATTGTAACTTGGTCTTTCCCAAGCTCTTTTTTCGCTTCATCCCATGCAGCTGCTGCTTTTTTCGCATCTGGTTTAATACCATTTTTAAATGTTTCTTGGAAGTCTTTACCGTCTGGTCCAGTTGCTAATCCTTTCGGTACTAAGAAGTCCGCAGGCTTAGATCCATCATTTAAAATAACGTTTGATAAATTCTTTTTATCGATTGATAATGCGATTGCTTCACGTAATTTTTGGCTCTTTAACGGTGTATCTTGTCCACCACGTTTTTGGTTCATACGTAAGAAGTAAGTACTTACTTGCGAGTATGTGCCAAACTCTTCTTTGTTGCTTCTATACTTATCAACGAATTCACCTGTTAATAGCGCGAAATCAATTGCATTTGTATCATATAGGTTTACTCTTGTAGCTACTTCTTTTACTACACTATAGTTAATTTCATCTAGTTTTACAGTCTTTTTATCCCAATATTGATCGTTTTTCTTTAGTTTCCAGCCTTGCTCGTGCTTCCAATCAGTAAGAACGAACGGTCCGTTATATACTGTTGTATCAGACTCTAAACCGTATTTATCCCCTTTTTCTTTTACGAACTTCTCATTTAATGGATAGTACGATGGGAATGCTACTAAGTTTAAGAAGTATGGTACTGCTTGTTCTAATTCAACTTCAAAAGTAAGGTCGTCTACTGCCTTTACTCCTAGTTCTGTTACAGGTTTTTCCCCTTTATTAACGGCTTCTGCATTTTTAATTGGGAATGCAATGAATGCATACTCAGCAGCTGTTTTTGGGTCTAATAGACGTTGCCAAGCATATACGAAATCTTTCGCTGTTACAGGATCACCATTTGACCATTTTGCATCTTTACGTAATTTGAATGTATATTTTTTACCATCCTCACTCTTCGTGCTTGACTCTGCCGCAGCTGGGATTGGTTTGTTATCTTTATCTAATCGGTATAAACCTTCCATTGTGTTCCCTAAAATTTGAGAACCTAATGTATCAGTATTTTTAGAAGTATCCATTGTCGGAATCTCATTTGTTTCAGTACGATTTAGTACTTGTTTCGCTGCTAATTTTTCTTCTGATTTGCTATCTCCGCCAGAGCTAGAATTTGTGCTTGTCTTCTTATCTCCGCCTGATGTAGAACATGCTGTCAATGCCATACTCATTGCTAAAACTGGTGCTACAACTGCTGTTAATTTTTTGATTTTTTTCTTTTTCACTTTCTGTACCCTCCCTAATTCTTAACGCTCTCATTTAAGAATTTTCTGATAATTCTGTTTTTCTTTATATATTTATCAGAAGATTCTTATTAACTATTATTCTACTAATTTTTTGAGTTTTGTAAAGTGTTATTATTGAAAATTTTTAAAAAATTATTTTTTTACAGTAATATTCATAAAAATTCCATAATCTTTTGAAACACTATATTTCATTGAATTCTATGTATTGATTTAATAACCTTTATATCCTTCCACTATAAAACACTTGTAAATTATTGTTAATAAATAATGTATATCGTAACAAACCTCTTTTCTACAAAAATAAAAAAAGTCAGCAAAGCTGACTTTTTTATCCGGCCATTTTCTCTCTTTTCATTTCTTCTACTATCCTCTTATACTTCTCATCATCAAATTCATTTTCACTTTTTGCAACAACTACAGTCGCAATACCGTTACCAATTAAGTTGACGATAGCACGTGCTTCTGACATGAAACGATCTACACCAAGTAATAGTGCTAACCCTTCTAATGGAATAACATTCATTGCAGATAGAGTAGATGCTAATACAATAAACCCTCCACCTGTTACTGCTGCTGCACCTTTAGATGTAACTAACAAAATAGCTATTATAGTTAATTGTTGACCTAGTGAAAGATCGACGTGAAAGACTTGAGCTAAAAATATAGTAGCCATCGATAAATAAATCGTTGTTCCGTCTAAATTAAAAGAATATCCCGTCGGAATGACTAAACCTACTACCGGCTTCGAACACCCGAAGTCTTCCATCTTTGTCATCATTCGCGGCAGTACTGATTCTGATGATGATGTCCCGAGAACAATGAGTAATTCTTCTTTAATATGCGCCAAATATTTCCACAAACTAAATTTATACAATTTACAAATAAAATTTAAAACGATAAAAACAAATAATGCCATTGTTGCATATACACAAATCATTAATTTACCGAGTGGAATAAGTGTACTTAAACCATATTTACCAATTGTAAACGCCATCCCGCCGAATGCGCCAACCGGTGCTAACTTCATAACAATGGATAAAATATTAAAAAATATTTTCGATAATCTTTCAAAAAAGTCGATAACCGGTTGTCCATTTTTCCCTAGCATCGTTAACCCTGCACCGAATAAAATGGAGAAGAACAGAACTTGTAAAATATCTCCTTTTGCAAATGCTTCAAACATGTTAGATGGTACAATATGTAAAAAGAAATCCATCCATTTCATTTCTTGCCCGCTTTGTACATATTGTGAAACATCCCCGCCCTTTAGTTTTGAAGGATCTAATCCATCTCCAGGACGTACAACATTCGCTACGATGATACCAATAATTAAAGCCGCTGTTGTAACAATTTCAAAATATAATAGTGCCTTACCACCAACACGACCTACCTTTTTCATACTTCCCATACTTGCAATACCAAGCACAATTGTTAAAAAAATAATCGGTGCAATAACCATTTTAATCATATTGATGAACGTTTCACCAATTGGCTTCATCTGCTGTCCAACACTAGGCCAAATTGCCCCTACTGCAATACCACAAATAATTGCCATAATAACTTGGAATGTTAAATTTTTTGCAATTCTCATTTTTAATGCTCCCCTGTTTTTTCATTTCTCCCAAACTATATTAATCATTAACATTTATTCTATGTAATAACCCCCTTGTTATTTACCTTAAACCACAACTTTATGTTACACTATTTCCTTTTATTTTTAAATAGTATATAACATTAAAGAATAAATGACATACTACTAAACACAATAAAAAAGCAGACATTTCGCCTGCTTTAATTCTCCTCAATCTGCTTTTCACTTAATCCTAGATGTGTTCTAAGCGTATTACTCAAACTCTGTAGATCTTTTTTATTAGGGTTATAGTAATATACACGTTGCCCATTTGGACCATTAGGTAAATACAAATCATCACCAGCTAATTGAATTTTTTCAACTGAACCGTTTAAACCGTACTTATAAAAAGATAAAATATCATCCATTACTAAGTTTGTTTTAAAATCACCGTCAACCGCCTCAACCATTTTTTCTAGTTTCGTAATCGAACCTACACTTTTTAATTTACTTAACATCGCTTCAATAACAAGCTGTTGGCGCTGACCTCTCATTGCATCACTATCAATATGACGCGTTCTTGCCAGTGCAAGCGCTTCTTCCCCTGTTAATTTTTGTAGTCCTTTTTTCAAATGGATTGCGTCAGGTTCATCTTTACTATTTTGCTCCGTAAATTCAACTGGAACATCTACTTCAATCCCATCTAATCCATCAACAATTTTAGTAAATGCATTAAAATTAAACTTCACAAAATAATCAACAGGTACTTGTAATAATTTTTCTACCGCTTCCACTGAAGCTTGCGGTCCTCCATCTTTACCATTTTTAACGAAACCACTTCCATATGCATGCGTTATTTTATCTTTTTTCTTTTCAACTGGAACATATGTATATGTATCACGTGGTATGCTCGTTAATTTCACTGTCTTATTATCTTTATTAAAAGTAGCTAGCAAAAGCGCATCTGTATGAAAAGCACCATTATACTCCTTTTGTCGTTCTTGATTTTCATCAATTCCCATAATTAAAAGTGAAACATTATTTGCAATTGGTTTTACGGCTTTCTCACGTAAATTTGATTTTTCACCACGCGCTAAATTAACATTTGATTTTTGTACGAGATTAGAAGTTTTCATATATACGTAAGTACCATATCCAACTCCGCCAAATAGTAATATTGCTAACAATATACTTATTATCGTTGTCTTCTTATATTTTCGTTTATTTTTCTTTTCTCTTGAAGAAGAGTGATTCTCCATATGTTTTCCTCCGTTTTCTATTCATCTAATATATTTTTCAATTTTTCATAATTAGCGCTTTCCTTTTGAAATGTATTCTCTTTCAATCCTTTGTTTATTTGTATCCATTCGGTCGTAATCGAATATTGAATCATACCCTCGTGGAAACTAAGGAATTTTAGCATAATCCCTGTATTTTTCTCTACAACCATTTCAAATTTCCCTCTTAAATCTTCAGATGTACTTACAGGCATTTCTATATTTATTGTCCCTTCTATTTTGTAGCAATCAAGTCCAAGATACTTCGTTTCTTTATAATTCCAATCTTTATATCGAATTAATAGATCAGTAAATTCTGATTGAATACTATACTTCGCGAATCCCACATATTCATCATCATATCTTTTTTTCTCACCTGATTTTCTCAATAACCTTTCCGTAGGATTTAATTTTAATAGTTCATTGTTTTTTTCTTTCGGGCTCCATTTTGTCTCTTTATATGTATACTTCTCATCATCAAATTCTTTTTTCTTGCCCTCGTTATATATAATTGTTCGTTTTTTCGCTAGTTTATCTTCTTTCGAAGAAATACCACTTTGTCCCTCCGTATCAATCGCATATTTGTATGTTGTAGCAATTCTTGACGAGCTAGAATATTCCTCAAATTGTCCTGAAATATTTTTAAAATGATCAATGGAATCCAACATTTTTTCTTGAATCTTTTCTTTATCTGGATAATTCACATTCGATTTTACTTCCTCTTCATTTTCATAATCAGAAAACGTCTTTTTCTTTACATATTCAAATACTCCACCATTTTGAGCGAAAATTTGATCAGAAAACTCCGACATAGACACAATTGAAAGTGCTAGAACCGCTGCACTTATAACCATCATATAAACTCTGTAACCTTTCTTTTTAACCGGAAGATTATGTAGTGTACCATTAATCTTTTCATTTAACTCTGGCGGCACTATAACATTCTCTTCTTTTATTCTCTTTTTTAATTTCTCATCAAATAATTTTTCATCATCCATCCTTTGCACCCCCTATTCCATCTTTAATCGCTTTTGCAGTTGTTCCCTCGCACGTGACAATCTCGATTTCACTGTTCCTTTTGGTATTTCTAAAAGCTTGGCAATACTTTCTTGATTCATATCTTCATAATAATAAAGCACCGTAACAGCTCTTAATTCTTCATGTAACGATTGAATCGCATTACACAAATCTATATCTTCATACTGATCACACGCACTCATATTGTAATCATTCTCTTCTGTCACAATTACCTTTTTATATGTTCTAATAATATTGTTACACTCATTCATTAAAATTCGAATTAACCAAGTTTGAAAAAACTCTTCTTTTTTTAATTTTTTTATATTTTCATAGGCTTTTAAAATTGTTGCCTGTATCGCATCCTCTATATTTGTCTCATCACGTAACATAGCCTTTGCAATACGATACATCTTCACTTTTTCTGTATGTATAAGCGCCATAAACGCTTCATGATCACCTTTTTTCGCTAAGGAAACATCCGTTTCTTCTTTTACAATCATTTTATATAAAGGGATTACTTTCACAATCGCTCCTCCTGTTTCATCCTCACTTCAAATTTAACTTTACATGTATTAGACGGATGGGCCTAGAAAAAGGTTCATTTTTTTGAATATTTTCACAAAAAAGATAAACATTCTTCATGTTTACCTTTACTCAGATGTAATTCTAAGGAAATATCCATCTGGATCTAGAACTTTAAATCCCCTCATCTCCCATGGGTAAGTTTGAATTTCTTCTTGTATTGTGCACCGCTTCTCTTTACAACGTTCATATACGTCTTCAATCCGATTGACAACAATAATTAGTTCAAAACCATTCCCCTTCATTTCTTTTCGATCGTAAAAATAGTGATTTTCATTCAATCTTGAATCACTAACTAGTAATAAAGAGAACTGGTCGTGATTAAAACGTGCTCCATGCATACCTTTTTTATACAGCTTTAAACCAATTACTTCTTTATAGAACAATGCTGACTTTTCTATATCATTTACATATAGCTGCACCCGGAACAAATGATTCATTCGTTTCCTCCTCATCAAAAAAAGCCCACTGTTTCAGTGGACTTTCTACTTTACAACGGTAAATCCCTCTTCTTAAACACTACAATCGCTACGATGAAAATACAAAGTGCTCCAACAATTAAACCTATACTCACTGGCCATATATTATACGTTCCTTCAGCAATTTCTTTCGGACGAAATAGCGTAAATAATGATATATTTCTCATCCACTCTAACTTATCACTTAATTTACCTACCATATCTAATGCGAAAAATAAAATAGTTAAACTCGCTGAGTAGCTAAGTGCCTTTCTTTCGTCATTACATATACAAGAAAAGAAAAATGAATAAGCACTAACGACTAAAAATATGAGCCCTCCAACAACATTTATCTTCAGAAATAATTCTTTATTTAAGTTATTATCTTGTAGAAACCACTCTGCACCTACTATACCCGCTACATACGTAACAGTTACTATAATTAGTAGTCCCAATATGAGAATAGACGCTTGTGTAATAGCAATTTGCACTCTAGATACAGGCGTTGCGAGCAAGTATGCCATCGCCCCTTTATCTACATGACGAGCAATTAAATGCGTTGCAACTGTTACACAAAAAATTGTTAATATGATAATAAACAATAGACTATAATATTCGCCAGCTAAAAAATCCATTACGTTTTGAATCGGACTTTCCATGCCAACAATTTTTTTCACACTATCAGGCATTGCACTTATTAATTCATTTAATCCTTTCGCCGATACCATTGAAGGAAATATCCAAATTAACAACCATAGATATAGCGCTGCACCAGTTGCATAACTCAAAATACTTTTTTGTGTTTCTTTCAAACTAGCTAAAAACAATTGCTTATTCATGCTTTATCCCTTCTTTCTTATCGTAATAATGCATAAATAAATGTTCTAAATCCATTGCTCTCGTTTGAAGTGCCGTGACATTATAGTTTGACAGTGTTTGTAAAACAGCTTGATAATTTCCTTGTACAATAATCGATGCTTCTCTTCCTTTCACCGCTTCAAACTGCAAATTACATTGCGCCAGAGATTCAATCTCTTCTTGCGATGATACGGTTACATCTATTACCTGTCGTCTCACACTTTGTAAATCATGAATATTTTCAACCGTCACAAGACGACCATCTTTAATAATCGCTACTCGATCACACGTACGCTCAATTTCAGTGAAAATATGCGACGACATAAGAATTGTTTTTCCTCTTTGTTTTTCCTCTACTATTAAATCTATAAATACTTGCTGCATAAGAGGATCGAGTCCTGATGTCGGTTCATCTAAAATTAACACTTCCGGATCATGCATAAAAGCAGCAACAATTCCTACTTTTTGTTTCATACCTTTAGACATTTTTCGAATCGGTGTTTTTACATCAAATTGTAGACGTTCTATTAATTCATCTCGTCTTTTCGTATCCTTTAGCCCACGCATTCCTTGCATTAACTTTAAAAACTCTAAACCGTTCATTCCCTCTATAAAAGAGATTTCACCCGGTAGATAGCCAACTTCTCTTTGAATTTTTGCAGCATCTTTCCAACAATCTAATCCAAAAATTGTCGCTTTACCAGCTGTTGGTTTTATAAATCCCATTAAATTACGAATCGTTGTGGATTTCCCGGCACCATTCGGTCCTAAGTAACCGAATACTTCACCTTCTTTTACATCAAATGTAATATGAAACAAGCCTTTCCCATTTGAAAATTGTTTTGTGACATTTTGAACTGAAATCATAATTCCACCTCATTTTTTGAAATATTTAATATGTGATATTTCAAAATCATTGTACTCCTCATCTTTCATATCCGCAACAGATTTTTGAAATATTTATATGTCCATATTTCAAAAATATTGTTTCCCATTATTTTTTCTTGTATATTTTAATTGAGGTGATTGCATTGAACGGCTTTGAAAGAGTGAAAGAAAAGAAAAAACGTGCCATTAAAGAAGCAGCTTTCGTATTATTTTCAGAACGCGGATTTAATGAAGTGAAAATAGAGCATATTGCAAAGGAAGCAAATGTTTCTCAAGTTACCATTTATAATCATTTCGGAAGTAAAGACGCGTTATTTAGAGAACTTATACAGGAATTTATAACATCTGAATTTCAATATTATAAAAAACTTGCAGAAGAAAAATTACCTTTTCATGAGATGATGCAAAAAATGATTGTAAGAAAAATGAATACGGGCGGGTTATTCCAACCTGACATGTTGCTACAAATGATGCAAAGAGACGAAGAACTCAAAGAATTTATTTATAAGTATCAAAGCGAAAAAATCCTGCCTTGGTATATAGAAATATTAGAACAAGCACAGAAAAAAAATGAAATTAACCCTCACCTTACTAAAGAAATGATGTTACTGTACATTCAAATGTTCACTAAGTTAGGTGATGATTTTGGGGCACAGCTTCTTGAAAGAGATCGCGAAAAACATATACAAGATATCGTTACGATGTTCTTTTATGGACTGTCCGTCCCCCAAAAATAATTTTTCTAAAGAAGAAATAAAATCACAAAAAAGCCCTTTGGATATTTAATACTCCAGGGCTTTTTTCATGTCAAAAAAATGACTAAAACTAACTTTATCTTAACGAAGTTAAATGCTGCTGTATAGATAATACCTTATTATAAATTAACTCCTTTAGCATAACGGGCTGAATTGAGATAATCGTTTCACCGAAATTCAGAAAATAGTTCGAGATAAAATCAACTTCTTGTTTGTTAAAGTAGCCTGTTATAATGTAATTTTCATTTTCTTTTTGTATCTCCATGGATGGATAATTCTCTTTATCAAAAATATCTTTTCCTTTTTGATTAACAATGACAATAAAATCAGTTGCATCAGGTTTTCTATGAAAAGTAGTAAGATAACTTAATAATTCTTCAAGATTTTTTGGATTCGTATTACTTGTTTCCACAATAGAAAGAATTTTATCACATCTAATTATTTGAACATGATTTGTCTCAAAATTAAAGATTTTAGCATACCACTGACCAAATTTAGATTCTATTCGAATAAATTGGGCAACCAATGCTTTCTCCTCGTCTTTTTTTAAGTATATTAAATGATAAACTCGCTCAGCAAAAATCCCCTGTAAAATTTCTTTTAAGAACGGACTAAAATTACTATGATTTGTTACTTCAAAAGAAAGTGTTCGTTCCATAATTGAAATATTTTTACTCACATTATCAGGTAATACATGTTTAAATTTATTTTCAAGCGCCATACTTTCTATATTAAATGGTTTCGTCTTATATCCATTTAATGTAAGAATCGAAAAGTATAGCGCATACATTTCATCCACACTAAAATAAATTGGCGATAGCACACTATTTTCTATAATTTTATAACTTCCATTTCTACCTAATTCAGAATATATTGGTACACCTATTTCTTCCAATGATTGAATATCTCGCAACGCGGTACTTTTAGAAATATCATATCTAACCATTAAATCTTTTAAATTAAAATATCTTTTATTATTTAAGAAAATAAGCATATCATTTATTCGTTCCGTTTTTTTCATATTCCCCTCCCGAAAGATGTCATGTTTTGAAACCTTTTTAGTCTATATTATAATTATTAACTAATAAAGGAGTTATAAATTTATGAATTTAGAAATAGCTATTTTTCTTTCAATGAATGGGCAAGCAAGGGAGGCAATTAATTTTTATACACGTAATTTAGAAGCCAAGAAGTTAATGATTGTTACGTATGAAGAACTTGCGAAAAGAGATCGTTCTTTTAAAATTACAAGTGAAAATAAAGATCATATTGCTCACTCTGTTTTACAAATTGGGAATACAAAGCTAATGATAGCAGAAAATACAATGAATCCTAATGAACGTTATAACGTTGGAAATAACATGTCACTTTGCATTCAAAGCGCTAATTTAGAAGAAATACAAAGATTTTATAATAATTTAACTTCCGATAAGAACGTGAAGATACTCTCTCCACTAGAAAAAAATATATTTAGTGAAGCATATGGGATTATTGAAGATCCTTACGGCATACAAATTCAGCTAATGTATGACAAACGATTAAACTAAATAATTAGTCATATTCACATATTCCTAATAAAAAAGACACGAAATTCGTGTCTTTTTTATTTTATCCCGCTTTAATGGGCAGTAAGACCCCCACCTTAAAATGCAGCGAAAGCAAAGAATTTAAGTGGGGGATCAACTGCCCATAAAAGTCCGATTGGTTCAACTAATAATCAGTGGGGGATGAACAAAACCCCCACTGATTAAAGCTTCACTTTATAGGAATGACTCTACCCGTTTCACTACTTTCAATCGCTAATTGAATAAGTCGAATAACTTCTAAGCCTTCTTGTGCTGTTACAGGTGGTTTCTCACCATTTACAATACTATCTCTTACACCTTTATAATACATGTCATAACAGCCAATTTCTGTCGAAATACGTTCTAGCTTTTCTTCCGTATCTAAAGTAGCAAAGTTCTCTTCAGCGTCTACTCCATAACCGTTATCGCCTGGCTTCATTCCATTTGTTAATTGTTCTTCCTGTGAATCCATACCGTATTTCACGATAGAACCTTTATCACCATGCAGTGTAAAGTGTGGACCTGCTTGCTTTACGTAACTGCTACTATGTAAAATGACACGCTTTACTCCGTAATGAAGTACAACATGGAAGTAATCATCAATTTCTGCGCCTGGTCGTTGTTTGATTACATCTGCACTTATTGCATCTGGTTTCCCAAATAATGATAATGCTTGGTCAATTAAATGCGAGCCTAAATCATATAATATTCCTGATCCTGGTAAGTTTTTTTCTCTCCAGCGATCACGTACATTCGGGCGGAAACGATCGAAATGCGCTTCATATGCGTATAGATTCCCTATTCTATTTTCTTCTAACAATTTCTTTACCGTTAAGAAATCATTATCAAAACGACGATTATGATATACACTTACTACCACATTATGTTGCTCTGCTAATGAAATAAGCTCTTCTCCTTCTTCAATTGAAACAACAAACGGCTTTTCTACAACAACATGCTTACCGTTTAATATCGCTTCTTTTACATACGGGAAATGAGTTGTATTCGGCGAAGTAATGACCACTAAGTCAATATCAGCTCGCTTCACCAATTCATCAATCGTACTAACAACGTTAGCGTTCGGTAATGTTTCTTTTACTACCTCTTCTTTTGAAGATAGTACGGCACGAATCTCATATTCTTCTATCGTTTGTAATAATGGGATGTGAAATGTTGTACTAGAAAATCCAAATCCTACAATCCCTACACCTATTTTTTTCATGTTGTCCCTCCATTTATCCCGCTTTAACGGACAGTAAGATTCCTACTCAAAATTCAGTGAACGCGAGGGAGTTAAACGATAGAACAACTGCCCGTAAATGCCCGATTGGTTCAACTAATAATCAGTGGGATAAAGAAAATCCCCACTGATTAAAGTTTCATTTTATGAGAACGATTTCATTCAGTTATTATAACAAGACTATTGTTATGTACATAATAATTTGCCTAGAAAAAAACATCTTGCCATTATTCATAGCAAGATGCTTCCTTTATTCCGGTCGTTTTTTCGTCCACGTTTCTATAACTTCACCAGTATCGTTAACATCTAGTACTAAACTACCGTTACTATACCGGTCTTTATTTCGATACGCTTTCGGATCAATTTCTTCTACAATGTGTTTCTCAGTCTTCATATATACTAGTTCATCGTCTCGAACAATTTCAATACCGACAATACGGTATGGATTACGTTTTAACTCTTTGAAAATAACAAGGCCTCGCTTCGCCCTCGTTGATTTCTCAATTTCTGATGCTTTTAGACGTTTTACAGCACCTCGTTGCGTAACAAGAATAAGTTGATCTTTTTCACCATTTAATGGCTTACCAGAAGCGACATAATCATCTTCTTTTAAATTAATTGCTTTCACACCAGCGGCCCTTACACCGACTGGACTTACTTCATCTTCATGGAAAATAAGTGCATATGCACCATAGGTTGCAAGAACAATATCACTCGTTCCATCTGTTGCAAATATATCTACAACATAATCATCTTTTTTCAAATTCACAGCGACGAACGCTCTTGAATAACGCTGAACTTTATATTGGTTTAATTCTGTTTTCTTAATCATACCATTTCGTGTAACAAATACGATAAATCGTTTTTCTTCTTCAAAATTCGGTACGACGGTCGCCCAAATAATCATTTCATCCCGCTCGAGTGAAACGAGATTCGCAACGTGTTGACCTAAATCTTTCCAACGAATTTCTGGCATTTCATATACTGGCAGATATATATAGTTTCCTTTATTCGTAAATAATAGGACTGTCTCTGTCGTGTTCGTATCGAATCGCTCCAGTAAGATGTCACCCTCTTTCATACCGAAGTCTTTCCCGTTCGATGCATTATGTGAACGCCAACCTGTTCGTTTCACATATCCTTCTTTCGTTACAGTAACGATGACATCTTCCTGCGGAATCATCACTTCCACATCGATTTTAATTTCCTCAATTTGTTCTTCAATAATAGCACGGCGATCATCACTATATGTTTTCTTTACTCTCTTCAAATCTGTTTTAATAACTTGAAGAAGTCTTTTTTCACTTTGTAAAATTGACTGTAACTCTATAATCTTCTTAGTAAGCTCGTCTGATTCTTGTTCTAACGCCGTAATATCTGTATTTGTTAAACGATATAGTTGCAACGAAACAATTGCTTCTGACTGCGCTTCTGTAAATCCAAATTTCGTACTTAAATTATCTTTTGCATTACGCTTATCTTTAGAAGCACGGATTGTTTCAATCACTTCATCTAAAATCGATAATGCTTTCTTTAAACCTTCTACAATATGTTGACGATTTTCTGCTTTTCTTAATTCATATTGTGAGCGTCTCGTAACAACTTCTTTCTGATGCCCAATATACGCATCCAAAATCTTAGGTAGTGTCATAAGTGTCGGACGACGATTATTTATCGCTACCATATTAAAGTTATATGGAATTTGTAAATCTGTATTCTTATATAAATAATTTAAAATACCTTCGGCATTTACTTCTTTTTTCAGCTCTACAACGATGCGAAGACCTGTACGATCTGTCTCATCACGTACTTCAGCAATTCCATCTAGTTTTTTATCTAGACGCAATTCATCCATTTTTTTAACAAGGTTTGCTTTATTTACTTCATACGGAATTTCTGTAATAACGATTTGTTGCTTACCACCGCGGATTGTTTCAACTTCCGCTTTTCCGCGAATAATAATTTTACCTTTTCCTGTTTCATACGCTTTTTTGATACCATCAATCCCTTGAATAATACCACCTGTCGGGAAATCTGGTCCTTTCATAACTGTTAATAAATCATCAACCGTACTATTCGGCTTATCAATACGCATCATCGTCGCATCAATTACTTCTCCAAGGTGATGCGGAGGAATTTCTGTTGCATAACCAGCTGAAATTCCTGTCGATCCGTTCACTAATAAATTTGGGAACATTGCCGGTAATACAACTGGTTCTTCACTCGTATCATCAAAGTTTGACACAAATTCTACTGTTTCTTTATCAAGATCACGTAATAACTCAGATGCGATTGGTGATAAACGGGCTTCTGTATAACGCATTGCCGCTGCTGGATCGCCATCAACACTACCATTATTACCATGCATTTCAACTAAAACATTACGTACTTTCCAAGTTTGACTTAAACGTACCATCGCCTCATATACAGAGGAATCACCGTGTGGATGGTAGTTACCGATAACATTACCAACTGTTTTAGCTGATTTTCGAAATGCTTTATCATGTATATTTCCTTCTACATACATAGAATATAAAATACGTCTTTGTACAGGTTTTAGACCGTCACGCGCATCTGGAAGCGCGCGATCTTGAATAATATATTTACTATAACGTGCAAAGCGGTCACCTAACACGTCTTCAAGCGGGAGGTCATGAAACTTCTCTGCCTGCATGTTATTCCACCTCCGTCTCCATAATCATTTCATTTTCTAAAATATTTCCTTCTTCTTGCATACCAAATTGTACATTTCGTTCGATCCATTTACGGCGAGGTTCTACTTTATCACCCATCAATGTCGTAACTCGGCGCTCCGCTCTTGATGCATCGTCAATTTTCACACGAATCAACGTACGCGTTTCAGGATTCATAGTTGTTTCCCATAATTGATCGGCATTCATTTCGCCAAGTCCTTTATAGCGCTGCAGCATGTAGCCTTTACCGACTTTTTTTGTTACACCATCTAATTCTTCATCAGACCATGCATACTCTATCACTTCACTCTTACCTTTTCCTTTACTTACTTTGTATAAAGGAGGAAGTGCAATAAATACTTTGCCAGCTTCGATAAGTGGTTTCATATATCTGTAGAAGAACGTTAGTAACAATACTTGAATGTGCGCACCATCTGTATCAGCATCGGTCATAATTACAACTTTATCGTAGTTAATATCTTCAACAGCGAATTCATTCCCTACACCACCGCCAATAGCGTAAATGATTGTATTAATTTCTTCATTTTTAAAGATATCAGCAAGTTTTGCTTTTTCTGTATTGATTACTTTACCACGTAACGGTAATACCGCTTGGAAACGTCGGTCTCGACCTTGTTTCGCGGAACCACCAGCAGAGTCACCCTCTACTAGGTACAGTTCATTTTTTTGCGGGTTACGTGATTGTGCTGGTGTTAACTTACCACTTAATGTACCTTCTGATTTCTTTTTCTTTTTACCAGTACGTGCTTCTTCTCTCGCTTTACGAGCAGCCTCACGTGCCTGCGCTGCTTTAACTGCCTTTCTCACAAGAAGTGTAGCAACATCCGGGTTTTCTTCTAAGAAGTAAGCTAAATGCTCAGATACAATTGCATCAATTGAAGAACGAGCTTCACTTGTACCAAGTTTCCCTTTCGTTTGCCCTTCAAACTGAAGTACTTCTTCTGGTACACGTACAGAAACGATAGCCGCTACACCTTCGCGAATATCTGTACCTTCTAAATTTTTATCTTTTTCTTTTAATAACGATACTTTACGAGCATACTCATTGAACACACGCGTCATTGCTGTTTTAAATCCAGCTTCGTGTGTTCCCCCATCTTTTGTACGTACATTATTTACAAACGAAAGAATGTTTTCTGAATAGCCATCGTTAAACTGGAATGCTAACTCTGCTTCAATTCCGTTTTGTTCACCAGTGAAGTATACAACCGGATGAATCGAATCTTTCTCTTCATTTAAGTATGAAACGAAAGCTTCAATTCCTGTTTCATAATGAAAGACATCTTCTAAATCATTACGTTCATCTTTTATCGAGATTTTCATTCCTTTTAATAAGAATGCAGATTCACGTAATCTCTCACATAATGTTTCATAATTGTAATTTGTTGTACTGAAAATAGTTGTATCTGGTTTAAAATGTATTGTTGTACCAGAATCTTTCGTCTTCCCGATCTTCTCCAGTGTCGTTGCAGGAATACCACCATTTTCAAAGCGTTGTTCATAAATATTTCCGTCACGTTTAATCGTCACTACTAACCATTCTGACAAGGCATTTACAACTGATGCCCCGACACCATGTAAACCACCACTTGTTTTATAGCCACCTTGACCAAACTTACCACCGGCATGAAGTACAGTTAAAATGACTTCAGGTGTAGGTTTCCCAAGTTTATGCATTCCCGTAGGCATTCCTCGCCCTTTATCAATAACGCTAATACTATTATCTTTATGTATTACGACAGAAATTTCGTCGCCAAATCCCGCTAACGCTTCGTCAACGGAGTTATCTACTATTTCATATACTAAATGATGCAATCCACGGCTATCCGTACTCCCGATATACATACCCGGGCGTTTTCGAACGGCTTCAAGTCCTTCTAACACTTGAATTGCATCTTCATTATATTGGAACTGATGCTTCGCCAAACTCCTTGCCCCTTTCCTAATCAAATCAGAACATATGTTTCTATTATAGAATAACGCCTCGACTATAGTTTTGGCAAGTTATCTTATCTCTTTTATATACCATTTTCAATAGAAAAATCCTTGTTTTTTCACAAGGATTCCTCTAGGCTACTATTTCAGAAAAATAATCGTTTGTCAACGAGAAATGGATATGTATGCCAAGATTATACATTCCAAACCTTTATCATGATCCAAATGATCAATATCCAAAATGGGATAACAAGTAACAATCCCCAAAAACAGCCTTTAAAAAATCTCATGATGAACACCTCGTTCATCGGCCCTATTTATCTATAACGAGGGCTGAATCAATCTTTCTCTTTTTAAAACCTATACTATTTTGTCATCGCATGTTCTACTTTAATACAACGATCCATTATTACAGTATAGCCTGTTTCTTGCAAAAATTTATATGTATCTTCATCTTGTACTCCTAATTGTGCCCAAAAAACATCTGCATCAATCTCTACAAACTCTTTCGCAACATCCATTAAAAATTCTGAACGGCGGAATACATTTACAATGTCAACATGTTCCTTAATATCCTTTAGTGAAGCAACTGCTTTTTCTCCAAGCACCTCATCTACTGTTGGGTTTACTGGAATAATGCGATACCCAGCATCTTGCATTGCTTTTGAAACCATATACGACGTACGTTCTGGCTTATCCGATAATCCAACAACTGCAATCGTTTTGCTTTTCTTTAATACTTCACCAATTTCCGTACGAGTTGGGTTTTCAATTGTCATAATTTATCCCTCCTATTCCTTTAGTATAGCCGATAAAGAAAGTCTCTTTCAATATGAAAGAGACTTTCTTTTATTTCGATTATTGATTCTTTGTAGCTGAGTTATCTGCTAAAGTAGCTGTTTTCGTCATTTTTTGACCGTTACGATAGAATGTAACTTCTACTTTCTCGCCTACTTTTTTCTTTTCATATAAATATTTACGGAATTGAAGTGAATTTTCTACTTTTTGATCATCTAATGCTACTACAATATCATATTGCTCTAAACCAGCTTTTTCTGCAGGTGATATTGGGTAAATTTTACCTAATACAACGCCATTTGTTACTTCTTTAGGTACTTTCAATTGATTTACCGCATAAGCTTGCACATCTTCTAATGAAACAACACCTACTCCAAGAGCTGGACGTTTCACTACTCCGTCTTTTTCAAGTGATTCAATAACTGGTTTTGCGATATTAATTGGAATAGCAAATCCAATCCCTTCAACTTCTTGTTGTGCAATTTTACTTGAATTAATCCCAATTATTTCACCGTTTTGGTTAAATAAAGCACCACCACTATTACCTGGGTTAATCGCTGCATCTGTTTGGATAACTTGCGCTTGCCAATCTGGTCGTTTATCCCCATCAATATCTACTGGAATTTCACGTTCTTTACTACTAATAATACCTTCCGTTACACTTCCATCAAACCCTAGTGGATTACCGATTGCAATTGCTTTTTCACCAGCACGGATTTTACTTGAGTCACCTAAAGTGGCAACTTTATTTACATTAGACCCGTCAATTTCGACAACAGCTAAATCTAACCAAGGATCTTTCCCTACTAGTTTTGCATCTACTTTTTTACCATCACTTAATTTTACAGCAAGTTTATTTGCTCCATCTACTACGTGGTTATTTGTTACAATATATGCTTTATTTCCTGCTTTTTTATAAATAACACCTGATCCTGAACCAGCTTGTTGTTCTTGGCCTGTTGGTTGCATTGCAAATGGATCAATGCTTTGTTGCATATTAATCACACCTACAACAACATCTTTCGCGCCTTCAATCATACCAGGTAAATCAGTTTCATTTTTTGCTTTATTGACAACAGGAACTACAGTACCTTCAACTTTTGAATCCGAACTGAATGATGATACAGCCGCTCCATTATTTTGAGCCCATGGCATATATGGTGCCGCAAAACTAATTGAAACAGCTCCAACTACTGCTCCGACTAAACCTGTGAAAAAATAACCTTTTTTGCCGCCTGATTTTCTCACTTCTCTCGTTTCACTATGCTCTTCATTTAAATTCGGTCCGTCGTAATATCCCATGTTTTATTTCCCCTCTCTGGTGAATTCGTACTTTCAGTATAGTCACAGTTTGTGTCCTTCTTGTGAACTCATCGTGAAATCCAATTAAAAAAATACTCTTATCTATCATTGTAGACAAGAAAAGTATTTTTTGTACATTCCACCTACAAAAGAGAGTATAAATTTGCTATATCCCAAAGCCAAATTACATAGTAATTTACCGAAAGAATTCTCCTTCCAGAGGCGCGTGAAGGGCGATAGCCCAGCGGTAGGTGGACGATGAATTTCGGTTCGGCATAGCCAAAAACTTTTGATAAACTAGCTATATGAAGTTCTTTGATAACTTGATATATAAGGTTGCAGGAAGAAAATAGCGTGCGAAAACCAAGCCATTCGGTTCTTGCGTAAAATATCAACCGTATAAAGAAAACTTTCTAACGTTGAACATCTAGGGATTGGATGCCCCGAAGTAACGCTCAGGGAGATGAAAGGTTACTTTCGTCGTGGAACTGAGAAGCTCCCACTTCAAGCTCTACTAAGTGGTGAGTCGTTCACAGGTTATTCTTCAAATTTATAACCAACTCGAATAACAGTACCGATATGCTTCGCTTTATCTCCTAGCTTATTTCGTAGTTTTTTAATATGAGTATCAACCGTTCGGTCATCACCGTAGTAATCATATCCCCATAACTGATCTAATAAATGTTGACGTGACAACACAATTCCTTTGTTCTCCATTAAATAAACAAGAAGTTCAAATTCCTTATGTGTCAATATAATTTCTTCTCCATCTACTAACACCGTTCTAGATAGACGATTTACTTCTATTCCAGCTAAAGACATAACATTTTCTTCTGCTACTCCTACCACGCCATCCGCACGTTTCAATAACGTCTTCGCGCGGGCTACTAACACTTTCGGGCTGAAAGGTTTCGTTACATACTCATCTGCACCTAATTCGAACCCTAGTAATGTATCATCCTCATCTGAACGTGCTGTTAGCATAATAATTGGTACCGCTGATTCTTTTCTAATTCGTCTACAAACAGACCATCCATCTATTTCAGGTAACATAATATCTAACATAATTAAATCAATTTCATGTTCTGCAAATAATTCTAACGCTTTTTTCCCGTCTTCTGCTTCAATTACTTCAAAGCCTTCATTACGAAAATAATCACTAACGATTTCACGTAATCTTCTTTCATCTTCAACAAGCAATACTGTTTTATTCATATAATCTATCCCGCCTTTTTACTCTTTCAATCGAATAATACGTTGATTGGAGCTTCCGCGAAATGGAAGTGTTAAATCTTTTTTCTCGATTTCAAATCTTCCATCGACTAAAACATCCCCATAATGTAACAACTCTATCATATCATTATTTTGAGAACTCTGTATCTCTTCTAACGTATAACCTGTATACATCCATAGATTTTTTTTCAAATCTTTCACTGCTTTTGCTACTTTTTTCACTTCAGCAGCTTGAAAAAATGGATCTCCACCTGAAAATGTTACATCAGTTAATGCATTACTTGCAATCTCTTTCACAATTTCTTCTACTGTCATTTCAGTTCCATTACAAATATTCCAAGATTTCGGATTATGGCAGCTGAAACAACGATGCGGACAGCCCGCAAAAAATACGACTGTCCGCAACCCTTCTCCATCTACTACACTATCATGAATGATGTTCATCACTTTCATTTATGCTTCACCCGATCCATCTCTTCACTACGTTTCGCACTATTCCACTTCGACATATCACCTACAAGATAACCTGTTATACGGCGAATTCTTTCTATATTAGCCTCATCTTCATTTCCGCAGCTTGGGCATTCATTGCCAATAACTCCGTGGTAACTACAGCACTTACAACGGTCAACTGGATGATTAATTGAACCGTATCCAATACCATGATCTGCCATCGCTCGTACAATTTGTTTTAACGCCTGTTTGTTATGCATAGCTGCTCCGTCTAGTTCAATATACGTAATATGTCCCCCGTTACATAGGGCGTGGAAAGGTCCTTCTAAACGAATTTTATTTATCGCTTGCATGTTATAGTAAACTGGGATATGGAATGAATTCGTATAATAATCATGGTTCGTTATACCGCTAATCACACCAAATTCTTCTCTATCTTTTTTCACAAACTTCCCTGATAACCCTTCTGCAGGAGTTGCAATTACTGAGAAATTCAGTTCATGTTCTTCCGTCGCTTTATCCATTCTATCTCTCATTAAAGAAATGATTTCATACCCGAGTTTCCATGACTCTTCATCTTCTCCATGATGCTTTCCTGTTAAAGCTACTAAACACTCCGCAAGACCGATAAAGCCAAGACTTAACGTCCCTTGCTTTAAAATGGATGCTACAGAATCTTCAGGATGTAACTTTTCTCCACCGCGCCATACACCTTGTGAATATAAAAACCGAAAATCTCTTGCTCGCTTCGTACATTGATACTCAAATCTCTCTAATAATTGCTTAATTCCTAAATCTAAGTAATAATTTAACGCTTCAAAAAATGCTTCTTTTGAACCACTAATTAACGCTAATTTCACTAAGTTGATAGACGTAAATGATAAATTCCCTCTTCCAATCGCTGTTTCTTCTCCATGTATGTTAGACATAACACGGGTACGACATCCCATGTAACATACTTCACTTTCCGGTCGTCCGTCATAATGCACTGCATTAAATGGCGCATCTAAAAATGAAAAGTTAGGAAATAATCGTTCAGCCGTTGTCTCTAACGCTAATTCAAATAAATCATAGTTCGGATCACATTCTTCAAAGTTCACACCTTTTTTCATTTTAAAAATTTGAATAGGAAAAATTGGTGTTTCCCCTTTACCAAGACCAGCTTGTGTCGCTTTTAAAAGTTGTCTAACTAATAACCGTCCCTCTTTTGATGTGTCTGTTCCATAGTTAATAGAAATAAACGGTACTTGTCCCCCACCCCTACTGTGCATACTATTTGAATTATGAACGAAAGCTTCACACGCCTGATACGTATCATTTTCTGTTTCTTTCCATGCAAATTCTTCTATTTGTTCTTTCGTAAGCGGATATGACTCTAATCGTTTCTTATGTCTCGCTACTGTTTTTCTCACATATGGAGCTAAATCAATATCAAAGAGTGCAAATGATTGACCACCGTGCTGCATATTTTGATTCGCCTGAAAAATAATTGACGAAAGAGCCAATGCACTTTTAATGTCTTGCGGTTGTCTCATATGCCCATGTCCGGTATGAAAACCGTTCGCAAGCATCTGCGCTAACGGAATTTGCGAACAAGTCGTCGTTCCTGTCGCATAAAAATCTAAGTCATGTGGATATAATATATTTTGATTTATCGCTTTTTTCACTTGATCTGACAATAAATTTTCAACTGCATAATATTTCGCACTCTCTGATGCGAACGTTCCCATTACTCCCATCGGAGAGCGGCCATCTACATTTGCATTTTCTTGCATTAAATCTTGCTCACTACCGTGGACAATCGTCTCAAACACTCTCATTAATTCTTCTCCACGTACATTTCGTTGTAACATTTATAACCCTCCACCAATATGTTGTTGTCTTTTGATTAAAATGTTACTACATATAGTCTTGGTGTTTATGTGAAAAATGTAACATTCCTGTGAAATTTTTTTCACGAAATAATGAATTTTTCATTTACAAAAAAGAAATGTGCTCTTTACAAATGTATGGTACAATATACGGGAAAAACTCTTTTTACCCTTTATCAACACATTTGAATAAAGGAGACTGAACTTATGGTTACTACATATCTTTTATTTATCGTTGCCTACTTACTTGGCTCGATTCCATTCGCACTAGTCGTTGGAAAAATCGGCTACGGAATCGATATTCGTGAGCACGGAAGCGGTAATCTAGGCGGAACAAATACATTCCGCACACTAGGGAAAAAAGCAGGTTTTATCGTTACAATTGCTGACATTTTAAAAGGTACATTAGCAACAAGTCTACCGATTATTTTCGGATTAGATGTTCACCCACTATGGTTCGGATTAGCAGCTGTTCTTGGACATGTGTATCCGATTTTCGCGAAATTCCGTGGTGGTAAAGCTGTTGCAACTTCTGCTGGCGTGCTATTATGCTACTCTCCAGTTGTTTTTGCAATATTAGCTGTTGTCTTTTTCAGCCTTTTATTTACAACAAGATACGTATCACTTTCTTCTATGGTAACAGCCGTCGTTGCTGTTATTGCATCCATTGTTAGCGGGGATAAAATCTTCATTATTGCGATGTGTTTATTAGCAGGTATGGTTATTTATAAACACCGTGCAAATATCGGACGAATTATAAATAAAACTGAACCGAAAGCAAACTTTTCAAAAAAGCAAAAATAAGATCGTAACCCACATAACGCAAAAAGAAAACGTGAAGCATATTAATAGCGTCTTTTTGCGTTATTTTTTATACTAAAGAAAAAGCAACATAATTTGGAGGAACTATACATGAATCTTTCCGTAACAAAAGAAGCAGCACAATGGTATAAAAACGAATTAAACTTACAATCGGGTGAAACACTACGCCTTTTCGTACAATACGGCGGTTGCAGTACTGTGCAAAAAGGACTTTCTTTAGGTATTCGTAAAGATGACCCTGCACATCCTGCTGTTCAAACTCAAGAAGAAGGTATTAACTTCTTTATTGAAGGCGATGATGAGTGGTTCTTCGATGGACATAATTTAGCTGTTACATTTAACGACGGCGATGATTTCCCGCAATTTAATTATGAAAAATAAAAAAAGCGTGGCTTCTGCCACACTTTTTTTATTTTTTCTTAATTTCCTCATATTTCGCATACCACTCTGGATATAACTTTTTAAATGATACGGGCCTGAACCCTTCTTTTTTCGCACAAATATTCGTCGTACTTGCAGTAATACAAAGTTCACCATCACCATTATATATTTCATAACCATATACAACGCGAAGCGGGCTCACAGTGTCCACCCACGTTTTCACAATTGCTTTTTCACCGTAACGCATTGCTTTACGATATGAAATCTGCAAGTCTAACACAGGAGAAATAATTCCCTCTTTCTCCATTTCAACATATGAAAACCCTAAATCTTGTATAAGTTTCGTGCGACCTAATTCAAGCCACACCAAATAGTTTGAATGGTAAACAACACCCATTTGATCTGTTTCCGCATAACGGATTTCAACTTCATGTTCTGCTACAAACATATGTATTCGCCTTCTTTCACTTCTGCTACCTTGCATACATTTAATCATAATACAGTGACATCAAAAATAAAATAAAAACAGTGAATCTTTTACTGAAAGGAGCAAGCTTATGATTCAAATTGTAACTGTTCGTAGCGGTGATAGTGTATATAGCTTGGCATCAAAATATGGATCAACACCTGACGAAATAGTAAAGGACAATGGATTAAATCCAGCTGAAACACTCGTTGTTGGTCAGGCACTGATCGTTAATACGAAAGGGAATAATTATTATGTACAGCCTGGTGATAGCCTATATCGAATCTCTCAAACATATAACGTACCTCTCGCTAGTTTAGCTAAAGTTAATAACTTATCTTTAAAATCCATTCTCCATGTTGGACAGCAATTATATATACCGAAAGGGACAAAACGTGCAGTAGAATCCATCGCTTATTTACAACCATCAACAATACCAATAAAAGAAAGTTTGGTTAATGCTACGCGTGCCATTAATCCATTTTTAACATATTTGGCTTACTTCAGTTTCGAGGCAAAAAGAGATGGTACATTGAAAGAACCAACTGAAACAGCTAAAATCGCTAATATTGCAACGCAAGGCAAAACCATCCCAATGCTCGTTATTACAAATATTGAAAATGGAAATTTCAGTGCCGATCTGACATCAGTTATTTTACGCGATACATCGATTCAAAACAAATTTATTACTAACATTTTACAAACAGCTGAGAAGTACGGTATGCGAGACATTCATTTTGATTTCGAGAGTGTAGCACCTGAAGATCGTGAAGCGTATAATCGTTTTTTACGAAATGTAAAAACACGATTACCTAATGGATACACATTGAGTACAACACTTGTACCGAAAACGAGCTCAAATCAAAAAGGTAAATTTTTCGAAGCTCACGATTATAAAGCACAAGGGCAAATTGTTGATTTCGTCGTCATTATGACATACGACTGGGGTTGGCAAGGCGGACCACCGATGGCTATTTCTCCTATCGGTCCTGTAAAAGAAGTGCTTCAATATGCAAAATCTCAAATGCCTCCCCAAAAAATTATGATGGGGCAAAACTTATACGGATTCGATTGGAAACTTCCGTTCAAACAAGGCAATCCGCCCGCAAAAGCGATTAGCTCTGTCGCAGCTGTCGCACTAGCTCGTAAATACAATGTCCCTATCCGCTATGATTTCACAGCTCAAGCTCCTCATTTCAATTACTTTGACGAAAACGGCGTACAACACGAAGTTTGGTTTGAAGATTCACGGTCTGTTCAAAGTAAATTCAATTTAATGAAAGAACAAGGTATAGGCGGTATTAGTTATTGGAAAATCGGTTTACCATTCCCGCAAAATTGGCGTTTACTCGTTGAAAACTTTACGATTACGAAAAAGGGCTGACATAAGTCAGCCCTTTTTTACTATTAAAATTCCGTCACAAAAAGAAGAATGATAACATTCTCCCTTTTTAACCGTTATCAACAATCGGTTGTTTACCCGTTTGGTCTTGCATTTGCTTTCCTTTATTGCCACCAGCTTTTTTTGATTGTGTTCCAATATGATTCGGTGCAAAGTCTTTTGAATTCTTTTTCGGATTACCCATTACTATCGCCTCCTTAACACTAGTATCGTACTAGTGTTAAGATTTATTCAGCTTGCTTAAAAAGTTTCATTTCATAACGTTTTTCAATACGCTCTTCAATGCGATCGATTGCATCACGATCACTTAATAATTGTTGTTTATTTTCTTTCACAAGTTCGTCAAATGATTTACGGCGACTTCTTCTCACGCTGTTCACCCTCTCTCCTTCTCATTCTTACTATACATAGTATGAGCAAATGAAAAACTCTTTAATCAGATTTGCAAGAAAATTTTATGTTTTAGTACTCCTAAAAAAACTCCGTGTACAATAAATTGCAACACTCACGAAATCTGGACACATATCAAAACACCTAAACCATCCGCTGCAATTCACTTAGTACTTTTGACATATTTTCAAAGGGATATTTTCCGTATACATTGTTAAAAAGATAAATTTGATTGATCTGTTACCATTTCATCCATATCTTAATTCGAAAAATATTTTGAATTCCGAGCAAATGTCCCTCGATTACTATTGGCTTTAATTGTAATATCCTTTACCGTATGCAATCCATTCCTTTTTCATATGTTAATTTAGTTCATGCATTACGTATTGCTTCCCCAATTTTTACCTCATAAATTTTTTTAGACATATTTTTATAAAGTGTTCAAAATACAACAGATCAGCTATTTCTGTTTATTGAACACATGAAATATACAAACTATAATAACAAATATAAATAACCAACACTATGTTGGTTAAAAAATAGGAGGCACTAAAATGAAAAACCAAGTATCAATAGTAGTTGAACATGAATTGAATAACGTAACACCAGAAATGATTGACTGGTGGTGGGATAATATTGATAACTCTGAACGATATAAACTATGGCACCCAGAAGAACATGTTGATTTTAAATGGTTAGTTGATCCTAAAGTACATGGGCATGTAGGAGCCATATCAGCTTCAATTGAATCTGCTGGGGATGGACTGGAATTTCCGCTAAGAATTAGATGGGAAGATCCTAAAGATTGTCCTATAAATACACATTACAGCCATGTTTTAATGGGTTCATGTTTAGATGATAATGACGATGTAATTTCACAAGTAATACATCAATATGAAAAATCCGAGAACGGTACAGTAATGACTTCTACATTCATCTTCCCGAAAGGATTACCACCATTTATTAATCTAAGTGGTTTATATAAACACAATGTAGAAGAAATGAGTGAGTTCAGTAATTTTTTACCAGAACTGTTCAAAGAAAATTTGTAAGGTAACTAAACAAATTAGCCCCCCTCATTTTAGATATGACTAAAATGAGGGGGGCTTTCAATATCAAACCACTCACATTACTTCTCTCAGTAATGCGCTCTGCTCTTCAAATGAAAAACACCTCCGTCAAATTTACATACTTAGTATGCGAATTCAGGAGATATTTTTTCCTGTACCACGATTCGGATTCACTTCAAAATAGCACACGGAGTTTTTATACCATAACGTTTAAATACTCTTTTAATTTCTCTTCTGCATTCACTTCACTTTCTTTATAATCACGCAGCGATTGCAGTACGAAATCATACTGTTCTAAAATATAACTTTCTAATTTCAAGACATCCTCTAAGCTATTAAGCATAATTCTCGTATTACCAATTTCACTTTTTAACGCCGGTTCACACTTTAAACTCGGACATAGTTCTTTCACATCATCTTCTAATATCTCTGTTAATACGTATTTCTTTCGCCCTTTTACTTTTATTCTCATAACTGTATAAAAAGCTTTTATATCTAAATAACTTCCTATATTCATGCAACGAACCCATTCAATATCACGTTTATTTCTTACAAGTATCTTTTTTACAGCCTCATATACTGCTGTTTCATCAAGTACTTCCGTATCTGATTTCCTGTTTGTTTCTTCTTCAATAGATGCACATTTTTGATAAACAGCTGCACACGTAATACAATCATCAAATGCATTATGAGAACTTAAACGAATGCCAAGCATTCGCTTTAACGTTTCAAGTTTATGATTAGGCGCGTGCTTCATATATTTCTTTGCTAAAAACACAGTGTCAATCACTTTGTTTTTAGGTTCGGACAGCCCAAGCATATTTACATTACTTTTCAAAAAACGCATATCAAAAGATGCATTATGAGCGACAATAACATTTGTATGTAAAAATGCTAAAAATAAAGGTAATACTTCTTCAATCGTCGGTGCATCTGAAACACGATAATTTGTAATACCTGTTAAACTCGTTATCCGGTCTGGAATTGAACGCTCTGGATTCACATAGGAAACAAACTGATCTACTAGTTCATGATTACGATATTTCACTGCTGCGACTTGAATAATTTTATCATTATAAGGGTTAAATCCTGTTGTTTCAAAATCAATTACAACATAATCTAACGGTAAGGATACATTCCCCACTCCATACACTCCTTTATCTCTAAACGTTTATATTTCTTTTATCATAACATGCTGCTGTCACTACGTGAAAAAGAAAAGGTAGAAATGTCACTCTCCACTTCTACCTTTTCACCGTTATTTTAATTTAGCGATTCGTTTCTCCATCTCTTTTTGCGTCATCGGTCCAATGAACTTATCTTGAATGACACCTTTCGTATCTATAAAATACGAAGTTGGAATCGTAATTACTTTATAGGCTGTTGTTACATCAATGTTCTTGTCCAATAAAATAGGAAAAGTAATTCCTTTCTCCTTAGCAAAATTACTTACTTTTTCTACTCCCCCACCTTTTTCAGAAGGCGTATAATTTATTGCTAAAATTTCTACGTTTCCTTTATGTTCTTTATAGAAAGCCTCCATATCCGGCATTTCTTGCTGGCAAGGTCCACACCACGTTGCCCAAAAGTTTAAAATCACTTTCTTTCCTTTTAAATCCGATAACTTTACATTCGTTCCATCTAACTTCGTTAATGCAAAATCTGGTGCACTCTTACCTATTTCAATACCATTACTTGCAATCATCTCTTTCATAGCAGCTTCACTTTTTTCTTGCTCTCCTTGTACCGCCTGATCGTTTTTACCAAACTGTTCATAAGCTGCATATCCCGCTAAAAAAAGTAACACTACAATAATCGTAAGCTTCCGCCACATTTTATATCACCCTAACGTGTTTATCTTGTTATAACTTAATCACCAAAATACTATATATCTTATTTTAGCTTATACGGACAAGCTTGGAAATATTCACAGTCGAAATAATTAGAATATTCTTATTTAAAGTGTGATTTTTTCCTTTTTATCATATAATTAAAAAAACAGATGAATTGTTGCTTATCTTCTTATGGACCCATTCACCTTTTTACTTTCTTATATAACATTCAACAAAAGGGGGATTGTTTATGAATTCATTCGAAAAAACAACATTATATATTCTTAGTTTTCTTTTATATCCCATCGGTATTATTACATGGATCATTTCACTCTTTAGTAAAGATCTTGAAAAAAAGAAAGTAGGGCGGATTTGTCTCTACGTCTCTCTAGTCTCATTCGTCCTTTTCTTAATTCTCGGGATTGCAACTTTCCTTATGACCGCTACTTTTAATGTTGATCTGAATCATTCAGAATCTATCGAGTATCAAATAAATGATACTGAATAAAGATAAGAGCAGTGCTCTTATCTTTATTCACATCTCTTAAAAAACGAATGACTATGCATTAATTTTTCAGGCCTTCCACATGCAACAATACTTCCTTCTTTCATTATGACAACACGATCTGCTAGTATCGCTTTCTCTACATCATGTGTTGCCACAATTCTTGTTACCTCTCTTCCTAGACTTTCTATCATATTCCAAACCGTTTCTTGATTGCTCGGATCTAATCCCGCAGTCGGTTCATCTAAAATAATAAGATTCGGATTTGAAACAATGGCACGTAATAATGCAAGACGTTTCCTTTCCCCTCCCGAAAACTCTTCACCACTTTTATGTAGTACAGTTTGAATCCCTTCAGGTAAATCTCTAATAATCGGCTTCACATTTATAAGTTCAATATTTTTTTCTAACTGTTTTTCTAAATACTCCTCCCCGAAATACATATTCTCTTTTACGGTCTTCCGAAAGAAACGAGGTTCTTGCCACACTGTAGTCATACGAGCCTTTTGACCATAACAAACAACGCTACCGTTAGATGGTTTATACAACCCTGTCATTAATTTTAAAAGCGTTGTTTTTCCCGAACCACTTTCCCCCACAATAATAACGAATTCACCAGGATTAATTTGCAAATCAATGTTTTTTATCCTACATTTCTCTTCATCACTCTCCTGAAATGAAACATTTGTTACCGTCATCCCCATCGCTCTTTCCACATGACTATCTGCCACTCGTTTATCTAAAAAGGAAAAAACTCTATTTGCCGAAGCGACTGCAACCTGTGTCATCATTAATAAATCGCCCACGTAACGGACTGGAAAAAAGAGCATTTCAATTGTGGCTAATACTGCAACCAGTGAACCAACTTCCATTTCCCCCTTCATTATTTTTTGCGCACCTATAATGAGAACAACGATATATGCCCCCGTTTCAATCACTGTGCCAACCACTCCAATACAATGTTGTATCATCGTCTTCTTTACTTCTGTTTTATAAGATTGTGCCGTCACTCCCTTAAATAAGTGAATGACCCACTTTTCTTTTTGCAAACTACGTAAATCTTGTGCTCCTTTTACAAACTGTGACACCATCTCTACAACACTTGATTGATTCTTTTGAGCAATACTTGCAATATTTCTTACCTTTTTTCCCGCCAACATCGGAACCGTTGCACTTAAAAATAAAAACGGAGTTACCCACAATATGAACTTCATATCTATATGTTGTAACGCTATGAATGCACCTATAAATTGCGCAATGGCGTGTATATATTCTATTAATATAGAACCATATAATCTGACCCAGTTTGGAATATCAGACACAACTAACGTCTCTAACTCTCCTTCCTTAATCTTTTCACTCTCTTCAAATGGTAATGCGAGAAAATGACGCATTACATCTATACGCTTCCTCCGCAATATTCGTTGACTTGCTTTGGAGCTTATATAATTAAATGAAAGATTGTTCACCCACATCAACAAGCGGCTAGCTGCAAACAATGTAATATACACATACGCCGCCTTTAACTCCCGTTGAATCAGGTTATCTATAATTAACCCCATGAATAGTGGACGGGATAAATTTAAAATAGCTGCAAAAATCCCACTGCATACAGCTGCTATTACTAATATTTTTTCTTTCTGTAACGGTAACAATATTCTTTTATATTCTTTCATGACATTCCCTCCGTTTTTTATAGTAAAAAGAAAGGGATGAAACCAAATGGTTTCATCCCTTTCCATAAAATAAGGAAGCTAACAGTTGTTAGCTTCCTTATTGTTCATTTCAATTATTTAGTTCGACACTTTAGACTCTTCGATTTTCTCACGAAGAACCATTTGCAGGATACCACCGTGACGATAGTAGTCAATTTCAACTTCACTATCGAAACGAGCCACTACTTCAAATTGTTTTTCGTTGCCATCTAAATCGGTAGCAACTACTTTTACTAGATCACGTGGTCTAACTGTTTTGTCGATTTGAATTTCAAATGACTCGTTACCAACAAGACCTAACGTTTCGGCGCTTTCGCCATCTTTAAATTGAAGTGGTAATACGCCCATTAATACTAAGTTACTACGGTGAATACGTTCGAAACTTTCTGCGATTACTGCTTTAATACCTAATAAGTTAGTACCTTTCGCAGCCCAGTCACGAGAACTTCCCATACCGTAATCTTTACCAGCAACAACTAGAAGGCCTGTGCCATCTTCTTTATATTTCATAGCAGCATCATAGATTGATGTTACTTCACCAGTTGGCCAATATGTTGTATATCCGCCTTCTGTTCCTGGTGCAATTTGGTTTTTAATACGGATGTTCGCGAATGTACCACGCATCATAACTTCATGGTTACCACGACGAGAACCGTAAGAGTTAAAGTCAACTGGCTGTACGCCATTTTCTAATAAGTAGCGTCCAGCTGGTGTATGCTTACCAATTGAACCTGCTGGTGAAATATGGTCTGTCGTTACAGAGTCGCCAAATTTACCAACTATGCGTAAACCTGATAATGTTTCAACCTCACCTGGCTCTTTAGATAAACCTTCAAAGAATGGTGGGTTTTGAATATAAGTTGAATCATTATCCCAAGTATATAAAGCTTCGTTTGAAGTTTGGATTTCATTCCAACGCTCATTGCTATTAAATACTTGTGCATATTCTTTCTTGAACAGTTCAGATGTAACAACGCTTTGAACTACATCTTCAATTTCTTTAGCTGATGGCCAAATATCGTTGAAGTAAACGGCTTTGCCATTTGCATCTTTACCGATTTCATCATTCTTCAGGTCAATATCAACAGTACCTGCAAGTGCATATGCCACAACAAGTGGTGGTGATGCTAAGTAGTTTGCTTTTACAAGTGGGTGAATACGACCTTCAAAGTTACGGTTACCAGATAAAACAGATGTTACTAATAAATCGTTTGCTGCGATTGCTTCTTCTAATTCCTCTGCTAATGGACCAGAGTTACCGATACAAGTCGTACAGCCGTAACCAACTGTTTGGAAACCTAATTGATCTAAATATGTTGTTAAACCAGATTTATCTAAGTATTCAGTAACAACTTTAGATCCTGGTGCTAATGATGTTTTTACGTACTCAGGTACTACAAGTCCTTTTTCAATTGCTTTCTTCGCAACTAAACCTGCACCGATTAATACGTATGGGTTTGATGTATTTGTACAGCTTGTAATTGCAGCGATTGCAATTGCACCTGTTTTCATCGTTACTTCTTTATCTTCTAATGTAACCTTCACTTCTTTATCGAACTCTTGCTCATTAAATCCAAGTCCTTGTGTTCCAACTGGTGCTAAAACAGCTTTGTGGAACGCATCTTTCATATCTGAAAGTGGAATTAAATCTTGTGGGCGTTTCGGCCCAGAAAGGTTAGATTCGATTGTATTTAAATCAATTTCAACAAGATCAGTGTAAATCGGATCTTTGCTGTCTGCCGTATAGAATAAACCGTTCGCTTTACAGTATTCTTCCACAACGCGAATTTGTTCTTCATCTCTACCTGTTAAACGTAAGTATTCTAATGAAATATCATCAATTGGGAAGAATCCACAAGTTGCGCCATATTCTGGTGCCATGTTTGAAATTGTTGCACGGTCAGCTAAAGGCATGCTCTTTAGTCCATTACCGAAGAACTCAACGAATTTACCAACTACACCTTTTTGACGTAATACTTGTGTTACTTTTAATGCAACGTCTGTTGCTGTAGTACCACTTGGAAGTGTACCAGTTAATTTCACACCGATTACTTCAGGTACTGGGAAGTATGAAGGCTGTCCAAGCATTCCTGCTTCTGCTTCAATACCACCAACGCCCCATCCAAGAACGCCGATACCGTTAATCATTGTTGTATGTGAGTCTGTTCCAACTAATGAATCTGGGTATGCAACTAAGTCACCTTCAGCATTTTTCACAGCATGAACGACTGGTGCTAAATATTCAAGGTTTACTTGGTGTACAATACCTGTAGCTGGTGGAACTGCACGATAGTTATCAAATGATTTTTGTGCCCAGCTTAAAAATTTATAACGTTCTTCATTACGTTTAAACTCTAAGTCCATGTTGAATGCAAGCGCGTCTGCCGTACCCGCTCTATCAACCTGTACAGAGTGGTCAATTACAAGGTCTACAGTAATTTCTGGATTAATTTTATCAGGATCCCCGCCCATGTCTGCCATTGCTTTACGAAGCGAAGCCAAATCAACAACAGCTGGAACACCAGTGAAATCTTGTAAAATTACACGAGATGGTTTAAATGGAACATCTATATCTTGCACATCTTTCGTTCCCCATTTCGCTAAATTTGTAACATGCTCTTCTGTGATTACACGTCCGTCTACTTGACGAAGTACTGATTCAAGTAAAACTTTCACGGAATATGGTAATTGAGATATGTTGCCAACCCCTGCATTTTCAAGCGCTTTCAAATCATAATAATGATACGTTTTTTCATCTACTTCAAAAGTTGCACGTGATTGAAATGGATTATGTTTGACCATTATGTTTCCCCCCTGTTAAACGTGACTAAGTTGTCTGAATATAAAATGTAGACAAACTTTTCAATACCTTACGATAATATCTTATTACAACTTTCTAAATAAGTAAATAATAAGAAACTTATAGATTATCATAAGTTTTCTTTATGTTTCTAAATTTGAATAGCTTTCATGCTCCTTATGAATACTATTACCATAAAGTAAAGTGCTCTATTAGCGCTTTACTTACAGTTCATACATACTATGAACTGCTCATCATTCAACTTACAAAAAAAGTTATAGAGGTGAAATAAAATGAGTAAAAGAAAAGCAAATCATACTATTTCAGGAATGAATGCTGCATCCGCACAAGGACAAGGTGCTGGTTATAACGAAGAGTTTGCAAATGAGAATTTAACTCCTGCAGAGCGACAAAATAATAAAAAACGTAAAAAGAACCAGTAACGAAAAATCCCAAAAGGAACATACACCTTTTGGGATTTTTTCTAGTGTTTATAACGTAATAATTCCGAAACAGTTACAAATCGATACCCCTGCTTTTTCAGCTCAGGCAAAATTTTTGCAAGTGCCGCTACTGTTTGACTACGATCATTTCCTCCATCATGTAACAATACGATATCTCCACTTTTAGCATTTTTTACTACATGATTTACAATGGATTCAACCCCTGGATTCGCCCAATCACGCGGGTCTTGATGCCACGACCATAGAACCGTTTGATAACCCGCTTCTTTCGCGGTTTTAAATACAGCATCGTTAATATATCCGCCAGGTGGACGGAATAGCAAAGGTTCTTTCACCCATTTTTTGAAGTATTTCTTCCCATCTAAAATATCATTTTCTAATTTTTCATCTGATGAATTACTCGCATACAAATGATTCATCGTATGATTTCCAATTTCATGCCCCTCTTTTAACACTTCTTTCACTAAATATGGATTACGCTGCACTCGAAATCCAATCATAAAAAATGTCGCTTCTGCTTTATATTGACGTAATAAATGTAAAACTTGTGGTGTATAAGTTGGATCTGGTCCATCATCAAATGTAATGGCAATAATCTTTTCATTATTAGGTACTTCCCACGTTACATAGCCAGTTGGTTCTAGCTCTTTTCTGAGCAACATTTTCGCTTCCACTTTTTCAACTTGAAATATATGTACTGCGCATAATAAACAAAAAACGAATAGAAAAATCTTCTGTTTTAGCATAACGTTCGTCAAAGTAATAAGGTTGTCGAATACACAACAATCTCATTTACTTTTCTAATTGATCTACATTTCGCATAATGTTTTGGAGATTATTTTCGTATTGCTCAAGTTGTGGGCGTTGTGTTTCTGAAGCTACCTCTAACGCATTTTGAATCTGTTCATACGCTTCCTGAACCTCTTGGCGTAACTCTTTTAAATCATGACCGTAGTTTGGATCATTTTTCACAATGTTATTAAATGCATTTTCTGCTTGTGTAACTCCTTGCTGCGCTGCTTGAAAAGCTTGTTGTTTATCTTTATGATATGGCATTATATAATCCCCTTTCCATAATAGTTAGTCCCATTTATCTTTACCTTTTTTTCTAAAAACATTCTCGTATAAATTTGCAAACTTCTCTCATTCTAAAGAGAAAGAGGAGGTGTCACATACAATGGGAAAAAACAATCGTGAAGCAAAAGAAAAAAAGGGACAACCCGAACCATTAAGCGGATCTCATAAAGTAAAGAACCGTAACCATTCACGCCAAAAAAATCATGCGCATCATGATATGTAAAACAAAAGGTTCACACTAGCTACCTTTGCCACATACAATGTTTATATTTTTCCATTTATTCTTCACCCCTACTTCATTCATGCATAACATAGTATGAATTGAGATTTTACGGAGGGTGTCTTACATGGGCAAGAAAAAGAAGGATTGTCTTTTTCATGTTGATGGTTTTGAAGAATGGATGGATCAATTTTGTTCTGATTCTTGTAGTAACTTTAGTTTCCCAAATCAAATTCATATTGACCTTTGTGAAACTGAACAAGAATACATTCTGGAAACAGATGTACCAAATGTAACAGAACAAAATGTATTCATTAAAAAGATGGAGACAGGCCTAAACATTTGCATACTTCATAAAAATATTTCTTTGCAGCGGATCATTCCTTTACCCGCTACTATTATTTATAAGAAGATGCTAGCCTGCTTAGAGAATGGATATTTAGCCATTCATATTTCCAAAAATGAAGTAGCTGATAAACATGAAAAAAAAGTTCTTTTTCAAATTGAGAATTAAAATAAAGTGAAACTTTATTCAATGGGAGTTTTACTGCCCGCAAATAGTGGGATAAATACAAACATAAGCCCCAGTCGTATGCTGGGGCTTATGTTATTTCGCATGCAATTCCACATTATAATTTCTACCATCCCTTTTTTTCAATAAACCTTTCGTAACTAACAGAACTGGAAACGCTATAGTTGAAAATATAGCTAGTGCTGAAAAGACTACAAACCCATTTTGGTACCCGTAGTAATCAAGAAGTACTCCCCCAAACCACGGACCAATTACTGCTCCAATTCCTGAAAACCCCATTGCTCCAAAATATGTTCCTTTTAAATGTGAAACAGCTATATCATCTATAAACACATCCGTCATTGAAAACATGAGAACTTCTCCAATTGTAAAAATAATTGTGCAAATGGCAGCACCTAGCATAGATTCTGCTATTCCAAATCCAAACAATCCCCCGCTCACAAATAAAGTTCCAGTCATAATGGATACTAACGGTGTATACTTTTTACATATTTGAATAACAGGGTATTGAATTACGACTACAACAATCGCATTTAAAGCTAACATATACGAAAATAATTTCACTCCATCCTGAAATATATGTGCATTTGCAAAATATTGAGATACTGTTGTCGTTAAGTGTGAAAAGCCACAATTACTCAAAATAATACCGACTAAAGCAACTAAAAATACGACATCCTTCCGCAATATACGAACTGCATTTAACATTGTGACAGGCTTTTCTGTATTTACTTTCTTTTTTTCAATTGGATACTTCTTAAATTGGAATGCTAATATAGCTGTATATAGCATATATACTCCAGCTGCGACTAAAAAAGGAATTGTAGATTTTGCGCTTCCAATCTGTAATCCGACAAGTGGACCAATCGCTACTCCAACATTTATTGCACCGTAACGTAAGTTATATACGAGTAAACGATACTCTGGTTTCGTTAAATCTGATAATAATGCTCTTGACGTAGGTTCAAAAAAAGACCTACATAATCCATTCAAAGCATTTAATAAAAAGAAACTTAAAACATGATTTGCAAACGAAAAGCCTATAAATACAAACACCCAAACAATCATGGACCATATTATAATCATATTTCGGCCGAATCGATCCGATAAATTCCCTCCAATAAAACTAGCAAAAACTCCAACAAGTGCACTCGTTCCGATAATAGCACCCGTCATTCCAGCTGATACACCTTTAACAGTTGTTAAATAAATTGCTAAAAAAGGAATGCTCATTGACGTAGCGAACCTCGCAAATAAAGTCCCTATTATAATTGTCATTCCTAACGGATGAATATTTTGTAACTTTCCCTTCATCTTTAAACCTTCTCTCCCTATTTTCACATAAAAAAAGAAAGCAAAGGATCTGCTTTCTTTTCCCTTTTTTATACTTGAGCTGTTGATACTCGAGCTGTTCTCGTTATATCCATATCTATGCCATATGTAAACTGTAATTCTTTACAAACATCTTTAATTAAAATCGTGACATTATACTTCTCATTAAATTGTAATACTATGTTCTCTACTTCTTCATATGTATACTTATATTCCCCTGTAATGACACTTTTTAAATCAAAGCATTCATTTATACAAAGTTGCACAAGCAGCTGGTCATACTTCTCTATTACATCTTCTTTCTTCCACAGTACCTCTTTTACATATAACCGATCAAACTTAACACTTTCTCGATTACAATCCGTTAAAATCCGGGTCATTTCATTTAATTCTCGATACAGTTCAGAAATATTTTTGCTTAAACTAAGCAGTTTATCTACGCCGTTTTCATATAACATATTCATTCCACCCCCGCATTTTCTTTTTCTTATTATAGCAAGAAAATTCTAAAAATAGTTTCTTTCTTCTGAAATATTAGGAAACTAATTTCAATTGCTTTACAATGAAACTAGCGAACACGAAAGGGGAAAGAAAATTGGAGCAAAAATTATATTATACTGACGCTTATAAGCAAGACTTTACTACTAAAATTTTAAAGCAAGATTATGATAAAGACGGGAACTTATACGTTGTTTTAAACGAAACAGCATTTTATCCGACAGGTGGCGGACAGCCCCATGATACTGGAACTTTAAATGACATTGCTGTATTTGGTGTTGAAGAAGTCGACGAAGAAATCCGCCACTTCATTACAGAACAATTACATACAGAAGAAGTAGAAGGTAAAATCAATTGGGAGCGTCGGTTTGATCATATGCAGCAGCATACAGCTCAGCACATTTTATCTGCTGCTTTTTGGGATCATTTTAACATACCTACGATCGGATTCCACCTTGGAAAAGAAACGGTAACAATTGATTTAGAAACAGAAAATCTGCATGCAGAAACGGTTGAAAAAGCGATACAAATTGCAAACAAAATTGTTTTTGAAAACCATCCCATCCGCATCGAGTGGATGAACTTAGAAGCAGCAAAAACTTTACCCCTTCGTAAAGAACCGACTATGATAGAAAATATACGCGTTGTTATGATCGAAAACTTTGATTATAACGGCTGTGGCGGAACACACCCGAAACGTACAGGTGAAGTAGGTCCTATTCAAGTACTTGGGTGGGAGCGCAATAAAGGTGGCATACGATTAACGTTTATCGCTGGCTGGCGCACACTTAAATTAATGGGGCAACAACAACAAATTATGAAGGATGTTTCTAAACAATTAAACAGTAGCGAAACTGATATTCCAGCAAAAGTAGCACAACTGCTTACTTCTCAAAAAGAAAACGAAAAAGCAATACAAACAATGAATGAAAACTTATTATATGCAGAGGCAAATGAACTACTGCAACAGCCTGTGGAAATACATGCTGGCATACTTATTTCTAAAGTATTTACAAATCGTTCTATGCAAGAAATCGCAAAGCTTTCTGCTATTATTACAGAACAACAAGAGCATGCCCTTACATATTTCGTTATTGAAAATGAGGACAAACTACAATGCATCCTCGCTTGTGGAAAAACAGTGACACTTGATATGAACACACTTTTAAAAGATGCTCTTCCTGCAATTGAAGGAAAAGGTGGCGGAAATAAAAAGAGTGCCCGCGGCGGCGGAAAAGCGATTATGAGCGGAGATGAGTTTTTAAATCAACTTGTTTCTTCTTTACAGTCAGCAGTGTAAAACATTTTAAGGAGATGGCGTCTAGTCAAATTTCAAACTAGAGACATCTCCTTACTTCTTTACTTCGTACATAGCAATACGGTAAATGAAATTACAGGAATGATATTTTTAGTAGTTTGTATTTACAAACCAATATTTTGTTTTAAACCTTGGTAACTTCCTGCATTCAAGAAATCTTCAGATGCAAGTTTTGTGAATTTATCAGAAAAATCATAACTACTTAACTCTTCTATCGCCACCATTTGCACATCATGAATCGGGTTATGATCAAACTCATTAGACGGTAGCGTAATTTCACCTTCAATCCTTTCAAGCAAAAACGTAATATGCAATAAAGACGGGAGAGCATCAGGTTTATCGCAAACATAGAGTAGCTTCTTAATTTTAACTTTTAACCCTGTTTCTTCTTTCATTTCTCGAATCATTGCTTCCTCTAACGTCTCACCATTCTCTACCCTTCCTCCAGGTAAAGACCAATTGCGATTAGCAACTTTTTGCTTTACTAGTAACACCTTTTCATCTTCAGTTAAAATTCCGGTAACACGAACTTGCATTACATTTTCCATATGTAATCTCCTCTTCCCATTATATTTACAAATTAATCCTTCCACAAAAAGAACGTATGTTTTATAATTAAAGAAAATTATGGAAGAAAGAAGTTGTTACATTCTTGCGCCCACCTTTAACAAAGTCTATATCACTTGAAGATTTCCAAAACTATTATTGGTTAAAAGCAGAACTTCAAACATTTTGTCGTGAGCATGGTTTGCTAGCTAGTGGCTCTAAGATCGAAATAACCGAGCGTATCTCATATTATTTAACTACTGGTAAAATATTAAAAAACAGCTCTGGTCAAAAGGTGAGTAAAGCTTCCCTCTCTTATAATGACCTTTCTCTTCAAACGATTATTACTAACAATCACCGCTGTAGCGAAGGTGTTCGTGCTTTTTTCAAAGAAAAAATCGGAGCAAACTTCCGCTTTACAGTAGCTCTTCAAAAATTTTTTAAAGAGAATGTCGGAAAAACATATGAAGACGCGATAACGTTTTGGTATGAAGAAAACGAACGAAAAAAAGATTCTACTTATAAAACAACTATCAGCGCGCAGTTTGAATACAATCGCTTTACTCGCGACTTTTTCGAAGATCCAAATAACAAAGGAAAATCAAAAGCTGATGCTATCGCTGCTTGGAATGAAATAAAAGCAAAGCCTGGTAGCAACGCTTATATTCCTCAAAGAGTAGAAAACTAGTCCCTTTCTAGTCTTCTACTTTCTCAAATAATAGCGCAAGCCCTATTCCACCACCAATTCCTAACGTCGCAACTCCATATTTCATATGCTCTCTTTGTGCTTGATAAAACAAACGTGTCACAAGCATAGCTCCAGATGCACCGTACGGATGACCGAGCGCAATTGCCCCACCATTTACATTTAATTTTTCATACGGAATTTGTAACTCCTTTGCACAAGCAACAACCTTTGAAGCAAATGCTTCATTGATTTCAAAATATTCGATGTCCTCTACTTTCATATTCATTTCGTTTAATAATTTGTTCACCGCAAATATCGGACCAGTCCCCGGAAGATTTGGATTTACTCCCACTACAGCACTATGAACGAAACGAAGAACAGGCTTGTATCCTAAATTTCGTGCTTGCCCCTCTTCCATTACAAGAACGGCACATGCTCCATCATTTACACCGCACGAATTACCTGCCGTTACTGTACCATTTTGTAAAAATGCGGGCTTTGTTCTTTTAATCATTCTTTCATAATTCATTTCTCGTTTGATAGCTTCGTCAAAAGATCCATTAAACGCAAGTATCTCATCTTGTAAATATCCATCTTCTAATGCTTGCAGTGTCCTTTTATAACTAAGACAAGCGTATTCGTCTTGCATTTCTCGCGTTATGTTATAACGCTCTGCAACATATTCAGCCGCCACTCCCATATCAGGATCACCAATTGTTTCTGGTGAAAATCGCGCTCTATTTTGAAAAGGTGATGTACTTGTACTCTCTACTCCTCCTGCAATATAACAATTACCTGCGCCGCCTTGAATGAAATGACATGCAGTACGAATCGCTTCCAATCCGGCACCACATTGCCGATCAATCGTTACACCAGGAATATGATAGCCAAGTCCTGCTTCTAAAGCAGATAATCTTGCAACATTCCCTCCCGGTCCAACAACATTTCCTAATATAACATCGTCTATTTCTCTCTCAATTCCTTTACTTAAAAACGTAAGAAGCGGCGTTACTAATTGCTGAACTTCATAATCTTTCAACATCCCATTCTTTTTACCAATAGGTGTCCTTTTCGCTTCTACAATAACCGCTCTCTTCATATATCTTCTCCTGGCTTTCAATCATATTTTTTGCTGCAATACGAGCGATTTTCCCGCTATTTGTATACGGTATTTCATCTACAAAATGCCATTCTTTCGGTATTTTAAACGAGGATAATCGTTGTATGCAAAAACTTTTTAATTGTTGCCTCGTAGCACTTCCTTTTACGATGGCGACAGGTTTTTCACCCCAGTAACTATCTTTCACACCAATTACAACTATTTCATCAACAGCTGGATGTTCATGTAATACACTTTCTATTTCTTCTGGGAAAATATTAATTCCTCCAAATAAAATCATATTCTTCTCTCTACCCACTATATATATAAAGCCTTCTTCATCTTCATAGCCTACATCTCGCACTGTCATCCAGCCATCCGCAGTCAACTCTGGAACTAAAACCTTATCCAATATGTAGCCCATAAAAAACTGATTACTTTTCACATAAACAGTTCCTATCTCGCCTTTCTGTACTTCTTCTCCTACTTCGTTACATATTCGAACTTGAACATTGTGACAAGGTTTTCCTACTGAATTTGGCCTTTTATCGCTCTCTTCATCAACAAGCGCTGTTACAAAACTTAGTTCCGATGCACCGTAAAATTCATATTTCTGCGCATAAGGAAATATACTCTTTATTTTTTCTTTCGCTTCAGCTTCCCATTTCGCTCCTGACGAAATAATTTTCATCCCATTTTCTATTACTCTATTTTCTTTATATAAAGATTCTAGCATTGTCGGAACTGTATACATGACCGAAATATTTTCTGTTTCTAACTTATCCAGTACTTGATCTGGAATAAATTTTCTCATAATATGCACCGTTTGCCCTACATATAATGCACTTATTGCGCCGTATAAAAAAAGAGAATGGACGAGCGTCCCAGCTATTAAAATAGAATCTTCTTTTTCCATATGAAAGTCATTTATATTGCAATCGAAACTATGAACCCACGATTGTTGTGCACGTAAAAATGCTTTTGCCTTCCCAGTTGATCCTGATGTAAATCCCATATAAAACGGAGCATGTTGTACACTTTCTACAATGTGCTCTGTAGGAAGATAGTTCTCTATTATTTGTTTCCATTTATCAATTTCAATTATTCTTCCTTCTTCATCCGCAATATCATTTAACTTATATCGTTCCGCAATAATCATATCTGGATTACTGATTGCTAGTCTTTCCTTTAGCTCATCCTCTTTCCACTTTATATCTAAGGGCACACAAACCCATCCGGCCATAGCAGCACCAGCAAATAATTGTAAAAACTCCATACTATTTTCTAATACAATTGCTATTGTTTTATTTTTTGATTCTTTTTCATTCAACCAGCTTACTACTTTACATACTGACTCAAACCACTCTTTATATGTTAAAACTCGATTATTTTCCTTTATCGCTATTTTATTTGCTTGTAAAGAGGCATGCTTTTTATATTCTTTTGTAATCCCCATATGAGACGTCCTTTCTTTACAAAATAACAAAAAGAAACACGTAATTAACGTGTTTCTTCTCTTACCTATCTCGCATTTGTATATTTCCCACCTTTTAGAGCAGGCGTAATAATATGTTTCAATGAACGATGTAATTTCGTTACAAGAACTGCTGCTATAATCGCTTTTATGCAATCACCTGGTAAAAATACAACACTTACTTTCATCGTCTGCCATATAGAAATATCCATTACGAAAGCTTGCACAATGATACCAAATACATAAACTACGAAAATACCACCAATTATATTAATACATAATACTTTTATAATAGAAACTTTACGTAAACGCTCAATTAAATACCCAATGACAAACGCTCCAACAATATAACCAAGTAAATATCCTGCACTTGGCCCAAAAAATACACCAAGGCCACCGCGTCCACCAGCAAGTAATGGTGCTCCCACTCCTACAATCAGCAAGAAAACAAGCTGACTTAATGCACCAAGACGTAATCCTAACAGTCCACCAGCAAGCATAACACCAAGTGATTGTAATGTAATTGGAACTGGTGTAATAGAAAGAGCAATCGGAGGTATTAATCCTAACACTCCCATAATAGCACTAAATAAAGCGACGAAAACTAAGTTTTTTGTATTCATGTTTGCTTCTCCCATTTGTAAACTTAAATTAAAATTTAGATAACATATTACAAGAATTATATTATCTTTCAACCTCCCCTTTGTCAACTTAGTTTTAATAAAAGTTTACAAATGAGGATTCAATTATTTCTCTTTATGCAAATGCTCAAGCTCTTTCCGAAGCGCCTGTTTTAAAAACTTTCCAACAGATGTTTTCGGTATTTCTTCCATAAATACAATATCGTCTGGTAACCACCACTTCGCAAACTGTGGTTTTAAAAATTCATATAGTTCTTCTTTTGTAACAGTGCTATTTGCCTTTTGTACAACGCAGGCAACTGGACGCTCTTGCCACTGCGGGTGTGGAACTGCAACAACGGCCGCTTCAAATATAGCATCATGTGCCATTAAAGCATTTTCAAGATCCACTGAAGAAATCCATTCTCCCCCGCTTTTAATAACATCTTTCGTACGATCAACAATTTTCACGCAGCCTTCCTCATCAACTGTAACAACATCACCAGTATATAACCAACCGTCTCGGAATCCTTCGACAGTACGATCATCGTTATAATAGCTTTCAGCGATCCAAGGTGCTCGTAAACATAACTCTCCCATCTCAGTACCATCCCACTTCACTTCACCGTTTGTACCGACTACTTTCATCTCTACACCAGGGACAAGATATCCTTGTTTTGAGCGGATTTCTAATTGCTCTTCATATGATAATTCTGTTTCATAACTTTTTAAACGTGCAAGTGTTACGAGTGGGCTTGTTTCAGTCATACCATATGCATGTACGAAAGGAACATTATATTTTTGCTCAAATGCTTTAATAACGCTTTTCGGTGCAGCAGCACCACCGCATAATATTCTCGTTATACTAGATAAATCGTAACTATTATTTTCTAATTCTTGTAATACACCGAGCCAAATTGTCGGCACACCTGCTGCTATCGTTACTTTTTCAGCTTGAATCATTTCTAATAAAATTTTCGGATTAAACATTGGCCCTGGAAGAACTTGTTTAGTTCCAAACCAAGTAGCTGCAAAAGGAAGCCCCCAAGCGTTCACATGGAACATCGGTACAATTGCCATAGCTGCATCGCTTTCCGATAAAGCAGCTGTATCAGCTAAACCAAGTGCCATACAGTGTAATACAGTACTTCGATGCGTATATACAACACCTTTTGGGTTTCCTGTAGTCGCTGACGTATAACACATACCAGCAGGTGTATTTTCATCAATATCTTTTACAAATTGGAAATTCGGATCGCCTTCTTCTAATAGTTTTTCATAATGATATACAGGTTCTAGCATAGTATTGGGAAGTTCATCTTTATCAGTCATAATAATGTAGGCTTGTACAGTTGATAATTGTGATTGAATATTTTCAACGAGTGGTACGAGATCTTCATCTATAAGTAGAATTCGATCTTCTGCGTGCTGAATAATGTATGAAATATGTTGAGGAGATAAACGAATATTAATTGTGTGTAAAACGGAAGCAATACCAGGAATAGCAAAATACGCTTCCACATGTCGATGATGATTCCACGCTAACGTTCCTATACGCTCGCCTTCTTTAATTCCTAATTTTTTCAACGCACTGGAAAGCCTTCTCGTCCTTTCACCTAACTGCTTATACGTTAACGTCGTAACTGTATCATGTGTCCGGGAAACAATTTCTTTCTTTGAAAACAGTTTTTCTGCTCTTTCCATCATAGAACTAATTGTTAGCGGTACATTCATCATCATATTGGTTATATCCCCCTTTAAAGCGTTTTCATTTTTTATATATTATAACAGACTTCAACAAATATTTACGATATTTTTCAGTATTTTCTGAATTATTTCCAAAGAAATAATTCAGATCAATAAAAAAATATGTTTTGAATACACTGATCCGAAACATGTTTTTTATTTTTTATAAACTATCTACCTTTTTTCTTACTTTCTTTTTCATTTTAAAAATAAAACGATTACTGTATTCCTTATTTTCTACTAAAATTCGATACATCTCCCACACTCCTACAACACGAACAAAAAGATAAACTCCAAGAGCAATAAGTACAACACAATAAGGATAGTACTGCACGAGCTCTCCAGAAGTAATTCGTTTTTTCTCAAATAAAAATGGTATCGCTCCTGCTGCTATTAAACAAAATCCAACGATCACTACTGCCGCATACTTTTTCTTAATAATCACATATCTGTTTGTCAATTCTTTTAGAAAGTTTTGATCAAATAGTAGTTCTTCTTTTTTCAATACATTGTATCGACTCTCTTCTATCGTTACAGGTACCATCATTGCTCCAATTCCAAGGACAGCAATGATAATGACAAGAAATGTAGACATTGTTGCATTTTCTTTAAATAATAAATACGGTATTGTAGATAAAATGAGCAAACTAAACCCTAACGCAATATATTTTGAAATCTTTTGCCCCTACACTATATACCCTTCTGCCATTTCTTTACTTACGTAATAGCCTTCCACATTTTCATTACTTTGTTCAGCAGTTTCTTTTAATAAGTAATCAAGAGATACTTCAAATACATTTCCAATCATTATTAACTTTTCAGTTTCAGGAAATCCTTGACCGTTTTCCCATTTACTAACCGCTTGCCTTGTTGTGTTTAATTTCTCAGCTAATGCTTCTTGAGAAAGGCCCTTTTCCTTTCTTAATTTAAAAAGCTTCTCACCAAATCCCATATGTGTGTCCCCCTTTGTTTTCTTACCTAAATTGTATGTAAACATTACCCTTATCTCTATCTTCCTGCGGTTGCACTTTGTCAACTTACGGTTGCGATTGTGTTATATAGCGGTTTTCTATACAATTTAGCTAGTTTTCTTCTATGATTATGGCATTAATAAAACACCTTCTACCAATAACCAATTATAACAATTAAAGGTAATTATTGTTATGAAAAATCAAAAAAACTCCCTTATTCATTTAAAGGAGTTTTCGATATAAAATATTCCAAGAGGACTAATTTTTCTTCCTCATATTGATTCACAATTTCTTCTATACATTTTTGTATGTCATGCAACGATTGATATGCATTCCACACAGTATATGTTGTCATCTCTTTATATAAGGCATACTCATATATATATGTAAAATATTACTCCTATTAACTTCCCTAATAAAAACACTTCTCAATAATCATAACGGCTTCTGCTTAAACTTTTCATAATGTCGTACTTTTAATACAAGGATATTCCCGCAATCTGTACAAATATAAGCATCTACTGGTGAAGATGTGAACATCGTCTCTTTTTTCCGTATTTGTGCATATCCGACAAACTCACCTTCTCCTATGTTTTGAGAACCACAAGTAGAGCATGTTTGCACGTCTTTCTGTTTCATGAGAGCACCACCTTTAATCTGTTTTCACTCCCTTCGACAGTTCACTTCCATTTCCCTTCCAAAAAACCTCTTATTCTCTTACATTTCAACAGGAATCTCAGAACAAACATCGTATATGTACTATGAAATATATTTATTGACGGAGGAATTTTATGAGTACTATTATGACGCTCAATACAGCACAAGAAATAGAAAACGCAGAAATACATATGCTTTCTTCTAGAGTAGCGCTACTGCAAGCGATAAGTGAAAACCCAATGCAAGTACAAATGAAAAAGTTCGGGAGCGCCACTGCCTTTTCATCAAAAATAATTGCTGGTCCTGCCTTTAATACGGTAAAAGGTATTACAAATACAGATGAGATAGATAAAATTATCTCTTATTATGGATCATTACAAATTCCTTGCCGTTTTGAAATTACACCAGCGCAAGGTACAGCTGAACTATTTCAATACTTATCTCAAAAAGGGTTTTACCAATCTAGCTTCCATACCGCTTTATATAGTATACCGAGAGAAGATCCGTCCCTTCTTCCTTCTAACATTTCAATACGCCAACTACAAGAAAATGAGTTTGATATGTTTGCAGACATATATGTACGCGGATTTAATATGCCCGCCTTTACAAAAGATGGTGTGCGCCAAAATAACGAAATTCTTTACGATAAACCAGGATGGCATTTTTTCATAGCAGAAGTTCAAAATACTCCTGCGAGCATTGGTGTCCTGTATATAAATAATGGGATTGCCTCATTAGCTGCTTCTGCTACTTTGCCAGAATTTCAGCGTAAAGGCTGTCATACTGCATTAATTCAACAACGAATTGAAAAAGCTATAGCCACGAACTGTCATTTAATAGTTGGACAAGCAAGGTTCGGGAGCGGCAGTCAAAATAATATGGAACGTGCCCATATGAAAATTGCTTATACAAAATCAATATGGACTGCAAAAGACATGTAATTTACATTCTTTCTCTTCTCATTACGAAATTATACATTTTATGACGATTCCTTTTCTATCCTATTAATCATTTGAATATTCAAACTAGATTTGTTAAGCTATTACTAGATACATCATTCAACTTGCAATATGAAAAGAGAATTCTAATCAAACTACAAGGAGGAGACATGTATGAATAAGCATGATCATGGTTTAAAAGAAAAAGTAGAAGGTGCCATTGATAAAGTAAAAGGTGAAGTAAAAGAAGTTGTCGGGAAAGTAACTGACAATAAAAAATTACAAGCTGAAGGAAAATGGGATAAAGTGAAAGGCACTGCTAAAGATACTGTCGGTAATGTAAAAGAAAAAGTTCATGAATATAAAGAGCATAAAGAGAATAAATAAAAGAACCAAAATGTATGGTTGTACAAGTAGTAAGTTACTAGAAGTTTGTATTTTATATTTACCCATAAAATCATTTTAAAACGACAAATAGATGCCTTCAGGCATCTATTTGTCTATAAACAACTATTTTGACTATCTAATCACTCTAGCTTTTCCTTACTAACATTTTCTAAGGTAATGCCTTTACTAGAGCTAAAGATTACTTTTACATCTTACTTTGTGAAATTTGGTTTTAAGTCACCTGTATACGGTTCATGCTCAACGAAGATTTTGATATCTTTTCCATTCGCATTTTTCCCCATTCTTGTATACGTAAATTTCTCTTTATTTAACTCTGTAAGTTCAAGAACCGCACCATATTTATTATTTCCTAACGAAACGTGGGCCCTTATTTTATTACCATGTACAACATCAAAGAGACCATAGTCTCCACGACTTTCTCCTGTATTCACATTGAAAAACTCATATTTATTTGTATTTTTATCATATTTTGCTAGACTGATTAAGTTTGAGTTGTATTTTGTTACATTATTACCCTGTTCATCTAATACCACCGTTCCGTTCCATAGTGTACTAGATAAAATTCCATCTCCATCAACTTCGGTAACTATTTTCCCCGTCGAACTTTCTAAATTTTTATCAGGTCGCGTGAAAGACAGCTCTTTTTCATGATAAGGAACATGTTCAACAAACACTTCTGCATCGTTTCCTTTTGCATCTTTCCCCATTCTTTTATATGTAAATTTCTCTTTATCTAATTGCGTTAATTCAACAACTGCTTGATAATTTTGCGTTTCAGAAATTAGCACTCTTTTCTTTCCATCGTTGGTTATAAAAAAGGTACCGCTATCATTACGACTCTCTCCTGTATTTGCATTAAAAAATTCATAGCTTGCCGTTTTAGCATCATACTTTGCAAGCCCGATGAAATTTTGATTTTCTTTCGTTACATCATTATGATCTTTGTCATAGACTTTTGTCCCTTGCCAATTTGTTTCACCAAGTATACTAGCCAGTAGTTGCCCTTTCGTTTGTTGTGTTTGCTCAGTTTCTTGTATTGCATTATATAAAAATTGTGCGTACTGTTCACGCGTCACCTCCATACTTGGAGCAAATTTCCCTCCGCCTACTCCTTTTGCAATATTATTTGTTTGAACAGCACTAATTGCATTTCTTGCCCATGAGCTCGTTGAAACGTCATTAAAAGTGTGATCACTCTTTGCCTTTAAATGAAAAGCATTTGTAAGAACCTGTGCCATTTCTGCACGTGTTAAGGATGCCTTCGGTCTAAAGTTCCCATGCTCATCACCCTTAAAGACACCCATTTCTGTTAAAGACAAGATTTCCTTTATATAGCTTGTCGACTCTTCACTTACGTCCCCATATGGGTTCTGATAATTTTTGTTTTCTTCCATATTAAAATAACGATACATTAAAGCTGCAACTTGTTCACGTGTTACGTTATCTCCAAAACCAAATCTTCCATCATCATATCCAAAAATGATTTTCTCACCTGTTAATTGCTGAATCGCCTCATATGCCCAGTGCCCCTTTGGAACATCTTTGAATACACCAGTATGATTCGTGTTTAGTGTAACTGCTTCTGCTTTCACCTCACCAATCGTTTCACTTAATAGACTTCCACCTAAAACTGCTGATATGATACATGTTTTTAAGATTGTTTTATTCATAGCTTCCCAATCCCTTCCTTCATTTAACAAAGAATTACACCGCTTTTCTTTCAAAAGAAGATTCTATGTGAGCAATTCATGTTATAAATTTTGATTACAGCTAATCAGATACAAATTTTCAATTCCCCTAACTTTGATACCAAGTATTACACCTCCAAAGTTCTTTTTCGTAGTACCCATAGCTGTTATATATAGGAATTATAAATAGCAACTATAAATTGCCCATAAATAAATTATTAAAAAAAGATAAAATTAAGATAATATATTTTTAATCTCAATCTGTAAAAAAAAACGTTATTCTTTCTCATCTAGCTTGTTAAGAAAGAATAACGTTTTTTAAATTCTAGGGTCCCGGCAAAAAAGAGGTTTTATTTTATATGTTCAAAAACAATTTCACGGCCTTTTCCAAACAGAACATTGGAAAAAGCCGTGGCATAATACTTATTTTATAATTGACGGAATACGGTCAAAATGGCTCTTTTTACTTCCCTTCATTCTTCTCTAACACATACAAATCTTCTTCAATATTAGATAATTTCTCTGTTACAAGCTTTCTAGCATCTCCAATTGCTTGATTGTATGCAAATGGTCCTACTAATTTTATCATTTCTTCTATTAATCGCTCTGCTTGGAAACGTCCAATTTCATCTAAATCTTCTTCAACGAAAAACTGTTGAATTTGTGCTACAAGCTCTTCTTTTTTATCATTTGGTATTTTTATATTCATCATCATTTGTTACTCCTCTATATTTAAGATAGTACGTTTCTTAACTCTACCATAGAAAAGCGATTTCCAGGACAAGTTTTTGTAACGCCTTCTAGCTCCCGATGGCCGAGCACATTTCCTTTCTCTATAGCAAACTGCTTCATAAACATTTTACATACAGAATATAATGCATTCCTTTGTGCAGTAGTCGGATCATATTTATCAAAATTACCCGTCATACATATTCCAATTGTATCCCTATTATTATCTTTCGCATGTGCTCCAATATGTAAACCTCGACCTTCAACTACAGTTCCATCTTCTTCAATAAAATAATTGTAACCGATTCCGCTCCATCCTCTTACTTTTTGATGAAATTCATGTGTTTTATACACATCCCATCCATCCTCGGATGTATGGTGGATAATCAGCTTATTCACTTTTTCTAAAGGAACTAATTCATCTTGAAATGTTAAATTAACACATTTAATTTCCATTTGAACATCCCCCTTACAAATCAATCATCATCATTGTTTTATCATCTGGTCGTATTCTCTTTTCCCCTTCTAGCTCTTCAATAATTGCTACATATTCATTTATACTATTCTTTCTTATATATGCAACAGTTTGTTCGAGTGGCCAATCTGGGTGGAATAACCCGTCTGAACAAATAAAAATCCCGCTCACTTCATCTATATGTAATTCCCCATGTTGTATATAATGTATCGCTTCTTTCATTCCATTTGCAATGGAATACCCCCCCTGCATATTTGCAAGATAACGATTGTATTTTAACTGTTCTTTCACATCTTGAAAAACATGTTCTTCTGGTACAGATAACCCTTTTTTACGATCTTCTTCTCTCTTCTTTTTTGCTCGTTTACTAATTCCTTCGACTGTGTCTTTCGTTAATACTTGCATCGTTCCATTTTGAAGTATTGCTACAATCATACAGTCCCCTAACTGTGCATATTCAATTTTCTCACCATCTAGTTGAACGGCCGCAATACATGTACACCACAAATGCTCTTTTTTTCTCGTATCTACTTTATATTCTAACATTTTGCTTTGTAATGCTTCATTTGCCTTGGCAACGGCAACTTGTAAACTATGAGTTTCGCGTAATGAAGCAAAATAACTTGCAAATAAATGCGAAGCGATGTATGCTCCATTATGTCCCTTTTCATCACGAAACGGGACGAGCGGTGTTGCACCATCACATACACCATAAATCTTATTTTCTTCATTACAAAAATAAGAATCCTCACATTCTTGCTTCAACGGGCTTTTCTGTTGATACGTTTTTATCCTCATATCTGTATCCCCTTTCAAATGATAAAATACTCGAATTCTTTTGATTAATCTAATTTTCCGAAATAAACTGTTTTTCCCTAAAACTTTCAATATCATATATAATCTTGAAATAATATGAATTTTTTAGTGAAGGACGGGAAAGAAATGGTTAGATTTCTTGGTGTTATTATTGGTTCTATTATTATTGCGATTGCCTTTAATCTTTTCCTTATCCCCCACAAAATTTTAAGTAGTGGAATTGGCGGAATTGCTATTATTTTAGGGATTGTAACGCCTGTAAACACAGGTATTATTAACTTCGTATTAAACTTACCTATCCTTATTTTAGGATACATAGGTCTTGGAAAAAAAGTCATTTTTAACACTGTTATCTCTGTTATTGTATTATCTGTTGCATTATACTACGTCCCAGTGAAAGTCGTAGCAACAGATCCCCTTTTATCATCTATCTTTGGTGGTGTCATTGCCGGAGCTGGTATCGGTCTTGTTTTTAACTGTAATGGATCAACTGGTGGTTTCGATATTATCGGTATGTTGTTATCTCGCAAACGAGACATTAAACTCGGCGGATTCCTTATTATTTTAAATGCAGTCGTTGTAATAATTGCAGGATTCTTCTTCACTTGGGATGTTGCTCTTACAAGCTTACTTTCTATTTATGTAACTGGTAAAGTTATCGATGCTATTCATACGAAACATCGAAAGGTTACACTTATGATTGTAACAAATGAAGCAGAAAAAATGAAAAAACAACTTCTTTCAACTGTTGTACGTGGAATTACATTACTTGATGGCGAAGGTGCTTATTCCAGCGAAAAAAAACGTGTACTTATGACAGTCGTTTCTCGTGAAGAATTGGCAAGTATGAAATTAACAATTTCTGAAATTGATCCTCATGCATTCGTTAACATTACCGAAACGGTTGAAGTATTAGGATTGTTTAGAAAAGCTTAAAAAACTAGGTGGATTTCCACCTAGTTTTTATTTTCCATAAATTCAATTCGATTTCCAAATGGATCTGACACGTAAAATCTAATTACATCTGGTCGTGCATGATCATCTATTACTTCAATACCTTGCTTTATTAACTCTTGTTTAAATTCATCAATTTTTAAAACATAAAAAGCTGGATGTGCCTTTTTAGCTGGATTAAAGTTTTTCTCAACTCCGATATGAATCTCTTGATTTCCACACTTAAACCAGCATCCACCACGCTTCTTTAATTCCTCTGGCTTCGGTATTTCCTCCATACCTATTTTTTCACCATAAAATTCTCGTGCTTCTTCTTCACACCCTACAGGCGCAGCTACTTGCACATGATCAATCCCTTGAATATAACTTTTCATTTCCTCTCCCCCTCTTCTATCCTAATTTTATAAGGAAAATACCCGTCTGTAACTTACAAAAGATTTATAAAACAATATAAGATCCCCTTATTACCACCTTACATTCACTTTGCAAAAAATAAAGAAAACAAAATTTATTCTATAACTTCCATTTTTTATAGAAATACACATTACATCTATATTATAGTTATGAATAGACAAATCTTTTTAGATGCTATTTGTACGGAGGAACTATTATGAGTCGTAAAAAATATTCATCAACTCAAAGAAAACGTCATCCGAACATTTCTAGACGTTTGCGAAACCATATACAAGATCGTTCATTAACAAAAATGTACGCATCTCTGTTCGAGCACAATCCTGATAGTATTATTTCATTAAATTTAGAGGGAGTTATTCTACATATAAACCCTTCTGCCGAAAAAATATTAGGTTACACTTCTTTAGAATTAGAACAGAAAAATATTACCTCTATCTTAGAAACACATATTTCCGAGCAAGTATTACAAAATATAAAGGATACTGAAGCGGATAATCAACAAGAGTACATCTTATCTATTTATCATAAAAATGGATTCTTATTAGACGTCGTGACAAAACTAGTTCCAATTTTTGTCCAAAATCGTCTAACTGGCGTATATGCCATTATGAAACCACTTGAAAAATCAGAAAGAATTGAGAATATGCTAAGAGAAAGTGAGAAGCGGTTACGTACATTAGTGAACTCCATGCCTGCGTTTGTTATATTTAAGGATCATGAAGGGCGCTGGCTTGAAGCAAATGACTACGCACTTTCTTGTTTCAATTTTCATCATGTACCTTACCACGGGAAAAAAGATAGTGAACTCATTCAATATAATGAAGCATACCGAGAAGCTTTTTTACATTGTGAAGAAATTGACGAACTAGCATGGCAAGAAAGACAAATTCTTCATGGTGAGGAATTTATTATACATAGAGATGATTTCGACCTAATCTTAAGTATATCGAAAGTTCCACTTTATCATCCTGATGGTTCTCGCAAAGGTCTTATCGTGATGGGAAGAGATGTGACTGAGCTAAAAGAAACTGAAAAGTTATTACGAAAATCTGAAAAGCTCGCGGTAGTCGGACAACTGACAGCTGGAATTGCCCATGAAATTCGAAATCCACTCACTTCTCTAAAAGGTTTTCTAACGTTGCTACTCCCTGAAATAAATGAGGAACATAAATGGTATATCGATGTTATGTTAAGTGAGATTTCACAAATGGAATCCATCACAAGTCAATTTATGGCGATGTCCAAACCACAAGTATTATCCATTCAAACGTGTAACATACAAACTTTAATCGAAGAAGTAGTTACATTTATTTTACCGACTGCCATTATGCATAGCGTTCATATCATAATGGATCATTTTGATTACGTATGTGATATTCAATGTGATGGTAACCAATTAAAACAAGTTTTTATAAACATATTAAAAAATGCGATAGAAGCAATGCCAAATGGCGGAAATATTTTCATCCAAACAAAACCATTAGAGGATACTTTCATCTTAATACGTATTATAGATGAAGGTTGCGGTATCCCAGAAGATCGTATCTCTCGTTTAGGCGAACCATTTTATAGTTTAAAAGAAAAGGGAACTGGACTAGGATTAATGATGTGTTACAAAATAATTGCAGAACATCATGGTAAGTTAGACATTTCAAGCGAGTTAGATAAAGGTACGATCGTTGATATTCAACTTCCGCTTTCTTCATCTCATCTTGCAATCCATTCTTAAATAAAAAAAGAAGCATCTGCTCATCAGTAGCAGATGCTTCTTTTTTATTTACTTTTATAGTACTGTATTGTCATACCATTCTTTTGCTTTTTCTACTTCGCCCATTGTTAATTGATGCCCTCTATTTTCCCAATGCATTGTTACAGTTGCATGTGCATTTTCAAATAGTACCTTCAATTCCTCTGACTCTGCTGATGAACAAATCGGGTCATTTGTCCCAGCAGCAATAAACACGGATTTCCCTACTAAATTAGGCAATTGCGTTCCTCTTCTAGGCACCATTGGGTGATGAAGCACAGCGCCTTTTAATGCATTTTCGTAATGGAATAATAAGCTTGCAGCAATATTCGCTCCATTTGAATAACCGATAGCTACAATGTTATTTCTATCAAATTCATATGTTTTTGCTGCCTCATTTAAAAACTCATTTAATTCCTTCGTACGGTAAATCAAATCCTCTTCATCAAAAATGCCTTCTGCTAATCTACGGAAGAAACGTGGCATACCATTTTCTAATACATTTCCCCTAACACTTAATACAGATGCTTCCGGATCAATTATTTCTGCAAGTGGTAATAAATCTAATTCGTTACCACCTGTACCATGAAGTAATAACAACACTGGTTTTGACGTATCTTTTCCTTTTTGAAAAACATGTTTCATCATAATCCTTTTCCCCTTTCAATCACTTTAATCTAAATTTTTCACTTCAAATGGTAAAAGTGTTTGTTCAATTTGTTTTCTATGTTGTTCATATTGTTCCGGTAACTTTAATTCCTCACCCATCGTCTCTAACGATTCATCATGAGCGAAACCAGGAGGATCTGTTGCAATTTCAAATAAAATTTCGCCGTGTTCTCTAAAATAAATTGCGTTAAAATAATTTCGATCTTGTACAGGAGTTACGTGGTATCCAAAACGGGACACATGCTCTTTCCAGTCTAGCTGATCAGCATCGTCACTCGCTCTCCAAGCAATATGATGCACTGTACCAACGCCCATTTGGCCACGACCAATTGTCGATAACCTCAAATCGATAATATTTCCAATATCAGCAGAAGAACGGAATCGAATAAATTCACCCTCTTCTCCAATTTTCTCCAGACCCATGATATGCTCTAACAGTTCAGCTGTTTTTTGAGGCTGTGCCGATAAAAGAACCGCACCGCCAAATCCTTTAATTGCTACTTCTGGCGTAACTTCTCCAAAAGTCCAATTATTTAATTCACCCTCTTCTCTTTCTACTAATTCTATATGCAAACCATGTGGATCATCAAATTCTAAATACTGCTCTCCAAATCGAGTCATTTTTGTATACGAAACATCGAATTTTTCTAATCTATTTTCCCAAAACTCCATTGCCCCTTTTGGTACAACATAAGAAGTGATCCCGACTTGACCATCACCAATAACTCCTTGACGAGCACCTGCCCATGGGAAAAATGTAATGATTGTTCCCGGTTTTCCTCCTTCATTACCAAAATAAAGATGGTACGTACCTGGATCATCAAAATTCACTGTTTGTTTCACTAAACGTAAACCTAACACACCAGCATAAAAATCTACATTTTCTTGTGGGTGTCCTACGATTGCTGTAATGTGATGTATGCCCATTGTTTTCTTTTCCATTTCGTCCACTCCTTTTTTATTACATTATAAAAATTGCTTTACATTAAAATTCATTATTCATTTTGTCCATACTGCAAAGTAAAATCCATCGTTATGATTTTATCTTTAATTCGAGATATAAGCTGTAAAATTACACATTATCTCCTATATCACTAAATTAATCTCGGATTCGAGATAATTCCAAAAAAAATATTTACTCTATCTGAAATCTTTATTCGGAACACAAATTATCTCGAACTCAACATTAATTATAAGTTACTTACTTTTAGTTGTCAATAAGTTACTTATTTTCATTTTAAATCAAAAGAGAGTAAATACTAGTTATCATTTACTCTCTTCACTAATTATTTCGTTTCCTCTTTCAGTACTGCTTCCATCTCATTAAATTCACGATGAATTGCTTTAACTGGTTCTTTCGTTAATAAACTTATAACAATAACAGCTAATAAACTACAGAAAAATCCAGGTACCATTTCATACATAGTCGCTTTTAAGCTTGGAATTTGTACCCAAGTAATAACAACTACTGCACCGACAATCATACCAGCAAGAACGCCCCATTTGTTCGTTCTCTTCCAATATAAGCTTAATAAAATGGCAGGTCCGAATGCTGAACCAAACCCTGCCCAAGCATAACCGACAAGTGTTAAAATCGTATCACTTGGATGATACGCTAAAACAACTGCAATCATAGCTACTACTAATACTGACAGCCTACCGATAAATACAAGTTCTTTATCACTTGCGTTACGACGGAAAAATGTTTTATAGAAATCTTCCGTTACTGCACTTGAAATAACAAGTAATTGTGAGGAAATACTACTCATAATCGAAGCCAAAATAGCTGACAATAAAAACCCAGTAATGTACGGATGGAATAGAATGTTTGAGAATGTTACAAAGACCATTTCTGGGTCTTGTAATGTCGCATTATTTTTAGCGTAATAAGCAATACCAACTAGACCAGTAAGCATTGCACCTATAATTGAAACCGTCATCCAACCAATACCGATTCTACGAGAAGTTTTTAAATCTTTAATAGAGGTAATTGCCATAAAGCGGACAATAATATGCGGTTGACCAAAATACCCGAGACCCCATGCTAAAAATGAAATAATCCCAAGAATTGTAGTTCCTTTAAACATGTCTAGATGCGATGCATCAACTTGCTTAATTGTATTGAATGTTTCTGTTACACCGCCCACGTCTGTAAAAGCAACAATTGGCACTAATACAAGAGCAATAAACATAATACAACCTTGCACAAAGTCAGTCCAACTTACTGCTAAAAAGCCACCGAATAGTGTATAAGCAACAACGACACCCACAGTTACAAATAAGCCAATTTTATAATCAAGGTTGAAAGAATTTTCAAACAAACGTCCACCTGAAACTAAACCAGCCGACGCATAAAATGTGAAAAATACTAAAATGACGATAGCGGAGACAAAACGAAGTATTTTCGTACGATCTTTAAACCGATTTTCTAAAAAATCTGGAATCGTAATTGAATCATTTGCCACTTCTGTGTACGTTCGCAAACGCGGGGCAAGAATTAAATAGTTTGCATAAGCACCTATTAATAAACCTATCGCAATCCATACACTTGATAATCCTGTTGCATACATCGCACCAGGTAATCCCATTAGCATCCAACCACTCATGTCAGAAGCACCAGCTGATAAAGCTGTAACTGCCGGACCAAGTCCTCTTCCGCCTAACATATAATCTGATAAATCGGATGTCTTCTTATAAGACCAATAACCGATATACAACATACCTGCCATATAAATAGCAAGCGAAACCATAATCTCAATCTTCACCAAATCTCTCCCTTAGTTACATAAGCCATTCAAAATTTCGAAACATGACTTTTTCTATTTTCTTGTTTTCGCTTATGGTTCCCTACCTTAACAAACATTTTTTGTTCTTTCAAGTGAACAAACCCTTTTTACTACATGTGAAAACCTTATAAACGCCTTTACCCCAGTGGATTACACGGGTTTTAAAATGAATTAAAGTAAAAAAATTCAGAAAATAAAATACTGTTTTTTCACACCTTATTTTCATTCACTTATTAGACAAATTTTAAAAGAAAAAAGCCACACGAATGTATGACTTTTAATCTATTAAACATAGCTTATTTTCTATTTACTAGTAGGAAACAATTCTGAAAGAGGAACTATCCGCCCCATCTCATCTTTAAACACAATATGCTCTCTCGTTAAATGACGCGGACTCTTTACTCCCGCTGCGGCCGCAAGTGAGAACAAACTATATCTCATACTAACAACATAATTCATTACTCGCCATTTCTTCTCATACGGATCTAGCGCTTTTTGATAGTGCGGATTCGTCGTGGCAACTCCAGATGGACATTGCCCCGAATTACATTGAAGCGCCATAATACAACCACTCGCCATCATAAATCCGCGCGCTGAATTTACAGCATCTGCACCAATAGCTAAAGCAATTGCCACTTTATCTGGTGTAATTAATTTCCCCGAGGCAAACACTTTAAATTTGTCCCGAATACCATAATGATTCGCTGTATCAATACATGTCAGTAACGCTGGAATAAGCGGCATCCCCATACTATCTGCCATCGATTTATACGTTGCACCTGATCCACCTTCTGAACCATCAACTGTAATGAAATCTGGATAGATGTTTAACTCTTTCATCGATTTGAATAAATCTTCCAACGGCTCCTGCTGTCCAATTACAATTTTCATACCGATTGGTTTGCCGCCGTTTTCTTGCAAACGCTGAATAAAATAAAGTGTATCTGCTGCATTCTTTAAAAATGGAAATCGATTCGGTGAATTAATTGTCTCCCCTTCTCGCACATTTCGAACAGAAGCGATCTTCTCATTTACTTTTTGTCCCTCTAAATGACCACCACGTATTTTTGCACCTTGACCAAATTTCAATTCGAATGCTTTAATATTGCTTTCTTTTGCTTTCTCCATAAATTTCTCTATTGAAAAATTACCATCCTCATCACGGTACCCAAATAAACCCGGACCAATTTGCGCAACGATATTCGCACCTGTATGTAAATGTTCTGGAATAACGCCACCTTCGCCAGTATTAATCCACGATCCGCCAGCCATCTTCGCACCAAACCCGCTCGCCAAAATATAATTTTCGCCAATCGCACCGTAAGAAGTCGCAGATGCCCCAAACATGCCATGCAGTTTCCACGGATATTGGCGGTTTTCACCGACTATAATTGCATCGTCTTCTTCGTATAACCAGAGATTCGTTGTATCCGCTGTCAATTTTTCTCTTCGTGAAAATAACCCTTCTTTATGAATCACATACTTTTTCCCTTCACGTTCTTGCGTTACATTCACACTTAATTCATCTGTTAATTTCGGAAATAATGTATTAGCGATATAATATCCAGATGCATCAAAATCTCGTTTCGATCCAAAACCGAGTATTTCTGAACGATACTTTGCTAGAAACATTACACTTTGAAAATCATAACGTGAAAAGGGCTTTCCATCCGTATCATGATCAAACCAATATTGCCTAAATTCCGGTCCTATCTTTTCGAGTAAATAACGCATCCTTCCTAAGTATGGATGTAACTTTAATATCGAATGATGCGTCCGTTTTTTAATAAAAAATGTAATAATAAAAAAAATGATTAATAGTAACATCAATAAGAGCAATATACTAATAATAACGAGTAGCGTTTCACTCATCCCGCTTCCTCCTAGGAAAATCCATAATAAAAGGAGAACACATCAGGTGTTCTCCTTTTATCTTTATTCAAATTAATGTAGCAAGATGCTCTTTCGCATCATATTCAACTAAACTTTCAGCATTTTGAATTCGATGGACAAAATCTGGATTAGCAATTAAAGGTCTTCCAAATGCCGCTACATCAATCGTTCCTTCTTGCAACGCTTCTTCAGCCTCTTTCGGATTTAAATTCCCTACTCCTACGATCGTACCATCCCAATATTTTCTTACTAATTGATGAAAATTCTTTCCGTCAGCAATAACAGCCGTATAATTCATCGTCGAAGGGTGAATCATCGTTAACCCAACTTCTTTGAACATATTTACAAACGTTTCAATTGCAAGCTCAGGGTTTTCCCACATATAAGTTGGATTATCACCTTTGAAAGCAGAGAAGCGAAGAAGTGTTTTGTCAGCCCCAACAGCTTCTATTACAGCCGCCGTTACTTCTTTCATAAACGTTAGCCTTTGCTTTAAGTCTCCTCCGTATTTATCAGTACGCTTATTTGCAAACTCATAAGTAAATTGATCGATTAAATATCCGTGTGCACCGTGAATTTCTACTCCATCAAATCCAGCTTCAATCGCATTCTTCGCAGCTTGTGCGTATTGACCGATAACTTCTTCTATTTCTTCTAACGTCATTGCTTCTGGTGTATCGAACGGTTTACGAAAACGTGGAACATTTCCTTCTGCAGCAATAGCAGAGGGTGCTTGCGGCATTTGCCCACCAATTATTTCGTGATGACTCATACGTCCAACATGCCATATTTGAGCAATAATCGCTCCGCCTTCTTTATGCACTGCCTCTGTAACAGGCTTCCACGAATCGATTTGTTCTTGTGTATAAATCCCTGGTACTCCTGGATTTCCTTTTGCTCTTGGGCTAATGACGATTCCCTCTGTAATAATTAAGCCAACTCCATCAGCTGCACGTTTTCTATAGTACTCGACTACATCAGTGCCAACGACTCCTGTTTCATGATTCGCGAAACATCTCGTCATCGGTGCCATTGCTATGCGATTACGAAGAGACCAAGATCCAATTTGAAGCGGATTAAACAACTTCGTTTCTTCAATATTTTCAAAAGATCCCCAAGCGTTTATCTTTGTTCCTTCATAAATACTTGCTGCTTTATTATTTGAACTTGTCATTTTTCTTCCCCCTAAAAAATTCTTACTATAAACGCATCATACTTACTTTTAGATAGTAACGTCAATTTATACGCTTTAATCACAAAATATTCGAATATCAAATAAATAGAATGCTATAAATAAACTAAAAAAGGTTTCCTTAATAGGAAACCTTTTTTTAATTGACCATATATGGCTGTCAATTTGTTTATCTCTTTTATATAAAGAATATAAACAATTATAATCTCTTCACATATAAAAAATTCCTTATCAATAGAAGCGGAAATGGTTCAGTATTCTTCTAAAAATAATAACTTATAAACCTAAAACAATGAAAGCCCTACCTCTCTTTCATCCTTACGGCTCCTTGTCCGTGCCAGTGTGAATCAGGATTGCAAAAATCAAGTAACTATTCTATCGAAGTGTTTAATTAAACTTCGAACATTCGTAAAGAATTAAAAAATAAAAATGGATTTGATTGTAGTAATAACAAAAGAGGTTAATGCTCTAAAAGTGGTTTGAAAGAGTTGAATGTCTTTGAAATGATTAATTTTCTATAATTATGTTCCCAAAAAATTCAAAATCTTTTTTGGGATGTAATACATTATTTTTAATGAATCTTAACAAAAGCTTTTTATTTGACTTTCTGTGATACCTTCAATTAATCCCAGTTCACTAATCAAAAATTCATGTGCGTTATCTAACATTTTCTTTTCGCTTGCATTAAGTGCTTTTTCTTTTTGCATACGTAGTAAATCACGTACAACTTCAGCACCTTCTTGTATTTTACCCGTCTTTATTTTATCAGTGTTCAATTTATACCTTTGTTTCCACGTAAGTAATCTATCAGATTCTCCATGTTGAAAAATATCCAATATGTGTGCTATTGCCGTTATATCCGTGACTGGTCGTATATTTGAGCTCAATATTCTCCCTGCCGGAATCATTACTTCCATATTACTACCCGACATTTTTATAACATAATACTGTTGTTTTTCTCCTGCGATTTCCTTCTCTTCTACGGCTTTAATTATACCTGCTCCGTGCATAGGATAAACAATGTTATCGCCAATTTGAAACAAATAATCCACCTCCATATATGGTAACCTTCTCAATCTTAACACACAATAACTTTTTTAGCAAAATTTTTATTTTATCATAAAATTATTTTCCATGTCAATCCTTTCGAACTAAGAAAATAAATTCATAAAATATCACTAAAAACCCGCAATCTTATTAACTTTTCCACACATATATACATTCTAATTTCACCTTCTCTTTTTACATAAAAACACATTACTACATATGAGTAGTAATGTGTTTTTTATACGGAATCGGTAAACATTCTCTATTCATTTCACGCCTATACACTAACTTGCTTACGGACTGTCTCTCTCGCTAAAAGAAAACTCATAATCACTTGCGCGGCTACTCGACTCGTCATATCCCTAAAATCAAGGGTTGGATCAATCTCTACAATGTCCATCCCTTGAACGAGTGGTTCTTTACCAAGAAATTCAATCGCATCAAGTAAAGTCGTACTGTCCATTCCGCCAGGACCAATTGCTGGACAACCTGGTGCAAATGCTTGATCTAGTACATCCATATCAAGAGAAATGTAAATAGAAGTCACGCCTTGCTTTCTTAATACTTCAATACTTTCCGTGATAATATCTTTTATTTCTCGCTCTCGTACATCTTTCATTGTATACACTGTCACGCCATGTTCTTTTGCATATTCATGGTACGCTCGTGCATTTGAAAAATTACGAATTCCGATTTGAATAAGTTGTTGTCCTGTAATGACATCATTTTCTAGTAAACTACGGAACGGTGTACCATTTGATGGACCACCATCATCTAAATTACGTAAATCATGATGGGCATCAAATTGGATAATACCGACCTTCCCTTTACTGTTTGCAAAGCCTGTTATACTCGGAAAACTAATTGAATGGTCACCACCAAGAACGATTGGTATCATGTTCGGATTTACTTTCGTTAAGTGACCAACCGTTTTCGTAATTCGGGTATGACTTTCTTGTATATCTGTCACATGCATTGTAATATCTCCACAATCATACAAGACACTTTCTTTCATATCGTGTTCTTCTGTAATTGCGTACGTGCTATATGCATCTAACATCGCACGAATTGTTTTTGGTGCAAAACTTGCTCCCGAATGACTAATAGATGGTTTAGAAAGGGGTGCTCCAATTAAGGCCGCACCGAATATTTCCACGCCTTCCTCCCAATCTTTAATCATTTCACTCCATTTCGTCACTTCACGATCAATAAACTTTGCATTTTTCTTTAAATAGTGGCCGTGATCCACGATTGTTCACCTCTTGTATATGCGATATTACCGTTCTTCCAAACTGTATTTACATGACTTACACCGTAATGGTACGGTACGTAAGCATAATTGTACGCATCCCATAAAACTAAATCTGCCTTACGACCAACTCTAATTTTCCCAGCTACATCACCACGATTAATAGCATAAGAAGAGTTAACTGTTACGGCATTCCAAACTTCTTCTGGTGTCATTTTCAGCTTTAACATTGCAATGCTCATAATAAGCTGAATATTTTCAGTTGGACAGCTACCTGGGTTAAAGTCTGTAGCTAACGCAACTGCAACACCTTCATCAATCATCTTACGACCGCGAGCGAAGCTTTCTTTATTTAAATAGAAAGTTGTTCCTGGTAATAATGTTGCGACTGTATTCGAGTTTGCAAGCATTTCAATTCCTTTATCCGAAGCGCCAACTAAATGGTCCGCTGATGCTGCACCGATTTCAGCCGCTACTTCCGCACCACCAAGAGGGTCGATTTCATCTGCATGGATTTTCACATCAAAGCCAAGCTCTTTCGCTTTTAATAAAAACTCTTTTGACTCTTCGACAGAGAACACACCTGTTTCGCAGAAAATATCAACGAATTCAGCTAATTGCTTCTCTTTCATTTCTGGCAGTAGGTCTAACATCCATTGTAAAAATTCTTTTGATCTACCTTTATACTCTTTCGGAACTGCATGAGCACCTAAAAATGTGGAAACTAAATCGATTGCATGCTCTTTTTGTAATTGTGCAGTTGCCTCTAATTGCTTCCACTCTGTTTCATCATCTAATCCGTAACCACTCTTCGCTTCTACAGTTGTAACTCCGAAAGATAGCATACGGTCTAAATGGAATTTTGCTTTTTGAACAAGTTCTTCTTTTGACGCTTGTTTCGTTGCATTTACAGTTGAAAGAATGCCTCCACCTTGTTCTAAAATTTCTAAGTACGGAACTCCTTGTAATTTTAGTGCGATTTCATTTTCACGAGATCCGCCAAATACAAGATGAGTATGCGGATCAACAAGACCAGGAGAAACCATTTTCCCGCCGCAATCAATAACTTCTTTCGCTTGTAATCCTTTAGCTTCTTCCGCTGTTCCAACGAAAGTGATTACGCCGTTTTCAATTCCAACCGCACCGTTTTCGATAACAGGAAGCGTGTTCATCGCTTCCCGTCTTAACAAGCCATCTTCTTGATCCATTGTTAGTAATTGACCGATATTTATTAGTAAAGTGTCTAGCATGTTTTCTCCTCCTTATTTCATCATTGGAATGTTAACGCCTTTTTCTTTCGCAGTTTCCACAGCTAAGTCATATCCTGCATCAACGTGACGAACAACACCCATACCAGGGTCAGAAGTTAATACGCGCTCAATACGTTTTGCTGCCGCTTCTGTTCCATCTGCAACGATAACCATTCCAGCGTGAAGTGAATAACCCATACCAACGCCGCCACCATGGTGAACAGACACCCAGCTTGCACCGTTTACACTGTTAATTAACGCATTCAAAATTGGCCAGTCTGCTACTGCATCACTACCGTCTTTCATCGATTCTGTTTCACGGTTTGGAGATGCTACTGATCCACAATCTAAATGGTCACGACCGATAACAATTGGTGCTGATAATTCACCATTTGCAACCATTTCATTAATGATGCGACCAAATTTCGCGCGCTCACCGTAACCTAACCAACAAATACGTGATGGAAGACCTTGGAACTCAACTTGCTGACGAGCCATACGAATCCAGTTACATAAATGCTCATTATCCGCAAATTCACGTAAAATTACTTCGTCTGTTTTATAAATATCTTCTGGGTCACCAGAAAGTGCTACCCAGCGGAATGGCCCTTTTCCTTCGCAGAATAATGGACGGATAAATGCAGGTACGAATCCTGGGAAATCAAATGCATTTTTCAAACCTTCATCGAAAGCAACTTGGCGAATGTTATTTCCATAATCAAATGTAATTGCGCCTTTTTCTTGCATAGCAAGCATTGCTTCCACATGTTTTGTCATGCTTTCTTTTGATAATTGTACGTAACGTTCTGGATCTTCTTCACGAAGTTTCGCCGCTTCTTCTAATGTATAACCTACTGGAATATAACCGTTTAATGGATCATGAGCTGATGTTTGATCCGTAACTAAGTCAGGGATAATATTACGGTTTACTAACTCAGGTAGAATTTCTGCTGCATTACCTAATAATCCAATTGAAATAGGCTCTTTCTTCTCTTTATACTCGTTTGCAATAGCCAATGCTTCTTCTAATGATTCTGTATACTTATCACAATATCTCTTTTCAATACGACGATCGATACTACGCTTATCTACATCAATAGCAATTACAACGCCGCCATTCATCGTTACAGCAAGAGGTTGTGCACCACCCATACCACCTAAACCAGCAGTAAGTGTTAATGTACCTTTTAATGAACCATCGAAATGTTGACGTGCCGCTTCACCAAACGTTTCATATGTTCCTTGTAAAATACCTTGTGTGCCGATGTAAATCCAGCTACCTGCTGTCATTTGTCCGTACATCATAAGACCTTTTTTCTCTAGTTCACGGAAGTGATCCCAGTTCGCCCACTTTGGTACTAAGTTTGAGTTCGCTAAAAGAACGCGTGGTGCATCTTCATGTGATTTAAAAATGGCAACTGGTTTTCCTGATTGAACAAGTAACGTTTCATCGCTTTCTAACGTTTTTAATGAATCTACAATCGCATTGTAGCTTTCCCAGTTACGAGCTGCACGGCCAATTCCGCCATATACAACTAATTCTTCTGGTTTTTCCGCAACTTCAGGATCTAAATTGTTCATTAACATACGAAGTGCAGCTTCTTGAACCCACCCTTTCGTTTGTAACTCTGTACCTCTTGGCGCGCGAATTGTTTGTTTAACTTTTTCCATTTCAATCTCTCCCTTTTCTCATTTTATAGTGCTGCGTTTACATCTAATCTTTCTTTTATCGAATAATTTGTTTTTAACCAATACGCAATATTTTCAATATCCGTTGAGAATATGCGATCATTTGTAATAGAAGGTACTTGTTGACGGCCTTGATGGTAGAAGCTCTTCGTCACTGTACTCATGTTTTCAATACCGCGATATTCTGCTGCTTGCATCGCACAAATCATCTCAATTGAAAGAACACGTCTTACATTTTGAATAATTTGATGTGCATGGCGTGAAGCGATTGTTCCCATACTTACGTGATCTTCTTGGTTAGCTGATGACGGGATTGAATCAACACTCGCTGGATGTGCTAACGTTTTATTTTCAGAAACAAGTGACGCTGCAGCGTATTGCATAATCATCGCACCAGACTGAAGTCCTGGTTCTGGACTTAAAAATGGAGGTAAATCATTTAATTGCGGATTGACTAAACGCTCAATACGACGCTCTGAAATATTTGCAAGTTCCGCCATTCCTACTTTTAAGAAGTCCATTGCAAACGCAATTGGTTGACCATGGAAATTCCCACCCGAAATTACTTTTTCTCCGCCATCAAAGATTAGCGGATTATCTGTTGCTGCGTTCATTTCAATTTCTAATTTTTCTTTCACATAATTTAAAACTTGCCAAGAAGCACCGTGTACTTGCGGGATACAGCGAAGTGAATATGCATCCTGTACTCGTAGTTCTCCTTGTTTTGTTGTTAATTTACTATCATGAAGGATGTCACGAATTCTGCTCGCTACTTCCACTTGCTCTTTATAACCACGTGCTTTATGAACATTTTCATCAAATGCATCAATAATGCCTTGTAATCCTTCAATTGTCATCGAAGCAATGAATTCAGCTTGATACGCCATTGCCTCTGCTTCTATATAAGAAAGAACTCCTTGCGCTGTCATCGCCTGCGTACCATTGATTAATGCCAGCCCTTCTTTCGCTTCAAGTTCAATCGGTTCAAGACCTTCTTCTGTAAGAGCAACCATCGCATGAACGCGTTTCCCCTTATAGAACACTTCACCTTCGCCTAATAATACAAGCGCAAGATGAGATAAAGGCGCTAAATCACCACTCGCACCAAGTGAACCTTGTTGCGGAACGACTGGGTGAATTTTACGATTTACAAACTCAAGAAGCATATTTACAACAAGTGGTCTAACGCCTGATACTCCTTTAAGCATCGTGTTCGCTCGTAAAATTAACATACCGCGTGATACTTCTTCAGGGAATGGATCGCCTATTCCGCATGCATGTGACTGAATTAAATTATGTTGAAGTGCCTTTACATCATCTTTTTGAATAAGCACGTCACTGAACTTTCCAAATCCAGTTGTAATACCGTAAACGACTTTTCCGTCCTCTACAATTTTCTCAACTACTTCGCGGCACTCTGCCACCTTTTGCATACTATTTGGACAAGGTGTTACCCCTTCCCCTTCAAGTAACAACCTCTTCATTTCTTCAATTGTCAATGTGTGTCCTGTTAACGTAATCATTCTTTTTCCTCCTTAAAAAGGCAAAAGGGGACCTTATCTTTTTAAGACAGACTTCTGTCCTAAAAAAGTAAGGCCCCCTTCTAACTAATAGACTATGGGCAAATCATATGTGATTAATTCCTAAACCAATCGCCTCATGCTCAGATCCTTTTACAGGTGCACCAATCGTTCCATATAATGCAACAGCAACCCATTCGCCTTCTTTTTTTCCGTCGTATGGTGTACCGCGCACAATTGCAAAGCGAAGTCCTACTGTACGAAGAACGTCTGCTAACTGAATTTGACCTCTCGTCACTCCGTACAAAGCTTCCATTATTGCATGATAAAGTGCATGTGTTTCTCTGTAAACGTCTGTTTCAATAACTTGGGTGCTCTTAGCCGCTGTTTCCATTGCTGCTACAACTTTTTGCGAATTCATCGAACCCACTTTCCCAGTACAATACTTCCAACCTTTCGGAATAGATAATACAGGGCTTTCATTCTCATCCGCAAGTGCCAACAGCATGGCCATACGACCAATTCGATGTGTTCCTTGAAGAAGCATGTGACTCTCTCATTTCTTTTAATTATTTGAATATTTCTTAATTTAAGAATATATGAAAACGGTTAAATCGTCAATAGTTTAAACTCACATTCGAACAATTTTTTCATCTCCTTCATTTGTGTACACAAATTATTTACACGAATTTTTCAGGCGTGCTATAGTCTCACTAACAGATGCAAAGGGGCGAGATTTCAATGACGAAGCGAAAAGATATTCATTTTCGAATTGAAGAAAAATTACTTGAAAGGTTTGAATCTGCACTTCATTACGAAGGTTTAAAGAAAACGGACGTATTAACACATGCGATTCATCAATTTTGCACGAAGGTGGAATACGAAAAAATGAATGATGTAAAACGCCAATACAACATAAGTAACCATTTACAAACACGTATCGATACGCATAAGTATTACGAAGAAAAACCAGTGAATTTAGATGAATCCGTCATGGAACATTTACAACTTCAAGGAGAAGAAAAAATATTAGAGGTTGGGTGTGCTAATGGAAATTTTCTTTCCCTTTTACAAACTAACGGGCATAAAGGCCAACTAACCGGTTTGGATCAATCGAAAACGATGCTTTCTGAAGCTGCAATAAAGAATAGCATAATTGAATGGAGACTAGGTGATGCCGGTAAACTTCCTTTTGAGGCTAATTGCTATAATTGGATCGTCGCAAGACATATGTTATACCACATGAAAGATGTCGAAAAAACAGTCCAAGGATTCCATAAAGTAATTTGTCCTGGTGGCTCACTTTTAGCTACAACAAATTCTAACGTTACATTACCTCGTATCGTCGAAATGTGTAATCGCATGTTAGACGCATTTGATTTACCGAAAACAACATCATCAGTCACTCCATTTTGTTTAGAAAATGGTAAAGAGATATTACACTCTGTTTTTCCAACTGTTGAAGAAACTATTATTCATAATGCACTCGTTTTCCATCATGCTACTCCAATTGTAAACTATATTTCTAGCATGTTTCCATCACTAAATATACCTGATAATACACATCTTCACGCCGAAATGAAGGAATGGCTAAAAGAAGAAGTAGAAAATGAATTGACACTTCATAACGATATATGGCGCGATCCGAAAACGTTAGCTATTTATCGATGTCAAAAAGAAAAAAGCTAGCAAATGCTAGCTTTTATACATTCTCAGGTAAAAGTTTCTCCATCATCACATTGCCCTTACCACCATAAAAATTTATATTATGTTCGTTCGCTACTCCAAAATAAGAGGCAATCGCTATTCCAAATGGTACAAATGCATGCCCCTGTGCTGTAATAATATTTGAGTGTTGCACAACTTCTTCATATACAAAATTCCCCACCGGAAAACAATCTAATTTTTGATAATCCATAGTCACCGTATACGAAATTGCTTTGAATAAGCCTGCTTTTGCTAACGCATATGGTCCAGCACAAATAGCAGCTACTAATTTTTCTTGTTCATAAAATTGACGAATGACTGTAAAGAGTACTTCGGCATCCTTCATATGTATTGCATCTCCGCCTGGAATAATAATCCCCTCATATTCTTCTACACGCACTTCACTTAATTCTATATGTGGCTGCACTTGCAAACCTGTTTCACTTATAATCAATTCTTTTGTTACACTCGCTGTAATGATTTCAAATTTATTTTTCAGCAATGCCGTAGCTACCGTTATTTCAAACTCCGCAAATGTTGGATATACGAATAAAAGTATTTTTTTCATAACCTTCTCTCCTTCAACCCTCTCATAAAATACGCCTCTAATTCGTCCACTGTTAACCTATTCGTGTCCACATAAGTTACAGGAAATTGTTTATACCATTCTTTTTCAGCTTCTACTAATTTAAATTGCTCCTCAAATGTACTTCGCTTTCTTGTCCTATCGTTATTTTTTCTATCATATACATTCTTTTTCGTCACATCTAAATAAAAAATAGCATCTGAACGGCATTCTCTTAATTTACATAATTCATCTTTCAATTCAGTTTCTATATCCCACTCTTTCCCTATTAGCACTGGATAAAAAAGTGTATAAAATTCAATATCTTCAGGTCCACGATCAAAAATAACGACTGAATCTTTCACATTTTGAAATTCCTTTATTTTTGCTTCCATAAACATTTTTTGATTTATAATAAACCCTTCTTTTGAATTCAGATCCACTTTTAATTGTTTTCGCTTTTCTACAATTGGATAAGGGTTTTCATATATAACTGAAAGCCCACATCGTTCTAACCTTTTAGCCAATGTTGTTTTTCCGCTTGCCATCGGTCCTTGGAGTGAAATTACATATGCCATTCCTCTCATTCCCTTGCACTTTAGTACACTTATAATATACAGAATCTTGAAAACTATCAACAAAATATATACCATCTTGTTTCTTATTCTTATCTAACTTATAATAAAAAATAGAGATTATGACGGACGCATCAATAATGTAAGCTTGGAAATCCAAGCTTACATTATTTTTTGCTTTCCCTTTTCTAATAAAAAGAGTATACTAGATTAGAACATATGTTCTTAATAATTACATACAGTAAGGAGATAGAACAATGGTATACGACACAAAAGCAATTTCTTGGAATGAGTCTTTAAAACAACTTCAACGCCGCTATACAAACAAACAAGTTGACCGAAAAGAATTTGAAGATATTGAACTGATGGAATTCTTCCGCGATAACGACTACATTTCTTTACCTACACATATAAGCGGCCTATCAACAGCACGTTTTACTTCTTACTCTATTTTCACAACTGAAGATAAAGATCGTAAAGTTGGCACATTAATCATTGAATATATAGAAAATGATAATAATAATTTATGTGTTGAACAACTATACTTCGTTTAAATGATAACGCTTGGTCAAAATGACCAAGCGTTCTTGCTTTCTATGAATCTCACTGTTTATAATATGAATAATAGAAAACCGCAATCATTAAGGGGGGGTACGCTTGCTCGAAGGATGGTTCAGTTGGTTCATTGTGCTATGGACTGTTATTTTATTAGGACTTATGTCTATCGGTGGATACTTTATGTTCAGAAAATTTTTGAAACGATTACCGAAAGAAGATGGGATGTCCATTTTAGATTGGGAAGAGCACTATATTAATAAAACGAGGCATTTATGGGATGACGAACAAAAACAATTGTTAGAAGAGCTCGTAAGTCCTGTTCCAGAACTATTTCGCGATGTTGCTAAATCAAAAATCGCTGGCAAAATCGGAGAACTGGCATTACAAGAAAAAGCCTCTCAAATTACACAAGATTTAATTATTAAAGGGTATATTATTGCTACACCGAAGCGTGATCATAAATTTTTAGTGAAAAAACTACAAGAAAAAGAGATTGATTATTCTAACTATCAATCATTATTAACAAAATACCCCTCATAAAAAAGATTGCTAGTTTATAGCAATCTTTTTTACTTTAACTTACTGTTACTGATTTTGTAGCTGTTAATCTAGCCTCTCCCAAATCTATTTGTAATCCAACAGCACTTATATAAATCGTATCACCTGTACCTGTAATATTTACTTGCGTGGATGTTGTATTCGCCGCAATTGATCCTGTTGCATTTACATTTGTAATGTCAAATTCAGCTCTTGCATTTGCATTTGTAGTCGTTCCTGAAAAATTCCGATCAGCAAAACTACCAATTGTATTTAAATTTCCATTAATATCATTCACTTGCCCTCTAAAAAAGTTCCCCAATGGATTATTCGGTCCAGTTAATGTCACTGAGTTCAATTGAAAATTATCACCTGTAAAATTCGGATCACCATTTACTGCCATTACAAAAACACGTGCTGTCACTGTTCCTGTAGCTGGGGTGAAAAATCCAGAAAGAGTTTGCGGTGTACCTGATAATAAAAATCCTGGAAATAAACTCACATTTCTCATCGGATATGAGGAATCACGATATACAACGATCAACGACCATCCTGCGCCATAACCAACTGGTGGACGGGTTGGTAATCCTGTTACACTATATCTTCCCGCCGCTCGATTTGGTAATCCTTGTAGTAAATTCGTTACATCTGCTGCTCGATTATAAACATTGGCTATAAAGGGTAAATTCACTCCTCCTGACGACCACGCTGAATTAATTGTCACTTGTGTACTCGTTCCATCAGGCGTGACTAAATTTGGAGGATTCGCATCAACAACAGCATTTGTTACAGTCGCATCCAATCCCCCTGTCCATACCAGTAATGCGAAATCTACAGCCGACGTAGCAGGAACAATAGTAATTGAAGGATCCAATTCGGCCCATGAACCATCTAACGTCCAATCATTTGTCGTACCTCCAAATGTATTTGGATTAGTTGATGACGGTACTCCTCCAAAAGTAGAATCTGTATTTAATGTTATGAGTGCGTTATAAGCGAAGTTTGTATTCGCCGTACCACGCATACCCATTGTATTTCCTGTATGCATCATAAATAAATTGTCATTCTTTCCATAAGCTTGAACGAAGGCCAAAAGAATTCCTCCCTATTAATCTAAAAGAATTTTTCTATCAATCTAACCTACAGTTACGGATTTTGCAGCAACTAAACGTGCCTCTCCAAACTCTATTTGCAAACCTACCGCACCAGCATAAAGATAATCAAATGTATTTGGGATATTAACTGTCGTAGAAGTTGACCCAGCTGTTAATACACCGTTCGCTGGGACATTCGTCACATCAAATTCAGCACGTCTATTCGTTGCAGCAGTTCCAATCGGCATATTTCTATCTGCAAAGCTGCCAATTGTATTCAAATTCCCTAAATAATTATTGACTTGCGAAGCAAAAAAATTAGGATTGGCATTATTAGGACCCGAAAGCGCTGTACCATTTAAAACAAATGTATCTGCCGTCGCATCCGTATCACCATTTAACGCCATTGTAAATACACGAGCATTAACTGGTGCTGCAGCTGGCGTGATAAAATTGGAAATCGTTGCTGTCTCACCCAATGTAGAAATGAGTAAGCCAGTATATAAACTAACATTCCTAACAGGATATGAATTATCACGATATACAACAACTAATGCCCACCCTACTCCTGTTCCTTGCAAAGGTGGATTTGCCGTTGGAACACGTTCTACAAAATAATTACCTACAGCATGATTAGGGAGCCCTTGAAGAATACTTGTCACATTAGCTGCACGTGTATAAATCGTACCTTGAAATGTCCCACTCGATCTTGTTTCTCCCCACGCAGGTGTACTTGTAATAGTGTGAGTCACATCATCCGGGGTTCTGAATGTTGGAGGATTCGCATTTACTACCGCTTCTGTAACAGTCCCCCCTAATGTTCCTTGCCAAACTAACATTGCAAAGTCGACTGTAGCCGTTGGTGGTACATCTGTTACAGATGGATTGAGCCTCGTCCATGATCCATCTAAAGTCCAATCATTTGTCGTTCCTGCGAAGGTATCAGTCTCTGTTGAGGATGGCACCCCAGCAAAACTCAAATTTGTATTTGTAGAAATTAATGCGTTATATTGATATGCAGTAGCTGTCGTAATACCACGCATCCCTAACGTATTTCCTATATGCACCATAAAAAGCGAATCCGTTTTTGTATATGTTTGTACGAAGGCCAAAACCTCACTTCCTTTCTATTATAAAATAAATATTTTCTCGCTATTTCATTTAATGCGAGCAAAACGAAAAAGTTCCATTTATATACGTACAAGCTAATTTAGGCAAAAAAAATGCCTTTGCCTATACCTATTCATTTATATTTGAATAGGATGCAATGACGAGCTCATTTTTCGCATTTTTTTACAAATAAAATCATTTTTAAATTGTAAAATGATTCTATTTGCAAATGTCTAACTATTGATCGGATTTAAATTCATTTAGAAAGGACGAATCTAATGGCAATAGCAACAATAGGAAGTCGCTTAACCTATACAATCGTTGTCCAAAATACCGGAACACTTCCTGCCCAAAATGTTACATTTACAGACCCCATACCAGCTGGCACCACTTTCGTTCCAAACAGTGTAACTGTTAATGGCACTCCAACAGCTGGCGACCCCTCAACTGGAATTCCCATCAATAACATCCCTGCTGGTGGTACTGTTACAATTACTTTCCAAGTAGATGTAACAAGTATCCCTACACCACCTGTCGCCAGCAACGTAGCATCATTTGGATATGAATTTCAACCTGCACCTAACGCACCCACTATCACACGTACAACAACCAGCAATATAGTTGATACAGATATCTTCACAGCCAATGTCGCAATAACAAAAGCAGTCGATAAAACAATCGCTACGATCGGTGATACGATTACGTATACAATTACTGCTACAAATGAGGCTCCATTAGCTGCCAATAACGTTACCATTACAGACACCCCTCCTGCTGGTACATCGTTTGTACCAGGTAGCGTTACAGTAAATGGCACTTCTACTCCCGATAATCCTGCTACTGGTATAAATGTAGGAACGATTGCTGCAAACGGGAATGCTACAATTACGTTTCAAGTTCGAGTTAATACCCTCCCTACACCAAACCCTATTCCAAATAGTGCAACTTCAAGCTTTCAATATAATCCACCAAACCAACCACCAATTAACAGAAACTCTACAAGTAATATAGTTGAAACACAAATTAATGCTACTATCATTAATCCGACTAAAAGTGCAAACCAACAAATTGTGAATATTGGTGACATCATTACTTATACGATTACCGTCCCAAATAACGGTAATATTTCAGCAACGAATGTTTCTATCACTGATCCTATCCCTACTGGCACTACTTTCATTCCAAACAGTGTTACAGTTAATGGAGCGACACAATTTGGCGTAACACCAACAAATATTCCGCTAGGTACGATTCCTGCTGGTCAAACTACAACTGTCACATTTCAAGTTCAAGTCACTTCTCTTCCGGCAAATGGAACGATTACTAACGAAGCAAATATAACATTTACATCGCAACCGAACCCGTCTGAACCCCCAACGACAACTACGACAACACCACCTCCAACAACTACTTCTGTACGAACTGCAATTGTAAATCCAACAAAAACTGCTAGTCCACAAATTGCTGATATTGGTGATATTATTACGTATACAATTACTGTACCGAATACAGGAAACATCGCTGCGACGAACGTTATTGTAACTGATCCAATTCCAAGTGGCACTACATTCATTCCGAATAGTGTCACAATTAACGGTACTTCACAACCTGGTGTAAATCCCTCTGGTGGTATACAAATCGGTACAATCGCCGCTGGTGCAACTACTACAGTTACATTCCAAGTTCAAGTTACCTCTCTCCCAGAAAATGGATTAATCCGAAATATCGGAACCACAACATTTACGTATGAACCGGATCCTACAAAACCACCTATTACAACAACAAACCCTACACCACCTACTACTACTCCCGTTAACACCGCTATTACAAACCCTGTTAAAACAGTGGATAAAACTACTGTTGATATCGGTGATGTTATTACGTATACGATTACATTTACTAATGATGGTACGATCCCTGCTACGAATGTAGTTTTTAATGATACCATTCCTGCTGGTACAACATTCATTCCGAATAGCGTAGTCTTAAATAATGCCCCTGTCCCAAATTCAAATCCAGCACTAGGGATTCCAGTAGGAACAATTAATCCTGGCGAAACGAAAATACTCTCATTCCAAGTTCTTGTTACACAAATTCCTACTGGCGGTGTTATTACAAACGAAGCTTCAACGACATATACGTATCAGCCAGATCCCACAAGGCCTCCTGTTACAACAACTGAACCGACAGCACCTACTACAGTCGCTGTTAATACCGCTACGGTTAACCCTACAAAATCTGCTAATCGTACTTTCGTTGACATTGGTGATATTATTACGTATACAATTAGTTTACAAAATAACGGCACTGTTCCCTCAACGAATATTGTACTAACCGATCCAATTCCAAACGGTACAACATTTATTCCAAATAGCGTCACGATTGATGGTGCCTCACAACCTAACAGTAATCCTGAAAACGGTATATCAATCGGCACTTTAAATCCAAATCAAGCAAAAACAATTACATTCCAGGTTCAAGTTACAAGTGTGCCACCAAATGGCCTTATAGAAAACCAAGGCATTGTATCATTTAATCATATTGTTAATCCAAATGAACCTCCTGCTACAAAAACGACCCCAACTCCTAAAACAGAAACACAAGTCGGGACCGTGGTTACAGCACCTACAAAATCTGCCGACAAACAAGTTGCTGATATAGGAGATACAATTACCTACACGGTCACTTTTACAAATAATGGGACGGTTCCAGCTACAAATGTAGTCGTTACGGACCCTACACCTAACGGGACTATTTTCGCTCCAAATAGTGTTACAATTGATGGCGTTTCGAATCCTGGTTCCGATCCAGAACTCGGAATACAACTCGGCACTATTTCTGTCGGAGAAACAAAAACAATCACGTATCAAGTTGTCGTTACAAATTTACCACCTGATGGGGTAATTAGAAACCAAGCATCCTTCACTTATCAATATCAACCGAATCCAAGTGAGCCTCCCGTTACAACAACTACTACGACTCCAAGTGTGAATATCCCAATTAACAATCCAAATCCGACGACTACAAAATCTGCAGATCGACAAATTGCTGATTTAGGAGATACGATTACTTTTACCGTAACATTCCAAAATAGAGGGACCGTCCCTGCTACAAACGTTATCGTAAAAGATACACTTCCATCTGGTATTTCATTCGTTCCAGGTAGTGTTGTTGTGAATGGAACATCACAGCTTGGAGAAAATCCCGAAATTGGTATACCAGTTGGCACTGTAAATCCTGGTCAAAGTATTACCGTTACGTTCCAAGGTGTAGTAAATAGCATCCCGCCCGGGGGAATCATTAAAAATCAAGCAAATATAACATTCACATATGAGCCAAATCCGAATGAACCTCCTGTTACGACAACTATTATAACTCCTGAAACAGAAACGGCAGTTAATACTGCAACACTAAATCCACAAAAAACAGCAGATCGTTCCTTCGCTGCATTAAATGATATCATTACCTATACACTCTCATTTCAAAACACCGGTACTGTCCCTGCTACGAATGTAACAGTACTGGATTCTATCCCTGCTGGTACTATATTAGTTCCAGACAGTGTTACGATTAATGGTATTCCTCAACCAGGAACCAATCCAGCATCAGGAATTTCACTTGGAACTTTAGCACTATCCGAACGAGCGACCATTACTTTCCAAGTACGAGTAGTAAACATCCCTGCTAGTGGAGAAATACGCAATCAAGGAAGTGCAACATTTAATTATCAACCGGATCCAAACTTACCCCCAGTCACAAAAACAGAAACGACCCCTGAAACAATGACTCCTATTCAAACTGTAGTCATAAGCCCAACTAAAACCGCAAACCTTACGTTTGCAGAAATTGGTGATATTGTAACTTATACTGTCACATTTACAAACCAAGGAACTATACCTGCTACAGGTGTAACAATTACAGATTCTTTACCTCCGGGTACAACTTTTGTTACGAATAGCGTTACAGTAAATACTATCCCTCAACCTGGTGTAAGCCCGATTACAGGCATTTCCGTCGGTACAGTTAACCCTGGCGAAAGTGTTACAGCTACGTTCCAAATACAAATCAATGCTATTCCACCTAACGGGAAAATAGAAAATACAGCAGTTGTTACCTATATTTCTCAACCTAATCCTAGCGAACCTCCTATTACAACGACAGAAACGACTCCTACCGTAACATTACCTGTTCGTACCGCTAACCCAAACCCGCAAAAAACAGTAGATCGTGAGTTTGCAAGTATTGGTGATACACTCACTTATACAATCATCCTTCAAAATTCTGGTAATATTCCTGCAACCGATGTTATTATTACTGATTCTATCCCCACTGGAACTACATTTATTCCTGGAAGTGTTACGATTAATGGTATTCCTCAACCTAATTTGATACCAGCAACAGGAATTCCAGTTGGAACATTAAGCCCTAGACAACTAGTGACTGTTACTTTAGAAGTACAAGTAACTGCGCTACCACCAAATGGCGTTATCTCAAATGAGGCAAATGTCACTTACACATCTCAACCAGACCCGAATCTCCCACCCATTACAACAACAACACCTACTCCAATTGCAGAAACAATTGTGCAAAATGCAGAACTAGAATCAACAAAAGCAGTAGACTTACAACTTGCCAATATTGGAGATACACTCACTTATACAATCACCCTTGAAAACGTCGGAAATATTCCTATGACGAATGTATCTGTCATTGACCAACCACCAGTAGGTACACAATTTATTGTGGATTCTGTTACTGTAAATGGGATCTCACAACCAGGTGTTGATCCAAGTATCGGGATACCTATTGGTACAATACAACCAAATCAAATCGTAACCATTACGTTCCAAGTAACAATTACAAATATACCTCCTAACGGGGTTGTTACAAATGTTGGTTCAATTAACTTTACATCTCAGCCTAATCCAAATGAACCACCTATTACAGAAACAAGGGAAACACCACCCGTTAATACTGAGATTATTAACAGCATTATTAATCCATCGAAAACGGCCGATCGAAACAACGTTGATATAGGTGATATCATTACGTACACCGCTACCTTCCAAAACTTACAAACTGTACAGTTGACAGGCGTTGTTTTTACAGACCCAATTCCAACCGGGACTACTTTCATTCCAAATAGCGTTACAATTAACGGTATATCGACTAGTAATGTTGATCCAGCTCTTGGCATACCTCTTGGCACATTAAACCCTAGTCAATCAGTTGTTGTAACTTTCCAAGTTCGTGTTGTTTCAATACCACCTAACGGAATTATTGTAAATGAAGCTACTATCACCTACACCTTCCAACCTAATCCTGGAGAACCTCCAGTAACAGTGACTACTCCAACACCTCCTACTACTACCAATGTCAACACCGCAACAACGAATCCTACAAAATCTGCTGATAAAGTATTTGCTTTATTAGGTGACACAATCACCTATACAATCTCCTTACAAAATACAGGTACTGTCCCTGCAACAAATGTACTTGTAACCGATCCTATTCCAGCTGGCACTACTTTCATTCCAAATAGCGTTACGATTAACAGCGTTGCACAACCAGGTATCATTCCTAGTTCAGGAATTCTTATCGGTACACTAGAACCTAACACTTCAGTCGTTATAACTTTCCAAGTTCAAGTAACATCGATACCACCTACAGGTTTTATCGAAAATCAAGGAACCGTTTCATTCCAGTATCAGCCAGATCCAAATTTACCACCCGTATCTGTTATTACACCAACCCCAGCTACAAAAACACAAGTAAGCGAAGTTACCACTAATCCTAACAAACAAGCAAACCCTCAAGTTATTAATCTCGGTGATACTGTCACTTATACAATTACGTTCCAAAATGTCGGGAATATAAATGCAACAGATGTAATTATTACAGATCCTACTCCAGCTGGTACTACTTTCATTCCGAATAGCGTTACGATAAATGGCGTTTCTTCACCTGGTGCAAATCCAAATAGTGGTGTAAATGTCGGGACTGTAACTCCAGGACAAATTGTTACATTAACCTATCAAGTTACTGTAACTACACTCCCGCCAGACGGTATTATTAAAAACACAGCAACCGTCACTTACACGTTCCAGCCAAACCCTAGTGAACCTCCTATTACCATTACAGATCCTACTCCAACTGTTGAAGTATCCGTTATTACGCCTACACCTAATCCAACTAAGCTAGCAGACAAACAAATTGTAGATATTAATGAAACTATCACTTACACAGTAACGTTTCAAAATCGTGGATCGGTTCCTGCAACTTCTGTTATCATTACTGATCCGTTAGCAAATGGACTAACGTTTGTTCCAGGTACTGTTGTAATAAATGGTATTCCGGATCTTGGAGCAAATCCTGTAGTAGGTATACCTGTCGGAACAGTCAATCCGACCGATACAATAACCGTTCAATTTCAAGCGAGAGTAACGAGCGTCCCACCAGGTGGTATCATCCGAAATCAAGCAACTGTTACTTTTACGTACCAACCAAATCCTGATGAACCTCCTATTACGATTACAGACCCTACTCCAATTAACACAACGAATGTAAATACAGCTATATTAAATCCGCAAAAAACAGCTACGCCGGAAACAGTTACATTAGGTGATATCATTACGTATACAATTTCTCTCCAAAATACAGGTACCGTTCCTGCTAATAATATACTTGTAACTGATACAATTCCTGTCGGTACTTCATTCATCCAAAATAGTGTCACAATTAACAACGTGCCGCAACCAACTGCAAATCCGGCTACAGGCATCCCTATTTCAACCCTTGCTCCATCTGAATCAGCAACGATTTCTTTCCATGTCCTAGTTACTTCTATTCCACCAAACGGAAAAATTCAAAACCAAGGTAACGTTTCATTCCAATATCAACCTGATCCTACTAAACCACCTGTATCCGTTACTACACCTACGCCTACTACAATTACCCCTGTAAACGTCGGGACTATTAATCCGATAAAAACCGCTGATAAATCCATCGTTTCAGTAGGTGATACAATTACATTTACTATCACATTTCAAAATGAAGGTACGATTCCCGTTACTAGTATTTCTGTTACAGATTCACTTCCTGCCGGTACATCATTCATTCCAAACAGTGTTACAATTAACAACATTCCAGTTCCAAATGCAAATCCAGCTACAGGCATTCCAGTTGGAAACCTGAATCCATCAGACTCAGTAACGATTTCATTCCAAGTACAGGTTATTACCCTTCCACCTAATAGAATGATTACAAATATCGCATCCATTACGTATACTTCTCAACCTGACCCTACTAGACCACCTGTCACAACAACGACAACAACACCGCCAATTACAATAGAAGTAACTCCTAATGAACCAAACACATTTATTAAGAACGCAAATGTAAATAGCGCCCATCTCGGTGACTTCATCACATATACCCTTACCTTTACTAACAATGGCGCTATCCCAGCAAATAATGTACTCATTACCGATCCACTTCCTCCTGAAGTTACTTTCTATCCGAATTCAGTAACAGTAAACGGAGTAGCACGTCCCGGAACTAACCCAACTATTGGTATTCTTATCAGCACTGTTAATCCAGGTGAATCCGCCGTTGTTCGCTTTATCGTCCAAGTAACAGCAGAACCACGAAATGGTCTCATTCGAAATACCGCTCGCATTCGCTATACACTTAGACCTGATCCCACTAAACCACCGATTCCAGTTGATGAGACTACAGAACCAAATATTATTCCGTTTATCGGTCCATTCGTATCACCAAATTTAAACTGTTTCTTTAATGGGGAACGTTTTATACGGCGCGGTTGGAATAGAAGATGTTAGCAATATAAATAAAAAGACAGCGTCAAAAAACGCTGTCTTTTTATTTTATACATATACAGTTTTTAAGTTAATTTCATATCTTTTTCATTATAAAAACCATCTTCTTTTTCCATTTCCTTCTGTAATTTCGTAAAGGAACGGTACATGGCAATTCTCCATGACACAATCATAGCGAATGCCAGTAAGAAGAACATTCCACTAAGTTGTCCTAAATCAAGAGATTGGCTTAAATAAGTTTTAAATACAATCCGCACGACAAGTAATCCAATTAATATAAAAACAAATGCCTTTGAACGCTTCAAATAAATCTCTTGTCCTCTAATTTCAAATTTAGATGTTTTAATAAGAAAAATAGAGAAAAACAAGCCGACACCAATTGCTTCTAGCATTTCTGCTGGAGTTAATCGAAATTCAGGAAAAACATACATCAACGCTCCCGTACTCATAAAAAATGGCGGAAGTATAATCTTTTTCAATGTTGCAGGTTTCTTAGCTGCCTTCAAACGAATAAACATCGCACCAACAGCCATACAAACAGCAACGATACTGGATAAAACAACTATGTTCATATTTTCTCATCCTTTTTTGTGGCTATATGCAAAATATACTTTCATTATATGCTTTTCCGTTAGTATTTCCAACATTTTCACAGAATAATACTAAAAACCGGTAAAACCACCAAATAAACTTGAGAAATATACGATAATTTTCGTCATCCAGTTAAAATATAGGAAGATACCCATGACAATCATAACGTATCCTCCAATTTTCATGAATTTCATACTATTTCTTTTAATCCAAGACATTTTCGTAATAAAGAAGGATAGTACGAAGAACGGGATAGCGAATCCAAGTATATATGCGATCATATAAATCATTGCTGACTCTGGGTTTGTTGCTGCTAATCCAATGACAGACACTAAAATAGGTCCTGTACAAGGCGTCCATCCTGCAGCAAATGCTAACCCAATTAAAACAGATCCAAAATAGCCACTCGGGCGATTTTTAAACGTAAATTTACGGTCTTGCATTAAAAACTTCGGCTTAAACACACCGACAGTAATAAGACCGAATACGATGATAAATATACCACCTAGCTGTCTAATTAAATCTTTATAATTTGTAAAGATGCCTCCAATAAAGCTTGTACCAAATCCAATTGCAATAAATATAATTGAAAATCCAAGTAAGAAAAACGCTGTATGTATCATACTTCTTTTGCGAAGCATTGCATTTTCTTCTTTCAAATCAGAAACCGACATACCTGTTATGTACGATAAAAATGCCGGATACAATGGTAAGCAACATGGGGAAATAAATGATAAAAACCCAGCACCAAACGCTAAAAAAATACTAATATCTTGCATTATTTCACTCCTCTCCTTACATATTGTAGCAAAAACATACAAAAATACTATGAACAATTCGTGAAATCACTTTAGCAACTTGATAATAAGAAAAACTACCCTTTCACACAGTTTCTAAAAAAACGTTTTCATTTCCTTCTATTATATAGAAAAATCTCAATTGAACTACGAAACTTCTCTAATTGCTATTAACATAACAAAGGTAACATAGCTTCTCAAATGATTAGCACACTATAACGGACTACCTTTTTATCTCCCTAAAAAATATTTTTTTCAAATGCTGTCTTTATACAGCGCACAGCTGATTTTACAATACTCCTATTATTACTAATTTCAAGATTATGCATAAATATCATACTTTTATTATTATTCTATAAAATGTCACACTTTTCTTTTATTTGACCCTTTATTTTTAATTTTGTATACTTCCCTCTAGTTATATATGTCCGTTACGGAACGATTTCATATAGATGGGAGGAATTTTTCATGCTTCGTTATTCTCTTTTAGTTTTATTAGGAGCGTGTAGTTATGGGATTTTAGCTATTTTCGTTAAACTTGCATATGCAGAAGGTTTTTCACTTGGAGAGGTAATTGGCAGCCAATATATGTTCGGTTGGATTATTTTACTGGCTATTACACTTCTATTTTCTAGACATCGTGTTCCATTAAAACAAGCGTTAATTTTATTCATTGCAGGAACATCTGCAAGCTTCACTGGCATTTTTTATTATGCTTCATTAAAAACTGTGCCCGCATCTATTGCAATTATCCTTTTATTCCAATTCGTTTGGGTCGGAATTATTATTGAAGCAGTTGCAACAAAAACATTACCTTCAAGAGAAAAAGTTATTTCCGTTATTTTCTTACTTGCAGGTACATTTTTATCAAGTGGTTTACTAGAAAAATCAGCAGGTGATTTCGATACGACTGGAATCATACTAGGATTATTATCTGCCATTACATTTGCAACATACATTTTTGTGAGCGGAAAAGTTGCTGTTGAAGTACCTTCATTACCACGTGGTGTTCTCTTAATGACTGGCGCTTTAACTTTAGTAATGATTGTATTCCCGCCAACATTTATTTTTAACGGTGCAATTTCTGAAGGACTTTGGAAATACGGTTTAGGTTTAGGAACATTTAGTATCGTTATTCCGTCTATCGCCTTTACAATCGGTATTCCAAAAATAGGTTCTGGGTTAGCGACTATTCTTGGTGCAGCAGAACTACCAGTTACAACAATTATGTCTGTATTCGTTTTAAAAGAAGCTGTGCTATCTTCACAATGGTTCGGTGTATCACTTATTTTAATTGGTATTGCAATCCCGCAAATTGCCTACGCAATGCGTGGACGTTATCGTAAACATCATACCCCAAAAAAACTGGCAGCATAAAACGAGAGAGGATTTTCATTTGAGAATCCTCTCTTTTCTTATTGTATACTTAATGTAAATACTTTATTTAAGAAAGAAGGCATTATACGTGGCAGCAAATCTAAAGCAATTAACTGAGATGCTAATTTCTATTCGTCGAAATTTACATGAGCATCCAGAATTATCATACGAAGAATTTGAAACGACGAAGACTATAAAAAATTGGTTAGAAGAGAAAAACATTACGATTATACATTCTAGTTTAGAAACAGGCGTTATTGCTGAAATTTCAGGGAATAATAGGGGACCCATTATAGCAATCCGTGCTGATATCGATGCCCTTCCTATTCAAGAAGAAACAAATTTACCGTACGCTTCAAAAATTCCCGGTAAAATGCATGCTTGTGGGCATGATTTTCATACAGCTGCTATTATAGGTGCCGCTTATTTATTAAAAGAAAAAGAATCTTCTCTTAGCGGAACTGTACGCTTTATATTCCAGCCAGCTGAAGAAAGTAGCAATGGTGCTTGCAAAGTAATTGAAGCCGGGCATTTACATGGTGTACAAGCTATTTTCGGTATGCATAATAAACCCGATTTACCAGTAGGCACAATCGGTATTAAAGATGGTCCACTGATGGCCGGAGTTGATCGATTTGAAATTGAAATTCACGGAGTTGGTACACATGCAGCTGTACCAGATGCTGGGGTTGATCCTATTGTCGCGTCCTCTCAAATTGTTATGGCACTCCAAACAATTGTAAGCCGAAATATAAGCTCTTCACATAATGCCGTCGTCAGTGTCACAAACATCCATTCAGGAAATACGTGGAACGTTATTCCTGAAAAAGCAACGCTGGAAGGAACTGTACGTACATTCCAAACTGAAACACGTGAAAAGATTCCTGCACTAATGAAACGTATTATTCAAGGGGTTTCTGATGCATTAGGTGTAAAAACAGAATTTCGTTTTTATGCAGGTCCTCCTGCTGTCCATAACGATACATCTTTAACAAACTTATCCTCTCAAGTTGCTGAAAAAATGAATTTAAAAATCATCTCCCCTACCCCGTCAATGGCCGGAGAAGATTTTTCTTTTTACCAACAAGAAATACCTGGTTCATTTGTCTTTATGGGAACGAGTGGTACACACGAATGGCATCATCCAGCTTTTACAGTAGACGAGCGAGCTTTACCTATAAGTGCAGAATACTTCGCTTTATTAGCTGAAAAAGCACTTAAACAATTTGCATAAAAAAGGAGCCGTTAAGACATACTTAACGGCTCCTTTTATTAGGTTAAATCACGTTTTAAAAATACTGTATAAGAAATGCTTAAAAATACAAATAAATACAGTAATAACATACATGAGGCAAACGGGAACGTTACTCCATCAATAAAACTTCCATTCTTTGAAATACTGTATAAATCTGTGTTTGCTGGCAATAAATATTTCGCCCAATCATATCTAGTTGCTGCTAGTAATGCAATATTTCCTGATAAAGCAAGAAATAGTGAAATACCAATCGCGCCTCCGCTAGATCTTGTTAACACAGAAATCATAAATGCAAACGCTGCGTACACAATCGTCGGCAACCACGATAAAATATAATACTTACTAGCTTCTACAAAAATATTTTGTTTTATAATATTTCCATCTTGGAAAATAAACTCGCTCCATGCAGGCTGCTGGAATTTATAAATAACAAGTCCACATAAAATGGAAAAAATCATATTAAATATAAACAATAACGCTGCAAATATCACGATTGCTAAAAATTTAGCTGTCAAAATTTTAAAGCGACTCGCTGGTCGTATCGTTAAAAATTTATATGTTCCCCAGCTATATTCATTCGCAAAAATTGTACTTGCATACACAAGGATAAACGGGAGCAATATTGGAAATACGATAAAACCTGTATCTCTCATGAAAGAAAGCGGCGAGCTGCTTGCCGGTGCTGTATCTGTATCTAAATGTTTCATCTTGAGCTGATATTCCTTGACCAGCTCATCCCCAGATCGTTCCACTAAAATAGCTTCTTTTTTCATGCCTAGCTTTTTCTCTATTTCTACAGTTCGTTCTGTATAATCGGCTTTCCATCCTTTTGTTTCCGGTTCTAAATACTTGACCGTAACCCATCCTAATCCAATTATTAATACTGCAATAACTGCAAATGGAATAATCGTTCGCTTTCGCTTAAATATTTTATACAGTTCATTATATACTAAATTAAACAATATCTTTTCCCCCTGTTAATTCTAAAAATTGCTCTTCTAACGTTTTTCTTTCTTCATATACACGATACACTTGAATATTTTTCTCAAGCAATGTACGAATAACATTTGGGATTTCTTCATCTTTTACATTAATAAGTAGATCATTACCTTTTATTAAAACATCTTGTTCTAATATTTCTGCCGCTTTATTCGCATCATCTACTCGTATACGAATTGTCTCCATCTCTTCGCTTTGATTATGCTGAATATTTTGCGTCGCCACATATTCTCCGTGCTGAATAATGATAACTCTGTCACACATTAATTCAACTTCTGAAAGTAAGTGACTAGATACAAGTACCGCTTTCCCTTGTTCATGTGCAATTTTCTTTATGTACATTCTCATTTCATGTATTCCACTAGGGTCTAATCCATTCGTTGGTTCATCTAATATCAACACATCTGGATCATGAATAAGCGCCTGAGCAATTCCTAAACGTTGTCTCATGCCGAGTGAATATGCTTTTACTTTGCGATCGATTACTTGTCCCATCCCTAGCAATTTCACTACTTCATCGATACGTTCTTCTGTCACGTTACCATTCATGCGTCCAAAATATGTTAAATTCTCATAGCCGCTCAAAAACGGATAAAATTCCGGTGTCTCAATTACTGCTCCAATTTTCGAGGCAGTACTTTCAAATTGCTGTTTGACAGATTGACCGTCAATCCAAACTTCGCCCTCTGTCATGCGAATCATGCCGACCATCATTCTCATTAAAGTCGTTTTTCCAGCACCATTTGGTCCGAGCAAACCAACCACTTCACCTTTTTTAACTTCGAAACTAATATTTTCTACAAGTGTCTTTGAACCGATTCGCTTCGTTAACCGCTCAACTTTTACAATTGATTGTTCTTTTGTCATTCTATACAACCTTTCCTTCCCATTCTTTGTCAGGTCTTTACACTGTAACATGATTATTTTTATGTGTAAAATAGGAAAAGGCATGATTTCTCATGCCTTTTCCTTGAAATGAAATGAATTTTTATCTTGTAAACTTTGAATAAATCGAAAACATTGCAACATCGATAATAGGAAGATAACAATCATAATTATACTAACAACTACTATTGCATATATTGTAATCGGTGCACTATTTATCCCTTGTATTCCTGCTATTTTCATAAAGATAATCGTAAATAATTTCAAAAATAACATCCCATTAACTAATCCAAAAACAAACGCTGCTCCATAAATAAATAATTGCTCCTGACATAATAAACATAGTACTTCATTTTTCTTCCTATTCTCTGTTACATAAGATTTCATTTCCTCTTTCCTCACTTGCAGAAGAGAAAACGTTATTTTATATGTAGTAAAAATACATATAAAAATGAATACAATAAACAGCGTGTAAAAACACATTTGAAATAAAAGTGTAGTCCCTAATTCCCCAATAGCTCCTTTATTAAACTGGAGCGATATCATAAAAAACAAAACCATAGTACTCATAGCAATCCACATAAATTGCTTCATCCTTTTGGCAGCAAATGTTCTTATATTTTTTCTCACTAACCGACATAAAGACATACTTTCTTTCCCCTACCTTACTTCATAACAAACTCATTCTATACTAATAGTATATGAAAATATGACATTCTTAACATCGCACTACAATCGGAGTTTTTTCTAAGTCTTTAGTCCTAGAAAACAAAATGGTAAAAAAAGAAAATTTGCAATATAATTGTAAAATAGGAGGGGTTTTGTATGCGTATAAAGTTACTATCAACCTTGTTTTTACTATTTCTCACCAGTTGTAGCCCACTTAAAAACAATGAAGTTGCCATTGTTGAGCCATACAAATTAACAGAAGAGCAATCCTCTATTTTACAAATGACTCCTTTTCCAGAAGGCAACAGCATGTTTTATAACGTTACACTTAAAAATGAAAAAGATGAAATACATGCTACGATTGATTATTATCAAAATGGTAAAAAAACAAACGAAATTGTGAATATAGCTACCTCACATTTTCAAAAAAAGAAAGTAAAGCTTTCTTTTTTACCACCTCAATCCCAAATCGATAAAGATTTACAAATGCAAAATCATTGGTATGTTAATATTGAAGGTAGTTCCATGCTCGCTCCTGAAGAAGCACCTCCAAGTATAAATAGCTCTGCAACTACTACTATTCAATCTTCTATAAATGTAAAATACAATCAAAAAACGACTTTAGTGGCTATAATAAAAACAAATAAAGAAACCGTAAGAGTTCCAATGCTTGAGGAAAAAACCGCTATTGAACAACTATTACAAGAAAATGAACATGTTTATCTCTTTAGTATAGAGCTAAAAAAAGAACACTAAAGCGGAAATGCAATATAATTGCATTTCCGCTTTAGTGTTTAATTAGGTGTACTTTTAAATAACTTAATTAATATCGTCCTCAACTTCTATTCTTTTCTTCTCTCTTGCAATTTTCAAAAACTCTAAAAGTTCTGGGTTAGTATTCATTTTTTTGTAAGCCACTGACATTTCTGCAACGAAATTAGAATCACATAACTCTTTATATACGACCTCTGTTTTATACAATTTATTTGCCGATACAGGTATTACCGTAATTCCAATTCCTGCCGCTACAAGTCCCATAACTGTTTGATATTCCGTTGCTTCTTGTACAATATGCGGACTAAAACCGACATCGCGGCAAAGCGATAAAATTGTATCATATAACGCTGGCCATACTGGTCTCGTAATAAATACGAACGGTTCATCCCTTAAATCTTCGATATGTATTTCGTCCTTTTCAGCAAGTGGATGCGCCTTCGGTAAACATAACGTACACGAAAGTTTTTGAATTGGTTCTAACTCAAGTAATTGCGTTGGAATTGGCGGACGTAAAAATCCAATATCAATTCGATTATCATGAAGTGCATGCACCTGATCCGGTGTTGACAATTCATGTAATGCAACAGACACTCTCGGAAATTTCTTTCTATACTCCCTGACGATTGACGGTAAAATATCATATATCGCCGCACCTACAAAACCAATTGAAAGTGATCCAACTTCTCCCCTTTGCGCACTTTGTGCGACTTCTACTGCTTTTTCAATTTGTTCAAACGCTTTTTTTACTTCTTTTAAAAACATTTCTCCTGCTTCTGTTAATTCAACTTTTCTCTTTGTTCTTGAAAATAACATAACTCCCATTTCTTTTTCTAATTGCTGAATTTGTTGACTAAGCGGTGGTTGTGTCATTTGTAAACGAGCAGCTGCTCGTCCAAAGTGTAACTCCTCTGCCACTACAACAAAATATTGCAAATGCCGTAATTCCATTTTGGACACCCTTTTCACTTTCGATTAATACATCTAATATATTAATAACATATAATTTATATATTAGACAAATATTTCGAATGAACGTATAGTAGAAACTGTTAATTCTTTTTTACAATTTTTATGTAAAAAAAGAAAGAGGTGGTTACTGTATGAAATGGTGGAAGTTAAGCGGACAAATATTATTATTATTTTGTTTCGCTTGGACAGGTGAATGGATTGCAAAACAGGCACACCTCCCGGTTCCAGGAAGTATAATCGGTATTTTTCTATTATTAATCTCATTAAAATTTAACATAGTGAAAAAAGAATGGATACAAGACGGTGCAGACTTTTTATTAAAAGAACTTATTTTATTTTTCATCCCTTCTGCAGTCGCTGTCATTCGTTACAAAGATACATTATCACAATATGGAATCGATCTCATTTTAACTATCGTGATTAGTACACTTTGTGTCACTCTCGTAACAGGACTTTTAACAGAATTGCTACTAAAGCGGAAAGGATCCGTGCAATGATCGGCTTTCTTTGTTTGCTATTAACACTATTCACATATTGGATATCGAAGAAAATGTATCAACGCTGGAATTGGAGCTTACTTTCTCCTCTTCTAGTCTGCCCTATTATTTTAATTGCTTTATTGCTCGGACTAGACACACCTTATGAAACATATGAAACAGGTGGTCAATGGTTAACAGAATTATTAAAGCCTGCAACAGTTGCTTTTGCATGGCCAATCTATAAATACTTTGATTTACTCAAGAAACATGGAATAGCTATCTTACTTAATGTCATTGTCGGTTCGTTTTTATCAGTTATTACTTCAGCACTACTAGCAAATTATTTTCAAATTGATTCATCGTTAGAACATAGTTTAGCGCCTCATATTGTAACGACACCAATTGCAATGGCCATTTCAGAAATGATTGGTGGTATGTCACAATTAACAGCTGTATTTGTTGTTTTAACTGCATTAACAGGAGCATTGCTCGGTCCTTCTCTCATACGTATATGTCGTATTAAAACAGCGCTCGCAAAAGGCATTATGTTAGGCACGAGCGCAAATGGCACGGGTACATCAAAAGCATTTGAAATCGGTCCTGTAGAAGGAACAATCGCCAGTTTATCCATGCTTTTAACAGCAGGAGCTAGTTTAGTTATCGTTCCGCTTTTCTTATCGTGGATACATTAAAAAGCAAGTGTTTAAATACTTGCTTTTTTATTTATATATTGGCATATTAACTCGTAATCCTCCGGAAACGCTAATGATAATGTTTCAACTTCATGTATTCCTTTCCAAGCAATTTCATGTATTAACTCATCAGGATCTTGTATTTTCATATTACCGCCTACTTTTTCTACAAAGTAATAATGAACATACACGGGAATTCCATATGTAATACCTTCTTTTTCGTATATTTTATTTATAACTTCCACATTGTAGCCTGTTTCTTCCCAAACTTCTCGGATACAACATTTTTCTAATGTTTCTCCTTTTTCAAGTCCTCCACTTGGGATAGACCACCTTTTTTCTTCTCCCTTTTGTCCTTGCAATACCATTAAGACTTCATTTCTTTCATTTACACATATAGCTGCTGCACCTATCCACCTATCCATTGTACATCCCTCCCCTACAAACCTTCGCCTTCTTTATTATTTTCTCCTTGAAAAAAAGAGGAAAAAAGTCAAACGATGACGAAATTTTACATCAACTTCATAGACAATCCCTTCTTAGAAATTAAAAATGGAAGGATGAAAATATGATTTCTAAATATGTTGTGGAATGTGTCTTTTGTGAAGAAAATCGAAAACCTCGTCAAGCTATCGTCACAGTTCCCGCCACTACTCAGCTACTAGCCATTGAAAAAGTGCGTATGGAATGTAAACGTCGTTTCGGAAAAGCTTTATTATTACAAACAGAAATTAAAGAAGAAATAGTTTTTGAACAAAAAGAAAGCTGACCATAAATTGGTCAGCTTTCATATCCGATCATATTTTCACATGAAGATTAGGGGCATCCTCTTTAAGGATCGGGATTTTTCCATTATGTACGTTCCATAATGGTCATCGAACAATATATTTCTATGCAATTAAATATTGAATAGAATAGGGCAAAACTTGTTCGCATTTTTAGAAAAGGGATAGGGATATAATTCAAGTAGTACTTCGAATACTCGAACTTTACACTCATTATATTAAAGCAAATCCTTTTATATGGGAAATATGAATTACTTACATAATTCATTCGTAAAACATATTAGTTTGCTATATTATTTTCATTCTATCAATAACATACATCCCGCTAAAACTGGTGTCATAATCATTGAAACCTTCAAAAGCATACGTGGTGCATAATTTGTAAACTTCGCCCCGATATATGCTCCTAACATCGTCCCAATTAATACTTGCAATAACAATATATAATCTAAATACCCTTCTGAACTATATCCCAGCCCACCTCCAATCGCAATCGGTAATATAACAAGCATTGTTGTTCCTACAGATTGCTGAATCGTTAATCCTAATAGAACCATTAATCCAAGTTGAATAAATGGTGCCGAACCAATCCCAAATGAACCAGCCATAATTCCAGTGACTAATCCAAGACATATACATTTCATTATGTTTTCTTTCGAAAAATCTTTAATTTCTGCTAAAAGCAATTCTTCCCTATTTTGAAACTTAATTAATTTAATAAACATAAAAATTGCAGATAAAAATAACATCCCAGCTGTAAACCAATGAAGAAGATGCGGTGGTATAAGTGAACCAATTTTTGAACCGATATAAGAACCCAGTGCTCCACATCCACCAACAATCCCGCCTATAGTAAATACAACATTTCCTTCGCGATAATGACTTATACCCCCAGATAATGTCGTAAATGCCATGGCAGTTAAAGACGTTGCAAGCGCAACATGAATAGGAATGTGGAATACTAAAGTGAGTATTGCGATAATAAAACCAGCTCCCCCTGCTCCAACAAACCCTAATAAAACCCCCATTACTAACATCGTTATAATAATTGCCACAAACTCTCCCTCCAGTAATCCAATTATCCACCATATTCCTCCTTGCATACAAATAAAAAGCACCCTGGACGGATGCTTTTCGTACTTTTCAAAATTGATAATATGTACTTAATCTTGATTAATCAAAATAATCGCAGGACCAGCGACTACTACTCCAGCTACTTCTATCTTTTCAAATTCCTTTACTGTAATAGATATAACCCCTTCTCTTTCCATCAGCTCTTTACTCAGGACATCAGTCGGTATAGCTTTCACCGTCTTACCTCCTCTTCATTTATACAATATGATAAAGTGAAAGTTTAATCAGTAGAGGTTTGGTCCACTCCACACGGATTATAATCGGGCTTCCCGTTTATGCACGATAAAAAACACCCCAATGCATCTATATATATGTATCACCTCCGCTTTCATTCCTTATTCCCCTCAAAACCATTCTCTCCCTTCCGTAACGTATTGAAAAATAAAAAAGCACTCGCAAAAGCGAATGCTTTTTCATTATTTACTTTCAATTACTTTTAACATTCTATTAATAAATGCTGCTGATTCTCCACGCGTTGCAGAACCTTTCGGCATAAATTCATTATTTTCATTTCCTTTTACAATACCTAATCCATAAACACGTTGTACAGCTTGTTTATCATATGCTAAATCTTGATCCGAGAATGGTAATGGAACTAAGTTACCTTTAATTTTTTTATATTGCAGTGCACGGTCAATCATGATAACAGCTTCATCTCGTTTAATCGTATCATTTGGAGCAAATGTCCCATTTCCTCTACCACTTATTATTCCGGCACTTGCTGCACGATTAATACCATCTATTAGTGATGGATGTGCTGTATTTAAATCATTAAAATTCGATGACCCTTCAGGTAACTGCAATGATCTTGAAATTAAATTCGCAAATTCACCACGTGTTACAAGACGCTCTGGCCAATAAGAACCTTTCCCATCCCCAACCATAATACCACGTTTATCTAATTCACGAATGTCTGCTTCGTACCAACCACCCGTTATATCATCTTTATGGTTCGCATCATAATAAACTTTTGTTCCTTGTAAGAATGGTTCCCACGCATTGTTTTTAATCATAATGGCTGGACAATTTTTACCACTCCAAAATTGATGCTTCTTCACATTTTCTAAAGGAATATGTAATTCCCCCATTAAATAAGCTGCTAGTTTACGAGCATTTTCAACAGCTTTATTATAATCACCATCTTCATTTACAGCAATTTCAATCGCAATGGATTCTCGATTTCCAGTTCCTTCTGCTCCATCTCCAGCATGCCAAGCATTTTCATTAAGTGGTAGATGCTGATAAATCTCTTTATCGTCTACCGTAAAGTGCCAAGACGCTGAACGATCTTCCGTTCCCGTTGCTTGGTTATATAAATATATTGCATGGTTTCTAGCATTTGCCCCAACACTGTAATTATCCGTCTCATGAATCGTAATATACTTTGGCTTCATCGCATAACCTGGACGAATATTTTCATTTCCTTTTGGTACAATCATTTCTTTTAAAGTTACACCATAAATATTCGTTGTTTTCTCTTCTGTTGGTGCGGCATACATAACTGCGGCACGTTTTGTACGTGTTGGTGTTATATCTTGAATAAGTGAAGCCTTTGTTCCTTCAAATTTTGCTGAAGGTGAATAAATCCATTTTATCTCATTATTTACTTTTACTTGGAACCATTCTCCCGCCTGTCCAATTGCTTGGATAGTTTGTGGCTCCAGTACATTTTCTTCTTTGTATGAAGCAAATGGTTTAGAATATGTAGCGGTTTCTTCATTAACTACTAACTTTTCACTTAATAACGAGTGAATTTCTTTAACCTCTACATTCCCCTCACTATTTTGTATCCACCCAGTTCCAGATGAAGTTCGAACATAGTAAGCGTTTCCTTTTCTTTTCTCAGCTTTTACGACTTGATTCGAAATACGAACCCCGATCTCTTTTTGAAAATTACTAGAATCATATAAAGGTACTTCTTTAACTATATGTACAAGAAACTCACCTTGCACTTCATTTCTTACTCCTTTATCTTCTCCTCGACCATCTTCATCTTTCATATGGTTTTCAATACTTTTTAAAGCTTGTTCATCAGGTGAAAATGTAACAGTTTTTTCAAGTTCGTTAGCATAGGAATAATTTGGAATCGTTACCATACTTAATACAATTGATGCAGCTAGAACATTATAAAATCTTTTTTTCATCATAATACTTAACACGTCATAATTAAATTCGTGTTAAATTCTCCCTCCTCAACCAAAATATATGTTATCTAGTAAACTATTAAACTACATAACCATTTACAATATAACAGACTCATTCCGATCCGTATAGATAGGAATGACTACTATTTGCCTATATTTACTATATTGGAATATAAAAAAGAAGCTATAATATATAGCTTCTTTCTACGTTTCGTTAATCTCTATGCACCTTATATTCCATAACTTTACCATCTCTATCAAATTGTAAAACAAGCTGTTCACTATCTATTGAAATAAAGCCACGTTCATTTCCAAGATAGTACGAAGTGATAATCCCTTCTTCTCCATTTTTCGTTTCAGTAGGTGCTCCTAATAATTTTGTAATGTCTTCATTTGATTTCCCTGTTAATTTATATTTTTGCAATAAATCATCTACCATGTGGACCCGTTTCTCTTCAGCATGTAACCAGCGATCTTGATTAAACTTTGAAGTGTATGTATTCATACTTAATTGCCATGTGCACACTAACAATAGAATGCAACCTACCATCATTACACCTAGCATTTGCTTCTTTTCTGTATTACGATTTATAGAAGTATGTAAGACGAACTTTTGAATCATGACTAATAAAACAAATGGCATGACTACTACAAACATACTTTTTACACTTAATGACATATGAACCGCATCAATAACAAAGATAAACGCAAGATACATTAGTATATACAAACAAAAATAAATATACAAAATCCCTCTCAATATAGCACTCAGAAAACCCACCCCTTTTTAATTCATTTTACCCCTCATTAACGGGCAGTAAGATCCCCCACCTTAAAATTCAGCGAAAGCAAAGAAGTTAGGCGGGGATCAACTGTCCGTAAAAGCCCTATTGGTTCAACTAATAATCAGTGGGGATGTCCCCCCACTGATTAAAGTTCCACTTTATAATTCATCCGACTAATAATTTCTCGAAGTTTTTCTAACTCTTGATCTGTATATATTACTTTCCCCGTTAAGATCTCATTTCTGAAGAACGTTACAATTTGCTCTCTATCTTTTAATCTCAGCGTTTTTTCTTCAGAAAGATCTAGCACTTCTTTCCCACTCTCATTATAAAAATATACGATCGGTTTTACGTTTTCCTTTACAATATCAACTTGTATTTCTTTCAAACAATTGTATAGAATATGAGATAGTTTCTTCGCTCTATATACTGGATTCCCTTCATTTTTCACTTGTATCGTTAATGAATCTTCACCTGTAATGCATTCAAACGTCTCTTCTTTCTCTACTTCTTGTTGATACTTGCCAATTTCATCAATCATAAATGAATATATACGAGCATTTTCTTTCGTTAAGCCATGAATTAATTTCCCTGTCCATTCTTTCGTCTCAAGTAGATACATACCCGTTTTACTTAAGACAAGATGATGAATTCGAAAATCATTTCCTCCATGCTGATTTCTAATAAAAACATTTGGCATAATATGAAATTCATTATCTAGTATTATGCCTTGATCTACGAAGCCTCGCTTCATATAATGTAATGTTTCGTGTGTATTCACTTCAGCTCCATTTTTCGTATACTCTCGCAAATTTGCAATTAAATTTTGAAACATATGTATTTCGTTACTATGTTTTTCTTGCATTTCACTGCGTTCTTTACTATGTTGCATAGCTAATTGATTTTTCATCATACGCATATTTTCAAGTTCTCTAGCTGCGCTTATTTGTAAATTATTATATTTCTTCTGTTCCATATTTTTCAATGTACTTTGTTGTTCTTTATGCTCTGTAACCGTAGCTGCAATTTCATTTTCATACGTTTCAATTGCTTGTTTCTTTTCGAATTCTACTTGCTGACTCTCTGATTCTAGCTGTTTATTTTTATAGAACAGCACGAATACTACAGCTAATAATAATAAAATCACACCTATTAGCACATAATCCATATTTTTACTCCTTTATTTCATTTTCATTTATTTTTATAAACATCCATTATATTATACTATGCTTTCAATATACACTTTGTAAAAATTACATATTTTTAATGAAGCGAGACTTTAATAAGCGATTTTTCCCATTGCCCACTGATTGTTTCAGGTTGCCCGCAAATAGCAGAATAAAAGGCATCTCAGGCGAGATACCTTTTACGTGCATTTTATTGTACACCATACTGAATATAACTTGAATCATAGTATATCCAGCCATTTCCACCTAAACCAAGCCAGCCATCTTGCTTACACCATACTCTATAAGCCTCACCTTGATGTAACTGTCTTATAACATTTCCATTTAATGATGGTGCATCCCGCAGATTCACATTATCACCAGTAATAGTCGCCACATAATGTTTATACTGAATGTAACTTGGATCATAGTATATCCATTCGTTTCCACCTAAAGCAAGCCAGCCATCTTGTTCACTCAAAACTTCATACGATTCTCCTCTATTTAGCTGGCGGATTACACTAGATTGTAAAGATGGTCCACTCCGTAAATTTACATTATCGCCTTTAATTACAGCAACGCCGTAGACTGCAGTAGCAGTACTAGGTGGAGAAACATTCCCACCACCACTCGTCCCATTTCCTTGCAAAGCTTCTAATGAAACCGCTGCTGATACGTCACAATTTCCTACTACACCTGAAATTTGACCAGAATCTGTGTATTGCCATGCTGTCCACTCTGTCCATCCACCAGCATCAGCAGGCGGCGTACTAGAGTATTTAGAAATCCAAAGTGGTATATCACTTAATCCGTTAATTCCAAACTCATTAATATACCAAACTCCTGTATATAACATGACATCTTTTCCAGTAGCCTGTTTCACATAATCAATGAAACTTCTTGCCCAATTAGATATAGCAGTACCAGTTAAATTACTATTACTCGGATCTATCGGTGATTCTAAATCTAAAACGGGCATTAAATCTGTCTGATTGCTTTGTAATATGTTCACAAAATGTTTCGCTTCTGAAATTGCATCATTTAGTTCTGGATGTGCAAAATGGTATGCACCGATTAATACATTCGCATTTCGCGCTGCTTGTACATTTTGAACCAAAGTAGGATCAAGATTATTCACACCTTCTGTCGCTTTTGCATACGCCGCTGAAATACCCGATCCCTTCACTGCATTCCAATCAATATTCCCTTCCCAATGAGACACATCGATAAACGTAATATTTGAACTAGATCTATCTTGCATATAAAAGCTCCTATCAATTTTTTTCATTTCGTATACATACAATATGTACAACTTTAATAAAGGGTCACGACGTTTATACTATAGACATTGAGAGCAAACATATTTTATAAACAAAGTAAAAAAGCCTTGTAATTACAAGGCTTTTTGTAAACTTCCTTTATTTTGTAGTAAATACATATTATAGTACAACCCTTGCTCACTCAGTAATTCTTGATGTGTACCTCTTTCTACTATTTCTCCATCATGCATAACAAAGATTTGATCTGCATCTTGAATTGTAGATAATCTGTGGGCAATTGCTATCGTCGTTCTCCCTTTTCTCATTTGCTGTAATGCTGTTTGAATCGCATCTTCTGTTTCTGTATCAATATTAGCTGTTGCTTCATCTAATACTAATACTTTCGGATTCGTTGCTATCGTTCTAGCAAAAGCAATTAATTGGCGTTGACCACTAGAAAATGCAGCTCCTCTTTCTACTACTTCTGTTTCATACTGCTCTGGTAATTTTTCAATAAACGTATTGGCTTGCACAAATTGTGCCGCTTCTTTTACTTCTTCATCTGTAATTTCTTCATTGTACATACGAATATTTTGTTTTACATTTCCCGCAAATAAAAATGCATCTTGCAATACGAGTCCTATTTTTTTTCTAATTTCTCGTTCTTCAAATTTCTCTAAATCCACACCATCTATTACAATACTTCCGGACTTAATATTATAAAATCGCATTAACAAATTCATAATGGTACTTTTTCCGCTACCAGTGTGCCCAACGAAAGCAACCGTTTGCCCTTGTTTCACGTGAAAAGATACATTTTTTAAAACATCACGTTTTCCATCATACGAAAAAGTAACATTTTTAAATTCAATTTCTCCATTAACCACTTGAGGATCTCCATCCCCTTTTTGAACTGGCGCTAAATCTTTCTCATCCATTAAATGAAATACACGTGATGATGAAACAAGTGCCTGTTGGAAAAATGATAATTTCATCATCATCTCATTTACAGGCTGAAAGAAACGATGTATATAATTAACAAACGCATATAATACACCTACTTCAACAGGACTCTTCAAAGCATCAATTCCAAATAAACCAAGTACTAACGCAATAGCCACAATATGAACTAAATCAGTTGCTGGACGTAAAAGTAACGCGTCTAACTTTAAAGTCCTTCGCCCTGCACTATAATGTTTATTATTCACTTCTTCAAACTCTTTTCTCATACGCTTTTCTTGTCTGAACACTTGAACAATATTCATTCCTTGAATAGACTCATTTAACTTTGCATTTAACACGCTTAATTGATTACGTACTTCTAAATAAAAAGCTGCACTTTTCCGGCGATATAGCACCATAATTGCAAACATGATCGGAATTAATACAAGAGAAAATAGAGCTAGTTTTACATTTAATAAAAACATTGCTACTAAAATACCTATTAAAAAGACTACATTTTTGACAAATGTGGATAATACACTGACATAAAAATCTTTAATTGCTTCCGTATCATTCGTTATGCGCGATACGAGCGTACCAATCGGCGTACGATCAAAGAAACTTAATGACAACTTTTGAACATGTTCATATACTTCAACACGCATATCTTGAACAATTTTAAAAGCGATATTTTGAAAATATAATAAATCCAAATACGTAAATAACACTTTTAATAAATGAGCAACTATGTATACTACAAATAAAGTAACGAGTGCTGATTGTTCAAAATTCCCCGGTACTAAGTGTTCATCAAGAAATTGTTTAATTAAAAAAGGACCCATCATTTCAGTTACAGTTGCTCCAACTAGAAATAAAAATGCTAATGCTAATAACCCTTTATATGGTCTCATATAAGAAAGTAATCTTCTTAAATCACTCTGTTTTTTCTTAGCCATCATACGCCTCCTTTCTCGACTAATGCTTCTAACTGCTGGCTCTCATACATCTCTTTATACCAACCGTTTTCTTCCATTAATTGCTCATGTGTACCTCGCTGCACAATTCTGCCTTCATCCACAACAAGTATAAGATTGGCATGTTGAATTGCACTTAAACGATGAGCAGTAATAATCGTCGTTTTCCCTGCTCTTTCCCTCTTTAATGCATTTAAAATCGTTTCTTCTGTTTTTGCATCTACAGCAGATAAACAGTCGTCCAAAATCAAAATTTCAGCATTCGTTAATAAAGCACGCGCTATTGAGATTCTCTGTTTTTGACCTCCAGATAAAGAAACGCCTCTTTCCCCTACTACTGTTTCATACCCTTCTGAAAATTGGAGTATGTCATTATGGATACAAGCAATCTCTGCAGCACGAGTAATTTCATTATATGTAGCATCCGCCTTTCCGAAGGCAATATTCTCCCCAATACTCGCTGAAAATAAAAAATGGTCTTGCGGCACATATGAAATAGCAGAACGGACACCGTAAAGTGTTACATCGCGAATATCCCGCTCTCCAACTTTTAATTCACCATTAAAATGATCATATTCACGGATTAAGCATTTTAATAACGTCGTTTTCCCTGCACCTGTACGTCCGACAACTCCTAGTGTTTCACCCTTCTTCAAATCAAAGTGAACATCTATTAGCTGTAACAGTTCATTTCTCTTATATGAAAATGAATCAACCGCAAACGAAACATCACCGCTTGCTATTGTATGTACAGCGTTTTCTCTATTTACTACATCTAATTTTTGAGAAAGGATTTTCTCGACACGGTCATACGAAGCGCGTCCACGCTCCATAATATTAAACAACCATCCAAAGGCTAACATTGGCCAAACGAGGGTACCTAAATATGTTGTAAATGTAACAAGATCACCTACAGTTAATTCACCCCTCACAACTAATACTGACCCGTAACATACTGCAATTAAAAAAGAAAACCCAACGATAAGAGCGATTGTCGGATCAAACAACGAATCAATACGCGCAACTAACATATTTTTATGTACGACATCTTCTGACTTTTTTCGAAATGCTTGTAAGTCTTCTTTCTCTTGTCCAAGTGATCGAATTACCTTCATCCCACTCATACTCTCTTGCACTTTATCATTGATTTCCGAAAACGATTGCTGCGCTTTATGAAACCTTTTATGTAATAACGTGCCATAATAATTTGTCGAAATTGCTACAATCGGCATTGGAATTAAGCTTAACAATGTTAACTTCCAACTAATTGTAAAACCCATTGCTACGAGTACACATCCTCCAACTGCTAATGAGTCAACAAGTGTTAAAACACCCGATCCAGCAGTTTGCTGAATCGCCTGAATATCATTGGTCGCATGCGCCATCAAATCACCCGTACGACGTGATTGATAAAAAGATGGACTCATCTTTGTAAAATGTTCATATAAATTCTTTCGTAATTGACGGGCTAGTTTTAACGAAGATCCAAAAATCATAATACGCCATAAATAACGTAAGATGTACATAGTAATCCCTACAACTACTAACAAAATAACCAACTTCAACAACTTTTCAGATGTTAATGTTCCATTATTAATTTCATCTACTACAATACCTAGTACTTTCGGCGCTACAAGTTCAAGAAGCGCGACACCAAACAACATAATAATTCCAATTATGTACGCTCGTTTTTCTTGTTTAAAAAACCACGCTAAATTAATAAATACCTTCATTTTTATCCTCCTCCCATAAAATGAGCGATGTTTTCAGTTTATCAAAAATACAGAATTTTTGGAAGTTTTAAACTCTATAACTAGCAAAAAGAAAAGACACTCTTAGCGAGTGTCTTTTAGCGCTTATTTTGTTTGTTGCTTGCTCATCGCGCTCATCATTTGATTGATTTTCTTTTGGGAAGGTTTTTGTCCCATTTGCATCATCATCATTTTTAACATTTGTTCATTAATTGGTGGATTTTTTTCTAAGTAGTTCATCATGTATTTGCGGGCAATGAAAAATCCTAACGCTACGCCTGCTACTAGTGCTACTACGCCCACTAGAATACCTAACCAAATTGGCATATATTTTCCTCCTTCATGTTGTCTACCTTACAGTGTACTAAAACCTTTTCAATAAGACAAGATACAATTCGACATTTTTTACACATATGTTCGTACTTGTTTTAGAGGATTCAGCCATCCGTACTTTGTATTTTCATAATCCATAGCTAAAAATGTTAATTCACACTTTCGAAGCACCTCAAAGAACGTCGTTTCCATAGAGACATTTCCAGAGGTGTTCATACGAATATAGTGTGGTTTCACCATTATTTCGCCGTATTCCGCTCCTGTAAAAAGTGTATGTGTATGATGTTTTCTATCATATCTACCAAGAACACGTAAAGCTTGCTCTAATTTATGATGAATTTTCATTACTTGTAATGGTCTCGTTATATACATCATTTGTTTATATAACACTTTTTTCTCCGAAAGGGACCCAGATTCTGAAAATCGAGCAAATAAATCAAAAAACAAATATTCACGACCAAAGTAAGCTTTCGCAATATCCTCTTGAATTAAATACAATTCATACGTTTTCATCTTTTGCCTCCCAATCTGGACAACCTTTTCCCTTCATTATATAGAAGAAATTTTGCAATGATTGTCTGACTACGGAGAGATAAAAAACTTTTTCTGTCGAAAAAACTCATTTACATAGAAAAACCTCTCCATGCCGGAGAGATTTTTCTAAAATCATTAAAGCATTTCTTTTACTTTACGAACAACGTTCTCTACAGTAAATCCATACTCTTCCATAATCTTCTCACCAGGAGCAGAAGCACCGAATGTATCGATACCTAATACATCTCCTTCAAGACCTACGTAACGGTGCCATCCGAATGTAGCACCCATTTCGATTGCGAAACGTTTTGTTACTGCTTTTGGTAATACAGATTCTTTGTACTCAGCAGTTTGAGCTTCAAAGCGATCCATAGATGGCATGCTGACAACAGCTGCGTCAACGCCGTCTACTGCTAACGCTTTTTGTGCTTCCACAGCTAGACTTACCTCAGATCCCGATGCAAGTAAAATTACATCAGCTGTTTCTTTCTTGCTTGCAGAAACTACATATGCACCTTTTGCTACTTTTTCATACGTATCGTCTTTTGCACCTTCTAATGTTGGAAGGTCTTGACGAGTTAATACTAAAGCAGTTGGTGTTTTTGTAGATTCTAAAGCTAATCTCCAAGCTGCAACAGATTCGTTACCATCAGCTGGACGAATAACAGATACATTTGGCATTGCACGTAGCGCTGCTAATTGCTCGACTGGTTCATGTGTTGGACCGTCTTCACCAACAGCGATACTGTCGTGTGTGAATACATACGTTACTGGCAATTGCATTAATGCTGCAAGACGAATTGCTGGACGTAAGTAGTCAGAGAATACGAAGAATGTACCACCGTAAGTTTTTAAACCGCCATGTAATGCAATACCGTTCATTGCTGCACCCATTGCGAACTCACGTACACCGTACCAAATGTTTTTACCGCTGTAATCATCTCTTGTAAAGTCTTTTTCGTTATTCATATATGTTTTGTTAGAACCAGCAAGGTCAGCAGATCCACCGAAGAATGATGGTACAGACTCTGCAATTGCATTAATTACAGCACCTGAAGAATTACGAGTTGCTGCTTTAGATCCTAATTCATAAGTTGGTAAGTTTTGCTCCCAACCTTCTGGAAGTTGACCGTTCATTGCTGCTTGCAATTCGTTTGCTAATTCTGGATATGCTTGTGCATATTCGCCTAACATCGTGTTCCAAGCTGCTTGCGCAGTTTCACCAACATCTTGTACTGTTTTGCGGAAGTTGTCATATACTTCTTCTGCAACATGGAAGTCTTGCTCAGCAGTCCAAGCATATGCTTCTTTTGTTAATTTCGTTTCGTCTACACCAAGTGGAGAACCGTGTGAAGCTGATTTTCCTGATTTGTTTGGAGAACCGAAACCAATTGTCGTTCTTACTTCAATTAGCGTTGGGCGTTTTTCGTCAGCTTTCGCTTCTTCAATTGCTTTCGCGATTGCTTCAATATCGTTTCCATCCTCAACACGGATTACTTGCCATCCGTATGCTTTGTAACGATCTTCTACACTTTCAGAGAATGAACGATTTAAATCGCCATCTAATGAAATATCGTTTGAATCGTATAACACAACAAGACGACCTAATTGTAAATGAGCAGCTAATGAAGATGCTTCAGCAGAAACGCCTTCCATTAAATCTCCATCACCACAAATAGCGTATGTATGATGATCTACTACATTATACGCATCACGGTTATATTTAGCAGCTAAATGTCTTTCAGCCATTGCCATACCTACAGCAGTTGCAATACCTTGTCCAAGTGGACCAGTAGTTGCGTCTACCCCAGCTGTATGACCGTACTCAGGATGTCCTGGAGTTTTGCTTCCCCATTGACGGAAGTTCTTTAAGTCATCCATTGTTACATCATAACCAGATAGGTGAAGTAGGCTGTATAATAACATTGAACCATGACCTGCAGATAATACGAAACGATCACGGTTAAACCACGTTGGGTTATTTGGATTGTGTTTCATAAATTGAGTCCATAATGTATAAGCCATTGGTGCTGCACCCATTGGCATTCCTGGGTGACCAGAGTTTGCTTTTTCAATCGCATCGATGGATAATGTGCGAATCGTGTTGATAGAAAGTTGTTCGATTGAATGTGACATGCTATTCTTCCCTTCGCTTATATTAGTAAACGTTTTATACATTTATATGATAGCTTCCCACGCAAGATTATACAACATGTATCGACAAATATGTTGATGTTTTTTTGATTTTTTATAAAAAAATCAATGATTTCGGGAATGTATGGGTATTCAATATGACATACTTTTTCATTATTTTTATTTTAAAAAGAAAGGGAATTATCTGTATATTTATTCATCAATTTCAAATTCCATAATGCAAAATATATCCTTCCCCATTTTTCACTCTGCGAAGCAAATGAATAAACGACTGTAAATCTTGGCATAATTTATCTCGATCAAATACGTATCTTTCATATTCTCCATCAGTATTATTATCATTTTCCCATTGAAACTGTCCTGTTAGCTCAATTGTTTCTGGCGCTAAAGAAAACATGCTAACTAGCGAACAAAATAACTGTTCTGCTATCACTGCCCCTTGTTGCTCAATTTTTGTAATACCATAATAATGAATGCCAAACCCTTCTGCTCTTTTTGCTGGATAATAGACTGGAATCCAATGGATAAAATCTAATAGATATACGATTAACTCATCACTTAATACAATACACTCATCTATCGTTGCCTCTTCTTTATATAAAAAACAAAGTTCAATCCAATCTACCTCTTTAAAATCCAATCTTTTTTCATTCGAAATAAATACGAACTCGTGCTGCAAAGCCAAAATATCCCTCCTATTACCCACATTCATTATTCTTATTATATAAAAAAGCACCTTTTATAGGTGCTTCTAAAACAAATTATACGATTTTCTTCCGTATCGAACTTGAAATAAAATCAATGATAATGACCATTAAAATGATGCCTAATAAAATAATCCCCACACGAGACCAATTGCGTGAACTCAATGCAAAAATTAACGGTGTCCCAATCCCACCTGCTCCAATAACACCTAAAATGGCAGCGGATCGTACATTAATTTCGAACCTGTATAACGTATACGATAGAAAATCTGGTAATACTTGTGGCAATACTGCATACCAAAGTATTTGAAACCGATTTGCGCCTGTTGCTATTAACGCTTCCGTCGGTCCCTTATCTATATTTTCAATTCCTTCCGAATATAATTTCCCTAACATTCCGATAGAGTGTAATCCTAGAGCTAGAACTCCGGCAAAAGAGCCTGGTCCAACAGCTTTTATAAATAAAATGGCCATAACTAATTCAGGAAATGTACGAACAAAACTAAGTACAAATTTCCCAGTTCCTGAAGTTAATTTTCCACTGCTCATATTCGTTGCCGCCCAAAAAGCGAATGGAATAGATAAAAAGGCAGAAATAAATGTACCTAATATCGCAATTGCCAACGTATCAATTAAACCATGTAATAAATCTTCACCATCTGGCAAAGATACATACGACCAATCTGGACTCATTACACCTGTCATAATTGCTTTTGTAATTTCTCCTGCCGTATCCTTTATTCCGATACGATAAACTTAACTAAATCTATACAATTCAATCAAATTTACACAAGTTAGCGCTTCATCGTGTTCTCGCACCCCCGAAGGGACGAGGGGTATAACACTCCACACGAGGCAGTATCGTTACCTCCTATTATCAAGCATTTATTTTACCCATCTTGATAAATTTATCACAGCATTTACATCCCTATCGTGATGGCTATTGCATGGAACACAACGCCACTCACGTATTTTTAAACTCCACTGTCCTTCTGGTTGAACTGAATGGTCGTATTTCACTCCGCAACATGAGCAAATCTGGCTTGAGGCGAACCATGTATCAGCTTTTACATACTCAATGCCATACTTCTCGCACTTGTATGATAAACATTGAAAGAAGAAGTTTAATTTTTGAAATGAAAATGCTTTCGATAGTTTTTTGTTTTTTAACAGGTTTGAGATAGATACGTCTTCCACAACAATCCTCATTGGTTTGGTTTTCACCAATTTAGCTGTTGCTTGATAGATATGGTTATTTCGGATATTCATAATTTTCCTAGATAACCGCAGGTGCTCAGTTTTAGCTTTTTCATATCCGGCAGATTGTATTTTTACACCTTTTTTAAATCTTCTAGACATATCTCTTTGTGCTGACTTTTTCCTTTTCAAAAGTTTTTTAACCTTGGCATCTTTGTTTATATTTCGTTCTTTCGTACCATTAGAAGCCACAAACAGCTCTTTTAAACCAACATCCACACCCATCGACTCATCGGTTAATTCTTGTGCTTCAAAGGATTCTTTGAACCCTACACTAATCCACCAGTGACGACCATCAAAGGTAACTCTTGGATTGGATGGCTTTTTATTTCTTGGTAGTTGTTGGCTTGTTTTCACTTCTCCAATGGACTGAATATGAACTACTTTCTTTCCTATAACCAGTCTTTCATAATTGGCATAAAATCCTTGGATTAAATCTTTTTTGGATTTATAAGAAGTGTGATAACCATTTTTGTACTTTTTGAACGAATGTTTCCTCGCCTTGTCAAAATCTTTTGAAGCCTGTTTGGGAACTTGTGCGTTGATGTCATGTAACCACTCATATCTCTTTCGCTTCTTGATCTTTGTAAATCGTTTCTGTAAAGCTAACTGTGAAACAGATTTTCCAAATAGCTTATAGTATCTATCACTCATTCTTTTACAATAGCTATAAGCGAATCTTGCAGCACCAGCATGGTTTCTAAGCACTTGTTCTTGTTCAGGCGTTGGAATCAGTCTGACTTTCTTCGCCAATATCATCAGAATTTAAATCCTTTAATGGAAGATTTGTTCTTCTGAATAGTAGCGTGTTCCACCAGCATTCTCCTAAGACTACTAGGATACAAACCTGTTAATTCCGATACTTGACTAACTCGTGAAAATTTCATTATTATTCTCACCTCATTGAATTTACCATAATGCATAGATTCGGTAGATTCAATGAGACTTGATAGATTTAATTAAATTTATCTCGTTCAACTAGGGGCGCAATTCCTTAGCCAGTTCTCTTATGAACTTCTCATGTTTTCACATGAGCGCAGACTATATGTTTATCTCTTTAGAGATAGAGGATTTTTCCATCACCATAGGCTTGTGATGTACTCTCGTCAGTTATACGAGATAGTCGTTGAACGTTCATCTTATCCATTTTGACTTAGATGATTCGAGGCGGAAGACCCATTGCTCTAGTGTTTAGGATTTAACCTTGCACCATCTGATTAATTTTTTCTGCTTTCGCAACATTCACGCTCACCATTTCTAGCCACGTTGTAGTTCAATCAGCTTTAGGGATTGCCCGCAGTTAACCCTCACTACTAGCCAATCACTTGACTAGCAGGGCTTACTGATATATTTAATTAACTTTCGTTATAATTGGTTAAATAAATCGTAACAGTTAGTTACCCTCTAACGGGACTCCTGAAAAAGCCCATACATAAACAAATGCAAGTGCTATAAAAATAAACCAGCGATACACACTCGGTTTCTTCGGTTTTGGTACGATTAACGTCGTTTTACTCATTATAATTTCTCCCGTAACAATGTACTTACATAATCAATTAACAATACAACAACAAGGGTATAGATAATAATAGATGCAGTTTGTTGATATTGTAAAAAACCAAGTGTGCGGTCATAATATAATCCAATACCACCTGCCCCTACTAAACCTAAAACAGCTGCTGCACGTACGTTCACCTCAAATGTATAAAGAACATAGGAGACAAAATGTGCTTTCACTTGCGGAATTACCCCATACACAATCCATTGCACTTTATTTGCTCCTACTGCTGTCATCGCTTCTAATGGACCTGAATCAATCGATTCAATTGACTCATACAACAATTTCGCCACGAGCCCAATTGAGAAAAAAGTAAGAGCCAAAATACCTGGAAGTGGTCCTATTCCAAAAATAGCTACGAAAATCGCCGCTAATAATAAATCTGGTATCGTTCGGATAAAATTTAAAACCAATCGAGCTGGCCCGTACAAAAATGTACTAGTAAACACATTACTTGCCGCAAATAGTGCCAGTGGAATAGCTAAAATCGCTCCTAACGTCGTCCCAATAATCGCCATACGTATTGTATCTAACATCGCTGTTGTAATAACTTGAAAATAACTCCAATCAGGCGGCACCATCTCTTTTAACAAATCAATCATATTAGGAAAACCAACTACTAGTTTTGAAAATGATGCGTCGACCTGTACACTGCTTCCCCACAACAGTAAAATGACTAGAATAGCCGTTAACATATGTTTCAACTTACTCGGCGGCTTCGGTATCGATTTCGAATATATCGTCACGTCATTCATTTAACTGCCACCTCTAATAATTCACTTTTCTGCGCTACGTCTCCATAAATTTCAGCAAATTTTTCATCCGTTGCCTCTTCTACTGAACCATCAAAAACAATTTCGCCTGCATGTAATCCAATAATGCGTGTCGCATATTGCCTAGCTAAATCAATAGAATGTAAGTTTACAATTGTTGTAATTCCAAAATCTTCATTAATTTTTTTCAAATCATCTAATACTTGCTTTGTTGTTAGCGGATCTAACGACGCAACAGGTTCATCTGCCAATATGATTTTCGCTTCTTGCGCCAACGCTCTAGCAATCGATACACGTTGCTGTTGTCCTCCTGATAATTCATCAGCTCGCGCATATGCTTTTTCTAAAATATTCACCCTTTTTAACGATTGAAAGGCAAGCTCCAAATCTTCTTTTGGAAATAGACCTAACGTTGTACGTAAAGTCGAATGATACCCAACACGCCCAGCTAATACATTCTTCAATACCGATGATCGCTTTACAAGGTTAAAACTTTGAAAAATCATGCCAATATCCCGGCGCATGCGACGTAATCCTTTTCCTTTTGCAGCAGTTATAGATTCACCTTCAATCATGATTTCGCCTTCTGTAATCTCATGAAGACGGTTTACAGATCTTAGAAGTGTAGACTTTCCAGCCCCAGACAGCCCTACCATTACAACAAACTCACCTTTTTGAATGTTCAAGTTTATATTATTCAATCCTTTTGTACCATTCGGATACACTTTGGAGACATTTCGAAACTCTATCACACATCTTACCTACCTTCTATATATTCCAAACGGCAAACTAACTGAAAATAAACCCTTCTTCCAGTTAGCTGCCATTTCCATATGTATTATTGCGTTTTTACTTTCTTTCCATATTCACGAACGATATCAAATTTACTATCATCAGATTTAACATATCCTTCATGTGAATATACTTCTTTAATGATTTTGTGACCTTCCTCATTCTTTCCTATTTCAATGAAAGCATCCTGTAATTTCTTGCTCCACTCTGCATCTAAATCAGAGCGTACCGAAATCGTATCGTTTGGAATTTTCTCCGTAAATTTCACTATTTTCGTTTGATCGAATATATTCGGATAATCTTTTTTTACAATATTACGAGCATCTTGGAATACAACAGCTGCATCTACATCACCATTTAAAAGAGCAATAAGCGACTGATCGTGACCTTTTAATGTAACAGGTTTCACATCCTTTAACGGATCAACCCCCTCTTTTAACAATACAGCCGCAGGCCATACGTATCCTGCTGATGATGTTACATCTTGATAACCAATTTTTTTACCTTTTAAATCTTTTACACTGTTAATGTTAGAATCTTTCTTAACAACAAATTCAGATTTATAAAAGTCTACTAAATCTTTTGTAGGAGCTCCCGTTTCATCATCTACTCCAAAACGTTGTGCTTGTAAAATTACGTTTGCAGCCTTTTTCTCATGCGCTAGCACATACGCTGTTGGAGGTAAAAAACCTACATCTACTTGCTTAGATGCCATCGCTTCTACAATTGTATTGTAATTCGTTGAAATACTAACTTTTACCGGAATATTTAATTTATCACTTAATAGCTTTTCCAATGGTTTCGCCTTCGCCTCTAACGTATCTGCATTTTGAGAAGGAACAAATTGAACATTTAAAGTCTTCGGTACATACCCTTTTTTCGTATCTTCATTTTTACTTGCACTTGATTCCTTCGTTCCACAGCCACTCAATAATCCCGCTGCAATTACAACCGTTGTACTCATCGCAAAAACTTTTTTCAACATATTAATGCCTCCATTTTTGTTGTTATAAAATAACCTTCCGTAAACATGAAGAAATATATCACATATTTTTACAAATAATTGCTTATTTACAGAATCTTTACACATTCTATACATTCTCATTAAAATTCTCTTCATATATTTGATATGCTTAACTAGTAGATAACAATAGAAAAGGTGAATAATATTGAAGCAAAATCAAATTGTAACTTTAAACATCTTATTAACAAGCGATATACATGGTACTGTTTATCCAATTCACTACCAAGATAACTCTCAAGCTGAAATTGGTTTAGCTAAAATTTCTACTCTTATAAAAAAAGAACGTTCCCAAAATAGAAACGTTCTTTTAATTGATAACGGTGACTTCATACAAGGAACACCCTTTACTTATCATTACGCTACATACAAAAAAGATAAGAAAAACCCAATGTCCTTATTAGCGAACTATTTAAACTATGATGCTGCAGTTATCGGGAATCATGAATTTAATTATGGAATGGACGTATTAAATCATGCTATTTCTACTGCGAACTTCCCGTATCTATCAGCAAATATTTTAGATACAAACAGAAAAGAACCTTATTTCGGGAAACCATATATAATAAAACATATTGAATCAAATATAAAAATTGCTATTTTAGGGATGACAACGCATTACATTCCTAATTGGGAACAACCTCATCACATTCAAGATCTACAATTTGAAGATGCATTAGAAACAACAAAAAAATGGGTTTCTTACATTCGCAAACAAGAGCAACCAGATTTACTAGTCGTAGCGTATCATGGAGGATTTGAACGCGATTTACAAACCGGGGTACCGACTGAAGTTTTAACAGGTGAAAACCAAGGTTATGCAATGTGCCATAAAATTGAAGGCATAGATATTTTACTAACAGGCCACCAACACCGGGAAATCGCTCACACCGTAATAAATGGTGTAACAGTTTTACAAACTGGATGCAATGGACACTCCGTCGGAAAAATAACAGTAACATTCGAGAAAACAGAACAAAAATGGGTAAAAAAAGAGAGTTATTCACAATTATTGCCCGTGCGTGGAATTACTGCGGACCAACATATGCTTTCCTTGGTTGCCGATTATGAAGAGGAAACACAAAATTGGCTCGATCAACCTATTGGATTAATCTATGGAGACATGCAAATTTCAGATGCTATGCAAACTCGTTTGCAAGACCATCCTTTTATTGAATTTATAAATAAAATACAGATGGATATAGCTAATGTTTCCATTTCTTGTACAAGCTTATTCCATAATCTATCTCCAGGTTTCCCTAATCGCGTAACAATGCGTAACATCGTTTCTAATTATATTTATCCAAATACATTAAAAGTAATTAGAATAACTGGAGCGGATATAAAAGATGCCCTTGAACTCTCTGCTTCTTATTTCACATTAAAAGCAGATGAAACTATCATTGTAAATCCTACCTACATAGAACCAAAGCCGCAACACTATAATTACGATATGTGGGAAGGAATTTCGTACGTATTAAACATTTCCAAACCAATTGGAGAGAGAGTCGAATCCTTACAGTATAAAGGAGCTCCCCTTCATATGAATGAAGAATATGACGTCGTTATGAATAATTATCGCGCAAGCGGCGGAGGGAACTTCTTTATGTTTCAAAATAAGCCCGTAATAAAAGACATACCAACAGATATGTCTGAACTTATCGCTAACTATATATTGAAGCACAAAAAGATAGAAGCAACAGTCAATAACAACTGGAAAGTTATTAAATAACGGATATAATAAATAAAAAAGATGGGCTTCGCCCATCTTTTAGTTTAATTTTGCATTATCTTGCTTTTTTAAAGCTTTTAATTTCGCCGGTGTAACATCAGTACCTTCTTCGTTAACAACTTTAATCCCTTTAAGTTCGTTTAACATATTTTGACGAAATCCTTTTAAATATTGTTCACGTAGCGATTGGCGCTCACGTTGTTCTTCTTCAGTTAAGCCTTCAGCTTTTGCTTTTTTCGCTAAGAAGTTAATGCGTTCAATGAGTTCGTGACTTTGCATCTCGAATCCCCCTTTTACTCAAAACTGATTATTATCATACAATAGTTAGTCCTCTTTATCAAGCAATTGCTTTGTATATTCTACATATCTTCGATGTACAGTTGCTTTTGAAACATCATGACCAAAACCACGAAGTGTTGCTGCAATTTCTTCAAAAGTTAATTCATTCCGGCGTAAACGTACAATTTCCTCAATTGGCACTTCTTTTTTCTCACGTCCTATACTTAAATGACGATTTTTTAAATTATTCTCCGGACGAAATCCTTTCTCTACCGCCCTTTGCATGCCACGTTTAATTTTTAAATTGTGGATCTTTCTTTGATACTCTTCAACAATCCCAATTATATCTAGTACCATCGAATCAGAATCAGAGAGTTCTAATTCTCCATTATGCGTATGCGTATATACTTTTATTCCCTCTTTATGTAAACAGTGCATTAATGCAATCTTTGCATTCCCTCTACCAAGGCGCGTTTCATCTTGTATGAGAAGTACATCAACTTGTTCATCGCGAATTGTATCTAGCACTTCTAATATGCCATCACGTTCAATTGTATAACCGCTAGCCTGCTCTTCAATCACCTTTGCAACATTCATTTGATAGCGCTCAGCTAAATGCAATAATTCATCTTTTTGACGCAATAATGATGTTTCCTGTTCTTCTTTTGTCGTGCTCACACGTGCATAAATAATTGCATTCATTTTGAACCCTTCTTTCTCACTATATTTTCCTTATAGTGTATCATAAATTCGCCTTTCGTTCGAACTTATGTTTGTAGAATGTTTTTTCGCATGTTATACTTATTAATAAGAAAAATGAAAGAAAACGAGGTGTTAGAAAACATGGAAAAGTTAACGAAACGCCAGCAAGACATTCTCGACTTTATTAAGCTAAAAGTACAAGAAAAAGGATATCCACCTTCCGTACGTGAAATCGGTCAAGCAGTCGGCCTCGCTTCTAGTTCTACAGTGCACGGACATTTATCACGACTAGAAGAAAAAGGATATATTCGACGCGATCCAACAAAACCACGAGCAATTGAAATTTTAGGTGACAACCGAATGGATACAGAAACACAATCTGTTATTCAAGTTCCAATTGTCGGAAAAGTTACTGCTGGATTACCGATTACAGCAGTTGAAAGTGTAGAAGATCACTTCCCACTTCCAGCTAGCATTGTTGCTGGAGCAGACCAAGTATTTATGTTACGTATTTCCGGAGATAGTATGATTGAAGCTGGTATTTTCGATGGGGATTTAGTTGTTGTTCGCCAACAACAGTCTGCATACAACGGTGAAATTGTAGTCGCTTTAACAGAAGATAACGAAGCAACTGTTAAACGTTTCTATAAAGAAAAAGACCATTTCCGTCTACAACCGGAAAACTCTTCATTAGAACCTATCATTTTAAAACAAGTGTCAGTTATCGGAAAAGTAATTGGCGTATATCGTGATTTACATTAAGAATAAAAAAAGAAGATAATTACCTTATTTACATACGGTAATTATCTTCTTTTTTGTATTTTGATAGATTTTCATACATTCTATTTCTTATGAACGAGTTTCAATCGTCACATCGCCAGCAGCTGTTTTACCGCTAATCTTTTTACTACCATTGCCAATTGTTATATTTTTATTTTCTTCATTAAAAATCATTACGTCGCCAGCAGCGCTTCGCCCACTTATTACTGCATCTTTTGGTTTTTCTAATAAAGTAATATCTACATCTCCAGCAGTTGAACTTGCCTCTACATCATACTTAGGATCATGATCCATAACATATACATCCCCACTAGCCGTTTTCGCTGTTACTTTCCCTATTACCTTTTTAAAGTTCACCTCACCAGCTTTTGTAGATCCCTCCACACTCTTAGCTGTGATATGTTTCAAATCTACTTCTCCAGCGAGTGTCCCCACACTTACACGATCACTTTTCACATCACTTATTTCTATTTGTCCAGCGGATGAATTTACTTTTATCTCTTGATAAGAACGTTCAGGCACGAGGAGAGTTATTGTAGACGTTTGAAACCTAAAATCATAAAAAGAAAAATCAAATGAAGCTCCTTTTGCTCTTTCCCCAATAATTTTTAATGTGTCACCATCTTCAGCAATATGAATCTCTTGTTTACGTACATCTCCTGATTGCTTTACATAAAAAGAAGAATCGGGAGATTTTTGGACAACAATATCCCCAGCATCTAACTTAACTTCTATATTTTTTAGTGTTTCGTTTTTAATTACGTTTTCTTTATTTCCTTCTTCTGCACTTTGCACTGCTTTTTCGTATGTTTGTGAAATCCCTATTACTCCAATAATGATACAAGCGATTGCTACTAACAATATTTTTTTCATCATCTACTCCCCTTTTATCATTTTGAAGTTCCATACTACATAACGTACGCATAACTTTTTAAACCACTTCGTACTATAATAAGCGATAATACATAACAACAAACCTACTCCAACAAACGTTATACTAACGAATAAATCCAACCATATAAAAGTACCCATAAATACTTTTCCAATAACGAAAAATGGTGTCACTACACTAGCAATTCCACCGATCCAGAAGGAAAATATAAACGCAATAATTGCAACTAACGGGCCTAACACAATAATGAAATTAAATAAGCTAAGTCCAATCGCTGCCATGACAGCCCTTGTTATATTCGAAACAGATGGATCCTTTTTCATTTCATCAAAACGATACAAAGCAAGTAAATCCTTCGCAATTACTTTCGGAGAGCCAAGACCCTTTATTATTTCCGATTCAGTTTTCCCCTCTTCTATCCCAAACTGAAAATGCTCTTCATAATCAAATAAAATATCTTCCCTCTCTTCTTCCGGTAACTTTCTAAGATGACTTGATAATTCTTTAAGAAACTGTTCTTTACTCATCCCATTCCACCCCTTCAATAATTTCTTGTACGCCTTTTGCAAAATCACGCCACTCTGTTACTAACAAATTCAGTTGCGTTTCCCCTTGCTCAGTTAGTTGATAATATTTACGAGGCGGTCCCTCCGTAGATTCTTTCAAATACGTTTGAAAATATCCTTCTTTCGTTAAACGACGTAATAAAGGATACACTGACCCTTCTGATATTAAAAACTTATTTGAGATTTGCTGAACAAGTTCATAACCGTAACAATCCTTACGTTTCACAAGTGCTAAAACACACAGTTCTAACACACCTTTTTTAAACTGAACGTTCAAGGTCAGTCCCCCTTTCTCATTCCAGTACTGTTCAATACACGGTACCTGTTATATCCATAATATACCACTTAGTATTATTCATTGCAAGGTACTCATTTATATTTACTCCCTAAATGTAGAAAACGTACAAATAAAAGCCTGAATAATGTCCTGTTATAACTGAACATCACTCAGGCTTTTATTCGATTCGAACTACATGAATACAAAAATCCATTCACTCTTTCCCTTCTATGAACCAACTTCCATTTGTGACCCTAATAAATTTCGAAATACACCTTTTCTTTCTTTAGCTAATTGATTAAATTCACCTATTTGAACAATTTCACCTTTTCCTAAGACAATAACTTGATCTGCGTTGCGTATAGTAGATAAGCGATGCGCAATAACAACAATAGTCATCGTTCCTTTCAATCTTTCTATTGCTGATTGAATTTTCACTTCATTTTCAGTATCTAATGCACTCGTGGCCTCATCTAATACTAAAATCGACGGTTTTCTTAAAATAGCTCGAGCTAGTACAAGTCGCTGACGTTCACCACCTGAAAGCCTCACCCCACGATCTCCAATCAGTGTATCAAGCCCATTTGGAAGTGTTTGTACAAATTCAGCGACGGCCGCAAAACTTAATGCATCCCAAATTTCTTCCTCACTTGCATCCGGTTCAATCATCAATAAATTATCCCTTATGCTCGCATTAAATAAGAAAGGATCTTGTGGTACATAGCTAATAGCCCGTCTTAATGACAATAAATTATCAGTTGTAAGAGGAATACCATCCATTAACACTTGACCTTTTTCTGGTTGGATTAACCCCATTAATACATCAATTAATGTACTTTTCCCAGCACCAGAATGTCCTACAATTGCCGTCATACTATTTATTGGAATTTGTACATTAATATTTTGAAGTGCATATAAAGCTTCTTGCTTATTATAACGAAAAGAAACATCCTTACACTCAATGCCTTGTTTTATACAAATCGGCTTTATATGTTTTTGCATGTATATATCCTGCATTTCAACCGCTTCATTACACTCCTGTTGCAATTTCCATAATGACTTAAAGGCAGGAATGCTTGCAGCCAGTTGTTCTAAATTTGACTGAATCGTCATGAACCTTGGCCATAGTCTTGAGAAAATGAGAATGATTAATAGTAACTGGGCCGTTTGCGCTTGAAACATATTTACTGACAAAAATATAAAAAATGCAATTAATATAGCCATTGAAATTTTATAAAACAATTGAGAGTTTGACCTTATTCTCATATACTCCATTTGTTCGCTACTCATCTTTTTTGTTATAGATTGAAACCAATCCAAACGTGATCCTTCCAAAGTATTGCTCTTTATGTCTTTAATTCCATTGAAATGATCTGTTATACCAGAAAGATAGTCTTTTGCCAATTCTGAGGTCTTACCGCCTAGTATCCGTGCTTTTTTTATAAAAACACGAGAAGCTACCAAGAATAATATGCCAAAGCCCAAAACAAATACAGTGACTTGGGGAGATAATAAAAACGCAAGCCCTACCTGTATGAATGTAAATAGAATGGTAGCGAGCAATTGTAAAATTAAATTAATCCCATAACTAACACGAGCTAATTCTGTAGTTAATATATTAATTAGATTTGTTTTCCTTTTTTCTAAAAAAAATCCCCACTTTGCTTTTAAAATCATACTATATGTTTCTACTCTTAACTTTCGTACAAAAATTTGTTGCGTTCTCGCATCTCTTAGCGTTATGTTTCTTTGCAGTATATTTTGACTTAACACTATTAATACATATATACCTAAAATAGAAATTAAACTTGTTGTTTTAGGGAAATTCTGCAAAATTCTATAGACGGGTGCAATAAAAGAAGTCTCCTCACCTATATTAATTATTCCAGTCATACTTATCATAGGGAGTAATAAAATAATACCTATCCCTTCCAGTAAACTTATTAACACCATACCAAATAAATTCACATACAGTATTTTTCCTGCTGAAGAGTATAATTTCTTCATAAAATATATAATATGATTCATCGATGTTCCCCCTATAACAAAGCAAGCTTCTTCGTTCTCCTCCAAAGACATAGAAATGGACGTAAAGGAAAATATAAAAAATGAAGAAATTTAGGTAACGGTAATGTTTTTGCATCAATTGGATAAGGATATAGTTGGCTCATAATATATAAAGTTTTTTGTTGATTAGACATTAGCGAAAATAAATGTCGACTATGATAAGCAAGTACTTCTTCAGGCACAGGATCGGTATGCAAGTTTATCATTTGCTTGAAATAAAACAACGCTTCTTGCGCTAACTGTTTTGAATGTTTTTTAGCTACTAATTCCATCATTCTTTCATCCAGCCGTGCACCTAGCAATTGAGATGCCAAAATTAATGCTTGTCCTCCTATATGTAGCATTTGATATGTTCTCATTAATTTATGAATCTCACTCCAATTAAGATCTTGATTGACAATTTTTTTTATATCTACTAACCAGCGTAACCTGGACCAACCATGTCTAGCACCATGAGATACAAGAAATAAAAATAAATCTTCCTTCCCTAACATATATACGGAATTACTCGTAAGGGTACTTTTTCTCTTTCGCTTCCAAAGTGCTTCAAACCCAGGTTCCTTACCAGGTCCGGGATTTAACCGCCAATGAATCTCAAGCTTAATCTGCTTTGTTGGATGAAAAAATGTTATATGATGATGCCTCCATTTCCAATCATTTAATATCGTTTGAATATAATCATCTTTTACATATCCCTGCTCTAAAAGTAGCATTTCTATTTTTTCTAAATTTTGCATCGGAATTAGAACGTCCAAATCACAGGATGTTCGTAAAGAAATATCCCCATATAAGTCCTGAGATAGTACAGGTCCTTTTAGAAAAATCATACGAATCTCATTTTCATTACATAGTTTATTTATTCGTTCCATTTCAGCACTTAAATAAAGCATTTGAAATGTATTTTTTTTATATTTTCTATTCAAGGTTTGTACAATATGTGAAGGAATTAGTTCCTCATCCACCTGTTTAAGTTTTTGATATATCACCGGATAAACGCGATGATGCACAGCTTGCTCAAGAAATACCTCCCAATCAATATCCGAAAACCATTCATTACTGTAATTTTGCACTGTTTCATCATCTTGTAACTTCAAAATTGTAAAAAGAAGTTTCAATTCTTTAGACATGAACTCTACATTAAGACCAAAATCTTTCTCCATTTTATTCTCCTTTAATAGTGTCCTCACTTAGCCTCTTTGCAAATGATCCAACAACAGTAAATTTCTCCATTCCTTCTGATCCAGTAACATAAAAAGAACCGCTTCGTAACCATGCATGCGCAATTAATTCCCCATGACTATCCTTAGCAGTTCCTAAATAAAGAGTACTCTCAATGCGACGTTTTTCGAGCATTTTCATCCCAGCTATTGCTTTAACAAGGCACTGACTTTCCCAAAAAGTATAATGACTCATAATAGAAATAGCTTCAGACACCTTCTTTAGTGTATCCCCATGTGGCTGAATTGGAGCAACTGCTGTTTCGTTCATGTAATCCCCTAAAGAAGGTGCAACTTTGGAAAAGGTAATACTTTTTAGTACACGCGCCCACCCTAAAAAAATAAAAGCCTCTAAAAATAAAAGCTTTGTTTCCGTGTTCAGTGATAAAAATACCCTTATTCTTTTCACAATATTCATTAATCCCCTCCTAATAGTTCTCTTGAAATTACGAATCTATCTATTAGATTGATCTTTTATTTGAATTAAACCTTCTTGAAATAAGCACTCTAAAAAGGAAAGAACTTGCTCTTCACAATCTTTTCGTTCAATATCATAGTTAGATACTAACATAGTAACAAGCTGATTAATTTTTATCGGCTTTTCAATACGCTCCCATATTTCTCCGCCTATTTCACCTAAGTTATAATAATTTCCTTTTTGGACATTTAACATAACTTTTTCTCCATCCATATCACTTACTATATTACCTTCACTCTGTACAACATTATGTTCTAATGATATGTTTCTCGAATGAACAACCATCAACCATACTTCCTTTCTGTATAGTATTTAAAATAACTTGCACAAGCTCATGAGCTGTAAATTTCGAATCCGGGCGTCTTAATTGAAACATTGCCATTCCACTTGCAATATTAGATGAAGTTTCAAAATGCCATTCCATCAATCCTAATTTAGAAATCAAAGAATTCCTAAAAGTATGTTGGTATAACTTGTACAAGCGTGTGAGACCTTCTATACGGATTATTTCAATATCTTCTCCCTGTGTTTTTACTAATTCAATAACACCAGCAAGAGGTAATGGATCCGGGAAAAATTGAGAATTCACAGGAACAGCATACTTCGTTTCTCTTTCAAACAAAGGGCTAAATTGCGCTACTTCCATTCCTAACTCATTTATGCTCTCTTGCCATAATTTTTGTTGTGCGTAAGAAGGATGAACTATTGTAGTATTTTTATCCAAAAGAGATACAGCAACTACATCATCACTTAAAAGCTGATATCCTGCATTCAAAAAAGCCGAGGCTAACGTTGATTTTCCAGCTCCTGAATCACCAATTAATGCATACGCTTTCCCATCTATGGCAATTACACTTCCATGCAATGGAAGTAATTTTCGCTGCATTAAAAGTGCCCCCATACAAGTTCCCAGAATGTATAATCGAATTTTATCTTCTTTCGCCTCTGGCATAGGTGAAAAAGTAATTTTCTCACCCGCTTGGATAGAAAATATTGCAGTTTGAGGAACATGAAACATCACTACTTCATCTTCCACTACAATAGTTTTTTGCTGTGATTCGTCATATCTACCCCACCGTTCAGATAAATCAGTTATTTTAATTTGAACATCTGCCATCTCTTTCTTTTCATTCAGCTGAGACAACTCGGGTAACGGGATTTCACTTACTATTTTTAACCCGAAGGCTTTGTATAACACATTTCCCCTCGAATCGATCATCCTATTCACCCCACATTGTCAATTTTTTTGAAAGCTCTTATATAATAAAACTATATAAGAGCTTTATTTTTCCAATGACTCAACTATACTTCACTGGATCATCTGGATCAGGTTGAATTGCGTCAGGAATTTTATGTCCTGGCCCAGCCATAGTCATATTAATATTAAGTACTTCTAATACAGGTTGTTTCCATTCCTTTTTCATACGTATCACCTCCTTTCATATTAATTTTTTTATAAATCGATAGAAGATTAAGCTACGCATTAAAATTCTAAAATCTAAATCAAATGCATATTCTGGTCGAGGTTCTTTACATATTTTTGAGATGGCTTTCTTAATTACCTCTACATTTAGAAATTCAGAGATTATTGGATCCACACTAAGTTCTTGAACTTCCTCAATGAATTCGTTCCAAAATGGAGTCATACGGTAAACACCATCTGCACCTTGAACACCTCGAACGCGTTGATTTAATCGCACTTTATCCGGAAGGAAATTTTTTGTGGCTCTGCGAATAAGAGATCGATCTAAACCATTTTGAACATACTGTTCTTCTGGGACTGACAAACAAAATTGAATAATCCGTAAGTCATTTGTAGGATCACGATCCCATAAAGCATAACGTAGCGATAATTTCGTTTCATACGTTCCATTTATGCTCCAATAATATGGTTTTTCAAATTGTTCTCTTTTCATGTCATATGCAGTTGAGCTAGAGGTACCTGTTATATCAACATCCTGTTCTTTGAGCCTATCAAAAACATTCATTTTTTTTGCAAATTCCGGATTGATTATTATAGGAAAAACATCTTGTTCCTGTGAAGAAAGTAACTGAAACAAATACGGAAAAGCCTTTCTTCTTACCACTTCAAAAACACGTGCTTTTTTCACTCCTAGATTTCTACTATATAAATGTAGTTCACGATAAAAACGAATCCAATGTAACTTTTTTAACAGCATTGCTTGATAATCTAACATAGGCCCCCACGATACTGTCCAATTACCTCTTTGGCCGCTAAGGAGTACTCCTATTTCATGTTGAGATGCTTTTTCATAAACCCCACGCAACCAAAAAGTATTCTCAAAAAATTTATATGGCATCTCCATTGTTTCCAGCCAATCATCAATTTCCGATAGTGGGCTTCTCTCCGGCAATTCTAAATAATAATCCTGTATATTCCCTACATGTTGTACAGTTGATTGAATAAAAGGTCTTTCGTCAGCTATCCTACCTTTATGTGTCCAATCTTCAAATCCTTCTACTGGAACGTAACTAAACGTATGTAATTTTTTATTTTCAGCGCGTAAATCTTTTGCAGCAAAGCTAACGACAGACCCTGAATCTAGCCCTCCACTCAAATGAGCTCCTACTTCATGATGTGTTCGTAAACGTGCCTTTACTGCACTTTGATACACCTCTCGAAACGCCTCTTCATACTCTTCATTTGATTTTAGATTAAGCATTTTCCCAGCAGTTGGTATATAGTATCGCGAAAACTTCAATTTTCCACCCTTTACCAAAATAGTGTGCGATGGAGGCACCTGTTCTATATATTTATAGACTGTTAGCTGCGGATCTACTGATTCGAAATTTACAGGTATAGCTAAAAATTCAGCAATCCACTGCTCATTCAATTTTTTCTCAACATATGGTAGAGTAAATAACGGCTTTATAATAGTACAAAAAGCAAATTTGTTCTCACTACGATAAAAATAAAGCGTTCGGCTCCCAGAAAAATCTCTAGCTCCAAACAGAATTTGTTTTTTCTCATCCCAAATCATAAAGGCAAAATCGCCCATCAAATATTTCGGTGCTGCTTCTCCCCATTTATCATAAGAGAGCAAAATCAACTCACTATCTGTCATATTTTTTCTATCTGCATACTCTACTTGTAATTTTTCAAACAACTCATCACGATTATCAATAATAGCATCTGCTGTAATTGCCAGTTGTTTTTCATAATTATAGAAAGGTAATTGCTCACCGACTGACTCTGGTGTAATCCATTGTGCGTGACATCCTAGGAAAGCGTTCTCTTTATGCCATATTTGAATATCATCAGCAGGGTACTTTTGTAAGTCACTCATTAATCGTGTGCCATGTTCAATTGATACAGGTTCGTTATTAAAATGAATAATGCCAGTTATAGCGCTCATTTTTCCCCTCCTAATATATGAAAAGTTAACACAAATACTATTTATATATTAAATTCGTTAAACATACCTCTTTATCATTCTTTTTAAAGAACAAATTATTTATTTTATTACTTTCTCAATCACATACTTTAATGTACTTTCAGTCTAATGTCTAATACATAGATATTTAAAATCTATACCCTTCCCTTTTTATGTAAATTAAAACTGAACTCCCTAAAAAATTCATTATAAAGAACGATTGGTGGTACGTATACAAATCTAATTCCACTTTCACTTACTTTTTTTTAATTCTTCCATTCTACAGCTTTTAAAATACCTTGAATAACCCTTTGTTGATCTTCTGCTAACATATTAGATCCTGAAGGCAAACAAATTCCACTTTGAAATAGGTACTGCGACACATCTTCATTTTTGCTATGCGGATAATACTTCTTCTCTTTAAAGAGCGATTGTATATGCAATGGCTTCCACATAGGACGCGCTTCAATATTCTCTTCCGCTAAAATTCTCAACACTTTCCCAATAGAGATCCCGGATTCCTTTTCATCAATTGTCAATGTAGTAAGCCATCGATTTGAGCGAGTATTTTCTAGTTCAGGCATAAAATAAAATCCTGGTATGAGAGATAGCGCTTCGTAATACCGGTTATATATAGATCTTCTAGCTCTCACCCTGTCTTCTAACACTTCTAATTGTCCTCTTCCAATACCAGCTAATATATTACTCATTCGATAATTATATCCTATCTCACTATGCTCATAATGTGGTGCTGGATCCTTTGCTTGTGTTGCTAAAAACCTCGCTCTTTCTAATGCTTCCACATCATCAGAAACAAGCATTCCACCACCTGAAGTTGTAATAATTTTATTTCCATTAAATGAATAAACCCCAAACTTCCCGAATGTGCCACTTGCTTTTCCTTTATATGTAGAACCTAGAGATTCTGCTGCATCCTCAATTATAGGAACATCATAATGATTACAAAGCGAAAGAATTTCATCTAACTTAGCACTCTGACCATATAAATGAACAAGAATGACAGCCTTAGGTAATTTCCCTGCTTTATTAGCATCATGCAACGCAAGTTCTAGAGCTTGCGTTGACATATTCCATGTCTCAGGTTCTGAGTCAATAAATACCGGTTCTGCGCCCAAATAAACAATCGGATTTGCACTCGCTACAAAAGTGAAACTTGAACAAAACACAGTATCGCCCTCTTGAACGTTTAATAATCGTAAAGCTAAATGAATAGCCGCGGTACCTGAACTAACCGCAGCCCCGCCTTTAACTCCTACAAAAGAAGCAAGCTCTCTTTCAAATTCATCTACATTTGGACCTAGAGGTGCAATCCAATTTGAGTCAAAGGCATCTTTAATATATTTTTGTTCGTTTCCGCTCATATGCGGTGCAGAGAGATAGATTCGTTTTTTATGCTGAATTGTTTGCATGTAAACACATCCTTTATACATATTTAAATACTATGTATCTAGAAACATATGCTTTAATACTGGTATATCGGGTAATCTTCTTAAATTATCAATTGTATAATGTGCTTTATAAGCTTGCTCAACAATAAGATTATGGTAAATTCCATCTTCTCTATTAATGTGAACCGTTAACCATTTTAGTTTCTTGGCTGTTATAAAATCTTTGCTTAAATTATCTCCTATATAGACACATTGCTGATGAGGCACCTGTAATTCCTTACTTATTTTTTCATATGGGATTTCGCTCGGCTTCCAACATTCTTTTCCAAGCTTATCAGTGAGAATTATTGAATGAACTCTCTCTTTTAACTTTAATGCATTTATTTTTCTTTCTTGAGCAACTAAATATCCATCTGAAATTAGTCCTATTTTAACGGTATTAATTAAATTATTTAGTACCCAATCTGCTTCATCCAATAATTGAATATCTGGTTTATGAATCCTATATTGTTCTATCAAATTACCAATCAATTTTTCATCATAATCAATGTTTAACTTTTCTAGTGTTTTATTAAACACTAATTTTCTTTCCCCCGAATTGAATAACCGTATTGCGATATTATAAAATTCAGTTTTCTTGTGATTTACTTTAATCCAATCATCCACTGCTTTAAAGCCACTTACGACATAATCTTTTTCTTTATACAAAGTATCATCCATGTCAAAAACAATTGCTTTGATCACCATATTAAACAATCTCCATAAAAATCGCTTCATCGTATCTAAGCATTGTTAAATTTCCTCTCCAATTAAAGTCTTTATCTATAAAGACTTCCCCCTGACACATTTTAATTGTCCAAAGTGGAAAATTCGCTCCTGCTTCTATTGATAGTGGTATTCCTCCTCCAAAACGAGGGTTTATTTCAATAAACGTAATTTGCCCATCCTCCTTTTTAAAACATTGTAAAGTAATACACCCAATAGGATTAGGAAGAGCTTTTATTACAGTTTCTGCTGCTTGGATGATGTCAAAATCTTTCTTGGTCACACCTTTACTTACCTCACCTGCTCGTGTCTCTATACGCAATCTAGGAACGATCGTTTTTATATTCCCATAGAAATCTACCATGACATCTATAGTGTATTCCTCTCCTGAAACGTACTCTTGTATCATAGCGTTAGGTATATACTCCTTAAAAAATTCCAATTCCTTTTCATTCATTATTTTTGTTACACCTTTACTAGAACTGCCATCATAAGGTTTAATTAATAGTGGAAATTGAAATTCCTTTCTTTCAATCTCTTCATCACTATACACTCTAGGAGTTGGTATATTATTAGATACAAAAAAGTTATATGTGTATTTTTTGTTATTAGCAATTTTATTTAATTCCATACTAGAAACTAGTACTTTTACACCAATACCTTCAAAAACCTCCGAATTATTAGCCATAAGGATTAATTCTGTATCAATTAACGGAATTATTAGATTTATCATTTCAGATCTACATATTTTTAACAATTCATTTATATATCCTTCTTCATTTACACGCGGAACAATAAAATGCTTATCGCTAAAGTAAATGGTAGGAGCAGTTTCTTTTAAGTCTGCAGTAAAGATTTTTCCTTTGATTCCTACTTGTTCAAATACCTCCTTAAATTTTTTAATTAAAGTGACCCTCCTACCAGAGCTAGTAAACAAAATGTTCATTTTATTCCCCCCCATGCTCGATTCCCCCCTTAAAAACTGGCATAGTCACATGCTTATTATTTGTTATCCCTTCCGATTTTAAAACCTTACTAAAAGTTAGATATAAAATTTTCAAATCTAAAAGAAAATTTTGATTCTCAACATACCATACATCTAATTTAAATTTCTCATCCCATGAGATACTATTTCTTCCATTAATTTGAGCCCATCCAGTGATTCCCGGTCTAACATTATGCCTTTTAGCTTGCTCTTGCGAATATAAAGGCAAATATTCCATTAATAATGGCCGAGGGCCCACCAAACTCAATTGACCTTTTAGTACATTTATTAATTGTGGTAATTCATCTAAACTATATTTTCTAAGGGATTTTCCAAATTTAGTTAATCTATCGTGATCAGATAGGAGCTCGCCATTACTATCTCTAGCATCAGTCATCGTGCGAAACTTATAAAGATAAAAAGGCTGTCCGTGTATACCTGGACGTTGTTGTTTAAATAGGATAGGTGAGCCTATTTTGAACTTAACTAGGACCGCTACTAAAAGAATGACATGAAAGAAACACAATAATAATAATAAAGAAATAAGTATATCAAAGAGTCTTTTCATTAATAATCATACTCCTTGCTAATATTTTTACGAATGCGGTTTTCAAAGATAAATATATAAACCAAAAGACATTTGTTACAAACTTATCTCATTTCACTATACATCTTAGAAAAAAATGTACGCCTTGTATTTTTCAGTTCCCCTTTTTATTTATACATTTAGCTCTCCTTTAATTTATCGTAATTTTTTAATTATTAACTTATTCCATTCACTTATTATTTCATATAAAACAACTACTTCTATTAAATAGACCATTGTCCCATTTATTTCAATGAAAAAAGCTATCCAATCGCTCTTTGATTATTACGTGCAATAAAACTCCTGTTATCAATCATTCGCTCTATAGGTTTATATATATAATTTATTACATACGATGAAGCAATACATAACGTTATCAACCAAATAAAAATTATGATTGGATATCTAGGTGCAAATATAAGCCCTGGAAAAATTGACATATAAAAAAACATATGAGTCAACCATATGTTTGTCGAATGCTCCCCCAAAAAGGCTAATATATGTTGTATAACACTACTCTTATTCATAAGAATAAAAAAACTAATAAATGCAATAGCGGTAAAAGGAGCGATAATCATAGATTCATAAAAAGCATGTAAAACTATTAACATAATAATCCCTATAGTACAAAGTATATTCTTATAAGGCATGTAATAAAATTTATTATATAGTTTTGAATAAATTTTTTCTTTCGCAAAAATAGTACCCACAATAAATGGAAGTAAAGATGTACCAACCAATACCACGGTATTTACTGACATGCCTAAAATTGTATGATGCCCAACATCCAAAACATTTTTTATACGTTGAATATAGCTCACTAAATATATGATCCCAAAAACCAGTAACAAACTTAATGAATTATATTGCCTCACCAATTTAGTCAATAGCGGTGCTAAAAAGACAAGAATAATATATGTCTGTAAAAACCACCATGCACCATTATATGAAGATGACAGTACAAAGACGTTGAGAAAGAACTTTATTATACCACCTGAGAAAACCTCTGATTTACCTGCAAAAAATCCAACAACAACAAATAGAACAAGCACTATCCAATAGTTCATTAATAATTTTAGAATACGTATACGGTTTCTACTTACATTTAATCTTTGCTCTTTATAAAAAATTACATATAAACCATAACCACTTATAAAACAATATATAGGTACACATGCATCTCCAAATAATGCCAAGTAGTAAACTAGCGGTGTTCCGTTGATTGTTAAAAAGTTTTCATACATCCCGTTAACTTCTTTCCTAGCAAACAAGTGAAGTAACAACATGAGTAATATAGCTGCTCCTTTTAACATTTGTGTATCACTTTTTGAAATTTCCATAAAATCAAATCTCCTCCTTTCATATCTGCTGGTTTCTTGTTATGTATTCCATATCAGTTATTTTATTTAAATCGTATATATTTAATTTTAGCTGTCGTTATATGGCACTTCTTCCTAAAGTTCTAAAAACTCAGCATAAATAAAAAGCCACTATGCCTATGAAAACATGGTAGCCTTTCTTTTTTTATATTAATAATTAAGCACATTACGCATTCATTTGCCCGAACGTTACAAACATGGCCAATGGACCAATTTCCTTCCATACAATATCATTATCAGTAATAGTACCGTTGGAAATTGTAGAAAAAGTGGGTGGGATTGTATGTGACGTACCATTATTTACAGCTTCATATACATGGTTACCAAAATTAATTCTACTTCCTTTCACATAACTTTTAGATGCTGTCCACGTTTGATTATTTGCATATCCAGCTTTAGAACAAATCCAACCAATATATCCTCCTGCAATCGGATTTGAATTTCTTAGTTCTTGTCCTAATCTATAATATCCTGTTGTTGGGATAGTTGGTATTCGATAGTATGGATCTAGCACACCGTTTACAATATTTCCTTGTAGAAATTCTTTTCCTGTAATCATCATTGTTGCATTATTTAGCATGTTATTCTGCATTACGACTTGAAGTGTACTGCTCGTTGTTCTATTGTCTATCCCAACTTGTATTAAATTTATAGCGGTTATAGTATTATTTTGGATTACTGCTTGTTTGCCTGCAAATGCTGCATCTAAAATAATAATCGTTCTCTGAAGAGTATCATTTGTAATTTTCACAACATTCCCACTTAACATTGTATCATCGGATACATTTTGAACATTTAAGACCGTTCCATTCGGTTTTTCAATATGACAATTAATCATCTTGAATGATTTGAGGTTATTTACTGTAAGTAACGTATTGTTTTTATCCTTACTAATGAACTTACAATCTCTTAATTCTAAAGAATCTGTATTACTTGTAATACCCAACAAATCAATTTCCTTAAAAAAACAATTTGTGTATGTTCCTGCAAATAAGGTTGGGTTTTTAACATTATTAAATAGTGTATTTTCAAATATCCACCCTGATTTAAATGTTCCCGCTGTTACATAATTTAAATACAACACATCTTGCCCTTCAAACACACAGTTTGAAATTATTTGCGGCTCATTTTTCACCTCTAAAGTCCATTGATACAATGATGACAAAGAAGTTAGTTTATCAGCATCGTTAAAAAAACGACATGAATCAACTTTAACTACATATGAAAAAGGTGTATCAATAATCATCTTACTATTGCAAAAAACATTACCTAGTATGTTAATAGACCTGTTCGCATACGCACCCTGCGTGTTTATTTGTGTGCCATAAACGTAATTATTAGAGAAAATAACATCTCCTGACAAAGCGATCTTTGTTAATCGAATATTATTTCCTGCCACTATTACCCTATCCGCGCCACCATTAATAGCTAGCCCAACATAAGCATTTGATACTGTATTCATTATAGAATTATCCAAAACATAAATAAATTTCCCATTTACAACAATAATATTATAATTTTTATTATCATGAAAATTATTTCTTTCAATATAAATATATTGGTTTAAATCATATCCATCTTCAATATCAATTCCACTTTGTGGATTAGTACCTGCAATATGATGAATATTATTATCTCGAATGTATACATTCTTTGCACCACATACACTGATTCCTTGTCTACGACAGTCATGTAAATCACATTTCTCAATATACGTATATTGAGGGAACGAAGGCACTCGAACATTTATTAAGCAATTTGTAGGAACAGGCACATTACCTTGATGCAGGACGATTTTAGCATAACTTGCTCCTTTAGGAACCTCTACTTCATCAAAAAATTGCACATTAATTTTTGAAGATATAAATACATTACTTAGAGTATAAAAAATCACATCATAATAATCGCATTTTATATCAGAACCCAATGCTCCAAATCCATTTCCATATAAACCGAAGTAACCATACTTTACAATAGCCACTTGGGTCATATCAATTTTCAACTTGGAACGTATCTTTGTTGTACTACTTATTAATGAACCATCTGTTGTATTAATTGCTCCCTGTTCAAATGAACTTGCTAATGATGTAGGAAAAGGTGAAATCTGCCCAAAAGTACTGTTCAGTGTAATGGCATCTCCTGTACAATCTAAAATATCTAGATTATCTAAAGATAGAAACCTTATATTGTTCCCCCCATCGGCAGGCGGAGTAAAACTCCCTACTTCAATTCCATACCCTCCCTCATGTGTTCCTCCACTTGAATAATCATGCGTATCTCTATCTCCTTGGATAACACCATTTGTAACCCTAGAATAAATCTGATTTTTACGGAAACTTATAATTGCATAACCTGTCAATTTATTTGTTTCCATTTTTAAGATTGAACCATTTAAATTCAGTGTAAGATAGCTTTGAGGTTCAATAGGATTTTGTTTATCAATTAAATATATACCTTTTGGTAATAAAACTTCTGTATATCCTTGTTGCGACGCCCAAACTAAAGCATTATTAATCCCTTGAGAAGTATTAACGGCATCAGTTCCATCATTTTTTACATTCCACCTATCTAATTCTAATGTATATATACTTGAAGAATTTAGAATCCCTAACGATTTTGGAATCCATTTTGACTGATTACTATCATAAGTCAAAATATCGTCATTAGAAGGCGGTTTGGTTACAAAATTCAAATCACTCAAACTTCCAAGATTCGCCTTTCTGATCCACATCAATTTTCACCTCTTTTTTACTTTTCTATATATTATGTTCAGTAAGGTAAATTGATTGGATATAGTAGAATTAATTGCACTTTATAAATATCAATACAGAAATTCACTATTCAGAAAGACTTTTTATAATCCCTTTCTTCTTTCCTAAAAGATTTTCTCCAACTCATTATTTTCGGTATATTTACCAAAAATTGGATAATATTTTCTATTTTCATAACGAATCACAATTAGTTAGATCACAGGAAGCTTAGCAATAATATTTTTAATACCCCTTTTGATTTTCCCCTTTCTATACATTTTTTCACCTAGAACGTATAAATACTCTATATTTTTATATTCGATAGCATCTAAATATTCCTTTGAAAAGTAGTCCCTAGAACCCTCGTTATGCAAATCTATTACCTTTTCATTCGAAACATACTTTTCTATTAATTCTCTAATGTGCATTTCACGAAGGTTGCTATTAAATAAATTATATAGACATGTTTTAAATGTATTTAGCAACATTATACTAATTCCATTGTATTGCTTTTGTTGAGTATCTAAATAATATTTATTAATAACTTCTTTTTGTATTTGATAGCCATTGACCATATCCTCAAATAAATACGGCATATATTTACTTGTTAGTCCACCCATCCTATAATAATATAAAGCCTGATCAATAATTGTTATCCTATTTGATTTTATAAACATTTCCAAATTATAAAAGAGATCGTCACCCAGAAAATGTATTTTATTTAAATACTCCCCACAACTTTCGAGTATCTCCCTTTTATATAGCTTTGCATATAACGAAGATGGGAATGGGTGTCCCCAAAAGTATGCTACCACCAATTCTTTCCTTATTTCCTCCTTATCATAAATTCTATTATTATCGAAGTATTCACTTTTATTTTTTTTCTTAATCAACACACCGTTACCTAAAACTTTATACGTATTACAAACTGTAATATCTGCAGAACTTTCAACAGATTGTTTATATAATATTTCAACCATTCTTCTGTCAATCCAGTCATCTGCATCTACAAACATGACATAATTAGAACTCGAAGCTTCTATGCCTTTTTTTCGAGTTGTAATACTCCCCTCATTTTTTTTATTTATTACAATGATTCTTTTATCTTGTCTTTCATATTTCCTACATATATTCAAACTACTATCTGAGGATCCATCATTCACCAAAATCAATTCCAAATCCTCAAATGTCTGATTAAGAATAGAATGTATACATTTATCAAGTTTTTTCTCTGCATTATAAATAGGTATTACTATACTTACCTGACTCATAAACTTCACCTCCCTTTGTAGATATCATCTTCACTATTTTCTCTCCATTATCTAACATTTCAAGTGGTGAGATTCAAAAACTTATTCATAAATAGGTCTTACTTGAATTTTTATGTGCTAATCGTCTAGATATTATTTTAATGGTAAGTGTTTTGAATATATCAATTAAATATTCAAACTCTTTAGTTTTTCTGAAAACCAATAAGAAAATTGCATTTGGAATAACTAAACATAAAACGCTACGTATTACCATATTAATGACCATAGAATTATTAAAGATATTGCCCAAAATATCCGTTATTATAACAGCAACTAATACCAGTACTATAAACAAACCATATCTGGCAAAATATAATTTCACTGATTTTTTGAAAACTAAGTTATATATAATATAAGGATCGTACCAGAAGTAAGTACACAATCTACTGATGATGGTTCCAAAAAACACACCTGCAATTCCTATGTGTTTCGCGAGAATTATAGAAACTATAATATTTATAACAGCCGCTATAATAGGTCTATATTTTCCTTTTTTAAATAAACCAGTGGTTTCTCTAAAAGTTGTGGCCGCATTTTGCATTCCAGCAGTAAAAAAATTTAGTATTATGGCAAAAACTATATATTTATCAAACACATAATTTTCACCTAACCATAAAGTTATAAATGGATTCATTAAATTCCAAAGACAAACCGTACAAAATCCATATATCCAAAAATTAGTGAAATTAATTACACGAAAAATAAAATATTTTTTTTCTGCATCTTCTTTAACATTTAAATTTCCGACACTGGCAGTAATAGAATAAAAAAAATACCCTAACAAGGTATTTAATGTGTTTAAAATCAACAAATAATTCGAATACATACCAACCCAAATAATTCCAACGAATTTAGAGATAACAATATTATCAGTTCCGTTAATTACTACACCACTAATTTTGTATAATAATAACGCATATAAATTTTCAAAAAATATCTTCCTATCCTCTTTGGATAGTTTTGCATTATTTTTCTCTTTTAAATATGGATATAATTTATTTGCCGTATTTGCAATATATATATTTTCAATTACTCTTAATGCTAATTGAACTATTAGCACCATAATATAATTACCTGTAGCTACCAATAAAAAAACTTGTAAAGAGTGAGATATGATTGTGAATATACTGTGTATTTTAGATATAATATGATTACGTTGATCAGCGATAATAATTGATTGCTTATACACAAAATAATATGATGAAACTGAACTTACTAAAAATAAGAGATAGATAATGTTAATATTTTCAATTGCAGTATGCGCATTCGTTATATAAGGAAGAAATGGTAATAGTGCTAATCCTATCAATAAAACTATTAATCCTATTAATCTGTATGCTTTTTGGTATAAGTTCATTAATGCCTGTATTTTATAAATATCCTTTTCAGCTAAAGGCCTGTATAAACTATAAATTATAGCAGTATCAAAACCCAAATTAGCTAGCGAAAACATAATTAATATACTTGTAAAAAGTCCATCCACCCCTAAATATTCTATGCCAAGTATATAAATAAAAACAGTTCTAACAATAAACCCCATACCAATACTAATTATTTGTCCAGACAAACCGAATAATATATTTTTCAGGGAATTTTGTATCCTCATAATAATACCTTCTATTTTTAATTGTTTTGTTTAAGTATTGCATTTACTTTAATACGAATCTTTCTTTTTAAAATAGGAAAAAATTTTGTTACTCTATATTTTAGTAATGCTCTTCTTCGCTGCGCTTTAAAATCATAATCTAAAAACCAATCTAGTAAATCTTGATCTAATATATAAGTGTAGTTTTGCTTCATCCGAACTTGAATTAGATTCCAATACATATCAATAAACGTATTTGTAAAAAACTTCACCTCATTATTTAAAGATGTTTTGACGTACTGAAAAAGATTATTTGGGATATTGAATCCATATTCACGCGGATCTTTTCCTTCAGCAATAATTCCCATAATAGTTCTTAAACATTTTTCACATTTACAACAATTTTCTTCATTTTTAAAACATACCCTGATATTAACCGACTCCTTATTAGTTGAATAATGATCAACAACCACTTTAACCTTATCCTGCCTAGTAAGTTCGTATCCATCGTGAAAAACCTCACCCGATGCATATTTTATTTCGTTGTCCACTGTTGGATCAGATGCACAAGTAACTTGATATAAAGGGGAATTAGAACTTGCAATATATATGCATTTTATCTTAAGTTTGAAAGCTATAGGAATAGCTGCAGATATTATTGCTAATCCATGGTGTAATCCATGCCACCATGTATCTTCTAATTTATTTCTAAAGTCATGATCAACATTCCCCGCAATTATAAAAGTACCATAATTAGATTGTATAAGAATGTTTTCTAATCCATTATCTTTTGCAAAATTTATAACATTCTCTTTATCTGCATCCCACACATTACTGCTCTCTATACCATCTTCATGCCATCCATATTCAGTAACCAATAACGGCTTTTTATCCTTTATTCTTATAAAAGTAGTAAGTGCATCAAGACCTCCACTAAATAGAGATGCTGCCTCTAGTCTAGGAATATAAGTATTGTCAACAATTTTATCTACAACAATAGAACCCATAAATTTGACATTAGGAAACATGTTTTGATATGCATTCTTTATATTATTTAGACAGACATAAAAGGATTGATCTAATTCTTTTATCACTATCGTTGAATCAGTAATCCATATAAGAGGGACTACATTTGCAACAAATGGAATAGCTAAAATGCTATTTGGAATATCAGATAAATCATAGTTGTATTCAAGAAACATATGATTACTTGTCTTAAAATACTTTTGTAAATCCCCCTTGATACTAAAAAAGTAATCAACTCTGTTATGTTTTACGATAATTTTATCAAGAATTATACTATTCATTTTTTCCTCCTTATAAATCGCCTCATTTACCATAGAATTTTGGTTGATTGGAGAATTGTTTTAACCATAGATTTACCACATCAAAATCTACCTTAACATCTGTTATTATTTCTGAATTAATCATTTTTTCAAGATTAATAAAGTCAGCTCTATCGATTAAATTTAAATTATATGTCTCGCCCATCCCCTGGGCTCTTTCATCTATTGAAATAATTATTGTACGTTTTTTATGTCGCATTGCAAATATACCGCCATGTAAACGCGTTCCGATATAATCCACCTCTGTATTAAGTATTTTTTCGTATTCTTCTATAGTAGGTGGCACAATTTTTATCCCTTGTATATCTTTTAATTTTTTAAAATATTCAAAATCCCCTGCATCTTGTATCCAAAAATAAACATTTTTATAATTTCTATTAAGTACATCTATCAATAATTGATCCTTTGCAAAATCCTTAGAATGATGAGTAAGTGTAAAAACTACTGAGTCTGATTTTTTTGTTGGGATTTCCTTGCAAAACTCAGGTGTAAGGGACCATAATGTTGCACAGCCTGTATTTAAAGCTTTAAAACCCATTTCTTCTAAAAACCTTTTCGTTCTTTCGTCCCTAACACTATGTATATATTCATGTGATAGCACTTTCTTATATAACAACTTTGTATATTTATTTATCCTATTTCCTTTCCCTGCACCAACACCAACTAGAATACTCCCTTTTAAAGGACCACAATTAAACATATTAATATTCCATTGAGGAAAATGAGTAAGCATATCCATCACTAGCAAGTTTGAACCGCCTACAAACTTATATTTAGCATTACTATAAATCTGTACTCGATGTGATTTTCTTGCTACTTGATACCAATGAAACGGTGAAACATGGGTGGGTAATGTTAAAACATATGCATTTTTAGTTATATCAGATAGCTGGTACTTTACACACTTCATTATTATGTCATCGCCCTTATTAAGAGAACCTACCGACGTATCTAACACTAAAACATTATCCATGAAAACACTTCCTCCAAATATCTTTTATACATATAATAAAAGATTTTTTAGTTTTATAAATTAATCAATTATCACTCAATTAATCTATATATCTTTTCCACTTCTCTTTCATTACCATAATTTCGTTGACTAACATTATTCACAATTTCAGTTCTGAATTCGACATCATCAACCAGCTTTTTTATTCCCTCTACGATCCCGTCTACACCCATTGGACAAATATATCCATCTACACCATTCTCTAACTGGCTTTTTGCAGTTGGAAAATTAGTTATAAGTACTGGTTTATTAAGGATCTGTGCCTCACGTACTGTCACAGCCTTCCCTTCATATCTGGATGGTTGTACATATATATCACATGCCTTTATGTACGGATATGGATTAGTCTTCTTGCCTAGTAGAAAGAATCTACCTTGAAGCTCTAGTTTATCTATCATTTTTTCAAGTTCAGTCTCTTGAGGTCCATATCCAACAATGTACCACTCAATATCGTACCCTTGATCCAATAATTTCCGAAAGGCATATATAGCATCATCGATTCCCTTAGCATATGAAAGTCTACCAACAGTAACAAGTTTGATCCGTTCAAGGCCAACTGGTATTTCATGATTAACATCTTGATTAGATTGCTCACATATAAACTCGGGAGATATTATATTTTCAATAACCTCTACTTTTTTATTAATATAAGGAACGTTACTAAGAAATGTATCTCTACAACTTTCAGAGACAGCCACAATATCATCTATTTCTTTCCACATTTTATATTCCATAACTTTATTCAGCTGTATATTCGAATAATCAGTATGAATCCATCCAATTTTTCTTTTTGCCCGAACTTTATTACCTATGAAATAATGTGGCCACAAAAAACTAATCGCAACATCATACTCTTCTTCCAATTTCGGAAGAAATGGAAGAGACATTCTCCATCCATATTGAATGACAAAGTACCCTGGTTCTTCACTTTTCACATATCTGCCATGCACAGTACCCATAACTTTCCCTATCAACCTTGTTATCCCAATAGAGATATGCCCCTCTTTTACTATCTGTTTAATTGATTTTCTAAAAGTAGTGTATTTTTGTAACTCCTGTAATAAATTTGGTTCTTTCGGTAGTAAAGTGAAAAACTCTCCTTCATGTTTTAATAACATTAAATCTACATCATATCTACTGTAATCAATTGTATTTAGTAAACCAATCAAACTTCTTTCTACCCCACCAATTGCCAAATCAAAAGATGTAATCAATATTTTTTTCTTTTTCATCCTCGAATACCTCACAAAATCTATTGTGGATTTCTATTATTTCATATGACTTTTTTGCTATCGCCGGCCAACAAATCACCATATGAATCCAGTGTATAAATTAGCAATAAACCAGATTACCTTATAACTTCCTTATCCTCTATTCCGTATAAAGTTAACCAATCAAGAATATTATTATTAATATCAAAACCTAATTTTGAAATGTTATTAATTATAACTCCCTTTTCAGGTCTTTCTTTTAGTAGCGCTTTATAAATTTCTGTAGACCATATTTCAATTTTTTCATCTAAGCCAACAAACGACATTATACCTAACCCCATATCAGTATTTTTAGGTATTGTATCCGCCACAACACAAGGTACGCCTGCACACTGTGCTTCCAATGTCACAATACCAAACCCCTCGAATAAAGAAGGAAAGATAAAAACATCTAAAACATTCATAATTATCGGAACGTCCGTTCTCACTCCTAAAAATCTAATATTTTCATAAATACCTAGTTCTTTTGCTTTCAATTCAATAGAAGCTTTTAACGGACCATCCCCTGCTAAAATAGCGATAAAATTCGTATCCCTCTTTAAAATCTCCTTTAATACTTGTAGGATAAAAATATGATTTTTCGATTCTGAAAAACGACCTATATGCCCAATTAATTTCGCAGCATCCGGTATACAAAGTTCTTTTCTTACACCGTCAATATCCCCTATATCCACATCAATAAATTGATTAATATCTAGTCCGTTTTTAATCAACTGCACCCTATTATCGTTAAGCATCCTTTCACCAAATAAAAAACGGGCCGCTTCAATACTACACGCACAATAATCTGTTCCAGCATATTTAATAATAGATTGCAGAACTTTTAAGGTAACTCTTGCTGCGACTCCAAATCCTTGCGGCCAATTATTACTATGAGAATGACAAATTCTCCTATTTATACCAGCCATCTTTGCAGCCACAGCTACAAAACCACCTTGATAATCCGTATGTGCATGTACAGCCACATATTGACCATTAGACATTATCTTTATAAGTTCTTTAATATATACCAGAGGCCCTACTTTTCCTAGACTCGGTATTCTATATACACTCCCACCTAACGCTGCTATTTCATCTTCATAATCACACTTCCCGCTTCCATGGGATACAAAATCAAATTGGAGTTTCTGTTTATCTATTTTTCTGTATATGCTCATCAATAAAGTTTCGGCACCACCCCGATTCATAGCACTGACAATGTGCAAGACTCTTTTGTTTTTTTCAGTCTTAACCATTGAAATCTACCCCAATCTTACAATCAATTCCCTATATTTAATTCTTTATTATCCAAGCAAATTGCTCTTATAGATAATCCCCAAAGTAATTACATGTTCATATACAAAATAAATAAAATAACATACTAAAACTGCATAATAAATAAGCTTTTGATCTTTATCAGTAAATAACTTTACAACCCAGGAAATTAATATTAATTGATATAATCCAAAATAAATCGAAAACCTTGCAAAAATCCAATTTTGAGTTGAAATAATCATAAAGACTAAACCTAATAATGCCATGTTTACGATATAATCACTCTTTGGAAAAAGTTCTCTGAGTTTCTGCCTCCCAATGAAAGCAAGGATAAGCGGAGTTGCTTCCACAGCAACTCGAAGAATATTAGCTCCGCCTTCTTGAAAATCCTTATAGTGACCATATTGTGTATCCCCTATCGCTGCAAAGAGCACTTCTGCAAATTGATTAAACCCGATTACAATAAGCACTGCAAAAAAGAGAAGTATAAATGTTATGGCCGACCAAGCTTTTCTTCGAATTACAAAATAAATCGGAATCAACACAAGCGCGCTTTGATGAAAAGTAGATGCAAACAAAACTATTAAAAAATATTTTTTCCAATTCCCATCTAAAATATATTTTGTGGCTGCAAAAATAATAGCTGCTGTTAAATACTGTCTCACCCCATTCATTGAAACTAAGTACATACCCGATGCTATATATACATATAAACTTAACTCAATCATTCTTGAATATTTATATAAAACCGCTACTATTAATATATTTGTTATTAACGCTGTTATTAAAATTAGAACTTGAGGATCATTCGTATACATTTTTAAAATCATTTGCAAAGTACTAAATCCGATATTCTGGCTATCCTGAACATTCCCCCAATTAAAATCAGAAACTTTAAAAGCGTGCATATAAAAATACGTGTCCCCAATATTATTTCTAAAACCAGATACTACTACAAGAGAAATGGTCGCCATTAAAATCAATAATCGATTCGGCTTTAACACTACGATTTCTGAAGTTACTGGCATAGCAAAATACCGTGCAAAAAACGCTAGTACGAACACTATAAAGAAATTCATCCAAAGTATAGTCATTATTCTTCCCTCTTATCAATCCTAAGTAAATTCCTATATATTTACTTTCATTCTTGTTTTTAATGTAATGTAACTATATAGAATAATTCCAAATGGCACTGCACAAAGGGTAAGCACTTTGCATGGTGACTCTTTTATAAATTTTTTATTTTTCGCTATAAAGCTACTTGAGACATAATGTACAGCTTGTCTATATTTAAATAGCCTATTTGCAAATGGTAGCTTCATCAGTTCCTTACGATAAAAAGCAAAACCTTTTGGATTTTTACGATACTGACTTAACATATTCATCGAAGAACCATCAGGCATATATTCAACATAACAAAGTGCTTCGTTCATGAGTAACATCTCATATTTCTGATCCAGCATATAGTATTTATATGCCAAACCTACATACTTTTCATTTTTAAAAACCGGATAAGGATACTTCCTAGTTAGTTCTGTACGATATACTAATTTCTTATCACCAGTTACACCATGCTTATTGTAAAGATTAAAAAGTGTAGAACGTTTAAGATTCAATGGTAGTTTTGAACCAATTACTGTCCCATCTTTATATAAATCAAGAGCAATAATTCCACTTACTTGGTCATTTCCATTTTCATCCCAAAATGAAATAATTTTCTCTACGGCGTCACTAGGCATTGAGTCATCTGAATCAATGCATACATTAAGTTCTGTATCAATCATCTCGTAAGCTGCATTATGAGCACCATGCATCCCTTGATTCTCTTGCCAGTAATACCTTATGCTTATGCAATCTTCAGAAATCCAAGATTGCACTAACTCCTTTGTATAATCATCAGACCCATCATCTATAATTAACCATATAAAATCTTTACATGTTTGCTGCTTCAAACTTTCATAACACCCCTGAAGACAATATGCTCTATTATATGTAGGGGTAAAAATCGTTAGCTTTTTCAATATGCTCACCTCGATACTGCTACATAAAATTTTTGTGTAAACCCTGTAATATTTTTTATATCGTATCCTTTTTCAGCTAATACATTTTGTTCCACACTTCGTGATACTTGCTTATTCGCTATACTTCGCAATCCCTCTACCCATTTTCTTACATCTAACAAAGAACACTGTTCAACTAAATTCAATCCTAAATCCACATCTTGTGTAATAGTGTCTGATATAATACATGGCAAACCCGCCCCTTGTGCTTCAATGAGAGTGACTGGTAAACCTTCATAAATAGACGGAAATACAAATGTATCAAATGCTTGTAATAAGCGATTAATATCACTGCGTATTCCTAAAAATTTAACTTTTTCTGTTAAATTCAGTTTCTCTACTTTTTTCTCCATTTCTAATCGAAGCGGCCCATCTCCAACTAATAGAAGAATAGAGTTCGGCCTGTATTCTATTAATTGAGCAAAAATATCAATTAAAAAAGTATGATTTTTTGGATGTGCAAATCTTCCCACATGTCCAATCACAAAGACATCATCATGAAGTTTCAGTTCTTTTCTTACCTGCTCTCTAATGTCTGGATTAAATGTAAATTCATCACATTCAATTCCATTTTTTAATATTTTTGTTGCACTTTCTCTATTAGCAAACAACCATTGCGCTGCAGCTACTGAACAAGCTAAAAAATGTGTAGCACACGACGTAATAAATGCTCCTGCATACGATTTATATATTTTTGCTATAGCCCCACCCTCACTACTTGTACTATGACTATGAGCAATCCTAACTGGCACCCTCGCTTTTTTAGCTGAACGAAGTACAAAACCGCTCATTTTATCCATATGTGAATGAACGATTTTATATTGTGGATGAGCGTTAAAGAAAGTATCTAGCGCTTTTATATAGCCTCTATGACCAACATCTGTAACGTATGGAATTCGATGAACTTTTCCGCCTAATGTTACTACCTCTTCATCAAATACCCCCTCTTTACAAGTTAAAAAATCAAATTGTACTTTTGAGCGGTCTATATTACGATACAAATTCATAATTAAAGTTTCGGCTCCGCCCCTATTCATATTTACGACTACATGTAATACTCTTAATGGAGTACCCAATTTAAATCCTCCATTTCATCCATATAACTTGTATAAATTTCTTTTTTCTCTTTCAATACTTTATTAACTGAATATTCATTCACGACTATAGTACGTCCATACTGTCCAAACTGCGCTTGTAATTTAGTATTTTTAGAAATAGAATTGATTCTTTCAGCCATCGTCTGTATGTCATCGCGTTCTATAGTCCAACCATTTTTATTATTAATAATTAACTCCCTATGCCCTCGGTTACTTGTAGCGATAACTGGAATCCCACAGGCCATAGCCTCCATAATATTAACTGGCAAGCCCTCCCGATGACTGGATGCGACTGCAATGTCAGACATTTGTAGTAAAGAATCAATATCACTTCTATAACCTAGAAAATGAACCATATTACTCACGCCTAGTTGATCCGCTATTTTTTTGCACTCTTCCATTAACGGCCCTTCACCAGCAAGTAAAAGCTTCGCATGCGGAATTTCATTTTTCAATTTTGCTAATACATGAATTAAAAAACTTTGGTTTTTATTCTTATTAAATTCAGCAGCATAAAACATTAAAAAATCTTGTGGATTATAGTTAAATTTTAGCTTTAATGCTTGTTTTTCCGTTTCAGTTACTGGGGTAAATCTTTCTATATCTACCCCTACACCATGAACGAGTTTAATATCTTTCGCTTGAAAACGATGTTTAACTGCTAAATTGTAATCTTCTTGGTTAATTGTTATGAGACAATCTGTATTGATTGCTAAACTTCTTTCAATTGGATAATATAGAAGCCAATTTATGAATGATGCTCCTTTACAAAAGTGAAATCCATGCGCCGTATATATGACCTTCGTCCCTTCCCTCCGTGCTTTCCGGGCAGCTAGACGAGCAATTGCACCTCCCATAGGCGTATGACAATGAATGATATTATATTTATTTTGATGAATAATTGATTTGAGTTTGTTATATGCATGAAGGTTTTGTATGCTAAGAGGTGATCTTTGAATAGGAATATTATATTTTTCAGTTACATACGGAAGGTGTATATTCCCATTTGCTGCAACGTGTACTTCCCAACCTTGGTCTGCAAACCATTTCAAATACGGTAAATGAAAAGCTTTAAAATGATAATCCACAGTTGCACAAAACAGAACTTTTTTAGACACCATCCCACGCACCCGTCTTATTATAAATTTTTGCCGTTAACCTGATACTGGTATTAGTAGTTTTAAAGTTTTACGCTGATTCACTAAATGTAACAATCGCTTTCTTAGTTCAAACCCATCTAATTCTGTATATTCAGAAATTAATTTTTCTATTTCTTCTATACGAACATTCATTTCTTTCCCTACATAAATTCTTGGGTGGACTTGCTTCTCATTCATTTCATCTGCTTTTAGTAATTCTTCAAAAAGTTTCTCTCCTGGCCGTATCCCCGTAAATTCTATTCCTATTTCATCCACAGAGTTTCCTGATAATCGAATGAGGTTTTTAGCAAGATCCACTATTTTTACTGGTTCTCCCATATCCAGCACAAAAATTTCTCCACCTTTAGCTAACGCACCAGCTTGTACTACAAGTCTAGATGCCTCCGGAATAGTCATAAAATAACGAACCATATCTGGATGAGTCACTGTAACTGGCCCCCCTTTTTGAATCTGCTTCTTAAATAACGGGATAACACTCCCCCTACTTCCTAAGACATTTCCAAACCTTACAGTAACAAACTTTGTATGACTTATTTTATCTTTATGTTGTATTACCATCTCCGCTAATTTCTTTGTCGCCCCCATAACACTCGTTGGGTTCACTGCTTTATCAGACGAAATCATAACAAACGTTCCTACTCCATGTGTTCTTGCCGCCTCTGCTATATTCATAGTCCCAATCAAATTATTTTTAACTGCCTCTTCAGGATTGTTTTCCATCAATGGTACATGTTTATGTGCAGCAGCATGATATACAACATGAGGAAGGTGTTTATTCATTATTAAATGCATCTTCTTTTCATCTTGAATATCTGCGATTTCTGGAATAAACACGCCTTTTTTATCATTATATTTTTCATTTAATTCCATTTCTATTGAATATATACTGTTTTCTCCGTGACCTAATAAAATCAATTTTTTCGGCTTGAATTTCGCAACTTGTCTACAAATTTCTGAGCCTATTGATCCACCTGCACCAGTAACTAAAATGACTTTATCCGTTATATAATCTGAAATGATATCCACATCTAACTCTACAGGGTCTCGCCCTAATAAATCTTCTACTTGAACATCTCTGAATTCATTCACTGAAACTTTACCTGTTACTAAGTCTTCTAACATTGGAAGAATTTGCGTTTTCACATTTGTTTTTAAACAATCTTTTAAAATAATATTTCTATCTTTTTTATTTAACGAAGGAATTGCTAAAATTATCATTTCAATATTCAGTTTTTTAATAACGTAATCAATTTGGTTCATACCACCAATTACCGGAATCCCCCAAATATCAAGATTATGCTTTTTGACATTATCATCAATAAACGCGACTGGCATTAATTCCGTAGCACTATTCTTCAACAACTGTCTCGCAACCATTGTCCCAGCGGATCCAGCACCAACAATTAACGTTCTTTTCTTATCTCCTTTTTTTACATAATAAATATCTCTGTACATTCTCCAAATAAAGCGCGAACCACCTATTAATAAAATATGAATCATCCAAGTAACAACTAACAATCGAAAATACATTTTCCCCATGACTAGTTGCTGCACAGCCGCTGTAGTAAGTATAGAAAATGTAACAACCTTGCATATAATTAGCAATTCTCCTATACTTGCATATTCCAAAGCCTTTTTATACAACTTATAAATAAAAGCAAACAAATGATGACTAACTAATAAAGTGATAGAGCTAATAACTGATGATAAAGTGATAACACTGAAGCTAGCATTTACAAAAAAATAACTAAAAAAAATAGCAGTTAATACTATCAGTGAATCCATTAAAAGCAATAACGATATCCTCCGGCGATACGTCATATAACTTCCTCCTTTAATCAATTCCTTACTTAACTCTTTCAAACTTAAAGTTCCTAACTATATTCTCTTTATTAAAAACACATAGTTAGAAACTTTAATAAAACATGGGCATCTAACCCTTCCTCACATTACACTTTTGACGACTGGCATCTAAGGTTGTTTTCACAACCCACAGCATAATCGAGTGCCTCCATTGATAGTGGTCAGGAGACATCACCACATCACATTTTCATTGATTCTTCTTTATAACGAACAATTTTACGTATGAAAGTTTAATTTTAAAATATCCTTTATACTTTCCCATTCAAAATCGCACCCAATATTCTACTTTTCGTAAAACTTAATGCCCTTTTCGTTTCAAGTGCATCTTCATTCACAGTGCGATTATACCGGATCACCAAAAGTACGCCTTCACACTTATCAGCTAATACACTCGTATCTGTTACTTCTAATACAGGGGAAGAGTCAAATAATATGATGTCATACCGTTCCATCGCCTTTTGGATCAACATATCCATTGCCTCTGAACTAAGTACTTCTGACGGATTGAATGGCACTGGACCACTAGTTAATACATCCAGACTTTCCATCTTTGTTTTTTTTACAGCATCCACCAAATTTGTTTTTCCATTCAATATGTCAGTTAATCCAATTGTATTTTCTACTCCAAACATTTCATGAATCGTTGGTGTTCGTAAATTCGCATCTATTACCAATACTTTTTCGCCTTTTTGCGCTATTGAGACTGCTAAATTAACTGTAATTGTTGATTTTCCTTCACCGTACCTTGGAGAAGTAATCACTATCGTTCTACTTTTATGAATCGACGAAGATAATTGAATGTTTGTTCGCAGCGAACGATACTGCTCTGAAATTTTCGATCTTGGGGCGGTATACGCAATCATACTTTCTCCTTTAACTTTATTTGTTTTCCGTCTATTTTTGTATGCCACTCCGTTCCCTCCCCCAATAACACTGTATTTTTCCCACTAAATTTATCTTTCATATTCTTCTTATTCATTTTAGAAATTCCACCCAAAACAGGGATATCTAACAATTGTTCAATTCGTCGTTCTGATTTAATTCTCTCATCCAATGAATCCAATAAAAAAATAAAACCGATACTGAGCACCATACCTAACGTGAATGCGATTAGTATCGTCTTAAAGTGATTTATATTTATAGGCATAGAATTTTTTTGAACTAGATCCTCTGGTAATATACTCACATTATTAAAATTCAGTATATTTGCTACTTCTTGCTTATAAACAGTCGCTGTCGTATTTGCAATTTTATGTGCAAGCACAGGATCCATATCCACTACATTTATCCTCATAATCTGAGAGCCTTGTACACTTTCCGTACTTATTTGTCCACTTAATGCACCTGCTGATCTGTTTATATTCAATTCAGCAGCTACTTTTTCTAATATTACAGGCTCATTTACCATCGCTTTCAATGTATTCATCGTTTCAGCGTTAGCTTGAACAATTACTCTCGCTGAGGAAGCATACAAAGGCGTTTTCATATACATACTATACAGTGCTCCTCCTACTGTTGTGAGAGTCGTAAACAATAGTAGTATCCATACTCTTTTCCATATTACATTAAATAGATTTTTTAAATTTATTTCCTTATTCATTACTTCTCCCCCTCATTTAATACCAATGAGATTTCAGTTGAGCATGCTGTGAAAAAACAAAATTATTATTTTTTATTTTTCAAATATATAGTTTCTAATTAATGCCATTTTAGTTCTTTATATAGAACGAGTCAATATAAATTATTTTTGTTTAATAACTTCTTAATTTCAACTCAAAAATTACGACAATATTCTGCATGATTCACTGTAGATAAATGACGAAAACACCCTATTACTGCAGCATTAGGGTGTTTTTCTTTGTAATGAAACGTATTTCAGCAAGGCTTTTTAACCTATTTAAATAAGTCGTATATATTAAATAATTTAATATTCCAAACGATATTCATTTCGCATAGATATTCGCAAGTACATTGTTAAATTTGTTTATCCCTTTATATTCATCCTATAAAAATGCCTGATAAATAAAAAACCTCAACACGTTATATTTTTAGATTTGAAAAGTACATGAACAATGTTTTAAAGTGAAATTTTTGTATTTGTTGTGGCTGTTTTTCATTTTACAACCACATGACATTATAACAAAAATGAAATAAAAAACCCTTGATACTAATTGTATCAAGGGTTTGAGCCTCTTAGTATAGAGACATATATTGATCGCGTTCCCATTGGTGAACTTGCGTGCGGAAGATATCCCACTCAATCTCTTTTGCTTCAATGAAGTGCTCAAGTAAATGTTCTCCTAGTGCTCCACATACTACTTCATTTGATTGTAATGTAACTAACGCTTGCGCTAATGTTGCTGGTAAGTCAACAATACCTGCTTCTTCGCGCTCTTCTTTTGTCATTACATAGATGTTACGGTCTACTGCAGCTGGTGGAGTTAATTTGTTTTTAATTCCGTCAAGACCTGCTGCTAATAATGTAGCCATTACTAAATATGGGTTTGCAGCTGGGTCAACACTACGTACTTCTACGCGTGTACTAATTCCACGAGATGCAGGGATACGTACTAATGGGCTACGGTTTTGTGCAGACCATGCTACGTAGCAAGGAGCTTCGTATCCAGGTACTAAACGCTTGTAAGAGTTTACAGTTGGATTTGCTACCGCTGTAAAAGCTGGTGCGTGTTTTAAAATACCTGCGATGAAGTGACGAGCATCATCACTTAATTGTAAGTCACCGTTTTGATCGAAGAATACATTCTCACCATTTTTGAATAGTGATAAGTTACAGTGCATACCTGAACCGTTCACACCGTATAATGGTTTTGGCATAAATGTTGCATGTAAACCGTGTTTACGAGCAATTGTTTTTACCACAAGTTTGAATGTTTGAATGTCATCACATGAGCGAATTGCATTTGCATATTTAAAGTCAATTTCGTGTTGCCCTGGAGCAACCTCATGGTGAGACGCTTCAATTTCAAAGCCCATTTCTTCAAGTTCAAGAACGATATCACGACGACAGTTTTCCCCTAGATCCATCGGCGCAAGGTCGAAGTATCCACCGTTATCGTTTAATTCTAATGTTGGATTTCCTTTTTCATCTACTTTAAATAGGAAGAATTCTGGCTCTGGTCCAAGATTGAAATCTGAGAATCCTAATGCTTCCATTTCTTTTAATACACGCTTTAAATTGTTACGTGGATCGCCATCAAATGGAGTGCCATCTGCATTGTAAATATCACAGATTAATCGAGCTACTTTTCCTTTTTCAGCTGTCCAAGGGAAAATTACCCAAGTATCTAAATCCGGATATAAGTACATATCAGATTCTTCAATACGTACGAAACCTTCAATAGAAGATCCATCAAACATCATTTTGTTATCAAGAGCTTTTGTTAATTGGCTCACTGGAATCTCTACGTTTTTAATTACTCCTAAAAGGTCCGTAAATTGTAAGCGGATATACTTTACATTCTCTTCTTTCGCCAAACGGAAAATATCTTCTCTTGTGTACCTAGCCATTATAAATTCCTCCTTAGTCCCTCTAAACACCTTCAGAATCAGTTATCTTTAGTGAAAAAACCTTGAAATGTCACCTTGTCGCAATGAAGTCCGATTAAATCTACCTGTATGTTGTAGTTCATCTCGAAGTATTTTGCGAAGCTCAGTTTTTGAAATTTCTTTCGTTTCTTCTTTTACTTTCACTGTTTCTGTTTGATTTACTTTCATTAGTAACACTTGTTTAATACCAGCCATATTCAAGCCTTGATCTAATAAATCTTTAATCTCTAACAACTTATCTACATCGTTAAATGAAAATAATCTGCGATTCCCCTTTGTACGGGTTGGAGAAACAAGATTATGCTCTTCATAGTAGCGAATTTGACGTGCAGATAATTGTGTTAAATCCATAACAATACCAATAGGAAACAGCGGGGCAGAACGTCTATCTTCTTTCATTTTTCAGTTCCTCCTTCGCCTTAACTGCTTCTCATTTTATATCATGTTATGTTTGATGTCAATAGATGTTAGCTTTTCTTACATGATTTTTTATAAATTTTTTCATTCTTTTTTCTAATGAAATAAATCATTACTTTCACACGAAAAAAGCTGTCGAAATCGACAGCTTCCCCTTAAGAAATTGTTAATAATTCTTTTTCAATTAATGCATCAATGGCAGAACAAATCGCAATCTTCACATGCGAATAAGTTAACCCACCTTGCACGTAAGCAACATAAGGCGGACGAATTGGACCATCAGCTGACAATTCAATACTTGCACCTTGAATAAACGTTCCCGCAGCCATAATTACATCATCTTCATACCCCGGCATATAGTTGGCATATGGAGTGAAGTGAGAATTAATCGGAGATGCATATTGAATTGCTTGGCAGAATGCAATCATACGATCTTTATCATCAAATTGAACAGATTGAATTAAATCTGTTCTTGGTGCATTCCATGCTGGTGATGTATTCATTCCTAACTTTTCTAAAAATGCAGCTGTAAAAATTGCACCTTTTAGCGCTTGGCCCGCTACATGTGGCGCTAAGAAGAAACCTTGATACATTTCTTGCAAACTATATAAAGATGCCCCTGCTTCCGCACCAATTCCCGGAGATGTTAAACGATACGCACACGCTTCAACATACTGTTCTTTACCAACGATATAACCACCAGTTTTAACAATTCCACCACCAGGGTTCTTAATAAGCGAACCTGCCATTAAATCTGCCCCAACATGACATGGCTCTTGCTCTTCAATAAACTCGCCATAACAATTATCTACAAATACAACAACATCAGATTTAATTTCTTTAACAAACGCTATCATCTCTTTAATTTGAGAAATAGTAAACGACGGACGAGTAGCGTAGCCTTTTGAGCGCTGAATACCAATCATCTTCGTATTACTATGAATCGCAGCCGCTACAGCTCCAAAATCAACAAGCCCCTCTTCAGTAAGCGGAACTGCATTATAACCAATATTATATTCTTTAAATGAGCCTACACCTTTTCCGCGTACACCAACGATTTCTTCTAACGTATCATACGGCTTGCCAGTAATGTACAATAACTCATCTCCTGGACGTAAAATACCGAATAGCGCTGTTGAAATCGCGTGAGTTCCTGAAATAATTTGCGGGCGAACAAGACCAGCTTCTGCCCCAAATACATCCGCATATACTTTTTCTAACGTATCACGGCCAATATCATCATAACCGTAACCTGTCGTCGGAATAAAATGCGAATCGCTAATTTTATGTTTACGAAAACTTTCTAATACACGAAACTGATTACTTTCAATTACTTCATCCGCGCGTTTATGTACTTCTGTAATTTGGCTCTCTACTTCTTTTACGATTGGAGCAATTTTTTCTCCATTTTTCAAACGATCAAACATTTTTATTTTCTCCTTCTTCCACTAAAAATCTCTTTAATTGCACATTAAGCGATGAATGAGCAAAAATATACCCTGCGCAATCATATACAAATTTATCTTCCAAAAACTCCATCTTTGTTAAAAGTGTCTCCGTCTTTAATAGCGTTAACAACTTACCTTCACTCGGAGGAATTTCCACTTGATAACGATTCATTTCTTCCTTCATTTTCGTTTCTATCGCTTCTTTTATACGTAATAAATCATTTTGTTCAAAAGCACTAGTCATTAAGAAATCACTTTTCGGAAACGGAATAAAGTTTTGATGTAATTCATCTTTTTTATTATATAACGTAATAATAGGAATATGATTAACTTCAAGTTCTGACAATAATTGTTTTACTGTTTTCTCATGCCCTACATAATTAGGATCTGCAGAATCAACTACATGTAAAATAATATCCGCTTCACCAGCTTCTTCTAATGTCGAACGAAAAGCTGCAATTAATGACGTAGGTAAATCTTGTATAAAACCAACCGTATCAGTTAGTAATACTGTATAACCAGAAGGTAACGGCATTTTCCTTGTCGTCGGGTCTAGCGTTGCAAACAACAAGTTTTCTTCAAATGTATCAGCTTCCGTTAATCTATTAAACAGTGTAGATTTTCCTGCATTCGTATATCCTATTAATGAAACTTGAAATACTTTATTATCTTTTCTTCTCTCACGATATCTTTTTCGATGTTCCACAACAACTGCAAGTTGTTTCTTTATTTCATCAATACGTGATCGAATATGACGACGATCCGTCTCAAGTTTCGCCTCACCCGGTCCCCTTGTCCCAATACCACCACCAAGACGTGACAAAGACAGCCCTTGCCCCACAAGACGCGGCATTGTATATTGCAACTGAGCTAATTCCACTTGAAGCTTACCTTCCCTTGACTTCGCACGTTGCGCAAAAATATCTAATATTAGTTGCGTTCGATCAATTACCCTAGCATCTAATACTGAGGATAAATTCCGAATTTGACTCGGCGTTAATTCATTATTAAATACGATAACATCCGGTTCTAATTCTTCAGTTAATATTGTAAGCTCTTCTAATTTACCTTTACCTATATACGTCGCCGGATGAAACTTCGGTCGTTTTTGCGTTGTAGACACTAACAATTCTGCTCGCGCAGTCTTCGCTAGCGATGCAAGCTCTTTCATGGAATGCATAAATTTTTCATCATCTTCTTGCGGCAATTGACAGCCCACTAATATGACTTTTTCTTTTTCTTCCATCAAATATGTTCACTCATCCTTTTCGAAATTTAAACCTTCTAATATAATAGCAGAGGAAGCACATTTCATCTAGTTAGCGGGGGAGAAAATTCATGGCATGGGAGATTTTTAGCATCATAGGCACAATTGCTTTCGCACTAAGCGGAGCCATTGTTGCAATGGAAGAGGATTATGATATTTTCGGGGTGTATATTTTAGGAATGGCGACCGCATTTGGGGGAGGCGCCCTTCGTAATTTATTAATCGGTTATCCGATTGTCGCGTTTTGGCAACAAGACATGTTATTCCAAATCGCACTTTTATCAATGACAATTATTTTTCTTTTTCCAAATAAATTAATTAGACATTGGAAAAAATGGGAAAACATCACTGACGCTATCGGCTTATCAGCATTCGCCGTACAAGGGGCATTATATGCTCAAAAACTAAATTTACCCATTAGCGCTACAATCGTAGCAGCTGTTTTAACCGGTATTGGTGGCGGTATTATTCGCGATCTTTTAGCCCGTAGAAGGCCTCTCGTCCTTCGAGCTGAAGTATACGCTTTTTGGACGATTCTAGCAGGCTTCTTAATTGGGGCTCAAATTATTGTTAGCGATTGGGCTCTTTACACCTTATTCATTTTAATTGTTTGCTTCCGCATGCTTTCTATTCATTACAAATGGCATTTACCGCATCGACGCATCGACACAAACGAACGTTCAATGCATAAATAGCAATTCTAACCTCTTTACATATCGTAAAGAGGTTTTTCTTTTCTAACGATTTTTTCTTTCCATAATGTTTATACTAATTTTTAAAGTGAGGTGAATACAAATGACAAACCACGTTAATAAAGGAGCTCAAAAAAGCTCAGTAAACCAATTTGGACACGATCCTAATTCAGCACACGAGAAGAGCGCTAAAATGGAACGTTTCCATAAATCTAACCAAGACAAAGAAAAAAAAGAATAAACGAACATATGCACAAAAAACAGACGCACAGTTTATGTACTGTGCGTCTCCTCTTCCAACATTAAATCAACACTTGATATTCCAATTAAATCATACTTATCATACGTATCTTCTTGCAACAACCGCATAGCCTGTGTACGAATCGATTTTTCAACAATATTCCGTACATATCGTCCATTACTAAACGATGTAATTTGTGACGAGTACTTTACTGCATGTAAATGATCTCTAAATTTCCATTCAGCCTCTTTCGATAACTGGTATTCACGTTCCTCATACATCCTCTTCCCTATTTCTAACAGCTGATTTACCGAGTAATCCGCAAATTCAATTATAAACGGAAAACGGGATTGCAAACCTGGATTTAATGAAAGAAAGTGATTCATCTCTCTTGAATATCCGGCTAAAATCAATACAAAACCGTGTTGTTTATCTTCCATATGTTTTACGAGTGTATCAATTGCTTCTTTTCCAAAATCTTTTTCTCCCCCTCGGGCTAATGAATACGCCTCATCAATAAACAAAATTCCTCCCATTGCTTTTTTTATTAAATCTCTTGTCTTTTGAGCTGTATGACCGATGTACTCCCCTACAAGATCCGCACGTTCAGCTTCAACTAAGTGCCCTTTTGATAGAATATTCATCTCAAACAACAATTTCCCTATCATTCTAGCGACAGTTGTCTTCCCTGTACCTGGATTCCCTTTAAACAACATATGGAGTACTTGCTTCTCAGACTTCAATCCTATTTCTTGTCTTTTTTTATTTACATAAATCCAAGCATATATTTCTTTTATAATCTTTTTTATATCATCCATCCCGACAAGCTTTCCCATCTCTTCTTCAATTCTTTGCAGCATCTCATGTTTCGTAGTAGTTTCGCTTGAAATTACTGTTTTATTTTCCGCGGCTGGTAATGAAATTTTCTTTCGATGATTTAACACAATGTTAATTTGATTATTATTTTTCTTTCGCATCGATTGTTCCATACAATCACCTCATTTTATCCACTCACCACATATTATTATTCCTGCCTCCCCTGCAAATGACTATTTTCAGAAAAGTTTGCTATAATATAAGAAATAATGAAGGTGGTGGGACTATGGAGACAACGGAATTCCATGATACAATACAAGCCTTTTCTATTTTTTTATTGAATAAAGGCCGAAAAGCTTCAACCATTAAACGGTATGTTTATGACATTGAAGATTTCGGACATTGGTTAGAAAAAAACAAAACGCTCCCTTCCAGTAATATATGGGCTACACTTTGTACAAAAGACTACGAAGATTACTTTTTCGACTTAAAAAAGAATCGACATTACTCAGATAAAACGATGCACCGTGTATTTATCGTATTAAATAGAATGCATCACTTTCTAAATATCCCTAACCCATTAAAGAACATGGAAATTTCTATTCAACCAGACCGAACACTTCGCAATGAAGACTTCATTTCATCTGATGAAGAAAAAAGATTAAAACATATAATCACTTCATTAGAAGGACTTTCAGAAAAACAACGTCCTGTGCGCCCTTTATTAATGGATCGTAATGTCGCTATTTTAAACTTATTAATCGACTATGGATTATCCTTACAGGAACTTACAGCATTAACTATGCATCACGTCCACTTTGAAAATAACACATTATCTATCCCAGCAACCGCAGGGGTAGAAAGAACAATCTCATTAACTAACGAAGACAAAAAACAGCTATACACTTATTACAAAAGCATCCCTGAACCCGTTCGTCCAAAATACCATAGTCATGATCCATTATTTATCGCATTTGATTTTAATCGCGGAACATACAGATGGGTATACGAAAATGATGCACCGAAGGGATTAACAGAAATCGCTATCCAAAAAATGATTCGCCTTGAAGTATCTAGAGCTAATTTACGCAAAGGAATCTCAGGACAACACTTTCGTAACACCTATATTTTAAACTTAATAAAAAAAGAAATTCCAGAGTCAGAAATTATAAAACTAGCTGGATTCAAATCAAAAGTTTCACTAAAACGATATTATCAATACGCAGAAAATAGAAAAAACGCCTTATCATAAGGCGTTTTTTCTATTTTTTCTTTAAACAAACGATTTTACTATGACCATTTAACTAATTTTTGCATCTACTATGATGAGTTTCGTTCATATCCTCATGAGAAAGGAGAGATTTAATGTCTCATTATAACGATAGCCAGAACAAATTCTCCAAACCATGCTTTCCAAGTAGCGCCGGACGAATCCCAAATACCCCATCAATCCCAGTTACTAAGGTCCAACTTAGAACATTCCGCGCAATCATTATCGATTTAACAAAGATAATCCCAAAGCTTTTCGCAAATCCATCTCCTCAAAATATTGAAGATCTAATCGATACATTGAACCTACTAAGTAAATTCATTTGTTCACTAGACGCTACTTCCTCCCTGAAAGCACAAGGGTTAGCTATTATTAAAAACTTAATAACTATATTAAAAAATCCAACCTTCGTAGCAAGCGCTGTATTTATCGAGCTTCAAAATCTAATTAATTATTTACTATACATTACAAAATTATTCCGAATTGACCCTTGCACACTTCAAGAGCTTCTTAAATTAATAGCAGCATTACAAACTGCTTTAGTTAATTCCGCCTCATTCATCCAAGGACCTACTGGGCCTACTGGGCCAGCGGGTGCCACTGGTGCTACTGGTGCCACTGGTGCCATTGGACCTCAAGGGCCTCAAGGTAACACGGGCGCTACTGGACCTCAAGGACCTCAAGGTAACACGGGTGCTCAAGGACCAGCTGGTGCTACCGGTGCTACTGGACCTCGAGGCGCTCAAGGTAACACGGGCGCTACTGGACCTCAAGGACCTCAAGGTAACACGGGTGCTCAAGGACCAGCTGGTGCTACCGGTGCCACTGGACCTCAAGGTGTTCAAGGTAATACAGGCGCTACTGGTGCCACTGGATCTCAAGGGCCTCAAGGTAACACGGGCGCTACCGGTGCTACCGGATCTCAAGGTGCTCAAGGACCAGCAGGCGCTACCGGTGCCACTGGATCTCAAGGACCTCAAGGTAACACGGGCGCTACTGGTGCTACCGGATCTCAAGGTGCTCAAGGTAATACAGGCGCTACTGGTGCCACCGGACCTCAAGGGCCTCAAGGTAACACGGGTGCTACCGGTGCTACCGGATCTCAAGGTGCTCAAGGACCAGCAGGCGCTACCGGTGCCACTGGATCTCAAGGACCTCAAGGTAACACGGGCGCTACTGGTGCTACCGGATCTCAAGGTGCTCAAGGTAATACAGGCGCTACTGGTGCCACCGGACCTCAAGGGCCTCAAGGTAACACGGGTGCTACTGGTGCCACTGGTATAGGCGCTACCGGCGCTACTGGACCTACCGGACCTTCTGGCGGACCTACTGGACCTACTGGACCTCAAGGTAATACAGGCGCTACCGGACCTCAAGGTGTTCAAGGTAACACAGGTGCTACTGGACCTCAAGGTGCTCAAGGTAACACAGGTGCTACTGGACCTCAAGGCGTTCAAGGTAACACAGGCGCTACTGGTGCCACTGGACCTCAAGGTGCTCAAGGTAACACAGGTGCTACTGGACCTCAAGGCGTTCAAGGTAACACAGGCGCTACTGGTGCCACTGGACCTCAAGGCGTTCAAGGTAACACGGGTGCTACTGGACCTCAAGGTGCTCAAGGTAACACAGGTGCTACTGGACCTCAAGGCGTTCAAGGTAACACAGGCGCTACTGGACCTCAAGGTGCTCAAGGTAACACAGGTGCTACTGGACCTCAAGGCGTTCAAGGTAACACAGGCGCTACTGGTGCCACTGGACCTCAAGGCGTTCAAGGTAACACGGGTGCTACTGGACCTCAAGGTGCTCAAGGTAACACAGGTGCTACTGGACCTCAAGGCGTTCAAGGTAACACAGGCGCTACTGGTGCCACTGGACCTCAAGGCGTTCAAGGTAACACGGGTGCTACTGGACCTCAAGGTGCTCAAGGTAACACAGGTGCTACTGGCGCTACCGGTGCCACTGGACCTCAAGGTGCCCAAGGTAACACGGGTGCTACTGGCGCTACCGGTGCCACTGGACCTCAAGGTGTTCAAGGTAACACAGGCGCTACTGGTGCCACTGGACCTCAAGGCGTTCAAGGTAACACGGGTGCTACTGGTGCCACTGGACCTCAAGGTGTTCAAGGTAACACGGGTGCTACTGGACCTCAGGGTGTTCAAGGTAACACGGGCGCTACTGGACCTCAGGGTGTTCAAGGTAACACAGGTGCTACTGGTGCCACTGGACCTCAAGGCATTCAAGGTAACACGGGTGCTACTGGACCTCAGGGTGCTCAAGGTAACACAGGTGCTACTGGGCCTCAAGGCGTTCAGGGCAACACTGGCGCTACTGGTGCCACTGGACCTCAGGGTACTCAAGGTAACACAGGTGCTACTGGTGCCACTGGACCTCAAGGCGTTCAAGGTAACACAGGTGCTACCGGCGCTACTGGACCTCAGGGTGCTCAAGGTAACACAGGTGCTACTGGGCCTCAAGGTGTTCAAGGTAACACGGGTGCTACTGGACCTCAGGGTGTTCAAGGTAACACGGGCGCTACTGGTGCCACTGGACCTCAGGGTACTCAAGGTAACACAGGTGCTACTGGTGCCACTGGACCTCAAGGCGTTCAAGGTAACACAGGTGCTACCGGCGCTACTGGACCTCAGGGTGCTCAAGGTAACACAGGTGCTACTGGTGCCACTGGACCTCAGGGTACTCAAGGTAACACAGGTGCTACTGGTGCCACTGGACCTCAAGGCGTTCAAGGTAACACAGGTGCTACCGGCGCTACTGGACCTCAGGGTGCTCAAGGTAACACAGGTGCTACTGGTGCCACTGGACCTCAGGGTACTCAAGGTAACACAGGTGCTACTGGTGCCACTGGACCTCAAGGCGTTCAAGGTAACACGGGCGCTACTGGTGCCACTGGACCTCAGGGTACTCAAGGTAACACGGGCGCTACTGGTGCCACTGGACCTCAGGGTACTCAAGGTAACACAGGTGCTACTGGTGCCACTGGACCTCAAGGCGTTCAAGGTAACACGGGTGCTACTGGGCCTCAAGGCGTTCAAGGTAACACGGGCGCTACTGGACCTCAGGGTGTTCAAGGTAACACAGGTGCTACTGGTGCCACTGGACCTCAAGGTGTTCAAGGTAACACGGGTGCTACTGGGCCTCAAGGCGTTCAGGGCAACACGGGCGCTACTGGTGCCACTGGACCTCAAGGTGTTCAAGGTAACACGGGCGCTACTGGGCCTCAAGGCGTTCAGGGCAACACGGGCGCTACTGGTGCCACTGGACCTCAAGGTGTTCAAGGTAACACGGGCGCGACGGGTGCTACTGGACCTCAAGGCATTCAAGGTAACACAGGTGCCACTGGACCTCAGGGTGCTCAAGGTAACACAGGTGCTACTGGACCTCAAGGTATTCAAGGTAACACAGGTGCTACTGGACCTCAAGGTGCTCAAGGTAACACGGGTGCTACTGGTGCTACCGGCGCTACTGGATCTCAAGGTGTTCAAGGTAACACAGGTGCTACCGGTGCCACTGGACCTCAGGGCATCCAAGGACCAACTGGTGCTACCGGCGCCACTGGTATAGGAGCTACTGGACCTACTGGACCTTCTGGTGGACCTACTGGACCTACCGGGCCTACTGGACCTAGCTTCCCTGTAGCAACAATTGTTGTAACAAACAACATTCAACAAACAGTACTACAATTTAATAACTTTATTTTCAGTACTGCAATTAACGTAAACAATATTATCTTTAATGGCACAGATACAGTTACAGTTATCAACGGTGGTATTTATGTAATTAGCGTATCTATTTCTACAACTGCGCCAGGATGCGCTCCTCTTGGAGTAGGCATTTCAATTAATGGAGCAGTCGCAACTGATAACTTCTCTTCAAATTTAATAGGCGACTCACTTTCATTTACTACAATCGAAACATTAGCAGCTGGTGCAAGAATTTCTGTCCAATCTACTCTTAATGAGATTACGATTCCTGCGACAGGAAATACTAACATCCGCCTTACTGTATTTAGAATCGCTTAAATTTCACTATGTATTGTTTATAGCAAATAAAAAAAGAGCGAGAAACTCGCTCTTTTTTTGTTATGTACAATAATTCATTACTACTCTAATTCAATTGAAACATTTTTTTGTGGTACAAATGTAGAAATTGCATGTTTATAAATAAGCTGTTGCTTACCTTCTGTTTCCAGTAGGACTGTAAAATTATCAAATCCTTTAATTAATCCACGAAGCTGGAAACCATTTAATAAGTACAGCGTAACAAACGTATTCTCTTTACGGAGTTGATTTAAAAACTGATCTTGAATATTGATTGATTGCTTCATGTCGAATCCTCCTCTTTTTCTCTACTTACTATTATTCGACTTTAGTTGTAACTTTCCTTCTATGTATCGTAAAATTTCTGACGTTTTTTCACCGTCTGTAACATCAAACCATGTGACATCCATCTTATTACGGAACCATGTTAATTGACGCTTTGCATAACGACGTGAATTCGTCTTTAATTGTGATACCGCTTCTTCTAAAGAGACACGATCCTCAAAATAATCATATATCTCTTTATACCCAATCGCTTGAATAGATTGACAATCTCGTATCCCGCTATTATACAATCCTTCTACTTCTTTTAATAAACCTTGGTCCATCATTATATCAACTCGCAAGTTAATGCGATCGTATAGCATTTCTCGATCCATTGTCAAGCCAATCAATGAAACATCGTATAATAACTCATTTTCTTGTTTTTCAAGTTGAGCACTCATTTTTTCACCCGTCGTGTGGAAAATTTCTAACGCTCTAATGACACGGCGTACATTATTTGCATGAATACGCTCAGCGCTTTCTGGGTCTACTTCTTGTAACTTTTTATGTACATATTCCACACCACGTTCTAATGCTAACTGTTCCATTTGTTCTCGGTATATAGTATCACCAGAATCATCCGTAAACTGATAATCGAATAAAACAGATTGTATATACAGGCCAGTTCCACCAACGATAATTGGCAATTTACCACGCTCTGTAATCTCTCGAATATGCTTACGAACACGTTCTTGAAATTCGGCAACAGAAAATGATTCTTCCGGATTTTTTATATCCACCATATAATGTGGAATTCCGTCCATCTCTTCTTTCGTCACCTTTGCAGTTCCAATATCCATCGTACGATAAATCTGCATGGAATCTCCACTTATAATTTCACCATTCAACGCTTTAGCAAGATCAATACTTAACTTCGTCTTCCCAACAGCAGTTGGTCCAATGATGACAGCAACTTTTTCACGTTGCACTTCTCCCATATCATTCAACTCTCTTTATGTGATGTACTCCATCTATTGATTATATCCAATCTTACCAATTTTAACGGCATGATTGCAAGTTCTTTCATTCCGGTACATGAAATTATAAATTAAAAAAGAACATAGTTTGTCCAATTCCGCATATACATGATTAAAAATACCTTCGAGAGGATGAGTTGACTATGAAACAATCCACCATTAATTTTTCATCTTTAACAAAAGACCTCATTTTAGCTACTGCTACAAAAGAACAAAATTGCTCACAAGAAGAATTATACTTCGCCTTAAATTGTTTGCTACGTTCTTTTCATTCTACTCTCCAAGAAACAACATTACATCCAGAAAATGAAAATACAGAATATATTCAAAATCAATTTTGCAGTGCCTATAAAATTATTACAGGTAAAACTATTTATCCTTTTCAATAATCCAAAAAGGCGGTTGCTTACATACTTTCAAGCAACCGCCTTTCATATTAATACATATCTACTACTCTATCACTTTCACTTTTACAGATTTGCGCCCCCAGTTATCAGCACTACCATCTGAACCAACTAAAACATCAATACGATTTCCTTTAATCGCACCACCAGTATCTCCAGCAATCGCTTCTCCATATCCTTCTACCCATACTTTTGATCCAAGTGGAATTACTTTAGGATCAACAGCAATGACTTTCATATTTGGATTTGCTGTTAAATCATGCCCCATCGCAGTTAATACACGACCACCATACGTACCATTCTCACTTGGGTGCGCTGTATACGCTGTCGCTTCTACTGTTATTTCACGTCCACCAGCAGGCGCACTTGTTGCAGTAGATTTCGCAACTGGTTTCGCAGTTGGCTTCTCTTTTGCCACAGGTTTACTTGCTTCTACATTCTTAACAGACTCTTTACTCTTAACTGCTTTATTATTTTTAACCGGCGTATTTACTTTTTCCGGCGCTTCTTCTTGCGTTACAACTTCTTTCTTTTCAATCACAGGTGCCGCCCCTGTTAAGAATGGCACGTGAACATATCCTGTTTTTCCATTATAGTCAAATTGTAACCATTCATTTTGAACTTGATTTGTCGTTTCAATTACATCATTTTTATTAAGTTTACCAAGAATTTCAGAGTCAGTATTCGCTCCAGCACGAACATTTAACACGCCCGCTGTTACATAATATGTACTTTTTGTAAATTCAGCACTCACAAACGCTTCTTGACCATTTAATTTAATTTTTGTCCATCCATTTTCTGTATTTACAACATCTAATTTATTTCCACTTAACATTTTACCTACAAGCTTTGATTCTACAGTTGGGTTTTCTCTAACATTTAATACGTCTGTTGTTACAATCGTTTCTGCTTTCGCAGAACCCGCAAAAATCCCAAGACCAAAAACTGCTGCCGTTGCTATACCTAATAATTTTTTCATGAATAGCCTCCATTTGCTTTGTTTTCGTATTTTCATTATAGCAACGGATTTTTAAGATTTTTAGAAAACACACAATTACAAACCATTCGTAATATACGATTAATGAGTTGTAACATAAATTTCCATATTAATGAATTACATTTCCAATAGAATTCCCAATAGTTTTCATATATTTTCCACATACAAGCACCAGAATTTTTTCCAGAAAAAATTACAGTATTACTTTTTTGTTACAAAAAAACCATATTTCATTACATCTTTTACCAAAAATCATCATTCTCCAATTATTAACCTCCTTTTTTGTAATAAAAAGGAGCAGCTAATAAAAGCTCCTCCCTTTTCATATGTTATTTAACTTTCTTTTTCCAAATCCCCATCATAAGAGCTGAAACAACTGTCCCTATCAATATCGAGAAAATATATAGCACCGGTTTATTTACTAATGCGATAACAAACAATCCACCATGCGGTGCTGGTAATGTAATTTGGAATAACATAGATAATGCACCCGCAATACTTGAACCAACAACACAACTTACTATTACTCGAATCGGATCTGCTGCTGCAAATGGAATCGCACCTTCTGTAATAAACGATGCTCCCATAATATAATTTGTTAATCCAGATTTACGTTCAGATTCAGTAAACTTCGATTTAAAGAATGTAGTTGCGAATGCAATCGCTAATGGCGGTACCATACCACCAGCCATTACTGCTGAATGAATCCCAAAGTTCTTCGCTTCTATTGCAGCAATACCAAATGTAAATGCAGCTTTATTAATCGGACCACCCATATCAATTGCCATCATAGCACCTAAAATAAGTCCTAATAATATAGCATTTGTACCATTCAAACCATTTAACCATCCTGTTAACATTTCATTCAATGCTACTACAGGCGGAATTACTACTTTTTGCATAACAACTCCTGTAATCAACAATCCAAAGACCGGATATAACAATACAGGTTTAATTCCTTCTAACTGTACTGGTAATCCCGAAAATAATCTTTTCAATCCTAAAACAACATACCCAGCTAAGAAACCAGCAATTAATCCACCTAAAAACCCAGCATTCGCATGTGCTGCTAAAAATCCACCAACAACACCAGGCATAAAACCAGGACGATCAGCAATAGAGCTCGCAATAAACCCAGCTAAAATTGGTACAAGGAATAAAAACGCCCCTGTTTTGCCTCCACCAATAGACATTAACAATTCAGCCAATGGTCCTTCTGCTTTTATACCACCAACCCAAAATGCTAGTGCGATTAAAATTCCGCCACCAACAACAAACGGAAGCATATTACTTACACCGTTCATTAAGTGCTTATAAATTCCTAATCCTTTTTCTTTCTCTGCGCTTTCTGTCTTCCCATCTTCCTTTATTCCTTTAAAGATAGGCGCGTCTTGTTTTACAGCTCGATTAAGAAGTGCTTCCGTTTTTCTAATCCCATCAGCGACTGGTACTTGAATGACATGCTTTCCAGCAAAACGGTTCATTTCTACTTGTTTATCTGCCGCGACGATAATGGCTGTTGCACGGTCAATATCCTCTTTCGTTAAACCGTTTTTTATACCTGTTGATCCGTTCGTTTCAACTTTAATTGCGATTCCTAGCTCCGCAGCTTTTGCTTTCAAGCTATCTGCAGCCATATACGTGTGAGCGATTCCAGTTGGGCAAGCCGTAACTGCTAATACGTACGGTTCATTTCCTTCTGGTTTTGCAACTTCAACCTCTTCTTCTTTTTCATTCTCTTTTTCATCAAATAAACGAAGAAGTTCCTCTTCATCCTTTGCTTCTAATAATTGCTTACGAAACCCTTCATCCATTAATAATGTAGATAGGCGCGATAATGTTTCTAAATGAGTATTATTCGCCCCTTCGCTTGCAGCAATCATAAAGAATAAATGCGCTGGCTGTCCGTCAAGTGATTCATAGTTGATACCGCTTACACTTCTACCAAAACAAATCGCTGGTTGCTTAACAGCTTTTGTTTTCGCATGAGGGATTGCAATCCCTTCTCCTATTCCAGTTGTACTTTGTGACTCTCGCTTTAAAATAGCTTCTTTAAATTCTGCTTTACTATTTAAACGATTTGCGCCGGCTAATTTCTCAACTAATTCATCTATGACAGCTTCTTTATTTGAAGCTGTCAAATTCATAATAACTGTATCCCTTTTTAATAGTTCTGTAATTTTCATATGCTGGTTCCCCCTATCGCTTAGCTACAATTACTTGCGACAATAATCCTTCTACTTTTTCTTTTTCACATAAATCAGCTGAAAATGCTGTTGCACTCCCTGTTGCAACGCCATATTGAAATGCCTTTTCAATATCTTTTGTCTGTTCATATTTACCTACAAATCCTGCAACGAGAGAATCCCCGGCCCCAACCGAATTCATTACAACACCTTTTGGAACAGTTGCTTCATATATACCTTCTGCCGTAAATAATAAAGCTCCATCTCCGGCCATTGATACGATAACGTGCTCTACACCTTGTTCGATTAATTTTCTTCCATACGGTAAAATATCTTCTACTGTTGAAATCTCTACCCCGAATAACTCACCAAGTTCATGATGATTAGGCTTTATTAAAAATGGCTTATTTTTAATTACATGTTGCAAGGCACTTCCACTCGCATCTACTACTACGCGAATGCCTTTTTCTACTCCGAACGCTGCGATTGATTCATAAAAGGCACTTGAGATAGACGCAGGTATACTTCCAGCTAGTACAACGCAATCTCCCTGCTTCATACTTTCAATTTGTTTCATTAATTGTTCAAATTGCTCATTTATCACATTAGGACCTTGCCCATTTAATTCTGTTTCTTCTTGCCCTTTTATCTTCACATTAATTCGGGAATCTCCGTCTACTTGGACGAAGTTTGTTGTTACACCTTCCGCCTGTAATACATCTTTAATAAATTGACCGGTAAATCCACCAGTAAATCCAAGCGCTACATTTTCAACACCTAAACGATGAAGAACGCGAGAAACATTAATCCCTTTCCCTCCAGGAAACTTCATATCTTTCTCTGTTCGATTTACTGCGCCTAAATCGAAGGAATTAACTTGTACTACATAATCAATAGATGGGTTTAAAGTAACTGTATAGATCATTGTTTATCAGCCTCAATTACATTGGTTTGTCTTTTATATTTTTCTAAATCAATTTCTAAATAGTTTGTAATAATATTTGCCTCTTCAACATTTGCAATTTTCGCAAACGCAACTTCTGAAAACTTACTTTCATCAATTAAGAAATATCCTTCGTTCGCTAATGTTAATGCCATTTGTTTTAAAAGTGCCTCTTCTGGATCTGGAGTAGTAAAACCAAGCTGTTCATGTACACCATTCGCTCCTAAAAAACATTTATCAAAACGGTACTTCTGCATACTTTCCTGTGCCATAGCACCAATTAAAGCTTTCGTCCTACTTTTCATCATCCCGCCTAGTAAATATGCACGAATATTATTTTCAACTAAAGCTTCAATATGCATAAGTCCATTCGTAACGACAGTAACATCTTTATTTATTAAAAATGGAATCATTTCAAATGTTGTACTTCCTGCATCTAAATAAATGCAATCACCTTGTTCAACAATGCTAGCCGCATGCTTCGCAATTTGTTGTTTTATTTGAATATTTTTGGATGATTTTTCAACCATCGTCGGCTCTTGTCCTTTTCCTGTTAAAACAGCCGCACCACCGTGAACCCTTTTTAATAACCTTTGCTTTTCCAATTGTGCTAAATCACGACGAATTGTTGATTCAGAGCTTTCTGTTCTTTCCACTAATTGCTGTAATTTAACAACCTTCTGCTCTTTTACAAGTTGCAATATCATTTGATGACGTTCAGGAGTTAACATTTTATTCACCTCTTCTTTGATTACAGTATAATGAAAACGATCACAAAAATCAACCACAAACATTCATAAATAACCAAAAACAATCACAAACGATTATAAACAACAAAAAAACCTATTTGATATAACAATCAAATAGGTTTTTTTGTTGTTTATAAAGAAGCTTTATATATGCTTAAAACATCTTCTTTATTTAATTTTTTAAAGTTACCAAATTCACCATAAGCCATCGCTTTATCAGCCATTAAATCAATTTCATTTTCTCCAATAGCATAATCAGCTAATGTTAGCGGCGCCTCAATTGAAGTCCAAAATTGACGTAACGCCTCAATTCCTTCTAACGCAATTTCTTGATCAATCTTTCCATCTGTTTCTACATCGAATACACGAATAGCGAACTGTTTAAAACGACTTACATTTTCATTTACAACATGCTTCATCCAGTTCGGGAATAAAATTGCAAGGCCGCCTCCATGTGGTATATCATGAACCGCAGAAACTGCATGCTCAATATTGTGAGTTGCCCAGTCTCCTTTTACTCCCATCGCTAAAATTCCATTTAACGCCATCGTTCCGCAATATAAAATTGTTTCCCTATGCTCATAATTTTCTAGATCATTTAACAGCTTAGGAGCTGTTTCAATTACTGTTCTTAAAACAGATTCACAATAACGATCTTGTAATTCTGTATTTGTTCCATGATGGAAATATTGTTCTAATACATGTGACATAATATCTACCATACCATAAATCGTTTGATCTCTCGGCACAGATGCAGTATGAACTGGATCTAAAATTGAAAACTGAGGGAATGTAACTGGGCTTCCCCATCCATACTTTTCATTCGTTTCCCAGTTTGTAATTACCGATCCTGCATTCATTTCAGACCCTGTTGCTGCAAGAGTAAGAACAGTACCAAATGGTAACGCCTCGCTAGCAAATGCTTTTTTCGTTACAATGTCCCATACATCTCCATCGTACTTACTACCTGCGGCAATTGCTTTTGTACAGTCGATTACACTTCCTCCTCCAACTGCTAAAATAAAGTCGACTCCATTATCTTTACAAATTTGAATCCCTTTCTTTACGGTTGATACACGAGGATTCGGTTCAACGCCTGTCAATTCAAATACTTCTGCATTTATATCTTTTAAAATAGATAGTACATTATCATAAATACCATTTCTTTTAATGCTGCCTCCCCCATATACGAGAAGAACTTTTTTACCGAACTGTGGAATTTCAGTTTTTAACTGTTCTAATTGACCTTTACCGAAAATAAGTTTCGTTGGATTACGAAATACAAAATTTTGCATACTTCTTTACCATCCCTTCTATATGAAAAGCAACTATACTTTTGTATACCATATTTTTTTCATTTCACAAAAATATTTGCCTAATAAAAAGATCCCAGCCTACAGGCTGAGATCTTTTTATTGGTAATAAGGTGAGATCATTAAGTAAACAATAACACCAGATAAACTTACATATAACCAAATCGGCATCGTCCAACGTACAATTTTACGATGACGTGTTAATTGATTTGTAAAACCAAATACAAGTGCAAACAATGCAAGTGGTACAATAATAGCCGCCAGGATAATATGTGTAATTAAAATAATGAAGTACACATATTTAATGAATCCTTCCCCACCAAAATGTGTTGCCGGCGCCAAGTAATGATACGATAAATAAGAAACACAAAATAGCAACGTCGTTGTAAATGCTGCCAGGATGAAACCACGGTGCATTTTCACATTCTTCTTAATAATAGAGTATAAAGCTGCTAATAAGAATACGAACGTAAAGCTATTAAAAATTGCATTTAACATTGGTAAAATTGTTACATCAAAATGTACTTCTCCTTCATAGCCAACAGGTCCAAAGAACAAAAATAAAATAATCGCATTTACAATTACAGAAAGCGTTATCACAATAGGAGCATAGCTTTTCTGATTAGTTGATTGATCCACCAAAATGGTCACTCCTCTTCCTTCAAATATGTATACGTAACCTCACTATTTTAACATATTATTCACAGTGTAAATGTGACAATAGTTTGACACAGTAAGACAGAGCAAAGAAAAAAACCCTTCTTAATAAAACTTCTTAAGAAGGATTTTATCGCTTTATTATTTAAATAGCAATGTAATTAGTTTTTGTTAAAAAACGTATTGCTATATGCTTGATAAATTTCAGATACTTGATATCCCATTAAAGAAATTGCTGTTAATGAAAAGAAACCAATCATAAGAAATCGAAACCACATATAAATCTCCTCCTTGTATTTAGCCTATAAAGCAGACGCTATATTACAAGTTGAGTGGTACTCTTCATCGTCACTTTCCTTTTTCTTTACAATTGCTGTTATAAATCGAATCATAAAGAAAATTACAAAAGGAAATTGTTCGTAATTTACCTTGGCATAGTTTGGCAACGGCTCGCGCTGCACATCGAACGGAGATGAGAAGGAATAGAACATACCTTGCTCTTCCATATATACAATTACAATTTTCATACAAAACATTATTCCTAGAAACGAAACAATATCTTGCCATTCTGTCGTATATAACAAGTTATACAGCTCTAATACGTACTCTTCCATCGTCATCCCCCTTTCCTTTTTTACCATTTTGCTCGCCTTTATAAAAAAAGTCAAGAAAAAAGTTTATATTCACTATGACAATAGTAATTACTTGTTTCTATGATTATATATGATTCTTTTATAGCAATGATTGGGTGTAACTCTCTTCTAAAACAAGAAATTAGAATCGAACAGATTCTTCATTTTTACTTTTAGGATTCAACACTGTACTATTTTTGTTTCTATTGAAAATAAAATAAGAAATTATTATAAGAACAGTAACTAGCATCGTTAATAGTGCCTGTGAACGTAAAGATTCAATTGCGAGCATTGCAACTAAAACTGCTATAATCGCAGCAATTGTAACGTATGTTACGTACGGAAAAAACCACATTTTCACTTTCAAATTTTGTTGTTCCGCTTTCCCCATTTTTTTACGTATCTTGAAATGAGAAATTGCTATAACGAGATAAACGAGTAACGCAATCCCGCCAGATGCATTCACTAAAAATAAAAATACTTTATCTGGAGATATGTAACTAAAAACAACTCCGATGTAAGCAAAGAAAGTTCCAAATAAAACCGCCCGAACTGGAACACCACTACTATTCAATTTCAAAAATGCCTTTGGCGCATCTCCTCTTTCTGCCATTGAAAAAAGCATTCTTGAGTTCGTATATAAACCCGAATTCAAACAAGAAAGTACAGCTGTTAAAACGATAAAATTCATAATTTGTGCTGCCGCTGGTATTCCTATATGTTCAAGCACCGCTACAAACGGGCTTTTTAGTATGTTCGCCGAATTCCACGGAAGAAGTGTAACAACTACAGCGATTGATCCAATGAAAAATACGAGAATACGCCAAATTACACTATTTGTTGCTGTTTTTACTGCCTTTACAGGTTCGGCAGACTCTCCAGCGGCCACTGCAACAATCTCAGATCCCATAAATGAAAATATAACGACGGTGATTCCAAGTAGCACCGAATTTATACCATTTGGCATAAATCCTCCTTGTCCTACTAAATTCGAAGTACCAGGTGCTTCCGTTCCTGGTACAAATCCTAAAATAACAGCTAGTCCAAGACAAAGGAATAAAACAATACTTATTACTTTGATAAATGAAAACCAATATTCAAATTCTCCAAATGATTTCACCGAGAAAACATTCGTCAACGTTAATAAAATCGTTAATATTAAGCTTAATAACCAGAGTGGGATTTCTGGAATCCAGTATTGAATAATACCAGCACCTGCTGTAGCTTCTATTGCAATAACAATTACCCAGAAAAACCAATATAGCCACCCAATTGTATAACCTGCCCATGGACCAATTGCCTCTCTTGCATATGTTGCAAATGAACCACTTGTCGGATTAATAGCTGCCATTTCTCCTAGCATTCTCATAACGAAAATAACTAGAAGTCCTGCTAATGCATATGAAACGATAGAGCCTGGACCTGCTGAATGCACAACCGCACCACTTCCAACAAACAAACCAGCTCCTATTACGCCACCAATTGAGATCATTGTTATATGGCGTATTTTGAGGTCTTTCTTAAGATTTTTATCCAACTCTTGTACATCCCCTTCCAAACTTAATTTTGAAATTTATGTAAGAGTATTATGCGAAAAATCTTGTCCTATACTTTAAAATATATCAAAATATTCTGAATTTAACAATCGTAATCCGACCTCCTTCAGAAATTATTACATTAGGTTTAATAATTTTCCATATACAATTGTTGAGAAAATTATAGTCACCTTACAAAAGAATGAATTTTCAGATATCATTAAATAAACAAGATTATACATCTAGACAACTTTTTGTATAGGAGTGTTGATATGTTAAACAAGTTCAAATTCATTTGTTGTACTTTAGTAATTTTCTTACTGCTACCGCTAGCTCCCTTTCAAGCACAAGCAGCAAACAATTTAGGATCAAAATTACTCGTTGGATACTGGCATAACTTTGATAACGGTACTGGCATTATTAAATTAAAAGACGTTTCACCAAAATGGGATGTAATCAATGTATCTTTCGGTGAAACTGGTGGTGATCGTTCCACTGTTGAATTTTCTCCTGTGTATGGTACGGATGCAGAATTCAAATCAGATATTACTTATTTAAAAAGTAAAGGAAAGAAAGTGGTTCTTTCAATAGGTGGACAAAATGGGGTCGTTTTACTTCCTGATAATACCGCTAAGCAACGTTTTATTAATTCCATACAATCTCTAATTGATAAATACGGTTTTGATGGAATAGATATTGACCTTGAATCAGGAATTTACTTAAACGGAAATGACACTAATTTCAAAAACCCAACGACTCCTCAAATCGTAAATCTTATTTCAGCTATTCGGACAATCTCAGATCATTATGGTCCGAATTTTCTATTAAGCATGGCTCCTGAAACAGCTTATGTTCAAGGTGGTTATAGCGCATATGGAAGCATCTGGGGTGCATATTTACCGATTATTTACGGGGTGAAAGACAAACTAACATACATTCACGTTCAACACTACAACGCTGGTAGCGGGATTGGAATGGACGGTAATAACTACAATCAAGGTACTGCAGACTACGAAGTCGCTATGGCAGATATGCTCTTACATGGTTTTCCTGTAGGTGGTAATGCAAATAACATTTTCCCAGCTCTTCGTTCGGATCAAGTCATGATTGGACTTCCTGCAGCACCAGCGGCCGCTCCAAGTGGCGGATATATTTCTCCAACTGAAATGAAAAAAGCCTTAGATTATATCATTAAAGGAATTCCTTTCGGAGGAAAGTATAAACTTTCCAATCAGAGCGGCTATCCCGCATTCCGCGGCCTAATGTCTTGGTCTATTAACTGGGATGCAAAAAACAACTTTGAATTCTCTAATAACTATAGAACATATTTTGATGCTATCCCCTTGCAAAAATAATAAAAACAACAATAGGTTATATAAGGTAACCTATTGTTGTTTTTTTATAAATCACTTTTTCACTTCTACATGATGAAGAGATTTTTTTCCATCTCTAACATAACTATTTACAAGACTTAAAAGTAAGTTTCCACAAAACCATTTGCTTATATAAACTTTCCAATTCTTTATGCCATGTTTCTATCATAGAAATGCCCCTTTCTTTTTTAACACTTTAAATAAAAGTTACATAATATTCTGTTTTTAATCAATAAAAAAGAGCACTTTCATTGAAAACCCTCCTATTACTGAATGGTTTAGTTACTATTTTGCTTCAATACAAATACCGAAAGTTCAGGTACACTCAAAAATCTAACAGGCATTCGGGTTGTCCCAATACCACGATTTACGTATAAATGTAACGGCTTATTCTTTCCTTCTAATTCATACATACCTTCCACATAGCTCTCAGCTAATTTTGTAGTAATTAATGGACCTATAAAAGGAATTTGAACTTGTCCTCCGTGACTATGGCCTGACATTTGAAAATCAACTGGGTAACGAGCTACTTTGTCTACAACATCCGGCTCATGTACTAAAAGCATATTAAAATCTTGTTGCCTCACATGTTTTAAAGTCGAGTCTATTTGCGGCTTTCCTAATAAGAAATCATCCAAACCTGATATTGTAATATATTTTCCGTTTTCCGCTTTAATTTTTTGCATTTCATTTACTAACACAGAGAAACCAGCTTCCTCCATATATTTTTTATAAAATAAACTACCTCCCCCGCCCCTATCATGATTCCCAAACACTGCATATTTCCCTAAGGGTGCATGTATTTTCTGTAAAATACCTTTCGCTTCTTCTCTCTCCGCCTTATATGATCCAAACTTATCTATTAAATCCCCTGTAAAAACTACTACATCTGGATGTAACGCATTCATCTTCTCCACCAAATTTTCTAGTTGTTTCAGTGTAAATTCTGGCCCTAAATGTACATCTGAGAATTGTAATATTTTTTTATTATTAAACTCTTTAGGAATTGTAGATGCTTCTATTTCATTCCACGTAACTGTTACTAGTTTTCGTTCTATTTCTGTCGCATAGAAATACAAACTTACTGAAATCATTACTATACTTATAAAACTGAGTATGAATATTTTTATGATTGATTTTTTTTGTTCTTTTTTTACATGATGCGTATTCATGTTCTCACCTCTAAAAGTACTTTACAGCCTTATTGTTACATTAATGTGACAACATGAACAATGTTAGTTATATCCAATTTTACCCATTCGTTTTGACAAACTTATACAGAAGTCATAACATATTTTTATAATACATAGATTCTTAAAAATGTTCCTTCTATTCATTCTATCATTTTATTAAGGAGAGGTTATTCATGTCTGTATTTACACCAGAAGAAATTACGGAACTTGCTGCGAATTCCGGAAGAAAAAAAGCTCATTTATCATTACTCCCTATGCTAATTCTCGGTTTTTTTGGTGGTGCTTTCATAGCATTAGGGTATTTACTCGATATCCATGTTATCGGAACAATGCCAAAATCTTGGGGATCATTTACTAATTTTCTAGGCGCTGCTGTATTCCCTATCGGTCTTATACTCGTTATTCTTGCAGGCGGTGAACTAGTAACTGGTAACATGATGACAGTTTCTATGGCTTGGCTTCAAAAGAAAATTACTTTATTTCATTTCATACGAAATTTAGTTATTGTTACGTTTAGCAACTTCATAGGTGCTGTATTCGTTGCCTATTTTTTCGGTCATATCGTCGGATTAACAGAGGGCGCTTTTTTAGCGAAAACAGTTTCTATTGCGCAAGCTAAACTACAAGATACACCGCTGCAAGCCTTCATTTCTGCAATCGGATGTAATTGGCTCGTTTGTTTAGCTGTTTGGCTCAGTATGGGAAGTAAAGAATTTATCGGAAAAATTATCGGTATTTGGTTCCCAGTTATGACTTTTGTTGCGATTGGATTTCAACATGTTGTGGCCAATATGTTTGTCATCCCAGCTGCAATTTTTGCCGGTCATTTAACTTGGTTTGAATATTTTCCAAACTTCATTTTTATTTTCTTTGGAAACTTAGTAGGAGGTATGTTATTTGTAGCATTACCTTATTTCATATCATATAATAAGAAGCTCCCTTCCAATAAAGAGCAAACTGAATTAAAAAAACAATCTGTATCCGCTTAAATGAACTGTCTATACAGTGGCTCTAAAAAATATTACAAATTTCATTTTTTTTACGAATATATGTGCGTACACTTGTTCTCGAATGTTTTATACGTTATAATAACAACTTAAATAGCATTATTTACATATGAGGTGAAAAACATGAACAAAACAGAATTAATCAAAAACGTAGCACAAAATGCTGAGATTTCTCAAAAAGAAGCTACTGTAGTTTTACAAACTGTAGTAGAATCAATCACTAACACTTTAGCTGCTGGTGAAAAAGTACAACTTATCGGATTCGGTACATTCGAAGTACGCGAAAGAGCTGCTCGTACAGGCCGTAACCCACAAACTGGTGAAGAAATGCAAATCGCAGCTTCTAAAGTACCTGCTTTCAAAGCTGGTAAAGAACTTAAAGAAGCTGTAAAATAATGAAAAAAATAGCCTTCTCGTTTACGAGAGGGCTATTTTTTTCATTACATAATTAATAAAAATCTGACCATTATGCTGTTTCTTTTGTTCCTTTATGCAAATAAAACCTTTACTCTCAAAAAACGGTTTTGCTGTAATACTCGCTTCTGTATATATTTCCCTACACCCCAAGTTCACTGCTTCTTTTTCTAACTTCTGTAGTATGTACGAAGCTATTCTTTTTCCTTGATAATCTTTATGCGTAAATAAACGATCTATGTAATGCTCATCATTATAATCCCCAAATCCCACTATCACACCGTTATGATCCGCTACATAACTAATATTCTTTTCTAAAGACCTTAACCAACTTTCTTTATCTAGTTGATCTGGTGCCCATGCCTGTAGCTGTAACACGTTATAATCTTTTGCATTAATTGTATGAACTGTTTCATAGAACAATTGTAATACTTGTTCTAAATCCTCTTTATGGAATGTTCTAATGATCGTACCTTTTAACATATATGAACCTCCTTACTAAACTATCATTTAACTTTTCTACCATCTAGTATTCAATATTTCCGCTTTATTATATCTTTTTTCTTTCTATATAAACAAAAAAACAATACTTATTTCAAAGTATTGTTTTTTTATAAAAGCATATGCAATTGCTCTATAGATTTAAAGTTTTATTATTTTAATTTCACTCTTTGTAGTCGTAATGCATTTAATACGACCGATACAGAACTAAATGCCATCGCGGCTCCAGCAACCCAAGGTGCCAAGAAACCGAACGCGGCGATCGGGATTCCTAAGCCGTTATAAGCTAGTGCCCAGAATAAATTTTGCTTAATATTTCTTATCGTCATCTTACTCATAAAGATTGCATCAGCAATACTATTTAAATCACCACGGATTAACGTAATATCTGCCGCTTCCATCGCTACATCCGTACCTGTTCCAATTGCCATACCGATATCCGCCGTAGCAAGTGCTGGAGCATCATTTATTCCATCTCCAACCATTGCTACTTTCTTACCTTGCGCTTGGAGTTTTTTCACTTCTTCTGCTTTTCCTTCTGGTAATACTTCTGCAATTACGTGATCAATACCAACTTGCTTAGCAATTGCTTGAGCAGTTTGTGTATTATCTCCTGTAATCATAACAACGTCTAGACCCATTTTCTTAAGTCTTGCTATAGCTGCTTTTGAAGTATCTTTTACAGTATCCGCAACGGCAACTATTCCAGCATACTCCTTATCTATTGCTATTAACATTGCTGTTTTTCCTTCTCGTTCTAGCGCTTCCATCGATTTAGAAACTTCTTCAATATCAATATCGAATTTCTTCATTAATCGACGTGTACCTATTAATAATTGTTTCCCTTCTACAACGGATTCGATGCCGAATCCCGGAATTGCTTCAAATGTTTCTGAACTTGGGATAACAATTTTCTTTTCTTTAATTCCCTCTACAATCGCTTCTGCAAGTGGATGTTCAGAATTTTTTTCTGCCGCACCTACTAGACGTAGCATTTCTTCTTCGTGGAATTCATCTGCTACAATTACATCTGTTAACACCGGCTTCCCATTTGTCACAGTACCTGTTTTATCTAGAATAACTGTATCTAATCGATGCGTTGCTTCTAAATGCTCCCCGCCTTTAAATAAAATGCCATACTCAGCCGATCTTCCTGATCCCGCCATAATAGATGTAGGTGTCGCAAGACCTAATGCACACGGACATGCGATAACAAGTACGGCTATCATTTTTTCAAGTGCTCCACCAAAATCACCAGGTGTAACAAATAGCATCCACACTGCAAATGTGATAATAGCAATCACAACTACAACCGGTACGAAAATACCTGAAATTTGATCCGCTACCCTTTGAATAGGCGCTTTTGAACCTTGAGCCTCTTCTACTACTTTAATGATTTGAGCTAATGCAGTATCTCTGCCTACTTTAGTTGCTTTCACTTTTAAAAATCCATTTTTATTCATTGTAGAGCCGATTACTACATCCCCAATTGTTTTATCAACTGGAATACTCTCGCCTGTCAACATCGATTCATCTATCGCTGACTTTCCTTCTACAATTTCCCCATCTACCGGGATTTTTTCCCCTGGTTTCACATAAACGATATCACCAGCTACGACTTCTTCGATTAAAATTTTTATTTCTGTTCCATCTCGTACAACAGTAGCGGTTTTCGCCTGTAATCCCATTAATTTTTTAATCGCTTCTGACGAGCGTCCCTTTGCTTTCGCCTCAAATAATTTACCTAAAATAATTAATGTAATAAGTACCGCACTCGTTTCAAAATACAAGTCTGTCATATGTTCCGAAGAACCAATCGACCTAATGCTTAAATACACACTGTAGAAATACGCTGCAGATGTTCCAAGTGCCACCAGTACATCCATATTGGCGCTTTTATTACGTAATGCTTTATAAGCCCCAACATAAAACTGGCCACCAATGATAAACTGAACTGGAGTTGCAAGAGCTAGCTGCACCCAAGGGTTCATAAGCATATCAGGTAAATAAATAAACGATGTAAATGAGAAATGACTTACCATTGCCCACAATAACGGGAATGATAAAATAAATGAAATGATAAATTTCTTCTTTTGTCGCTCAATTTCTTGTAAGCGATGATCAGTTGATTCGTCTTGCTCATCTGATTTCACTTCCAATTTATATCCTAATTTCGTAATTGCACTCTTCATTTCATTTACATGAATTTCATCAGGATTAAAATCTACTGTAGCCGATTCTAAAGCGAAATTTACTGTCGCTCCGTTCACACCTTCTAACTTATTTAAACGCTTTTCTACTCTATTCGCACATGCTGCGCATGTCATCCCAGAAACAGTAAACTCAGCTTTATCACTTACAATTCCATATCCTAACGATTCAACTTTTTCCTTAAACTGTTGCGGGTTTGTTTTTTGGGGGTCATACATTATTTTTGTTTTTTCAAGTGCAAAATTTACATTTGCATCATGAACACCTTCTACTTTTTTCAAGCCTTTTTCAATTCTATTTGCACATGCCGCACATGTCATTCCTGATATTTGAAGATTGGCCTCTTTCTGTTCATTCATGTCTCTCACCTCTATATACCCTCATAAGGTATAATTATTAACAAAATAAATCGTACTTCCTATAAAGTACGATTTATTTCCATATCTAAAAATAATTATTGAACATCGTACCCTTGATCTTCAATTACAGCAACGATATCTTTTAACGTTACAACTGATGAATCAATCGTAACTTCAACAGTACCTTCTGCTAATTGAACTTTCACTTGCTCAACACCGTTTAGTTCTTTCACACTGCTTTCAATAGAATTTACACAATGTCCACAAGACATACCTTCAACTTGTAATGTTAACTGTTCCATTTAAAATCCTCCTCTTGTTTCTTCATTGTTTGTTAATCACAACTACATCTTACCATACCCCCCTAAGGTAATCAATGGTTTTATATCATGATTTTTCAATTATTTTCTAAAAGTTTATTTTACACACACTTTTGCACACCAAAACCCGATATAAAGGTAAACAAAAAAACAAGCCAGTTATATACTAGCTTGTTTTTACGCTTTTGAAAAACGTTCAAATACTGTCATTAATTCTTCAATTGCTTCGTCACCATTACCATTTTTAATAGCTCCTGAAACACAATGACTTGTATGGTTTTTTAATACACCCATTCCAACTTTTTTCATCGCTGCATTAATCGCTGAAATTTGCACTAAAATATCCACACAATAACGATCATTTTCAATCATATTTTGAATGCCGCGGACTTGTCCTTCAATTCTCTTTAATCTATTTATAATCTGTTCTTTTTCTTTTTCTGATCTATGTGTTACTGCTTCATGCTCTTTATGATCCATATTATCACCTTCTTAAAGTTTCTCTTCATCCAATAAAACAATTGCTTTTACGAGTATACCAATTATAGCATTAAATATCTACGTATGATACCCCATATGAGTATATTTCCGCTCTATGCTTATTCTTAACAATTTATTAGCTTCTCAGGCTCAATTATTATGATACCCTTTCCTTTTTTTAAAAAACAATAATAAGCAGGGATTGTCCATCCCCGCTTATTATTCATCCACAAATATAAAAGTCTCAATTTTCACACATATAAATCGAGACTTTTTTCTTCCTATATATATTATTGCTGATCACATACTTTTGTATCATTCACTACTGAAGTTCCTTCAACGGTTACCGTATGAAAACAGTCATTTACACGAACTGTCACAACATTATCTTGCCGATCAATGATATGATATTCATTAAAATTTTTATTTAGAGCACTGCGAATTTGTTCTCCTTCATAAATTGGAATGCCATGTGATAAAACCCAAATAAGCCCAGCGATAGCAAGAATAGTTTTCATACGATCTACCTCCTTGAGAATATAGTGAACTTTTAATCCATGCTTTTTCAGCTCTACTAATCATGAATGAAATGAATCAAGCCATTTTGGAAATAAGTTCATTTCGTCTATTTTATGTTTATGCTAATTGTGACCGAATTGTGACAACTTTTTGTCTCTTTAGACGAAAAGTTGAAACAAAACTTTCAAAAAGGACAATTCTACTTATGAAAAAGGTTATGGAATGTTTCATCCATAACCTTTTTCAGCCCTATTCTACAACTCATCCACCCTACTTCATGCGATTTTTATAGACTTGTTTTATTTTTATTCATCAACATCAAAACAAAATTTCGAAAAAACTTCCCACACAAGTTCATTTCTACTATTTACCCCAGTCTTTTCAAAAATGGATTTTAAATGATCTTGTACCGTGTATATAGATATACAAAGTTCTTGCGCTAATTCCTTTGTCGACATACCTGTAAGAATTTTCCGTATTACTTGCTTCTCACGTGTTGTAAAACTATAAGCTTCCATAATAAGCGGAAAGATTTCTTCCGGTCTTGCTCTTTCGAATAGAACAACATAACCACCCTGAAAACTACTTGTACATTCTAACCTGCTGGCCCGAACGATTAAAAAATGTCCATAGGCTAAAGGGATACAAACTGTTTCTTCTCTATTCATACAACCTACATTATATTCGTTAGCCTTTACTTTCGAACAAACTGCACGTATTGGCCTTGGCATTTCTTTTATATGTAACTGTTCATTCTTTCTAAGATTTGAGAGCCAATCGTTGCCCTCTTGATTCCAATATAATAAATTAAAATCCTCGCTTACTATAATCGTGCCTGTCCCTATCACCTTCTTTTCTGAAAAAGGTATAGAAAGTGCCTTTTTTAAAGCCTCTCCAGCAATTGGGACTATCGCTGCTAAGTACTTACAATCATCGATATGAAAAGTGGGACTTGTACTCCCTCGAAATAAACTAAGATGCCCAAAACAGTTCCCCTTACTCATACAAACGCCCCTTAATTCATCTCCAAAACTTGCTGGTTTTAAAATATTTCGGTATCTAGAGCTTTTCTTTTGTTCACCATTTGTCGCCATACTAAGAGAAGCGACATGAGGAGAGTGCTCTGTTAAATACTTGAATTTATTAAAATCATCTTCTAAGAATTCATTCATAAACAATTGTGGATGAATCTTTTCAACACTTGGATCCGTATATGCCCCAGCAGATAAAAAAGAGATTGGGTCTATAGTTGTAAAACAAGCCGCGTCAAAATCAATGACTTTACGTATCAAGTGGAGAAATGACTCTTGAAAGGCCTTTATAGAACTTATACGATTCGCTATCATTGTAATTTCTTTCATTGTTTTTTCATACATCCTCTTCCCCCCAGATTTACGGGATTGTTTCCCTTCATCATTTCATTCCATAATAAATCTATACTACACATACTTAGGAGGTTAAAAATGAATTGGAATGATACCACCGTAAATTCGTATGAACAAAGAATTCCATGTAAAATCCCAGGCTACTATAACCTATATGAAATGATGAACCATTTTTTATTTACTACTCTTCCTAAAGAAAATATGAATCCAAATTTACTAATTATAGGTGCTGGTGGTGGACAAGAGATTCTCTCAATCAGTAAACAAAATAGCAACTTATCTTTTACAGGTGTCGATCCATCTGAAAGCATGCTACAGTTAGCTAAAAAAAGAATTAAAAACGAAGGCATACAAAATCATGTTCACCTTGTACATGGAACTATCCATACATTATTACCAAATCAATTATTTGACGCTGCCACCTGTATGCTTGTCCTGCACTTCGTCCCAACTATTAAGGAGAAAAAAGAACTTATTAATGAAATTAGTAGTTATCTAAAGCCTGGTGCTCCATTCTTTCTCTCTTCAATAAATGGTATACCCCATACAAGTATGTTTTCTGCACAATTACATGCTTGGCGCAATCATATGATACAAAATCAAATTCCATTAAAAGATTGGGACCGATTTGAAAATTCTTTTGAAACAGAAATATTTCCTATTTCCGAAAAGAATCTACTAACTATTATGGAGGAATGTGGCTTTACTCAAATCACTCGCTTTTTCACTAGCTTTTTAATTGATGGATACGTTGCGTGTAAGCGATAATGAAAAAAGGTAAGCAATTGCTTACCTTTTCCCTCTTCTATACTTGACTAATAAACCTTAACCCTTTACTTAAAGAAGTCGGCACAACAGATGCATGATTCTCCCCTTCAGCCTCATAAAACGTAAATCTAAACTGGTCGTGTTTTACTTGGAGAAGGCGCTCTGACAATTCGTTTGCCCCTACAACCATATGCTCTCGTTCTAGTGACCCAACTGTAAGGAACACTCCCGTTTCAAACTTGGCACTATTTAATTCACTTATAAGATTCTCTTCTTTTTCAAGCACAGATTGGTTATTCCACCAAATAGATGGACTACTAATAAAGTAATTTTGAAAGGCATTTACGTTTGTAAATAGTATATGTAAAGCAAATAAACCACCTAGCGAATGCCCAAATAATGTTTGTTTTCCTTTATCAATCTCAAAATCTTTTTCGATTTGAGGCTTCAGTTCTTCTTCTATAAAAGTAAAGAAGTTATGTGCTCCTCCTGTTTTAGGCCATGGTTTGCCATCTGGTTTTAAAGGCGCATCTTTTGAAATTACGCTAGGCGTAAAATCATAGCATCTTTCTTCCCCTGAAAATGCCCCTTTAATTGGATAACCAATACCTACTATAATGGCTGGTGAAACACCTGTTTTTTCTGCTCTAACTGATTGTATTTTAACCGCTTCATGGAATGTTTGAAAAAAGGCATTGCCATCTAATACGTATATAACAGGATAGCCTGACTCTGGTGCTGGCTGCCTCGGCTTTGAAATATGAATTTGATATTCCTTACCTTCTAATTTCGAATACATTTTCCACTGTTCTGTATTAGATGTAATAATCTGCTGTTTTTCAATAGTAGTATTCATCTTATATTCCCCCCTTTTAACTCGTTACATATATTTCTACTTTCTTTTCTTGAGATACAACGCTATCGTATCCAAAACAAACAGGAGATCCGTTATACGGATCAATCATGACACGCGCATCAATATGAAATACTTCTTTTAACACTTCATTTGTAATGATTTCTTCTGGGCTACCAGTTGTAATGATTTCCCCTTCTTTCATTGCAATCATTTCATCTGAAAACCTTGCTGCATGGTTAATATCATGTAGTACCATTACGACCGTACAATTATGTTCTTTATTTAACTTCTCCACAATTTGTAATACATCTAATTGATGAGACATATCAAGATATGTCGTTGGTTCATCTAGTAGTAACACTTCTGTCTCTTGTGCTAAAGCCATCGCTAGCCATACCTTTTGTCGTTGACCACCTGATAGATTTGCAATTTGTCTCGTTCGAAATTCAGAAGTTTTCGTTATATCTAGTGCCCAATCAATCATCTCTTTATCTTTTGAAGTTAACTTATTTACGTTATTTCGATGTGGATAGCGTCCATAAGAAATTAACTCTTCTACTTTAAGCTCTCCTGGCGCAATTGGAGTTTGCGGAAGTAAAGCTAACTGCTTCGCAATTTCTTTCGTTGGAATTGTATTTAAATCCTGTCCTTGTAAATATACTTTACCGCTCTTTTGCTTTAAGATTCTTCCCATTGTTTTTAACAATGTCGATTTACCGCACCCGTTTGGCCCTATAATTGTCGTTACTTTTCCTTCTTGTATTTCCACATTTAAATCGCGAAACACTGTAAGCTTTTCATAACTCGTTTCTAAATTTTTTGCACTTAAAATACTCACTTTTATTCCTCCTCTTACGCTTTCGCCTTATAAAGTAAATATAAGAAATACGGTACACCGACAATAGAAATAACGATTCCAACTGGTAACTCTACAGGTGTGAAAACTGTTTTTGCAATAAAGTCTGAAGCAATTACAAGAAACATTCCGATTACTCCGCACGTAGGAATGATATATTTATGCTGAATACCAACAAGCCTTTTCGCTATGTGCGGTGCCATTAATCCAATGAAACCAATACTTCCTGAAACTGCGACACATGCGCTCACAAGTCCAATACTACTTAGCAGTAAAATAGATTTCTCTCTTTCTACTGAAACACCTAAACTTGTAATACTCGTTTCTTCCAGTTGAAATAAATCTAATAAATATGCTTTCTTTTGTATAAGCGGAATTAATATGATAAGCCATGGCAACATAGCGACAATATACTTCCAGTTTGCACTATATATACTTCCTGACACCCAAACTGCAGCCATTTCGAAATCAGTTGACTTCATTTTGAGTGATAAGTACATAGAAAATGCTCCAAATCCTGATCCAATTGCAATCCCTGTTAATAAAAGACGTTGCGAGTCTAGCTTGCCGCTCTTCCATGAAAACAGATAAATGATGATAGCTGCACCTAATCCGCCGACTAAACCAAACATTGGCATCATCATAATAGACATCCAATCTGTGCTCTTTAATTGCCCTTGAAAGAAAAACATAAAAATGACGATCGCTGTTCCGGCCCCAGCATTCACTCCTAAAATACCTGGGTCTGCCAATCCATTTCTCGTAATCCCTTGAATAACAGCACCTGCAACGCCGAGTCCTAATCCTACTAATCCAGCAATTACGATGCGTGGAAGACGAAAATCAAAGATAACTAGATCATGTTCTGGTACTGGATCAATTCTAAAAAGTGTTTTAAATACATCCGTAATCGTAATATCAAACGTACCGTTCGTTAAACTAATATAAATAGCACCAAAAATTAAAAATATAATAATCCCCATTGTCATTCCGAAACGTTGACTTGAACTTTTAGGCATGTCTCTCTCCTCCTCTTGTACGAATTAAATAAAGGAAGAAAGGAATTCCAATTAAGGAAGTAACGACGCCAATTGGTGTTTCAAACGGATAGTTTACAAATCTACTTAAAACATCACATAACGCTAAGAACACTCCGCCAATAACACCTGCACATGGCAAAATCCACTTATAATCTACCCCAATTATAAAGCGAGTAATGTGCGGAATAATTAAACCTACAAAACCTACTTTCCCAACTAAAGCAACTGCTGTTCCTGTTAAAAAAATAACAGATAAAATTGCCATCGCTTTAACTAGTTTTGTACGTTGCCCTAGATTAATAGATACCTCTTCTCCTAAAGAAAGAATTGTAATAGACTTCGATATTAATAATGCTAAAGCTATCCCAATTATCCCAAAAGGTATCGTAATTTTAATTACAGTAGGGTCCACTTGATCTAACTTTGCATTAAACCAAAAACTAACATTTTGAGAAATTTGGAAATACGAAGCCATCGCAGCAGATAGACTACTTAAAAATGTTCCAATAACTGTTCCGATAATTGCTAACCTAACAGGGGATAAACCATTTTGAAGGAGCGAACCAAAACCAAACACGATACCTGCTCCTAATGCAGAACCAATCATTGAACATAAAACCATACCGATTGATGACATCCCCGGAAGAAAAATCATACAAAGTGTAATAACAAAAGCTGCCCCATCCGTCACACCCATAATAGAAGGGGATGCAAGATAGTTTCTTGTCATCCCCTGCATAAGTGCTCCTGATATGGCTAGAAATGCTCCGACTAAAAGAGCTGCAACTACCCTTGGTAAACGTGAAGTAATAATAATATTATGATTTACATTGCTTGAATCAAAATGAAATAATGCGTTCCACACTGTTTCAGCATCAATACTTTTTGCCCCATACAAAATAGAAAGTATAACTGTAAATAAAATGAGTATGGGTGCTATACATAATATAGTTACTGGTACTGCATTTGTTTTCTGCATATCATTCAACGCACCTTACTTATTGTATTATTTAGATAAATTTTTCACTGCTTCTTTTAAGAATACTGTTTTACTCCAAGCTGTACCACCTTGCGCCATTGGATCTACAACGTTTACAAATACTTTCTTTTCTTTCGCAGCATTCATACTTTGCCAAATCGGATTCTTTTCAATGTCTTCTAACACTTTCGGTTTATTATTTTCACTTGCCTCATATTGTAAGAAGATATAATCAGGATTAACTTCAGCTAATTTTTCTAAAGAAATCTTTTCTTGTGCTTTTACCGTTTTAAGTTGTTCTGGAGCAGTTAGTCCAAGATCTTTATAAATTACAGGGTTGAAGTATACTCCTTCTGGGTATAGGAATAAGTCATTTGCTCTTAGTCTAATGACAAGAACTTTTTTGTCTTTTAACTTATCTCCTAGTTTTGCTTTTGCCTTTTCAGCGTCCGTATTGTAATCTTTAATAATCTTTTCTGCTTTATCTTTTTTACCAGTTAATTCTCCCATTAACTTTAAGTTATCTTCCCAATTTGTTGAAACATGTGATACTGGGAATGTAGGAGCTACTTTCGTAAACTTTTCAGCTGTTTCTGCTGGGAATTTCGTACTGGATGTAATAACGTCTGGTTTTAATTGAAGTAATGTTTCGAAATTTGGTTCCATTTTCTCACCAACAGATTTCGCACCTTCTAAATCTTTCTCTAGATACTTCGGTAATTTACCACCAACAGTAATGGCACCTACTGGCTTAATACCAAGTACCGCTGCATCTTCCATTGACTCTAAACTAGCTGTCGCAATTTTATCTACTTTTGCTGGTACTGTATATTCTTTACCTAAATATGTAATTTTTCGTTTTTCGTCTTTTTTCGTTTCCGTAGCTTTTGTCTGCTGCTTCTGCTCACCTGAAGTCTTATCTGCACTATTACATGCTGCTAGTCCTACACTTAAAACTGTAACCATCCCTAATGTAAATAACTTCTTGTTCATCTTTATATATCTCCTCTCGAATTTTCAAATTACATTCTCAATAAAATTTAACTATATGAAACTTATCTTACATATATATTTCATTAGATTAATAATCCTATCCAGAACTCATTCTCGTTCACTTCCCCTAAACTATAATTCTTTTACACCTCATCCATTGATAACACTTTTCATTGATAATGATTATCGTTACTAAGTATATATTTAATATGCAATTATTTCAAGAAAGATTTGAAAAATTTTAACAAACTGAATAAAAAAAGAAGTATCCGCCTACTATCAGGGAGATACTTCTTTTTTTAGAAATTCATATGCAATTCAACTGGGCAATGGTCTGATCCCATTATTTCACTATTAATTTTCGCCTCTATTATTTGGTCTTTCATTCTTTCGGAAACAACAAAATAATCTAAACGCCATCCAATATTTTTGGCTCTCGCTCCCATACGATACGACCACCACGAATATGCCCCTTCCTGATCAGGATACAGATAACGATACGTATCGATAAATCCTTCTTCTAAAATACATGCAAATTTCTCTCTTTCCTCATCAGAGAAACCAGGGTTTTTACGATTACTTTTTGGATTTTTCAAATCGATTTCTTTATGAGCGACGTTTAAATCACCGCAAAAAATAACGGGTTTCTTCTCATCTAATCGTTTGATATACGCCCTGAAATCATCTTCCCATTTCATTCTGTAATCTAAACGCTCTAATCCTCGTTTTGAGTTTGGTGTATATAAAGTTATCATGTAAAAATCTTCGAATTCTAAAGTAATAAGTCGCCCTTCTTGATCATGCTCTTCAATTCCTAAACCGTATGTAACAGCAATTGGTTCTTTTTTCGTAAATATCGCCGTTCCTGAATAACCTTTTTTCACAGCATAATTCCAATATGTATAATATCCCTCTAGATTTAAATCGATTTGTCCATCTTGTAATTTAATCTCTTGTAAACAAAATATATCAGCATTTGATTCCTCAAGATATTCTAAAAATCCACCTTTTGCGATAACTGCACGTAAACCATTTACATTCCACGAAATTAACTTCATTTATAGCCCTCCTCTTGATGTTTATTTCCAAATTTCATGCTATCACAAAATAGAAAAACAATCATATTTTCACCTTTGTAATCTTGCTCTTACATTTGTGAATACATACATACGCACTTTATTCAGGTTATACTAATTTCAGAGGTGATGTTCTTTGCACAATGAAGGGATAACGTTAACAAATGAGCATTGGCAAGCAATTATTCATAATGATTCTTCCTATGATAGCAAATTCTTTTATGCTGTGAAATCAACCGGAATCTTTTGCCGACCATCATGCAAATCAAGAATACCAAATAGAAACAATGTACAAATTTTTCATCATGCAGAGCAAGCACTAAGTGAAAACTTTCGCCCTTGCAAACGTTGTAAGCCAAATGGGATAACTTTACCTAATGAAGAGTGGATAGAACAAATTAAAGATTATATCGAAAAACACTTTGACGAATTATTGACTCTCAACATACTTGCAGAAATGTGCCATGGTAGCCCATTTCATTTACAACGCACTTTTAAAAAAATGACAGGAATAAGTCCAATAGAATATATACTACAGTTCAGGATTGTTAAAGCGGCAGAACACCTTTTACACACAAATCAATCCATTAAAGAAATTAGTACTGCTGTCGGGATAGAAAACCCAGAGTATTTCGCAACTTTATTTAAAAAGAAAACCGGATTTACTCCTACTGAATATCGAAAAAAGAACGAAATGAAAGAAGGATAAAATAATGAATTCCTACAAAAATAAATTTATATATTGGACGCTACTTACACATAAGAATTGGCATTTTCATATTGCTGCAACTGAAAATGGACTATGCTTCATAGGATCGCAAGACGAAAATTTTGAAGAACTAAATATATGGGCTAGAAAAAAACTGCCACAGCATGTATTGGTCTGCAATCCAGATTACCTGCAAACATATACAAAAGAAGTTATCGAGTATTTAGAAAGTAAACGAGAAACTTTTACATTCCCTATCGATGCTTACGGAACTGACTTTCAATTATCTGTTTGGAATACGGTACGTGAAATTCCTTATGGTGAAACATATTCTTATTCAAGAATTGCCAAAAAAATTCAAAAACCTACAGCTGTACGTGCTGTTGCTACTGCTATTGCTGCCAATCCTCTTCTCATTACAATTCCTTGCCATCGTGTTATTGGAAAGAATGGTAAACTAACCGGCTTTAGAGGTGGATTAGAAATGAAAAAAGAATTGCTTACATTAGAAAAATCGCAGGTAGAATGCATATGACAGCAGAATATACTAGCGCATTAACTTTAGAAGTTCCAACAGAATTTAGTTTCCAAGAAAATTCACGCTATCTATCACGTTCTAACAATGAATGTATGTTCCACATTGAAGATAACAAAATTTATAAAGTTATCCCTGTTCAGGGTGTGAATCCTTTAGTTGAAATTAGTATGAATACAGATGGTAATATTCAAATACATTTTTTAGAAGAATCCTATACATCTGAAGAATCGATATGCGAAGCTGTAGCAAACTATGTGAAAGAGTGGTTTGATTTAACTACTAATTTAGCTCCTTTTTATACATTAGCTAAACATGATGTACTCCTTCAAGGGCCAATTGAACAATATTATGGTCTTCGTACTTTAGGTATTCCAGACTTATTTGAAGCACTTTCCTGGGGAATTATCGGTCAGCAAATTAATCTCACATACGCTTATACGCTAAAAAGAAGATTAGTCGAGACATTTGGAAATTATGTAGAATGGAACGATAGAAAACATTGGATATTTCCTTCTCCTGAAACGATTGCCAATTTACATGTAGAGGATCTCAAAAACTTAAAAATGACGACTAGAAAGTGTGAATATTTAATCGGTATTGCAAAGCTTATTACAGAAGGAAAACTATCAAAAGAATCTTTACTACAAACACAAGATGTAAAGATTGCTGAAAAACAATTAACTGCTATACATGGTATAGGACCTTGGACTGCGAACTATGTTTTAATGCGCTGTTTACGATTCCCTTCAGCTTTCCCAATTGACGATGTTGGCTTGCATAATGCAATTAAATGTATAACCGGTTCCGAAAGTAAACCGACTAAACATGAAATAAAAGATTTTGCGGCAAATTGGATCAACTGGGAGTCTTACGCAACTTTTTATTTGTGGCGAGTATTATACTAAAAAACCAAGTAGCACATCTGCACTACTTGGTTTTTTTTAAGCTTGTTCTTCGAATCGTCTTGCGATTTCTACAATAACTTGAACAGCTTTTTCCATCGTATCTACCGAAACATACTCAAATTTACCGTGATAGTTTTCACCACCAGTGAAAATATTCGGCGTTGGTAATCCCATATACGATAATTGTGATCCGTCTGTTCCACCGCGAATCGGATGAATGTTTGGCTCGATATTTAAACTTTTCATCGCTTCATATGCAATATCAACAATTTCTCTCACTGGTTCAATTTTTTCAAGCATGTTATAGTATTGATCATTCATTTCTAAAACGACTGCATCTTGTCCATACTTCTCTTGCATTTGCTTCACAATATTTTCAACGTTATGTTTACGCGATTCAAAATTTTCCCGATCAAAATCTCGAATAATATAATACGCTTTACTTTGCTCTACATCACCATTTAAAGAAAGTAAATGGTAAAATCCTTCATAACCCTCTGTATATTCCGGTGCATCTTCTACTGGTAAATGTCCATTAAATTCCATAGCAAGTTTAGTTGCGTTACGCATTTTATTTTTCGCTGTTCCAGGATGTGTATTCGTTCCGTTAAACGTTAACTTAGCACCTGCAGCATTAAAGCTTTCGTACTCTAAACCACCTAATGGACCTCCATCCATCGTATAAGCAAATGATGCACCAAACGCTTCTACATCAAAATGCGCTGGTCCACGGCCAATTTCTTCATCCGGTGTAAATGCCACTCTAATTTGCCCATGCTTAATTTGCGGATTATGTATTAAATAATTCATTGCAACCATAATTTCTGTAAGACCAGCTTTATCATCTGCTCCAAGAAGTGTCGTACCATCCGTTGTAATAATTGTATGCCCTTTATAAGATGGTAACTCTGGGAACTGTTTTGGTGTTAACACAACATTTAGCTCTTCATTTAATGTGATTGCATTCCCATCAAAGTTTTCATGAATTTGTGGTTTTACGTTTTTCCCTGTAAAATCTGTTGCCGTATCTAAATGTGCTAAAAAGCCGATTACAGGAACATCCTTATCCGTGTTAGCAGGAAGGGTTGCCATTACATAACCGTTATCGTCCATCGTTACTTCTGTTAACCCAATTTCTTTTAGCTCTTCCACTAATAACTTTCCAAACTCAATTTGCCCAGGTGTTGTTGGTACTGTATGACTTTCTTCATTTGATTGTGTATCAATTTTTACATATCTCGTAAATCTTTCAATAAGTTCTTGTTTCAAACTCGTTCACTCCCTTTTTTTCTTCTTTCTCTATTATAATCCTTAAAACAAAATATTTTAACTTTTTTGACTGTGGATACGTATATTTCATTTTAATAATTTCAAACAAAACCTAAAAGACATAATATTTGTACATTAAAACCCTAACATGTAACATACATAATTATATAATATAGGAGGTATGAAAGATGAGGCTAACCCTCTTTCGCTATTTTCTTTTTTTCTTAGGATTAATTTTCTTTGGCCTTGGAAATGCTCTTGCAGTCAAAGTTAAATTTCTCGGCTTGCACCCTTGGGAAGTTTTAAATATGGCCCTCTACCAAAAATTTGGATGGACCATTGGTACATGGAGTGTCATATGCGGATTATGTCTTGTTCTCATTTCTTTACTAGTAGATCGAAAATATATAAATGTAGGTACATTTTTAAATGCACTACTTATCGGTCCTATTATGGATTTTTTCTTACAATCAAATATTCTTCCAAACGCTTCTCATTATTTATGGATTAACTTACTCATTTTATTTGCTGGTATTACCATTACAGGTATCGGGGGAGGTATGTATGTTGCGGCTGGGATTGGTGCTGGACCTCGTGATGGATTCATGCTTACTATTTCCGACAAAACAGGACTATCTATTAGCCGTGCGCGAATCATTGTAGAATGCATTGTACTAGTTATTGGATTTATGCTCGGTGGTCCTGTTTTTATCGTAACTTTTCTATACACTTTTATTCAAAGTCCAATCTTTCAGCAATCATTTAAGGTGTTTCAAACACTTTTACATACTTTACATAACAAAAAGAAAATTAGTGAGCATATTTAAAGTACAACTTAATACAAATAAATTCACCCTATTTACGATTCTCACCGCAAATAGGGTGTTTCTTTTTTCATCTCACAATTTAAGAATATATACTACTCATTCACAATAAAAGTATATACATCATCATAAACACAGCCATTTACTCTAATCACATACTTCCCAGGGTTATTAAAACTAATTGTATATTTGTTTAGCTGAATTGCTTCTTTATCTCCCAAAAGAACATCTATGCTTCTACCACTTAATAAATAAAACTCATTTAGATTCATGGTTACATCAATTGCATTGAAATTTTCACCTTCCACTTGCTTTGATTCCGCAGCGCTTACACTTGGTTCTAAAAACAGTAGTCCACTTAATCCAATCGTTCCCGCTAAAGCTACTCCCGCAAACTTTTTAATCTTTTTCATCACAATGTCCTCCTTATAGATTTTGTGTAAAGGCGATTTCCCCCTTTACACCACAAAGCCTATATGTAATGTAATGAAATGTAAACGAGGACAGTACGACAAAATATTACATCTTTTTCTCCAATTGAATATAAATCCACCGTTTGGAATTTTGACACATTTAAAATTGTTTCCCTAAACCAATTTCCCCATAATTTATTCAAATACTGAATAATTACTTATTGATTTAACATTCTAAAAATAGTTGATAAAAATGCTTTCTATTCAAATAAGAAGATTTTACTATGAAATCCATGCAACCAATTTTATTCCGCTTTCCATAATCTCTCTACATTCATAAATTGTTCTTCTTTAAACTCCATCTTATATATATCTGGTTTTGACGTATTCATTAAAAATTCAAAACCATATTGTCTATCGAAATAGTTCATCATTAATGTCATGACAAGCCCATGTGTACCAATTACAATTTTTTGTCCTTGAAAATCCATTAATATTTCTTTTAACACTTTCACTACCCGTCTCTGACAATCCTTATATGACTCCCCTTCTGTTCGTGCAAAATCCAGATTTGCGAACATCTTCTTTACAAGTGGGTACACCTCTTTATCTGATATAATCTGATCCTCACTTGAAAACATACACTCTTTGAGATTTTCATATACTACTATTTCTTTTTCATAGAAATTCGCTGACTCCTCTATCGTTAACATAGCCCGATTATAGGGACTGGAAATAAAAGTATCAATCCTCTCCGCTTTTAATATATCATTTACCCTACGGGCATCCATATGTCCTTTCTCAGTTAACCCGCGCGTTCTTTCATTTCCTTCTAATTTTGGTGATTCACCATGCCTAACCATATAAATATATGTGCTCATAATTCCTCCTTGTAAATATTCATTCGTCTTTTATAAACTTTGATGATTTGTTCGTCTAATCCATTCTCCTACTAAACTCTCGAATAATTCAGGCTGTTCAATTTGCAAATTATGCCCTGCCATATCTAACACCGCTAATGTCGCTCTTGGATAATCATCAATAATTCCTATAATATCTTGATAACCTACCGATATATCTTGTCTTCCAGCTAATAAAAGAACGGGTTTCTCGTATTTCTTATGATGAAAATCCATAGTAAGAGAGTAATTCTTTTGCAACCTTTCAATAAATTCATAATTAGCAATAGCTAGTTCTGGCTTAATTTCCTCTTTAAATCTCCTATATGTATATTCATTCGCGACCACTGCTAACTCGCAAAACTCTTCTCTATCAGTAGAAGTTAGTGTATTTAAAAACTCCCTATCTTGTACAATTACCTGTTTATCTGGTAAACGTCTTTCTTTTTGCTGGGCTACAACAACAGGACATACTAATAATAATCCATTCACTCTCTCAAACATCTTTGAAAGTATCCCTCTAGCTAAATATCCGCCGAAAGACTCTCCTACTAGTAAAAAATCTTTCCTTGGAATGATTTCTTCAATAAATGTATTTAACACTTCTAATATATGATTTGAACTATTTAGCCATTCTGGAGCGTTCGACTTTCCCATACCAGGTAAATCAATATATATTCGTTGATAACCTTCATATTTCTGAAATACCGATTCCATACATTTCATCATTAACCTATGGTCAGGAGCACATCCATGTATAATAAGGACCGGTTTACCCTCTCCAACAATTTCATAATATATTTGTGTATCTTTAATTCGCCATAACATAAAAAGTCCTCCCTATTTATACATTCCTTTTGAATAGAAACAGTAGCAAACTTATAAGAATACACGTTCTAAATTTACATTTTTTTATAATTAGTTGTCAAATAAAAATTTTCAGATTATAAAGACAAAAAAGCTTTCCCCTATATTACATAGAAGAAAGCGGATTTATTTTTACCCTATCCTAATTTGAAACCTTGTTCTTATTAATTTCGTTATTCTTTATTCTTCGATTTTCATTAACACAATTCTCCAACCATCTGGATCCTCTATCGTTATCCCCTTGTCTTTCCAGTATGGGTTTTCAGGCTCGGCCTCATCATATCCCAATGCATGCAGCCTTTTACTCACCTTTTTCATTTCACTATCTTCACTCATATAAAATACAAGTAAATTATCTTTTGTCGGAGCTGGACAAGGACTTCCATCTATATGTCTTGTAAATTCTAAATGGTACTCTTCATCTGGGAGTCCAAACATGACCCCATCATAACCTTCATGATTGTTGAATTCACCTATACGTTTTAAACCTAATCCTTTTTCATAAAATGTTGTAACCTCTTCTAACTGATCAGTTGGACGTGCGATTCGAAACTTCACCCAATTCTTCATGCTTTTCCTCCCATACTAAAAATTTCATACTTGATTACGTATTATTGTACATACGTAACACGTTTTTGAAATCACTCGTTAGTATGAGAATAGATACATACAAAGGTCTTACTCAAAATAACCTATTACGACCAAAAACTCACCTCCAAAGAAAGCCCTTACCATTTTATATGCAACTTTGCATCTCTACTTGCAAATCACTAAAAAATCTTTAAAATTCAAAGGATGACTAAATATACAATTTCTATTTAAAATCTTGATGCAATACATATTATCAAACGCAATGTTTTTTTAATTTTAAGAAGTATTAAACTCTTCAATACTTTCCTTATAAACAAGATTTTTATAAGGAAATCTGATACAATTCTTAAGTAATATTATTATGTATAGATATTACGAATATAGTGCATAATTAAAGAAGGTGATTTTATTGAAATTAAATAAAAATTTACAACTATGTATATTAATTGGAACATTACTATGTTATTCAATCTATTTTATGTTTTTCTATCTGTTCCCCACTCATTTTTCAAATTCAGATGTACGCTTCGCTTCACTTATTGTTGAAACCATTACATTTGTCTCATTGATTTACTCTATATATTCTAAAAAAGTCAGTTCAAATCCGTTTTGGATATGTATCACAATAGCGATTGGTAGTTTTTTATTAGGAAAAATAGTATATACATATCAAGATAGCTTCTTCGAAATTCCAATACATCGTTTTACTATTTCTGATGTATTTTACATGTTTTTTCTACTCTTCTGTCTTATCGCTTTCTGCTATAAAATCTTAAAAGAATGCGATAAATGGGAAAAAGCTTTCTTTATTTGTGACCTATGTATCGTGCTCATTTCCATATTCACATTAGAATGGTATTTATTTAATCAGCCAGATTTAAATATATTTTCCCTTTCACTGGGAGATATTTTTCTTTCTTTTCTATATCCAATTGCAGACCTTTTATTTATTCTACTTGGTGTTAGTCTCTTTTTCCGTCCAACTGTTTTTAATTCTAAACGAAAAATTTATATTTTTATTTTTGTTTTAATAAGTTCTGCAACTTTCAATTATATTTATTTCTACTTATGTAGCCATTTAACAACTGATACTATAACATTATTACGCCTTTTATATAGAATCCCTATATTATTTATTGCAATAGCTGGTTCTATTTCAGATAATTCTAATAGCACTAAAAATTATTTTATTGTACACCCTAAACTAGGAAAAAAAGTTTTAGTTGTATTCCCCTATCTTGCCGTTGCAATACTAATCGGGTTTACACTAAAAGAACAAACATCATCTTCCACTCTCATTACAGGAAATTGTATCGTTTTTGTTTTTGTACTTATTCGACATTTTATTGTAGGTATGCAAAACTCTACTCTTACAAAACGTCTACAAGCATTTAATGCTCAACTAGAAGGAAAAGTTACTTTACGAACTTCAGATTTAGTTCATAAATCAGAGGCTCTATCTCAAAAACAACAAAAATTCAAATCGTTATATGAATATCACCCTGATCCTATTTTTACAATTGATTTAAATGGAGTATTCTTAAATGTAAATAAAGCTGGGAGTACACTACTTGGAGCACCAACGAACGAGTTACTCGGCGAAACATGTTTTTCAATTATTTTAGATGAAGACAAATATAAACTAGCATCTGCGTTAGAAAAAGTGAAACAACAAAAATCGGCATCCTTACAACTAAGTTCTCAATATAAAGATGGCTTTACTTATTTTTTATACGTTACCATCGTCCCTATTATGATAGACGGACAAATTGCAGGAAGCTATATTATGGTGAAAGATATTACTGCACTAAAAAAACAGCAAGAAGAAATAAAATACTTAGCATTCCATGATACTGTAACAAACATAGGGAACCGTGCCTTTTTTCAAAAGATATTAAAAAAAGTTATAAGAAAAGCTAAAACAACAGAAAGCGAGTTTGCGTTATTATATTTAGATTTAGATCGCTTTAAAGTAATTAACGACACACTTGGGCATTCGTCAGGGGATTACACATTAGAAGAAGTAGCAAAGCGATTCCAATCATGCCTTCCAGCACATACCCATCTGTCAAGAATCGGTGGTGATGAGTTTACAATCCTAATTGAAAACTATACTGACGAAGATTGCTTATTCCATTTATGTAACCAATTATTTGAAAGCATGGAAAAGCCGTTTGTCCTACATGAACATACATTAACTTTATCACTTAGTATCGGTATCGCTATTTATCCACATTCCGGAATCGATATCACTACTCTATTAAAAAACGCTAATGTTGCAATGTATGATGCAAAGGCAAAAGAGCTTAACTCTGTCTCTATTTATGACGATGTAATCGCTAGAAAGATCGAAAGACGATTACGATTAGAAAAAGATTTACCAAACGCAATACAAAATGAAGAATTGTTCCTTTTGTATCAACCTCAAGTTGATAGTAAGTCTAATAACATTATCGGCGCAGAAGCTTTAATCAGGTGGAATCATCCTGAATTAGGTGTTATTTCTCCATACGAGTTTATTCCGATTGCAGAAGAAACACTACAAATTATTCCAATAGGAAAATGGACATTGCAGCAAGCCTGTGAGCAAATGAAACGTTGGCACGCACTCGGATATTCACATTTAAAAATTGGTGTAAACTTATCTGCTAAAGAATTTGAACAAGAGGATTTTGTAAAGTCTATTTTTGCTACATTAGCACATACAGGCTTACCCGCAAGTTCTCTCGATCTTGAGTTAACAGAGCGAATTGCAATGATGGATGAGCGAGAAACATTGATAAAATTGCGTACACTAAAAAGTTTAGGGATTCACATTTCAATCGACGACTTTGGTACAGGCTATTCTTCGCTAGCTTACTTACCTTTATATCCAATCGATACGTTAAAAATCCCAAGAGAATTTATTACAATGTCTGAAACATGTGACGATGGAATGGAAATTATTAAAACAATCATCACATTAGCAAATACATTAGGAATGTCTGTCATTGCTGAAGGTGTAGAAACGAAAGAGCACGTGAGTTTCCTTCAAAAAAATAAATGTCAGTTTATTCAAGGTTACTATTACAGCAAGCCTATTCATATTAATGCATTTACTGAGCTATTAGAAAACGGTATTCGCCCATAGTACATAGCTAATTGGAATAAATAATAATGAATTTGAACAAATATAGTAAAAAGGAAAGAAGATACCTTCTTTCCTTTTGTTTTTCTATTTACATTTCTATTACTTCACCACTTCATTTATTATATCTATTAAATGATGAATCCCCTCATCATTTGTTTTCTTATATCCATTCATGTTTTGAATATATTTCTCCTTATTTGTATACAACTTATTTACTGCATGTATAAATGTATTCGTACTTACTCTGTCTTGGAGTATAACTTCCGCATATCCTTGCCGTGAAAAATATTCAGCATTTAAGACTTGATCTCCCCTACTGGAACTGTTAGTTAACGGGATAAGCAACATCGGTTTCTTCAAAAATAACAATTCAGAAATAGCAGTAGAACCCGCTCTTGAAACTACAACACTTGCCATATTTAGTATATGCGGCAACTCATCACCTATATATTCAAATTGCATATACCCCTCCATGCCAATAGATGGGTCTACCTTCCCTTTACCACATATATGAATAATATTAAAGTTTAATATTATTGTATCTAAACATTCCCTTACCATATCATTTATCCACTTAGCACCTTGACTCCCACCCATAATTAATAATACTGGTTTATCTTGCTGAAATTCACAATATCTTCTTCCTCGTAATACGTTACCCTTCTCAATTTCTTCCCTTACAATTGGTCCTACATAAACCTTCTTCTCATTACTTACATTTTCTCCTGTCTGAGGAAATGTTGTGCATAGCTTTGTAGCAAAAGGTAATGCTATTTTATTGGCAAGTCCTAATGTGCTATCTGGTTCACGTATAATGATAGGCACACGATTTAACCATGCTCCTATAGCTACAGGAACTGAAACAAATCCTCCTGCTGAAAAGATAACGTCAGGCTTTGTTTTCTTAATTAATTTATAACTTTGTAAACAACCTCGTATAATTTTAAAAGGATCTTTAAAATTTTCCCAATCCCAATATCTCCTAAGCTTGCCCGTTGAAACACTATTGTATTTAACATTTTGCACTAATGATTTTTCAATTCCATTTTTGGATCCAATATACTCGACTCTCCATCCTTGCTCTATAAATTTAGGAATTAATACAATATTAATCATAACGTGTCCGGCTGTACCGCCCCCAGTAAAAAGAATCGTTTTGCTCATAACTTATACCCACCTTTATTAAAAATCTAGCTTTATATTTACCTTTTAACTGTAAATAAACTTATTATTTTTTATATAAATCTTTAACTCCACCTCTATATCTTGTAAAAGATCTTTAATGAGTTCATAAAAATCATTTCCATACTCACTACACTCGTATTGAGCAAAGATTTGAATCACATATCTAGTTTCCGTCTCTAATGCTGACTTTATTTGATTAACCCTTTTTTCTTCTACATACGCTTGATATTTATGTATTGCCTCATAAAGACGCAATACATGCGCTTCTTCATCTCTCCAATCCAACGTATCAACAATTGAAAGAAATAGCGTATTTTGATTATCTATTACTTCATAACCATTCATATATTTCTTACACCCTTTTTTGTTTTTCATTGAATGCAGATGTCACTACACTTCGCATACTCAAGTACATCTTTTAATGATTGATGAAATTCAATTTCTGGAATCCAACCTAACTTTTTTATTTCCTCTGTTGCTAAACTCTCATTTGAGTCGCTCCCTCTTTTCTCTGTTTCACCTATAAAAAAATTTAGCTGTGTTAATTCTTTATATTGTTCTAGTACATCTAATAAAGACCGTTTTACTCCTGATCCAATATTATATTGTTTTCCATTTATTCCATCTCGTAATAACACATGATACGCTTTAATCGCATCACGTACATCTAGAAAATCTCTACTATCTTTCAAACTGTTTACTTCAATAATGGCTTTACTTCTACCTGATTCTATATCTATCATTTTCTTTGCGAGAATCGAACAAATGCCATTCGATTCCCCTGGACCAATTAAATTTGAGGGCTTTGCAATGATAATATTTGAATCCATTAATCCTCCCCAAGCCTCTGCAATAATGACTTGCATCGTTTTACTTAAACTATATGGATTTGAAATTTTTATTTCGTTCATACTATCTGCTTGCAAAGCCGATCCTATAACTAATGTTCTACAATGCGAGGCTTCTTGCTTAATTGCTTCTAATAAATATAACGTTCCTATTACATTAATCTCTATATACTCAAGAGCAGCTGTCCAAGATTCTATAACTGAATTCCTTCCTGCTAAATGCAATACGTAGTCTGGCTTTATTTGTTTCATTACCTTCATTACTTCGCTCTTATTAGTTAAATTACAAGTAATACCATTTCTAATTTTTCCTCTATGTGCACGATTTTGAAACATAGGAATTACATGAAAGCCCTGCTCTAAAAAATATTGGCAAGCATGGCGTCCTGTGAAACCATTTGCACCAGTTATTAAAAGGCTCGCATTTTTTTTCATTGCAAAAACCCTCCTTTTAATAGCATTTGTTTCACCTCATGTTTTGCAATTAAGTCTTGTTGAGAACTAAAACTCTTCACATCCACTAGCGGATAGCTAGAATAATATTCTTGAAGTCCTTCTATAGGAATCGTCGGTAGTACCACAAAATAATTTTGATCAAAACTTATACTTGTTTTACTCTCTACCTCAGATAGAAGCATTTCACTTAATTTTTCACCCGGTCTTACCCCTACCTCTTTTACCTTAACGTTTTCTTTTTCCGAATCTTCAATTAATACTTCTGCTAAATCTGTTATTTTACATGCCGGCATTTTCATAACAAAGATTTCCCCGCCTCTACCTTGATATACGGCTTTAAATAACAATCCAACAGCATCTTCAACTGTTAAGAAAAATCTAGTCATATTCGCATCGGTAATCCCTACTTGTGAAGATCTTTTAATTTGTTGTTTAAAAAGCGGTACTACACTTCCACTCGTCCCTAAAACATTTCCACCACGAACACAAATGAATTTTGTTTTCTTCGTTTGTATATTCGCATGAACCATTAATTTTTCACCAATTGCTTTTGTCATCCCATACGTATTTGATGGATCAGCTGCTTTATCTGTTGAAACATATATAACTTTTTCAACTTGCATCTGTATAGAGGCTTCAATTACATTTTGCGTACCATGTATGTTGGTTTTTATAGCTTCATAAGGATAATACTCACATACTGGAACGTGTTTTAAAGCTGCAAGATGGAATACATAATGTACACCTTGGCAAGCATAGACTAATTGATCTTTATCACGAATATCTCCAATAATAAATTTTAACCTATCATCATTTATAAATTGTTGCTGCATTTCAAACTGAACCGTTTCATTTCTTGAAAAAACTCTAATTTCTTTCGGTGATTTTTCTAATAGTTGTTTTATAAGTTCATGCCCCCACGAACCTGTGCCACCAGTAATTAAAATTATTTTATTTAACATTCCTTTTCCTCCTACGAAACATCTCAATTTAAATAATATTTATTGAATTATTTTCAATTGATTCAAATCATAATCGTCGTTTGTTACATTTAATTGACAAAATAAAAAAACAGAAACTATTAAACGTAGTTTCTGTTTTTCATTTCATCTCACAACAGTAAGATTTTTTATACTGTTTGCATGATAAATAAATTCCTTGTAAAAAAACACCGCTCATTTATTTCTTATACTCGTAATAAAATAAATAGAATGATTCATAGTCAATAATCATGTTTAAATTTATGAAAAAAGGGAGGTAACGGAATGGACCGAAACAATTCAAATCATATATATAACGGACCTTCCAAAGCCCTGCCTCTCTCCCTATTCGATGTAAAAAATGAATTGAAACAAAAAAGCAAGCTTATTCCTTCTAATACCATGTATAAATTAACGAAAGAAGATCAACTCATCATCAACAAAATAAAAATACAAACAGAACATCTAAATAAAAATAATGTTACAAGAACACGCGCATACTACCAATTTTACATTCAATATCCAGAAATACATTGGGCACTGCTTGGACATATGGTATCACGTAACGGCGGTTGGAATATGACTGATTTAAAGGGCGATTTATATACGAGAATTTTATCAGAGAAAGATCAATTCATATTTTTTTCTTTTTTAGAAAGAGGGAATTGGCTTATTTTCCAAGATGTATACCCTCAATTTTTACTTTACGAACAAAGTGTAAAGAAATCACAAAAGTTATTTCACCTTCTTCCTCACCTAAATGTGTCTACATTTATGGAAACGATGTGGAACGATTTTTGGAAAACAGGCAACAAAAAAACATTAGCGATTGCAACTATTATTAATGAACAAAACTACTTAGAAAAAAGAGTGATTCAAAATGTACAATTTAAAAAGACCGTACTAAATAGTATTGGATTTAAACTCTTTGATTTCTTTCAGTTTAATCATATCCTTTTCCCATTCTACGAAAATGATAAAAAACAAAAAGTATTACTATTTGGTGATACAATGAAACATTTCACTTCCTTACATGAACGAATATTAATTGGAAAAAGATTGTATTCATTATTATTTCGAGATACACATGTTTTATCTCAAATAATAAGCTGGGCCCAACACCATCCGCATACAGGATCAAGGAAAGATTACTGGCCCCATTTATATTCAAGTGTAAATGAATCTTTTTCCCGTGAGTTTTATAAGCGCCGAATAAAGAAATGCCAGTTGCGAAGTGGTGCTTATCGTATATACTGTCCTGCACTCATCTATGCATGGCGAGATATGAAGCATGAGGAAGTTAACAGTGAAGATTGGTTTACCGATTGGCAAGTTGTAAATTACTTAGTTGATAAGGAGGAAAATATAAATGGACAAATTACAGAAGACTACTGCAAAACACTCGAAAAAATTGAACTCGCAATTCTCGCAAAGAAAAATGTCCTCCTCCGAGAAGAAGAATGAGTTTCTAGCATTAGTAGTTACAATCTTTTTCTCTTCTATTATTGGAACTTGTTTAGATGCTTTTTTTGTTCATAAACAAATGTATTCCTTTCCAGCTAGGCCCTTCTCATCCACATTTTCGGTTAATATAGCTTTTACATTGTTCGTACTGCCGATTTTAACAGTTATCTTTATACACATTTCAAAAAAATTACCTAAAGTTTCTAGAATTCTATTTATTATTTCAATCGGTATTTGCGCTAGCCTTTTTGAACAGATTGCTGAAAGTTTAGGTTTATTTGTACATAGTGCGAATTGGAACCATACATATTCTTTATTTGGTTATATGATTTTTCATTCTTTTATTTGGAACGTATATAATTGGATAAAAAAATAAAGAGACCATTATAGGTCCCTTCTTAAGCATACTCTTCCGTTATTGCTAATGGTGCCAATGTTTGAAGGCTTTTAGAGCGTAAACGATAGGCAACGACTTTCTTTTTATATTGCTTAATGACATCAACATGTTCCTCATAGCTATATAGAGAAAATCTAATCTCTTTATTCCCTTTCTTCGTATCAATGACTATTGGTGTCCCTTCTCCGTGCGGCGGGAAATAATGTTTATCTAAAAACAAAGCCTCATTAAATTCATGAATAACTTGTAGTTTCATTTCCCCCTCTATATTTTTTCCATCTATCGATATAGAGGTATTCTCTTCCTCAAGTTTTTGATGTAATTCAAATCTACTAATAATTGATTCTACAACAGAATTTGGCATACTAGAAACTAGTACTTTAAGAGCGCCAAAAATAAATAATGTAACTATAAACCATGTTGTCATTGTTATCATCTCCATTACATTTAAAAAATAAATTTCATTCCATACGGTATTAGTATACTAATGAGTATTCCAGTTACAATCATCGTTACCGAACCGATAGTCGCTTCTTTCTCGCCTTCTTTCACTAAACGACTCACACCGATAATATGTGATGCACAGCCCATCCCAACTCCTTTTCCAATCGTACTTGTTATACGGAAAAGCTTAAGTACTGTTGGTCCGATAATCGCACCTGTTATTCCTGCAACAACTACAAAACTAGAAGTCATAGATGGAATACCACCAATTTGATCCGCTAACGATAGGGCAATAGGCATCGTTGCTAACTGTGGTAAAGTAGTTAATATAAGTTCCTTATCTATATTTAAAATTCCGCCAATCACTACATTCATACTCGTTACAGCCACTATACCTACCGCTACTCCGATAAGTATCGATAAAAAATTTTTCATAAGTATCTTTCGCTCTTTAAATAGAGGTATGGCTAATGCTACAATTGCAGGGCTCAATAAGCTTGAAAGAACGTCTCCCCCATTTTCCCTATACTCATGATGAGAAATACCAAAAATCAAAAATAAACAAATCATACTTGCTGTAACTGTTAACACCGGTAACGTAAATGCAAACGTAAATTTTTTATATAGCTTTGTCGCCAAGAAATAAATTGCTACAGTAATAATAATTAAGACCATTTGAATCGTGCACCTTGTCGATTTTATTTTTTTGTTGTTATTAATAATTGACTTATATACCCTGAAACAATCAAAGTTACTACCGTGCTTGCAACTACTAAAAGGAATATACTACTCCCCTTACTTAAAAGAAAAGACCCGTATTCCATCAGCCCTGTTGTCGAAGGAATTAGAAATAACGGTAAAAATACGATTAACTTTTCCGCACCTAACTCAAACCATTTTAACGGTAAAACGCGAGTGGAAAGGAGCAGGAACAGTATTAACATCCCTATTAAACTTCCCGGTATTGATAAATGGAATATTTCCTGAATCCACGTACCAACTAAGTTAAATATATATAGCACGCCTACTTGAAGTAAAAGCGTCACGTACTTCATTTCTTTCCCTCATTTCACTATCACACATCCATATTATGAAATTTCATTTAGCGTGTCGGCAAACCGTTTAATTCCAAGTTGAATTTGTTCTATATTCGCTCTACCAAACGTAAATCGTATATATTCATTTTTCGAACCTAAAACACTGCCCGGAACAAATGCGACACCATTCCGTATAGATTCACCTAATAAGTGATATTCATCAAACTTTCCTTTCACTTTACACCATACATGTATTCCACCCTCTGGCACGAAACATTCAACTCGGTCTCCCAATGTTCCTTCAAGCTCTGCAATTAATTCATCTCTTCTTTGCTTCAATTGTCCACGAAGTATCGTAATATGTGTATGAAAATCCTTTGATTCTAAAAATTGATTTGCTACCCACTGCGTAAATACACTATGGCCAAAATCAACTTGTTGCTTTGCATCTGCTAAACGCTCAATTACGCGTGTAGGACCAATTATCCATCCAATACGTAATCCTGATGCAACAATTTTTGATAATGAACTTATATAAAGAACATTTCCATTTTGGTCCATTGATTTTAATGTCGGGTTCACTTCTCCATTAAAAGAAATTAAACTATACGGATCATCTTCTACAATTGGTATACCGAACTCAGAAGACAGTTCTAAAATCTTTTTACGTCTCGCTAATGAAAGCACAGTACCCGTTGGATTCTGATAATCTGGATTCAAAAATACCATACGAATGCGATGCTTTTTGTTCAAATCGATTAAGTCATCTGGATTCATTCCATGCTCATCAACAGGTAAATGAAATATGTTTAAACCGGCCGATTTAAACATTGGAAGCGAAAAACAATACGAAGGATCTTCAATCGCAATCGCATCGCCAGGTTTTAATAAACATTGAACGATAAGATTAAGCGCCTGTTGTGCTCCAGATGTAATAAGAATAGAGCTTGAATCTGCTTCAATTTGTTTATATTGCTGAACATGTGCTGCAATTGTTTTTCTCAACATCTCATTTCCAAGTGGATGGTCATAGCCGAGATTTTCCATAAATGTTTTCTCCGACAAAATTGTTCGAAATCTATCACTCGGAATTAATTCTGGTGACAGTTCACCACTTGCTAGATTAATTAAATCATCTTTTTGTGTTTCCGTTCGAATTTGTTGAACGAGTGGTACGTTAGGTAAGAACGATCCATCCTCCACATATCTACCCCAGTTCGGTATTCGTTTATGTGAGACACCCCATATGTCTGTATTAACCCGTGTTCCGCTTCCTTTTTGCCGTTCTACTACTCCAAGTGATTTTAATTCTTCATACGCAGCTACTATTGTACTCCGGTTCACCTGTAATTCCTTTGCCAATATACGCTCAGAAGGTAACTTACTATCAGAAGGAAATTCACCTGAAGAAATGCCTCTTTCAATATAATCAGCAATTTGTTTATATACAGGTGTCTTATCTGCACGATTTGGTTTCCATTCCATCTAGTTCCCTCCTTTTAAAACGAACTATCCTCATTTTTTACTAACAGTATTCACCGTAAAAATAGTATTAATTAGTCACATTTTCTTATCCGCAAATCGATATATCCAAAATGACTCTCTTTCTGATTACTCAATAGCTTCTGAAATTCCAACTTCATACTCTCATTTCAGTTCTTTTACAAACTATCAAATCATTACCGCATACCATGTTACCCCGACCAGTAGAACAAAAAGAAGAAAAATATAGATTGCAGATAAGTTTTTCACATTTCTTTTTGTAGACTTACCGTAATTCTCCTCCACGTTTCTTGCAACTAGTACAGTCCCAAACAGCGATACAATTACAATAATAACGACTAGTGAAATTGCAAAACTCATTGTCTTTTCACCTCTCTAAGACCCATCTATTTTAATTAAAGAACTTACATAAAAACCTTCCTCTTTAAAACGTTGATAACATACTACCTTTCTTCTCTTATCATAATAGATGTTTGCAAAAAGCGGACCAACCACTTTTATGTTTTTTTGCTCATCCACTTAAAAAATAAAAGCAACTGATCACTTATGATCAGTTGCTTTTTCGTAAAGTTAATTATATTCATTTTTCACTTAAAATTGATCCGATTTAAAAGTTTAGTCTTTTCATAATGAAACATCGACTGAGATAACTCGAAAATTGTCCCGTTTACAAGACAAACTGTATTTTCAATAAGAAGCGCCGGATCACCTTCATTTAATTCTAAAAGCTGTGCATTTTCTTTATTTACTTTTTCACAACTAATAACTTTATCAGCAAAACCAATATTTAATCGTAAATCTTCAATGAAATAACTGTATACAGAGCTTAATGCTATTTCTTCGTTCAAATATGGAATAATATCCTTTTTGAAATAACTTACTTCAATAGAGAATGGTTTAGCATCTACAATTCTTAAGCGCTTCAAAAAATACAACCTAGTCCCAGCTTCGCATTGCATCCGCTTTGCTATCTCTTCGTCCACATCTATTACTTCAAGCTCTAACACTTTCGTTTCAATATTTTGTGAAACAAGATTTTTCGTTAATCCACGTAAACTTCCTAAATTAATGTAATCTGTTACAGAAGTTTCGCGTAAAAACATACCACTACCTTGCACTTGAAAAATATAACCTCTATTCACAAGCTGACTAATTACTTTACGTATCGTATTACGGCTTACTTCAAATCGATTCATCAACGCTTCTTCTGTAGGTAGTTTTTTCGTTTCATTAAAAAGCCCATCTCGAATGTTTTGCTCTAACACATCTGCAATTTGTTTATACTTTGCACTCATACACTTTCTCCTAAAATACTCTTTTATCTGTTATAACTCTTCCCCTCTCGTTTCGATCACACGTTTATACCAATGAAACGAAAGTTTCTTCTTACGTTTTAAGTTATCATTATGATCGACAAAAATAAAGCCATATTGCTTTTTATATCCATTTAACCAACTTAAAAGATCAATCACTGACCATGCATAATAACCTTTTAAGTTAATTCCCTCTTCAATTGCACGCTTCATTACTTTTAAATGCGCTTCAATAAATTTAATTCTCGGAACATCTACAATTTCTCCGTCAATGATTGGATCTTCATCACCAAGTCCATTTTCCGTTACATACATCTTTATGTCACCGTAACGCGCTTTCAACATATGCAATCCATCTAAGAAACCTTCGGGAGATATTTCCCATCCCCATTTTGTATATGTTTTATCATCCATTTTAACTGTTCGATAAAAACCATCAAAAGAAGGGTTACCTGGAGCAAGCGTTGAGTTTTCTCGAGAATGTTCCTCACTCTTTATATCTATATCGTATCTTTCTACTCGTATTGGTTGATAATAATTCAAGCCAATAAAATCATTTTCTTCTGCATTTTGTTTAATGATTTCTAATTCTTCAACCGTCCAATTAGGAGTCCATCCTTTTTCCTTTAATTGTTGTACAACATAAGACGGATACTCGCCTTTTAAAATTGGATCATAATACCAATACGTTTCATATTCATTCGCATGATTTGCTGCTCGTATATTTTCTTTTTGATCATCCACACTATAAGCAGGTAAGAAAACATGTGTAATCCCAATCTCACCATATTGTTTCAGCTGCTTGTACACCGCAACTGTTTTCGCATGTGCATAAAATACATAATGAGTCGCTTGAAAATACTTAGGAACATCATTTTGGATTCCTGGTGGATGTGCACCTTTTAAATAACCTAATCCACAAAACATTACTGTCTCATTAAAAGTAATCCAATGCTTAACTCTGTCACCAAATGCCTTAAAACAAGTTTCTGCATATTTCACGAAAGCCTCTGCTGTTCTTTTATTCGTCCATCCACCATCTTTTTCTAACGGTAATGGTAAATCCCAATGATATAAAGTGACAAACGGCACAATCCCGTATTTTAAACATTCATCAATTAAGTTGTTATAAAATTCAATCCCTTTTTCATTTACCTTTCCATCTCCAGTCGGCAATATTCTCGCCCAAGAAATAGAAAAACGATACGATTCTAATCCCATCTCAGCCATTAAGCGAACATCTTCCTTATATCGATGATAATGATCAACAGCTACATCACCATTTGTTCCATTGTATGTTTTACCAGTAATTTTTGAAAACTCGTCCCAATTCGTAACACCTTTTCCATCTTCATTCCATGCACCTTCTACTTGATAAGAAGCTGAAGCAGCTCCGAATAAAAAATCATGTGGAAACTTCATAGTATATACCTCCATTTCATTACAACAAATAAAATTCATTCATACATATAAAATTTATAGGTACAAATTTTATATGTATGATTATATCTTATGTTTTTATTTTTTTCTATTATAAAAGTACAATTTCTATTGTTGGTTATTGGAAAAGAAAAAGAAGCGATATATTTTATCGCTTCTTACTCTCATCATCTTTATTCTTTTATTAATGACTTATTCGCTCTTATAACTTCTTGATACAATAATGGTGACCACTTTTCATTTATGTAGTCTTGAATTACCCAGCCCACTCTCGAAGAATTCTTTTGTTTTATATGGTTTGCAATTTCAGGATTTATATAAGAAGCGTAGTAATATGGACTATTCCATGCTGTACCACCAGAAGACAAGCTTGTAAAATTAATATATAGATGATTTAAATCCTCGCTATTGTTCATCGTTTCATCCATCATATCTTTAATAGATTTTACTTTCTCATCATAACTCACTTTATATTTATCTTGTACTGTTACATTTACATTTTGGTTTACAGTTGTGGTAAACGTCTCATTATCTGGCCAATAAAAATTATTATATCCTCCAGATTCATTACTATCACCATATCTTTTTAGTAGTACAATTTTCCCACGAGCATCTCCTAATTTTATATTTCCTTCTGTTTTTAAAAAGATAGGATCAACATAATAATTTTTTTCAAACGTACTACTAAATGAACCTTCTGCCCCTTTCATATCCTCATACTCTTTTTTTAAGGACATAATAATCGTTTCACTTGGGTTATCTTTTAAAAATTGTTTCGCTTCGTTTATGAATTCATGCAGTGTTACATAAAGATATAATGGTCCATGATGAAGAACTATCGTATTATCATCTGTTAAACGTCCTCTTATATCGAAAATTCTAGCTCCATGATCCATTTGATAACGAAAATCATATTCTTGCGTCATTCCCCATACTTGCTTAATCGGATTTTGCAACTTGAATGTCCCACTATCATGTGTTCCTGGAATTGAAATTCGTGCTAACGGGATATTATCATGTATAGGTTGCATCCATTTTGACCAATTTTCAAGCTCATTAACAGAGCTAGCTGCAACTACTTGCTTATCATGTAAAGCAAATACAAATGTGATAAATATTGTACTACATATGAATAATTTCAAAATTAACTTCTTATTGCTCATTATTATCCCTCTCTCTTTCTGTTTTTACATCAAACTTATTGAATATAATATAAGCTAGTTCATAAAAAATAAATAACATTTCATCAATATGAAATATTGCATAGAAGTAAAGTTAAAAAATCATTCACATATACTAAATTAGAAAAATTTAAAGGAACTTCATCTGAAGTTCCTTTTGCTTATTTTATGTTCAATACATATGAACCATCTTTATTCTCATATTTATAGACGTATAAATAATATTTTCCTGGCTTTGCATTATAAGTTCCTTTAACTACCTTTCCTTCATTTTCACCATATGCTACATAGTTATTTAAATCTGATTCATGATGAAGTACCCATGTCATGCCGATATTTTGTTCATTTAGTAGAGAAATATTAATATTTTCCGGTGAGTCAATTTGGAAAGTAAATACATCTACTCTATCACTATTATGTAGCGTTCCTTTCACCGGTGTATGAAAGTTAACTTTATTTGCCTGTCTAGGCTCATTGTTTGGTTCATTTTCTGTTACTTGTAACTCATTCCCACCGTTTGGTTTTCTTTGTTCATAACCTAAGTTTACTAGTATAGACTTCAAATCTGGTAAAACACCAATTTTATCTGCATATGGATCTTTAGATTTTGTTCCTGTGCTCTGGTTGCTTAATATTGCTCTTAGTTCACTTGGTCTATATGGTTGTCCTAAATTTTCTTTAGCAATGCTTTGTACTAAAGTCGCTGCCCCAGCAATAATTGGCGAAGCACTTGATGTTCCGCTAAAGCTTGAAGTATAAAGATTTACAGCACTTCTACTTTGCTCGGCTGTAGTTGTATCTACATTTTCTCCCCATCCGTACACATCAATACGGCTTCCATAATTCGAAAACCACATACGTTCATGAGGGAAAGATGAAGAGCCAGCTCCTACCATAATTGCACCCGAATCTTTAAAATCTTTACTATTACGATTTAAGACTTGCTTACCTTTTCTATCTTTGAACTGATCTAAATCATTCCACCCATTTGCTCCAGCCTCTATAATTACAATTCCCTTATCTGTACCAGCACGAATTGCATCAAAAATATCTGGTTGTACTTCGACAGGTAAATATTTATCACCATATCCATCAAAGGATGCTTGCGCCTCTAACAATAAAACATCCCCAGCTTCTAACTGATTTACAGCGCTTAATATTGCATCAGCCGTATTATACTGTCCGTTATCTCTTATTTGAGAGATAACCTTTGCTTTCGCTTTTGGCGCAATCCCAATATTCCCAACTCCATTGTCCTCAGAAGATACAATTCCTAGTACAGACGTCCCATGACCGACATGCTGATCTATATTTCTTCCAGACATTAATTCAATATTTTGATGTAATAAATCCTCATGATTTAATAGCCATCCGTATTCCATATCAACAAAAGTGATACCATTTCCATTACCGCCTTGAATTCCCCAGGCGAAAGGCGCATTAATACCGTATGGGGCTGCTTCAAGATAACCTTGTTTTTTAAATCTAGGATTGTTATTAGGATTAAGAGCTACACTTGATGATTGCACTTCAGGTGGCATTATTTTCTCTTGTTTCTTCATATACGCATCTTCTATTAAAGAAGATGCCTTTAACTTATCTACTATTTCTTCTTCATACCCACTATTTTGATTTTGAAGAATATAGTAGTTTAATAAACTTGTAGATACATGATTAGGTGCTTTCACTTCAAGGTTTTGTATTTGTTCCGGGCTTACAGATGTGAATAAACGAGTAAATGTTACATCTGGATATTCTGTCAAAAGATCTTTTATTACTTTATCATTCGTTTGAGATTGTATTTGTTTTTCAATACCATCTTCATATGGCAAATCCAAATCCGCTTTAAATTTTACAATGATTTGCTTATCTGTTTCTTGTTCTATCCCTAATTTACTCTGCTGTTCTATAGAATCAGCATATACACTATTGATAGTGCCTCCTGTTCCTAAAAGTGTTGTAATGATTACAGTTGACGCACACATTTTTTGAAATATTTTCATTACATCAATCCTCCTATTAATAATTATTAATCATTATATTAATCTATAATAATTTTATTTCTATAACGTATTCCCTTTCTACTAAATAGATTATAGTAATCAGAAATATGAACTTCAACGTATTTTCATATGCAATATTTCATATTCTGACTCTACACTACACGAATATGAAACTTATAGTGATTATTTATTTTATATGTGCTAATATACTTACATTAATATATTACGCATATACACATTTCAAACTACATTACTTAATAGTTTCACCTTAATTTTTTCTTAGGAGGATTTATAATGAAATTACTAAAAATAAAACATATAATCCCTTTATCTGCGGCTGCAATTACATTCGTATGTAGTCAAAGTACAGCTGAAGCTTCTACTATTCATACAGTAAAAAAGAACGATACACTTTGGGGCATTAGTAAACAATACGGCGTTTCAATACAATCCATTAAACAGGCTAATCATAAAGGAAACGATCAAACCTTTATTGGCGAACAGTTACATATTCCAGGGGCCACGAACTCAAATGAAATTACCGTTCGTCAAAACGTCAAACCTGCGAACATTTCTGGACAAATTATTTATCAAGTACAACAGGGAGATTCATTAGAAACGATAGCAAAGCGTTACAATGTTACCGTTCAATCTATAAAACAAATTAACAATACAGTCGGAAACAAGCTTTATACAGGACAACATTTAAAAATAAACTCAAGCATTTCACAAAAAGAAAAAGACTTAATGGCACGCTTAGTTACTGCTGAAGCAGGTGGCGAATCCTATAAAGGAAAAGTGGCCGTAGCAAAAGTTATCCTAAATCGTGTAAACGCAAAAGGTTTTCCAAATACAATAACAGGCGTTATTTATGAACCTATTAAATATGGATATGCATTTACTCCTGTTACAGATGGAAGAATTAATCATCCGGCAAGCCCAGAAGCAAAAATGGCAGTAGAAGAGGCTATCTCCACAAATGGCATACATTCTGATTGGCTTTATTTCTATAATCCGAAAACATCAACAGACAAATGGATTACGACACGTCAAACAGTAGCAGTAATCGGTAACCATGTCTTCGCTAAATAAGATCTAAATTCATTAACAGACCTCTTCACTTAAAAGGTCTGTTTTTTTATATGTAAGATGTTATTAATCATATGAAATAGTGATTTTTCAAACTATTTCTTCTTTCAAATAAAAAATTTTGTATTTACTCCACCACTCGGAGAAATTAATAAAGCATCAAGTTCAAAAACCCCTTCTTTATTCATAAAAGCTATTTCTTAACTTCATAAAATTGTTATACACTAGAAAAATAGAAAACAAACTATTCGTTAGCAGGTGAAAGAATATGTATGATGTTACAATTATCGGCGCTGGAGTAAGTAGCATTTTTATGGCTTATTCACTAGCTAAAAGTAACAAAAAGGTTTTAATTCTGGATAAAGGTAAAGCGCTAGAAGATCGTCATTGTCCTCTAGACGAAGGAAAAGCGTGTACTTGTACTACATGTGCTAAATATTTCGGGTTTGGTGGTTTAGGAAAATCTGAAGGGAAATTTAATTATACAAACGGATTTGGTGGCGAACTTGAGCAAAAAGTCGGTAAAGAAGGCTTTATACAACTCATGGCTGAAGTAGATGAAATTCTATGTCAGTTCGGAGGAAATGCTGTTTCAAAATATTCTACAGAAAATCCAACTCTCAATCAGAGAGCTAAAGCGTGTGGTTTACAAATGCTAACAACAGAAGTAAGGCATCTTGGTACTACCCTTTCAAGTGAGATTTTTCAGCAACTCTATGAATTTTTACTTACGAAAATAAATATTCAATTTCATATAGATGTGCAACATATTATGAAACAGAAAGATCATTTTACAATAGAGACAAATGAAGGAACAGTTCAATCTAAACAACTAGTATTTGCAACTGGACGGTCCGGAGCGGATTGGTTAAAAGAAATGTGCACTTCTCTCAATATCTCTCAGAAACAAACTCGTGTAGATTTAGGTATTAGAGTAGAGATGAACGAACACCAATTACGTTCTATATTAAAAGATACATTTGAAACAAAGCTTTCTTATGAGCATGAACACTTCACAGCAACTACGTACTGTATGAATCCGAAAGGACGCATTATTAGAAAGTACGAAGAAGGTTTAGTTATGCCTGACGGTCAAAATTTTCGAGAGCAAGGAACTGGCACACCTAACTTAAATTTCACTTTATTTATCCCGCGCTATTTTTCAACTCTCAAAGAAGCAAATGTATACGCAAGTTCAATTATTAAAAGCATTAACCAAGGACGAGATCGAATTGTTATACAGCGCTTAGAGGACTTACTAAATAAACAAGCTACAACAGAGAACAACATGAAACATAACCGTATACGTCCTACACTACAAGGAGATTATGGAGATTTGCATACAGAAATTCCACCATTATATATTGAAGGACTTAAAGAATTTTTATTACGCTTAGAGCAATTCATCCAAGAACCGATCGATAAAGATACTTTATTATATGGAATTGATGGAAAGTTCTATGCTCCTACGATAAAAATTAATAATCATTTTGAAACTAGTATACACGGGCTATTTTTAATTGGAGATTGTTCCGGCGTTACGCATTCATTATCTCAAGCAGCCGCAAGTGGGTTGTATGTTGGAAAATATTTATCTCATATTTAATTACTTTCATTAAGATTGCAATCAAATATTTTAACTTCCATAGTAATAGCTTACTACCGATTCTCCCGTAAAAATAGGGATTTTACGAGAGAAATATTTAATATAGCCGTGTATTCAAAACTATTGACATTTAATTCTAACTAATTGAATGTCAATAGTTTTTAAAACCTCTATTCATTTCCCCTTTCATTTGTTCGATATTTTGTAACATCATCATAGTGTTTAATATGTTAGGATGTCTATAAGTATTTTTTACTACAACTATGACTTTTTCTGCTCTGTTTCCAAAAAATAGATTTATGCTTTAAAATTCCTCATTGTACGTATATGAATACTTCATATTATTACCTTTAAAAAACATAAGCTAAATGGTTCATTACACTCTAATAGTTATGAAAATATAATATATAACACAAGTTAAATAAACTGTATAAAGAAGGTGTAAAAATGAAAAATAAAATCAATTTACAAATGAAAAATATAAGCTTTGTTTTAATAATTGCTTTAGCAGTATGGTTAAAAACATATCTTATTACAAGATTCAGTTTTGATTTAAAAATTGAGTCTTCTACACAAGAGCTTATTTTGTTTATTAGCCCTCTTGCTTTATCATTAGCATTTGTCGGATTAGCATTATTTGCAACTGGTGAAAAGAGAAATTATATCGCGCTATGTATTAATTTCTTATTAACAATCGTACTTGTTGGGAATGTAATGTTCTATGATTTTTATAGTGATTTCGTTACGTTACCAGTACTTGGGCAAACATCAAACTTTGGCCAATTAGGCGGCAGTATTATAGAAATATTGAACTACAAAATTATACTCGCATTCGTAGACATTATTTTCTTCTTTATTTTATTGAAGAAGAAATCAATAGTCTTCAAAACAGGACGTGTAACTCATCCGGCACGCTTCGTATATTTTCTTTTAACGATTGGTGTATTTTTTGCGAATCTACATCTTGCAGAAAAAGAGCGACCTGAACTATTAACGAGATCCTTCGACCGAGTTATGCTTGTTAAAAATTTAGGACTATACACGCATCAAATATATGATTTAACACTACAAGTAAAAGCAGGTTCACAAAAAGCACTTGCTGATAGCAGTAAATTACAAGAAACAGAAAACTACGTAAAGGCAAACCAAAGTGAACCGAACCCTAGCATGTTTGGTGCAGCGAAAGGAAAAAATGTAATTGTCGTTACTCTTGAATCCCTGCAAACCTTCTTAATAGGAGCATCAGTTAACGGGCAAGAGGTTACACCATTCTTGAATCAATTCATAAATGAAAGCTATTACTTCGATAACTTTTTCCACCAAACTGGGCAAGGAAAAACATCCGATTCTGAATTTCTAATTGATACGTCGTTATATCCATTAAATCGAGGAGCTGTATTTTTCACACACGGTAACAATGATTATACTGCGACTCCAGAAATTTTACGTCAGCAAGGTTATTTCACTTCTGTATTCCATGCAAATAACGCAACATTTTGGAATCGTAACATTATGTACTCTGCTCTTGGTTATGATCGTTACTATAACGAACTTGATTACAAAATTACGCCCGAAACAAATTTAAATTGGGGATTAAAAGATATCGAATACTTTGATCAATCTGTAGATATATTAAAAACTGTTGATCAACCATTTTACGCTCGTTTCCTCACTTTAACAAACCATTATCCATTTACGTATGATGAAGATACAAAATTCATTGAACCATATAACTCTGGTAATGGCGTATTTGATCGTTATATCGTAACAGCACGTTACTTAGACGAATCAATTAAAAGATTTATTGAGCGTTTAAAAGCCGAAGGAATGTATGATGATTCTATTATTGTGTTGTATGGTGATCATTATGGCATTTCTGAAAAACATAATCGCGCAATGGCACAGTTTTTAGAAAAAGATCAAATAACAGAATTTGATACTTTAAATTTACAACGCACACCTTTATATATTCATATGCCTGGCCAAACAGAAGGTCAAACAATTTCAAAGCCTACGGGACAAATCGATATGAAACCTACTATTCTAAATTTACTCGGGATTGATACTACGAACGATATTCGTTTTGGTCATGATATGTTTTCAGATGAATATACCGGATTTGTTGTTTTACGTGATGGGAGCTTTATTACAGACAAGTATGCATACACAAACAACACTTTCTATGACCGTATAACAGGTGAAATTGTAGATTTACAAAAAAAAGAAGCACAAGCACTCATTAACCGTGCACAAAATGAATTACGAATGTCTGACAAAATTATTGAAGGTGATTTATTACGTTTCTCAGAAAGTAATAAAATGAAAACTGGCGAAGTACAAACTAAAATTAAAGAGACTGAAAAATAATTTAAATATGAAAAGGGAGCAACTCATTACAGTTGCTCCCTTTTACTCTCTTATAACATATGATGCAATGTCATATAAAAACCTCGTATATTTTACTTTTATTCTACGCTTGTTTCTAAAGTTACATCTGTATAGGTATGATCATCCCCCATATTTAAAATTACTTCACATTGACGTAATCTCAATTCAAAGAGCATGATAGAATCATGATAGACTTCAGGATTTGATTTCATCTTATGTAATATCTCTTGTTTGTCTTGTGTTTCTAGATGCGTGTTTTCTACAGCTTGTTTCAAGGAGTTAAATGGATTCCTAAAGAATATATGAATATCCCGCTCTTGCGTGTTTTCAAATAGCTCAAATTGCAAGAAAAACTTCTTCATAATAGAAGCCGTTACCTCTGTATAATCTTCATTTTCTACATACTGTTTGTATTTGTTATATAGCATAGCTTTGTTTTTAGGAAGAACTCCAAATAATTTACCGGCACTTTTCAGTAAAAATTGTGCTGGCGTAAATCGACGTAAAATATTTACTTCATCCATTTGTATTCTAGTCGTCATTCTGTCCGTATCTCTGCGCCAATCATCAAGCACTTTAAAATCACATGCTAACTGTATTCGATTTTCTCCAAATAAAGAATTAAGTCCTTCACTAAGTTCTTCTAGGTACGATTGACTTTGAAGGAGCTCATTATTAGAAGTTGCAATCCAATTTTGCATAGAAAGAGCAAGATTAGGTAATACAGTTTGTTCTAAGTACTTATGTACTCTTTCATTCATCGCTTTATTTAGTTCCATATCCATGTGACTAAAATCACTTTCTTCACTCATTAAATCAGAACAACTCTTTAATATCTTCGGAATACCTTCAGTAAGATCATTCGTAATTTCAGTCTTCATTGAACGATATGATTTTGTAATGAAATGAATTTTTTCCTTCTCAAAAGCAGTAAGATTATTAATACTACCATTTAGTTTGACTAGCATATCTTCATTCCAATTAATAGCATCTACTAGATTATTTTCTTTTTCAACACGTTTATCCAAAAGATATGTAATTGTTTTTCGAATGAAGAACAATAGCTTTTCAGTACGTTCTACATCGATATCTTTATGATTACAGTTAAAATGAATAAACTCCGTTAACTCATTTAATTGTTGACTACTTGTATATAGCGAAGAGTAGGGGAAAATTCTCGCACGCGGGAAATATGTGCTTATTCTAGCTTGCGTATCATATAATACTCTTTTCACTTCTGCTTCACTGTATATGTTATCGATTTTATTTAATAAGAAATGAATTTGTAAATTTGGTGTATGTTCTTGAATACTTAATAGAATGTCACGTTCTTTGTCAGTAAAAGGTGAATCCGCATTCAATACGAATAGTAATTCGTCTACAGAATTTAAATATTCGAACACCTCATCTCTAGTATCGTTATTCCTATTAAAGCCAGGTGTAACTACAAATGTAAGTTTATTTTCACTTAAAAATCTGCATGGTAATTTAAATTCAACACATGCTCTATCTCTATATGTTTGATGGTGCTGAGACATCATATTATGGTAATCAGAGACATCTTCCGTTGTTGTAATTGTAGCGTCTGTTATGGCGTTAATTTCTGTATGAGCATCATTTTTTAAAACTACTACATTTGAAATTGATTTTTCTAATATACTTTCTCCTAATATAGAGTTAATAAATGTAGTTTTTCCGTTCCCTGAAGTTCCCGTTACTAAAATACGAGTTGTTCTTAAATCTGCGAGTTCGTCAACTAACCATCTAAATCGGTGACCTATTTCTATATTGTGCTTTTGTGCCCACTGTGTAATAGATTCAAAAAGATGTAAACTGTACTCTAAACCATTCACATGATTAATAGAATATGACAGTAGGTTTTCCGCATGTTTTATATTTGCTGAATCTATTTTGGAAGGGAAAATCTCATCCCATGCCAATACAGCTGCTGCTGGAAATACAGCATAAGATGGATTGACTACTTTTAACCAATTTGTTAAAAGGTTTGGAATGATATCGTGTAATTGTCTAAGCATATATTGCCCTTGAATTAATGCAAAGTACGTTTCTTCGTAAAGAGAAGAAATTTTGTCCCATATATCGGACGAATGTATTTCAATATGTAAGAAAAATTCATTTATTGTGTTCAGCCATAATAAGTAATTTTGTTCATTTTTATAACTGTTCCAAAGTGATGAAACCATTTGTGTAAATTGTACTTGATCTATATTATTTAACGTAACTAATATTTCGTAAAAATAATCTGGTGAAATATGTTTAGTAAATCCTTTATCAATATATCCTTTTAAAACCTCAAACCACGGATAAGATTCTGTTCGAATTAACTCATTCACCGCAAGATCTACTGCACTATCAAAATCTTGCTGCTCCTCATAAAAGGAACGGGCAATTTTTGTGACATTCGGGTAATCGGGATTTAAAGAAACCGCTTCTTTAATAACAGCGAAAGCGGAGTCAAAATTATTTTGCTCTATATAAAGAGAAAGTAATTGTAATCCAATTTCAGTCATCAATATTATATTATCAGTAGTAATAGAAGTATAAACATTTTCAGCAACTGATAATTGATTAAGTTCAAAATAAGCATCCGCAATATTTTTTTGTGCCCATGGTGCTAATTCATTGCCAACCTTCTCCCATTTAAAAATAGCTGCTTCAAAATCTTGATGGCGATAATAAAATTCCCCTTGTGCAAAACGAATATAAGATCCATCAGAAATCTCATTTCTTTCTTCGTTTACATAAACTTCTCCAAGTACGTCAAGAGCTGGTTTTGTTTCATTCTCCATTAGGAATGTTTCATAATACATCTTTTTTATTAATTGTTTTTCTATTCTCATCTTTTCCCCCACTATATCTTGAAAATACATTTTTAAGATATGTCAATACTTTTTGTATGTATGCTTTTTATCTTAACAAAGAATACCTTTTGGAAAATTTCATTTTCCTTTCATTTTTCAAGTAAGATTGAATTTTTATGAGAAAAGTTTCAGTTTTTTTTCATTTTCCTTTCAGTTGTGAAACAGCATTAAATGTTCCTAATAACCTAATAACACTATAATCCCCCTCATTATATTATCAGGAAAAGCCTATATAAATCATATTATAAAAACAATTTATAACGAATATATATGCAATATTTCCTTCTCTAATAAATAAAAGAAGCATTATCATATATTTCTCACATTATTTTCCTTTAAAATATTTCAGTAGTTACGTAATTTAATTCCATTAACCTCTATAAATAACTAGTCCAAAAAAAATCTATATGCATATCATGTTATAGTAAAGAATTCAGGAAATCCTAAAAGGAGGCATTTTCATGTTTGAAGATAAATCTAAAATAAACTACCCATATGAATTTACTGAAACTACAACAATCCCTCTAAAAAACCCCATCAATAAAACATACAAAAACGGCTCAGGTACACATACTTTCCCAATTAAAAAACACTATAAAGAACAGGTGTTATATACGGAAAAAATTAATAATAATAAAAACAAATAACCTTATAGACTTTTATCACAATTGAACAAATAAGAATCTATATTAGACCTTGCATAGTTATAGGTAATATATAAATCTTTCTTATACAACTCATGTACTTTTAAAAAGTGCTGATATACAGCGCTTTTTTATACATAGATAATGGAAGAACAAAAAAGGTATGGATATTTTCCATACCTTTTTTGTTCTTTACTATTTATAAATTTTACCTAATATCACTTTAACGGGCCTTCTAGAAGCAATAAAAGCTAGTTTAATGGAACAATAAGTTTCTTAGCGTTTTCAGAGATATTCATGATAATACTATTCGAATACATTAGGCAATAAAGTCCACCTTCACTGATCCTTGGCCAATGCTCCTGCCAGCAAAATTTTACTCGTTGGAGTCATTGAAGAAAGGAGTAGATTGATGAATCACACAGTTAAAGAAGCACCCAAGAATGATATAGGCATTATGGCTCTATTATATATATTTAAAAATTTACTAAACGTTGTTTCAAAGCTACTTAGTTTTCATAAAACATTTTTTGTTTCCGTTGGAATGGATAGGCTTTAATCTCATCTGTATCTAAATTTTCATGGAATAAATGAATGGCTATAATTTGTCTACAATCGTAGGTATGATAATAATATGTTCCGGACTCCATACACATGACGCTTGTATAAATGGTATTATCTAATGCACCTTCTTCTGTTATTACTCCACCTTTAGGAACCTCGCAATTTGATAAGATATGAAATAGGGCCGATACTCCCTCTTCTTCACTATCTATACCTTGAATGTTTTGTTTGCCATATGCTGCCCGCACAAACCTTGATGGCGGGGTGAAATCCCCTGGAAGTCCCATTGAGCCTGAACCCTGACCAACAGCACTTAATGGTAAGTTACTCCACTCAGTTGGCGCGAATGGCTGCGATTTAAGGCCAATATATTGTCTTAAATTTTGCAAATGCCAATTAAACTCCGGACTATTCGTCATCACTCCTAGTGGGTTGTCATACATTTTTAATCCTTCATTTGTCGGCTCCAGTACAATGCAATCTCCCCATTTATCCGCTAAAATCCAATGGAGTGGTGGCGTAAGTCCTAAATCCGGTAATGGTATATCCAAAAAGGTAAGGCTATCTACAGATTTCTTTAACTCTTTGACAGAATTGAATTGTGTCAGACTCCACGTCACAAAATCAAATGGGGCCAAATTCGTTTTGTTGTCATCTATGCTTTGACTATAAGTAGCGAATCCTGGAAAATAGAGTGTTGCACATGTCATACCTGCTTCATTTACTCCGTCCGCCATAATGATCCGTCCTTGATGATTAATCCCCATTCCGACCGTAGCATGTTTCGTATTAATGATTTCACCAGTTATATTATTCCACTGGTAATGTCGAGGAATGATTAGTACTTCTTGATTCAAATCTAATGTGAAGTCCATCGTTCTTGCAAAAAGATGCTGACCATTTTTTGTCTGTAATGTCAAACTAGTACACATAAAGAACACCCCTTTTTATAGTTTTATCTACACTTTACATAATTCTGATAAATCTGTAAATTAAAAACCTCTTTCCTTACAAAGAAAATGAGAAAGCACATATAAATTACAAAAAGGTTATTTCTAGTTTATAAATAATTTTTTATATATAGTTACAAAAGAATTATATTAAAAAGGAGCGACTTGTTACTATCGCTCCTTTTTATTTCTCTCTATATTTTATTAAAATAACAAGAAACCCTTTTTTCTCTATGAACAGTATCCCTACATAACCCTCTTAAACATCTTCTCCAACTCATAAGTAGAATGATGTACAAGAATCGGTCTTCCGTGCGGGCATGTGTATGGGTTTGTTGTTGTACGTAGTTCTTCCAGTAAAGCAAATATTTGATCGTTCGTTAAATATTGATTTGCTTTAATGGATGCTTTACAGCTCATCATGATAGCTGCTTCTTCACGTAACTTTTTAATATCAACTTTTTTTAGTTTGACGACTTGTTCCATCATTTCGTCGATAATTTCTGTTTCTTGCCCTTTCGGGAACCACGTTGGATGCGAGCGGACGATAAAGGATTGATGGCCGAATTGTTCTAAGAATAGGCCAACTTTTTTCAGTTCTTCTAGTTGCTCTTCGACACGTAAAAATTCAGTAAGAGATAAGTCAATACGGTACGGTACAAGCAGTTCTTGTACTTCTTGCGCTACTCTCCCTACTTTATCACGGAAGTATTCATAATTGATACGTTCCTGCGCGGCATGTTGATCAATCATATATAAGCCTTTATCGTTTTGGGCGAAAATATATGTTCCATGCATTTGTCCAATTGGATAAAGCGGTGGTAAATCATTACCGTTCATTTCAATCTCTTTTATTTCTCGAACTTCTTCTTCCAATTCCTCTAATTCAAAGTCCTCTTCGTTATTATTCCAAGATTTTTCTTCTCGAATCGGTTCTTCGATTATCGGCTTAGAGGATGGCTGCCAACTTTGCTCTTCTCTTACTGGCGACTGTGGTGGTTGCCATTCTTGCTTCGGTGGTTGCCACAGTTGTGCTGGTTGTTTCACAGCCAGTGATTCTTCTTGTTTTTCATCCATGCCCGTCGGTAAAACGATATCCGGCATAGATGACTCTTTCGGCTTCGCATGCTCAAACTGGAATTGTTCTTGCACACTTTCATCTTTTTCTTTTTTCTTCGTTGTTACACCTGCATCTGGAATGAGCTGTATTTTTTTGAATGCCGCTTGCAATGTTTCTTCGATAAGCTTTAGCAATTCTTGTTCTTTACTAAAACGAACTTCTAATTTTGCTGGATGTACGTTAACGTCAACAAGCATTGGATCCATTTCAATCGATAGGAAGCCGATTGGATATCGTCCGATTGGCAATAATGTATGGTATCCTTGCTGAATGGCTTTCATTAATACGAAATTTCGAACGTAACGGCCATTCACGATCGTTGACATATAATTTCGAGATGCTCTCGTTACTTCTGGTAATGTTACATAACCTTTAATTGTGAAATCTAAAGATTCAGCTTCAATTGGAATAAGCTTCTTCGCAACTTGAATACTGTAAATCGACGCAAGTACTTGTCTTACATCACCATTTCCTGATGTGTGAAGCAATTTCTTTTCATTATGAAACAGCTTTAACGATACTTCTGGATGTGACATTGCGATACGATACACGATATCTGTAATATTCCCAAGCTCTGTATGAATGGTTTTCATATATTTAAGACGCGCTGGTGTATTAAAGAATAAGTTTTGTACTGTAATATCTGTTCCTTTTCTGCTCGCTGTTTTCTCCTGCTTTATAATGTCTCCACCTTTAATCATAAGGTGTGTACCAGGCGCATCACCTGTGCTAGTGATTAATTCTAATTCACTAACTGAGGCAATACTCGGCAATGCCTCACCACGGAAACCGAGTGTTCTGATGCGAAACAGATCGTTTTCATCTTTAATTTTGCTCGTCGCATGTCGTTCAAAAGCGACGATACAATCTTCTTCTGCAATGCCATCTCCATTATCAATGATGCGAATTTTCGATAAACCAGCTTCTTCTAAGTGGATTTCAATAGATGTACTATTCGCATCGATAGAATTTTCCACAAGTTCTTTTACGACTGAGGCAGGGCGCTCTACTACTTCCCCTGCCGCAATTAAGTTAGAGAGTTGGTCATCGAGTTTGCGAATTTTCCCCATCTACTTACTCATCCTTTCTTTAACTTTTTCTGCAAGCGATACAGTTCGTTCATCGCCTCTAAAGGTGTCATATCAAGTAAATCAATTTTTTTAATTTGCGCAAGTACTGCCGTTTCTTTTGCATCTAGAACTGACTTGTCTTGTTTTTTTGAAGACTGTTCTCCACCAAAGAATGATAATTGCGATTCTTCCTCAGTCTCTACTTTCGTCTCTTGTATTTCTGCTGGTTCTTCTTTTACAACTACAGGTTCTGGAGCAACTTCTTGTACTTTCACTTCTGTACGCTTTGGAATAATAATTTCTTCTTGTCCTTCTAGTTGCGCTAACACTTCTTTCGCACGAGCGATTAAGCTATCTGGAAGCTCCGCAAGTTGCGCAACGTGAATTCCGTAACTTTTATCAGCTGCTCCATCTTGAATTTTATGAAGGAATACTACTTTTCCGTTCTCTTCAATAGCTGAAACGTGTACATTCTTCAATTGACCTAAACTTTCTTCTAGCACCGTCAATTCATGATAATGCGTAGAGAATAACGTTTTCGCCCCAATTTGGTCATGAATATGTTCAATGATTGCTTGTGCAAGTGCCATACCATCATACGTAGATGTACCGCGTCCAATTTCATCGAATAAAATTAAACTTCTTTCTGATGCATTTGCAATTGCATTTTTCGCTTCTAACATTTCGACCATAAATGTACTTTGACCCGAAATTAAATCATCCGCTGCACCAATTCTCGTAAAGATTTGATCAAATACAGGTAATACCGCTTCTGTTGCTGGTACGAAACAGCCTATTTGCGACATAACAGTTACAAGTGCTAATTGTCTCATATACGTACTTTTACCAGACATATTCGGTCCTGTAATTAAAAAGACATCCATCTTCTCCGGCATAATACAATCATTCGGTACATACAATTTCCCGTTCAATACTTTTTCAACGACAGGATGACGACCATCTTTAATAAAGATTTCGCGCTTAGTTGTTAAAACAGGTTTTACAAACTGTTCTTCTTCACTAACTGTCGCGAAACTTTGCAGTACGTCTAATTCACTAATTACTTTCGCTAAATGCTGTAATTTCGGAATAAATACTTTTACTTCTTCACGAAGCGCTGTAAATAAATCGTATTCTAGTTGTACAATTTTTTCTTCTGCTTCTAAGATTAACGTTTCTTTTTCTTTCAGCTCATCTGTTATGAAACGTTCAGCATTAGCAAGTGTTTGTTTACGCTCATAGCGGCCTTCTGGTAATGCTGCAAGGTTCGCTTTCGTTACTTCAATGTAATAACCGAAAATACGGTTGTACCCGATTTTTAATGATTTAACTCCTGTAATATCACGCTCTCGTTTTTCAAGCTCAGCGATCCATGTTTTTCCATTTTTACTAACGTAACGATATTGATCAAGCTTGTCATTATAACCGTCTTTAATAATATCTCCATCTTTAATAGAAAGCGGTGGGTTTTCTTGAATACTTCTTCCTAGTAATTCAGTTAAGCTCTCACATGGATCCGCACCTTGAATTAACCTTGCTGCATAAGCATTATCTAACAAACTAATCGCTTCTAAAATAGCTGGTACTTGAAGTAAAGATCGTCTTAACTGTAATAAGTCCCGTGCATTCACATTACCAAATGCAACTTTCCCTGCTAAACGTTCTAAATCATATACTTCTTTTAATTTTTCTTTTAAATCTTCACGTAAGAAGTAATCATTTACAAATGTTTCAACCATTTCTAAACGCTCTTCTACTTTTTCTTTTTGGATCAGTGGACGTTCCATCCACTGTTTTAACATGCGACCGCCCATAGCTGTTTTCGTTTTATCTAATAGCCATAATAATGATCCTGTTTTTTCTTTCGTTCGAAGTGTTTCTGTCAGCTCTAGATTTCGCTTTGAATGCACATCAATTTTCATAAACTGGTTTGTATAATAAATTTCCACTGGTTGCAAATGATCTAACGAACGTTTTTGCGTTCTTATCACATAGTTAAATAAGCGTCCAACTGCTTTAATTAACTTTGCTTGCGAAACGTTTTTCACAAGATGTTCTAATCCCTCTGGAATCGTTGTTGCATCTTCATACGAAATCGTCATTTTTAATGTTGCAGTTAATTTATTTAATTCATCTTTCGAAAATGTAGAATCTACAACAATTTCTTTTGAACCAGTTGCATACACTTCTAATAAAATATCTTCTACTGAACCTGTTAACAACGTTACTGTATTTTGTCCAGTCGTTAAATCATTACAAGCTAAAGCATACGATCCATCTTCAAAATGTGTTAATGCTGCTAAGAAGTTATTTTCTTTCTCATCAATCGTACGCCCTTCCATCATCGTTCCTGGCGTAATGAGTTGTACGACTTCACGGCGCACTACACCTTTAGCTGTTTTTGGATCTTCCACTTGCTCACAAACAGCTACTTTATATCCTTTTTCAACAAGTTGCTCAATATAATTTTTAGCTGCATGATGTGGTACACCGCACATCGGTATACGATCACTACTACCACCATCTCGGCTCGTTAATGTAATTTCAAGTTCATGAGCTGCTTTAACCGCATCTTCAAAGAACATTTCATAAAAATCACCTAATCGGAAAAATAAAAAGGCATCTTGATAGTCTGCCTTAACCTTTAAATATTGCTGTATCATAGGCGTATATTGCGTCATACTTATCCTCCATAATTCTTACATAATAATCTATATTCATATATGTCACATTTCACGGACATCCATATCTCCTATTTCAGGAGTCTTTCTTCATTATAGCACATTTCATAAGGAATCATGGTCATTCAAGCACTACTTATGTAAAGTAAAAAGCTAGGAAGAACTTCTCCCTAGCTTTCTATTACTCTTCTTCTGCATCAACGATAAAGTTCGGATCTAATTCTTCAAACTCATCATCATCGATTTGGAAATCTTCGTCTGATTCTACACAACCTTCAGGATTTACACTTACACAAATTTTCGTTTCGCCAACTACTTCTGTTACAAATTCACGTTCTACAGTCACAACGATTTTATTACCATTTGGTGATACAAGAGCTTCTAAACAATTTGGTGGCTGAATGACACGAGCGATAATTTCTAAATCATCACCAGAAAAGTTTTTATCACGATACCCAATACTCACTTCATCAGTGTAGTTTACACGTTCTGTTACAACTTCTGTCTTTGTATTACCATCAAACGAATACCAAGTGTTCACATCATAGAAACCTTCAATTTCCACATGCTTTCCATTCTTTCTTGCTTCGTACGAGTGGTTAATTACCCAGCACCCTAAAATACTTGTTGGCTCATTATTCGATTCACATGTATGCGTTGACTTTGTATACTTACGTCCTTTTCCAACCACTGCTTTTGTAATAATCTCTCTAAATTCGGACATTCGTAACCCTCCTCAATCACTATTCACTTAATCATATGCGTGACAATAGCGGAATGTGTCATTCTTTTTTCGAGAAGAACTTACGTTTAACCCACTAAAAAAAGAGATGTCAATTCGACACCTCTTTAACAACCACAATTTCCTTTTTTACTTTCTACCTCTGCGCCCGTTTCACCCTTCAATACATCACCATTAGTCGAAATTAATATTTCATCTGTTACGTTGTTAGAAATCGTACTGGCAACTAGCTGTAGTAAGTCATTTACATATGTTTGTGAAGATTTAAATTCTTGTACAACTGGGATACTATCCAACTTATCTTGCAATGCATCAATTTCAGCTTCTACTTTTTTCAAAGCTTCCCATTTCCCGTAATGCTGCAAGTTTACTGCTTGCTTTTGCAGTGCTTTAATTTCATCAATTGCGCGCTTTACATTTTCATTTTTATGAATTTGCGCCTCTGCTTTCTTAAAGAAATCAACTTCTTCTGTTTCAGAAATCATTTTTGCTAATTCTTTCGCTTGCTCAACAATGTCATCTTTCGTATATACTTTCATCTATTATTCCACCTCAATCGGCTCTTCAACTAATTCTCCGTTAAGAGACCAAGTTTTCGCATCCGTTACTTTTACTTTCACTAGCTGACCAATTAAAGATTTTGGCGCAACGAAGTTTACAAGTTTATTCGTACGAGTATAACCTGCAAGTACTTCCGTGTTATTTTTACTTTCCCCATCAACTAACACTTCTACAATTTGACCTTTATAACGATCATTCTTTTCAACTGCCAATTTATTTACTAATGTATTTAAGCGTTGAAGACGTTCTTTCTTCACTTCCATCGGTACATTATCTTTCATCTTCGCAGCTGGTGTACCTTCGCGCGGAGAATAAATAAAGGTAAAGGCAGTATCAAATCCTACTTCACGATATAACGACATCGTTTCTTCAAATTGCTCATCAGTTTCATTTGGGAAACCGACGATAATATCAGTCGTTAATACCGCGTTTGGAATTGCTTCTTTAATTTTTCTTACAAGCTCTAAATAATGCTCACGTGAATATTTACGCGCCATAATTTTCAACATCTCTGTGCTTCCAGATTGAACTGGTAAGTGAATATGTTCTACTAAGTTTCCACCTTTTCCAAGCACTTCAATTAAGTGATCATCGAAATCGCGTGGATGGCTCGTTGTAAAACGAATACGGGCAATATCAACTTTACGGAGTTCGTCCATTAAATCGCCAAGTCCGTATTCAAAATCTTCAAAGTCTTTACCATATGCATTTACGTTCTGTCCAAGTAACGTAATTTCTTTATAACCATTCGCAGCTAAATGGCGGATTTCTTGGATAATGTCTTCTGGACGTCTGCTTCGCTCTTTTCCACGTGTATACGGCACAATACAATATGTACAGAACTTATCACAGCCATACATAATATTTACCCAAGCTTTAATATCGCCACGGCGTACTTTCGGAAGGTTTTCAATTACATCCCCTTCTTTTGACCAAACTTCAACTACCGTCTCCTTCGAAAACATTGCATCCTTTAGAATGTACGGTAATCTATGAATATTATGCGTTCCAAACACCATATCTACATGCTGATTTTTTTGCATAATTTTATTTACAACAGATTCTTCTTGCGACATACAACCACATACACCAATTAAAAGGTCCGGATTTCTTCGTTTTAATGACTTTAAATGACCTAGTTCACCGAACACTTTATTTTCAGCATTTTCACGAATGGCACAAGTATTTAATAACACTACATCTGCATCTTCAGTTGAAAAGGTTGGATCATATCCAAGTGCGGTGAAAATCCCCGCCATTACTTCCGTATCATGTTCATTCATTTGACAACCATATGTACGAATATAGAACTTTCTTCCTGTACCAAAATTGCGAAATTCTTCAGGTAAGCCAAAATCCCGTTCAATTTTAACTTCTTCTTTCCCTCGTTTTTTCGCGTCTTTTAAGGAAGGTGGTTGGTATACACTTTCAAAGTATTTACTATAATCTTTCTCTTCTTTTTTCGTAGAGGAATTTGCTTGTTGACTTGCTAATCGTTGTTGCTCGTTCATCGGTAATCTCCTTTCACCCTTAACTATACACATTCTATAGTCCATTTTAATGCGCTTTGACTCACCTCAAAAATGGTTAGATAGCTTGAGAGATAACTTGTCCTTTGAAACTTGAGTAATCAATCTAATCATTCATAAGAATGAAGTCTTCCCCACACAAATAGACATTCCCTTTTCATACTTCTTTTTGTCCTACCAAAAAGCATATTGCTTTATCCCTATAAACATTACCATAGTATGAAGCGTTGCGCCAATTTTAACAAGAAAAAGGCTCTGTCTAATCTTACATTTCATAAGCAATGAACTCGAAATTTCCATACAACGATTTATATATTATTTTACCATTCTGAATTTTCTAAGTAAATAAGACTATCCCATATTTTTCTCATAAAAAAAGGTTGCCACATGGCAACCTCCTCTTCTTATATTACATAAATTCAGCAACAAGTTCATCAAACATTTTCTGATCCATATTTAAATCAGCTTGCACTAAAGGCTTCTCGCTATAGCCTTTTACAAGTTCTTGGTATGAAGGTTGCGCTGTATTTTGATAAATTAAACCTGTTACTAATCCGTTATTTTCCATTAACGTTTGCATAGCCATCATGCGATTAGACGGATCATATCCCTCTACTGTACTTAGTTTTGTTAAATTCTCTTTAAACCAATCGTAAGTATTTACTTTATTGTAAGTAACACATGGGCTGTATACGTTAATTAATGAAAATCCTTTATGGTTAATACCAGCTTCAATAATTTGTGTTAATTCTTTTAAATCACTTGAAAAGCTTTGCGCCACAAATGTCGCACCAGCTGTTAAAGCCATTTCCATAACATTTAGTGATGGCTCAATTGAACCTTGTGGTGTGCTCTTCGTTTTAAATCCAGCTTCACTACGTGGTGAAGTTTGCCCTTTTGTTAATCCGTAAATTTGGTTATCCATTACGATGTACGTAATGTCGATGTTACGACGAATAGAATGGATTGTATGTCCCATACCAATCGCAAATCCATCACCATCGCCACCTGATGCGATAACTGTTAAATCACGATTTGCCATTTTTACACCTTGTGCAATTGGAAGGGCACGACCATGAATACTATGCACACCATATGAATTAATATAACCTGAAATACGACCTGAACAGCCGATACCAGAAATAACAGCAAGTTCATCTGGATTTAAGCCAACGTTAGCTGCCGCACGTTGAATTGCAGCTTGCACCGAGAAGTCTCCGCAACCTGGGCACCAGTTTGGTTTTACACTGTTACGAAAGTCCTTAAATGTTGCCATTTAATACAACCCCTTTTTTGCATTCGTTGTAAATCTCTTTCGGCAAGAATGGGTTCCCATCATATTTTAAAAGACTAGAAATTTTCTCACCATTACCAAGATTCATTTTCATAATGTTAGCAAGCTGACCTGTTGCGTTGTTTTCTACCACTACAACACGCTTCGCATTTTTCACAAGTGGATCGATTTCAGCTGTTGGGAATGGGTGAATTAAACGCACATGAGCATGGTTTACTTTCATACCCTCTTGTTCTAAGCGCTCCATTGCTTCTTCGATCGCACCACGAGTTGAGTTAAATCCAACAAGCAATACGTCTGCTTCTTCATGCTTAACATTTTTATAAACAGGGGTATTAAACTTCAAGTTCTCCATTTTACGGAAACGTTTGTCCATTTGATCTTTACGGTTTATTGCTGATTCAGATGGTTTACCAGTTTCATCATGTTCTACACCTGTAACGTGGTGAACACCATTTTTCATACCAGGTAAAACACGTGGTGAAACGCCATCTTCTGTTACTTCATAACGCTTGAAGTATGCTTTATTTTCACGTTCTGGTAATTCCGCTTCTAAATCAAGCTTACCGCGACGAATTTCCACTTTATCTAACGTAAGCGGTTCTACCGTTTGTTTTCCTAAAGAAAGCTGTAAATCTGTTAAGAAAATAACAGGAACTTGATATTCTTCAGCTAGGTTAAATGCTTCTACAATATCATAGAAAGCTTCTTCAACTGTACTTGGCGCCATTACGATTTTTGGAATCTCACCGTGCGTACCGTAAATCATCGCCATTAAATCAGACTGCTCTTGTTTCGTTGGTAATCCTGTACTTGGACCACCACGTTGTGTATCAACAATTACTAATGGTGTTTCTGTAATACCTGCTAAACCAATCGCTTCCATCATTAAAGATAGACCCGGACCAGCAGATGCAGTTAATGTACGAACACCAGCATAGTTTGCACCAATTGCCATTGTACAAGCTGCGATTTCATCCTCAGTTTGGATTACTGTTCCGCCAACTTTCGGCAATTTTTTAATTAAGTATTCCATAATTTCAGATGCAGGTGTAATTGGATATGCTGACATAAAGCGAGCACCACCAGCTACCGCACCAAATGCGATTGCATCGTTTCCAATCATAAACATGCGTTTCTTACCGTCAGCTTTTTCAAGCTGCATCATGTTTACTTTCTCACCTAATAATTCTTTCATATATTGAGAGCCGCGCTTAATAGCGTCCATATTCTTTTGAACAACTTGCTCTCCTTTACGACCAAAGATTTCTTCAACAACATCTAAATAAGCTGTTTCATCTAATCCTAATACCGCACTTGATGCCCCAACAGCAACCATGTTTTTCATTAATGATGTGCCTAATTCTGAAGCAATATCTGTAAACGGTATCACATATAGATTTACATCTGTATTGTCAGGTATTGTTGGATTAAATTTCGCATCCGCAACTACAATTCCACCTGGACGTAGTTCGTGGAAGTTAAAATCAATTGTTTCTTGATCAAAAGCAATTAAAATATCTAAATCATCTGAGATCGCGCGTACTTCTGTTGTACTTACACGAATTTTATTATTTGTATGGCCGCCTTTAATACGTGATGAGAAGTGGCGGTAACCGTATAGGTAATATCCTAATCGGTTTAATGCAATACAGAAGATTTCTCCTGTACTTTCAATTCCTTCACCTTGTTGGCCTCCAACTTTCCATGAAAGTTGACTAATCATCTCCTACACCCCTTTTGGCTGCATTCATTGTAGTGTATTTTTTTACAGTAATAGTTTAGCATTTTTTATACAAATAAACTACAACGGACGCAAATTATGCCTCTTCTGATTTCCCTGAATCTTTAGTATAAAGCTATTTTGTTTTTCATTCTAGTATTAGGTCTTAAAAAAAGCAATACTATCAAATGAATTAATTCTAATTTTTCTGGATTTTTAAACCAAAAATCTTAAAAGCTTATATGTCCAACAAAATTATCATATAAAAATCGCTCTACAGTAGATGCTGCATAGTGTTTACAAAGCTCATTCATTACATTTTCGTATTCTCTATACGCTGATACATTTACAACTGTTTCTAAAATTCCATCAAAATCCGAACCAAATCCTATATTCTTCTCTCCACCTAATGAACAAATATATTCGATATGGTTTACTATATCCGCTATATTCGCTTGTTTTTCACTTGTTAGAAACTGTGGTACAAAAGTAACACCGATCATGCTATTTCGCTTTATAAGAGCTCTAAGTTGTTCATCTTTTAAATTACGTGGGTGCTGACAAAGTTTCATACAATTTGAATGGGAGGCAATAGGATTTTTTGCAATTTCTATCACATCCCAAAAGCTTCTTTCATTCAGATGAGACATATCAGTCCATACATGTAACGTATTAAGTTCTTGTACAACATGTTCACCAAAGGTCGTTAAACCCGCCCCACGTGTCTCTAGCGCACCATCAGCTAATAAATTGGCATAATTCCATGTTAGTCCAAAAGAACGTACTCCTAGACGATAAAGCAACCGTAATTTCATTGCATCTTTTCCAATTGCTTCGCATCCTTCTAGTGTTAATATCGCTCCAATCTCGTCCTGTTTTAACATGTTAATATCATCTTTTGTCTGAATAAACTTCACACCCGGTAATGATAAAATTTCATTATAAAAAATATCTACCATTTGTAATGCCGCTTCAAAGCGTTTTTCATATAGCACCGTTTCTGGCACATATATAGCAAAACATTGTATACTCCCTTTTCTTTTCTTTAATTGTTCAAATGTAATATGTAATTGCGGATCGTTTTTAAAATCCTTTTTCCCCTGTGCACTCCATAACTGAAAGAGTACATCACAATGAGCATCAAAAATTTTCATTTCCATTCCTCCATTATAAAAACAACCTGTTTGCATACTGCAAACAGGTTGTTTAAACTTAACGAGGTTCTACAATTAATTTTATTGCTGTACGCTCTTCCCCATCAATCATAATATCCGTGAACGCTGGGATACAAATCAGGTCCAAACCACTAGGCGCTACAAATCCTCTTGCAATTGCTACTGCCTTTACCGCTTGGTTCAATGCACCTGCACCAATGGCTTGAATTTCTGCTGTTCCGCGTTCGCGAATAACACCTGCAAGTGCACCAGCTACAGAATTAGGGACCGACGTTGCTTTAACTTTTAATATTTCCATTCCGCGTTTCCTCCTCGTTTCTATAAAAAGTATTAGCAATTATTTCACTTTAACTTATATTCACGAGGAATGACGCGTATTCCTGCTAAATTTCTGTAATTTTTCTAAAAAATTAAAAAATAATAACTTTTCTAAATTTTATCCAGGAATTACTCAAAAAATGGCTGATCATCATTAATTAAGATACGCTGAATTTTCTTAGCTTTTCCTGTATTAGGATCCACATCAACTAGCACTGCACTTAATTGTGTTCTACCACTTGTCACTTCAAATCGTACTGGTAAGTTTGTTAAAAATTTCTTCAATACCGCTTCTCGATCCATACCTAAAATTCCATCGTAAGGCCCTGTCATACCAACATCTGTGATATATGCGGTTCCGCTTGGTAAAATACGATTATCTGCTGTAGGAACATGTGTATGTGTACCTACTACCGCTGTAGCACGACCATCTACATACCAACCTAACGCTTGTTTTTCACTTGTAGTTTCCGCATGAAAATCAATAAAGATAATATTCGTACGTTTTTTTGCAATGTTAATTAATTCATCCACTTTACGGAATGGGCAATCAATTGGAGGAAGGAATGTACGTCCTTGTAAGTTAATAACTGCAACTTCTGTTCCATTACAGTTCACAAAGATGAGCCCTTTTCCTGGAGTTCCTTCTGGGAAGTTAGCTGGTCTTGCAAGATATTTTGCATCATCAATAAATTCAAATACTTCACGGTTATCCCAAGCATGGTTTCCAAGTGTAACCGCTTGTGCCCCACATTCTAAAAAGTTTCGATATATTTTTTCCGTAATTCCACGTCCACCTGCTGCATTTTCTCCATTAATAATGGTTACTGTAGGTGTATATTTTTTCTTTAATGCCGGTACGTATTGTTGAATCATACCTCTACCAGGAGATCCTACTACATCCCCAACAAATAATATTCTCATATGTCTTACCCTTCCTATGTACTACATTTTTTATTACTATAGCTTCAAGTGATTCCCTTACAATATATGTATTATAAGTTTGTTTCACTTGTATGCTAATTTCCTTTATTTTAACCAATTCCAACACAAAAAAATAAAGTGGTGTTTCACCACTTTATTTTGCGTATTCCACTGCACGTGTTTCACGAATAACAGTTACTTTAATATGTCCTGGGTAATCCAGTTCATTTTCAATACGTTTTCGAATATCACGAGCTAAACGATGAGCTTCTAAATCATCAATTGTATCTGGCTTTACCAGAATACGAACTTCTCGTCCTGCTTGAATTGCGAAAGATTTTTCTACGCCTTCATAAGACTCTGAAATCTCTTCTAACTTTTCAAGACGACGAATATAGTTCTCAAGTGTTTCACTACGAGCTCCAGGTCTTGCAGCTGATAATGCATCTGCTGCTGCAACTAAAACTGCAATGATAGAAGTTGGTTCTGTGTCCCCATGGTGAGATGCAATACTGTTTATAACTACAGGATGCTCTTTATACTTCGTTGCGAGTTCGACACCAATTTCAACATGGCTACCTTCTACTTCATGATCAATCGCTTTACCGATATCATGTAATAGACCAGCACGTCTTGCTAGTTTTTCATCCTCACCAAGCTCCGCTGCCATAAGTCCAGTTAAATATGCAACTTCCATAGAGTGTTTTAAGACGTTTTGTCCGTAACTTGTACGGTATTTCAGACGGCCTAAAATCTTAATTAAATCTGGATGTAATCCGTGAACACCCACTTCAAACGTTGTTTGCTCTCCGACTTCGCGGATATACTCGTCCACTTCACGTCTTGATTTTTCGACCATCTCTTCAATACGCGCTGGGTGAATACGTCCGTCCTGTACTAGTTTATCAAGAGCGATACGAGCTGTTTCACGACGAATTGGGTCAAATCCGGAAAGGATAACCGCTTCTGGTGTATCATCGATAATTAGGTCAATACCTGTTAACGTTTCTAACGTACGAATATTTCGACCTTCACGTCCGATAATACGTCCCTTCATTTCGTCATTTGGAAGATTTACAACCGAAACGGTTGTTTCAGCAACATGATCAGCTGCACATCTTTGCATTGCAAGAGATAAGATTTCTTTTGCTTTCTTATCCGCTTCTTCTTTCGCACGAACTTCACTTTCTTTTACCATTACGGCAATTTCATGAGAAACTTCACTTTCTACTTTACCAAGAATAATTGCTTTCGCTTGTTCGCGTGTCAGATTGGAAATGCGCTCTAATTCTGTTTGTTGCTTTTGAACTAACTCTCCCACTTTGCTTTCCAACTCTTCAATCTGTTGTTGTCTCGCTACAAGAGAATCCTCTTTCTTTTCTAACTGTAGCTCGCGTTTATCGAGCGTTTCGTCTTTACGATCAAGGTTCTCTTCTTTTTGCATTAAACGATTTTCTTGTTTTTGTAATTCGCTTCTACGGTCACGAATTTCTAATTCAGCTTCTGTACGAAGTGTATGAATTTCATCCTTTGCTTCTAAAAGCGCTTCTTTCTTAAGTGCTTCAGCCTCACGATTCGCTTCGTCTATAATACGTTTCGCTTCATTAGCTGCACCATTAATCTTCGCTTCAGCAATAGACTTTCGAACAAAAAAGCCAACAACTGCACCGACTGTTGCAAGCAAAATGGAGATGAGTATCCAAACTGTAGTACTACTCATGATTTCACCTCCCCTTGCTATGAATGAAAAAAGACTGTCGGCATGTACATTGAATACCAACATACAGCAAAGACCGTCGTCCCGCTTTTTTAAGGGACTTTCTTCATTTCACAATTAAAATGTCATATTATTATTTCGGCAAGATTTAAGTCTTACTCCGAATATTACTTCTCTTCTTGAGAAGAGTATTTCGTATATAAGAAAAAATATACATTCTCATTGTATCTATCGCAATTTTCATTGTCAAGCGTTGTCTACTTTTACTTTCTTTACCTTCAGCTCTAATTCATATATGAATTTAAAAAGGAGACAGCATATTATCCTGGAAAACCTTAGTAAATTCCAGTTTATTCATACAAAACATGCATATATCCCTCTTTATACATAATCTTTTAGGCAAATTAAATATTTTATCTCCAATGATATACAACGCTTTCATAATGATTAAAAATAAAAGACACGGAACCGTGTCTTTTATTTTTAATCTTGAAGAGTTGAATCTTCCGTGTCTTCCGCACCAGAGTCTTCACCAATTCCGTGATGGTCACGAACAAAGAAGGCAATTTCCTCTCTTAAATCCGTATTCTCTTTTAAGAATTGCTTCGAATTTTCACGACCTTGCCCTAAACGCTCTTCATTATAAGAGTACCAAGCACCACTCTTTTGAACGATATCAAGTTCAGAAGCCATATCTAAGATTTCACCTTCTCTTGAAATACCTTCCCCGTACATAATATCAACTTCAGCAACACGGAATGGTGGTGCCACTTTATTTTTAACTACTTTTACTTTTGTTTTATTACCAACGATGTCGTTACCTTGCTTTAATTGCTCCGCACGACGTACTTCAAGACGAACTGTTGAATAGAATTTCAACGCACGACCACCTGGAGTTGTTTCTGGGTTCCCGAACATAACCCCAACTTTTTCACGAATTTGGTTGATAAAGATTGCGATTGTTTTTGATTTATTGATTGCACCTGATAGCTTACGAAGTGCTTGAGACATTAAACGAGCTTGTAAACCTACGTGTGAGTCACCCATGTCTCCTTCAATCTCAGCTTTCGGCACAAGAGCTGCTACAGAGTCAATTACGATAATATCCACCGCACCACTTCGTACAAGTGCTTCTGCGATTTCTAGTCCTTGCTCCCCTGTATCAGGTTGTGATAATAGTAATTCATCTATGTTAACACCTAATTTTTGTGCATATACAGGATCCATCGCATGCTCCGCATCAATAAACGCTGCTTGTCCACCTTGACGCTGTACTTCAGCGATTGCGTGTAATGAAACTGTTGTTTTACCTGAACTTTCTGGTCCATAAATTTCGATAATACGGCCACGTGGGTATCCGCCTACCCCTAGTGCCACATCAAGTGCTAAAGAACCACTTGAAATTGTAGAAATTCTACGCTCCGCTTGTTCTCCTAATTTCATAATTGAACCTTTACCGAATTGCTTCTCTATTTGTTTTAACGCCATATCTAATGCCGCTTGACGATCACTCATTCAAAATTCCTCCTTAACTGAATTGCTAATCTTATTATACCTATTTTCAATTCAATTTGCCAACAAAAATCGAACATTTATTCGATTTTTTTATTTTCCATTAAATAAAACTGCATTTAAGCATAAAAAAAAGCTAGAAGAAACTTATATCTCTTCTAGCTTTTTATATAAATGATAAAATCCATATTTCGCCGAACGTTCCCTAATTTGTTGACGACTTCCACTTAAATTAAGAGAAAAGACTACAGTTCGTTCATCCTTCATCGCCAATCCAACGAACACTGTTCCCGGCTCTTTATGTTCTGAAGCATCCGGTCCTGCTACCCCAGTGAAACTAATTCCGATATCCGCCTTTAATAAGCCCTTAACATTTTCAGCAAGATAACGCGCACATTCTTTACTAACTGCACCATCAGTAGATAACACTCCCTCAGGTACATGTAATACATGTTGCTTCACATCATTATGATAACAAATGACACCGCCTTTAAATACTGAAGACACACCAGCTCTTTCTGTTACTTGATTTCCAAAGAGACCTCCGGTTAAACTTTCTGCACACGCTAAAGTTAATCCTTTTTTCTTCAATAACTCTATCGCCTTATCATGCAGAAACTCTTGATCATACCCGTAGAAAAATTCTCCTACTCTTTCTAAAATCAAATCTTCCATATGCTGAATGAGTTTCGCCGCTTCATCAGCATTTTGATGTTTGGCAGTTAAACGTAGTGTCACTTCTCCATCATTCGCAAGGGGCGCGATTGTCGGGTTCGTTTGTCCATCAATTAAATCTTGAACTTTCACCTCTAATTGAGATTCCCCAATCCCGAAGAAGCGAAGCACACGAGAATAAATGTTTTCTCCTGTTGTAAAGTTACGTAAAAAAGGCTCTACATAACTTACATACATCGGCTTCATCTCTTTCGGTGGTCCTGGTAATAAAATATAAACTTTTCCGTTCTTATTTAACCCCATACCAGGTGCCATGCCGTGATCATTCGCAAATACAGTTGCTCCATTTAAAACGAGCGCCTGCTTTTTGTTATTCTCCGTAAACTCGCGACCTGTACGCTTAAAGTACTCGCTTATCGATGCTAATGCCTTTTCATCATACACAAGCTCTTCACCCAAACTAGAAGATATCGTTTCTTTCGTCAAATCATCTTTTGTCGGGCCTAATCCACCTGTGAAAATAAGTATGTCAGCACGTTCTTCCGCAACTTCAATCGCCTGCTGTAATCGCTTGTTATTATCTCCAACTACAGTATGGTAGTACACATCAATTCCAATTGAAGCTAACTTTTCAGATAAAAACTGGGCATTTGTATTTGCAATTTGTCCAAGTAATAATTCAGTTCCAACCGCAATAATTTCAGCATTCATCCCAATTCCCCCATAAACTTCTATTTTGAGTTTACAAAAGCTGCTCTATTTTTCCAGAAATAATCCCACCCTGAAATAACAGTAAAAATTAATGCAATCCATATAAAGATATCAGCTACCGGAATATGGATTAGATTTAAAGGTACATCGTGTAATAAATATGCTGCAATCGCAATAATTTGTGTCCATGTCTTAATCTTCCCTAACTGATTTGCCGCAACTACTTCTCCTGTTCCAGCAAGTACAAGGCGTAAACCAGTTACTGCGAACTCACGGCTGATAATCACAATAACGATCCAAGCAGGTACGTATTGCATCTCAACTAATGTAATAAGTGCTGCTGAAACAAGTAATTTATCAGCTAACGGGTCAAGAAACTTCCCTAAATTCGTTACAAGATTATACTTTCTTGCGTAATGTCCATCAATCCAATCTGTAGCCGAAGCAATAATAAAGATAAGTGCCCCTACTAAATGTTGAATTGGTAAATCAACATCACCAATTGTGTATGAACCCCAATCAAAGGGCGCTAACATAATTACCATAAAAATTGGAATTAAGAAGATTCTAGATATTGTAATTTTATTTGGTAAATTCACAGCTATTCCTCCATCATATCAAAAACATTTGTTCATTGAAAAAAGTCATCGAAGCGATGACTGTTATTGTGCAGGTTGCTCTATCCCTTGGTTTTTTATCACCAATCTTTGGTGAAGTTCTTTTCCTGTATCCAATGGGTAAGCGACCACTTGGCCATTCAGTTTAACTTCAACATTCGTTGCATTTCCAATATTAAGTCGCACTTCTTTTGCTGTTGATACATCATGTTTTTCTACTTGACCCTCTTGTACTGTAGTGTTTAGAATCACATTCCCAGCATCATCTTTAACATCTACATAACTCGCACCTTTACTCGATATTTCCAGTTCTAATGTTTTATTATTATGAATTTCCAAAGTAGATACTATACCAGTTGTTCCAACTACTTTCACTTCTTCTTTTCCAGTTGGCTGTGCTGGTTGTTCTTCTTTCTTTGGCTCTTCTTTCTTTGGTTCCTCTTTTTTCGGCTCTTCCGCCTTCACTTCTTCTTTCTTCGTATCTAACGGAGAGTTTTCCGCTTTTTTAACTTCAATTTTCTCACTTTGAGCATTCGGAACTTTCTCATCATTTTTTCCAATTAACGCTTGAAAAACAAACCAAATTACCACTCCAAATGCAATTACTAACAGCGCAACTAAAATTTTCGGCATATGATCTGCAATTGGCCATGATGAAGATTTTTGCATTGTTTCTTGTGTTTTTTGTCCAGTTGATACTTGTGGAACGTCGCGTTTTTCAGATTGTGGTATCGTACTCTGATATTCTACAAGCAGTTCCTCTCCATTTAATCCAACCGCATCTGCGTATTGTTTAATGAATGCACGCGCATAAAAAGCTCCTGGCAATACATCATAATTGCCTTCCTCGATCGCTACTAAATGGCGTTTTTGAATTTTTGTCATCTCATGCAGCTGATCCATAGACAAGCCTTTCGTTCCTCTGGCTTCTTTCAGCTTTTGTCCTAATTCTGTCACTACTAACACCTCAATATTTCTTTAAAAGTCAAACATAGAGAAATTATTTTGCGTACCTTGCTCAATTTCATCTACTAAATTATATTGAATTTCTTCATCATAATCGTTACGCAACTCGATAATATAATCAAAATCATCCAATGTGTATTCTGACTGACTCACAAATACATCAGGATGTTCCACAACTTTCGTTGCAGGCAATCTCATAATTTCACGAACAAGCTGCCAATGCCTTTCGTTAGCACGCTTTGTTGACACGATTCCATCTAGGATGAAAATATTGTCGTCGCTATACTCATCTTCAATCAATTGACTACGAACTGTTTGCTTAATAAGAGTAGATGATACAAATAACCATCTTTTATTTGCACAAACACTTGCGGCAACAATGGATTCTGTTTTTCCAACACGAGGCATTCCTCGTATCCCGATTAGTTTATGACCTTCTTTTTTCATTATTTCAGCCATAAAGTCTACAAGTAACCCTAATTCATCACGTACAAATCGAAATGTCTTCTTATCGTCTGCATCTCGTTGTATGTACCTACCATGTCTAACCGCTAACTTATCTCTTAGCTTTGGCGGACGATATTTCGTTACCGTTATGTTATCCATCGTATTTAAAATTGATTCAAGTCTAGAGATTTGCTCTTGATTATCACACATAAGGAGTAATCCACGTCGTGCATTATCTACACCATTAATTGTGACAATATTAATGCCGAGCATACCGATTAACGAAGAAACGTCACCAAGCAAGCCAGGTCGGTTTTTATGTATTTCATATTCAAAATACCATTCAATCATCCAAGATCACTCCCCTTGCTTACTTTACACCTACGTACTATATTATATGATTTCACCTTAATAGGGAAGCTAAATGTATAATCTAACCCGCGTTATTATTATACAAAAAAAATAGAGAGGAGAATCTCCTCTCTATTTTTACTTATGTTGTACAAACTTCACCATTAAGTTTGCGATTGTATGTTGCTCTTGTTCATCAGCAACTTTCCAAAGCTCAGACAGTAATTTCTCTTGATCGTTGCGCGCTTCTACTTCATTTGCTAAATAATCACCAACACGAAATGCCATATCTGATACAGCACCACCATCAAGACCTTTTCCTGACGCCTGTTCTAAACGCTCTCCTAAAAAGCTCTTCCATTGATCAAAATTATCTAAAACTGACATGTTTAAGCACCTCACTACTTAGTAATAGAATCATGCTTAATTTGTACAGTTTTTTATTTTTTATGTAAGAATTTTTTAGCAATGCCAACCGCCATTCACTCCGATAATTTGTCCAGTTATGTAAGATGCACCTGGTGATACGAGGAACGACACTGTTTTCGCTACTTCTTCTGGTAATCCCAACCTGCCTAACGGAATCTCTTCAGCAATTTCATTCTTATCCTCTTCTGAAAATACATGTAACATTTCCGTTTCAATCGCACCTGGTGCCACCGCGTTAACCCTTAATCCACTTAATGAAACTTCTTTTGCTAAAGCTTTCACATATGAATTTTGTGCACCTTTTACCATCGAGTAAAGTACTTCACATGATGCGCCAATTTGTCCCCATATAGACGAAATAAGTACAATATTACCGCTTCTCTGCTGAATCATAGATGGCAGCGCCATTGATAATAATTTATAGATGCTCTTCACTTGAAGTTCTACCATATAATTCAATTCATCGTTCGTTACATCTGTTACTAATCCAAAGATACTCTTCCCAGCTGCATATACGATAACATCAAGAGGATGTTCAATTTGTCCCCACAATTGCTCCGCCCCATCACTAGAAGCCAAATTCGCTTGAACAGGAATCACTTCCCCCCACTCTTTCTGCAACTCATTCACTTTCTCTTCACCGTTATTATAATGAACATATACTGTATATCCATCTTGAATTAATTGTTTTGAAATAGCAGAGCCAATCCCTCCGCTTCCTCCAGTTACTAATGCATACTTTTTCATATAATTCCTCTCTTATCCCAACAAAATGTTTTTCCTACAAATAAATAATACCCTCATCTTACAATTTATCAATGATAAGATGAGGGTATTATTATGACACCTTTTATTTTTTCGGTAAAACTTGACAAACACTCATTCTTTCTTCTGATAATAATAATTTGGCTACTTCTTGTAAATCTTGAACAGTTAGACTTTCTAATACAGTCAATGCCTCAAACAGACTAGATTCATTAAACGCATATCGTGTAAATTGATTTGCAATATATTCCGGTGAATTTAAGGAGCGTAAAAAGCCACCTATTTTCTTTTTCTTTACTCGTTCTAATGCCGCCTCGTCTAATTGATCATAATTTGTGTTTAATAAAATACCTTTCAAACGCTCTTCCAGCTCATCAGGTTTCTTCGTATCACCGCCAACCATTGCAAAACCGAAGTTATTCTCTTCTGTATAATCATACGAGAACGAATCATCAATAAGTCCTTCATTATATAAAGATTCGTAATGAACAGAGCTCTTCCCAAATAAATAATCTAAAAGTAACGTAAGCGCAATTTCTTGTTTTAAAAGGGCTTTCCCTTTTTCTTTTAAATTTGTCGCTTTAATACCTACTAAACATTTCGGTGTTTGTACAGGCATTGAAATAATTTTCTTTTTTTCATTTACCTCATCTGGTTCTTCTTCAAATGAACGTACAATTTCTGGCTGGTTTTTATAATCTTTTTTCGCTTGATTTTCACGTACTAAATCCATTGTTTTCTCTGGATCAATTGCGCCCACAACAAATAGTAACATATTGCTCGGATGATAAAACGTTTCATAACATTCATATAATAGGTCTTTTGTAATTTTACTAATAGACTCGATTGTCCCTGCAATATCAATTTTAATTGGGTGCTTTACAAACAAGCTATCAATTAATCCAAAGTATAAGCGCCAATCTGGATTATCTTGATACATTTGAATTTCTTGCCCAATAATCCCCTTCTCTTTTTCGACTGTTTTTTCAGAGAAGTAAGGCTCTTGTACGAAGTTTAGCAATGTATTTAAATTTTGTTCTACATTTGATGTACATGAAAAAAGGTAAGCTGTTCTTGTGAAAGATGTGAAAGCATTTGCTGATGCTCCTTGTTTACTAAACAATTGGAAAGCATCGTGATCTTCTTTTTCAAATAATTTATGCTCAAGAAAATGAGCAATTCCATCAGGCACACGAACCATTTCTTCTTTACCTAGTGGCACGAATGTATTATCCATAGAACCATATTTTGTCGTAAACGTTGCAAATGTTTTATTAAATCCTTGCTTCGGTAAAATATATACATCTAATCCATTAGGAAGTTTTTCATAATAGAGTGTCTCTTTTAATTGCTCATAAACAATTTTCTCCATTTATTCTCCCTCCGTTCCATGTAAAAAGTAAATTGTATCTAGTTCAATATTTTTAGCAACTTTCACAATCTCTTCTTTCGTCACACTCTCAATACCTGAAAGCCATTCTTCAACCGGACGCGTACGGTCTGAAATAATACCATGATACAGCATTTCCACAAATCCGCGCGGTGTATCAATCGCCTCTAATATTTGATTTTGAATAACACTTTTCGTTTGATGCATCTCTTCTTCTGAAAAATCACCATTTTGCATCGCTAACATTTGTTCTTTAATAATCTCAACAGCTTTTTCATAATTTTTCGCTTCGATTCCTGACATGACAAACAATAAGCCTTTATGACTTTCAAAGCGGGATGCCGCATAGTACGCTAAACTATTTTTTTCGCGAACATTAACGAATAACTTCGAATGTGAAAATCCTCCAAACAGTCCATTGAACAATTGCAGTGCGAAATAATCTTCGTCTTTATACGTAATAAACGTACGATAACCGATGTGTAATTTACTTTGTTTTAATTCTTGTTTTTCCACAACTTCTTTTTCTTCATTATTTCTCTTATGAAGAAGTACATTTCTTTCTCTTACAGGACGCGCTGAAACAGAAAAATACTTACTTACAAGATCAACTGCGTTTTCTGAAATATCACCAATAATATATAAATCCATTTCATCTTCTGCTAACACTTTTTGATAATATTGATACAAACTTTTATTTGTAATAGAAGAAACACTCTCTTTTTTCCCATTTGCACTTAAACGATACGGTTCTACTTTGCACATTTCTTCAATTAAACGCTCGTTTGCATAGCGCATTTTATCATCATACGTAGCTTCAATTCGCTGCAAGAGCGCTCTTTTTTCACTTTCTACGATAGAAGGTAGAAAACCATTCCCCTCTGTTGCTGGATGTAAAACTATATCCGATAACATAGAAAGCGCTTTTTCAAATAACGGTGGTGCATCATGCAAATATACTTCATTTGCAATGTCTACATAAATAGAGATGATATGGTCTTCTCCTTTTTTACTTACATCGACTGCCAAAGAAGATCCGTATAATTCTTCTAAATATTGACGAAGACGAATTACAGAAGGAAGCTTTTCTGTCGCACTTTGCAATACGTATGGCAATAGTGCACGCTCTGTCACCGTCTCCTCATTTAAAGGTGCTTTAAAACGAAATACAAAAGTATTTGTTTTATATTTATCAGTTGGAATAATATGTACTCGCAAACCACCTAACTCGTGTAACTGTTGTTCCATCAGTTTCATTTATAGCCCTCCTTTACCTATGTAGGAATATTCCTCTTCAATATACAGTTTTTAGAAATAAAAAATCAACTTTTCTTCCTTATTATGCTTACATTCAACTCTTTCTAAAAACTTTAATATGTAAGGAACATAGTAAAATTCCGTATTACATATATTCTATGTAAAAAAGCCCGCACTAATGTGCGAGCTTTTTTATGCTTACAAAATACTTATCGTTTTCCTTTTTCATAAGGGGTTCCTAATGCTTTCGGAGCTTCAGAACGACCTACAAAACCAACAAGTGCTAATATTGTGAATACATATGGTAATATCGTTAATAAAACACTCGGAATTTGATCTAACACAGGAATTGTTCCACCTGTTACACTTAACGATTGTGCAAAACCAAAGAATAACGCTGCACCTAATGCACCTAGTGGATTCCACTTCCCAAAGATCATAGCAGCTAATGCTAAGAAACCTTGTCCAGTAATAGTTGCCCCTGAGAAGTTATTAGAAATTGACATTGCAAAAATTGCTCCACCAATTCCAGCAAACACACCTGATATACAAACACCAATATAGCGCATTTTATATACGTTAATCCCCATCGTATCAGCTGCCATTGGATGCTCACCAACTGCACGAAGACGAAGACCAAACGGCGTTTTATAAATAACATACCAAACAACGAATGCTAAAATAATAGCAATATACGACGTTATCGGTACGTTAGAGAAGAATATTTTCCCTAAAACCGGAATATCCGAAAGACCTGGAATATCAATCTTTTCAATACGGTACTGAATAAAATCAGTCTGTCCTTTATCAAAAATCTTCTTAATTGCAAATACAGTTAATCCAAGAGATAAGAAGTTAATCGCTACACCACTTACAACTTGATCCGCTCGGAATGTAATAGATGCTACCGCATGAAGTAATGCAAATAACCCACTACCAATTGCCGCAAATAATAATGCAATCCACGGAGTCATCGTTCCCCAAGTATCACCCATTAATAAGTTTGTAACAACTCCAATAAATGCACCAAATAGCATTAGTCCTTCTAATCCGATATTTACAACACCCGATCGTTCACTAAATACACCACCTAGTGCTGTGAAAATTATAGGTGCTGATGTATATAACGTACCCGTCACAAGAATGGCTAATATATCTAAAAAGCTCATTTATTTCCCCTCCTTGCTCATGCGTGTAAGCGCCCATCTTAACACATAACTACATGCAACAAAGAAGATGATACATGCAATAATCACATTAATAAGCTCTGATGGTACATCTGCCTCAAAGTTCATTTGAGGGGAAGCACTTTTCAAACCACCAAATAATAAAGCTGAAAGGATAATACCAAACGGATTATTCCCTCCAAGTAAGGCTACGGCAATCCCGTCAAATCCTACTCCTGTAAACGAAGACATTGCTGTCATACTTTGGAATGTTCCTAACCCTTCCATCGCTCCACCAATCCCCGCAAATGCACCCGCAATTGTCATAGAGAATACTACATTACGAGAAACTTTCATACCAGCATATTGGGAAGCATGTTGATTAAATCCTACCGACTTTAATTCATACCCTAAAGTTGTTCGATCTAATAAGAACCACATTAAAATAGCAATTAAAATTGCTACAACAATTCCCCAGTGAAGGCGCGAACCATCAGTGATGGCAGCAAGCCAGTCTGAAGATAATGACGCACTCCCTTTGATGTCATACGTTTTATCATTACCCTCGTGCAAGAAACGCTTAATAATGTCATATGTTACGTATAACGCAATATAGTTCATCATAATTGTTACAATAACTTCATTAACTTGAAATTTCCCCTTTAAATATCCAGGGATGAAACCCCAAATTCCACCTACCAATGCTGCAAATAAAATAGATAACGGAATGTGCAGAACAGCTGGTAGCGACACTGCATAACCGAACCAAACTGCTGCAAGCCAACCAACTAGTAATTGACCCTCTACCCCGATATTAAATAAACCTGTACGAAATGCAAACGCCACTGATAAGCCGGCAAGAATAAGTGGTATCATTGTACGAAGCGTTTCACCTATTGCACTTGGGCTACCGAACATTCCTGTCCAAAGTGCACTATAACCAACAATCGGATCATAGCCACTAACTAGCATTACAATCGCTCCGACAAGTAAGCCAAAAATAACGGATAGTACTGGGACTAAAATATTTATCGTTCGTTCTGTTAAAAGTTTTTTAGCCATTTGTACCCACCTGCTCCTTCTTTGTTCCTCCAGCCATTAACAATCCAAGCTGTTGTTCATTCGTTTCTTTCGCATCAACAATTGCTACGATTTTCCCTTCATAAATAACAGCAATTCGGTCACTAACATTTAAGATTTCATCTAACTCTAGAGATAAAAGTAATACACCTTTTCCTTTATCCCTTTGCTCTATTAATCTCTTATGAATAAATTCAATTGCTCCTACATCTAAACCACGTGTTGGTTGTGCCGCGATTAATAAATCTGGATCACGGTCTACTTCACGTGCAATAATTGCTTTTTGTTGATTCCCCCCAGATAAAGCGCGCGCTAACGTTTGCTCACTAGGTGTACGTACATCAAACTGTTCAATAAGTGCCTTTGCTTTTTCTGTAATTTTACTAAAATTTAAAATCCCTTTCTTTGAGAAAGGATTTTTATAGTACGTTTGCAGAACTATATTATCTCTAACTGAAAAATCAAGAACAAGGCCGTGTTTATGACGATCTTCTGGAATATGACCAATTCCTTCTTCTGTTATCCTTCTAACAGGCCAATTTGTTATTTCTTTTCCTTTAATTGCAATAGAACCTGACTCAACTTTTCGTAAACCAGTAATTGCTTCTATTAATTCACTTTGTCCGTTTCCATCAATCCCTGCAATTCCAACAATTTCCCCCGCACGAACAGTTAAGTCAAGGCCTTTTACAGCAGGTAGTTGACGTGCATCGTGAACGACAAGATTTGCAATTGAAAGTACCTCTTCTTTTGGCTTCGCGTCTATTTTTTCTGTTTTAAAATTCACTTGACGTCCGACCATTAATTCTGCAAGTTTATTTTCATCCGTATTTGCAACGTCAACCGTTCCAATCCCTTTTCCTTTACGAATAATCGTACAACGATCGCAAACTTCCATAATTTCTTTCAACTTATGTGTAATAAGAATAATAGATTTTCCTTCTTGTACAAGCTTTTTCATAATTTGAATTAGCTCATGAATTTCTTGCGGTGTTAACACAGCTGTCGGTTCATCAAATATTAGAATTTCTGCCCCACGGTAAAGTGTTTTTAAAATCTCAACACGTTGCTGCATACCAACTGAAATATCCTGTATTTTCGCATATGGATCTACAGCTAAACCGTATTGTTCGGACAGTTTTTGAATTTCTTTTGCAGCTTCCTCAACAGCAATTTTCCCTTTTTTCTTCGGTTCATTTCCAAGAATAATATTCTCTGTAACTGTAAAATTATGAACAAGCATAAAGTGCTGATGAACCATTCCAATACCAAGGTCATTTGCCACATTCGGATTGGTAATGTTTACAGGCTTTCCTTTAATTTTAATTTCACCTTGTTCTGGTTGGTACAAACCAAATAGTACATTCATCAATGTGGATTTCCCTGCACCATTTTCTCCAAGTAAAGCATGTATTTCTCCCTGCTTTACTTGCAGCGTAATATCATCATTCGCTACAATGCCTGGGAATACTTTCGTAATGTTATTCATCTCAATTACGTATTCCATTGTGTTCCTCCTTTTAACAGGGAACATTCCCCTATTACACTATTAACTTATTAAGCAATTTGGAAGTTTTATACATACAAAGGTTAGTTCTATGAACTAACCTTTGCTATTTCTCTATTTATTTTTTTAGAGAAGCTTCATATTCTTTATACTCTTTATCTGTAGCTGGTACTTTAATTTCACCATCTGTAATTTTCTTTTCAAACTCTTCTACTTTTGTTAAAATTTCAGGGTTAACTTTTTTCACGTTGTCAGTTGTTTTTGCGATACCAACACCGTCATCTTTTAAGCCAAACGCTTCTACTTTACCGCCTTTTAATTTACCATCTTTCGCTTCTTGTGCTACTTTTTCAACAGCGATATCTACACGTTTTACCATTGAAGTTAATGTTACGTTTTCAGGCATACCTTCTTGGTTTTGGTCACGGTCAACACCAATTACCCAAACATTTTCACCTTTTTTCTTACGGTTTTTCGCTTCAGTGAACACGCCGTTACCTGTACCACCAGCAGCATGATAAATTACATCTACACCTTGACCATACATTGCTGAAGCAAGAACTGTACCTTTTTCCGGTTTATCAAATGCTTCTGCATATTCAGATACGATTTCAATATTTGGATTTACTGCCTTTGCACCAGCTTTAAATCCATTTTCAAATTTACTAATTAAATCACTCTTCATTCCACCAACAAATCCTACTTTATTCGATTTTGTTGACATAGCTGCTACCGCACCTACAAGGAATGAACCTTCATGATCTTTAAATGTAATGCTTGTTACGTTCGGTGCATCTACAACAGTATCCACAATTGCGAATTGTTGTTTTGGAGCTTCTTTTGCTACTTCTTTAATTGCACCTTCTAATTTATAACCGATTCCGAAAGATAAATCATACTTATCTTTTGAAAATTTCTTTAAGTTTGGAATATAATCTGCTTCTTTTTCAGACTGTAGGTAACGATAATTTGTCTTTTCCTTTAATTCATTATCTTTACCAAACTTTTTCAAACCTTCCCAAGAAGATTGGTTGAATGATTTATCATCCACGCCCCCAACATCTGTTACCATACCAACTTTAAATTCTTTATTTTCTTTCTTGTCACTGCTCGCCTTATCCGAGTTACCACATGCACCTAAAACCGCACTTGCTGCTAATGTTAATGATAATAAAAGACCTGTTTTTTTCTTCATACTAGAAACCCCTCCTGAAATTATATATATATCTTTATTCTTACGCTGCTGTCCCTAACTTCTTGCTGTCACCTCCCTAAAATGGAACTTACCTACATACGTTTTCTTAATACGTGGAAGCTAAACTTGTCAGCTCTAAAGTAATTGATAGAATATAAGATTGGCTCATCATTTTGATCATAGTGCATTTGTTTTAAAACTAGCAGTGCCGTTTCAGGTTCACATTCTAAAATCGGTGAGATTTTAGAATGGTAGCCAATTGGCTCAATGTGAGCAACTGCATATGTGATACGTTTGTGCGTATTGTTATGTATCACTGTAAGCAATGATTCTTCGTTGTATCCCGATAAATCTGGCAAGATTTCTTTTGCAAGTTTATCGATACAATATACAACAGGTTCCCCATCTGCTGTACGCACACGCTCAATCATTACTGCATTAAAACCATCTTCACTATTAAACTTCTCTTTTTCTTCTTCTGTTAAACTTGTTGTAGATGATGATAAAAAGATAGTTCCTGGTGTTTTCCCCACACTAGAAATCATATCTGTAATACTAGAAAGTTGTTCAATCCCAGAAGAAAATAATGGCTTTGCATTTACAAATGTTCCTACACCATGTCTACGAATGACAACATTTTCTTCTTCTAAAATACGCAGCGCTTCCCTTAAAGTCGCCCTACTTACACCAAGTTCTTTTGCTAAATCAAACTCTGATGGTAACTTCTGCCTTTCTTTGTAAGCTCCATCTTTAATTTTTTCTTTGATGTGATCAATCACCCGTAAATATAGGTGACGACTATCGGATTTTACTGACATAAGACTCCCCCGCATTTCAATTATTCGACCTCTGATGTAAGACTTCTTTTCTCTTTTTTCAACTTACAACATAATAAAAATTGCTAAATACTAAAAATAAGCTTAATTGTCGAATAAATATTAATAATTTTTTAAGATGAAATTTTCACTCTTTATGGCATAAAAAAAACTTTGCACCATAAACATTCCTCATTTCGAGAAAAAGTTCGGTACAAAGATCTCTTACATCCTTTGTTACACACTTTTCCCCTCATAGTCCAGCAATTCATGGTTGCCGGGTAGAAACTTATGGACCTTATCTCCAAGATTATATGAGGCAGTGATTCTTTTCGAAGTAATCTTACCACTTGCTCCCATACGTGTCAACAAAATTTAACATTTTTCTACATTAAATATCGAACATTCATTAAAAACACAATCAAAGTATTCGTATTCTAAAGAATCACTTTATATGTAAGCCCTTTCTTTATTGCTGAATATAGTATATAACAAAACTAGCATATAAAAAAGCCTAATTGTAAAAACAATTAGGCTTTTTTTATGAACTTTTTTCTTGTACATCATTAATGAGCACTTCTCGTGGTTTACTACCTTCATACGGACCTACTACACCATTCATTTCCATTGCATCAATTAAACGGGCAGCTCGCGTATAACCTACTCTAAACCTACGTTGCAACATAGAAACAGATGCTGTTTGCATTTCCACTACAAGCTGAACTGCTTCATCATATAATTCATCTTCTACTTCCTGCTTCGTATCAGGAACATCTTGTGGAATCATATCTTCTTGATATTGCGCTTTTTGCTGACCAATAACATATTCTACAACTCTCTCAACTTCATCATCGGATAAAAATGCACCTTGTACACGTACAGGCTTAGATGCACCAATTGGTATAAACAGCATATCTCCACGACCTAGCAGTTTCTCTGCACCACCACCGTCAAGAATTGTACGAGAGTCCGTTTGAGAAGATACCGCGAATGCAATACGCGATGGAATATTCGCTTTAATAACTCCCGTAATAACATCAACTGATGGACGCTGCGTCGCAATAATTAAATGAATACCAGCTGCACGAGCCATTTGTGCTAAACGCATAATCGCATCCTCTACATCTGATGAAGCAACCATCATTAAATCGGCTAACTCGTCCACTATTACTACAATATAAGGTAATTCCGGTTGTTTCGCTTCTGATTGACTATTATGTTCTTTAATATGATCATTATATCCTTCAATGTTACGCGTGCCACTATGAGCAAATAACTCATAACGTCGTTCCATTTCACTCACGACTTTTTTCAAAGCTTGTGATGCTTTTTTCGGATCAGTTACAACTGGTGTTAATAAATGCGGAACACCGTTATATACATTTAACTCTACCATTTTCGGATCAATCATCATTAATTTTACTTCATGTGGTTTTGCACGCATTAAAATACTAACAATAATACCATTAATACATACACTTTTCCCGCTACCTGTCGCACCAGCTACTAGTAAATGGGGCATTTTATTTAAACGTGCTAATACAGCTTCACCTGTAATATCTCGTCCAAGACCAATTAACAACTTCTCTTCCGGATGATTATTAGCCTTAGAATCAAGAACTTCTCTAAGCGTTACCATAGATACTTCTGAGTTCGGAACTTCAATCCCTACAGCTGATTTCCCGGGAATAGGTGCTTCAATACGAATGTCTTTCGCAGCTAAAGCAAGTGCTAAATCATCACTTAAACTAACGATTTTGCTTACCTTTACTCCCATATCAGGATACACTTCATATTTTGTAACTGCAGGACCTCTATGTACTTTTGTTACTTTCGCTTTCACTCCAAAACTTTGGAATGTACGTTCTAATTTACGAGCATTCTCATAAATTTCTGCATTTTCATTTGTAACTTGCTTATTCTTAGGAAATTTCAATATATCAATTGCAGGAAGCTTGTAATCTTTATTTTCTACATTTGAAAATTGCATTGGCGGGGCACTTGTTTCCGCCTCTAAAGATTCTACAATCTTTTCTCCACGCTTTTTCTTAGATTCTTCAACAGGCGGAGCCTCTTCAATAGATGGTGAAGTGATCAACTCTACTTCCTGTTCTTCGCTAATTCGTTTATTCTCTTCTTCATTTACAGGATAATTCTCAGTGAAATTCGAAATAATTGGAGGATCAATTGAGATCTCTTCCATCGGCTCAATAATCTCTTCTTGTTCTGCAGCACGTTTACTCCTTGTGCTTCTCGTTGTTTTTTTCTTTTCTGTTTGTTCAGCCGTCCTTTTGGATTTCCAATCTTTATAATCCCCTTGCATTACTTCAAATTGACTTCTAAGGATTCTTCCTACAGGGGCAAGTACTTCTCCAATATGCTTATTTGTTATACAAAGTATGCCGAGAATCACTAAAATAATACCAATGATATAAGCTCCTACTTCGTCAAATAAGAAGTAACACGTCGCGAACATAAGCGCACCAAACATACCACCGCCTAAATGAACGCTATCCGGCCCCTTTTTCATTTCAAGGAAGAAGTTATCTTTCGTACTCACAATAACAGAAGTATTTTGCACTGCTCCATCTTTCGTAAGAAGGTTAAATAATGTAATATGACTAAACATTAATATCGCCAATACTATTAAATAAAAACCAATTAACCGTTTATTTAAAAGGTTCGGCCATCCACGTTTGATAACAAACGAAACCGATAAAGCTATTACACCTAACACACCAATTATGTACCACTCACCAAAGAAGAAGCGAAAAAATAACACAAACGATTTCCCTACAACACCTAGCTGTAAAATCGTAATGATTGAAAGTGCAAAAAGAGTTAAACCGACGATTTCATAATACAAAGTTGGCTTTATCGTGCGTCTTGCTTTTGCCTTCGTCCCTCTTTGCTTTTGTTTTGCCATTTCTTCACCTCGTGTTCTACATGTAAGTAGGGCTTCCTTAAAAAAGCTTTACTTATATGTCTGTTTTCTCTATTTTTCAGGTCTTATATCTTCTATTTTTACACTTCTTGTAAATTGTTAAATAAACAGAAGAAAGCAGCCCTCTCATGGCTGCTCAACCGTCTTGTTTTTTATATTATACCATAGCTTCTAAACAAAATCCTTCTTTTTGCTAAAAGGTTATTTTCTGACCGGGCTCAAACTCTAAGTAGTGTAGCGGATCCGTACTTAACACACGTACAATAGAATAAAAGCCATGTTCTTCTTCAGAAACCATTAATTCAACACCGTTTATATTTACAACTTTTTGACTTTCACATTGTGAATAATCGGCTGGATATACAAGTTGCTCTGGCATAATTGTGTATAAAATCATTGTAACATTGTCCCTTCTGCACTATCATCCATGCGGGCATCTATTAATTCATTCAGTTTTCGAATTGCATTCCCAATACCACCGACATCATCTATAAGACCATATTTCACTGCATCTCCACCAATTACATTCGTCCCAATATCTCGCGTCAAATTCCCTTTTGCAAACATAAGCTCTTTAAAACGATCTTCTGTTACTTTCGAATGCTTCGTCACAAATCGTATGACTCTTTCTTGCATTTTATCTAAATACTCAAATGTTTGCGGCACACCTATAACAAGACCTGTTAGACGGATGGGATGAATTGTCATCGTTGCAGTTTCTGCAATAAATGAATAATCCGTAGAGACAGCAATCGGTACACCGATAGAATGTCCCCCGCCCAGAACAAGAGATACTGTCGGTTTCGAAAGCGAAGCTACCATCTCAGAAATTGCTAGCCCTGCTTCAACGTCACCACCAACTGTGTTTAATATTAAAAGTAAACCTTCAATTTTCGGATTTTGTTCAATCGCAACAATTTGCGGAATAATATGCTCATATTTTGTTGTTTTATTTTGCGGCGGTAATTGAACATGACCTTCCACCTGCCCAATGATTGTTAAACAATGAATACTCGATTCATTCATTTGTGGTACATTCGTTTGCCCTAGCTGTTGAATTTTTTCCACTATTGAAGCTTCTTTCCCAGTTTCTTTCGGCTCAGCCTCTTTCCCTTCATTTGTATAACGATCACGTTCTGTCATATCGCATCCCCTTTCACTCGTATATAACTATTATTTCTTAAGTTATAAATTTCATTCGATAGAGTTAAAAAAGAAAAAAAGATCACCCGTAAAGGTGATCTTTTTTTATACTTCCATAATAATCGGTAAAATCATAGGTTTTCTCTTTGTCTCTTCGTACAAGAACTGTCCTAATAATTCACGAATATTTTGTTTTAACATAGACCATTCAATTGAATACTCTTTAATCGATTGCTCAACAATCATACGTACAATCTCTGTAGAGCGGTCAATTAACGCTTCTGATTCACGAACATACACAAAGCCACGTGAAATGATTTCTGGACCAGAGATAATTTTCTTTTCATCTTTACCAAGTGTTACAACAACTACTAATATTCCATCTTGAGATAACATTTTTCTATCTCGAAGAACGATATTACCAACGTCACCTACACCTAAGCCATCAATTAACACATTACCGGCTTGTACTTTGCCAACTAAGTTTGCTTCATCGTCACCAAAAGCAATCACATCGCCTTTTTCTACGATAAAGATATTCTCTCTTGTAATACCTACATCTTCAGCTAAATATGCATGTGCTTTTTGCATACGGAACTCACCATGTACGGGTACAAAGTATTTCGGTTTCATTAAATTTAACATTAATTTTAATTCTTCTTGGCTACCGTGACCTGAAACGTGAACTTTTCTTTCACCGTAATAAATAACATCAGCTCCAGCTCTAAATAACAAGTCAATAATTTTCGATACAGATATTTCATTACCCGGAATTGGAGAAGCCGCAATAATAACCGTATCACCTTTACGAATTGAAATTTGTTTATGAGCTTGCTTCGCCATTCTAGAAAGAGCTGCCATCGGTTCACCTTGGCTACCTGTCGTTAAAATAGCTACCTTTTTCTCCGGGAAATTGTCTACTTCTTGTAGTGAAATAACCATACCTTCTGGAACATCTAAATAACCAAGACGTCTTGCGATATCTACCACTTTCACCATACTACGTCCTACAACCGCTACTTTTCGTCCTGTTTCAGCAGCTGCATCAAATACTTGTTGAATACGATGTACATTCGATGCAAATGATGCAACGATAATACGTCCTTCTGCACCGTAGAACACTTTAGAAATTTCTACACCAACTTCTTTTTCAGAACCTGTATAGCCTGGACGCTCAGCATTTGTACTATCAGATAATAAGCACAGTACGCCTTCATTTCCGATTTGTGCCATTTTTCCAAGGTCTGCTCCACTATTTCCAATTGGAGTTTGATCGAATTTAAAGTCTCCTGTATATACGATAGCACCTTTTGATGTATGGAAACAAACACCCACAGAGTCTGGAATACTATGTGTCGTCCCAAAGAATGACACCGTTGTAGTATTAAACTCTACTGTTGAATTTGAATCGATTGTTTTTAAGTCTACACGGCCTAACATACCCGCTTCGCCAAGTTTTTCTTGTATAAGTCCTACTGTTAATTTCGTTGCATACACTGGAATTGATAATTTACGAAGTACGTAAACAATTCCACCAATATGATCTTCATGACCGTGAGTAATAAATAAACCTTTTACTCGCTCTTGGTTTTCCACTAAATATGTAATATCAGGAATAACGATATCAATTCCAAACATTTCATCTCCCGGGAACATTAACCCTGCATCTACAATAAAGATTTCAGAATCAATTTCAACACAGTACATGTTTTTCCCGATTTCACCTACTCCACCAAGAGCAAATACTTTAACAGACTCATTCTCTTTTCTCTTCATGTTGTTGCCTGGTTTAAAAATCTTTCAAACACTGATTTCACTAAAATTGCAGAGACACCAGGGGAAACTCTACAACCACCATATATTCACCGTCCAAGACGAATGTCCTTACCGTTATGCGATATCATGTCCTTGTTTATTTTTTAAACCAGGTTTCACCTCTCTTTCATTATATAAATCAAATATCTTATTCGATATGATATGAAAATGTAATCAAATTATAATTTTTACCAATTTTGCTAAGCATACCCGTACTAAGCTACTTAGCCATATTATACCTGATACAAGAAATAGAACACAAGTTAAATCGTGCGAAAGAAAAAGTAAAAGAACGGAATTACAACAAAAATATCGAACGTATTTCCTTTATATTTACTCCGGTTTTGTATTCCATATTATTTTGAAGAAATAGCCATAAATACGCTAAATTAATTTCATACTATAGATTTTCAAGACTTATTTTTCTAAATTCGAACAAAAATAATTATATAATGAAGTTTTTTTATGAATTACGTCATATTTGAGACAATTCCTCTGAAAAACAGAATCGATAGTTTATTACGTTTATACAAATGTTTATTCTATAATAACTATGATTTTTTGATCCTTTTAAAAGGGTACGATTATTTTCTTATACATGTTGCAATACATAATGAAAAAGCGGTTAATGATCTTATAAGTATTCATGTAGATGAGAAAAGAGTGGCAAAGATTTTCATACCATAAAAAAATGACCTAGTACTATACTAGGTCATTTTTTATTAACGAGGGATAGATTGCATAACAGATTGTAACGTTACTCTTTCTTCTTCTGTTAATGGAAGAAGTGGTAAACGTACAGAACCTACATCTAATCCAACCATTTGTAACGCTGTTTTTACTGGCGTTGGGCTTGGCGCCATAAATAATGAATCCGTCACTCTTACAAGTAATTGATGTAATTTTTGCGCCTTCTTAAATTCTCCTGCTTGGAATGCTACAATCATTTCTTGCATTTCATTTCCAATAACATGAGATGCTACAGAAACGATACCTTTCGCTCCAACTGCCATAGCTGGTAACGTTAAACCGTCATCACCGCTGTATACTGCAAAGTCGTCCGCTGTTTTTTCAATGATTTCTGTCATTGTTAACACATCGCCGCCTGCATCTTTAATCGCAACAATGTTTTCTATTTCTGATAAACGAACAACTGTATCAACGGAGATTTGTACAATAGATCGTCCTGGAACGTTATATAGCATAACCGGAAGCGGCGTGCTTTCAGCAATTACTTTAAAGTGCTGATACATTCCTTCTTGACTCGGTTTGTTATAATACGGCGCTACTAGCATTACTGCATCAACACCAACTTCTGTTGCCTTTTTAGTTAAGTCAATAGAAGCATGCGTATTATTGCTACCTGTTCCAGCGATTACGGGCACCCTTTTATCGACAACAGATACGACATGGCGATATAACGCTACTTTTTCTTCTGAAGTTAATGTAGGAGATTCGCCTGTCGTTCCTCCTACCACGATTGCTGTTGTACCGTTATCTATTAAATAATTTACCAATTTCGTTGTCTTTGCAAAATCGATATTTCCGTTTTTATCAAACGGAGTTACCATCGCGGTTGCAATTGTCCCAAAATCTATCATGGTCTCACTCCTTATTGTTCCAGTTGCTTTTCTTTTGAAAGCTCAAACGCACTATGTAATGCATTTACAGCCTCCACTAAATCAGTTTCTTTTACAAGAACCCAAATTGTCGTATGGCTATCTGCCGATTGCAGAATTTGAATACCTTTTTCCGCTAAAGCTGTAACGATTTTCGCAGTAACCCCTGGGTATCCTGCCATTCCAGCTCCTACAATAGAGACTTTTGCACAATGCTCTGTCACAATTGGCTCATATCCAAGTTTTTTTAATAATTCAACTGCACGACTTGATACACTATCACTCACCGTATAAGCTACCCCAGTAGGTGAAATGTTAATTAAATCGACACTGATTCCTTCATTCGCCATTTCTTTAAACACATGCTGTTGTAAATCATATGCTGTTTCTTTTGCCAGCACTTTAATTTGCGTCACATTTGACACATGAGCAATACCTGTAACAGGACGTTCTTCTACATCACGACCTTTTGTCGCACCGTCCGATGCTGAAATAAGCGTACCTTCACTATCAGAATACGTAGAACGTACACGAAGTGGTACTTTGGCATGCATCGCAATTTCAACTGCACGTGGATGAACGACTTTTGCACCTTGATATGCCATGTTACAAATTTCATTGTACGTTACCGTTTGAAGATGACGTGCATCTTTTACAATGCGAGGATCCGCAGTCATAACACCTTCTACATCTGTGAAGATATCGATATATTCAGCATGAAGCGCAACACCTAACGCTGAAGCTGAAGTATCGCTCCCTCCGCGTCCAAGTGTTGTCGTATCACCTTTTTTCGTTTGTCCTTGGAATCCTGTAACGACGATTACATCTAGATTTTCTAGCTCTTCATGTATACGATCGCAATTCATTTCAATAATCTTAGCATTCGTAAAATCATCATTTGTTACAAAACCAGCTTGTGCACCATTTAACGCTGCTGCTTTTATACCATTCTCATTTAACATATTAGAGAAGACGATTGCTGAGATTAATTCTCCGCATGATAATAATAAATCTTGCTCACGATTAGAAATGCAAGATTCCTCTTGATTTACAAGACTTAACAAAGTATCAGTTGCATATGGTTCACCTTTACGGCCCATAGCAGATACGACAGTAACTACTTTATAACCCGCATCTAGCGATTTTTTTATATGATGAAGCGCATGCTTACGTCCATTTTCATCACGTACGGATGTGCCACCAAATTTTTGAACAATAATTTTCATATTTTGCACCTTCTCTTAGCCGTTTACACTAATTGTAATTTTACTAAGCGCTCTGCAATTTGAACAGAATTCCATGCAGCGCCTTTTAATAAGTTATCAGATACGACCCAAAGATGGAATCCTTTATCGTTATTTAAATCTTTACGGATTCTTCCAACGAATACTTCGTTTTTACCTACTGCAGTAGCTGGCATTGGATATAACTGCTCTTCTGGATTATCTTGCAGAACAATACCTTCCGCATTTGCAAGTAAGCTCTTGAATTCTTCTACTGTTACACCTTCTTTTTCTACTTCGATGTAAACAGATTCAGAATGACCTGATACAACTGGTAAACGTACACATGTTGCCGCTACTTCTAATTCAGGCATATGCATAATTTTTTTCGTTTCATTAATCATTTTCATTTCTTCAAACGTAAATCCATTATCTTGGAATTTATCAATCTGTGGAATCGCGTTGAAAGCAATTTGGAAATGCTTTTTATCACCTGATACAGGTAAAACATTTGCCTTCACTTCTTCACCATTTAAGATTGCTTGTGATTGTTCATGAAGTTCTTCAATCGCTGCCGCACCAGCACCTGATACAGCTTGATATGTGGAAACGATTACTCGTTTTAAACCATATTGCTGACGAACTGGCTCAAGAGCTACTACCATTTGAATTGTAGAACAGTTTGGATTTGCAATAATACCATTATGCTCTTTTAAGTCGTTTTCATTTACTTCAGGTACAACAAGTGGCACGTTTTCTGTCATACGGAATGCACTTGTATTATCAACAACAATCGCACCGCGCTTTGCTGCTTCTGGCGCTAATTGTTTTGATACAGATCCACCAGCACTAAATAGTGCGATATCTACTCCTTCAAAACTTTCAGGAGTTGCCTCTTGAACTGTAAATTCTTCGCCTTTAAATACAAGTTTCTTACCTGCAGATCGTTTAGATGAAAGTAACGTTAACTTCCCGATTGGAAATTCTCGTTTCTCTAAAGTATTTAACATTTGTTCACCAACTGCGCCGGTTGCTCCAACTACAGCGACATGAAAAGTTTTTTGCTTTTCCATCACTATGCCCCTTTCTAGATACCAATCCTTCTATAACTTAGAATTAGAAGGAGTATACAATACCCCTTCTAATCTTAATAACGTTAATTTTATCATATTCTACAGTAAGAATGATGGTTTCATCAAAAATTGTCCGTTTTTTTTCGTTTTTTAATTCATATATCTGAATTTTTCTACGACAACCGGTTGCAATTGCTTCCCTTGCAGCGCTTCTAATACTGTATCTTCCAGTAACTCCATACGAGCCACCATTGAGTTCGGTTTTTTCTCTGGTGCATCTTGGCCAAACGGGACGAAGTAGATGTTTTTCGTTGCCATTAGGCGCATGAGATTTACCCCATTAAGCCCCAACGCATCATTCGTCGAAACAGCCAACACGACAGGCTTGCCATTTCTTAGCGTCGCTTTCGCTGCCATTAATACTGGAGAGTCTGTCATTGCATTTGCAAATTTACTCATAGAATTTCCTGTTAGTGGTGCAATTACCATACAATCTAGTGGAATTTTAGGTCCTAGTGGTTCTGCGCCAACGATTGAATTAATCGCTTTAAAGCCTGTTACTTCTTCAATCTTTTTAATCCACTCTGCTCCTTCTCCAAATCTTGTATTTGTTGATTGAACAGTGTAAGAAACAACAGGACGTACTTCTGCTCCCTCAGCAATTAATTTTTCTAAATGAGGCATTACTTCTTCGTACGTACAATGTGAACCAGTAAAACCAAATCCTATTCTTTTCCCTTTTAAATTCATTCCCCATTCTCCTTTCTTGCTATTACGTCTTCTGCTAGTAACTGAGAAAGAACGTTCGCTAAAATTTGTCCTGCTGTTTTCGGAGCAACAATACCTGGTAATCCAGGTGCTAACAGCGCTTTGACCCCTCTTTTTTCCGCATATCTAAAGTCGGTACCGCCTGGTTTAGACGCTAAATCAATTACTAACGTATGAGCTGGCATTTTTGAAATGACATTCGCTGTTACAACGAGATGCGGAATTGTATTAATAACAATATCGATATTTCCTACTTCTTTCTCAATGTTTTGCATATGAAAAGGAGAAAACATCATTTCTGTAATACGTGCAATATGTTCCGATCGTCTTGCTCCAACTTTGACATGGGCTCCTAATGATTGAAATGCTCTGGCAACACTCATCCCTGTTCTACCAAATCCTAAAACCATTACATTGGAACCATGAATTGTATAGTCGGTATGTTGAATTACCATCATTAATGTACCTTCTACAGTTGGAATAGAATTGTAGATTGCCACATCATCACGATCAAATAATTTAACAAGTTTGCGGTTTGTAGTAGATACGAGATTTTCCAAGTAAGGCGTACCAATTCCTGAATATATAGTAAAGTGTTCTGGTGTATTTTCAATTTGTTCTTTCGTTATAGAAACTTTTTCGTTTGAAAAAATAGTATCTACTTCTCCCTTGGCATTTGTACCTGCAACTGGCAAAATAATTGCATCTACAGAAGTGAAATCTAAATTTTGTATACTTTCTTTTGCTGCCCCTGTGAAGCCATGATCTAACTGATCAAACCCTATCAATGAAAGTTTCGCATCCAATTCAACTAGCTTGCGAATTACTTCTAGCTGTCTTGCATCTCCTCCTATGACAGCAATATGCATCTCAGTCAACATTCCCTAATTCACCTTCTTTTTCTGTCATTTATAAGAAAAGTGCCTACTTTTTCTTTTTCCTCCACATCATATGTAATGTACGAGTTTTAGGTGATTGAAAAACATAAAGCACGTATGATTTATCCCGCTATTTGTACGCAGTTAAACCCCACCTTAAAATTCGGCATATAAGAGGACATTATACGGGAAATTGATTTCCGGTAAAGGCTCGATTCATGTGAGCTTTTACTCAGCGGCGAATGAACAAAAAAAGATGACCAAAATGGCCATCTTTCACTTCGAATTTGAACGATCTGTCATATCACAAAGGATCATATCATGCCCTACTTTTTTAATTTGACTCCATGCTACTCTTACTTCTTGTGGTTCCTTTTTAAAACCTCCCCATTTACCAGCAGGTATGATAAAAGCCTGTATTTTCCCATTCTTCTCATCGATTTCTAAATCCACATGGCCTAAAAATCCCATTTTTTCTGCTCTTTCTAAATTTACGATCTCTTTACCACTTAATTCGCTTAAACGCATACACTCTCCCCCTACCGAATTATGAATTTAAGTTATCCATAATTAGTACCTATTCTATATATCAAAAAAAAATAACCGTATCTCATTTAAAAGAGATACGGTTATTTTTACATACTTCATATAAAGCAATTATAGTTTTATTCCTTTTGGAAGTTTTCCATCTGGACTAATTAATGCTGCAGAGAACTCATCTGTAAACATGTTACGAATTAACTCATCAACATTTTCTTTTGTTACAGTGTTTACACTTTCAATAATCTCATCAAGTGAACGATGCTTACGAAGTAGCAATTCATTTTTACCATTGCGGCTCATACGGCTATTCGTACTTTCTAAACTTAACATTAAGTTTCCTTTTAATTGCTCTTTACTATTAATAAGCTCTTTTTCTGTAATACCTGTATTTTTCAATGTTTCTAATGTTTCCTGCATTGTGTCATACAGTGTATCTAATTGTTTGCTACCTGTTCCACCATACAGCGTTAACATACCTGTATCTTCATAAGAAGAATGGTAAGAAAATACTGAGTAGGCTAACCCGCGTTGCTCACGTACTTCTTGGAATAAACGGCTACTCATGCTACCACCTAAAACGTTATTTAATACGATTAAGTTATAAATATCTTCGTGTCCCATTTGTAAGCCTTTATATCCTAAACATAAATGAGCTTGTTCTGTTTCCTTTTTACGTGCTACCTTATTAAAATGGAAAATTGGGCTATGTACTTGTTCACGATTTGTTGTTCCTTCATAGCTACCGAAATATTGCTCTACCGTTTGTAAAAAGGCTTCATCAATATTTCCTGCAACTGAAACAACGACATTTTCAGGTGTGTAATGATCCTTGATATATTGGCGTAGCGTATCACCTGTAAACGTATCAAGCGTTTCTTCTGTTCCTAAAATAGGATATCCAAGCGGATGCGTTTCATATGTTGCTTTTGTTAACATATCATGCACAATATCATCTGGAGCATCTTCGTACATTTTAATTTCTTCACATACGACATTCTTCTCTTTTTTCAGTTCTTCCTCATCAAATGTTGAATTAAAGAACATATCTGCCAATACATCTAAAGCATATTTAGCATGCTCATCAAGCACTTTTGCATAGTAACAAGTGTATTCTTTTGAAGTAAAAGCATTCACTTGCCCACCAATGCTATCAAATGATTCTGCAATTTCGCGTGCACTACGTGTTTCCGTTCCTTTAAAGAACATATGCTCTAAAAAGTGGGAAACCCCGTTATTTTTTTCATTTTCATTTCTTGATCCCGCATGGATCCAAATACCAATCGCAACCGATCTTACGGTTGGTATATTCTCCATAACGATTCTTACACCATTTTTACAAGTATATTTTTTAATCAAAAACTTTCCTCCTACTGCCAGTTTCTCTAAATAAGTGCTATTATTTAATGATAACAAGTTTAAGGATGAATGTCATGCAAATGTATTTAATCCACACGTTTTTCATCCAGTAATTCTGTTATATTCCCTACTTTATATCCTTGTTCCTTCAATTTTGTAATCATTGTATCTAATGCTTCTGCTGTAGATGAAGTTGGATGCATTAATACGATAGCACCTGGATGTATTTTTCTCATTACTCTCTGCAATAGTACATCTGGATCCGGTCGCTTCCAATCAATTGTATCGACAGTCCACATGATGGTTCCCATTTGAAAATCATCTGCAATTTTCACGACTTCATCCCGAAAACTTCCACTCGGCGGAGCAAACCATCTCACCTTTTGATTCGTAGCAGCTTCAATCATTCGATTTGTTTTTTGTAACTGATCTCGTATTTCATCAGACGATAGCGTTTTCATATTAGGGTGTGTGTAAGAATGATTTCCAACTTCTTGATTTGCATCAACAATCATTTTTGCAAATCGCAAATTTTCTTTCACCCAGCGTCCTTCTAAAAAGAAAGTCGCCTTCACATCATGTTTTTTCAATATCTCTAATATACGCGGCAAATACTCGTTTCCCCATGCCACATTTATTGTTAATCCCACCATCTTTTTATTTGGATGTCCCCTATAAATTGGAGCTGGTGATAAATCTTTTAAGTGGACACTCGGTGATACTTCCTTGAACTCAAGATTTCTTTGATCAAATTTCTTTAGCTTCTTCATATTATTATAGGATGCTTCGATATCAACTTGTCTTCCATTATATCCCGGTGTCGATTTCCATATTTTATCAATCATCGCATTTTGAGGTGCAATCTCATATTGTTTTGCATGTTTTTGAATTTCTTCATACAAGTCATCCTGTGCAAAAACGGAATAAGAGCCTACACTGACATATAAAAAAAATATACATATGTATGCCAATATACGAACTTTCATATAAACCCTCCCATTAACTATATAAAAACCTTTTTTCTTCTTATCTTTGTTAATTTGAGCGTTATAATGAAAACTATACCTATACTGACATAAAAATATATGTAAATCATATTTTTTACATAACAAAAAAAGCCAGTTTAACTGGCTTTTACTTATTGCTGCTCTTGTTTGTTTTCTTCTTTAGCAGCTTCTTTTTCTTGCTCTTCTTTTAGCAATACTTTTCTAGATAGATTCACACGACCTTGCTTGTCAATCTCGATAACTTTAACTGTAATTACATCACCGATCTTCACAACGTCTTCTACTTTACCTACACGCTCAAGTGCAAGTTCTGAAATGTGAACTAATCCATCTTTACCGCTGAATAATTCAACGAAAGCACCGAATTTCTCAACACGCTTCACTTTTCCTTCGTAGATTTCACCTACTTGTACTTCGCGAACGATATCTTCGATAATTTTCTTAGCTTTGTCATTCATTTCTTGATTTATTGAAGAAATGAATACTGTACCATCTTGCTCGATGTCAATTTTAACGCCAGTTTCTTCAATAATTTTATTGATTTGTTTACCGCTCGGCCCAATAACGTCACGGATTTTATCTGGGTTAATTGTCATTGTAATAATCTTTGGAGCGTAAGCTGATAATTCAGTACGTGGCTCTGCAATAACAGATAACATATGATTTAGAATGTGCACACGACCAACTTTCGCTTGTTGTAATGCCTCTTCTAAAATTTCACGAGATAGACCATCGATTTTAATGTCCATTTGCAGTGCAGTTACACCTTTTGCTGTACCTGCTACTTTAAAGTCCATATCACCTAAATGATCTTCCATACCTTGAATATCAGATAAAATTGTATAATGCTCACCAGTTTTAACTAGACCCATTGCAATACCTGCAACTGGAGCTTTAAGTGGAACACCAGCATCCATCATTGCTAAAGTACTACCACAAATACTTGCTTGTGAAGTAGAACCATTTGATTCTAAAACTTCAGATACAAGACGTACTGTATATGGGAAATCTTTTTCAGATGGAATTACAGGCTCAAGAGCACGTTCTCCTAGTGCACCGTGACCAATTTCACGACGACCTGGTCCACGCATTGGTCTTGTTTCACCAACACTAAATGATGGGAAATTGTAATGGTGCATAAAGCGTTTTGATTCTTCTACACCAAGACCATCTAAAATTTGCACATCGCCTAATGCACCTAATGTACAAATACTTAATGCTTGTGTTTGTCCACGTGTGAATAAACCAGAACCGTGTGTACGAGATAAAATACCAACCTCTGATGCTAATGGACGGATTTCGTCACCTTTACGGCCATCTGGGCGGATTTTTTCAACTGTAATAAGACGACGTACTTCTTCTTTTACAATTTTATATAAAATCTCACTTACTTGTCCTAATGTATCAGCGTCAGCTTCCTGCGCTTCGTAATGCTCAATTACACGCTTTTTCACTTCGTTAATTGCATCTTCACGTGCATGTTTCTCATGTACTTGAATTGCAGAATGCATATCCTTCTCAGACATTTCACGTACAGCTTGATTAAGATCAGCGTCAACTTCATAAAGTTTCACTTCTGATTTCTCTTTACCTACAGCTTGTACAATCTCTTCTTGGAATGCAATTAGACGTTTAATTTCGTCATGTCCAAACATAATTGCTTCTAACATTGTTTCTTCAGGCACTTGATCTGCTCCTGCTTCAACCATGTTAATTGCATCTTTCGTACCAGCCACAACAAGGTGAATATCACTTTGTTCTTGCTGTTCTACTGTTGGATTAATAACGAATTCGCCGTTAATACGACCAACTGTTGCACCCGCGATTGGGCCTTCAAATGGAATATCTGAGATCGATAACGCTAATGAAGAACCAAGCATAGCTGCCATTTCAGAAGAACAATCTTGATCAACACTCATTACAATGCTGACAACTTGTACTTCGTTACGGAAACCATCTGCGAAAAGTGGACGAATTGGGCGGTCGATTAAGCGACTTGCCAAAATTGCTTTTTCACTCGGACGACCTTCACGTTTAATGAAACCGCCAGGAATTTTTCCGACTGCATATAAACGCTCTTCATAGTTTACTGTAAGTGGGAAGAAATCTACATTTTTTGGTTCTTTTGATGCAGTTGCTGTAGATAGAACCGCTGTATCGCCATATCTTACTAATACTGCTCCGTTCGCTTGCTTCGCAAGCTGACTTGTTTCAACTGTTAGCTGGCGACCAGCTAAATCTATCGAGAAGACTTGCTTTTCTTGACTCATTTAAGTACCCCTCTCAATTTAAAGTATTCAATTCTTCTATGTAAATGGATAGTATATCACAATATTCTACCTCTAGTATTACCGAAAATGAAGTAAGCTATAAAGGGTAGAAGATATATTTTTACCTAACAAAAAAGCGGGAATATTCCCGCTTCTTTGACTATCGACGTAAGCCAAGCTTTGTGATTAATTCACGGTAACGTGTGATATCGCTATTACGAAGGTAAGTTAGTAAGTTACGACGTTTACCAACCATCTTTAATAGACCACGACGTGAATGATGATCTTTCTTGTGAGTACGTAAGTGCTCGTTTAGAGTGTTAATTTGCTCCGTTAGGACAGCAATTTGAACCTCTGGAGAACCAGTATCAGTCTCATGAGTTCTAAATTGTGCAATGATTTCATTTTTACGCTCTTGTGTTAAAGCCATCCTATTTCACCTCCTATTAATTAAACCCCCAATTACCTAGCAAGCGTCGGTGAGTCGCAATGCCAAGCAATGGTTGTCATAAAGTACATAACATAGAATACTACTTTTCATTTGAAAAAGCAAGTATATTCTTTTCGTTCGCAAAATATTCTTGTGCTGTTTTCTTATCTTTTGCAATTTGTTCAACTAACTCATCGATGCCATTGAATTTCTTTTCTTCTCTTATACGCATATGCCACTCTACTGTAACATTTTGATCATATATGTCTTTGTTAAATTCAAATAAGTGCACTTCAATAGATAATTGACGCTCATCTTCTTTAAAAGTTGGTTTATACCCAATATTACATACACCATCGTACCATTCATCGTGAACTTTTAATCTCACTGCATAAACACCTACAGGTGGTAATAGATACTCATCACTTAAACCTACATTAGCTGTGGGAAAACCAATTTGGCGTCCACGCTTATCACCGTGTACAACCGTTCCCCCTACTGTATATGCTCTACCTAAAATAGATGGAATTTGTTCCATTTCACCATTTCGAATTAACTTTCGTAATGCTGTAGAACTTACTTTCTCTTCTTGAAATTCAACTTTTTCAATCACAGTCTGTGTAAACTCCCCTCTTGCATGAAATGGTAAAGTCTCCATCTTTCCTTTTCCTAAACGTCCATATGAATAATCAAACCCTGCTACTACATGCTTTACATTTAAACCAATAATATAATCATCTACAAATTGTTGTGGCAATAAGCCTGCAAACGATTCATCAAATTTAATAACATATAATATATCGATCCCTAAGTTTTCGACTATTTTTTCTTTATCACACATTGGTGTAATATACTCCGCATGCGCTTCCTTTTTTCCTAAAACAACAGATGGGTGCGGATAAAATGTCATAACTGCACTTTTATATCCTCGTTCATCCGCTATTTGTTTCGCAGTTCGAATCACACATTGATGTCCTAAATGAATGCCATCAAAAAATCCTAATGCCATTACAGTAGGCGGTAATTCTAATTTTTTTTGTTCATGTGGATGAGTTAAATGAATAAGTTTCACGCTTGAATTCACCTTTTTCTGTAATAATCCTTCCAATAATTCATTATAGCTTTAGTTCTTGATTATTCACAAGTACTTTCATCGGCTTTAGCATACCAAGGTGTTTTGGATGGTGCTCAAAAATTGCAAGGCAGCGATTATTTTTATCAAACACTGTTATAAATGGCGCTGTTATTTGCAATTCATTTTTTAAGAACATACCATTCTTTATTTTCTCTGCTTGCTTTTCATCTACAACCATTTTCGGGAACTTACTTAACGCTTCATCAATTGAAATGAAGATAGACTCTACTGTTCCATTTTGCACGTTTTCTTCAATTTCTTCAAATGATATGCAATCTTCTAATAAAAATTCACCAGAAGCTGTTCTTACAAGGTGAGACATATGTGATGGAAAACCAAGTTTTTCACCAATCATTACTGCTAACGTTCTTACATATGTCCCTTTACTACACGTTACACGGAAACGGAATGAAATATTTTCCCCCTCAAATACTTCACGGTCATCTAGTAATACAAATTCATGAATTGTAATTGTACGAACTGGACGTTCAACTTCTTGTCCTGCTCTTGCATATTCATATAATTTTTTTCCGTTAACTTTTACAGCTGAAAACATCGGAGGCATTTGTTCAATCGTACCTGTTAATGCAGCAAGAGCTCCTTCTACTTCCTTACGAGTAATAACACGATCTACATTTTTCGTTTCAACAACTTCACCAGAAGCATCTTCAGTTGTTGTTGAAAACCCAAGTGTTACTTCACCTTCATATGTTTTCGTCTCACTTGTTAAAAATTGTGCAATCTTCGTTGCTCGTCCCACGCAAATAGGTAATACTCCTGTTACATCTGGATCTAATGTTCCAGTATGACCAATTCGTTTCTCACGCAATATCTTTCTTAATTTAAATACACAATCATGTGATGTCATGCCTTTTGGCTTATGTAATAATACTACACCTTCCATATATGTTCACCTCATCATAATTCTTTCATAGTAATTATCCAAAATTTATTTTGCATTGAAAAAATGGATAGACAAATGTCTATCCATTATTCTTCACGTTTACCGTCTTTATTAATTTGATGTAAAAGTGTATCAATTCGATGACCATATCCGATAGACTCATCAAACTCAAAGGAAATTTCCGGTGTTTTACGAAGACGAATACGCTGGCCAATTTCTGAACGAATGAAGCCTTTTGCCTTCGCTAAACCCTTTAATGTACTTTCTTTCTGCTCTTCATCACCTAAAACAGAAATATATACTGTAGCAATTTGTAAATCTCCACTCACTTGTACATCTGTTACTGTAACAAATCCAACACGTGGATCTTTAATTTTACGACTGATGATGTCGCCTAATTCTTTTTTCATTTGCTCGCCTACACGGTTTGCACGTAATTTCATAACTCTTCACCTCATTCAATACCATTCCAATTGTGTTATTGTACGTTCAATTTCAGGAAATGAATCGATGTACTCGAGTACACGATTCATTTCTTTTTCACAAATAACACGATTAGAGGATACAGAAACAATTGCAATTTCTGTACGTTGCCATACATCTTGATGCCCTACTTCTGAAACAGCTACATTATAACGCTGCTTCACACGAGTTAGCACCCGTTGCAAAATTGCTCGTTTCTCTTTTAAAGAATGCACATCGTAAATCATACACTCGAATGAGAGTGAAGCGATAATCATCGCTTCACTTCTTCCATAATGTACGCTTCAATGATGTCCCCTTCTTTAAGATCATTATATCTTTCAATTGTAATACCACACTCATAGTTTTGTGCAACTTCTTTTACGTCGTCTTTGAAACGTTTTAACGTATCAAGTTGTCCTTCGAAAATTACTACGCCATCACGGATAATACGCACGCCACTATCACGTGTAATTTTACCGTCAATTACGTAACAACCTGCGATTGTTCCAACTTTTGTTACTTTGAATGTTTGGCGTACTTCCGCTTGACCGATTACTTTTTCTTCGAATTCTGGATCCAGCATACCTTGCATTGCTGATTCGATTTCTTCGATTACTTTATAGATAATACGGTGTAAACGAACATCAACATTCTCTAATTCAGCTGTACGCTTCGCATTCACATCAGGGCGTACGTTAAATCCAATTACAATTGCATTAGATGCAGAAGCTAAAATAACATCAGATTCTGTAATCGCACCTACGCCTGTATGGATAATTTTAACTTTAACACCTTCAACATCAATTTTACGAAGTGACGCTGCCATTGCTTCTACAGAACCTTGTACGTCTGCTTTCACAATTAAGTTAATTTCTTTTACATCGCCTTCTTGGATTTGTTGGAATAAATCTTCAAGGCTTAATTTAGATTTTTCACCACGTTGAGCAAGTAACGCTTCTTGTGCACGTGATTCACCGATTTGACGAGCTTTCTTCTCATCAGCGAATGCCATGAAACGATCTCCCGCTTGTGGTACTTCGTTTAAGCCTGTAATTTCAACAGGAGTCGATGGACCAGCAACTTTTACACGACGACCAATATCACTTACCATTGCACGAACACGTCCGAATGAAGTACCAACAACGATTGGATCTCCAACTCGAAGTGTACCGTTTTGAACAAGTAATGTCGCGATAGTTCCTTTACCTTTATCAAGCTGTGCTTCAATTACAGTACCAGCTGCATAGCGGTTTGGATTTGCTTTATATTCTTCCACTTCACTTACAAGAAGAATCATTTCTAGTAAGTTGTCAATTCCTTCACCTTGAATTGCAGAAATTGGTACGAAAATTGTATCTCCGCCCCAAGCTTCTGGAACTAATTCATATTCTGTTAATTCTTGCATTACACGATCCGGATTTGCCGCTGGTTTATCCATTTTATTCACAGCTACAATAATTGGTACTCCAGCTGCTTTCGCATGGCTAATCGCTTCAACTGTTTGTGGCATAACACCGTCATCAGCTGCAACAACAAGGATTGTAATATCCGTTACTTGCGCACCACGAGCACGCATTGTTGTAAATGCCGCGTGACCTGGTGTATCTAAGAACGTAATTTTCTTATCATTTACATCAACTTGGTATGCACCGATATGCTGAGTAATTCCACCAGCTTCGCCTGCAGTTACTTTTGAATTACGGATAGAGTCAAGTAAAGTTGTTTTACCATGGTCAACGTGCCCCATAATTGTAACTACAGCTGGACGCTCTTTTAAGTTCTCTTCATCATCTTGCTCATCGATGAATGTTTCAAATTCAGTTTCACTTACAACTACTTCTTCTTCTACTTCAATACCATAATCAGTAGCAATTAACTCAATTGTATCTTTATCTAAGTCTTGGTTAATTGTTGCCATAATTCCTAGCATGAAGAGCTTCTTAATAATTTCAGATGGCTCTTTGCTTAATTTTTTAGCAAGTTCACCTACTGTAAGGCTTCCAGAGAAAGTAATTTTATCTGGTGTTTCTACTATTTGCGTTTGTTGTCTTCCAGCAAAGTTATCTTGACGTTTGTCTTCAGTTCCTTTGCCTTTTTTCTTCTTCTTATTGCTGTTCTTTTTACTGCGAACAACTTTTTCTTCTACTTCAAACTCATCTGCAACAGAAGGTTTTTCCGCTTCAGTGTCATATTCATTATCTAATTTGTTTACTACTTCATCTTCTAACATTGTCATATGATTCGAAACCTCGATATTCATCTCTTTTAGTTTTGTCATAAGATCTTTACTTGAGATATTATTTTTTTTTGCATATTCATGTACTCGAATTTTACTCATACCTTCACCCCCGGTAATTTGTATCGAGCATGCTACGTAGCTTTTTCGCAAAGCCTTCATCTAACACAGCTACAACGACTCGCTCGTCTCTCCCAATCGCATGCCCTAATTGTTGTCGATTTTCGACTTTTTTCATTGGTACGTTGTAGTACGTCGTTTTATCAGTGATACGTTTTGTAGTGTTCGCTGACGCATCTTCAGAAAGCAATACGAGCTTCGCTTTACCACTTCGTACTTCTTTTAAAACGAGTTCTTCACCCGAAATGAGTTTTCGAGCGCGATTTGCTAGTCCTAAAAACGATTTCCAATCGGACACTTATTTCGACTCCTTCTCAACAAGCTCAAGAAGCTCTTCGTATAGAGAACCGTCGATTTTCGCTTTTAGATGATGTTCCAAAACATTTTTCTTTTGGGCTTGAAGAATACTTTCTTTATCTTTTGATAAATAAGCACCTCGTCCTGATTTCTTTCCAGTTAAATCAATGGACACTTCTCCCTCTTTGGAACGAACAATGCGAACGAGCTCTCGTTTTGATTTCATTTCTTGCGTTGCAACACATTTTCGTAACGGAACTTTTCGATTGCTCATACTCATCACCTCTATTCGATTTCGTCTTCAACTGAATCGAATCCGAATGCGATTACGCTATCTTCTTCTGTTACAATACCAAGTTGTTTCGCATCAGACTCACTCTTAATATCAATTTTCCAACCTGTTAATTTAGCTGCAAGACGTGCATTTTGTCCACGCTTACCAATAGCTAATGACAGTTGGTGGTCTGGAACAACAACAGTTGTTGCTTTTTCTTCTTCATCTACAAGCACTTTAACAACTTGTGATGGGCTTAAAGCATTTGCAACATATTCTACTGGATCATTTGACCAGCGAACGATGTCAATCTTTTCGCCTTTTAGTTCGTCTACAATGCGTTGTACACGTTGTCCTTTCGGTCCTACACAAGAACCTACTGGATCAACATCAATGTTCTCTGCATGTACAGAAATTTTAGAGCGATCGCCTGCTTCACGTGCTACAGAACGAATTTCAACAGTTCCATCATAAATTTCAGGAACTTCCATTTCGAATAAACGTTTTAAAAGACCAGGATGTGTACGTGATACGTAAATTTGTGGTCCTTTCGTTGTTTTTTCTACTTTCGTAATGAATACGCGAATACGATCATGTGGTTTGTACTGTTCGTTTGGCATTTGCTCACTTACAGGTAATAAAGCTTCTACTTTCCCTAAGCTTACATAGATGAAACGAGCATCTTGACGTTGTACGATACCCACCATGATATCTTCTTCACGGTCACTAAACTCAGAGTAAATAACACCACGCTCTGCTTCGCGCACTCGTTGTGTTACAACCTGTTTTGCAGTTTGTGCTGCAATACGACCGAAATCTTTTGGTGTTACTTCAATTTCTAGTACGTCACCATCTTGATAGTTTGGATTAATTTGTCTTGCTTCTTCAACAGAAATTTCAAGACGTGGATCAAACACATTATCAACAACGTCTTTACGTGCTAAAACTTGAATTGTTCCCACTTCTGGGTTAAAGCTCACACGAACGTTTTGTGCTTGGTTAAAATTGCGTTTATAAGCAGAGATTAACGCTGCTTCAATCGCATCAATAATAATATCTTTGCTAATTCCTTTTTCTGACTCTAATACGAGCAAGGCATCTAACAACTCAGTGCTCATGAAGATCCCCCTTCTAACTAAAACGTAACAGCAAGTCGCGCATTTGCAACTTTATCCATTGGAATTTGGATTTCTTTTTTACGTGTTTTAATTGTTAATAATAGTGTAATTGTAGTACCGTCGTAGGAAAGTAGCTTTCCTTCAAACATTTTTTCACCATCAATCGGCTCATATGTTTTAATTGCCACTTGTTTTCCTACCGCTTGCTGGAAGTCTTTCTCTTTCTTTAATGGGCGTTCCGCTCCAGGAGATGATACATCCAAAAAGTAAAGATGAGGAATTGGATCCTCTTTATCTAAAGCTTCGCTTAAACGTTCACTTACCGCACCGCATTCTTCAATGTCGACTCCCTTTTCAGAATCGATGAATACGCGTAAGAACCAGTCTTGTCCTTCTTGCACATACTCTACATCTACAAGTTCAAGATTTAACTCTTCAACGATTGGCTGCGCAAATGCTTCTACAACTTCTGTGACTTTCTTATCCATAAACAGCCTCCTTCCTGCCGCCATGTACCATTTACAAGAAAAGACCTCCGTTCATAAAAACGGTCCATCTTATTCTTTCTCGTTAGCTAACAAAAGCCCCTGCCATTTAGCAGGGAATATCTGTCTTAGTATTACCAAATTTAAGAAGTAAAACTTGTAACAAAATATGTATATACGACAGAAATTTCTTACCTCTCCACATCAATAAAACGTAGATAGTAACACGAAAGAGTGGGTTTCCCCACTCTTTTTTTTACACAATATACATGACATGGTTATCTCGGTTAATAGTATACCATAGCAAATGTTGATTTGCAAAGACTTTTCCTACCTATTAGAACAGTGATAACTGGTTTTGATCAGGTAGATCGCCTAAGCAACCTTGACTATCTAAATACTCAATAATTGTTTTCGAAACCTTACTGCGCTGCTGTAAATCTTCTTTTGATAAGAAATCTCCATTTTTGCGTGCTTCTACAATACTTAAAGCTGCGTTTGTACCAAGTCCAGGCACTGCATTAAATGGAGGAATTAAAGTATCCCCATCAATAATAAATTCTGTTGCATGCGAACGGTATAAATCAACCTTTTGGAATGAGTATCCACGCTCACACATTTCAAGTGTCATTTCTAGTACTGTCAATAAACTTTTCTCTTTCGGCGCTGCATCCAAACCTTTTTGCGCAATTTCATCAATTCTTACACGTATAGATGCTGAACCTTTCGCCATCGCCTCTATATCAAAATCATCTGCACGAACTGTAAAGTATGCCGCATAGAATAGAAGCGCGAAATGTACTTTAAAGTATGCAATACGTACAGCCATAAGTACGTAAGCAGCCGCATGGGCTTTAGGGAACATGTACTTAATTTTCTTACATGAATCAATATACCAACCTGGTACATTATTACTTTTCATGTCATCTTCCCATTCTTCTGGTACACCTTTACCTTTACGAACTGACTCCATGATTTTGAAGGCTAATGATGGATCTAAGCCTTGATAGATTAAATATACCATGATGTCATCACGACAACCGATAACTTCACTTAGCGTACATGTACCGTTATAAATTAACTCGTTTGCATTACCAAGCCATACGTCTGTACCATGTGATAGTCCAGAAATTTGGACTAACTCAGAGAATGTCGTAGGTTTCGTCTCTTCTAACATCTGCCTTACGAATTTCGTACCAAACTCTGGTATACCAAGTGTACCTGTTTTACAGTTAATTTGTTCTTCCGTTACCCCTAATGATTCTGGGCCTGAGAAAATTTTCATTACTTCTGGATCGTCTGTCGGGATGGTTTTCGGATCAATACCACTTAAATCTTGTAACATACGAATAACAGTCGGATCATCGTGTCCTAGTATATCAAGTTTCAATAAATTATCATGAATGGAGTGGAAATCAAAGTGTGTTGTTCTCCACTCAGCCCCTATTGAATCCGCCGGAAACTGAATTGGTGAGAAATCAAAGATATCCATGTAATCTGGCACAACGATAATACCACCTGGATGCTGTCCGGTTGTACGTTTTACGCCCGTACATCCTGCTACTAAGCGGTCAATCTCTGCATTTCGAATCGTTAAATTATGATCATTTGCATAACCTTTTACATATCCATAAGCCGTTTTTTCCGCAACTGTACCTATTGTACCCGCACGGTATACATAATCTTCACCGAACAATACTTTCGTATAGTTATGGGCACGTGGTTGGTATTCCCCGGAGAAGTTCAGATCGATATCGGGTACCTTATCTCCTTTAAATCCAAGGAACGTTTCGAACGGAATATCATGTCCATCTTTCACGTATGGAACATTACATGCAGGACATTCTTTATCCGGCAAGTCAAAACCAGAACCTACAGAACCATCATTAAAGAATTCTGATTGCTTACACTTCGGACATACATAGTGTGGTGGTAATGGGTTTACTTCTGTAATTTCCATCATCGTTGCAACGAATGATGAACCTACCGATCCACGCGAACCTACTAAATATCCGTCTACTAACGATTTTTTCACAAGCTTATGTGAAATTAAATAAATTACGGCAAATCCATGCCCAATAATACTTTTTAATTCTTTTTCTAAACGCGCTTCTACAATTTCAGGTAACTCTTCACCATAAATGCTACGCGCCATTTTATAACTCATGTCACGCGTCTCATCATCTGCACCTTCAATTTTCGGTGTATATAGATCATCTTTCACTGGATGAACATCCCCAATTAATGATGCAACCTTTTGTGTATTCGTTACAACAATTTCTTTCGCTACGTCTTCACCTAAGAATGAAAAACACTCTAACATTTCATCCGTTGTACGGAAATGTACAGGCGGTAATGAATGTCGGTTTAACGGATTGGCTCCGCCCTGCGAACTGACTAAAATTTTGCGATACATCGCATCCTCTGGGTCTATATAATGCACGTTTCCTGTAGCAACAACTAGTTTATCTAACGTCTCACCTAGTTTTACTAAGTTAGAAATAATTGTTTTTAATTGCCCCTCATCTCGAACAAGTTCACGCTCTACTAAATGACGTAACACCTCTGGAGGCATTACTTCAATGTAATCATAGAACTGCGCAATTTCTTCTACCTCTTCAGGAGCTTTTTGCATCATCGCCTCAAACACTTCACCTTTATCACAAGCCGTTCCTACTAAAATTCCTTCACGATATTTTTTTAATAGTGACCTTGGTACTCGTGGTACACGGTAAAAGTAATTTAGGTGAGAATAGGAAACAAGTTTATATAAATTTTTCAATCCTACATCCGATGTCGCAAGTAACGTCATATGACTTGGACGTCCACGCTTATACGCATCCCCTTGCCCCATGCTATCATTTAATTGATCGTGATATTCAAATCCCTTTTCAATCACATCTTTTAACATTTTCACAAGTAAGTATCCCGTTGCTTCTGTATCATAAATCGCACGGTGATGTTGCGTTAATTCAATATCAAGCTTTTTACACATCGTGTTTAATCGATGGTTTTTCATTTCCGGGAATAAGAATCTTGCAAGTTCTAACGTATCAATAACAGGATTATTCGTTTTTTCTAATCCAGCCTTTTTAAAACCTACGTTAATAAAACCCATATCAAAACTTGCGTTATGAGCAACAAGTGTATGGTCGCCCATCCATTTTTCAAACTTTTTAAACACTTCGTCCACTTCTGGTGCATCCGTTAACATATCATCTGTAATACCTGTTAATTCAATAATCGTCGCAGATAATGGTTGATGTGGGTTTGCGAAAGATTCAAAGCGGTCAATAATTTCGCCGCCTTTTACTTTTACAGCCGCTAACTCGATAACAGTATCATATACAGCTGATAAACCTGTCGTCTCAACGTCGAAAACAACATACGTTTCCTCTGCAAGTAAACGATGCGCTTCGTTATATGCAATCGGTACACCATCATTAACTAAATTCGCTTCTACACCATATATAACTTTAACCCCAGCCTTTTTACCCGCAGAATATGCCTCTGGGAAAGACTGCGCAACAGCATGGTCTGTAACAGCGATTGCCTCATGTCCCCATTTCCCTGCTTGGGCAACAAGTCTAGAAACAGGAGTAACAGCGTCCATTTGGCTCATCGGTGTGTGAAGATGCAGCTCTACACGTTTTTCACCTTCTGGCGCTTTATCTTTACGAGACGGTCCTGTTATTTCATTTATATCATTTGCAATCATTACTAAATCTCGAACGAATGTATCATTTTGAACAGAACCACGCGCTTTCACCCACATTCCTTTTTTCAAGGACTGCAACATTGGAATATCTTCTTTGTCACGTGAGAACATTTTGATCATAATAGAATCCGTATAATCTGTTATTTTTAAAGTTAATAACGTACGACCACTACGAAGTTCTTTCGTTTCTACATGGAAGACATACCCTTGAACTGTTTTTCTTCTTTCTTCATCTTGAATTTCTCGCATCGGTGTAATCTCTTCGTCTGGCTTAATAAGATACCCGAGTGTGACCGGTCCTTCATGCACAACGCTACTTTCTTCAGCTTGCTTCTTCGCCATTTCTTCCATAGCTTGTATAACACGTTCACGATCTTCTTGCTGCGTTTGCTCACGAAACTTTTGCATTTCTTCTGTATTTTGCTGTATATGTGTGTCTAACTGAAAACGCGGGAATCCAAAAGTTTCGTATTGATCCCCTACTGGTTTCGCTACGTTTTTCTTTAAAGCAGTAGATTCCAGCTCATTATTCACATTTATTAGCAACTTCACTCCATTCACCTGCGGAAGCTGCTTCTTTAAGTAAGCAAACATAGGTGAAAATGTAATTCGTTCCGTACAAAGTGGCCAATACGCCCTCACTTCTTCTTCTGTAAATTGTTTATTCTCTGTTTCTAATGCAAATGTTGTTCTTGCAATATGAGAAAATGATTGCTTAAGCTTTGTTTCTAGCAATTCATATAATTCTGTAGGCAAAATACGTGGCACTTGTAAATCAAAATGCCAACTTTTATTCACTTTATCAATAACGAGCCTTTCAATACCACCACCTTGTAAATATTGATTTATAAGGTCGTCTGGTATTTGCAACTGCTGGAGCAAGATTTGAAATCGCTCTTGTTGTTCGTTTGTTAAAGACATAAGCACTCTCCTTCCATTTGCTATTATAAATTGAAACGTACTACAAAGAAAGATTTCTCCCTTCTTCTTTTACAAAATACGTTTACAAAGAAAGAGAAGGTACCTCATTACGAGGTACCTCTTCTTATTTTAAAATATTTGCAATATATGTTTGAAGTTCTTCTACTTTCACTTCTTCAGACTCGCCTGTAGCACGTACTTTCACTTCTACAATACCTTCGTCTGCTTTTTTACCAACTGTCACACGAACTGGAAGGCCGAATAAATCTGCATCTGCAAATTTAACACCTGCACGTTCTGCACGATCATCTAGTAATACTTCGTACCCTTGCTCTTGTAATGAGTTGTAGATGTTTTCACCCATTTCACGTTGCGCATCAGATTTCATATTTACTGGAATTACATGCACATGGAATGGTGCTACAGCTTTTGGCCAAACTAAACCGTTCTCATCATTAAACTGCTCTGCGATTGCTGCCACTGTACGAGATACACCGATACCGTAGCAACCCATAATAAGTGGTTGTGTTTTTCCGTTTTCATCTAGGAATGTTGCGTTCATCGCTTCACTATAACGTGTTCCTAATTTGAATACATGACCAACTTCAATTCCGCGTGCGAAAAGAATTGTTCCGTTTCCGTCTGGAGATTGGTCTCCTTCTTGAATGAAGCGTAAATCTATATATTGACTTACTTTAAAGTCGCGTTCTGGATTTACATTTACATAATGGAATCCTTCTTCGTTCGCTCCTGAACATCCGTTAACAATTGATGCTACAGCATGGTCAGCGATAATTTCGATATCACCTGTTACACCAATCGGTCCTAAAGAACCAACTTCACAGTTTAATAATTCTCTCACTTCTTCATGAGAAGCAAGCTCAACAACTGAAGCGCCGTATACATTTTTCACTTTTACATCGTTTACTTCATGATCACCACGAACAAGTACAACTACTAATTTCTCATCTACTTTAAATACCATAGACTTAATGCACTTGTCAGCTTCAATGTTTAAGAATGCAGATACTTCTTCAATTGCTTTTTGATCTGGTGTTGCTACTTTTTCAAGTGACTTTTCTGCTTCATCACTCTTCGTATACGTAGCTACCACAGGAGCCATTTCGATGTTTGCTGCATAATTAGATGTATCAGAGTATGCAATTGTATCTTCACCAACTTCAGATAATACCATAAATTCATGCGTATCTTTTCCGCCCATTGCTCCAGAGTCAGCAATAACTGCACGGAAATTCAAGCCACAACGAGCAAAAATGTTAGAGTATGCTTTGTATAAACGATCATACACTTCATCTAAACTCTCTTGTGTAGCATGGAACGAGTATGCATCTTTCATTAGAAACTCTCTTCCGCGTAATAAACCGAAACGCGGTCTTTGTTCATCACGGAATTTTGTTTGAATTTGGTATAATGTTAACGGTAATTTTTTATATGATTTCACTTCATCACGTACAAGATCCGTAATTACTTCTTCATGTGTCGCTCCTAATGCGAATTCACGAGCGTTACGATCTTTCATACGCATTAATTCAGATCCGTAAGAATACCAACGGCCTGATTCTTGCCATAATTCTGCAGCCTGCATCGCTGGCATTAATAATTCTACAGCTCCTGCGCGCTCCATTTCTTCTCGAACGATACGTTCTACTTTGTGTAGTACTTTTAATCCAAATGGTAGAAAACTATAAATACCAGAAGCATTTTGACGCATAAAACCTGCACGAAGTAATAACTGATGACTCTTAATCTCCGCATCAGCTGGAACTTCACGTAATGTAGGACTGAATACCATACTTTGTTTCATTTATTCGCACCTCTTCATTTTACTCTTTTACGCAGTAAAACCCCTCACCTCGAGTTAGGTGAGGGATTTTATTCTACGAGCTCTATTTCATTTATAAGTTTCACTTTATTTTACAAGAAAAACTTACGAATGTCATTCCAAGTTACAACTAACATAAGTAACATTAATAATGCAAAACCAATAAAGTGAACCATTCCTTCTTTTTGACGGTCAATTGGTTTCCCTCGTAACGCTTCAATTAAGAAGAAGAACAAACGTCCACCGTCTAAAGCAGGGACTGGTAGTAAATTAAATAAACCAAGGTTAATACTTAAAACTGCTGCTAAACTTAATACACGCGTAAATCCATAATCTACAACTTGATCTGTTAGATTATAAATTCCTACTGGACCTGACAACTCATTAATAGAGAATTGACCAGTTACTAATTTCACAAGTGAATCAAAAATTAGTTTTGTCCATTGGTATGTTTGTTCAAAACCTGATTTAATAGAACCCATTACTGTTTTCTCTACTGGAGAGTAAACACCAATTCTACCTACTTCGTCTTTTCCTTCTTTATCGAGCGTTGGCGTTACTTTTACATTAAACTGTTCACTATCACGCTTTACTTGTAACGTAATTTCTTTATTTGGATTTTCACGTACAATGGTAACAACTTCTTTCCATGTACTTGTGTTTTTCCCATCGATTGCTTGAATTGTATCATTTTCTTTTAATCCAGCTTGCTGTGCTGCACTATTATCCATCACTTTTCCGACCATTGGCTTGTCAACAGGAACACCTTGTACAAATCCTAGAATCACAAAAATAACAAATGCTAAAATGAAGTTCATTGCAGGACCCGCAAAGATTGTTAAAGCACGTTGACCCAATTTCTTGGAGCCAAACTGCCTATTATACGGAGCAATTTGAATTTCTTCACCAGCAGTAATGATACGAGCCTTTTCATTCACTCGGAATGTTTGAAGCTCTTCCTCGTACTCTTCATAGCCCGAAATTGTTAAATTATGCTCTAAATCAGCTTGTTCGACTTCAATGACACGAACATTTGGATACTTTTCATATCCATCAAAAACTAATTTCGCAACTTCGTCTTTTTCATTTAATACAAGGCCAACCTTTTTCCCAGGCTTTAACTCAACTGTGTCTGCATCCTCGCCAGCCATTCTTACATAGCCACCAAGGGGCAGTAATCGAATCGTATACACCGTTTCATTCTTTTCAAATGAGAATATTTTCGGACCAAAACCAATCGCAAACTCACGGCATAAAATACCTGCTCTTTTTGCGAAATATAGATGCCCTAGCTCATGGAAAAATACGAGTGCACCGAAAATTAGTATAAAGGCAATCGCTGTATTCAATTCCATAACCACCTTTGCTAAATTTGTTCCATCACAAACCGTCTTGTGGTTGCATCAATTTCCAAAATTTCCTCTAAGCTCGGACGTGCAATGACATTGTGATGGTTCATTGCTTTTTCAATGAGGTCTTCCACTGTTAAGAAACCAATTCTCTTTTGTAAAAAAGCTTCAACAGCTACTTCATTCGCTGCATTCATTACAGCTGGCATACTTCCACCTGCTTTTCCAGCTTCATACGCAAAACGTAGGCAACGGAATCGTTCTTGGTTCATTTTCTCAAAATGCAACGTCCCTATTTCCCATAAATTTAACTGTTTTGTGTCTGAAAGAGGCAATCGATCAGGATATGTAAGTGCGTATTGAATTGGTACTCGCATATCAGGCGAGCCAAGCTGTGCCATTACACTACGATCTTCAAATTCAACCATAGAATGGATAATACTTTCTTTATGTAAAACAACATCGATTTGCTCATAAGGGATACCAAAAAGCCAATGTGCTTCAATTACTTCTAGCCCCTTATTCATCATTGTAGCAGAATCAATTGTAATTTTCGAACCCATTGACCAGTTTGGATGTCGAAGCGCATCTTCTACGGTCACATGATGCAATTCATCTCTCGTTTTATCACGGAAACTTCCACCGGAAGCCGTTATAATGAGTCGAGAAATTCTTTTTTCATTTTCACCATTCAAACATTGAAAAATAGCTGAATGTTCACTATCTACTGGAAGTAACGAAACATTATGTTTTCGTGCCGCTTCCATTACAAGATGCCCTGCAGTTACTAACGTTTCTTTATTTGCAATTCCAATTGTTTTTTTCGCCTCAATTGCACGAAGTGTTGGTAACAACCCTACGCTACCTACAACAGCATTTACTACAATCTCCGCATCTGGATGTAATGCTACTTCTAAAAGCCCTTCACTACCATATACAACTTTTGTATTACCAGAGACAGCTTGTAATTTTAAAACATCTTCCTCTCTTTGCACAGAGACGATTTGCGGAGAAAATTCTTGAATTACCTTTACTGCGTAGTCAATATTTTTCCCTACAGAAAAAGCAACGAGACGGAATTGGTCTGGGTGCGAGCGTAATACATCTAAAGTTTGTGTACCAATTGATCCGCTTGCACCTAATAAACTAATGTTTTTCATGACTCCAACCCCTCGTTCATTTATTAATTATATTGTAATAAGAAGTAGAGAATTGGTAAAACAAATAACCAACTATCTGTTCGATCTAATATACCACCATGTCCAGGTAAAATTGTACCTGAATCCTTTACGCCATAATGACGTTTAAATGCAGATTGTACTAAATCACCAATTTGTCCAAAAATAGAAATGATAATTGTCAACACAATTAAAATCCCTACATTAGCCTCAACTGGGAAGAACATATTGTAAACAAGTGCCACAACAACTCCACAAACGATGCCGCCTAATGAACCTTCAATCGTTTTATTTGGACTAATTTCTGGCCACAATTTCCTCTTTCCTAATGCCTTTCCTACGAAATATGCGCCTGAATCAGTAGCCCATATAACAAATAATGCACAAAACACATATTTAATTCCTAATATTCTCGTTTCATTTAAATATAGGAACCCCATTCCAACATATGTTGTTGCCATTAGTAAAAATGAAGCATTGTCAAAAGTAAATGTATTCTTAGAAAGGACTGTATATGATAAAAGTAATAAAACAATCACAAATGTGATTTCTAATTTACCTAATCCAATCTGCGTAAACAGTTCTGATGCACTACTTGGAATTAAAATAATCCATAATAATACTGCAGCTAAAACTGTTGGTACTGAAATAAGCGTAAGCTTATTCATACGAATTAATTCATATAAACCTATAGAAGCAAGTGCATACACTAAAACCGTAAAAGGCACGCCACCGTAAATTACGATGGGAATGAATAGCGCGGCAGCAACCACTCCAGTAATAATTCTCTGTTTCACTACCAAACCCTCTCTTTCTACACGCCTCCGAATCTGCGCCCTCTATGCTGAAAGTCTGTAATCGCATTTAGCAAATGTTCCTCGGTAAAATCTGGCCAATACACATCTGTAAACCAAAATTCCGAATATGCAATTTGCCATAACATGAAATTACTAATACGTAGCTCTCCGCTCGTACGGATTAACAACTCTGGGTCAGGTAAAGAACTCGTCATTAAATAGGAAGAAAGCATTTCTTCACTTACATCTTCAACACGAATTTTTCCTTCCTCACTATCTTTCACCATATGTTGCACAGCAGAAACGATTTCATCTCGACTTCCATAGTTTAACGCGAAATTAAGAATTAATCCCGTATTCTCTTTCGTATCTTCCATGGCCTTTTCCATCGCTCTGCGTGTATGCGTAGGAAGACGATCTTGTTGTCCTATTACTCGGACTTGTACGTTCTCTTCAATCAATTCTGGTAAAAATGTACCTAGAAATTCTTCTGGAAGCCTCATTAAATAGTCAACTTCCTTTTTCGGTCTTTTCCAGTTCTCAGTTGAAAAAGCATAAAGAGTTAATACTTTTACATTAAGTTTGCTTGCAAATTTTGTGATCTTCTTTACAACTTGCATGCCTTCATGATGTCCCGCAATACGAGGCATCGCTCTCCTCTTTGCCCATCTTCCATTACCATCCATAATGATGGCAATATGTTCTGGGATGTATCCTTTTTTCACTTTTTCAACGAGATGATCAAACGATGCGACCTTTTTACTTTTAAAAAAAGGAAAGTTTTTAAACATCATTCATACCCTCCAGCAAGCAGACGTATGCCTAAAAGTGTAAAAAGACCCCCTTAAAAAGAGGGTCATATTTGCGAAGGTATCGCTATTACACTTCCATGATTTCTTTTTCTTTGTTTTTTGCGATTTCGTCAACTTTTGCAATATATTTATCTGTTTCTTTTTGGATATCTTCAGTATATCCTCTTAAATCATCTTCTGTAATATCGCCAGCTTTTTCAAGCTTCTTAAGATCATCGTTACTGTCACGACGTACGTTACGAACAGCAACTTTTGCTTCTTCAGCATATTTTTTCACAACTTTTACAAGATCACGACGACGCTCTTCTGTTAATGCAGGGAATGCAATACGAATTACAGTTCCATCATTAGAAGGGTTTAAGCCTAAATCTGCTTTTAAGATTGCTTTTTCAATATCACCGATAGAAGTTTTATCATAAGGTTGAATTACAAGTAAACGTGCTTCTGGAACTGTAATGTTCGCTAATTGCACAACAGGTGTTGGTGCACCATAGTAATCAACTTGTACCTTATCTAATACAGACGAGCTTGCACGACCTGCGCGAACTGTTGCCAATTCACGAGAGTAAGCAGCAACTGCTTTTTCCATTTTTTCATTTGAAGACTTCAATACTTGTTGTCCCATATTTATTTCCCCCTTACAACTGTTCCGATATTTTCGCCTAAAACGGCACGTTTAATGTTACCTTTTTCCATAACCGAGAATACAATTAATGGAATATCATTGTCCATACATAAAGAAGAAGCTGTTGAATCCATTACACCTAAACCTTCTTTTAATACATCTAAGTAAGTAAGTGTTTCGTATTTCGTAGCTGTTGGGTCAAGAGATGGATCTGCATTATATACGCCATCTACGTTGTTTTTCGCCATTAAGATAACGTCTGCTTCGATTTCCGCTGCACGTAGTGCTGCTGTTGTATCTGTAGAGAAATATGGGTTACCTGTACCTGCTGCAAAGATTACAACACGTTTTTTCTCTAGATGACGAACTGCTTTACGGCGAATGTAAGGCTCTGCTACTTGACGCATTTCGATTGAAGTTTGAACACGAGTTTGAATTCCAATGTTCTCTAGGCTATCTTGAAGAGCTAATGAATTCATAACTGTTGCTAACATACCCATGTAATCTGCTCCAGCACGATCCATTCCCATTTCACTTCCGATTTTACCACGCCAAATGTTTCCGCCACCAACAACAACAGCAACTTCTACATCAAGTTCTGCAATTTCTTTCACTTGTTCCGCAACTGATTTAATAACAGATGGGTTAATTCCAAATCCTTGTTCGCCAGCTAATGCTTCTCCGCTTAGCTTTAATACGACACGATTATATTTCGGTTTACTCATAATGAACCTCCAATTGCTTACATCTTTATTTTAAAAAAGGGAACACAATGTGTTCCCTAATCTTTATTAGTTGCTACCTTTTACTTGGTTCATTACTTCTTCAGCAAAGTTGTCTTCGCGTTTTTCGATACCTTCACCAACAGCGTAGCGAACGAATCCTTTTAATGTTCCGCCTTTAGACTCAACGAACTGACGAACTTTCATATCAGGGTTTTTAACGAATGCTTGGTCAAGTAAGCAAATGTCTTCGAAGAATTTGCCTAGACGGCCTTCAACCATTTTTGCAACGATTTTTTCAGGCTTGCCTTCGTTTAAAGCTTGTTGTGTTAATACTTGACGCTCATGCTCAACTTCTTCAGCTGTTACAGCATCGCGGTCGATGTATTTAGGGTTAACTGCTGCGATGTGCATTGCTACATCTTTAGCAGCAGCTTCGTCAGTAGAACCTTCAAGAACTGTTAGTACACCAATACGTCCACCCATGTGTAGGTAAGCGCCGAATGCATCAGCATCAGTTTTTGATACGATTTCGAAACGACGAAGTGTAAGTTTTTCACCAATTTTAGCGATTGCTTCGTTGATGTGCTCTTCTACTGTTTTGCCGCCTTCGATTGTTTGAGCCATAGCTTCTTCAATGTTAGCTGGTTTGTTAGCTAATAAGTGTGCAGCTAATTCTTTAATTAACGCTTGGAAACCTTCGTTTTTCGCAACGAAATCAGTTTCAGAGTTTAATTCTAAGATTAAACCTTCGTTACCGTTTGTTTCGATGAAAGTTAAACCTTCAGCAGCGATGCGGTCTGCTTTTTTAGCAGCTTTCGCAATACCTTTTTCACGTAAGAAGTCAATTGCCTTCTCCATGTCGCCATTAGTTTCTGTTAAAGCTTTTTTGCAGTCCATCATACCTGCGCCAGTTTTTTCACGTAATTCTTTTACCATTTGTGCAGTGATTGCCATACTTTTCATCCTCCTAAAATATGTATTTATACTTTTTATAAAGGTGTTTATACCTTAAAAAAGGTGATAAAAGGCCGAACCCCTTATCACCTTTCCAACTTTGTTACGCAGTAACAGTTTCTTCACCTTGTTTTGCTTCAAGGATCGCGTCTGCCATTTTAGATGTAAGAAGTTTTACAGCACGAATTGCATCATCGTTTGCTGGGATAACGTGATCGATTTCGTCTGGATCACAGTTTGTATCAACGATACCGATGATTGGAATGTGTAATTTGCGTGCTTCAGCAACTGCAATACGCTCTTTACGAGGGTCTACTACGAATAATGCACTTGGAAGACCTTTCATATCTTTAATACCGCCTAAGAATTTCTCAAGACGCTCTAACTCTTTTTTAAGTTGAACAACTTCTTTCTTAGGAAGTACTTCGAAAGTACCATCTTCTTGCATTTTTTCGATGTCTTTAAGACGCTTGATACGCTTTTGGATTGTTTGGAAGTTTGTTAAAGTTCCACCTAACCAACGTTGGTTAACGAAGTACATACCAGCACGAGTTGCTTCTTCTTTAATAGCTTCTTGTGCTTGTTTTTTAGTACCTACGAATAAGATGTCTCCGCCTTCAGCAGCGATGTCACGCATCGTTCTGTAAGCTTCCTCAACTTTTTTCACAGTTTTTTGTAAGTCGATGATGTAGATACCGTTACGCTCTGTGAAAATGTAACGCTTCATTTTTGGGTTCCAACGACGAGTTTGATGTCCGAAATGAACACCAGCTTCAAGCAATTGCTTCATAGAAATTACTGACATAATATAGTTCCTCCTAAATGGTTTTTGATATCCTCCGTTTACTTCATCTCTAAGCGAAACTACAAACGTAGCACCAACACTTAAATCAGTAAACGTGTGTACTTTGTACTGACACCACTGCTTACTATATCATACTGAAATATTACAATCAAGTCGAAAATGCGAACAATGTAAAACTTTCTTTGTTCACACTCGAATTCTAGTATTACCAACCTGTATTTCTTTTAAGCAAAAAAATAAAATTCAATTCATAGCTTTTCCTAAAAACACGATTATGACGCTATTTACAAACAACATCAATCTTTTATACGCAAAAAAACTCTCCTCAAAAAATGAGGAGAGTTTTATAAATTAGTTTGTTTTTAATTTAGCAAGTTCCTGTAGAAACTTGTCGTTTAGCACTTTAATGTATGTTCCTTTCATACCTAAAGAGCGAGACTCAATAACACCAGCACTCTCTAATTTACGAAGTGCATTTACGATTACAGAACGAGTAATTCCTACGCGATCAGCAATTTTACTTGCAACAAGTAAACCTTCTGTTCCATTTAATTCTTCGAAGATATGCTCGATTGCTTCTAACTCACTGTAAGATAATGAGCTAATCGCCATTTGAACAACAGCTTTACTACGTGCTTCCTCTTCGATTTCTTCTGCTTTTTCACGTAAGATTTCCATACCTACTACAGTTGAACTGTATTCAGCAAGGATTAAATCATCATCTAAGAACTCTTGACCAAGACGAGCTAACACTAATGTACCTAGACGCTCACCACCACCAACGATTGGTACGATTGTAGTTAAACCTTGACCGAATAATTCTCTATTTTCTACCGGGAATGCTGTGTAAGCACTGTTTACATCTAAGTTTGAAGATGTTTCTGTAATGTTGAATAAGCTTTGCGTGTATTCTTCCGGGAATTGACGCTCTGCAAGCATTTGTTTCATACGCTCATTCTCAATTTGTTGGTGAATTGCATAACCTAGTAATTTACCACGACGACTTACTACGAATACGTTCGCTTCGATTACTTCACACATTGTGTCAGACATCTCTCTAAAGTTTACAGGCTTACCTGCTGCGCTCTGTAATAACGCATTTAATTTTCTTGTTTTTGCTAATAATTCCATTTCAAAAGTTCCTCCTACATGTTACTCACATATTTTTTCATCACTTGGAAACTAGGGCGAGTCACCTGATGACACTATTACAAAATAAACTGGCTCACATCTTTATTTTTAGCAATCGTTGCTAATTTCTCCTCAACATATTGAGGTGTTATCGTTATTTTCTCTAACGTAATTTCAGATGCTTCAAATGATAAATCTTCAAGGAGCTTCTCCATAATCGTATGAAGTCTTCTTGCTCCAATATTATCTGTATCCTGATTAACTTGATAAGCAATCTCAGCAATCTTACGAATAGCATCGTCTGAAAATTCAATTTCTATACCTTCAGTCGCTAATAAAGCCACATATTGTTTAATTAACGCATTGTCAGGCTCGATTAATATTTTAACAAAATCATCCGTCGATAATTTTGTTAATTCTACTCGAATCGGAAATCTCCCTTGCAATTCCGGAATTAAATCCGACGGTTTAGACATATGAAACGCTCCAGCTGCAACGAATAAAATATAATCCGTTTTTACTGATCCGTATTTTGTCGCAACATTCGATCCTTCTACAATTGGTAAAATGTCACGTTGCACACCTTCACGTGATACATCTACGCTATTCGACTGCTTACCAGCAATTTTGTCAATTTCATCGATAAAAATAATCCCGAGCTGTTCAGCACGATAAACAGCCTCTTGTGTAACTTCATCCATATCAATTAAGCGCTGTGCTTCCTCATTTGTCAAGAGTTTTCTTGCTTCTTTCACAGAAAGTTTACGTTTTTTTGTTTTTTTCGGCATAAAACTTCCTAATGCATCTTGGAAATTCATTCCCATTTGTTCCATGCCAGTTCCTTGTAACATATCAAACATGGAAGACTGTTGCTCAGTCACTTCAATCGATACAATTTCATCTTCAAGAAGCCCTGCAGCAAGCTTTCTTTCCACATCTTGACGTTTCTTTTCGATTTCAACATCTTCCTGCGCATCAGATGTTTGGTTCGAATTTTGAGTACCGCCAAATAGCATTTCTAATGGGTTTTTAAATCCAGATTGTTTCTCCGGACTCGGCACTAAAATTTCAACAAGACGTTGGTTCGCTTGTTCTTCTGCTTTGTCTTGTACTTTAATTACCATTTCTTCTTTCACGATACGAACTGACGTTTCCACAAGGTCACGTACCATCGATTCTACATCTCTACCTACATATCCAACTTCTGTAAATTTGGTAGCTTCAACCTTAATAAAAGGTGCTCCAACGAGTTTCGCCATTCGTCGTGCTACCTCTGTTTTACCAACACCTGTCGGTCCAATCATTAAAATATTTTTAGGCGCAATTTCATCACGTAGATTTTCAGCTAATTTACTTCGACGATATCGATTTCTTAAAGCTACAGCAACCGCTTTCTTCGCATCTTTTTGACCGATAATGTATTGATCTAATTTTTCCACAATTTGACGCGGAGTAAAATGTAAATGCATATAAAATGCCTCCCTTACGATTCTACAATTCTTCCACAATTATATTGTGGTTTGTATAAACACAAATATCGCCAGCAATGTCTAAACTCGCTTTCGCAATTTGCTTCGCTGTTAAATGTTCACTTGCATATTGCTTTAAAGCACGACCTGCAGAAAGCGCATAATTCCCACCAGATCCAATTGCTAAAATACCATCATCTGGTTCGATCACTTCTCCTGTACCTGAAACAAGAAGCATAGTTGTTTTATCCATGACAATGAGCATCGCTTCTAGCTGACGTAACATTTTGTCGCCACGCCATTGTTTTGCCATCTCAACTGCAGCACGCTGCAAGTTCCCATTGTACTCTTCTAATTTCCCTTCAAACATTTCAAAAAGAGTAAATGCGTCAGCAACGGAACCTGCAAAGCCAGCTAAAACTTTCCCTTGGAAAAGTTTACGGACTTTACGAGCTGTATGTTTCATTACAACTGCATTTCCCATTGTCACCTGGCCATCTCCAGCCATTGCACATTCTCCATTATGATGAACTGCAAATATCGTTGTAGCGTGGAAATTTCCCATAGAAAAAACTCCTTTATATGTTTTTATAGCTTTAAAAGCAATTTATGCCCGTGGGTGATGCTTCATGTAGACCGAACGCAATCTTTCTTTAGAGACATGCGTATAAATTTGTGTCGTCGACAAATTCTCATGACCAAGTAGCTCCTGTACAGTACGTAAATCTGCCCCTTCATCTAACATGTGTGTAGCAAATGTATGCCTTAACATATGGGGACTTATCCGCATTGTCAGTGAAGCCTTCTTAATGAGTTCGTTTAATACATAGCGTACCCCTCGACTTGTTAGCGGCGTGCCTTTCGCATTTAAAAATACCATATGAGAGTGTTCTTCAGTTTTGTGAGCTAACTGTTTTCTCCCGTTCTCTATATAAGTAATTAAAGCATCTTGCGCATAGCTTCCGAACGGAATATACCTTTGTTTTTTTCCTTTTCCCATTACTAAAATTGTTCCCACCGCGAAGTCAATATCGGTAAGTTGTAAATTGACACATTCACTCACACGGATTCCAGTCGCATACATCAACTCTAATAAAGCTTGATTCCTTTGACCTAGCGGCGTTTCCGTATCAGCAACTTCAAATAATTCCTCTAATTCTTCAGCATATAAAAACTTTGGGATTGACAATTCTTTTTTGGGGAGTGACGCAAGTGCAAACGGATTATCTTTCCGATAACCTTCACGCATCAAAAAACGATATAAACTTCGTAAGCTTGATACTTTTCTTGCGACAGATTTACGGGCTAACTTTGCATCGTGCAACGTCGTTAAGTACAAACGAACATCCGCGTATGTAACATCTAAAAAAGAGGATATGCCTTCTCGCTCCATAAATTGCACAAAATGTTCTAAATCATTTTGATAACTTGCAATTGTATATTTTGAATAATTTCTTTCAATTTGTAAATATCCAACGAATAATTGTAACAATTTCTTCACATTCACACAATTCACCTCAATAAAGGCTACTAAATCGTATCACAACTTAGTAGCCTTTGCAAGAAATTTAACTAAATATTTACAAAATTTTGAATTGTCTCTAAAGCGCGTGTTGCATATGCTTCATTTCGTTCTGCTTTTCTCTTAATTTTCTTCTCTAACGGTGCAAACAAACCGAAGTTTGCATTCATTGGCTGGAAGTTTTTCGCGTTTGTCGCAGTAATATAATTCGCCATACTTCCCATTGCAGTTACAGGCGGTAATACAACCGGCTCTTCACCTTTCACAAGTCGAGCAGCGTTAATACCCGCCAGTAATCCTGATGCCGCCGATTCAACATATCCCTCTACTCCAGTCATTTGGCCAGCGAAGAATAAATCATCACGTTGTTTATATTGATATGTTGGACGAAGCAAGTTAGGCGAATTAATAAACGTATTACGATGCATTACACCATAACGTACAATCTCTGCGTTTTCCAGTCCCGGAATCAACTGTAACACTTCTTTTTGTGGCCCCCACTTTAAATGCGTTTGGAAACCTACGATATTGTATAACGTTCCCGCTGCATCATCTTGACGTAACTGAACAACAGCATATGGCGTTTTCCCTGTTTTCGGATCTTCTAATCCAACAGGTTTCATCGGTCCAAATACTAGCGTCTGTCTTCCTCTACTTGCCATAACTTCTACTGGCATACAACCTTCAAAGAAAATTTCTTTTTCAAATTCTTTTAAAGGTACTGTTTCAGCAGCAATTAAAGCCTCGTAAAAACGGTCAAATTCCTCTTCCGTCATTGGGCAGTTTAAATATGCAGCTTCACCTTTATCGTAACGAGACTTTAAATATACTTTATTCATATCAATGCTGTCTTTCTCAACAATTGGCGCTGCAGCATCATAGAAATAAAAATAATCTTCACCTGTTAATTCTTTTAATTGTGCTGCAAGATCAGGAGACGTAAGTGGACCTGTCGCGATAACAGTAGGCCCTTCTGGAATTTCAGTAATTTCTTCATTCATCACAGTTACGTTCGGATGGTTTTTCACATACTCCGTTACCTTTGCTGCAAATTCATGACGATCTACAGCTAAAGCCCCTCCTGCTGGTACAGAGCACTCATCAGCTGCACGAATAATAACAGAGTCCATTAGACGCATTTCTTCTTTAATAACACCAACAGCGTTTGTTAATGTGTTTGCACGAAGCGAATTACTACATACTAACTCTGCAAATTTATCTGTGTGATGAGCTGGCGTTTGCCTTACTGGTCTCATTTCATATAATTTTACTTGGACACCACGTTTTGCAATTTGGTAAGCTGCTTCACTTCCTGCAAGACCTGCGCCAATGACGTTTACTACTTGTGTTGTCATATTTATCACCTTTCCTTTTCTTCCCGAAAAAAATGTGAGCAGTTACGCTCACATTTGTTGTTCTTCTTCATAATCACACGAAATACATTGTACTTGCACGCCTTTTTTCAACTTCTTCTCTACAAGCATACCTTCGCACTTCGGACATTTACGACCAATTGGTTTATCCCAAGATACAAAGTCACACTCTGGATACGTACCGCACCCATAGAAAAGACGTTTCTTTTTATTACTACGGCGTTCAATAATTTGACCTTTATCACACTTCGGACAAGTAACACCGATTTCTTTCACAATCGGTTTTGTATTACGACAATCTGGGAAATTCGAACAAGCCATAAATTTCCCGTATTTACCCATTTTAAAGACCATTGGGTGATCACACAATTCACAGTCTTCCCCAGCTGGCTCATCTTTAATTTCTACTTCACGCATTTCTTTTTCCGCTTTTTCTAAACGCGGTTCAAAACCTACGTAGAAATCATCAACAATTTTTACCCAATTCGCATTTCCTTCTTCTACTTCATCAAGACTTTGCTCCATGTTAGCAGTAAATTCGATGTTAATAATTTCTGGGAAAAACTCTAAAATAAGTTCAATTACTATTTCACCAAGTTCAGTTGGAACGAAGCGTTTATTATCCAAACCTACGTATCCACGTTTTTGAATCGTTTCAAGTGTCGGTACGTAAGTCGACGGTCTTCCAATTCCAAGCTCTTCAAGCGTTCTTACTAAACGAGCCTCTGTATAGCGCGGCGGAGGTTGTGTAAAGTGTTGCTTCGGTTCTAAATCCTTCGAAAATACCGTTTCCCCTACTTCTAAAGGTGGCAACATTTTATCCTTTTCTTCAGCCCCGTCATCTTTCGACTCTACATACACTTTCATAAATCCTGGAAACTTTACAACCGATCCACTTGCACGGAACTGAACATTGTTATTAATGAGTCTAGCTGTCACAGTATCCATTATAGCAGACGCCATTTGACTTGCAACAAATCGCTCCCAAATCAGTTTATACAAACGAAGTTGGTCACGACTTAAGAAACTCTTTAGTTCCTCTGGCCTTCTCATTACCGAAGTAGGACGAATTGCCTCATGCGCATCTTGCGCGTTCGACTTTTTCGTTTCTTTCTTCTTTTCTGTTCCTATGTATTCCGCACCAAACGCCTCAGTAATGTAAGTACGTGCCTCTGTTTGAGCTGTTTCTGAGATACGTGTTGAGTCAGTTCTCATATACGTAATAAGACCTACAGTCCCTTGCTTTCCAAGATCTATACCTTCATACAGTTGCTGCGCGAGCATCATTGTTTTCTTTGCACGCATGTTTAACTTACGCGCTGCCTCTTGTTGCAAGGAAGATGTTGTAAACGGTAATGCAGGATTACGTTTTCGCTCTTTTCGCGTTACATTTTCAACTGAAAACGCATTATCTTTCATCTGTTCAATTATTTCATTCACTTGCGTTTCATTCGTTAATTGAACTTTTTCACCATCTACACCGTAAAAGCTTGCTTCAAATGTGTCTTTCCCCTTCACAAATTCTGTCTTAATTGTCCAGAATTCTTCAGGCTCAAAGATTTGAATTTCTTTTTCACGTTCGATAATTAAACGAACTGCTACAGATTGTACGCGTCCTGCACTTAATCCTTTTTTTACTTTCTTCCATAATAAAGGACTAATATTGTAACCTACAAGACGATCTAGTATACGCCTTGCTTGTTGTGCATCTACTAAATCCATATTAATCGCACGAGGATGTTTAAATGATTCTTTTATTGCATCTTTTGTAATCTCATTAAACACAACTCGGCAATCTGATTCAACGTCCACATTTAACGTGTTGGCTAAATGCCAAGCAATTGCTTCCCCTTCGCGGTCTGGATCGGCCGCGAGATAGACTTTCTTTGCTTTTTTGGCCGCTGATTTTAAATCTTTTAAGACGGGACCTTTACCACGAATGGTAATATACTTCGGGGTGAAGTTGTTCTTTACTTCTATCCCCATTTGACTTTTAGGTAAATCGCGAACGTGTCCCATAGACGCGACAACTTTGTATTTTTTCCCTAAATATTTCTCAATGGTCTTCGCCTTAGAAGGCGACTCCACGATTACGAGGTAATCTGACATGCTAGTGCCTCCTTAAGAGGTGGATTCAAGTCTTCATCAATCTTATTGATTTCTCTTGTTTTTGTCAATCAAGAATGAATATACCATACAGTGCCTATCTACCATTTGTCAATAATTGTTTAATAAAAACATAAAAATATAAGGTTAATTTAAAATCTCCTCCAAGATATCTTCTGCATTTCTTACTAGTTTTGCTCCTTGTTGAATCAGATGATTCGTTCCTGATGAACTATCTATAAATATAGGTCCAGGAAGTGCAAATACCTCTCTATTTTGCTCTAAAGCAAGATCCGCAGTAATAAGTGTTCCACTTCTTGATTTCGCTTCTACAACTAAAACACCCTTACTTATACCACTAATAATCCGGTTCCTTTTTGGAAAATACCATTTTTTCGGTGCATAGTGCGGCGGATATTCTGTTAATAACAATATATATTCATTCCACTTTTCATATAAATGTCTATTCTCTTTTGGATACATATACGATAATCCATGCCCTAGTATTGCAATGGTCGGACAATTCTGTCTTACTGTAATTTCATGAGACATTGTATCTATCCCTCTTGCAAACCCACTGACAATAAGCCATTCCCTTTCTAATAATGGGTGTAAAATAAATTTCAAACTCTCATGCCCATATAAAGTCGGTTCTCTCGTTCCAATAACCGCTAACTTATTCGCTTTATTAAGAAAATCCTTCTCTCCTTTTCCATATAACACAAAGGGTGGATCTTGTATTTCACGTAATAATTGTGGATAATCTTCATCCCATATAGTCATATAAAAGATTCTATTTTTCTCTAAATAAGATATGTATTGCGAGAGATTTGAACTTTGAAGAAAAATTACTAATTCTGAAGATTTTTTCGAGGATATTCCAGTGTAGTATTCCATTTGTTTTGCATTAAAAGTGTATATTCCATTCAATTCAGCATCGACATATAGTAGTCTTTCCATCGCATTCCAATGATCTGCTAAAAAATAATGAAGATGTAATAATCGTTCTCTTTTCATCTTAATTCTCCTTACCCATAATTTTTATTATGTAAACAAGAATTGCGTAAAAAGACACCTTCAAGCAAGAAGGTGTCTTTCAACAGATTAGTAGTTTTTACAAGTCTCAAATAAACCTTTTTCTTTTAAGACAGAGATTAGCGTTTCGCCCATAACCGCTGGAGTTTCCGCTACTTTAATACCACAAGCTTCCATCGTTTTAATCTTCTCAGCAGCAGTTCCTTTACCACCAGAGATGATTGCACCAGCATGGCCCATACGTTTGCCAGCAGGCGCTGTTTGGCCACCAATGAAGCCTACAACAGGTTTTGTCATATTAGCTTTCACCCATTCAGCTGCCTCTTCTTCCGCTGTACCACCGATTTCACCAATCATAATTACAGCATGTGTTTCTTCATCTTCATTAAATGCTTTTAACGCATCAATAAAGTCCGTACCGTTAACTGGGTCCCCGCCGATACCTACAGCAGTAGATTGGCCAATACCTTCTTGTGTTAACTGATGTACAGCCTCATACGTTAATGTACCAGAGCGAGATACGATACCTACATGGCCTTTTTTATGAATGTACCCTGGCATAATACCAATTTTGCATTCATCAGGTGTAATAACACCAGGACAGTTTGGTCCAAGTAAACGTGTATGTTTACCCGCCATATATCTCTTTACGTTTACCATATCTAATACAGGAATTCCTTCAGTAATACATACTACTAAATCGATTTCTGCATCAACCGCTTCCATAATTGCATCAGCCGCAAAAGCGGGTGGAACGTATACAACTGAAGCGTTTGCGCCTGTTGCTTTCACTGCATCTTCTACAGTATCAAATACTGGTACACCTTCAATATCAGTGCCACCTTTACCTGGCGTTACACCACCGACAATCTTCGTACCGTATTCAATCATTTGTTTTGTGTGGAATAACCCTTGAGAACCTGTAATACCTTGAACAATAACTTTTGTATCTTTATTAACTAATACGCTCATTTTTCTCCCCCGCTTTCTATTAGCCCACTAGTGAAACAATTTTTTGTGCACCGTCTGCCATAGATTCTGCTGCAACAATATTTAAGCCAGACTCATTTAAAATCTTCTTACCTAACTCTACGTTTGTACCTTCAAGACGTACAACTAAAGGCAATTCAAGACCTACTTGTTTCGTCGCTTCAATAACACCTTCTGCGATAACATCACACTTCATAATGCCACCAAAAATGTTAACGAAGATACCTTTTACATTTTTGTCAGAAAGGATAATTTTGAATGCTTCTGTAACTTTTTCAGCTGTTGCACCGCCACCAACATCTAAGAAGTTAGCTGGATCGCCATGGTAATGTTTAATGATATCCATTGTAGCCATCGCTAAACCTGCACCATTAACCATACAACCGATATTTCCATCTAAAGGAATGTAGTTTAAGTCATATTTAGAAGCTTCAATTTCTTTTGAATCTTCTTCATCAAGATCACGAAGTTCTAAAATGTCTTTATTGCGATATAAAGCATTAGAATCAAAGTTTAATTTCGCATCTAATGCCATAACTTTACCGTCACCTGTTGTAACAAGTGGATTAATCTCCGCGATAGAGCAATCTTTTTCGATAAACGCACGGTATAAGCCCATCATAAACTTCACAGTTTGTCCTACAAGCTCTTTTGGAATATTGATGTTAAACGCGATTCGGCGCGCTTGGAAGCCTTGTAAGCCTACTGCTGGATCAATATATTCTTTAAAGATCTTTTCAGGTGTTTGCTCTGCTACTTCTTCAATTTCTGTGCCACCTTCTTCAGATGCCATTAAAACAACTTGAGAAGTTGCACGATCTAAAACTAGACCAACATAATATTCTTTTTTAATATCGCAACCTTCTTCGATAAGTAAGCGCTTCACTTCCTTACCTTCAGGACCTGTTTGATGTGTCACAAGTGTAGTTCCTAAAATGCTCTCTGCATATGTACGAACTTCATCTAAATTTTTTGCAACTTTTACTCCGCCAGCTTTGCCGCGTCCACCAGCGTGAATTTGTGCTTTTACTACACATACATCCGTTCCTAATTCTTTCGCTGCTTCTACAGCTTCTTCTACTGTAAATGCAACCTTCCCGTTCGGAACGCTAACCCCATAGCTTCTAAGGACTGCCTTACCTTGGTACTCATGGATATTCATGGTCCCATCCTCCCCTGTTTTCCTGTTTTACTCGAAAAGTTTTTTAATGTTTAAAAAACATTACATTGCCATTGTATAAGATGATTGGCACGCTGTCTACAATAAAGTGTCAGAAAACTGAAATCGCTTTATTCTTTTTTGAAAATAATAATGTTCATATACCAAAATAAAAAAATAAGCTGCATATTCGCAGCTTATTTTTGAATCATATCTTTAATTGGTGCAAACGATTTTCGATGTTCTTCTAATACCCCATGCGCTTCAATCGCTTCTAAATGTTGTTTTGTGCCATATCCCATATGTTGTTCAAATCCATATGCAGGATACTTTTCTCCAAGCTCTTTCATCATACGATCTCTCGTTACTTTCGCAATAATGGATGCAGCTGAAATAGAAATACTTTTCGCATCACCTTTAATAATGGATGTTTGCGGAATTGGTGTAGGAAGTTTCATCGCATCAATTAATAAATATTCTGGTGCACAAGATAAATTCGCAACAGCATCTAACATCGCTTGTTTCGTCGCTTGATAAATATTGATCTCATCAATAATTTGTGGTGATACAATTCCAACTCCAATTGCAATTGCTTGTGCTTTAATTTCATCATAAAAACGCTCTCGCTTCGCCTCACTCAGCTTCTTCGAGTCATTTAACCCTGGAATATAAAAATCTTCTGGAAGGACAACAGCCGCCGTCACAACAGGCCCAGCTAGCGGTCCACGCCCTACTTCATCTATACCCGCAATAAATGTGAGCCCTTTTTCACGTAATGCAATCTCATACTTGGACATTTCGAAAAACTTTTCTTTTTCTTTCTGCGTTAACTCTTTTTGTTTATGCCACTTCAAAATGAGCTTTTGTACCCCTTTTCGTTCATCTTTCATTAATGTTTGAAAGCGGTCGTCCTCTTCACTGATAATTTCTTGCAGTAAATGTTCCGCTTCTTGAATAGTCACTTTTTGCATTCACGCACACTCCCTTTATATACAAAAAAGAAAAGACGTACAAACGCACGTCTTATACTTCTTCTACTTTTTCAACACCTTCTGCTTGCTCCGCAAACTCTTCTGGTGTTTCAAACGTCATTTTTCCAAGTTTTCCACCACGAAGCTCACGAAGTACAAGCTCAGATGTTTTATCATAATCAATCATTCCGCCGCCCATTAAACAGCCTCTATTTTTTCCAATTGCATCGAATAACTCCACAATATCTTCTGGAATTTCATTTAAATTATATCGCTCTTTCAAACGTTCTGGGTAATGTTTCTCCATAAAACGTAAAGCGTAAACAGCAACATCCTGTAAATTTAAAATTGAATCTTTAATTGCGCCCGTTGTTGCTAAACGAAGACCCACTAGTTGATCTTCAAATTTAGGCCATAAAATACCCGGTGTATCTAACAGTTCCATTTCCTTCCCAACTTTAATCCATTGTTGAGCTGTTGTCACCCCAGGACGATCTCCTGTTTTAGCAATATTTTTCTTCGCTAACTTATTAATTAACGTTGATTTACCAACATTCGGTATACCTACAATTAACGCACGAATCGCTCTCGGTCTAATACCTTTTGCAACCATTTTATCAAATTTTTCTTTCACCAACACTTTACAAGCCGCTGCAATTTCTTTCATACCTTGTCCAGCTTGTGCGTTAATCGAAATTGCCATTTGGCCTTTTTCTTTAAAATATGCGATCCATTGCTTTGTTAAACGATCATCTGCCATATCCGCTTTATTTAAAACAACAAGCCTCGGTTTATGTGTAATGATCTCATCGATCATTGGATTTCTAGAAGATAAAGGTAATCGAGCATCTACAAGCTCAATTACAACATCAATTAACTTTAATTTTTCTGTTACTTGGCGTCTAGCCTTTGCCATATGTCCCGGGAACCATTGAATTACCATGTTGCCACCTTCTTTTTCTTTTATTTCACAATACGAGCATCTTTTAACGGCCAATATAGTATATTTGCTTTTCCAATCACTTGGTCCATTGAAATTGTACCAATTGAACGACTATCTTTACTAAAACGACGATTATCGCCTAAAACAAATAATTGACCTTCTGGAACAGTTTTCTTCCCTGTCATTTCTTCAAGAGTAAAATCATATGTAAGCGGTCCGTCAGCAATTTGTTTTTTCTGCTTGTCTAAATACGGCTCCTCATAAGCCTTTCCGTTAACATATAGTTTATCATTACGATACTCTATTTCATCGCCTGGTAGGCCGATAATGCGCTTAATATAATCCTTATCTTCCGTTGCTCGGAATACGATAATATCAAATCGTTTCGGATCTCCTATGTGATAACCAATTTTATTGACAATCATTCGATCGCGATCATGTAAAGTAGACGCCATCGACACTCCATCTACGAGAATTGGTGCAAAGAAAAACTGTCTAATAACACCCGCTAATACAACAGCAATCAAAATTGCCTTGATCCATTCCCAAAGTGAACTCTTTTCTTTCTTCATGCATTTCCCCTCCACGATTATGTAAGCTGCTCGTATTATATCAAAATTTTATATAGATTGGAAAAAGGGAGCTTGTGTATTTACAAGCTCCCATACATGTCTTATCGAATTTCTTTAATACGTGCTTTTTTACCGCGAAGGTTACGTAAGTAGTATAACTTAGCACGACGTACTTTACCACGGCGAAGTACTTCAAGTTTCGCGATTCTTGGCGTGTGCACTGGGAACGTACGCTCAACACCTACACCGTAAGAAATCTTACGAACTGTGAATGTTTCACTGATTCCGCCACCACGACGTTTAATTACAACACCTTCAAAAAGCTGAATTCTTTCACGAGTTCCCTCAACTACTTTTACGTGTACACGTAAAGTGTCTCCAGGACGGAATGAAGGAAGGTCAGTTTTTAATTGGCCTTGAGTAATTTCTGCGATTAATTGTTGCATATTAAATTCTCTCCTTTAAACAGATGCTCTTATAAAGTCTTAATAAATTACAGCGGAACATCGTTAATACGGCCACTGATTTCAGTAGCACAAGTGTTATAATAGCATATTGCTAGGACTGTTGCAATAGGAAATATATCAAGCCCTTACTTGTCTTCTTTAATCTGTTCTAGCCATTTCGCTTCTTGCTTAGATAATTCTCGTTCTTCCAGTAAATCCGGTCTACGCGTGTACGTACGACGTAGTGATTCTTTGTGTCGCCATTCATCAATATTTTTATGATTTCCTGACATTAATACATTCGGTACCTTCATACCACGAAAATCAGCTGGACGTGTATAATGAGGATGCTCTAATAAACCTGTACTAAACGAATCCTCGACTTGCGAAGCATGATTTCCTAGCACTCCCGGCAGGAGACGCACGACACTATCAGTAATAACCATAGAGGCTAACTCTCCACCGGTTAATACGTAGTCTCCGATAGAAATCTCATCTGTTACGAGATGCTCACGAATTCGTTCATCGTAGCCTTCATAATGACCACATACAAAAATAACATGCTCTTCTTCAGCAAGTTCTTCTGCCTTCTTCTGCGTAAAACGCTCCCCTTGCGGACACATTAGGACAACTCTCGGTTTACGGTCTGTTTCCTTCGTTAACTCTTCCACTGCATCAAAGATAGGCTGGGGGGTTAATACCATCCCAGCGCCACCACCATACGGATAATCATCTACGCTATTATGCTTACTCGTTGTATAATCGCGGAAATTGACAACACGAAGCTCTACCGCTTCTTTTTCTTGTGCTTTCTTTAAAATTGAAGATCCAAACACACCTGTAAACATATCTGGAAACAATGTTAAAATGTCAATTTTCATTATAGCAATCCTTCCATTACATGAATGGTTACTAATTTATTCTCAATGTTAACTTGAAGTACAACATCATCAATATAAGGAATTAATAGATCTTGACCTTTTGGACGTTTAATTACCCAAACATCATTTGCACCAGGAGATAAAATCTCTTTTATTGTTCCTAACGCTTCTCCTTCTTCCGTTACAACGTTGCAACCAATAATTTCATGGTAGTAGTATTCACCTTCAGCTAGTTCGCCTAACTGCTCTTCTGGTACTTTTATTAAAGAACCTTTAAACTTCTCTGCTTCATCTACATTGTTGTATCCTTCAAATGTTAATAGATCAAACGTCTTATGTTGACGATGAGAAGTTACTTTCACCGGAAGGTAGTCTGTACTTTTCTCATTACTTATGTATAACGTGTTTCCTACTTTATATCGCTCTTCTGGAAAATCAGTACGAGAAATAACACGAATTTCTCCTCTTACCCCATGAGTATTTACAATTTTCCCTACGTTAAACCACTTTGTCATAAATAGTATGTCACCCCTGGTTTCTATATAAATTAAGCATTTCCATTTCATATATGGAACATTCAACTTCTCTTTAAATGTTAAAAAAGGGAGAGGAAATAACTCCTCGCCCTTTTTACATTTATTGAATTTCCAGTGTTACTTTTTCATCATTATGATGTCCCACTGAATACAAGAGCATTCGAATTGCTTTCGCAACTCTCCCTTGCTTTCCAATGACTTTTCCAACATCCTCAGGATGCACAGTTAATCGATACTTTATCTCTCCGTTGTAAAGTTCCTGTGTAACTTTTACATCTTCAGGATAATCGACAAGAGGCTTGACAATCGTCTCGACTAACTTCTTCATAGTCATTGCCTCAATTACTTACCTTGTTTAGATAAGTGGAATTTCTCCATGATACCTTGGTTAGAGAATAAGTTACGAACTGTATCAGATGGTTTAGCACCATTTCCTAACCATTTTAATGCTGCTTCTTCGTTGATCTTAACTTCAGCTGGTTGAGCAACCGGATTGTAAGTACCGATTTCCTCAATGAAACGTCCGTCACGAGGAGAACGAGAATCTGCAACAACTACACGATAGAAAGGAGTTTTTTTAGCTCCCATACGTTTTAAACGAATTTTAACTGCCATTTATAAAGCACCTCCGAATTTATTTCACACAGATAATTATATTAGCAAAAAGACTATTGCTTTGTAAAGTATTTTTTCTTAACAGAGCCATCTTTTTTCCTTACATGAATGGAAACTTCAATCCACCTAGTCCTTTTTTCTTACCTTTTTGCATTCCAGTCATCGTTTTCATCATCTTTTTCATATCATCAAATTGCTTGATTAAACGATTGATCTCTTGTACCGTTGTACCGCTACCTTTGGCAATGCGCTTTTTGCGACTAGCATTGATTATTTCCGGTTGTTCTCGCTCTAATTTAGTCATAGAACGAATAATTGCCTCAATATGCCCAATTTGTTTTTCATCAACTTGCGCATTTTTCAGCCCTTTAATTTTATTTGCACCAGGAAGCATTCCTAACAATTCATCAAGCGGTCCAAGTTGACGCACTTGTCCAAGTTGTTCTAGGAAATCGTCAAGCGTAAACGAAAGCGTACGCATTTTTTGCTCAAGTTCTTTTGCTTTCTCTTCATCAACTGTAGCTTGCGCTTTTTCAATTAATGTTAAGACGTCTCCCATCCCTAAAATACGGGATGCCATACGCTCTGGATGGAACGCTTCAATCGCATCTAGTTTTTCACCCATACCTGCAAATTTAATCGGTGTATTTGTTACCGCCTTAATAGATAATGCCGCACCACCGCGCGTATCACCATCTAATTTCGTTAATACAACACCTGTTAAACCTAACTGTTCATGGAAACTTTGTGCAACATTTACCGCGTCTTGTCCCGTCATCGCATCGACAACAAGGAAAATTTCATCCGGTTTCGCAACTTCTTTCACTTTCGCTAATTCATCCATTAGTTCTTCATCAATATGCAGGCGACCTGCTGTATCAATTAAAACATAATCGTGATGATCTTCTTTTGCTTTTGCAATCGCTTGTTTCGCAATTTCAACAGGACTTACTTGATCTCCTAAAGAGAATACAGGCATGTCCAATTGCTTCCCTAATGTTTCAAGCTGTTTAATCGCTGCTGGACGGTAAATATCCGCTGCAACAAGCATTGGTTTACGATTATGCTTTTTACGAAGCAAATTCGCAAGCTTACCTGTCGTCGTTGTTTTACCCGCACCTTGCAGACCAACTATCATTATAACAGTCGGTGGCCTATTAGCAACAGCAATTTTGCTTTGCTCTCCGCCCATAAGTTCTGTAAGTTCTTCCTGTACGACTTTAATTACTTGTTGTCCAGGTGTCAAACTTGTCATTACATCTTGTCCGACAGCACGTTCAGACACACGCTTTACAAAATCTTTTACTACTTTAAAGTTAACGTCCGCTTCTAAAAGAGCTAGACGAACTTCTCTCATCATTTCTTTCACATCGGCTTCAGAAACTTTTCCTTTGCCGCGGATTTTTTGCATTGTCTGTTGAAGTCGGTCGGCTAATCCTTCAAATGCCATATTGCCGCCCTCCTAATCTAATTTTTCGATAGCTTCAACAACTTGTTTCATTTCTTCATTCACATGCTCTTCTTCGCTGATTAGCTGTTTTAGCTTTGCAACAAGTCGCTGTCGCTCTTGAAACTTTTGAAGTAATACTAATTTATCTTCATATTCTTCAAGCATCGCTTCAGTCCGTTTAATGTTATCATACACGGCTTGGCGACTTACATCAAATTCTTCCGCAATTTCACCAAGAGATAAATCATCTAGATAATAAAGCGACATATAACTTCTTTGTTTTTGCGTTAACAACGATTGATAAAAATCAAATAAATAGTTCATTCTCGTTGTTTTCTCGAGCATGTTGGATCATCCTTTGTTAAGTGATTTCCCTTTACATGAATTAGTTTACATGGAGTACAAAAGAGTGTCAAGTTTTTTTCTTAACATCACATATTTTTATAGAAAAAGAAGCGGAAAATACCGCTTCTTTCACTTATACTTCTTCTGTTTCTACTAAGTTCGCAAATAAACCATACACATATTGTTCTGGATCAAACTGCTGTAAGTCATCCATTTGCTCTCCTAATCCAACGAATTTCACCGGTACATCCATTTCGTTACGAATCGCTAATACAATACCACCTTTAGCAGTTCCATCTAACTTCGTTAAAACAATACCAGTAACATTTGTTGCTTCACGGAATGTTTTCGCTTGACTTAAACCGTTTTGTCCTGTTGTTGCATCAATAACAAGTAATACTTCGTGAGGAGCCCCCGGTACTTCACGCTCAATTACACGCTTCACTTTCTCTAACTCTTTCATTAAGTTTACTTTGTTTTGTAAGCGTCCTGCTGTGTCACATAGTAATACGTCTACTTTACGTGCTTTCGCGGCTTGTACAGCGTCATACATAACCGCCGCTGGATCAGATCCTGATCCTTGTTTAATCACTTCTACACCAACGCGATCGCCCCATACTTCTAATTGTTCAATCGCTCCCGCACGGAATGTATCTCCTGCCGCCAATAGGACAGACTTACCTTCTGATTTGAATTTATGTGCTAGTTTACCAATCGTCGTCGTTTTCCCTACGCCGTTAACACCGACAAATAAAACAACTGTTAATTGATCCTCTTGCACATTAATTTCATTACTAAACTCACTATCGCCTTTGTAAATCCCTACTAACTTTTCTGAAATAACAGCTTGTACTTCTTTTGGGTCTTGGATGTTACGACGTTGCACTTCTTCTTTCAATTGATCAATTAATTCCATTACCGTCGAAACTCCGACATCTGCACCAATTAAAATCTCTTCTAATTCCTCAAAGAAATCTTCATCTACTTTACGATAACGATAAACTAAATCATTTACTTTATCTGCAAACGAATTTCTCGTTTTTTCTAATCCATTTTTAAATTTCTCTGTTACTGTATCTGTTTGTTTTGAAATTTTTTCTTTTAATTTTTTAAAGAAGCTCATACTGTCTCATCCTTCCTAATTACTTGCAACTAGTTCTTCTCCATCATCTAAACGAACCGAAACAAGTTTAGATACCCCTGACTCTTGCATTGTTACACCGTACAATACGTCAGACTCTTCCATTGTACCTTTTCTATGTGTAATGACAATAAACTGTGTCTCATCACTAAATCTCTTTAAATACTGCGCAAAACGGGCAACATTCGCCTCATCAAGAGCCGCCTCTACCTCATCTAGTACACAGAATGGGACTGGGCGCACTTTTAAAATACCAAATAAAAGCGCAATTGCTGTTAAAGCACGCTCTCCACCAGAAAGTAAGCCTAAGTTTTGCAGTTTCTTCCCTGGCGGCTGCGCTACAATATCAATACCCGTATTTAATAAGTCCTCTGGATTCGTCATGACTAGATCCGCTCTACCGCCTCCAAATAATTCAGAGAATACCGATTGAAACTCCATTCGAATTCCTTCAAACGTAGTAGAGAAGCGTTTTTTCATTTCTTCATCCATTTCAGTAATAAGTTGGTGCAATGTCGTTTTCGCTTCTTCTAGGTCATCTTTTTGCTCTAGTAAGAATGTATGACGCTCCGCTACACGCTCATACTCTTCAATTGCCCCTAAGTTTACTGCGCCTAGCTCTTCGATGGATAGTTTAATTAGTTTCACCTTTTTACGTGCATCTTCGGCAGGCATCATCATTGTATACTTCAGTTTTGCTGCTTCAAATGAAATCGTATATGTTTCACGTAAATGTTGTAATCTATTTTCTAACTCTACATCAAGTCGGTTTATTTTTACTTCTTGATTTTTCAGCATCTCAAGAATGTATTTATGTTTACCTGTTGTTTCTTTCAGATTACGCTCTAAATGTTCTACTCTCTCTTGTAACGATACGCGTTGTTCCCGGCGAGAGCGAATTAACTCTGAAGTTTGATTACGATCATACGCTTTCTTCTCAATCATATTCGTAATCTGTTCTTCACCACTTGAATTAGATGTCATTTCTTGTTTTAAGAATGCTAAATCCTCTTTTGTTTTGACAAGGGTTGCATCCGTTTCTTCTTTTTCCTTCGTCAATCGTTCAACTTTTTCTTTTTGATTAGATAGGCGTTGTTGCTTTTCAGCCGCTAACACTTTTAACTCAGTCATTTCTTTTTGTACTTTTTCTTTCGAAGAATGCTGCTCACTTTTTTGTTTTGTTAAAGCAACAATTTTGCTATCTAATTCCGTAATCTCCGCTTGAAGCGTTGCTAAAATCTTTTCTAGCTCTTCTTTGCGCCCTTGTATTTTCACTTGATCTTGTAAAAATCCTTCAATCTCTAAATCGTAAATAGATAAACGATCATTAATACGATGTTCTTCTAATTCTAAGCGACTAATTTCTTCTCTTAATTTCTGTTCATCTACACGCTCTGCTTCTACACTTTGCCTTAGTTCGCGTATTTGCACTTCTTTTTCTTGAATCTCTTGCTTTACTGCTTTAACAAAGTTTTCTAACTTCGTTGTTTTTTCTTCCATATCAGTTAACTTGCTCGTCCACTCTTCTAGTTCACGTTGACGTCCTAATAAAGAAGATTTCGCCTGCTTTACCGCTCCACCAGTCATAGAACCGCCAGGGTTCACTACATCACCTTCGATTGTTACAATGCGATATCGGTATTGCAGTTGTTTCGCCAACTCATTCGCCCCACGTAAATCTTTCGCAACAATAACAGTACCTAATAAATTTGAAACTACATTTTCATATTTATTGTTATATTGCACAAGCTCTGCCGCCACACCTACAAACGATGGGTGCTGGTTTACAATACGTAATTGTTCAAATGATAACGATCTACTTTTAATAACAGCTTGCGGTAAAAACGTTGCTCGTCCATGTTTATTTTGTTTTAAAAACGTAATTGCATTACGAGCATGTTCTTCTTTTTGTACGACAATATGCTGCATTGCTGCACCTAGAGCAATCTCCATTGCAATTTCATATTCTTTCGGTACCGTTAACAGTTCTGCAACAGCACCCTCGATACCTTGCAACCTATCTTCTCTAGCTTTTAATACTTCACGTACCCCTTGATAGAAACCAGAGTAATCTTCTTGCATCTCTTCTAGCATTTCTTTTCGAGAACGTGCCTGTTGTACAAATTGATACGCTTGATACAGTTTTGTTTCGTTTTCACTATACTGGGTCTTGCATTTCCCAAGTGCCGTTTCTGTTTTTTGTATATTAGAAAGGATTCCAGCTACTTTTTCTTTCACTTGCTCATAACTTTCCACAAGCTTCGTCTTTTTCGCTGTAATTTCCATACGTATTTCTACATATTTCGCATTTTCTTCATCGAGGCGTTCATTTTTTGAGTTTTGTTGTTTAGATTGTTCTTCAATCATAGATAACTCATTACGATGACTAGCTTGTTGATTTAAAAGTTCAATATAGTCACCTTTTAAATTCTCAATTTGTTCTTCTAAATTGTCAGCAAAATTTGCAAGCAGTAGCTCATTATCATGCAATTTCGTCTCCAACTCTTTTACTTGATTTACAAATTGCATCAACACTTCTGTACTGGATTCAATTTCCTCATCATAACTTGTAGCTTTCTCTGTTAATTCAACAATTAACTGTTCGAGTTGTGCACAATGCGTCGTTGCATTTTGTTTTCTCTCTTTTAATAACTCACGCTGTCCTTCTAACTTTTCTAGCTCTTTACTAGAAAGAAGAAGTACTTCTTGTAAGGAATCTACAGACTCATCTACTGCTTGTAATTGCCCTCGTAATTCCTCAAGCTCTTCTTCACCTTTTTGTAAATGCGTTGACATTTTAGCTTCTTCGTTTTTATTATGCCCAAACTGATTTCGAAGCGCTTCCCATTTCTCATGTAATTCTTCAATTTCATGTACAATAAGCGCCGCTTCTACTTTCTCTAATTCTTCTTTTTTCTCGAGATAATCTTTCGCAATAGAGGCTTGTCTTTCTAAAGGTTCTACTTGACTACTTAATTCGTGAATGATATCTTGTACACGATTTAAGTTTTCTTGTGTTTCTGCTAATTTCACTTCAGCTTTCTTTTTACGAAGTTTGTATTTCAGCACTCCCGCCGCTTCTTCAAATACACCACGACGTTCTTCTGATTTACTACTTAAAATCTCTTCGACTTTCCCCTGGCTAATAATTGAAAAAGCTTCTCTCCCCATACCAGAGTCCATAAATAAATCGATAATATCTTTCAATCTACATGATTGTTTATTAATATAGAAATCACTATCACCAGAACGAGATACACGACGAGTTACACACACCTCATTATATTCAATCGGTAAACGTTGATCTTCATTATTTAAAGTTAATGTTACTTCAGCAACATTAACTGCTCTTCTCGTATCACTGCCTGCAAAAATAATATCCTCCATCTTTGCACCACGTAATGATTTTGCAGATTGTTCACCAAGTACCCAGCGAATCGCATCAGTAATATTACTTTTCCCACTTCCGTTAGGTCCTACTACAGAAGTTACACCTGGGACAAAATCAACAGATACACGCTCAGCAAAAGACTTAAACCCTGCTATTTCTAATCTTTTTAAAAACACGAAAGGCCTTCCTCCTATTCTCCGTTGTTATAACTGTTGTCTATACAAAAACAAGCTATTATACGGATTTCCCTTCCTTTTATTCACAAATAAAAAGAAAGTTTCATTCTATGCATAAGGAATCCCCCTCATTCAAAGGGGGATTCCTTATAGTTGTTCTTTTAATTTTTTCAATGCTTCTGCAGCAGCTTGTTGCTCTGCTTCTTTTTTCGACTTGCCACTTCCAAGACCTAATGCCTCATTATTTAAAGTTACACGTGACACAAATTCTCGGTTATGAGCCGGTCCTTTTTCTTGCAAAATTTGATACTCAATATTGCCACTACCATCACGCTGAATCAACTCTTGTAATTGACTCTTATAATCCATCACATGAGAAAAAGCACCTTCATTAATTTTCGGATATACAACTTCTTTTAAGAATCCCCAAACTGTTTCAAGCCCTTGATCAAGATAAAGGGCACCAATAAACGCTTCAAAGACATCCGCTAATAAAGCTGGTCGTTCACGTCCACCCGTCATTTCCTCACCTTTCCCTAATAAAACAAGGCTACCAAATGACAATTCGTTTGCAAAACGAACAAGAGATGGTTCACATACAATAGCTGCACGTAGTTTTGTTAACTCTCCTTCGCTCATTGTCGGATATTTTTGAAACAGATACTGTGATACAGTGAGTTCCAATACAGCATCACCAAGAAATTCAAGACGCTCATTGTCCTCATGCGGTTTTTTTCGATGCTCATTCACATACGATGAATGCGTAAATGCTTGAATCAATAATTTTTCATCTGAAAACGTAATACCTATCTCTTCTTGAAATACTTTAAACGCTTCACGATATTTTGTTTCGTATTTTTTTTCTCTATGTTTTCGGTACGGCATAAGTCCCTCCAGATATAAGCCGAGAAGCCCCGCTAAAAAACGGGACTTCACTTAAGCATTATAGATGACTCTCTATGTAAGTCACAGCATCGCCAACAGTAGCAATCTTTTCAGCATCTTCATCAGAAATTTCCATTTCGAATTCATCTTCCAATTGCATTACAAGTTCTACTACATCTAGGGAGTCTGCGCCTAAATCTTCTTTAAAGCTCGCAGCTGGTACTACTTCAGTTTCTTCTACACCTAAACGATCAACGATGATTTTTGTTACACGCTCTAAAACATCTGCCATTCCATTCACCTCCCCTCAAATATTATATTAAATATTGACCAAAAAAACTAGCCGAAATCAATTCTTTTATTACATTACCATACCGCCATCAACATTTAACGTTTGACCTGTAACATATTTGCTTTGATCAGAAGCAAAAAACGTTACAGCATTTGCGATATCCTCCGCTTCACCAAACTGAGCTACAGGAATTAATTTTAACATTTCAGCTTTTATATTTTCATCTAATACATCTGTCATATCTGTCGCAATAAACCCAGGAGCAATTGCATTTACAGTAATATTACGGCTCGCTAACTCTTTTGCTGATGTTTTTGTTAATCCAATTACACCCGCTTTAGCAGCTACATAGTTTGCTTGTCCTGGATTACCTGTTACTCCAACAACAGAAGCGATATTAATAATACGTCCATGACGTTGACGCATCATATATCGAGATACTGCCTTCGTACATAAAAATACACCTTTTAGGTTTGTATTAATAACTGTATCCCATTCTTCTTCTTTCATACGCATTAATAAATTATCTTTTGTTACACCCGCATTATTTACAAGAATATCAACTTGTCCAAATGTATCTACAGTTTGTTTCACCATATTTGTCACATCTTCAGCATTTGCAACATCTGCTCTTACTGCAATTGCATCCGAACCTAATTTCTTTATTTCATCAACTACTTCATTTGCCTTTTGCTCATTACCAGCATAATTTACTACAACATTTGCCCCTTGTTTCGCTAAATCAATCGCAATCGCACGACCAATTCCACGCGAAGCGCCAGTTACTAATGCTACTTTCCCTTTTAACATCAGTTTTCTCCTCTCAAATTCGAAATGGTATCTTTTAAGGTCTCTTCATCGTATATCGCATATGCTTTCACTGATGAATCAATTGACTTCATAAGTCCAGCAAGTACTTTCCCAGGTCCAATCTCAATAAATGTATCTACCCCTTGATTCACCATGTTTTCAATGGATGGGTACCATAAGACAGGCGAATAGAGCTGTTCAATTAGCTTTTCTTGAATATGTGCACCACTTGTAATAACGTCTGCTGTTACATTCGCGATAACAGGAATATTTGTATCTTGAATTGTAATTTCATTTAAGACACTTTGGAACTTCTCCGCTGCTGGCTTCATAAGCGAAGAGTGGAACGGTCCACTTACCTTAAGCGGAATTGCTCTCTTTGCACCATTTTCTTTCGCTCTTTGAGAAGCAATCTCGACTCCTTGCTTTGTTCCAGAAATCACAATTTGCTTCGTACTATTCATATTAGCGATTTGTACTGCATATCCTTCACTTGTTACTTCTTCTGTAACTTGTTTCAGCACATGTGGATCAGCACCTAAAATAGCCGCCATTGCACCTTCTCCGCCAGGAACAGCTTCTTCCATGTATTCCCCACGTTTCCTTACAGCATATACAGCGTCTTCAAAAGTTATTGCACCCGCTGCTACAAGAGCGCTATATTCACCTAAACTATGTCCTGCAACAAAGTCTGGTGTAATATCATACTCTTTCAAAGCTGTCAAAATAGCAAAACTCGTTGTTAATAAGGCAGGCTGCGCATTTGTCGTTAACGTCAGCTTTTCCTGCGGCCCTTCAAAAATCACTTCTGAAAGTGAATCTTGCAACACCTCATCTGCTTTTGCAAACACATTTGCAACCTCTTTATTATTCTCCGCTAACTGTTTACCCATTCCAACTGCCTGTGAACCTTGGCCCGGAAAAAGAAATGCTAGTTTTCCCATTTCAAATCCTCCTCTTATTGGAGTGGCTCTTTCTCCATTACGCTTGAAATAGTAGGGATAACTTCTTTCGCTACCATTTCTCTCGTTTGACGAATCGCACTAAATATTGATTGGTCATTGGAAGAACCGTGAGCCTTAATGACAGGAGCTTTCAATCCAAATAATGCCGCTCCTCCATACTCCGAATAATCCATTTTATCTTTTAATACCATAAGTTTTGGCTTTAATACCGCTGCTGCTAATTTGCTCGTAAACGAACTCATCAATTGCTCTTTTAACATAGAGAATAATGCAAGTGCTGTTCCTTCTAATGATTTCAGTGCTACATTCCCTGTAAAACCATCACATACAACAACATCTGCTACACCTTGCAATAAATCTCTTGATTCAACGTTCCCAACGAAATTAATTGGGGCATCCTTAAGCATTGCAAAGACTTGTTTTGAAAGCTCGTTCCCTTTGCCATCCTCTGTTCCAACGTTTAAAAGGCCAACGCGAGGATTTTTAATTCCTCTTACTTTCTCAGCGTATACAGATCCCATTACTGCATATTGATATAAATGAATTGGTTTTGCATCAACGTTCGCTCCAACATCTAACATAACAAAACCTTCTCCATCAACAGTTGGCATTGTAGGGGATAATGCTGGTCGCTCAATCCCTTCCATACGACCTACAACAAACAATCCAGCCGCCATTAAAGCTCCTGTACTACCAGCTGATATACAAGCATTAGCTACGCCGTCTTTCACTTGCTGCGCTGCTAGTACCATTGAAGCTTGTTTTTTTCGACGAACCGCTCTTACTGGTTCATCTGTCGATTCGATTTTTTCATCTGTATGAAGTATAGTAATTCGTTCTTCACTCGTTAAGTATTGACGAATTTCCTCTTCTTTACCTACTAACGTAATATGTAAATCAGTATATTCCTTAATAGCTTTCATTGCTCCTAATACGACAGCCTTTGGAGCATGATCGCCGCCCATTGCATCTATTGCGATTTTCATAAGTTGTTACCTTCCTCACTATAATTACTAGATCGATACATTTCAAAAGTGCCTGTAAAAACAAGTTCTTCTCCAACAAAGCTACGCACTTTGACAACGGTCCGTCCTTTATCATTCTCTACATCTTCAACGCGCGCTTTTGCAACAACACGCTCTCCTAATTTTACAGGACGAATGTATCGAATGGTAGACTTTGCAGTTAAAGCTAATTCTTCATCAATAACCGCAACAGCTAGTGAGTTTGCTTGCGCAAACAAATGATGCCCACGGGCAATCTGATTTCTTTTAAATACGTGTTCTACCTTTACTTCAAAGATAGAAATCGCATGTCTATCTAATTCTATATCGATAATTTCTCCGACAACCTCTTCTAACGGTAAAGATTTCACATCTTCTTCATGTTGCTTTGTAGCTACATGTTTAATTCTTTCTCTTAATTCAGGAATAGATAATTCCATACGATCAAGACGTACAGTTTGTATACTCACTTGAAATTTTTCTGCTAAATCTTCATCCGTAATAAAAGGATTCGTTTCTATTGTTTGTTGTAATAATTCTTGTCTTTCTTTTTTACTTCTTCTTTTTTTCATACCGCACCATCCATTTTTATGACTAGGTACTAACAGTAGTATATAATCATTAAAAGTAGAATGCAACAAAAACTTTCGTTGCCTCCCTTTAATCGAGCTTCTCTCCTTGGAACACACCTGTCCCGTCAAGATAAGTACGCAGCGAAGCATACTGATCATTATGCCAAAACGCTTCTGAATCTACTAGTAACGCCGCATCTTGTCTAGCTGTTTCTAACGCTCGATAATCATGTACCATATCAGCAACCTTGAATTCTGGCAAACCACTTTGCTTACTTCCAAAGAAATCTCCAGGACCTCTTAACTCTAAATCTTTTTCTGACAATACAAATCCATCATTCGTTTCGGTCATAATACGCATACGCTCTTTTCCCGTTTCCGATTTTGGATCCGCAATTAATAAACAATATGATTGTTCACTACCACGCCCAACACGCCCCCTGAGCTGATGGAGCTGCGATAAACCGAAACGCTCTGCATCATAAATAACCATTACAGTCGCATTCGGTACGTTTACACCTACCTCAACAACTGTTGTTGACACGAGAATTTGTACTTTATTTTCACTAAATTGCCCCATTATCTCTTCTTTTTCTTGAGATGATAGTCTTCCATGCATTAATCCGACTTGGCATTTCCCTTGATAATGATGAGTCAGCATACTATGTAAGTCGATCGCATTTTGTACATCAAGTTTCTCAGATTCTTCAATAAGGGGACAAATAACATATGCTTGTCTTCCTTTTTTTATCTCCTTCTCCACAAAACCGAGAACTCGATCTAACATATCATGTTTTGCCCAGTATGTTTCAATTACCTTTCTACCAGCTGGCATCTCATCGATTATAGAAACATCCATCTCTCCAAATGCAGTAATTGCTAACGTACGCGGTATTGGTGTCGCCGTCATAAATAAAACATCTGGACTTTCACCTTTCTCCCTTAAAACTCGTCGCTGCGCTACACCAAATCGATGTTGTTCATCAGTAATAACGAGACCTAACCTATGAAAAATAACTTCATCTTGAATTAAAGCATGTGTTCCAACAAGGATATCTATTTCTCCTTGTTCTAATTTCGCCAAAATCTCTCGACGCCTTACACCTTTAACAGAACTTGTTAACAATTCGACCTTCATACCAAAGTGCGAGAATGTCTCTGCGAGCGATTGATAATGTTGCTCTGCTAAAATTTCTGTAGGAACCATTAAAGCACCTTGATAATGTGCTAATTTCGCTGCATAAAGGCCAATTGCTGCAACAACTGTTTTCCCAGAACCTACATCACCTTGCAACAGACGATTCATCCGATAAGGAGATGTCATATCTTTCATAATTTCATCTACAACCCGGCGCTGTGCACCAGTTAAGGGAAACGGAAGCGCATCGATAAACTCTTGCAATTCTGCTGAAGGAATTTCTTTTTTTGTCCCTTTCGAATTTTCCCTCTCCATTTTCCGTAATGTTTGCATTTTCAGCTGAAATAAGAAAAACTCCTCATATACAAAACGGCGACGTGCTTGTTTTAAATCTTCCTGTCCTACTGGAAAATGCAACGCCCGAAGCGCTTCATAACGCGGCAATAATTTATATCGACTTAGCAATCCATCAGGCAACACTTCAACTATAGAGTCTCCATACTCCTTTAACGCTTGGGCAATAAAACGACGCATCTGTTTTACTGTAAGTTTTCCTTTCACTGAGTATACAGGCTCTACTTCTTGTTGACGTACAACCGGTCCAAAATGAAGCTCTGATACCGCAATCGTTTGACGATGCTGATCCCATTTACCAGTAATCGTTACCGTTTCATCTAAATTTAACTTTTGCTTATAGTACGGCCTATTAAAACATACAGCTGTAATTAAATAACGACCGACGAGGACACGAACCGTAAGACGCGACTTCTTTTTCCCATAATATTGCAGTAAAGGAGCACTATGAACTTTCCCCTCAACTGTTACCCGTTCATCATGCTTTACTTCAGCAAGATCTTTCATCGCATAATCTTCATAACGGTACGGAAAATGTTCTAATAGATGAGAAACTGTATAAATTCCCATCTCGTGTAGTAATTCAGATGTTTCTCCTCCGATTCCCTTTACATCGGTAACAGGAACTTGTACAACTTCATTCAAGATTCTCACGCTCCGTCACATTATTTTCTTTGATTCATTCATACTATTGACATCTGTAATCGCTCTCTTTCACCCTATATATTCTATCATAGGCATTCTAAGAGAAACTACTCAAATCCCTCGTAAGCAACACGAAAGAAAAGAGCCTCACTATTAGCAGCAAGGCTCTTTTTTATCTTCAATATGCTAGCCTTTTGAATAAAAACTAGTAATGAACTTCATATTACTACTTCTTATCCATTAGCAAGTAAGTAATCCATTTATTTTCAAAACGAATTTTTTCTTATTCTACAGAGAAGATGAACGAATACACCGGTTGGTTTCCAGCATGTACTTCTACTTCTGCATCTTCAAAATTCTCTTCTACAAATTCAACTAACTCAGCTACTTCTTCGTCTGTTGCATCTTCACCTTGTAGAATCGTTACAATTTCAGAATCTTCATCAATAAGTGCTTCTAGTAATTGCTTCGCAGCTCCTACTTTTGCAGCATTTGTTGATACGATTTTCCCATCTGCAATACACATGAAATCATCTTTTTGAATTGCTACACCATCAATTTCCGTATCACGTACAGCATACGTAATTTGACCGGTTTTCACATGAGATAAAGCTTCTTTCATGTTTTCTTCATTCTCTTCTAACGTTCCAACTGGATTAAATGCTAACATTGCAGCCATACCTTGAGGAACTGTTTTTGAACGAACTACAATCACTTCTTGATCAACAACTGACGCTGCTTGTTCTGCTGCCATCACGATATTTCCGTTGTTCGGTAAAATAATGATTTTTTCAGCGTTCGCTTCTTCAATCGCCTTCACAATATCCTCCGTACTTGGATTCATCGTTTGGCCACCTTCGATCACTTTCGTCGCGCCAATGCTCTCAAATAAAGTTTTGATACCAGATCCCATAGCTACAGTTACGATACCGTACGGTTGTTTCTCTTTAGACTGGCTAGCCGGCTCAGGCATCGTAGTAGGCTCATCTAATAAAGCAGTATGCTGTTCACGCATATTTTCTACTTTAATCTTAATTAAACTACCGTAGCGTTGTCCATAATTCATAGGATCTCCAGGGTGTTCCGCATGAATATGAACCTTAACAACCTCATCGTCTGATACAACAAGTAGTGAATCTCCGTATACACTAATATCTTCACGGAATTTTTGTTCAGAGAAATTATGTTCTTTCATTTTTTCAGGCTCTAATTTCACCATGAATTCCGTACAATATCCATACTTTATATCTTCTGTACTCAATTGGCTTTGTACACTACGGTGATGTTCTGCGCGTACCATGTCATTCATAGATGGTTGGGCAGGCACATTAGAAGAAATCGTTTCTCCTTTTAAGTCAGCTAAAAATCCTTCATATACAACAACAAGACCTTTACCACCGCTATCTACAACGCCAACTTGTTTTAATACAGGTAATAAATCTGGCGTACGATTTAACGATGCATTCGCTTCTTTCACAACGTCTTCCATAAACAAAACAAAGTCGCGCTGTTTTTTCGCAACTGTCACTGCATATTTACCCGTTTCTCTTGCAACCGTTAAAATCGTTCCTTCAATCGGTTTCATAACCGCTTTGTAAGCCGCTTCTACCCCAGCATCTAAAGCTGCAGCAAAATCAACTGTTGTTAATTCTTCTTTTTGTTCAATGGATTTAGAGAAACCACGGAACAACTGAGACAAAATAACACCAGAGTTACCACGAGCTCCCATTAATAATCCTTTGGCTAAACTTACACCGACTTTACCAGCGTGCTGTGAAGGATTTGCTTTCACTTCACGTGCGCCTGAAGTCATTGATAAGTTCATGTTTGTACCGGTATCGCCATCTGGAACCGGAAATACGTTTAATGCATCAACAAGCTGAACATTATTTGTTAAATTATTCGCTCCTTGCATGATCATTTGTGATAAACGTTTCCCATCAATTTTTTGAATTGACACAGATTTTCCTCCTTAATGCACATTACAAGTTTATTACTTTAACTCCTTGTACGTAGATGTTTACAGAATCTACTGCTAGTCCTACAGTTTGATCTAATGTATATTTCACTTTCGTCTGCACGTTATGTGCTACTTCTGAAATTTTCGTACCATAGCTCACAATAATATACATATCAATATGTACTTCATCTTCATCTTTACGAACAATAACACCTCTAGTGAAGTTTTCTTTTCGTAAAATATCTGTTAAACCATCTTTTAACTGATTTTTTGATGCCATACCTACGATACCGTAGCAATCTACTGCGGCACCTCCAGCAATTGTTGCAATTACATCTGTACTAATATCAATTTGACCATACTTCGTTTTAATTTCAATTGACATCTCGTTTTCCCCCTTCATAAATGGTGAAAGTGAGCTAGACTACTTTAGTTACTATCATATAATCTTTTTAAAGAAAATTCCATCGTTCTTTCTTTTCACTCTCATATTTTATGTTTTAAATCACATTTTTTATGATGAGCAAAATAGTCCATTGTTATTATACAACATGTACCACTATAATATGTCAAGTAATTTTTCTTGATTTCAACTTTTCATCATCGACATATGGTGTCAAGTAATTTTTCTTGATTTCTTTTTTCTACGGTGTTGCATTCTCTTTTTAGTTGTGTTAAATTATAGTAGTGTTTTTAGCATCGCAAAAAAGACTAACATTGAAAAATTACGTATGGTAAGGTATCAAGGGAGGGAAATATAAATGGCTCGTGTTTGTGCTATCACTGGAAGAAAAGCTCGTTCTGGTAACTCTCGTTCTCACGCAATGAACGCTACAAAACGTAAATGGGGCGCTAACCTTCAAAAAGTTCGCGTACGCATCGACGGAAAAGTTCAACGTGTTTACGTTTCTGCTAGAGCATTAAAATCTGGCAAAATCGAACGTGTTTAATAATAAAAAAAAGAGCCGCTAGGCTCTTTTTTTACTATGACAATAGAAAAAGCACCGGTAATAGGTGCTTTTTTTAATCTTTTTTGAAGGTATTTAACATGGCACGAACAATTCCACCAAGAAATTTAGGTAACTTAATTGTATAAAATCTCATGGTTTCCCTCCTAATCCCCATTACTCCACTTGTTCACTATATGATGTAAGGAGCAAAATTGTTTCTTTAATCAGTGCTTCTTATCACCATTAATATGCCAGAAGTAAATGAAAAAGTACCTTTTTCCTCAACGAGTTCATTACTAATACAAAGTGTTGATCCCCACTCTATTGTTTTATTAGTTAGAGGATACTTAAAACCAAGTAATGTAATCCCTTCCACTATTTCAGTAACTGGCACAAAAGATACATAAGGGAAATTTTTATTGTCTTCAATTATATGTGTACCCACTTTTTTCACGCTTATTTCATTTTTATTGTCTACAATACACATTTCTATCCCTACTTCTAGCCCTCTTAAAAGCATCTGTATATTTGCTAAACCGTGATCCAGCCTTCCACCAGTAGCACCAAAAATACGAATCAATGTCGGATTTTGTTCTAACGCCCAGTTAATCGCAATTTCTAAATCTGTTTGGTCTTTTTCACGAGGCACAATATGTAAGTCATTTGTTTGCTGACCCATCCATACTAATTCCTCTTCAGTAACTGAATCATAATCTCCAAACGCAACAGCTGGAGTAATCCCTCCTTTTAATAAACGATATACACCTCTATCAACTGCCGCCCACACTACTTTCTCATTTTCATATCGAGAAAAATCTGCACAATATTCCGCAGGTCCGCCCGCTAAAATATGAATAATCATGTTTCCTTCCCCTTCTATTGTAAAAAGGCAATCTGCCATTCGGTAGATTGCCTTTTTACATATTTTTTCTCTACCCTTTATAAATAGTGAAAACTTACTACACTAGAAGTTTCACTAGGATAAAGACTCGTTCATTCATTATCCACGAATGACACGAATTGCTTCACCGCGGTCTTTTTGATTGTATACTGCTGATCCAGCTACAAGTACATTTGCTCCTGCTTCAACACAAAGCCTTGCTGTTTCAGCGTTCACACCACCATCAACTTCAATTTCTACTTCTAGATTACGCTCTTTAACCATCTCTGCAACTTGTTTAATTTTCGGTAATACAGAATGGATAAATTTCTGTCCACCAAATCCTGGGTTTACTGTCATAAGTAATACCATATCTATATCTTCTAATACATGCTCAATCGTTGAAACTGGCGTATGCGGATTTAATACAACTCCCGCTTTAATGCCATGAGATTTAATTAACTGAATTGTACGATGCAGATGAGGGCACGTCTCTACATGAACAGTAATGATATCCGCTCCCGCTTTTGCGAAAGTCGGGATATAGTTATCAGGATTTTCAATCATTAAATGTACATCTAATGGTAACGATGTGATCGGACGGATAGCTTCTACAATTAATGGTCCAATCGTAATATTTGGTACGAAATGTCCATCCATTACATCGACGTGAATGTAATCCGCTCCGCCTTTTTCTACATCTTTAATCTCTTCCCCTAATTTTGAAAAATCTGCTGATAAGATTGATGGTGCAATTTTAATCATAACTAATACCTCGGCTTTCTCTCTCTAATTTCTTCTACGAATTGTTTGTAATTCTTATAACGATATTCTGTAATTTTTCCTTCTTCAACCGCAGTCTTCACGGCACATTTCGGTTCAGAAAGATGTGTACACCCTCTAAATTTACAGTATTGGCTCGCTTCTTTCAACTCTGGAAAACAATATGTAAGATCTTCTACCTCTATATCTATGAAATCAAGTGAACTAAAACCAGGTGTATCTGCAACTAGTCCGCTTCCAACCGCAATTAATTCCACGTGTCTTGTCGTATGTTTCCCGCGTCCTAAATGCGAGGAAATATCATTCGTTTTCAGTTCTAAATCCGGGCGTAAAACGTTAAGCATAGAAGATTTCCCAACACCAGATTGCCCTGCAACAACAGAAACACAACCTTCTAAGAATGGTTTTAAAATATCAATACTTTCCGATGTGTTTATAGAAGTAAATAATACATCATATCCCATCTCACGATAGTCATTCGCATAAGATTCAACAGTCTCTCTCATTTTTTCATCCACTAAATCCATCTTACTAATGCAAATAATTGGCTTAATGTTATGATATTCAATCAGCACTAAAAATCGATCTAACAGTCCCGGATTAAAATCTGGTTCTACTGCAGAGAAAACGAGAATTGCTTGATCCACATTAGCAATAGGAGGCCTAACAAGTTCATTTTTCCGATCAAATACTTCAAGCACGTATCCTTCACTTGGATTATCTGCTTGAAAAACAACTTGGTCTCCTACTAGTGGTGTAATTTTATTTTTTCTGAACACACCACGCCCGCGGCATTGTGTAATCCCTTCTTCATGCTGCACATAATAAAACCCACTTAGAGCCTTTACAATTTTACCTTCTGGCATATAATTCTCCTTTATTTTGTATAAAGTGAAACTGTAATTAATATTGAATGATTTAAAATTCTTTACATACTTATTTCAAAACCCGTCATATATACAAGTTAATATATTTAATCTACCATCAAATTTAATATATTATTTATCACAGTATCACTTTTATAGCTTTTTGAATCATATATTTTTGCCTGTTATACAGTCCACTATATGTAGACAGCATAACAGGCAAGAGTAATACATTCCATCCCCTCTAGAAAGAAAATAGAAGTCATTATTATTGAGTTGGGTATGGTACTTCTTTGTCGATAATGGTTACACCATCTCGTACAATTTTATAATGTCCTTTTGTACCTTCTTGAATTACAAATTCTAAAGAAATAGTTGCCGACTCTGAAATTGTTCTAGTTTCAATTGGTCTATCCATTTTTTGTTGCATGTCTTCTTTATAAATTTCAATTGTTTGCGGTTTTTTCTCACCTATTATAGAAGGCTCATACGGAATAGAAATATTATCCACTTTCACTGTTTTCGTTACTTTCGGCTTAGGACCCTCTGAGATAACAATCGTCACTTTATCTCCTTCTTTTAACGGCGTTCCTGGTTTTGGAGATTGCGAAATTACAAGTCCTTTATCAACAGTATCGGAATACTCTCGTTTTATATCTGGAGTTAGTTTTCTCTCATTCAAATAACCATTTACGCTATTTTCAGTCCATCCTGAAAAATCACCTGGTCTAATTTGATACGGACCTTTACTTACCCAAACTTTCAGTTCTTGTTCCGCCTCTACTACCATTTGATCCGGCGTAGGAATTTGCTCTACGATTTCACCTTTTGGCCTATCATTTTCAATATAATTTATTGTAACTTGTTTATATTTTTCTTCTAATTCAGCCCTTATACTCTCAAAATCTTTTCCTGTAAGATCACTCATCTTACTTTTCTTTTTTCCACCTGATTGATAGATAGTAATTTTAGAGTTTTCCTTCACGACTCTTCCTGCCATTGGCTCTGTTTTTATCACATCACCGGTTTCAACATCATCTGTATATACAATATTAGGTTCCGTAACCTCAAAACCCTTTTCAACCAATGTATTTACTGCTGTCGTATATTTCATACCAGCTACATCAGGGACTTTTACATCTTTTGGAATAAAAAACCCTGGAATAACAGTAAGCGCTAACGTTATTCCAATCGCTAAAAGTAAAAATGTCGTAATTAAAACTTTGAGCCATTTATTACTTCGTTTTTTCTTCTTATTTAATTCCGTTTCTTCTTTTCTTGTCTGTTCATCCACTTTACTTCCTTTTAAAACAATTGTTTCATCAGTTACATTTCCGAATAATTGCTCTTGTTGAATAATGGGAATCGCTTTTGTCGCTTCCATATCTTCCGGTATGTAAAATGGCTGCTCATTTATCCTCTCTGGATATAACGCAGTTTCAATATCTCGTTTCATCGCATTGGCAGATTGATATCGATGAAACGGATCTTTCGCAGTTGCCTTTAATATAATATTTTCGACACTTTGCGGAATATTTTCATTCCATCTTTTGGGAGACGGAATTTCACTTTGTAAATGTTTTAAAGCTATAGCAACAGCAGATTCGCCAGAAAACGGTTGTCTTCCTGTTAACAACTCAAACATAACGATTCCTAGGGAATAAATATCTGATTGTTTATTCGCTATCCCGCCACGTGCTTGTTCTGGTGATAAGTAATGCACCGAACCGAGTACCGAATTTGTATGTGTAATTGTTGTTGCACTTGTAGCTGTCGCAATTCCAAAATCTGTTACTTTTATTACTCCATCAGCTCGAATTAAAATATTGTGCGGTTTAATATCACGGTGCACAATTTCAAAATGATGGGCGTGTGCCATGGCGGATGTTAACTGCTCCATAATATCAAGAGCTTCTCCTATAGGTAACATCCCTCGCTCAATTATGTATTGCTTCAATGTTTGTCCTGGTACATACTCCATTACAAGATAATATATACCATCTTCTTCTCCGACATCATACATATTCACAATATTTGGATGCGACAACGTTGTAACAGACTGCGCTTCTCGATGGAAACGTTTAATAAACTCTTCGTTATTTGAATAGTCGAGTCTTAATATTTTTACCGCTACATCTCGGCCAAGTATATCATCATGAGCTAAATACACATTGGCCATTCCACCGCCACCAATCATTTTCAGTAGCTTATAACGGTCATTTAAGCGTTTTCCAATCAGCACGTTGCACTTCACCTACTTTCGTTTGTCGAACCCGCATAATCAATAAGAACAAGGGTGATATTATCTTCCCCGCCACGATCATTCGCCAATTGAATGAGACGTTGTCCCTTAGTTTCAAGCTGTTCATTTAGCTGTAAAATTTGTTGCATATCAGCAATAGAAACTTTGTTAGATAAGCCATCAGAGCAAAGAAGTAACTGATCATCTTCCTCAAGCACCAATGTTTTCACATCTAATCCGACTTTTTCTTCTGTTCCTAATGCCCTTAACAAAACATTCTTTTTCGGGTGATATTCTGCGTCTTCTTTTGAAATTTCACCATGTCTCACAAGTTCATTTACAAGGGAGTGATCTTCCGTTACAAGCGAGATTTCCCCCTCTGATACCATATAACAACGACTATCTCCTATATGACCTATTGTCACAAAGTTTGGCGTACAAATCGCTATTATAAGTGTTGTTCCCATACCATTACATTCTACATGTTGTTTAGAGTACTCATATATACGCTCATTAATAATCCCAACACTCGTATGTAACCACTCTTCTACTTTTTTTGGTTCATTCATATTATGCGTTTGCTTCCAATAATCATGGAATAATTGAATGGTCATCGAGCTAGCTACATCACCAGCTCGATGACCTCCCATTCCATCTGCTACTACCGCTAAAATATTTCCATCTAAATTGTGAAAAACTCCTGCACTATCTTCATTATGTTGACGAACTTTTCCTTTATCCGATAGAAACACGGCTTTCATCTCGTCACCTCGTCTCTTCTTTACGCTCCTTCGCACGTAACTGACCGCAGGCTGCATCAATATCATGACCTTGTTCACGGCGAATTGTTACATTCACTCCACGATCTTTTAACGTTTTTTCAAATAAGAAAATTTGTTCACGTGGCGTACGTACATAATCACGTTCAGGTACGTAGTTTACCGGAATTAAGTTTACATGACATTTTACACCTTTTAAAAGCGCAGCAAGTTCTTCAGCTTGCTCAACTTGGTCATTTTCTCCTCCAAATAAGCCATATTCAAACGTAATACGACGCCCTGTTTTATTTACATAGTATTTAACAGCTTCCATTAAGTCTGGTAGCTTATAAGCACGGTTAATCGGCATTAATTTTGAACGTAACTCTGTATTGGCAGAATGCAATGAAATCGCAAAATTAATTTGCATATCTTCTTCAGCGAACTTATAAATTTTTGGAACAATTCCACTTGTTGAAACTGTCATATGTCTTGCGCCAATATGAATTCCTTTTTCATGGTTTATAATGCGTAAGAATGACATTAAGTTGTCGTAATTATCAAACGGCTCTCCAATTCCCATAACAACAAGCGAACTTACACGTTCTTCTGTTTCATCAAGTGCACGTTGCACTTCTACTACTTGCGCTACAATCTCTCCAGCCTCTAAGTTTCGTTTTAACCCACCAAGTGTAGATGCACAGAACGTACAACCAATACGGCATCCGACCTGTGTTGTTACACAAATAGAATTTCCATATTCATGGCGCATTAACACTGTTTCAATAGAATAACCATCGTATAATTGGAATAAGAATTTAATTGTTCCATCAGAAGACGTTTGTTTTACCAATGTATTTAAAGTAGTAATATCAAAGGAATTCGACAATTTATCGCGTAATCCTTTAGAAAGATTCGACATGTCGTCATAATTTTTTACACGTTTTTTATATAGCCAATCAAAGATTTGTCCTGCACGGAACTTTGGTTCTCCTTGTTCCTTTAACCAATCTTGCATTTCATGAAGTTGTAAAGAATAAATTGATGGTTTCTTCGTTTCTAGATTTTTCTTTTGTTTTCTCACAGTCGTTTCCATGATGCTACACCTTCTTCCTTAAACAAGCAATATAAAAGCCATCTGTTGCAAAATAATGCGGTAAAATTCGTACTTGACCTTCATCAATATACGGATTTAGCTTTTCTGGCATGCGATTTTTTATCGTAGTATCCCATTCAAATTCAGGATGCTCTTGTAAAAATTGCTTTATTACTTGTTCATTTTCTATTTTTTCTATTGTGCACGTACTATAAACAAGGCGACCACCTTGTTTTAACAATGGTGCTATTTTTTCTAGTATTGCAAGTTGAATCGTCGATAATCTTTCACTATCGCCTTTATCTTTACCCAACTTTATATCAGGTTTACGTCTAATCACACCAAATCCAGAACATGGTGCATCTACTAATATTTTATCAAATGTTTCATTTGCAAAGTGTTCTTGCACTTTTCTAGCATCTAGTGCTTTTGTTTCAACATTTTCTAGACCAAGTCGCTCTGCTTGTTGTTTAATTAAACGTACTTTGTGTGCATGTAAATCAAGAGACATAACTTGACCTGTTCCTTTTAATCGCTCTGCAATGTGCGTTGTTTTTCCGCCTGGAGCAGCACAACTATCAAGAACTACATCTCCCTCATTCGGTTCTAAAGCGCGCGCTACAAGCATAGAACTTTCATCTTGAATAGAAAGAAAACCTTTTTTGAACGCATCTGTATGCGCTACATTCCCTCTTTCAATTTGAATTGCATCCTCTGATAAATCGCCGCGCTTCGCTTCAATACCTTCACTAGCCAACAACTCAATTGCTTCTTCTACTGTTATTTTATCAACATTTACACGCGCTGTTGGTACTGGGGGTAACATATTCACTTCACACATTTTCTCAGCTGTCTCTAAACCATATTCAGAAGCCCAGTCTTGAACAAGCCACATTGGATGACTTGTTGCAATTGCCAAACGTTCTACTGGATCCTTGATTTCATCTAAAGAAGGTACCCCTTCTCTCTGAATCGAACGTAATACCCCGTTTACCATACCAGCAATCCCTTTATGCCCGCGACGCTTTGCAATCTCAACTGCTTCATGAATAGCCGCTCTTTCGGGCACTCGGTCTAAATAAATCATTTGATATAAAGATAAGCGAAGTAATACTCTTACCCACGCCTCAACCTTCTTTTTTAAAAAAGGCTGTAAATAATAATCTAATGTGTCACGACGTTGAATCGTTCCATATACAATTTCAGTTAACAAACCAATATCTTTTCTATCAATTGCATTTTTTTCAATTAGATTATTTAAAAGTAAGTTACTGTATGCACCACTTTTTTCTACTTGAATTAAGCCATCAAGAGCTAACTCACGAACATTTTGTCTCATGCATTTTCTCCTAACTTCGTTCCAATTTCAGGTTTTGTGCCGCGTAAAAATTGCGAACAACTCATACGTTTTTTACCAGAAGGTTGCAATTCAGTGATTTTAACACCTGTCTCATTACTTGTTGCAACAACAAATCCATCTTCTTCAAGAGCTACTATTGTACCTGGTTCAGCTTTCTCTGTAATAGAGACCTTCTCTCCCCACCATACTTTAATAACTTGTCCTGCCAAAGTCGTATAAGCAACTGGCCATGGATTCAATCCGCGAATGTGATTGTATACTTCTTCACCTGTTTTTGTCCAATCAATTTTCTCTTGCTCACGTTTTATATTATATGCAAACGTTACTTCTTCTTCGTTTTGTTTAATTGGTTCTAACTTACCTTGGATTAATAAAGGTACTGTTTTAGATAGAAGGTGTGCCCCTGCTTCACTTAACTTATCGAATAAAGAGCCTGTCGTTTCACGCTCTTCAATCTCCACTTCTACTTGCGTTAAGATATCACCAGCATCCAACTTCTCTACCATATACATAATTGTAATACCCGTTTTTTCTTTACCTTCCATAATTGCATAATGGATTGGTGCACCACCACGAAGTTCAGGTAGTAAAGACGCGTGGACGTTAATACATCCATACTTCGGTGCTTCTAAAATTTCATTTGGTACAATCTGACCGAAAGCAGCTGTTACAATTAAATCTGGCTCTAATGCCAACACTTGTTCATATTCTTCTTTTTCACGAATTCTTAACGGTTGTAACACCGGAATACCATGTTTTTCTGCTTCAACTTTAACAGGTGTAGGTGTTAATACTTTTTTTCTACCTACCGGACGATCAGGCTGCGTCACCACACCTATTACATCATAGCCATCTTCGATAAGACGACGAAGCACCGGCACTGAAAAGTCCGGTGTTCCCATAAATACTACTTTTATCATTAAAAAACCGCTCCTTTTAATACCTATTCTAATTCGTTTTCCTCATAATACCTTGTCACTTTCGATGTAAATAACACACCGTGTAAATGATCGATTTCATGTTGAATGGCACGTGCTAAAAATCCTTCTGCTTCTAGTAAAAATACTTTACCTCGGCGATTTTGCGCACGTACTTTAATATAATCCGCACGTTCCACTTCACCATAAAGTCCCGGGAAGCTTAGACAACCTTCGGGACCTACTTGTTCACCACGTTTTTCTAGTATCGATGGATTGATTAACTCGATTTTCCCCGTATCATCATCGATATCAACTACCGCTACTTGCAAGCTTACACCTACTTGAGGCGCAGCTAAACCGACTCCGTCCGCAATTAACATTGTTTCATGCATATCTTTCAACAATTTCACTAACTTTTTATCAAAGTTAATTACTCTTTCGCATGGTGTTTCTAACACTTCATTTGGATGCTTTACTATTTCTAAAACTGCCATATTTCCCTCCGCTACATTAACATTGTTGGATTAAAATCAATTGAGATTTGTAGCTCTTTTTGCATTTCTGCTTGATAATGTTCATTTACCATTTTGAGCACGTTCTTTAAGTTTGGTTCCCGTTTGTATTTTATCATGCATTGATAACGATATCTATCTTTTATCCTTGGAATTGCTGAGGCAACCGGTCCTAACACCATCGTTTGCTGCGTGCAGTGCGCCCGTAAATGACCGACAATTTTTTCCGTCACTTGCACTGCCTTTAATAATTCTGGATGAGATACTGTTACAAGTACAACATAGTAATAAGGTGGATATTGTCTTGTTCGTCTCATTTGCATTTCTTGATCAAAAAACACATCATAATGTTGGTTCTTTGCTAACTCTATACTGTAATGTTCTGGCGTATACGTTTGAATTATAACTTCCCCTGGCAATTCATGTCTGCCTGCTCGCCCACTTACTTGCGTCAATAACTGATACGTCTTTTCACTCGCTCGAAAATCAGGTAAGTGAAGCATCGTATCTGCAGTTAAAACCCCAACAAGCGTTACTTTAGGAAAATCTAATCCTTTCGCAATCATTTGTGTTCCAAGTAGTATATCTGCTTTTTCTTCCCCGAATGCCTTTAATAATTTTTCATGCATTCCTTTGCGACTTGTCGTATCTACATCCATTCGAATGACTCGTGCCTCTGGAAATAGTTTTGTAATTTCTTCTTCTACCTTTTGTGTACCTGTACCAAAGAAACGAATATATGTACTTTGACAAGCAGGACACTCAGTCGGCATATTCTCTTCGTGACTGCAATAATGACATTTTAAACGATGGTTCATTTTATGATATGTCAGCGAGATATCACAATGCGGACATTGTACAACATACCCGCAATCACGGCACATAACAAATGTAGAATGACCTCTTCTATTTAAAAAGAGCACCATCTGTTCTTTCTTTTCTAATCGATCTGCTATTTTTTCATGCAATGCCTTCGAAAACATGGAACGATTCCCGTCACGAAGTTCCTCACGCATATCAACAATCTCTACTGTTGGTAAAGCTTGTTCGTTCATACGTTTTTCCATCGTTAGTAATTCATACACACCTTTTTTCGCTCTTGCAAACGATTCAAGTGTCGGTGTTGCACTACCAAGAACGATAGGACATTTATGATATTGTCCCCTCCACACAGCTACATCCCTTGCATGATACCTCGGATTATCTTCTTGCTTATAGCTCGATTCATGCTCCTCATCAATAATAATAATCCCTAAATTTTCAAAAGGAGCAAATACAGCTGAGCGTGCACCAACTACAACCTTCACTTCTTTTCTTAAAATCTTACGCCATTCATCATATTTTTCTCCAACAGACAGCGCACTATGAAGAACCGCAACTTGCGAGCCAAATCTACCTTTAAAACGATCTACCATTTGAGGCGTTAGCGCAATTTCAGGAACAAGCACAATAGCTTCTTTCCCTTTCGCGAGCACCGCTGCTATAGATTGTAAATATACTTCTGTTTTTCCGCTTCCCGTAACACCATATAGTAAAAATGGATTGTAAGTTTCATTTGTAATTGATGATAAAATCGGTGTAATAACTTGCTTTTGTTCCTCCGTAAGCGGGAATGGTTTCGTTTGTTCAAAATCATCATCGTCATATGGATTCCGATATACTTCCACATACTTTTCTGAGATGAGCCTTTTTTTAACAAGTGCTTTAATTGGAGCATCTGTTATTTGCAACTCTTCTGTTATCACTTTCAACGGCACACTTTTATAATTTTCCACAAAATAATAGAGTACATCTTGTTGTTTTTTACTTTTCAATTCAAATGCTGCTAATTCTAATTTATCTTCTGGCAACTCCGGTTGAACGACTCTTTGTTTCTTCTTTTGCACTTTATCTTTTACCTGATAAACAACTTCAATCGTACCATTTTTAATTTCTTGTTGAATCGTGCGGTATAGATGTGGCTGCGTCTCAATAACTTCCCAATCTATCGCTTCTTTATCCTGAAATAAAAACAGTAGTTCAGGTGCTACTTCTTCTTGTTTACGAAGTTGTAGACGCTTTTTATACGTCGCTTTTATCGCCGTTGGAAGCATGACTTGAAAGGCTGAAATCATATAACATAACGTTTCGCTTGTAAGCCAATATCCAAGTTTTAATAATTCCTCGTTTAAAACTGGTGTTACATCTAATATTTCATGGATTGTCTTTAATTTCTTACTTTCTACTTCAGCCGAATCTTTGATCCCAATAATAAAGCCTTGCAATTTCCTTGGGCCAAATGGAACTACTACACGCATGCCTGTCTGGACAATATCTTCCCACTTTTTAGGGATAATATAATCAAATGGTCGATCTGTCTGACGTGCAGGTACATCAACAATTACACTTGCAAATTTCATAGACGATCATCTTCTAACATCATTTCAATTTGCTTTAATATTTCACGAGCAACCTCTTTTTTCGTTAAAAGTGGCAACTCTATAACTTCTCCATCTTTTCTATACATTGTTACAATGTTCGTATCTGTACCAAATCCAGCTCCTTGCGCCTTTACATCGTTCGCAACAATCATATTCGCATTTTTCTCACGTAATTTTTTTGTTGCGTATTCCTCTACGTTTGTCGTTTCAGCCGCAAAACCGATAAGTAACTGTTTGTCCTTCATCTCACCTAACGTTTTTAAAATATCTACTGTTCTCTCGAGTTCGATTACAGCATCACCATTTTTCTTTTTCATTTTATTATCATGAACATACTTCGGGCGATAATCTGCAACTGCTGCTGTTTTAATGACAACATCTACGTTTTGATACTGTTGCAGAACTACTTCTAACATATCTTGTGCAGATTCCACTTGTACCGTATTTACATGTAATGGCGGGTTTAATGCTGTCGGTCCCGAAACAAGTATGACATCAGCACCTAATTTCGCTGCCACTTCCGCAATTGCATATCCCATTTTCCCAGAAGAAAAATTGGTCATAAAACGCACTGGATCAATCTTTTCACGAGTTGGGCCAGCAGTTATTAATATTTTTTTTCCTTGCAATGGTTTTTGTTCTGAAAAAGCCTCTTCTAACCGTGCAATAATTGCTTCCGGTTCTTCTAGTCTTCCCTTCGCTACATAACCACACGCTAAAAAACCTTCTCCAGGCTCAATAAATGTATATCCTAACGTTTTTAACGTCATCATATTTTTTTGTACAATTTTGTTTTCATACATATGCACATTCATAGCAGGTACAATCCACACTGGGGCTGTAGTAGCTAACAAAGTAGTTGTAATCATATCGTCTGCAATACCACCAGCTAACTTCCCAATACAATTGGCAGTAGCAGGTGCAACAAGTACTATATCTGCCCAATCTGCTAAATCGATATGTGCAATAACAGCTGAGTCTTTCTCATCGAATGTATCTGTATATACGTCATGGCGAGAAAGTGCTTGAAATGTAAGAGGCGTAACAAACTTCATTGCCGACTCACTCATCATTACTTTTACAATAGCACCAGCTTGTGTCAATTTACTAGTTAACGCAGCCGCTTTAAAGACCGCAATGCCTCCTGTTACACATAGAAGTATCTTTTTCCCTTTTAGCATATGGCTCGTCCTCTTTCTTTTTCAAACTTATAATACTGAAACAGAATTCCCAGCTCGTCAGTACCAATATTTCTTCCCTATCGTAAAAAAATAACAACCTACTTGTAAATAGGTTGTTACCGTTACATAGAAAATTATAAAGTCTATGTTTTAATTTGTCGAAAAGAATGTCTTAATCGATGATTTTGTCTTCGCTTGGTACATATTTTAATACTTCTGCATCGATTTCTTCTAGTGATTTACCTACACATTTATGAGAAACAGGTTGCTCGATAACACAGTTATCAGCAAGTTGCATTTCACGCGCACGTTTTGCAGCTACTGTTACAAGTGTATATTTAGAATCGATTTTTGTTAATAATGAATCAATTGATGGATTTAACATAATTATAGACCCTCCGTCATTTCTTTATAATATTTTGCTACCCTTTCGCGGCGGCAATGTTCGCCAACCACAATTGCTTTAATTCTATCACAAGCTAATTCAACTTGATCGTTTTCTACTACATAGTCGTAAGCGTCCATCATCTCGATTTCTTCTTTCGCTACAGTTAAACGATTTTCAATAACATCTTCAGTCTCTGTACCACGTCCGACAATACGGCTCTTTAGTTCAGATAAACTTGGGGGTGCTAAGAAAATAAATACACCTTCTGGAAAAGCCTTCTTAACTTGAATTGCTCCTTGCACTTCAATTTCTAAGAATACATCTTTTCCTTCTTGTAATGTTTTTTCAACATAGTCAATCGGTGTTCCGTAATAATTACCTACGAACTCAGCCCACTCAAGTAATCTTTCATTACGAATCATTTCCTCGAATTCTTCTCTTTCTTTAAAGAAATAATCCACACCATCTACTTCACCTTCACGCGGCTTACGTGTTGTTACTGAAATAGAGTACTGAAAACGTGTATCCTCATGGCTAAACAGCTCTTTACGAACCGTTCCTTTTCCAACCCCAGAAGGCCCTGAAAGAACGATGAGCAATCCTCTTCTACTTCTCATAAATATGTAAAACCTACCCTTCCTCACTTAAATCTTCTTTATTATTCAAACGATGTGCAATCGTCTCTGGTTGAATTGGACTTAATACAACATGCCCATCATCCATAACAATAACCGCCCTTGTTTTTCTCCCATACGTAGCATCAAGTAAAGCATTATGTTCGCGTGCTTCCTGTACTGTTCGTTTAATAGGAGCTGACTCCGGACTTACAATAGCAATAATTCGATGAGCAGATACAATATTTCCGTATCCAATATTTAAAAACCGCATGGCCATAGTTTGCGCCTCCTAGTAAGTCTATCCGATTTCTCCACCACGTATAACTTTATATATTTTTTGAAAGCTACTCAATATTTTGTACTTGTTCACGAATTTTTTCAAGGTTATTTTTCATTTCTACAACATATTTTGAAATTGTTAAGTCATTTGCCTTAGAACCAATCGTATTAATTTCTCTATGCATCTCTTGCACGATGAAATCCATTTTCCTTCCAACAGGCTCTTCAATCTGCAGTGTTTCACGAAATTGCTCTAAATGACTTTGCAAACGAACTAACTCTTCGTGAATATCACAACGCTCTGCAAAGATTGCGACTTCTGTTAACAATCTTTGTTCATCTAGTTCTTGATTATGTAATTCTTTCAAGCGATTTTCTAATCGTTCACGATATTTTTGTGTAACAATCGGTGCATGCGGGATAATTGCATTTACACAATTGTGAATCTCTTGTAAACGATACGCTATATCTTTATGTAATCGTTCTCCTTCGCCATCTCTCATCGTTTTTAACATATGAGCAGCTTGGCGAACAGCCTCATATAAACTGTTCTCAAATTGTTCATTTACATTTTCTACTTCTTCAATCGCTGTTACTTCTGGCATTGCCATTAATTGCTGAAGTGTAATAGAATCTTGTAATTGAAATTTTCCTTTTATATCTTCCATAATCGATTGGTACTGCTCAAGAAGCGACCAATTCACACTTAATTTTCTTTCAACAAGCCCTTCACCCGTTATACTAATAGACACTTCAATGCGTCCACGCCGAACTTGCTGTGCAATTATTTTACGAATTTTGTCTTCAAATACCATCATTTGCTTCGGAAGTCGAATACTCATCTCTAGAAAACGGTGGTTCACCGATTTCATTTCTACTGTAATTTGAAAAGTATCATTTTCTACTTTCGATCTTCCAAATCCTGTCATACTACAAATCATTTTTTATCACATCCAAGCCATGAAATAACTCAATGAAAAAGGTAATAGAGACAAGGCTCTACTACCTTCTGTAAATTATATCACATTTTCATATCATTGACTATTTCAAGTTTAATCCCTTCTTATATAATACTGGCTTTTCCTTCTTCCCCTTTTTCCCTGTTAATAAAGAACCTACTAACAAGAAAGTCGGAATTGATGACAAACCTCCAATTAACAACCAATCTCTCGCTTGTATTGGCATTGTACTAAAGATCGGTTGTAGCGGTGGGTAATATATAACCACTAACATTAACAGTAAAGAAATGATAACCGCTCCTACTAAATACACGTTCCCAAACGGATTACGGTGGAAGATTGAATGTTCACTTCGGCAATCAAATACATGAATAAGTTGCGCAAGCACCAACGTCGCAAACGCCACAGTTTGTGCATATTTCAGTTCATTTGGATGTTGATTATATGCAATAATAAACGCCACTAACGTCACTGCTCCAATTAGAAAACCACGGCTTATAATTTTCCATGCAAGCCCTCTAGCAAATACCCCTTCTTTCGGATGACGCGGCGTTCTCTTCATCACGTCTCCTTCCGCCTTATCCAATCCTAATGCCATCGCTGGTAAACCGTCAGTTACTAAGTTCACCCATAAAATTTGAATGGGAACCATCGGCAGCGGTAATGCAAGTAGCATTGCAAATAACATGACTAAAATTTCTCCTACGTTCGATGCTAATAAATAACGAATAAACTTACGTATATTCTCGTATATATTTCTACCTTCTTTAATTGCTGATTTAATCGTAGCAAAATTATCATCTAGCAAAACAAGAGAAGAAGCTTCTTTCGCAACATCTGTTCCTGTAATTCCCATCGCTATCCCAATATCCGCTGTTTTTATAGCCGGAGCATCGTTTACTCCATCACCTGTCATCGCTACTATATGCCCTTTATTTTGCAACGCCTTAACAATTTTCAATTTATGTTCAGGTGATACTCGAGCAAATACATACGTATCTTCTACAACACTTTCTAGTTCCTCTACATCCATATTCGCGAGTTCTACTCCTTCAACAACACGTCCACCAGGTGGTAAAACCCCTAATTGTTCCGCAATTGCCATTGCTGTCACTTTATGATCTCCTGTAATCATCACTGTTCGAATACCAGCTTCTCTGCACTCTTTTACAGCCTGTTCTACCTCTGGTCTTGGCGGATCAATCATTCCCTGTATCCCGACCAACATAAAATCTTTTTCAACGTCTCTTTCATGTTCAATAGAATCTGTTGCTTTTAATGGCTTAAATGCAACTGCAATTGTTCGAAGTGCTTGACTACCTAAACTATGAATAGCCGCCTGTACTTCTTTTCTATACAATTCACTTAACGGTTGCTGCTTATCCCCCCATAAAATCGTTTGACTCATTTGCAAGAGGACATCTGGTGCCCCCTTCGTAACAAGAAACTTTTTCCCCTCTCGATCTCGCACAATAACACTCATCATTTTTCGAGTTGAATCGAATGGAAATTCACGAATAATTTCAAATTTCCCTTTCAGTGCCTCACGCGTTATCCCCGCTTTCATTGCTGCAGCTACAAGTGCTCCCTCAGTTGGATCTCCATCTAATACATACGCCTTTTTCTTTTGAATAATATTTGCGTTATTACATAGTGAACCAAATGTGAGTAGTTGATACAGTGCTTTTGTTTTAGCTGGATCGAATTCTTTTTCACCTTTCAAAAAAGAGCCCTTAGGTTCATATCCTTGACCTGTCACTTTCCATAATTCTCCACCTGACCACATATGTGTTACCATCATTTTGTTTTGCGTCATTGTTCCTGTTTTATCAGAGCATATAACAGAAGCGCATCCTAACGTTTCTACCGCTGGTAACTTCCTTACAATTGCTCTCTTTTTAATCATACGCTGTACACCAAGCGATAAAGCTACTGTAACGATTGCTGGTAATCCTTCAGGAATAGCAGCAACAGCTAGCGACACACCTGCTAAAAACATATGATACACTTCATTCCCTTGATACACACCGGCTAATACAACAAGCGCTGTCAAAATAAGAGCCACAATAATTAATATTTTTCCGAGTTGCTCTAATCTTCTTTGCAGTGGTGTTTCCATTTGCTCTGCATTTTGTAACATATTTGCAATTTGGCCCATCGCTGTATTCATACCAGTTGCTACAACGACCCCTGTTCCAGCTCCTCGTGTAATCATCGTACCCATAAAAGCCATATTTTTTTGATCACCAATTGAAACATCTTGCCCCTGCAGAGCTTCTACCTTCTTCTGCACCGGTACTGACTCTCCTGTCAAAGCTGATTCTTCGATATATAAACTTGATGCCTCAACAAGACGTACATCCGCCCCAATACGATCACCACTAGAAAATTTAATGACATCACCTAAAACAAGTGCTTTAGACGGTGCTTTTACCCACTTTCCATTCCGCATTACAGTAACTTGCGGGGCGGCTAACTCTTTTAAAGCTTCCAGTGACTTTTCAGCCTTTCTTTCTTGAAAAAAGCCAAGAATACCATTGATAATAACAATCGCAACAATCGCAATAGAATCAATGTATTCACCTAAAAAAGCCGAAACTATTGTTGCACCAAATAAAACAAGTACCATAAAATCTTTAAACTGCGCCAAAAATACCATCAGTGCAGAAGGCCTTTTGGCTTCATCTAATTCATTTGTACCAAATTTTTTTATTCGCCCTTCTGCTTCCTTCTCTGTAAGTCCAACCTTCACATTCGTATTCGTTCTTTCTTCCACTTCGTGTGCGCGCATTCCATACCAGTTCATCCCGCTATCGACCTCCTGATTCCAGACATACTCTATTGAAAGCTTATTCAGCCTCGTCCAAAAAAATGCTATAATTAACTTTTAGTTAGAAAGGAGTGTTCATTTATGGCATTCGATGGATTATTTACAAGAGCAATTACACATGAAATTGCAAATTCTCTTTACACAGGAAGAATTTCCAAAATATATCAACCTTCAAAATACGAGATTTTATTACATATTCGAGCAAACGGAAAAAATCAAAAACTAATTCTTTCCGCTCATCCGACATATGCACGTTTACACTTAACAAATCAAAATTACGATTCACCTGCACTTCCGCCAATGTTTTGTATGCTTCTTCGTAAGCATTTAGAAGGTGGGTTCATTGAAAAAATTGAACAAATTGATTTAGAGCGTATTATTCAAATTACAGTTCGTAGCAGAAATGAAATTGGTGACGAATCGCTAAAAACATTAGTAATTGAAATAATGGGACGACATAGTAACATCATTTTAGTAGACACAAAAACAAACAATATTTTAGATAGCTTAAAACACGTTTCTTTAGCGGTAAACCGACATCGAACTGTATATGCTGGAGCGGAGTATATTGCACCACCAGCACAACATAAAATTAATCCACTTCAGATTGAAACAAATGATGAATTTATTAGACCGCTAGACTTTCTATCTGGAAACATGGATAAACAGCTTGTCGGCACCTTTACGGGAATTTCGCCGTTATTCGCAAAAGAAGTCGTGAAAAAAGCGGGTATGGTAAATGAAAAAGCATTAGCGGACGCATTTTTCTCCATACAAAAACCATTACTAACTCATACATATTCACCAACAATGACTACTTCAAATGGGAAAGAATTCTTTTATCTTTTCCCTCTTGCACACTTACAAGGAAAAGACAAGACATTCTCATCTGTTAGTGAATTGCTAGACCGTTTCTTTTTCGGAAAAGCAGAGCGCGACCGAGTAAAACAACAAGCTTATGATTTAGAGCGCTTTATGCAAAACGAAAAAAATAAAAATGAGAAAAAACTCATTAAACTAGAAAAAACATTACAAGATGCCGGAAAAGCAGATAAATATCAACTATTTGGAGAACTACTTACAGCCAACATGTACGCTTTGAAAAAAGGGGATAAAGATATTGAAGTCGTTAACTATTACGACGAAAATGGCGGAACTGTAAAAATTACATTAGATCCTTTAAAAACACCATCTGACAATGCGCAACGCTATTTCCAAAAGTACCAAAAAGCGAAAAATTCAGTTGTTGTTGTAGAAGAACAAATCGAAAAAACAAATGAAGAAATTCTTTATTTTGATAGCTTACTTCAACAAATGGAAGCTGCTTCTTCAAAAGATATTGAAGAAATTCGTGAGGAATTAGCTGAAGAAGGTTATATGCGCAATCGTAAAACGAAAAACGCAAAGAAAAAGCCTACCAAACCAGTATTAGATAAATATTTAGCAAGTGATGGTACAGAGATTTTCGTTGGTAAAAACAATAAACAAAATGATTATTTAACAACGAAGTTTGCCCGTCGTGATGAAATTTGGTTACATACGAAAGATATCCCGGGGTCTCATGTTGTCATTCGTTCTCTTGAACCTACCGAAGAAACTCTGTTAGAAGCTGCTAAAATTGCTGCCTATTTTAGTAAAGCAAAAGATTCTAGTTCTGTTCCTATAGATTTCACCAAAATACGCCATGTCAAAAAACCGAGTGGTGCAAAACTTGGTTTTGTTACGTACGACAATCAGCAAACCGTATATGTAACACCTGATGCTGATACTGTAATGAAATTAAAAGCGTAAATAAAAAATGCGTTGCTTATAAGCAACGCATTTTTTACATTCGTTCACACTAGTTCATATACCCATTTACTAATTCATAACATCTTGCTTTTGTCATCTTGTATTTCTCTTCTGAAGCTTCTATACGCCTCATCGTTCCGTTATTTGTATCAGTACCAATTGCTTTAACTTTACTTTCTTTTTCTTTAACCCACGCAATTTGTTTCGTTTTTAACGACTGGAACGCATCAGGTGATATCGTACTTTTTAATGTACTGTAAATTTCATTTAGTTTATTATCCCACAGTTCATAATTTCCTTCTATTTCATTTACTATATCGTTTGTGGACATGGCATTTGTATGTTTTTCTTGTTTATCTATAGCAGCTAATTCGCTTAAAACATTTGCTCTATCTATCTTTGAAGAAGATTCTTTTTGCGATTGTTTCTCTTCTTTTGAGCCTGTATACGCACCCGAATCCTTTCTCTGTACTTGTTCTGTTTCTTGAATATTTCTTTCTTTCGTTACCTTTTCATACCTATTTTTATCTACATTGTATGAAATAAGAGATGTTTTCGCATTTACAGTAATTAATCCGTTACTATCTTTGAATATGTATTTCTTATCGCCACTATTTTCTTCACTTACAAATGACACATTCTTATCGTCTGGCATTTTTAAAATTCTATTTGCTTCTTCTTTTGTAAGTTTTAAATCTTCAGGAAAAACGAATGACCATTTATCCATTAACCATTCCCCTTCTTTATACACCAAATGAAATTCCCAATCTTGGGCCGCATGACCTATTTCATCTTCTAAACTTAATGTATGTACCGTTAAATTTTCTTTATCTTGTGAAGAAGAAAATCTTATTTCAGTTTGAAAATAATTTGGGAAGGGTAACATATCAGTCTCTCTCGATCTATTAAAGTTATCAAGCAATTCAGGAAGCTGATTCTCTACAAACTTTTCTGAAACTAATCCCTTAACTCCTTTTTTAGCTGTCTCTAAATCCCCAGGATTATTTCGGCTCCATCCATTTTCTTTTTCCATCTCACTAAACGCATTTGCTATTCCATCTACACTCTTTCTTACAATCTTTTTCGCTTCTTTTTCTGTCACTTCTGGCGCTTCATCAAGCTGTTCAATCGTTTCATTTACTTGAACTTTGTGTTCACTTGTTTCACACCCCGTTATAACAAGCATACTAGCGGCCAAACAAAATGACATTACTTTACTTAATTTCTTCATATACTCACAATCCCTATTCCTTCATATTCGTTACGTTTCCCTATCTCTGAGAGAAATCCAACAATTACCTATTATATCAATAACAGTTGTTTATTTGTATATTAAATTTTATGTTATATCAGAATAAAACAAAGGACATACTTTCAAAATATATATACTAAAAAATCTTTTCTCCTTTTCTTCCATATTGTCAAAAAAATTGACAGTGCTCTTTCGAATTTGTATAAATTTTTTGACAACTTGTGAAGAAAGTGACATTTCGGTCAATATTTTTCTTATTCTCCCACTGATAATTGAAATAATCTGTATTTCACGAGCAGCCCATCACCCACAAATGGCAGGCTAAATTCCCTACCTAAAATATATGCAATTTCTGTTATCTTTTCTCTAAAAATATTTTTTGGCACGCTATTTGCTTTATTCAATACTGTGAATAGGGGGAATTAACATGACTTTGAAAATTAATAAAATCCAAAATCAACTACAAAACTATGAAATTGACGGATTACTTATTACAAAAAAAGAAAATCGTCAATATGCAACCGGCTTTACAGGTAGCGCTGGCGTCGTCTTAATCTCTGCGGATAACGCTGTTTTTATAACTGATTTTCGCTATGTAGATCAAGCGAAATCACAAATAAAAGATGCTGAAATTATTATGCATAAAGGAAATTTAGAAAAAGAAGTTGCACATCAAATATCGAAATTAAACATTCAAAAACTCGGAATTGAAGAAAATAACATGACATTACAACAATATAAAAACTTACAAAAATACGTACATGCGGAAATGGTTCAAGTGTGCGAAATCATCGAAAATATTCGTATTATTAAAGACACGCCTGAAATAGAAACAATGAAAATCGCTGCTAATATTGCTGATAAAGCTTTTCGACACATCCTTACGTTTCTAAAACCAGGAATAAGTGAAAATGATGTACGAGATGAGTTAGAATTTTTCATGCGAAAAAAAGGGGCTACATCTTCTTCATTCCAAATCATTGTAGCTTCTGGCGTTCGTTCTTCACTTCCTCATGGAGTTGCATCAAATAAAATAATCGAACGAGGCGACATCGTTACATTAGATTTCGGTGCACTTTACGATGGATATTGTTCCGATATAACTCGTACTGTAGCAATCGGCGAACCACCAGAAGAATTCAAAAAGATATACAATGTTGTACGAGAAGCCCTAAAACGTGGAACTGAAGCAATTAAGCCTGGAGAAACTGCGAAAAGTATCGATGATATAACGAGAGATTACATCACTGAACATGGATACGGTCAATATTTTGGACACTCTACTGGTCATGGTCTTGGGTTAGAAATACATGAACCTCTTCGCCTATCCCAAGAAAGTAAAGCCACTTTAGAAGAAGGTATGGTTGTTACAGTGGAACCAGGCATTTATATACCAAACTGGGGCGGTTGTAGGATTGAAGATGATATTGTCATCACAAAAGACGGCTATGAAGTTATTACAAAATCAAATCGGGAACTAATTGTGATTCCTTGTTAAAATCATGACCTTTTTAAAAGGAGTTTTTCTCTGCACATAGAATTCTTTCTCTGGAGTCATCGTTTAAAGAGGGGGCATTTAAATTGAATTTTGTAATTGATAAAATAGATGGTTTACATCCTGAATTTTCCAAACTTGTTTCCATGATGAATTACGCTCGCTATACAACAATGCAGGCAGTGGAAGCTTTAACAATGGAAGAACTTGATTATTTATATGATGAGGAAGCAAATTCAATTGGCATGCTTTTGTACCATATGGCCGCTATTGAATTTTACTACCAGATTCATACTTTTGAAGACCGTGAACCAACGGAGGCTGAATTAGAACAGTGGTTACCTGCTATTGAGTTAGGATCTCTTGGACGCGAGAAAATAAAAGAAAACCCTATAGAATTTTACATAAACACATTACAAGAAGTACGTTCCAAAACGATCGAGACTTTTCAATCGTTACCTGATGAATGGCTATTTAAAACGACAGAATTTTGGTATGACAAACCAGCGAATAACTATTTTAAGTGGTTTCACGTATTTGAAGATGAAATCAATCATCGTGGACAAATTCGTTTAGTTAAAAAGATGCAAACAGCTCATTCAGTAAAATGAGAAAATGCCACCTTATTCGGTGGCATTTTCTTTTATTCATTAACGAATAACTTTGCGTTTACTTTTTTAGCAACTACCGCTATCGATATTAAAATACATATTAAGTATAGCAATTTCGCAATAAACAACCACCCTTGAAACATTATAATTCCATCTATTATCTCATTTCCTTTCAATAACAAAAATGGAATCGTGCTAATTATAATGACAAACTCGATGCTGAAAACAATTTTCTTTTTTCGGCTATATGCTTTCCATTCATTCCAGCGATACATAGGTGCAAAAATCAATACTCCTATACATAATATAACTGGTACCCATTCACTTTTAAGAAATTGCCCTGAAATAACTGATAATAGTAAACAAACGAGCACACCATAATACCCTATCTTCTCTCTCATTCGTCCCCCCCATTCTACTTCTTCTTTAATATGTAACTTACTATACTTATAACAATTCTTAGAAAAATAACAACTACAATTACAATATAGAGACCTTTTGCTGAAGACATCCATTCTTGAAAAATAGACATTTTCTCCATTTGTTTCTGCCCTTCTATTAAAAGGAACCCTACGAAAAATGAGCAAACAACAGTGACACCTATCATAATTCCAATACTTTTCTTGCTATATTGTTTCATATCATCCCAGTTATATAACAGTACAAAAACAAACCCGAAAACAGGTATGATACTTATCCATTCATTGTTTGTAAACAGATTTAAAATGATTAATAGACTACAAGATATGATAAATCCCCAAAATCCAATTTTTTTGTGCATAAGCCCTCCTTTAATTCCATTTTTAGGATTAATTGTATTGTAACATCCATTTTCTCTTCTTACCATTTCAGTACATGAAATTTCACTTTTTTTCTTTTTCCTATACTCACATACTTTCACCGCTTTCATACAATAAACTACACGAATGCCTAAAGGATGTGAATGTTATGGGAGTTGAATTAACGCTATTACATGCTCTCTATATTCTTTGTTTACTCACTATTATTACTTTTTTTATTCTCAGGAAAGATACGACGATTATTTGTATCGTTTTTATCTTTTTATTAGCATTAACTGCTACAAGTTCTATCCCTCTTGCCATTAGCGGTATTTTTCAAAGTTTCATTTATGCCATTACTGAGCTATTACCAACTATATTAATCATCTCCATTATCGTATCAATGAGCAATTTACTCGTTCATACTGGCATAAATGATACGATGATTTCACCATTTACAAAAATGATTCGTACCCCTACCCTCGCCTACTGGATTATCGGACTTTTAATGATGACAATTTCTTTCTTCTTTTGGCCTTCTCCAGCTGTCGCCTTAATGGGAGCTATTTTATTACCCGTCGCTGTACGCGTCGGTCTTCCGCCAATTGGAGTTGCCATTGCTATGAACTTATTCGGACACGGCATCGCCTTATCTGGTGACTTCGTTATTCAAGGTGCACCGAAATTAACTGCAGATGCTGCTGGTCTTCCTGTTTCCAGCGTTGTTTCTGCTAGTGTTCCCCTCGTTATCGTTATGGGGATTGTAACAACTTCCGTCGCATTTTTCTTCTTGCGTAAAGAATTTCATACAGGCTTATCTATACAAGAATCTATTCCATCAACTGAGTCTTCTAAAACGCTCACTTCATTATCTTCTCGGACAAAAAAATGGCTCGCTATCTGTATTCCGATCGTATATGCCATCGATATCCTTTGCATGATTCAATTTAAACTACAAGGAAGCGATGCAACTGCACTTATCGGCGGGACGACTGTTATTATGATTATCATTATTTCCCTCATCGCCTACAAAGGAAATGGGCTGAATAAAACGACCGATTATTTTATAGAAGGGCTCCAATTTGGATTTAAAATCTTTGGTCCAGTTATTCCAATTGCTGCACTCTTTTATTTAGGGGATAGCGGTTTTGTAAAAATTATTGGAGACTATTTACCGAAAGGTTCACATGGAATCATTAACGACTTAGGCATCGCCTTATCTCAAAATGTTCCTTTAAACCAATATGTATCGGCAGGAACATTAACTATCGTTGGTGTTATAACAGGATTAGATGGATCTGGATTTTCAGGTATATCGCTTGCTGGTTCGATTGCTAACCTTTTTGGAACAGCACTTGGACATGGAACAGCTACATTAACAGCACTCGGGCAAATCGCAGCAATCTGGACGGGAGGCGGAACATTAATTCCTTGGGCGCTTATTCCTGCCGCTGCCATTTGTAAAGTTGATCCATTTGAACTTGCACGCCGAAATTTTTTACCTGTTGTGATTGGCTTAATTGTCACCACGATCGTTGCGATGTTTATTTTATAACGTAAGTAAGTGTTCTCTTGCTTACGTTTTTTATTGTGAAATCCATCATTTATTACTGACCTCCAAAAGGGATTATGGATATATTAGCGAAATTATATTAAGAGAGTATTTACTTCAAAACGTTTACGAGAAACAGATTACTTCCATTAGAAAAGGGGACATAACTATGAATGAATTGATTTTCGTCTTATTAATTTGTCCATTACTTATCTTTATCATTTCTGTTATTGGAACACGCAAGACGAAAACGTATTACGTAATGCCGATTGTAACGTTTGCTAGTTTTTTAATAATAGGTGTTATCGCCTTTACTCCTAAATTTTTCTTTTGGGTTGGCATGTACAGCATCTTCTCGTTTATCGTTTCTTATATGACTCTATTGTTTGTAAGAGGATATGAGATTGCAGAAAGCAATAGGTAGTTATTAGTAGGGAGATTTTCTTTGATATCGATGGAACTCTTTACTTGATTATGACTCCGCTGAGAGAAATGGTATTTTACATTTCTTCCAGAGCTGGAATGCATGGTATTTAGTTAAACCGGAACGACTCACTGCTAAAATACGATGTGCTCACATACGTTCTTTACGTGAATTTTTAACAATTATATAAAAAAAAGACCGCGTTCCCCCGCGGTCTTTTTTTTCGTGTTACGCTGTGATCCAAGCTTCGTTTGCTGGATTTTTACGCCACTCTTGTAATTTTTTCGTTTCAGCTTGTCCGATCATACCTTTTTCTGCTGCAACTTCAGTTAATGCACTGTAGTCGCTTAAAGAGTATGATGCTACGTTCGCTGATTCTAGTTTTTCTTTTCCTGCTTCTAGCTCGTATGTGAAGATTGATACGATTCCTAATACTTCACAGCCAGCTTCGCGAAGTGCTTCTACACAAGTAATTGCACTACCGCCAGTTGAAATTAAGTCTTCTACTACTACTACTTTTTGACCTTTTTCAGCTTTTCCTTCGATTTGGTTCCCTTTACCGTGACCTTTTGCTTTACTACGTACGTAGCACATTGGTAAATCCATACGGTCGCTTACCCATGCAGCGTGCGCAATACCAGCAGTTGCTGTTCCTGCAATAACTTCTACAGTTGGGAAGTGCTCTTTAATTAACTCTTCTAATCCAGCTGCAATTGCTTGACGTACTTTTGGATAAGATAAAGTTAAACGATTATCACAATAAATTGGTGATTTCATACCAGAAGACCAAGTGAATGGATCATTCGGTTGTAAAAATACTGCTCCAATTTCTAATAAATGCGATGCGATTTCTTTTTTCATACTGTTACACCTTCCCACTGTTGTTTTACTGTTTTATACGCTTCAAGCGGATTTTCTGCTTTTGTAATACTACGTCCAACTACGATGTAGCTTGAGCCAAGTTCCCTCGCACGTTTCGGTGTTGCTACTCGCACCTGGTCATTTACATCATCGCTTGCAAGACGAATCCCCGGTGTTACTGTTACAAATTCATTTCCGCATACTTCACGTAATTTTGGAACTTCAAGTGTTGAACAAACAACTCCATCAAGTCCACTTTCTTTCGTTAATTTTGCATAATGAGCAACCGCTTCTTCTAACGTTTTCTCAATGCCGATCTCTTTTTTCATCATAGCTTCCGAAGTGCTTGTTAGTTGTGTAACTGCAATACAAATCGGTCTCTCTTTTCCTTCTTGCTTACCTTCCTCTAATCCCTCAATCGCAGCTTTCATCATGCTACTTCCCCCAGCAGCATGAACATTTACCATATCAACATCTAGACTAGCTAGGCTACGCATAGCACTTTTTACTGTATTCGGAATATCATGAAGTTTTAAATCTAGGAAGATCTTATGTCCCTTTTCTTTTAAGTACGTAATAATCGCAGGGCCTTCTTTGTAGAATAACTCCATACCTACTTTGACAAATAACTCTTCCCCTTCAAAGTGGTATAAAAATTGCTCTACTTCTTGTTTCCCTGGAAAATCTAGTGCAACGATTAACGACTGTGACATGTTTGCTTCCAGCTCCTTCCTTGACATTCCGAAATGTGATCAAATCCTAGTTCATCTAATAGTGCTGGTAACTCTTCAATAATTGTCGGACATACGAACGGATCGATAAAGTTCGCTGTACCTACTGCAACTGCGCTTGCGCCAGCGTAGAAGAATTCAATTACATCTTCAGCTGTTTCAATACCACCCATTCCGATAATTGGAATGTTAACCGCTTGACTTACTTCATGTACCATACGAATTGCTACTGGCTTAATCGCAGGTCCTGATAGTCCGCCTGTACGGTTTGCTAAAATTGGTTTAGCTGTTTTTAAATCTAGACGCATACCAAGCAATGTATTAATCATCGTTAAACCGTCTGCACCCGCATTTTCAATCGCTTTCGCAATTTCCACTATATTTGCCACGTTCGGTGACAATTTCACATATACAGGTACTTCAGAAACCTCTTTTACTCGCTTCGTTAAATCAGCAGCAATTTCAGGATTTGTACCAAAGGCGATACCACCTGTTTTTACGTTTGGACAAGAAATGTTTAACTCTAGTGCATGAACATTAGGCGCTTTAGAAATTTCCTTTGCAACCGCTACGTAATCCTCAGCTTGTGAGCCTGCAACGTTCGCAATAATCGGAAGGTCAAATTGCTCGAGAAAAGGTAATTCGGAATTCATTACTTTTTCTAGCCCTGGGTTTTGAAGTCCGATGGCATTTAACATGCCGCCTGGTGTTTCAGCAACACGAGGCGTCGGATTTCCATAACGTGGTTGTTCTGTCGTCGCTTTAATCATGATTGATCCTAGTACACTTAAATCGTAAAACTGTGCATATTCACGACCAAATCCGAAGCATCCAGATGCCGGTATAATTGGATTTTTTAATGATAATCCTGGTAATTCAACTTGCAATCTGTTCATAGTACAACCTCCCCGATTGGAAATACTGGTCCGTCGCTACACACCTTCTTGTAAGAATGTCCACTTGGATCTTCTTGTAAGTGGCATACACATGCGAAACAAGCTCCAATACCACAGCCCATACGTTCTTCTAATGAAATATAGGCTTTTTTCTCTTTGTAACGTCCTTCTAATGCACGAAGCATCGCTAACGGGCCACATGAATAAAGAATGTCAAAGTCAATTCCGTAATTATCAATTACATCTGTGACAAACCCTTTTGTACCGTGTGTACCGTCTACTGTCGCAACATACGTATCACCAAGTTCTGCAAATTTTTCTTCATAGAAAACAACATCTTTCGTTTGAAAACCTAAGATGTGAATCACACGTACACCTTTTGCAACGAGGCGCTGTGATAATTCATAAAGTGGTGGTACACCAATTCCCCCGCCTACTAATAAAGCTGTTTGTCCAGCTTCTGCTTCTTCTACAGGAAAGCCGTGTCCTAATGGTCCTAGAACGTCTACCATTTCACCTTGTTTTCTAGTTGCTAATGTTTTTGTCCCTTGTCCTTCCGCACGATATAGCATTGTAAATTCGTTCTTCTCTTGATCTACATTACAAATACTAATCGGGCGGCGCAGAAGGGGCGCAATGCCCTCTGCTACCTTAATGTGTACAAACTGCCCTGGTTCGTGCATTTGCTGTACTAAATTTCCTTGAAGCACTAATTCGTAAATGTTTTTTGCGATTTCTTTTTGGTTAACGACAATCATATTTTGCTTTTGCATCATGCATGTACCACCTCGTGACGCTTTGTTTGCGTAATTTCTTTCATTGAATGAGCTGAGAATGTCATAGATTCTAATACTCGTAAGATTGCTCTTGTTGTATCAAGTGATGTTAAGCAAGCCACACCATTTTCTACTGATTCACGGCGAATGCGGAAACCATCACGCGCTGGTTGTTTACCTTTTGTTAATGTATTGATTACAAACTGTGCTTTTCCTTGACGGATAATATCTAGTAAGTTGTATTCTTCAGAATCAATTTTGTTTACAACTTGTACTGGAATATTTTGCTCTGCTAACGATTGTGCTGTTCCAGCTGTTGCTAATAAGTTATAGCCGATTTCGTGGAAACGTTTTGCAATTTCCATTGCTTCTTCTTTATCTTTATCCGCTACAGTAATGATTACTGATCCGTGTGTTGGAATGTTAATTCCAGAAGCAACTAACCCTTTGTATAATGCTTTTTCAAGTGTTAAGTCTTTCCCCATTACTTCCCCTGTTGATTTCATTTCAGGTCCTAATGTTGTATCAACTGAACGTAGCTTCGCAAATGAGAATACCGGTGCTTTTACATACACTTCTTTCTCTTCTGGGTGATAACCAGTTCCATATCCTTGTTCTACAAGATCTTGACCTAAAATAACTTTCGTTGCAACATTCGCCATCGGTACACCTGTAATTTTACTTAAGAATGGTACTGTACGGCTCGCACGTGGATTTACTTCAATTACATACACTTCATCTTTGAATACTACAAACTGAATGTTTAGTAATCCAACAATGTTTAAACCTTTTCCAAGTGCAATTGTATGTTCAATAATTTGTTCTTTCAGTTTTGCAGATAAGCTTTGTGGTGGATATACTCCGATTGAGTCACCAGAGTGAACTCCAGCGCGTTCAATATGTTCCATAATACCTGGAATGAATACATTCTCACCGTCTGAAATTGCATCTACTTCAATTTCTTTACCAACCATGTAACGATCGATTAATACTGGATGATCTGCGTGAACTTTAACCGCATTTTTCATGTAGTGCAGCAGTTCTTCTTGACGATATACGATTTCCATCGCGCGTCCACCTAGTACGTAAGATGGTCTTACTAATACTGGGTAACCAATTTTGTCAGCGATTGCTACCGCTTGTTCTACAGTCGTTGCTGTTTTACCAACTGGTTGCGGGATACCAAGCTGTGTTAGAGCTGCTTCAAACTTATCACGATCTTCTGCACGGTCTAAATCTTCAAGTGATGTTCCTAAGATTTTCACACCGTGAGCCTCTAATTTAGCAGCTAAGTTAATTGCCGTTTGTCCACCGAATTGGACGATAACACCTTCTGGTTTTTCTAAATCGATAATATGCATTACATCTTCGATTGTTAATGGTTCAAAGTATAATTTGTCAGAAATACTGAAGTCTGTTGAAACTGTTTCTGGATTGTTATTAACAATAATTGCCTCATATCCAGCTTCTTTAATTGCCCATACAGAGTGAACTGTTGCATAGTCAAACTCAACACCTTGACCGATACGGATTGGACCAGATCCTAGAACTACTACACTCTTACGATCAGTTCTAACCGATTCATTCTCGTCACCATATGTGCTGTAGTAGTATGGCGTTGCAGATTCAAACTCTGCCGCACAAGTATCTACCATTTTATAAACAGGAGTTATATTGCTTTCTTTACGCATATCGTAAATTTCACGCTCTGTTTTGTTCCAAGCATTGGCGATGTAATGGTCACTGAAGCCCATTTCTTTCGCTGATTGTAACACTTCCATATTTCCTACATTCGCTTTTACTTCGCGTTCCATGTTTACGATGTTTTCAACTTTTTGTAAGAAGAAGAAGTCCATTTCACACCATTCGTTGATTTCTTCTTTCGTTACACCTTGACGGATCGCTTCTGCTACAATAAACAGTCGCTCATCATCAGCTTTTATAATGCGTTTTTTCATTGTCTCTTTATCAAGCTCTTTTAAATGCTCTAATTCTAAGTGATAAACGCCAAGTTCTAAAGAACGAACCGCTTTTAATAACGATTGCTCTAAGTTACGTCCGATTGACATAACTTCACCAGTTGCCTTCATTTGTGTACCCAGTGTTCTGTTTGCTGATTCAAACTTATCAAATGGCCAGCGCGGAATTTTTGAAACAACATAGTCTAATGCTGGTTCGAAACAAGCATATGTTTTTTGTGTTACTGGATTTATAATTTCATCTAATGTTAAACCGACTGCAATTTTTGCCGCTAGCTTCGCAATTGGATATCCCGTTGCTTTAGATGCTAGTGCAGATGAACGACTTACACGCGGGTTTACTTCGATTACATAGTATTGGAAGCTATGTGGATCAAGTGCAAGCTGAACGTTACATCCACCTTCAATTCCTAATGCGCGAATAATTCGTAATGAAGTGTTTCGTAACATTTGATATTCACGGTCGCTTAATGTTTGGCTCGGTGCTACTACGATAGAATCACCTGTGTGAACCCCAACTGGATCAATGTTTTCCATGTTACATACTACAATCGCGTTATCATTCGAATCACGCATTACTTCATATTCAATTTCCTTACAACCAGCAATGCTCTTTTCTAATAAACATTGTGTTACTGGACTATGTTTTAATCCACCTGATACGATTTCGATTAGTTCTTCTTCATTACTACAGATTCCGCCACCTGTTCCTCCCATTGTAAATGCTGGGCGAACAATAACTGGATAACCAATTTCTTTTACAAATTCATGTGCTTCTTCTAGCGTATGAATAATCGTGCTAGATGGAATTGGTTCATTTAAATCCTGCATTAATGTACGGAATAAATCGCGATCCTCAGCTTGCTCGATTGCTGATAATTTTGTTCCTAAAATTTCAACTCCGCATTCTTCAAGTATGCCTGATTTCGCAAGTTCAACCGCCATATTTAAGCCTGTTTGACCACCTAATGTTGGTAAGATTGCATCTGGACGTTCTTTACGAATGATACGGCTTACGAATTCTAGTGTTAATGGTTCTATATATACTTTATCTGCTGTTGCAGTATCTGTCATAATTGTTGCTGGGTTAGAGTTAACAAGGATTACTTTGTAACCTTCTTCTCTAAGAGATTGACAAGCTTGTGTACCAGAGTAGTCAAACTCTGCTGCTTGCCCAATTACAATTGGTCCTGATCCGATTACTAAAATTGTGTTAATGTCTAGGCGTTTTGGCATAACTCTTCCCCTTCTTTCTTGAAGTTTTCAATCATTGCTAAGAAATCTTCGAATAAATCGTTTGCATCTTCTGGTCCTGCTGAAGCTTCTGGATGGTATTGCACTGTAAATGCTGGGAATTTCGTATGACGAAGACCTTCTACTGTTCCATCATTTAAAGCAACGTGTGTAATTTCAAGTTCTGTATTTCCAACTGATTCTTCTTCTACTGCGTAACCATGGTTTTGAGATGTAATTGCTACTTTTCCAGTTGCAAGATTTTTTACTGGATGATTTAAACCACGGTGACCGAATTTTAACTTACTTGTATTCGCACCAGATGCTAGCGCAAACAATTGATGTCCTAGGCAAATTCCGAATAAAGGAACTTTACCGATAATGTCTTTTAACATTTCAATTGCTTCTGGTACATCTTTTGGATCCCCAGGTCCGTTACTTAACATAATTCCATCTGGGCTAAGACGTAAAATCTCTTCTGCTGTTGTATTGTAAGGTACAACAATTACATCACAATCACGCTTATTTAATTCTCGTAAAATACCATGTTTCATTCCGAAGTCTACAAGTACAACTCGGTGTCCACGGCCTGGACTTGGGTATGGATCTTTCGTTGATACGCGTTTCACATGATCTGTAAAGACCGTTGCTTTCAATTGGCTAACGATGTATTCTACATCTGCATCCATGTTACATAGACGTCCACGTAATGTACCGTATTGACGAATTTTTCTCGTTAATTTTCTTGTATCAATTCCTGCTAATCCTGGGATATTTCTTTCCTTTAAGTAATCATTTAACGAAATTTCATTACGGAAGTTTGATGGGTGATCACAAATTTCGTTTACGATTAAACCATTTACAGATGGGTGAATCGATTCAAAATCGTCACGGTTGATGCCGTAGTTTCCGATTAATGGGTACGTGAATGTTACGATTTGACCGCAATATGATGGATCAGATAATGTTTCTTGATATCCAGTCATTCCTGTTGTAAATACAACCTCACCTGACTTTTCGATTTCTCCTCCGAAACCTTTTCCAATTAATACTGTTCCATCTTCTAAGATAAGTTGTCTTTTCATACTAATGCACTCTCCTTTTGCCATGCGATCTTACCGCCAACGATTGTCATTACCGGCCATCCTTGGCATTTCCAACCTGCGAATGGTGTATTTTTTCCTTTAGATAAGAATGTTGTTGGGTCAATCTCTTCTTCTTGTTCTAAATCAATGATTGTAATATCAGCTGTTCTACCTTCTTTCAGGCGACCTGCTTCTAAGCCGAATGTATCAGCTGGCTTTTCTGTTAAGAATTGAATTAACTGCTCTAATGTAATAATTCCTTTTTTCACAAGGTTTGTGTATAGAAGTGGGAATGCTGTTTCAAAACCAGTAATTCCAAATGGTGCTCTTTCAATTCCTTGTGCTTTCTCTTCCGCTGTATGCGGTGCATGATCAGTTGCGATCATATCGATTGTTCCATCTAATAAACCTTCAATTAGTGCTGCGTGATCTTCTTTTCCACGAAGCGGTGGGTTCATTTTAAAGTTAGGATCAGCTGATGGGATATCATCTTCACATAACACTAGGTGATGAGGTGTTACTTCTGCTGTTACTTTAATTCCAGCGCGTTTCGCATCACGGATTACACGTACAGATCCTTTCGTACTTACGTGACATACGTGATAGTGACAATCTGCCGCTTCAGCAAGCAGTATATCCCTTGCAATATGTACAGATTCACATACTGATGGGATACCGTTTAATCCGTGTTTCTCAGAAAACTTCCCTTCATGTACACAACCTTTATTAATAAGAGTATTCTCTTCACAGTGCGCAACTACTGCCATATTTAATTTCGCTGCACGCTTCATAGCAGCTAGCATCATGCTAGCATCTTGTACGCCTACACCGTCATCAGTGAAAGCAAATGCTCCAAGCTCTTTTAATGTTTCGAAATCTGTCATTTCAGAACCCGCTTGGCGTACTGTAATTGCTCCGTATGGTAGTACGTTGACATGCGCTTTTTCTTTAATACGATTTTGCAAGTCTTCCATATGTTCTCTGCAATCTGGTACTGGGCGTGTATTTGGCATTGCACAAATTGTAGTGAATCCACCTTTTGCCGCTGCTAGTGTACCTGTTTCAATTGTTTCTTTATGTTCACCACCTGGTTCACGAAGATGTACGTGTACATCTACTAATCCAGGTGCGATTAACTTTCCGTTCACATCGATTACTTCAGCATTATCTGCCGTAATATTTTCTGCTACCTTAGCGATTTTACCGTCTTGTACGAGAAGATCTGTTGCTACGATTTTTCCTTCTTCATTCATATAACGACCATTTTTAAACAAGTAATTCATGTTTCATTCCTCCTAATACATTTGGTAAGGCGCGTTTTAGTACAGCCATTCTTACGTAAACTCCATTTTCCATTTGTTTAAATATGCGTGAACGCTCACACTCAACAAGTTCACTTGCAATTTCAACATCACGGTTTACAGGAGCTGGATGCATAATAATGCTTCCTTCTTTCATACGCTTTTCTCTTTCCACTGTTAATCCGTGTTTCTCATGATACTCTTTCATAATGTCTGTTTCATAATGATCATGACGCTCATGTTGTACACGAAGTAACATCATTACATCCACTTCTGGAACAAGTTCATCTAATGGTTTGTATGTTCCAAATGTGTTGTCTTCATCTTTCCACTCTTCTGGACTTGCAAAGTAAATTGTTGCACCTAGTTTCGTTAATGCTTCTGCATTAGAACGTGCTACTCGGCTATGACGAACATCTCCTACTATTGCAATCTTCAATCCTTCAAATCTTCCAAACTCTTGTTTAATTGTAAGAAGGTCGAGTAGGCACTGCGTTGGGTGGTTTCCACATCCATCTCCAGCGTTTAAGATTGGGATATTCACCTGATCTTTTAATTCATCGAAGTAGCGATCTTGTTCATGGCGGATGACCACTGCTTTTGTTCCGATTGATTCTAGTGTTCTTATCGTATCGTATAAAGTTTCTCCTTTTTGTACGCTAGATGCATCAGCTGAAAAGTCTAAAACATCAAGTCCTAATCTCTTCTCAGCAACTTCAAAGCTAAATCTCGTTCTCGTACTATTCTCAAAGAACAAGTTCGCAACAAAAATTTGCTCTGTCGTTTTGCTCTCTTTTCCATTCGCGAAATCTTCTGCGTCTTTTAGGATTTCTGAAATTTCTACTTCCGATAATTCACTCATCGTTAACAAATGGCTCATCGTCATCCCTCATCTTTCTGATTTTTATGTTACCACTTTTGTATTTTTATAACAACCTTTGCATAAAAATACCCTAGTCGTGTGAGACTAGGGTGCATGAAAGAAGCCACCCTTTCCGGTCTCACAGGACTGAATTAAAAGGTTATTATTATGAAGCAATCTGCTTAGATTGTTTTATTTGTTTCGTTTCCGGTAGTAGTAGATTTAACAGTACACCTACAATTGCTGCTAGTGCCATTCCTTCTACTTGGAACGATTCTCCTACATGAAGTACCGCTCCACCAATACCGATTACTAGTATTACTGATGCAATCATTAAGTTGCGTTTGTCACTTAGGTCTGTTTTATCATCTACCATCATGCGTAATCCGCTTGATGCGATTACACCGAATAGTAAGATTGATACTCCGCCCATAACCGGTGTTGGGATCGAATGAATCAGTGCAGAAATCTTACCGATAAATCCGAACATGATTGCGAACACTGCTGAACCGATGAATAAGTATACACTGTATGCTCTCGTAATTGCTAGCACACCGATGTTTTCACCGTACGTTGTATTCGGTGGTCCACCGATTAGTGATGCGATTAATGTTGCTATACCATCACCGAATATCGAGCGATGTAAGCCTGGTTTTTCAATTAAATCTCTTTTAATAACATTTCCAAGTACAATTTGATGTCCGATATGCTCTGAAATTGTTACTAGTGCAACTGGTACCATCAAGAGTACAATCTTCCACGAAAACTCCGGAGTGTATGTTACAAACGGTACTGTGAAATCTGGTACAACAAACCATTTTGCCTCAGCTACCGGCTTTAAGTCTACTAGCCCTTGGAAGTAAGCGAAGATATACCCGCCGACGATACCAAGCAGTACTGGTATTATACTGAAAAATCCTCTTCCGAATATAGAGCAGATAATTGTAATTGCTAATGTTACTAATGCTACTGAAAAGTGTGTCATGCTATACTTACCATCTGCACCGTTCATCGCCATATTAACTGCTGTATGTGCTAAAGCTAGACCGATTACCATTACGACTGGACCAACTACGATTGGCGGAAGTAATTTCATAATCCACTCTGATCCTGATTTCTTAATTCCGAGTGAGATTAAGATGTACACAAGTCCTGCAAACAAACCTCCGAGCATTGCTGCTCCAGGTCCACCTGCTGTTTTCGCTGTTATAATCGGTGCGATAAAGGCGAATGATGATCCTAGATAGGCAGGTACTTGACCTTTTGTTATAAGAAGAAACGCTAGCGTTCCTAATCCACTTGATATTAATGCTACTGACGGATTCAATCCTGTTAAAAATGGAACAAGCACTGTTGATCCAAACATCGCGAACAAATGTTGTATACTTAAAAATAACCATTTTCCCGGTTTCGGTACTTCATTAACGTCTAACACTGGCTTTTGTTCCATTGTTACATCCTCCTTCAGTTTAAATCTTTGCAATAAAAAAACTCTCTGTGCCTGTGCACAAAGAGTCCTACACTTTCGTATGCCAAATTTGACATATGAAAGCCAAGACCCTTTGGCAGCCTCACAGGACTACATTTAAAAGGGCTTTACTTATCGTATATGCTTACTCGATCTTGTTGATCTGTCTCTTGCAAATCAACTTCGATACGCTCTTCACTTGATGTTGGAATGTTCTTTCCTACATAATCAGCGCGAATTGGTAGTTCACGATGACCTCTATCAACAAGAACCGCCAGTTGGATTTGTGATGGTCTACCTAAATCCATAAGAGCATCCATTGCTGCTCGAACTGTTCTTCCTGTATATAATACATCATCCACAAGGATAACTTTTTTCTTCGTAATATCTACAGGGATATCAGAACCTTTTACAAGTGGTTCTTCATTTTTCGATTGTAGTGTTAGGTCATCACGATATAACGTAATATCTAACTCTCCAACTTCCATTTCTTTTCCTTCAATTTGACCAATTCGTTCTGCCAAACGTTGTGCAATAAAAATTCCACGAGTTTTAATTCCGACAAGAACACAATTATCGACACCTTTATTTCGTTCCACGATTTCATGACTAATTCGTGTTAAAGCGCGGCGAATCATTTGGTCATCTAAAACGACAGCTTTCTCTTGCATGCTCTACACCTCCAAGCTTTTTTTCTTGCGTGAGAGTAATGGTATAAAAAAAGTCCTCTCAGCGTGTGCGAGAGGACTTTTGAAAAAAGGGTACAACATACCCTAAGTATTTCAAACCGTTACCTTCTCAACCTCACGGGGCTGTGTTAAAGGATCATTATTTAACTGTTGTCAGTATCTCAGTTTTCTTATGATTTGTCAATACTATTTCCGTAAAATATTTAATGCGTCTTCAAACACTTCTGGAATCGGTGCCTCAAACTGAATATATTCACCAGTACGAGGATGGTCAAACCCTAAAATGCCTGCGTGAAGTGCTTGTCCATTCATGTCTAATGTTTTCTTCGGACCATACTTCGGATCTCCTGCAAGTGGATAGCCAATATATTTCATATGAACACGAATTTGGTGCGTACGTCCCGTTTCTAAGCGACATTCTACAAGTGTAAAATCTTTAAAACGTTCTAGCACTTGGAAGTGCGTAACAGCATTCTTACCATTTTCATCAACTGTCATGCTTTGACGTTCTTTCTTATCGCGACCAATTGGCGCATCGATCGTTCCTTTATCATGCGGAATCACACCGTGTACAATCGCTTTGTAACGTCTTGTTACTGTTTTTGCTACAAGTTGATTTACAAGTGACTCATGCGCTATATCATTTTTGGCAACCATTAATAGTCCCGATGTATCTTTATCAATACGATGCACAATACCAGGACGCATTACACCGTTAATACCTGACAGATCTGTACAATGGTGCATAAGTCCGTTTACAAGCGTACCGCTTGTATGCCCTGGAGCTGGATGTACAACCATACCACGTGGCTTATTTACAACGAGTACATCTGCATCTTCATAATAAATTTCTAAGCTTATATCTTCTGCTTGGATATCTAACTCTTCTGGATCAGGAATCGTTACTGTAATTTCATCGTTTTCTTTAACTTTATAATTCACTTTTACCGACTTTCCATTAACTGTAACGACATTATCTTTAATCCATTGTTGTACTTGTGAACGTGACCATTCACTGTTTATTTCTGCAACGAATTTATCAATTCGCTCACTTTTTTGTTCTTCTGCAACTGTTACTTGTACTACTTCACTCATTCAATTACTCCTTCGTTTTCTTTCCTTCTAATAATGTTTGAATAATAATTAATACAACACCAATACATAATGCTGAATCAGCTATATTGAATACTGGATAGTTGTACGAGAAAATATACACGTGAATGAAATCCACTACTTCTTGTCTAAATACACGATCAATGAAATTACCAATTGCTCCGCCTAATATTAGACCTAATGAAATCCCTAGAAGTTTGTCTGTTTTCGCATATTTTTTCATATAAATTACGATAAATGCTACAAAAACGACTGTAATAATGTAGAAGAACCACATTTTATTTTCTAAAATCCCCCAGGCAGCTCCTCTATTTCGATGTGATGTTATGTATAATACATTATCGATAATCGGAATGCTCGTACCCAATTCCATGTTCTTTACAATTAGCCATTTCGATATTTGATCGATGGCAATGACAAATAACGCTATTACATAATATATCATTTTCATTTCCCCCACAAAGACAGTGTACCTCAAAATTTTAGCATAGCTGCAACCTTTTCACAATGAACCTTTATAGAAGAATAAAATAAATTAAAAAAAGGTAATATAATATCGTTGTGCGCATTCATACATTTACTTTTTCATAGAAGAATTCATGAATGGTACGGGCAGTCGGCATCGTCTTCATTTGTTTTACCGAAATTGCTCTCCCCGTTTCTTCACAAATACCATACATATCTATTTCCATTTTAAATAATGCACGTTCTACATCTTTTAAGTCCTCTTTTATATCATGTAATAGGAGTTTTTTCTTTATCTCTTCTTTAATTTCATATCCAAGCTCTTCGCTAAACTCTGTATCATATTTGTGCATGACCTCTTTAGCTAGCCTCTCTTGTAGCTCTTTTCGCATCAATTGCAATTCTTCTTTGATTTCCATATATATTTCATTCACGTGTACATTCCTCCCAGCTGCAATGTACGATTAGTGTGTCCGAAATTTCCATGCTTACCTCACACACATTTTTCCTTCATAGGAAAGAGCGTGAAAGTTATTTTAATATATCATCAACAAAAAAACTGACTGCACTTTCGCACAGTCAGTTTGTTATTATTTTACATAGTTTTCTTTAACAACTGTTGCACAACGCTCACATAATGTTTCATGTTCAGCATCTTTACCAATTGTTTCTGAAACTACCCAACAACGTTCACATGTTTCACCAGTTGCTTGAGTAACAACAACCGCTGTATGCTCATACTTCGGCGCATCTGCTGGCGCTTCTTCCATCATGCCACCAAGTTTATACTCAGAAACGATGAATAATTGCTTTAAGTCTTCGCTAATAGACTCTAACATAACTTTCATTTCTACAGTCGGATATAGCGTAATACTTGCATTTAATGACTTACCGATTACTTTCTCATTACGAGCTACTTCTAACGCTTTTAATACATCATCACGCAGCGTCATAAATGCATCCCATTTTGTTTTTAATGCTTCCGCACCATCTATTTCTGCAGCTTCTGGCATATTAGTTAATTGTACACTTTCTTCTGTTACACCTGGAATGTATGGCCATACTTCATCAGCTGTATGCGGTAAGATTGGTGTTACAAGTTTCGTCAATGCAACAAGAACATCATATAATACAGTTTGAATCGCACGACGATCTTCATGGTTTGCACCTTCAATGTATAAAATGTCTTTTGCAAAGTCTAAGTAGAATGAACTTAAATCAATTGTACAGAAGTTATGAATTGCATGATATACAGCAGCAAAGTCATATGTCTCATATGCTTCTTTTACTTTTGTAATTAAGTCATTTAATTTCACTAACATGTAACGATCTACTTCACGAAGTTCAGCTACTGCTACTGTATTTTCACTTGGCTTAAAGTCGTCTAAGTTCCCTAATAAGAAACGGAATGTGTTACGAATTTTACGATACACTTCTGCTACTTGTTTTAAAATATCATCTGAAATACGTACGTCAGATTGATAGTCAACAGAAGATACCCATAAGCGTAGAATGTCTCCGCCTAATTGATCCATAATTTTCTTCGGTACGACGATGTTTCCAATCGATTTACTCATTTTACGTCCTTCACCATCTAATACGAAACCATGGCTTAGTACGCCTTTATATGGTGCTTTACCTGTTACAGCAACTGCTGTTGATAATGAAGAGTTAAACCAACCACGATATTGGTCAGATCCTTCTAAATATAAATCTGCTGGACGTTGTAAGTCATCGCGCTCTTCTAATACCGCTTGGTGAGAAGAACCTGAGTCGAACCATACATCCATGATGTCTGTTTCTTTACGGAATTCACCATTTGGGCTACCTGTATGTGTAAATCCTTCTGGTAATAGATCTTTCGCTTCACGCTCGAACCATACGTTAGAACCGTGTTCACGGAATAAATCTGCTACATGGTTAATTGTTTCATCTGTAATAATTGGATCACCATTCTCAGCATAGAATACAGGAATTGGCACACCCCATGCACGCTGACGAGAAATACACCAGTCACCACGGTCACGAACCATGTTATGAAGACGAGTTTCTCCCCATGCTGGTACCCATTTTGTTTCCGCAACAGCTTCTAATAATTCTTTACGGAACGCTTCAATAGATGCAAACCACTGTGCTGTCGCACGGAAAATAATTGGTTTTTTCGTTCTCCAATCATGTGGGTATGAATGCGTAATGAATGTTAGTTTCAGTAACGCGCCTACTTCTTCTAATTTTTCTGTAATTGGCTTGTTAGCTTTATCATAGAATAAGCCTTCAAATCCAGGTGCTTCATTTGTTAATACACCTTTATCATCAACTGGGCAAAGTACTTCTAATCCATACTTTTTACCAACAACGAAGTCATCTTCCCCGTGTCCTGGTGCTGTATGAACACAACCTGTACCTGCATCTGTTGTTACGTGATCTCCTAGCATAACTAATGAATCACGATCGTAGAATGGATGTTTTGCAACTGTATACTCAAGTTCGCTACCTTTTACCGTTTTCACAACTTCAGCATTTTCCCACTCTAACGTTTTTGCAACTGTCTCAAATAGTTCAGAAGCAATAATATATTTTTCATCATTTACTTTTACAATAGCGTATTCAAGTTCTGGGTGAACAGAAATACCTAAGTTTGCAGGCAACGTCCAAGGTGTTGTTGTCCAGATAATGAATTTCTCATCACCTTCTAATACGTTCTTTCCGTCTTTTACAGGGAATGCTACGTAAATAGATGCTGATTTTTTATCTTGGTATTCAATTTCAGCTTCTGCTAAAGCTGATTCACTCGTTGGAGACCAGTAAACTGGTTTTTGCCCTTTATAGATATAACCTTTTTTCGCCATATCACCAAACACTTTAATTTGTTGCGCTTCATAAGCTGGCTCTAAAGTAATATATGGGTTATCCCAATCAGCACGTACACCTAAACGCTTAAATTGTTCACGTTGACGTTCTACTTGTTCATATGCATACTCTGCACATAACTTACGGAACTCAGCAACTGTCATTTCTTTACGCTTTACACCTTTATTTGTTAAAGCTTGCTCAATTGGTAAACCGTGTGTATCCCAACCTGGTACATATGGTGCACAGTAACCAGTCATTGATTTATAACGAACAATAAAGTCTTTTAACACTTTATTTAACGCATGTCCCATATGAATGTCACCATTCGCATATGGAGGTCCATCATGCAGTACAAATAAAGGACGACCTTTCGTATGTTCTTGTACCTTTTCATAAATATTCATTTCAGCCCACTGTTCTTGCATTGCAGGCTCACGTTTTGGTAAATTCCCACGCATTGGGAACTCTGTTTTTGGCATTAGTAATGTATTTTTGTACTCCATGCTCAATTCCTCCTTACATGTATAAAAGAAACACTTAAAAAACGGAATAAAAAAGAGACTTTCTCATCCCAAAAAGGGACGAGAAAGTCTCCCGCGGTACCACCCTAGTAGATCCTATACGTATGTATACAATCCTCTTTATATTCTTAACGCGAATATACGCCTACGCTTACTCTATTTGTTCAGCGTGGAACTCCAGGGTGATATTCCCATCATCTCCTTATCCTGAGCTTACACCATCCTCAGTTCGCTATATAAGGTATGAAAAAGGTACTTATCCCTATCTTCGTTTTTCTTAATAAATATGTTGTTTAAAATTATATGTAATAATGAGAAAAACGTCAAGCTTACACTGTTTCTTCTTTTTTCAACAGTTCATCTACTTCGTCTTCTAACTCAATTAGTTTATCCCAATCATCGTTGTTTAACATTTCAAGCTGTGTTTCTAGTAACATACGGAAACGAGTGCGGAATACTTTCGCTTGTTTCTTTAGCTCTTCAATATCAAAAGCAACTTTTCTTGATTTTACTAACGCTTCGTTAATAATACGGTCTGCATTCTTTTCAGCTTCACGTACGATTAATTTTGCTTCTTTTTGCGCATTACGTTTTACTTCTTCCGCTGCTTCTTGTGCAACGACGATAGATTTGTTTAACGTATCTTCAATATTAGAGAAATGATCTAACTTCCCTTCTAATTGCGCAACTTTTTCTTCTAAAGCTTTTTTCTCACGAATGACTAATTCATAATCTTTGATAATTTGATCAAGAAACTCATTTACTTGATCTTCATCATAGCCACGGAATCCGCGACCAAATTCTTTGTTATGAATATCTAATGGTGTTAACGGCACAACGCCACCTCCAAGTAGTTATCTAAATTTCCTCTTTCAATTATATCTTTTCTTCGACAAAATAGGAGGATTTCCTTCTAAAAAACCAATCATTTTAGTATACCATACAAAATTCTCCATTTGTCGCGCTTTGTTCTACCTTCTACAGAAAACAATTTACTTCGTCCATATCCTCTCACTGAAAAAACATCTCCTGGATAACATTCATAAGAAGTTTGCTCCACTGTTTTCCAATTCACTTTTACTAAACCATTTTTTATGAAAGGTTGTACTTTTTGTCTGGATATATGTAGCATTTCAGCTAACATAACATCTAAACGAAGTGAAGAAACCGTTCCAGATTTCTCTCCCCATGTTTCTTGCATCTGTAGAATTCTTTCTCCTTGCACTGGTGATAAGGAGACTTTTACTTTCCCTATAGATTGTAAGTTCATCTCAATATAAGATACAACTTCTTTCGCAACTACAATTTGGGCACGATCTTCTTGAAGCAAAATATCACCACATTTTTCTCTCGTTAAACCAAGAGACATAAATGTACCTAATATTTGCCTATGTTCTAGCGTATAAAACTTGGAAGGATAGTCAATTTCCAATACTTCTACTTGAAATTCCTCTTCATTCACTTCTAGATAATCTGGATAAATGAGTGCTCTTTTACGCTCTGCATGAGGCGTTGCACCATCAAACTGTACAGCAACATCCCCTTGACCTATCACCATAGTGACAATTTGTTGTTGTCTTGGATCAAGGAAGTCTGTTAACTTCACTTGATGGTACTCCCCTGCTCGCTTCCACTCTAACACCTTATCCACAAAGACCTCTTCATCGGGTCTGAAATGTTCATAGATGCTCATGTATTTAACCTCTTACTATAAGAAATAGCGGAATATACTTACTAAACCATTCGTAGCAAGCTTTAACGTGAAAATCGCAACGAGTGGAGAGATATCAATCATACCAAGCGGCGGAATAAATCTGCGAAATGGTTCTAAATATGGTTCACAAATACGCGCAAGAATATCTCCGAAAGTTGATTCCTTTGCACCAGGGAACCATGATAGGAGAATGTAAATAATAAGTGCCCACGAGTAGATCTCGATAGCATAAACTAAAAGCCTTAAAACTGTTTCCATGGCGTATTACCACCTCTTTATATTTGTGTCTTCTTCTTCACCGAATAACTCTGAAATTGCACCAACAATATCTACATTTTCAGGCGTACACATAAATGTTTTCGGTCCTATTTTTTGAATGTCCCCGCCTATAGCGTATACAGTACCACTTAAAAAGTCAACGATACGTACAGCTTGATCAGTAGACATTCGTTGTAAGTTAATCACAACAGCTCGTCTACCTTTTAAATGGTCCGAAATCCCTTGTGCTTCCGAATATGTGCGTGGTTCTAATAAAACAACTTTTGAAGATTGCTTTGCCGTTTCAATGCTCACAACATTTTGTTTCGGTTGCGCTTTTGGAAACGTAACATCTTGTTGTTCTGGCGGATCTTGCTGTTTCTTCATGTCTGTTTGCTCCTTTTCATAACTATATTGAGCTGCTTCTTTTTCTTCCGGTGTATCAAAAAAGAAGTATTTTACTTTTGACCAACTCATAATAAGATTCTCCTTCCTTTTACGCTTTCCCTACTAAAATCGTCCCCAAACGAATATATGTAGCACCTTCTTCAATGGCGATCGTGTAATCATTAGACATTCCCATTGATAATTCTTTACATGGCGCATGTAATAATTCTAGCTCCTGCACCTCTGTTTGTAGCGTACGTAACTCCTTAAAACAACGTCTGATTTCGTCCTCTTCTTCTGTAAACGGAGCCATTGTCATTAGTCCAACCACTTCAATGTTATCCAATTCTTGCAAACTTTGAATAAAAGAAACGGTTTCTTCTATTGCCAATCCTTGCTTTGATTCTTCAGATGATGTTTTCACTTGAATAAAACATTTCACTTTCTTATCAGCACGTTTTTGAATTTCTTTTGCAAGCGAAAGACGATCTAACGAATGTAAATAATCAATTTCATTAATGATTTCTTTTACTTTTCTCGTTTGTAATGATCCAATAAAATGCCAATTCACTTTTGAGCCGAAATGTTCGTACTTCTGTAAGAAACCTTCATTTCTATTTTCACCTAAATCGCTAATTCCAGCTTCAACTACTTCGTTTGTTTTTTCAATTCCTACCGTTTTTGTAACCGCAATGAGTTTAATATCTTGCAACGAACGTCCCGCTCGTACGCAAGATTGTTTAATTGCTTCGTTTACAGTTGTTAAATTTTTTTGTACTGTCACTTGCTTTCTTCCTCCTTAAAACCTATGAAACTCAACATTCTCCCTGTCTTACCTTGATCACGACGATGAGAGAAAAATAGTTGTTCTTCACAGCTTGTACAAAGAGATGACATTACAATATTCTCTTCTTTTATGCCTGCTTGTACACATAATATACGATTAATTTCTTTTAAATTAATTGCGTACTGCCCGTCAGAAATTTTTTTATAAGGGACAGGACCGTTTACTACTTGCTCTGCTGCTGTTAACACTCGGTCATCAACAACGTAACAACAAGATCCAATTGATGGCCCAATTGCAACATGAATTTCATCACTTGAAATCCCTTCTGCATTCCATTTTTGAATCATTTCCTTTGCGATCTCTTTTACAGTCCCTTTCCATCCAGCATGCGCAAGTCCTATCATACCATGTGATGGTGCATAAAAATAGAGTGGAACACAATCCGCGTAACATGATGTTAGAAGAACATCATTATTAGTCGTATAAATGCCATCTGTTTTTGAAATGCCGTCTTCATATGAATAGACGCCACTTCCTTTTTCCTGTTGTCCTACTTTTTCAACACGATGATCATGCACTTGTTCAGAGCAAATCCAGTTTTCTAATGGTTTTTGTAATTTATTTGCTAAAATGCGTCTGTTTGCATGAACGTTCTCCACGATATCATTCACATGTAATCCTAAATTCATCGCATGAAAGGAGCCCGTACTTACCCCACCATCTTTTGTCGTAAATCCAGCTGTAATGTTTCCAAGTTCTTTCCACGCTTGTAAATACAGTATACCGTCCACATATTTAAATGGTTGTCTCATAAAGTGACTCCTTTTAATTAAAATAACATAAAAAAGCATGGTACTTCCTGTCTATTTTACCATACTTTTATTTTTTCATAATGCCAACAGAAAAAAAAGAGGAATTTGTAATATTCTTTATGAAATTGTCGGTGTTTGTATTGATTCTGTTACAGAATTAACAGGATTTACTCTAACAAGTATGACATCTTCCCCAATTTTCATAATTTCCTCCCAAGGAATTACAATTTCTACATCCTTCCCAAAAATCCCTAACATACGTGCCTGTTTGGAAATAATAATAGACTCGATCTTCCCTGTGTTCATATCAATTTCAATATCTCCAATATTCCCAAGCCTTTTTCCATCTGAAACATTTATTATATCTTTCATCTGCAACTCTGAGATTCTTATCACTTTCATCCTCTCCCTTATATATGACGAATTGAAAAAACACTTTTTCTCAAATTACCAGGAAGCACCCTCTACTAATCCCATATTATTTTCATTATATGAACACAGCTGCCCTACTATGAGCGAAGACAAACTATATTACATATAAAAAGGCTTCACCATAAATGGTGAAACCTTATCCTTGAATCGTTTTATTCATTTGTTTAATAGCTGATTTCTCTAAACGTGACACTTGTGCTTGAGAAATCCCAATTTCTTCTGCAACTTCCATTTGTGTTTTTCCTTGAAAGAAACGTTTTCGAATAATCATTTTCTCACGATCATTTAAACGCTTCATCCCTTCTTTCAGTGCTAACTCTTCAACCCACTGCTCGTCCTTTTGTTTTTCATCACTTAACTGATCCATAACAAAAATAGGATCTCCCCCATCGTTATAAATCGGCTCAAATAATGAAACTGGATCTTGAATCGCATCTAAAGCAAAAACAATTTCTTCATGAGTCACTTCAAGCACTTTTGCAATATCCATTGCTGTTGGTTCTTTTGAATTTTCTGCAATCAATTTCTCTCTTACTTGTAACGCTTTATACGCAATATCTCGTAATGATCGTGATACGCGAATCGGATTGTTATCACGCAAATATCTGCGTATTTCCCCAATAATCATCGGCACAGCATACGTTGAAAATTTTACATTTTGACCTAAATCAAAGTTATCAATGGATTTCATAAGTCCGATGCAACCAACTTGAAATAAATCGTCAACATATTCTCCTCTGTTATTAAATCTCTGGATGACGCTCAGTACAAGACGTAAGTTTCCATTCACTAATTTCTCTCTTGCGCTTATCTCTCCACTTTGCATTTCACGAAATAATTTACGCATTTCATCATTTTTTAGTACGGGAAGTTTAGCTGTATCAACACCGCAAATTTCTACTTTGTTTCTCGTCAAAGTGTTCCCTCCTATCGGGAGTTGCTGTACAGTGTAAAGTATTTCCTTTGAAGGGGATTTTATGCATGCGGTTTTCTCTTCAATTTTCATTTTCGTCGTCTTTTCTCATACAACGTAAGAGAAGAAGACCAGCCTAGATAACGGCTGGTCTTCTTCTTTACACCATTTTATTAAATTCTTTTCGTAATCTTTTTATGATTCTTTTTTCTAAACGCGAAATGTATGACTGTGAAATCCCAAGCATATCCGCCACATCTTTTTGTGTCTTTTCCTCTTCTCCAGCAAGCCCAAACCGAAGTTCCATAATTTGTTTTTCACGATCATTTAATTGATGCAATGCTTTCATTAGAAGATGACGATCTACAGTAGCTTCTAAATCTTTTGTAATAATATCATCATCTGTACCTAATACATCTGATAGCAAAAGTTCATTCCCATCCCAATCGATGTTAAGTGGTTCGTCAAAAGAAACCTCTGAACGATTTTTATTATTCCGGCGCAAATGCATTAAAATTTCATTTTCTATACAACGTGAGGCATATGTTGCTAATTTTATTTTCTTTTCCGGATTAAATGTATTCACTGCTTTAATAAGGCCGATTGTTCCTATACTAATTAAATCTTCAATATTTATCCCTGTATTTTCAAACTTTCTTGCTATATATACAACTAACCGTAAGTTTCGCTCAATCAGTAACGATCTTGCTGCCTGATCTCCTTTTGGCAATTTATTCAAAAGAACTTCCTCTTCTTCTTTCGTTAACGGTGGTGGCAACGCTTCACTTCCACCAATGTAATAAATTTCATCGGTCTTAATTCCTAATTTCAGCAATACTTTATACCAAAGGTATACTAAATAAAATTTTAATTTCATCATATTATCCCGCCTCCCATTATTAAGCAATTACCATTTTTTGCGAAATCAACATTTTCGGATGCACAATACATTGATACTCTCCATTGGTTGACAACTGTTGTGTATTTAATCCAATCAACACTTTGCTGACTACAATAGAACTACCTTCATGATAAATTTGCACACTGTCTGGCTTAATTGCCCATAAAAATTGATTCTCTACTCCTACTGCTCTGAAAGGAATTAAGCGTAATTTTGTCGCCCACCCTGAATCATTTTCTGGTATTTTAGGAATCTCTGTTTTGGAATAAATTTGTTCTGTTAACCAAGCTGGAAAACAATGTTCTAATGATGAAATATGCATAATCATAACGGGTGTTTTTGTTAACGGGTCGTAAAGTTGGTTCCCACTATCAATTAAACCTGCGAGTTCTAGTTCCTCTTCAGCTAATTGAATTTTCAATTTCACAATTTGATCATAGTGTATTTTTGTAACCTCTACGCTTTCAATACGCTTTTTAGAAAAATAATAAATTACTGGAAAACCAAAAACAACAAACAACCAGCTAATTGGATCACCGTAAGAAATTGATTGAGATTGAACCAATCCATTTACCATTTCATTCGTTTGCAAAAAGAAATGAGTTCCAATTAACCCTCCGCCAACCATAAAGGTTACAAAGTAAAAAGTAAAAACAGTTTGTGTATAGTTTCTAAACGTTGTAAACCCAAATGCTGTATACACAATAAGTAACGAGTACAGTAGTTTCATAATTGGATGTGTCATCATAGAAGCAAAAGGAGTAAAGGCAAAAATAACAATGGTTGAACCTATAAATGCCCCTAACACAAGCCTCCATCTTTTGATCTTCTTTTTTAACACGGTTGCTGTTAATAAAAGTAAAAGAAAATCAATGCAGGCGTTTAACAACCAAACAACGTCGGCGTAAACAACCAAACAATTCACCTCTTTTTTTAAGTTGAGACTAGTATAATGCATATCCAATAGGAAAGTGTGTCAATTTGCGGAGGTGTTTTTTTGTTATTTTGTGCTTTCTAGACAAAATCTGTCGGTAAAAAATAAAAGTATATGTTTCATAGAATACTATACTTTTTACTTACATATAAATCGAAATATATAAAATAAAAAAAGACCTGCTTAGCAGATCTTTTCCCTGTATAAAACAAAAAAGGAGCATGAAAGCTCCTTTTCTTTTATCGTCTACGACGGTTACGTAAGAATGCTGGAATATCGATGTCATCTGAATCTGTATGACGCTCATGCACAACCGGCTCTTCACGTTTCATTTCACGCTTAACTTCACGTTGTTTGGAAGGTTGAGCTACTTGCTGTTGCTGTTGTTGCGTGTGATTCGCAGTCGGACGGATAATTGGTTTTGGTGGCTGCGTCGAAGCACTATCATCAAAACCAGTTGCAATTACAGTTACAACGATATCATCTTTTAATCCTTCATTAATAACAGAACCGAAGATCATATTTACTTCTGGATCTGAAGCTGAAGCTACAATGTCTGCCGCTTCTTGTACTTCATATAAGCTTAAGTTAGCTCCACCCGTAATGTTCATGATAACACCTTGAGCTCCATCAATAGAAGTTTCTAATAATGGACTAGAAATCGCTTTTTTCGCAGCTTCAGCAGCACGATTTTCTCCATTACCAGAACCAATACCCATTAAAGCAGAACCTCTATTAGACATAATTGTTTTTACGTCTGCGAAGTCTAAGTTAATTAAACCTGGTGTTGCAATTAAATCAGAAATACCTTGAACACCTTGACGTAATACGTTATCCGCTTCACGGAATGCTTCTAACATCGGCGTATTTTTATCAACAATCTCTAATAAGCGATCATTTGGAATTACAATAAGTGTATCTACATTTTCTTTAAATGCCGCAATACCAGATGCTGCTTGTGTTGCACGCTTGCGTCCTTCAAATGTAAATGGACGTGTTACAACACCAACTGTTAATGCACCTAATTCTTTTGCAACTTGAGCAACAACTGGAGCTGCACCAGTTCCAGTTCCGCCGCCCATACCAGCAGTTACGAAGACCATATCTGCACCACGAAGTGCTTCTTGGATCTGTTCTTTACTTTCTTCTGCAGCTTTTTTCCCTACTTCAGGGTTTGCACCTGCACCAAGTCCACGTGTTAATTTTCCACCAATTTGCATTTTTGTTTCAGCTTTTGATAGATTTAATGCTTGTGCATCAGTATTCACAGCGATAAAGTCTACACCTTGTACACCGTGTTCAATCATACGGTTTACAGCATTGTTTCCGCCACCGCCGACACCGATAACTTTTATATTCGCTAATTGATCTTGAGTAGTATCAAACTCTAACATGTCGAAATCCCCCTAGAACCTCATTTTTCGTGTCCAATTTTAATCCCATAAATAACGGAATACACGTTTTACTTTTGACATCATACGGTCATCATTTTGATTATTATTGTTTTGATTACGAGTTTTTTGTTTCGCAGGTTGCTGTTGTACCGGCGTTGGTGCTGGTGCTGGTACTGGTTCAAAATGTTCTTGCTTTTCCTGCACATTTTTCCCACGTAATTTAGCTTTTTGATAAGAATGTTTAATTAATCCTACTCCACTTGTATATTGGGGCTCACGCACACCAATATAATCAGGAGTCGCTATACGAACATTTTCATGTAAAATATCATATGCAAGATCAAGAACACCCGGCATAGAAGCAATTCCACCAGTTAGTACATAACCAGAAGCTACTTGCTTTACTCCTAACTTACGCACTTCATCTTGAACAAACATTAAAATTTCCTCTACACGAGCCTCTATTATATCCGATAATTCCAACTGAGAATATTGTTCTGTTTGGTCGCTTCCCATAATAGGAACCGTAAACATCTCTTCTTCAGATGCTGTATCATAAAAAGCATGTCCATATTTCAACTTAATTTGATCTGCATTGTCTGTTGAAGTTTTCAACCCAATCGCAATATCCTTCGTTATATGGTCTCCGCCTAACGGTAATACGCTTGTCGCTTGTAACTCTCCATCTTTAAAAATAGATAAAGTTGTAGATCCTCCCCCCATATCAACAAGGGCTACTCCTCTATGTTTTTCATCTGAAGATATCGCAACTGTTGCAGCCGCTAAAGGTTGAAGACAAATATCAACTATTTCAAGACCTGCTTTTTCTACACAACGAAGTAGGTTATGTAGTAAAGTTCTCGAGCCTGTTATAAGTGTACCTTCCATTTCTAATCTTACACCGATCATCCCGCGTGGATCGTTAATCTCGTCAAGACCGTCTACGATGAACTGTCGAGGTACCACATCAATAAACTCACGTTCTGGAGCAATTGACACAACTTGTGCTGCATCTAGAACGCGTAAGACATCTTCATTCCCGATTTCACGATCTTCATTTGAAACAGCGACTACTCCGTGACAAGGAAGTAGCTGTACCTGGTTTGCATTGACACCTACTACAACTTGCTCAATGTGGATTCCCACCATGCGCTCAGCTTGTTCAATTGCTTTTTTAATTGATCGAACAGTCTCGTCTATATCAACTATCGATCCCTTCTTTAAACCATTTGATTTTACATTTCCAACACCAATAATGTTTAAGCTGTCATTAACCATTTCACCAATGATGACTTTAACATTGGATGTACCGATGTCAAGACTAACATATATTTCATTGCTGTTCATTCTTTGGCACCTCCTTCTTTATTTATACCATACAACTCAATATATGGAACAACAATCGCAACTTTACTATTTATAAGAAAAATATTCAACGTCTTTATACGTTTCCCTTTTTTAACCCTATATTTTTCTTATTTTTATTTAACATTCATTTAAGAATATCGCAGTAAACTGTGAATAACTGCTTATCTTGAAATAATTCTATTTCAAGTGTAAAGATTACCGCCAAGTATAAGTCTACACTAAGATGTACTCATAGAAAAGTGAAACTTGTACCAATCCTAGTATGAATCTAAGAATTTTTACATCTTTTTCATCAAATGAACCATTCTTGTAAATTCAGATGCACCAAGTAGAACATTCGTTTTGTTTTTTCTACAATAACGTAGTGAAAACTATCTTTCTATTCTTTTTTTTCTTCCGCTCCTAATTCTTTCGTATATGCCCCTACTTCTAAATCAATTAATACCTTTTTACCCGGCTCAATTGTTTTTAAGATAAGCGGATAAGCTTCCATACGCTTTGCGAAATTTTGAATCGTAGTGCTCACTTCGTACCCTTCGTTCATATATAAAGTAAGATGATCTTCATTTGCATTCGTCGGTGAATAACGAATTTCAGAAATAGATCTTAAAATAGTTGGTGTTAATTTTTCAAGCTCGGCAATTAACTCCTTCATTTTCTCCTCTTTAAAAGGTTCGAAAATTGGCGCTGCAACAGGAAGTTTTCCGTTCGGAAGTACCTCAAGTGTTTTCCCGTTCTCTAATAACGGTTGTAATTTCCCATCTTTGTTTATATAACCAATCGTTAAATATTCTTCAATATGAACATCAATTTTATTTGGAAAACGTTTTTTTACATTTACCGCTTTAATTTCTTTTCGTTTCGTTAGGTTTTCTTCTGCTTTATGTGCTGTCACTCGGAAATAACTTGTATCATACGTCACACCTGATTCCTTCATCACTTGTTCATCTGTCATATAATGATTTCCAAACACACTTATCTTTTTGATATTGCTTAGCGGAGACCGAAAGTAAATTAAAAAGAGCACTAATAAAAATAAAATTGATATGTATAAAATCAACCGATGATTAACATTTTTCTTGTTTTTTTTCTGTTGATTTTTTAACTTTGGTACACGATCCTGTAGTTTAATCACTTTACTATTTTTCATGTACGATCCCCCTACGTAACATAAAGAACGGCATGTTCCTCATGCCGTTCTTATCTTCTTATTATAACATAAATGATAATGAGCGGAACGAATAACCGTTATCTTCCAATGATTTCTACTTCTGTATGCATTTCTACGCCAAATTTATCCTTGATTGTTTGTTTTATTAATGCAATTAACGATAAGACATCTTGCGAACTGGCTCCCCCAGTATTAATAATAAAATTCCCATGCATTTCAGAAATTTGAGCTCCGCCTATTTGATAACCACGAAGCCCCGCCTTTTCTATTAAGTCTCCTGCAAAGTATGGAATTGGATTCCGAAATATACTTCCTGCACAAGGATGATTCCACGGCTGTGTTTCACGGCGGTAATCTTTATTCTTTTGCATGACGCTTACGATTCCCTCACGCTCTCCTACCTGCAATTGAAACTCAGCTTCCAAAACAATACCAGGATGTTTCGTTTGCAATACAGAAGTACGATAGGAAAACTCCATTTCTTCATGCGTTAACCAATCAATTGTTCCATTTTCAAACAAAATAAGAGCTTTTGATAATATGTTTGATATATCCGATTTATGTGCTCCTGCATTCATATACACTGCACCACCAACACTTCCTGGAATACCACTGGCAAATTCCAGGCCGGATAACCCTTGACGACTAAGTAAAGTTGATAATTTAATAAGGGGATACCCGCCACCAACTCTTACTCTATGTTTTTCGACTTCTAAGTGGTCTAATCCTTCTCCTAAACGAATAACGACACCTTCTATACCTAGGTCAGATACAAGAAGGTTCGAACCGCGACCAATTACAGTCCACTTTGTTTTATATTTTTTTACTAACTGCAACGTTTTTTCAATACCGGCAACATGCTTTGGCACAATTAAAATATCAGCTGGTCCACCTATTTTCATAGTGGTATAACGCGCTAACGCTTCATTCACTAACACGCGACCAACATTTGCTTCTATAAGCTCATTTACTAATTGCTCCATAAACAATCTCCCCCATACTAAGTATCCTTATTACAGTAGTATGCAGGGCGTTCACCTAACGTTATTTTTTTACAAGCTTATTCATTACTTCATACAGCTTATTTGCTGCATCTGGAATACCTAATTGCCCCGCAGCCAGCTTCATATTTTGTAATGTTTGTTCATCTAATAAAATCTCATCAATATCACGAATAAGCGTTTCTGCTGTTAAATCTTTTTCAAGCAACATTTTTGCTGCTCCTTTATCGACAACAGAGCGTGCATTCTTTTCCTGATGGTTATTTGTTACGTAAGGACTCGGAATTAACACACTTGGCTTACCTAACGCGGTTAATTCTGCAAGTGTTGTTGCCCCCGCTCTTGAAACAACAAGATCTACACCTGTAAGTACCTCTGGCATATTATGAATGAAAGGTTTAATAATAACATTATTCGGATTCCCTTTTTGCTTCACTGCTTCCATCACTTTGTCATAATGAACTTCACCTGTTACATACAATATTTCGTAACTTTTATTTCCAAACTGTTCAATTGCCTCTACGAAAGCATCGTTAATCGGTCTAGCTCCACGACTTCCACCAAAAATAAGTACGGATTTTTTAGGAAGAGATAAACCTACTGAACGTTTTCCTTTCATTCCATTCTGATCCATTACTTCTGATGCTCGTGGATTTCCTGTCATAACCACTTTTGACTGTGGAAAATGTTCTGCAGCCGCTTCAAAACAAACCGCAACTTTATCAACATAGCGGCTTAAAAATTTATTCGTTACACCAGGTACACTATTTTGTTCATGTACAATGGTTGGAATACCTAATTTTGCTGCAGCATATACAACTGGGCCACATACATATCCACCCGTTCCAATCACAATATCCGGATTAAAACGACGAATATATCGTTTACTATCTTGTACACCCTTTAGGAAACGCATCACCGTTTTCACGTTATCTAACGATATTTTACGCTTAAATCCACTTATAACAATAGATTGAAACGGTATACCTGCTTTTGGAACAATTGTGCTCTCTAATCCGCTCTCCGTACCAATATATAAAAACCTTGCTTCCGGATTTAATTTTTTTATTTCCCTTATTAAAGCAAGAGCCGGATAAATATGACCTCCAGTACCCCCACCACTTACTAATACACGCACTACTAATTCCTCCGCTTCTCTTTTCTTATTTCAGTCGTATTTATTTCTATATACATCATGTTTCTTCGCGCACATACGAAAAACCCTGTCTTATAAAACAGGGTTTAGTAGCGAGAATGGCGACTTATATTTAATAATACACCTACTGCCATTAACATTAATGTCAAACTTGATCCACCATAACTTAAAAACGGTAAAGTAATACCCGTAACAGGCATCAATCCTGTTACAACACCAACATTAATCATTACTTGAATCGCAATCATCGCCACAATACCTACTGCTAAAAACGTACCATATAAATCAGGCGCTCCTAAAGCTATACGAATCCCACGCCATAATAACAGACTAAATAATAATAACACAAATGAACCACCAATAAAACCTAATTCCTCAGATAAGATTGCAAATATAAAGTCTGTTTGTGGTTCAGGTAAATAAAGAAACTTTTGTCTACTTTGTCCAAGTCCGAGCCCGAATAATCCACCTGGTCCAATTGCGAGTAACGATTGAATAATTTGAAATCCACTTCCAAGCGGATCTGACCACGGATCTAAATATGATGTAATACGTTTCATTCGATACGGTGCTGATGCAATCAGCCCTACAAATCCTGCTACACCAAGCAAACCAAACATTGCAAAGTGAAAGACCCTTGCCCCCGAGATAAATATCATAATAATACATGTCCCAACCATTACCGTTCCTGTGCCAAGATCTGGCTGTAACATAATCATCCCAAAAGCAAGAAATACAAAACTAAGAGCTGGTAGTAAACCACGTTTAAAAGAGGTAATTAATTTTTGTCGTTCCGCTAAAAATTTTGCTAAGAAAATAATCATCGCAAACTTCATAAATTCTGATGGTTGAATGGAAAATGCCCCGATTCCAATCCAACTTCGCGCTCCTCCTCGAACAAGCCCTACCCCAGGAATAAGAACAAGAATAAGAAGAATGAAGCAAACTAGCAAAATTACTTTTGAATACGTACGCCACACCCAATAATCAATTTTCATAATTAAAAACATAGCCACTACACCAATACTTGCAAATAGCAATTGCCTTTTTGCAAAAAAGAATGAGTCCCCCATTTTATAAGAGGCCCAAACCGCACTCGCACTATACACCATAACCATTCCGATTGTTAACAACGCAAGTGTAACGATGATGAGAATAAAATCAGGCGTTTTCTTCATTACCCATAAACACCACCTCTTTAGGCAGAAACTTTTGCCCTATGTAACAAAACATCAGTAGGTGTTAGCCTACTGATGTTTTGATTTACTTTATATAAGTTTATGCACAGCTTGTATAAAAATGTCTCCTCTTTCTTCAAATGTTTTAAATTGATCCCAGCTTGCACATGCTGGAGAAAGAAGAATTACATCGCCATCTGTAGAATGAGCATAAGCTTTCACTACAGCTTCATCTAAAGTATCGACACTTTCAATTGTATCTAATCCCGCTTTTTCTGCAGCTCTTACTAATTTTGGAGCTGTTTGTCCAAATGTCACAATTGCTTTTACATTTTTGAAATACGGAATTAAATCATCGAATTCATTTCCACGATCAAGCCCGCCTGCTAATAACACAATCGGTTGTGTAAACGCAGATAAAGCTTTCTCAGTCGCTAACATATTCGTTGCTTTTGAGTCATTATAAACCTTACGATTGTTAATAGTTGTTACATATTCTAAACGATGTTTTACACCTGTAAAACGTTTTAACACCGCTGTAATCGCTTCATTAGAAACACCTAATAATTTTGCGATACTCATTGCTGCTAAAATATTTTCTAAATTATGTTGACCAGGTAAAACGATATCGCCTACTTCAACAACTTTTTCACCTTTAAAACAAAGAGCATTCTCTTTTATACATGCACCATCTTCAATTTCTTTCGTTGTCGAGAATAGTACTTTTTGCCCTTTACTATAAGCAGATAAAGCCATCACATCTGCATCATCTGCATTTATTACACTATAATCATTTTCTGTTTGGTTTTTAAAAATATTTGCTTTTGCTAAACCATATTCCTTCTTCGTCCCGTGATAATCTAAGTGGGCCTCAAATAAATTTAAAAACGCAGCAATTTTAGGCTGGAACAATTCTACTCCCATCAGTTGGAACGATGAAAGTTCTGTAACTACAACTTCATTTTCTTTTGCATCCTGTGCTACTTCACACGCTACAGTTCCTATGTTTCCTGCAATTACAGGATGCTTTTGTCCTTCTTTTAGCATTTCAAATGCAAGCATTGTCGTCGTCGTTTTACCGTTAGACCCTGTAATCCCAACAAATGGCGCTTCTGAAATACGATATGCTAATTCAACTTCCGTAACAATTGGAATTTGCTTTTCTTTCGCAGCAACTAATAATGGATTAGAATACGGGATTCCTGGATTTTTTACAACAAGAGAAATATTTCTCTCTAACAATTCTAAAGGATGACCACCGCATACAACGTCCATTCCTTTTGCTTGTAATTCTGCAGCAAGTACATTATCCGCTAAAGGCTTTCCGTCATTTACAATAACATTTGCCCCTAATTTTTGTAACAGCGTAGCTGCTGCATAACCACTTTTTGCAATGCCTAATACAAGAATATTTTTATTTTGAAATTCAGTTACAGTTTTCAATTACATCCACACCCCGATATAAATTCCTAACACAGCTAATAAAAATCCTACAGACCAAAATGTCACAACAACACGCCACTCTGACCAACCACATAATTCATAATGATGGTGTAATGGACTCATTTTAAAGACACGTTTTCCTGTTGTTTTAAAAGAAATGACCTGAATAATAACAGATAAAGTTTCCATTACGAATACTCCACCAATGATTACAAGTAGCAATTCTTGTTTTAATAAAATCGCTACAGCTGCAATGGCTCCACCTAAAGCTAAGGAACCTGTATCTCCCATAAACACTTTCGCTGGATTTGCATTGAATACTAAAAATCCAAGTACAGCTCCTACAACTGCCATACAGAATATCGCTACTCCAAATTGCTCTTGTGCTACTGCAATAATACTAAACGCTCCAAATGCAATAGCAGCTGTTCCTGATAATAAACCATCTAAACCGTCAGTTAAGTTAACTGCATTTGATCCACCAATAAGCATAAATAATACAAGTACAAAATACGCCCAACCTAGTTCAAACTTAACATCTGTTCCCGGAATCATGATGTATGTGTGGAACGCTTGCCCTTTTCCAATTAAAAAGAACGCAATAGCAATAACAAGCTGACCTACTAATTTTTGTTTTGATGTTAAACCAAGATTTCTCTTCTTAACTACCTTTATGTAGTCATCTAAAAATCCAATTAATCCGTAGCCAAATGTCACTAATAATAATAACGAAACCTCTGCACCTAAATGATTAAACTTAATCGCCATAATAAGTGAAGTTACCATCATAGATACATATATGACAATACCACCCATTGTCGGTGTCCCTGATTTTTTTTGATGTGACTTTGGTCCCTCATCACGAATACTCTGTCCGAACTTTAATTTCCTTAAAAATGGAATAAACAATGGCGAAAGGGCAACAGAAATTAAGAATGCTACCCCAGCCGTTACTAATAAACCTTGCTCAAGCACATGTAGTCCTCCTCTCACGTTGTTACTCTTCGTTGTTTAAACGCTCTGTAATTGCTTCTTTAGCGACTTCACGATCGTCAAAATGATGAACGTCTTTACCAATAATTTGATACGTTTCATGACCCTTACCAGCAATAATGATGATATCTTCAGCTTTCGCGTTAGCAATTGCATGGTATATCGCTTCTTTTCTATCAATAATTACTTCATAATTATTCCCATTTGCACCCTGCACCATATCATCTAAAATAGCCCCTGGCTCTTCACTTCTTGGATTATCAGAAGTATAAATTGCATGAGTTGCATATTTTGTTGCAACACTTGCCATGATTGGTCTCTTTGTTCGATCTCTATCTCCACCACAACCGACGATACAATATACATCGCCTTTTGCAAACTGTTTTGCTGTTTTTAATACATTCTCTAAGCTATCTGGTGTATGTGCATAATCAACAATAACTGTATAATTTTGTCCACCATCAACTACTTCAAAACGTCCTGGAACTCCAGCTAGTTGCTTTATTACATCAATAACCGTTTCTAAACTTACACCAGAAACAAGTCCTGCCGCTGTTGCTGCTAGTACGTTATATACATTAAATTTCCCAATCAATTTCATCGTGACATTTACACTTTCATACGGTGTTACAAGCGTAAATGTAGTTCCACCGCTCGTCATAACGATATCTTTGGCCATAATATCACTTGTTGTATCAATTCCATATGTTACAACAGTTGCCGCAGTACTTCTCATATATTCCGCAGTTACAGCATCATCATTATTCAGTACCGCGTACTTTTCACGATCATGGTTATAACTATTGCCAAGTTGTGCAAATAGCAATCCTTTTGCATGTTTATATTCTTCCATCGTTTTATGATAGTCTAAATGATCTTGTGTTAAATTTGTAAACACTGCTACATCGTAATCACATCCGTGTACACGACCAAGATCTAAAGCATGTGACGAAACTTCCATTACTGTACTATCTACACCGTGCTCAACCATTTTTGAAAACGTCTGTTGAAGTGTTAGTGCATCTGGTGTTGTATTTTTCACCTCAAATGTTTCATCACCGATTTTCATATTAATCGTTCCAATTAGCCCCGTTTTATGACCATGTGCGCGCATAATCTCATCCATAATATGCGATGTTGTTGTCTTTCCATTTGTACCTGTAATTCCGATTAAATGTAACTTGTGTGTTGGTTGACCATAAAAATAATCAGCTAAAACCGCTAACGAACGAAAAGTATTTTTCACAAGTACAACTGGAACGTCAACATCAATTGGTCTTTCCGCAACAATAGCAGCCGCTCCTTGTGCCGCTGCTTGCTTAGCAAAATCATGGCTATCAACCGTATATCCTTTCATACATACAAATAAGCTTCCCTCTTTCACTTTACGTGAATCAGCTTCTATAGATGTGATTTCTGGATTTTCTTTTGGAACAACTGGAAAATCATGCAAACATGATAAAAGTGTATGCAACTTCATTTCACTAAACCCTCTCTACATTGTGTATTTATCTCTTTTTTAATAGGCAACACGTTACCTCCTAAATATGTAAAATAGGAGGTAAGTGCTACTGTGTCTAATAAATAGACTTATTTATAATTAGGGCTCTTACAGCCTCAAATTAAGTAACTCTTCTATAAAGAACTCACTTCCACCAATTGTACCATAAAACGTACTAGGTTACCTTTAATTCCCGAAGTAAATTCTAATTTTTGAGCCCTCTTTTACTTTAGCTCCTGCTTCTGGGGATTGTTTAATTACTTTCTCTCCGTCTCCACTTATATCAAGCTTCAAATCGACGAGTTGTGTCTGTAAGTCTTTCTTTTTCATACCAATTAAATTCGGAACTTCCACAGTTGGTGTATCGCCCCATTTATATTCTCTCTCAACTTGTTCTTTTCTCGGTTTCACTCCCATAACAGGAAGTGCATCCCGAAGAATATTCCCAACAATTGGAGCTGCTACTACTCCACCAAATTGCGTTACACCTTTCGGATTATCAACAGCAACATAGACAACAATTTCCGGATCATCCGCTGGAGCAAAACCGATAAAAGATACTATATAATTATTCTCTAAATATTTACCATCTTTCACCTTTTGAGCCGTACCTGTTTTTCCACCTACACGATACCCATCAATGAAAGCACCTTTACCAGATCCCTTTGCTACAACATTCTCTAATGCATACCGAACTTTTTCTGAAGTTTCCTTGGAAATAACTTTTCTTTTTTCCACAGGTGTCTTTTTACTTACAACTTGATTATTTTTCGGATCAATAAATTCCTTAGCTATATATGGTTGATACAATGTCCCACCATTTACAGCCGCTGCTACTGCTGCTACTTGTTGAATTGGTGTTACAGAAACTCCTTGACCAAATGAAGTAGTTGCTTGCTCGACTGGACCAACCTTATCTAAATTAAATAAAATCCCACTACCTTCACCTTGCAAATCAATTCCTGTTTTCTGTCCAAAGCCGAAATTACGAATGTATTTAAACAATCGGTCTTTACCAAGACGATCACCAAGTTCAATAAATCCTGGGTTACATGAGTTTTGAACTACTTCTAAAAACGTTTGGCTACCATGGCCTCCTGCTTTCCAGCATTTCAATCTAGCTCCACCCACTTCAGCTGCTCCATCATCATAAAACGTATCTTTCTCTAAGTCTACTAAATTTTCATTCAAAGCTGCCGCTAACGTAATGATCTTAAATGTTGAACCAGGCTCATACGTACTCCATACTGGTAAATTTCTATTATACACTTCTGGAGAAACACTTTGAAAATCTGCTGGATCAAAACTCGGCCGACTCGACATACCTAAAATTTCACCATTTTTCGGATTCATTGCAATCGCAATCATACCATCTGGATTATATGTCGACTCTGCAATATTCATTTCTCTTTCCATAATTCTATTAATACGCGCATCAATTGTTAAGCCTAAATTCAAACCAGCTTCTGGTTTTTTGAAATCATCGCCAACATTAGGCATCCTTTGTCCTTTTGCATCTGCAAAAAAACGCACATGACCTTCATCACCATTTAGCTCTTTATCATAATATTTTTCAAGCCCCATCAAACCTTGGTTATCACTACCTGCAAACCCTAATACGTGTGATAAAAAGTTACCGAATGGATAGTACCGGATAGAGTCCTCTGCGATATAAACACCTTTCAAACTTAATCCTCGTACCTCTTTCGCTTTATCATGTGATATTTTTCTTCCGCCTTTATCTAACCTTACAATCGATTCTTTTTTTGTAATCCTCTTATAAATCTCATCTTTTTCCACACCTAATACTGCAGCTAACTTCTCTGCAGTCTCTGCTGGTTTTTCAATTTGCCTCGGTACAACAAAGACCGTTGGGGCACTTTTATTCGTAGCAAGTTCCACACCATTTCGATCTAAAATCTTCCCACGTTCAGGTTCAAAAGTAATATTACGACTCCACGAATCCTTTGCACGATCCGTTAACATATTCCCAAGAAAAAATTGTACATATCCAAGACGAATATCGATGATAGTGAAAATAAGTATACCTGATATGAGTATAAAAATAAGTCGTTTTCTAACCGTTACATTTGATACACGCATATTGGAACAAGCCTCCCTTACGCCTAGCTTGTTCCAATATATGCTTGTACTTATTTAATTAGAACTTCTTCTCTTTTACCATTACTGTTTTTCTGCTTCTTGTTGTGGTTCAAGTGGCGGTACAAGCGTTACACCTAACTCTGTACCAGGTTGCAACAATGTTCCTTCCGCCACACTTTGTTCGGTTACATATCCGGTACCAGTAGGTTTTAAGTTAAGCTTTAATGTTTTTGCTAAATTCATAACATCACGCAGTGCCCAGCCTTGTATATTTGGCATTGTAGGCTTATCTCCTACTAAGAAGACTCGATCGCCTTTTAATGTTTGCTCCGTTGCTTTTGGCACTTGCTGCTGCACTTTTCCTTCACCTAATACGATTGGACGAAGTTTTGCTTTATCAATTGCTTTTTTCGCTTCTTCCATCGTTTTCCCGGTTACATCTGGAACGACAGTTTGTTGTTCTTTCACATATTTTTTCGGGTCTTTTATTTCATTTGGCTTAATCTTTAAATACTCTAAACTATTTTTGGTTACATATTTAAAAATATCAGCTAAAGGCTGTGCGCCATTCTCATCATCTTTCAATTTCGGTTGTTTTACAGCTACATACACAACAAGTTGCGGATCGTCCATAGGTGCCATCCCTAAGAATGAGAATATATAATTCTCTCTTCCCGTCATATAGCCACCTTTTCCATCCGGAATTTGCGCCGTCCCTGTTTTACCACCCACTGAATATCCATCGACTTTATAAGCAGTTCCTGTTCCTTTCGGCGATGTAACAACACGTTCTAATAACTGTCTTACTTGCGCTGCTGTTTCTTTCGTAACAGGTTTTCCCACTTCTTCTGGCTTATGTTCTAATTTTACTTCACCTGTTATTGGATCTACAATTTTATCAATTGTATACGGCTTCATCATTTTCCCATCATTTGCAATAGCAGTTGCTGCTTGTACAAGCTGTATTGGCGTTACAGTAGAACCTTGTCCAAAAGCTGTTGTTACTTGCTGTATTTGCTGATCGAATAGAATTGTATTTGAACCTTCACCAGGTAAATCAATGTTCGTTTTTTCATCTAATCCAAAACTATGAATATATTTCCGGAAACGTTCTGGGCCAAGTTTTTGATCCCCTAAAATTGCAAACGCTACGTTGGAAGAACGCTCTACCCCTTCATCAAACGTGATAGATCCCCATCCAGCGCCTCCGTTATGATCTTTTATTTTTCGGTTTCCGACTTGGTATGTACCAGACTGATAATAATCTTGTCCTTTATACACACCTTCATTAATAGCTGCTGCTAGCGTGAAAATTTTCATTGTTGATCCAGGTTCAAATGCATTTGCAATTGCGTCATTATAAAAATACTTATTATTCTCTTCGTTCGGATCATAACTAGGCTTACTAGACATTCCTAATATTTTCCCTGTTTTTGGATCCGCAACAATCCCTATCAAACTTTCTGGTTCATAATGTTTACTCGCTTCTTTCATTGCATCTTCTAAATAACTTTGAATACGTTGATCTATCGTTAAATACGTGTTATCTCCATTTTTAGGTGCCTCTACATTCACTTTCCCGCCGTCAAGAGACACACCTTTACGATCGCCTGTATAAGCTACTTTTCCGTTAGAAGCTCCTAAATATTTATCCAAGCTCTTTTCTAAACCAAATTGCCCTATAGCAATCCCCTTATCATCGGGTCTCGCATGTCCTACGACATAAGATGCGAAATCACCGTTCGGATACACTCTTGCATTTTCAGTAATAAAAGATATACCTGGCAATTTTAATGCTTCTATTTGTTCCTTCTGTTCTTTCGTCAAGCCCTTACCTAATTTCCCAAATTCCACTTGACTTCTACCTTCTTTATTTAACGTATCTAAAATCTTCTCTTCATCTTTTCCGAGTACTCCCGCAATTTTCTTTGCAGTATCCTCTTTATTTTCAACATGATTCGCACCTTTTAATTCCGCTACAAGTTTATAAGAGTTTGCATCTTGCGCTAACACATGACCATTTTGGTCATAAATCGTCCCGCGATTCGCTTCCAGAACTCCTGTTTTACTATGTTTTTGCTTAGCGAGCGCATCCAAATCATGATCATGAACAGTTCCTGTTGCTTGTATGTAAAAAAATCGGGCTAATAATAGCAAAAAGAGCAGGAGGAATAAAATCATAAAATACCCTGCTCCCTTATTGGTATGAAATTTAGTCATATTTCTCTTCATTTTCCCTTCACACCTATTGCCTTATTTGAGGCCCTTCACATTATTCGCATTAATTTCTAGCCCGTGTTTTTTTGCAACTTCAGCGATTCGTTCATAGCGACTTAATTTCTCTACTTCAGCCTGTAACTCTTGATTTTCTTTTTGCTGCTGTACAATTTTTTGTTCTATCGTCGCTGCTTCTACATTAACTTGATAAAGGCCTGCTTTATTTCCAATAAACGCTACACAGGCATACAATAAAAAGCCAATAAATGCTACATACAACAGTTTTTCGATTCTTGTAATCTTCGCTTTAGCTTTTGGCTGAACCATCTGCTGTGGGGGCGTTTGAATCTGTACCTCTTCTTGTGCTTGTTGTTTGTACTTTACAGCTAAGTTACTCATACCTCTCTCCCCTTTTTATCGTTTTTCAGCGATTCTCAATTTCGCAGAACGCGCTCGATTATTTTCTTCTAACTCTATATCAGAAGGTAAAATCGGTTTTCTTGTAATAAGCTTTAATTTCGGCTTAAATTCATCAGGAATAATTGGTAATCCTGGTGGCAATTGTGGCGTTGTACTATTTCGCTTAAACGTCGTTTTACAAATACGGTCTTCTAAAGAATGGAATGTTATAACACTAACCCTTCCACCTGGCTTGACCATCTCAATCGCAGATTCCAACGCTTCTTCAAATACTTTCAATTCATCATTTACAGCTATACGGATTGCTTGGAACACTCGCTTCGCAGGATGTCCACCCGTTCTACGAGCAGGAGCTGGAATACCCTCTTTAATTAGTTCTACTAATTCTCCTGTCGTTTCAATAGCTTTATTCTCACGATACGCTTCAATTTTCCTTACTATTTGTTTTGAAAATTTCTCTTCACCATACTGGAAGAAAATTCTTACAAGTTGTTCATATGACCAGCTATTTACAACATCATATGCTGTTAATGGGGCATCTTGATCCATTCGCATATCTAACGGTGCATCATGATGATAACTAAAGCCACGCTCTGGTGTATCTAATTGCGGGGATGAAACACCTAAATCAAATAAAATACCGTCTACTTCTGTTATACCTAATTCCTGTAGTTTTTCAGATAAATGACGGAAATTACTTTTTACTGTTATGAACTGTTCACCGTATGAAGAGAATTTTTCTTTCGCATTTTGAATCGCTATCTCATCTTGATCAAACGCGATTAACTTTCCGCCTTCAGTTAATTGGGATAATAAATAAGAACTATGTCCTCCTCCCCCCAGTGTACAATCTACATATGTACCACCTGGCTTTATATCTAAGCCGTCTACTGTTTCCTTTAAAAGCACTGTTACGTGTTTAAACATTGTTGCACCTACTCTTTTTCCAATTAATTATGTTGAATGCATCTCCTCCTCCAAACGTATATTTCACGATTAGAGAACGAAATACTATGAAAGAACGACTCATTTAACTTGCCTACAAAGGCAGCATACTATACAAATCGCTATTTTCTTTTATTATATACTAAATTTTATCATCTTTTGCGGGAATTTAAATAAAAAACTGTCGAAAAAGATAATAATACGTTTACATTTTGTGCTATTTTGTCATATATTTAAGTATCCTGCATAATTACGATATTCACCGTTTGCCAGATTAATAATTCAGAAAAATTTCACTTCACAGTAAATTCAACGGAACAAAAATAAAATCCTGCTCCTAAGAGCAAGATTCTATAGTTTTATAACATGATGTTTTCCATCCCAAGAAAACGGTTTTTCCATTACACGCTCAACGAAATCCAAACCGAACTGATTTAAGTAGTAACATATATTCCACACACGCTCTTGCGGCGCCCCTAATGGACGAAGTGCAAATTGTATGCGACGGAATTTATTTAGCTGCACTTCATGTTTTTTCTCAACATTTCTTTTCAACATTCTTTCCAACAGTTCAATTTGTTCATTAATTTTGAATTCATTTTTCCCTGCAAACGCACTTAATCCAGGATCTATTTTCTTCACAAACTGTTGTAATGACGTATGGATATCCATTATTTCTTTTTTCGCCTCTACAAATCGATCATCTATCGGTTCCTCTATTTGATTAGATAACCAGTTTTCACGCAACTTATCTACGTTATTTAAAAACGGATCACTGTCTCGCAATTGTAAATCGTGTAAATCTGTCGCTACATCCCTCTCTATATAAGTGATTGTAATACGTGGAACGACAGGTGGCATTCGGAAACCGATAGTATGGAAGACTTGTTGTAATTCACTCCAGTAAGCTAATTCCCCTGGCCCTCCAATAAACGCCAGTGTAGGAAATACATACTCTTGCATAAGAGGGCGCGTTACAACATTATTACTAAAGCGTTCTGGGCTTCTCTCTAGCTCTTCCATCAATTCCTCATACGAAAAGGAATACGCTCCATCCTTCCCAACAAACTTCCCTTGATTGTCTTCAAGTAACACTCGCTCGTTATCAATTTCCATGAATATATGCACTGCATTATACTTCGTTTCAATAATCGGTTTATATCCTAATTCTTTAATTATTTCCTGTTGGTTATGAAGCCCCTCTTGCACTTCTTTATACTTACCTATAATTCGCTTAAAAAACGGCACTTCTAATTTTCTTAATTCAGGATGATGCGAATCGACAAGAATTAAACCAGAATTCACGAACATTTTCATAATAAGATGGCCAAAGAAATCTACATACGTATTCGATTTCCCCAAAGAATCATCAATAAATCGCAGTACATCCTTTGTAAAATTCGTTTCAGGGTATGTTTTAAAAATTTCTTCAATCCACTTTCTACAGTCCTCCAAAGAAAGATCGGACTCTGAAGCACTCGCCTTTTTCGGATTACGATCATGAAAAATAGTCTTTTTTATTTTTTTATTCTTCGTTACAAAAGTATGATTAATTTCATCCATATCATGGTCTTCACCAGCAATCCAGAAAACAGGAACAACTTTAACACCTAAACTTTCTTCCTTTTCCCTCGCAAGCTGTAAAACTGAAATGATTTTATGAATTGTATAAAGTGGTCCAGTTAATAAACCAGCTTGTTGTCCAGCTATAACAACATATGTATTTTCATCTCCAAGCGCTTTTACATTTTGAATCGTAGCTTCTCCCGCTTGTAATTTTGTATTATATTCTAATAAATGCGCTACTAAATCTTGGCGGAAAAACTCCCTCTCACGCAAATCATGTACACGCTGTTTAAAAGCATCTTCTGTTAACATATAGTCAAAACACGACCGTATCTCTTTTTTACCGTTCATATAGTCCGCTACAACACCTTGTTGCGGAACAGAGATTTCTTTTATCTCCATATAATTCTTCCTTTCGTATCCTGTTCTATCACCAATCCACATTGTAGTCAATGTTGCACGTAAAAGCAAAGAATTACACTTATTCTTTTACTTCTAATCCTTTTATTGCATCGAACAAAAATTGAAGTGTCGGAACGGATCGTTGCTGTTTCTTAGCTTCCTCTAATACATATCCAACAATCGCACCAATTTCCGTTTGTCTATTCGCCCTTACATCTGCCAGCATAGATGATGTATTATGAGACGTTCTTTCACATACGTGACGTACCATTTTCCATACCATTTCTTTTTCTTCTTTAACAAGAAAAACGACTTCCTGAAATACTTGCTCCATCAATCGATAAAAAAACGGGTTCGTAATCAACTCTCCGTTCTGGACTTGTAATAATGCTGTCAATGGATTGATACATACATTAACTACTAATTTTTTGTGCATGACATCCTTCCAATCATCTTCTATTTGAATCGGAAAATGAGGAAATGGAAAGCAATTAAATATTTTTTCAAAATGTATAAACTGGCCGTGCACGATTCCAAACTTCGTTACACCTATCCCCGTATGATAAACGGTATGTCTTTCTTCTTTTTTTGCACCATGCTCTACAATCCCAACCGCAATATTTTCATTCTTTATTTGCTGCATAGCATGAAGGTGCGACATTCCGTTTTGCAAAAAGATTAATGAGGATTCCCCTCGCACAAAAGGCAGTATGTCAGTTATATGATATTGCTTAACAGCAATAAATATATAGTCTAGCTTCTGGTCTAGCATACTTTCTATGGGCAAAACAGGTGGGAATACGGTTTCACGTTTTTCCTCCCTCATACAAGTTACACCCGTTATATTCAATTCCTCAGCCTGTTTAGCTGTCCTTGTAAACAACGTAACATCTTGATTACTTTTTTGTAAATAAAATGCATATAACAGACCGATAGCTCCTGGTCCCACAACTCCAATTTTCATTTTCACACAAGGAACTCATATAAATACGATACACAAGTCCCTTTTCCCTCCCCCTTTTTATCCCGCAAACGCCTGATTGGTGCGAAATTATAATTAACTAAAGGTGAACAAATCCCACCGATTACAGTTTCACTTTATCTTTCTCAATTCCATGAACACAGTTTACAATTTCATTGCTCTTTAACAAACAAATGCAACCTCTACTTTCAATATGTATATACTACCTATTAATATGCTTCTACTCTTAGTTTAGCAAATCCTCAAAAAAATAATAAAAGAAATATACTATCTTCTTCATAAAAATAAAAAAATGAGTTATAATATTATTATAAATATTTTTACTTTTCTGCATTCAACGAGACAAGAAAAGGATGTGATGTTATGGGATTCCCAAAAGTTGAGCGCTTGCTCATCAATTATAAAACATTAGACGAATTTAAAAAATTTAAAGGTTGCGGAGCTCAAGAATTATCCATGTTAGAAGAATTACAGGCAAACATTATTGAAAACGATAGTGAATCTCCATTTTACGGTATTTATTATGGTGGATCACTAATTGCACGTATGAGTCTATATATGAAAAGGCACGGCGGGGAACCATTCGAAATTACAGGTACTTACCTAGAACTCTATAAACTTGAAGTGTTACCAACTTTCCAAAAACAAGGATTCGGAGAAATGCTTGTAAATTATGCGAAGGGGCTACAGTTCCCAATTAAAACGATCGCACGTATCCATTCAGCTGGTTTTTGGGATAAATTAAATTTCCAGCCTGTATCAGTACCTGATGGTGATTTTTATGTTTGGAACCCCGAAACAAATTTGAATGCGGTTACAAACGAAGAGTCCGCATAAGAAATAAAAAAAACAGCTACATAGTAGCTGTTTTTTTATTTCTTTAACTTTTCTAATTTCCCATTCGAACGAGCGCTATTTCTTTCCGCTACCATTACACTTCTTTTTTGATCGATATAATCAAGCAATGTTCTATACTCTTCCTCATATACTGATAATCGCTCCAAAAGATTCTCTCTCTCTGTTTGTAACGATTCAATTTGCTGTTGCAACACCATTAAAGAGTTTTCATCTTTATAATTTTGCAAGAAATCAATAACATCATTTAATGTAATTGACGTAGGCTCTACTACCTTTGTCTCTTTTACTTCATAAGTTTCTACTTTACGTAGTTGCTTCGCTTCTTCAATACGTTCTTTGTATTGTTTTCTAACGTAAGAATTCCATCTAAAGCCACATGCTGCTGGTGTACGAGATAAATGTCTTCCCACTTCTTTAAAGGCAGATAATTGCGTTCCACCTTCTTGAATATGCCGGAGTACTACTTCTGCCAGAAGCAAATCTTCATCATCAGTCCAAGCATCTTGTCTTGTTGTCGCCATCTCTCTAGTCCTCCCTATGCATTTTTTATTAAGCATATGCAGTTACTAGAAAAGATAGAATACAACAAATAAAGAATAAGACAAAAAAAAATAAACGTAGAAGATATCTTCTACGTTTATTTTCCCGCAATTACTTGCTGATTACTTCTTTACCTTTGTAAGTACCGCATGCTTTACATACACGGTGAGCTAATTTCGCTTCACCACAGCTTGGGCACTCTACCATACCAGGTACTGATAATTTGAAATGCGTACGACGCTTTCTTTTTACTGTTTTAGAAGTTCTTCTAAAAGGTACAGCCATTCTTCCCACCTCCTTAAAAGAAATAGTTATTTTCATATGAAGGCCTAAACCAGTCTTCCGATTATTTGTCAAAAAACTTTGCAAGTCCTGCTAATCGTGGATCAACAGTCTTTTCTTTGTTTTCTTCCGAAATCACTTGCCAGTCTTGACCTTGCATCGGTGCTCCACCAGAAACATCATCACTGAAAATTTGCATTGGAATCTCCAAAAGTATATTTTCCTTGATTACGGGCAGTAAGTCAAGTACTTCTCCTTCTAAACAATGAATTTCAGCTTCAGTTTCAAATTCTTCTTGTGAAGTTTGGAACACCTCAGTTGTTTTAATGTCAAATGGTAATGTCACATCTACTAAAGAGCGAGAACATGGTAAAACCATGCTTCCAGTTATATGTAGATGGAACGTAAACTTACCGGATCCAAAATCAACTCTTCCTGTTACATGAGCAGGATTAATTTCACGAATATCTTTCTCGACCTCTTGTAGCTCACTTACATCTACCATCTCATCCAATGTCAATCCTTTATTTCTCAATTTATTCAATTGATGGATGGACCATTTCATATCATATCACCTCAAGGCAACAAACAAAATTATAGCTAGCCATTTTATATTTGTCAATGTTTTTTCTTTACACTATAATGAAGTCATCATAGTAAATAATATATAGAGTATCATGTTTTTCAAAAAGATGCTACATCGAAAGGAGAGATTACCATAAAAGCCAGTGGTATTGTTGTTGAATATAACCCTTTTCATAACGGTCATGATTATCATGTGCAACAAACAAAAAAGTTAACACACGCTGATATTACAATCGCCGTTATGAGTGGTCCTTTTTTACAGCGTGGTGAGCCAGCACTCCTATCCAAATGGTATCGTACCAAAATGGCCTTATCATGCGGTGTAGACCTTGTTGTAGAGCTTCCATACGCCTTCTCAACACAAAAGGCTGAAACCTTTGCAAATGGCGCTATTTCCATTTTAAACGCCCTGCACGTGTCTGAAATTTGTTTCGGTAGTGAAGATGGACAAATCGAAAATTTTTATAACACCATTTCTGTGCAAAAAAATGAAGACGAGACTTTTAATCGTCTTGTAAAGCAATTTATGAACGCAGGTAATAGTTACGCAAAAGCTACATCTGAAGCTTTCCTACACATTTTACCTTCTGAAAAAAACATAGACATGTCACAACCAAATAATATTTTAGGTTTCCAATACATGAAAGCAATCCTGACGCAAAATAGTTCTATGCACGCACAAACGATAAAAAGATTCGCATCTCATTATCATGATGAAACATTTAGCGACCAACATATTGCAAGCGCAACTAGTATTCGCAAGCAACTTTTTAGCGAAAATAGTTCTTTTACAGAAATTGAGCCTTTTATCCCAAAAGCGACTGCTTCTCTTATAGCAAATTACAAACAAAACTACGGGATATTACATAATTGGGAACAATACTTTTCATTTTTTAAATACAAACTCATGACGATGTCCCCAGAAGACTTACGACATATATATGAAATAGAAGAAGGTTTAGAGCATCGTATTTTATCAAAAATACAAACCAGTTCCTCCTTCCATTCATTCATGGAAGCATTAAAAACGAAGCGTTATACATGGACTAGATTACAAAGAGCTTGTACACACATTTTAACAAATACAACAAAAGAAGAAATACATAGCGCAAATATAGAGCAGCATGCACCGTACATTCGTCTACTAGGCATGTCACAAAAAGGACAAACTTACCTTTCAAAAAACAAGAAAAAAATAGAGCTTCCCATCCTTACCCATACAAAAACATTTGACCATCCTACTTTACGTATAGAGCGAAAAGCCAATTCTGTATATTTCTCCATCATGCAAGAACCATTCCGAACAGAACTACTAAAACAAGATGCAACACACCATCCAATTCGTTATGATGAATCAACTGCAAAATTTCTATAAAAAAACCTCTCTTTTTCAGAGAGGTTTATTTTTTCTCGCCCATTTTTTCCAAATACAGTAATGCATCATCCAGCGTATCAACTGGCACAACTTTCATTTTTGTTTTAATATCTTTCGCAGCCTCAAGTGCATCTTTATAATTCGATTTCTCCGCACCTTTTTCATTTGGCGCAAAGAACACTTCAGCACCAGCATCACTTGCAGCGACCACTTTTTGCTGAATACCACCAATCGGACCAATTTCTCCCTTTTCATTAATCGTCCCTGTTCCAGCTATTTCATGCCCTCTTGTTAAATCATCTTCCACAAGTTGATTATATATTTCTAATGTAAACATTAGGCCTGCCGATGGTCCGCCTATTTCATGAGAATCAATTTTCACTTTCGGATCTACCACTAGTTCTCTTTCCGTAACGATAGAAACCCCTATACCAACACGCCCATTTCCATTCGGAATGGTCTTTACATTTAAATTTTCTTTTAACTGTTTTCCATTCCTCTTGTACTCAACATTTACTGCGTCCCCTTCTTTTTTTCCCGTCATATATTCAATAAATTGCTCCGTCTTTTCAAATGTTTTTCCGTCGACAGCTACGATGACATCTCCAAGTTTAAGCTTTCCTTCTGACGGCATCCCTTTCGCTATACCAGCAACCAATACACCTTTATTTTCAAAAGAAACAGTACGATTTGCACGTTTATAAGCATTATAGATTGCTGCATTTTGCGAATCTTTCATCGCATAATTTTGGCGGAATTGATATTCTTCATCACTTTCACCTTTTTGTAATATTTCTTCCGCTTTCGAAATATGTGTATATTTATTAAACTGTGCCGCTATTAAATTCACCACATTTGCTGGCCCCATTGAAACCGTAACAAGCATAAAATCACCAGACTCTTTCGTTCCACCTTCAACTTGAACGTAAGGCTCTAATTTGGCCGCCATTCCTGGTTTTGTTACATAATACGGTAAACGTACGTAAACAAGTAACATCGCCAATATAACCCCTATTAAAATTGCATATATAAACCGAAAACGCTTAAACATTATGTTTCTCCTTCCACTTCTCAATTAATAAAAAAATATTTGCAACATGTTTTTCCGCTTCTACTTCTCCAACTCGAATAATGTCTTCAATGTTTGTAAAAGCACGTGAGCTAAATTGTTCTACAGCTGGTCGCATCATTAAATCCGATGCAATTTGTCGATTCATCACAAGCTCATGTTGCATAATTTCAATACTCTGCATAATTACATCATAAATAGACGTAACCTCTCCATTCACTTTAATCGGGGATACATCAACAGCGATAACAATATCGGCACCTAGCTCTTTCACAACCGACACTGGAATGCGATCAATCACTCCGCCATCCACCAATAATCGTCCATCTATTTTTTCTGGTACAAACACTCCAGGTACAGATATGCTAGCCCTCACCGCCTCTGCAACAGGACCACTTGTAAAAACTACTTTTTCCCCCTTCAAGATGTCAGTAGCCACAACAGCCGTCGGGATATCTAACTCTTCTAAATTTTTATTATATGTAAACATTTTAATCATATCTTTGACACGTTTTCCAGCAATAAATCCCATTTTCGGAACCGTAAAATCTAAATAATATTTCCTCTTAAAAACATTTGCCAGTTTATACAGCCTTTCAACGTTTGAGCTAGCTGCATAAAATGTACCTACTAAAGCCCCCATACTGCTTCCTGCAATCATATGAATCGGTATACCATTTTCCCTTAAAACTTTTATAACACCAATATGAGCAAATCCTTTTGCGCCCCCAGATCCAAGAGCTAAACCAATTTTCGGTTCTTTCATTTTTCTCACCCTTTATTTTTTTTCATTCCTTTTTTCATACTTATGGTCTAAATTCACCACGTATCCACGTATACTGAAATGAACGTTTTTTGGGACAAAGGGGGATTTACTTACATGTATGAAAAATGGAAAACGGCTTTCCTTACCATATCAACACTGTTTTTAACCTTTTCTCTTGTACTCCACCCCCAAGCTGCTCTGCAAGCTTCCATTCGAGGGTTAAATATATGGTGGGAAGTTGTATTCCCTTCACTTTTACCGTTTTTCATCATTGCGGAACTTCTAATTAGTATTGGTGTTGTAAAATTTATAGGCGTTATATTAGAACCACTCATGCGACCACTTTTTCGCGTTCCAGGAATAGGCGGATTTGTTTGGGCAATGGGAATGGCTTCAGGATTCCCTGCTGGCGCCAAATTAAGCGCTAGACTGCGTAAAAGTAATCAGCTAACACAAATTGAAGCAGAGCGCCTCGTATCTTTTACAAACTCATCTAATCCACTTTTTATTTTTGGAGCTGTTTCTATCGGTTTTTTCAATAATCCGAAATTAGGAATCGTATTAGCTGCTGCACATTATTTAAGTAACTTTTTCGTCGGGTTATTGATGCGTTTTTACGGCAATAACAACATTTCCACGAATGATAAACATACTACTAAAAAACGTCCTTTTCAAAATCCTTTTTCAATCCTACACGAGACACGCATGCAAGAAAAAAGACCCATAGGAAAATTACTTGGGGACGCTATCGTTTCTTCTATTCAAACGTTACTTATGATTGGTGGATTTATTATTTTATTCTCTGTTTTAAATAAAATGATTACTGTATTCCATATTACAACAGCACTTTCTTTTATTATGCAACATATTTTATCATTCTTCCAACTAACTACAGAATTTAGCATTCCGATATTATCAGGCATTTTTGAAATGACACTCGGAAGCCAAATGATTAGTCAAGTAAATGAAACACCCCTCCTGCAGCAAGCTATGGTAACAAGCTTTATTTTAGCATTTAGCGGCCTTTCTATTCAGGCACAAGTTGCTAGCATATTAGCTGAAACAGATATCCGATTTAAGCCCTATTTTTTCGCACGAATTATTCAAAGTATTCTTGCCCCTATTTTTACTTTTATATTTTGGAAACCATTTTATGAAAAAGTAACCTCTTTTTCACCAATGCAAAAAGATATCCCCGTATTTTTATCGAATCATTCTATACTGCATGAAATTTGGACATCTTTTGTACACTACGGACCGATATTTACATTATTTTGTTTATATGTATATGTTATCTTATTATTTTTTCGTAGCAACAAAGAAAAACCCCGTTCACTTTAACGGGGTTTGAAACTTTTCTTTTAAAGCACGTTCTACAACAGGAGGTACAAGATCTACCACGCTTCCTCCATATCTCGCAACTTCTTTCACAATGCTCGAGCTTAAAAATGAATATTGATTGTTTGTCATAATAAAAAAGGTTTCAATATTTTCATCTAATTTTCGATTCATAGAAGTAATTTGCATCTCATATTCAAAATCAGAAACCGCTCGTAGCCCACGTAAAATCGCGTTTGCATTACGCATTTTCGCATACTCCACTAATAGTCCACTATGTGAATCTACCTTTACATTCGGGATATGCTTTGTTGCTTCTCGAATTAAATCTAAGCGCTCTTCAACTGAAAAGAACGGTTTTTTTGACGAGTTGTTTAAAACTACTACATACACCTCATCAAATACTTTTGCTCCCCTTTTAATAATATCCAGATGCCCAAGGGTAATTGGATCAAAACTTCCCGAAGAAATCGCTATACTAGTCATTCCGTCCCCTCACCTTCATACTTATAAATCGATATTGCTGTAATCCCATAATTTTCAGCTCTTACTTTTACAAGTCTCCCTATAGAATCAGGTAGAACCACATCATTACCATGCTCTGACATAATTAATCCATCTCTATGTAACAATCCGTGTTGATCCATCACACTAATTAAAGATACAATTTTTTGATCTTTATATGGAGGATCAATTAATATAAGATCGAATGATATTTCACGTTTTATAAGAGCCTTTACCGCACGTTCTGCATCATTTCGATATACTTCAGCTTGTTCCTGTATTCGACAACTTTCTAAATTTTGATGGATTACCTTTATCGCTTTATTATCTCGATCAACAAAGATTGCTTTATCAATCCCTCTACTTATAGCCTCGATTCCAAGACCACCACTACCGCCAAATAAATCAAGAGCTGTACCGCCATCAAAATAAGGGCCTATCATATTAAAAATCGATTCTTTTACTTTATCTGTCGTTGGACGTGTTGTATTACCTGGCACCGCTTTAAGTGGATGCCCTTTACATTTTCCTGAAACTACTCTCATCTGTTGTCACTACCTTTATTTCAATCTATCGAGCAATTATAGAAAGCCTTTCTCCATTCAGTAACCGCTACCAAACTATACTATTCCATGAAATATTCCATTCATCTCTCAACGAACAATAGGAGAATTCGGCCGAAAATAACCGCTCTGCATTTTTATGTATTCATCTCACCATTCGCTAACACGAACCCATTATGTATATTTGTTTCACTTTATCTTTTTTATCCTATCATAAAATAAAAAAAAGAAAAATAAAAAGCCAAACATAAAATTTAATTTCATGATGTATATCTTCATTTAGATTGGACATAAATAATTATAACAACATCACCTTCGATGTTGTTGCCAACCGCGGAGAAGACTTACGTTTCCCCATAAGTTCTTCCTCCGGTTTCTCCTCTCCCTTTGCCTTCTTACTAGTACAAGCTAGTATAAGAAGGGCCCTGCTTTGCAGGGTTTTTTTTCTTTGTCTACTTTTCATTTAAAAAGTGAGATGGTACAGTAAGTAAAAGAAAGAGGAGGAAAAAATATGATTCAACGCTTTATAGAACTCGGAGAAGGCTACTCTGATTTATATGAATTACTTGAAATTGCCAAATCAAATCAAGAACGTATAACACATATGTTACAGTTTGAAACGATTAAAAATGAAAAAAAAGTGTGCTCACTTGTTGTAATATTAAAACCAACTACTACTGGTGATTTCCAACCATTATACATATGTCGTGAAGGCATTCCTGTACTTGAAAATAAAAAAAGTAAACGCGTCATTTTATTTGAAGAAACGGCAGAACAACTAGGAAAAAAAGTGACTAGCTTTACGGTAAAACCATCCACAACTTTCCCAGAAAAAGAACTGTTCTTCAATCATTTAATTGGTATTTTGCGAATGAATAATTTCATTCCTCCAATGAAATAACACTTTATTTCAAATAAAAAAATCCCCCGCTAAAATTAGCAAGGGATTTTTTTATTAACTATAATCGTATTCTTTTGCCCGATCAGGACGTGAATTTTCAAATTCCGTTTTTAAATACGGGCGGTACGACTGTTCTATCTTTTTCACAAAAGGAAGTTTGTTCAACTTTTGCATCATATGCTCAATTTGTTCCATATCACAATATACTACTGCGTATTTTAAGCGTTTTGATATGTAATGTATGTTACCATATTTCCTTAAAATCTTGGCATGTTTCAATGAATGTAAATAAACAATCATACTTTGTCGTTGCCCGAACATATTCTTCTCCATCTTCTCCTTTTAAAAACATATATTTTATATTTTATGAAAACCAATCAGAAATTTATGACATTACAGGACAAACTCTGTATACGTTTTCTTCTACCTTCTAAAAAACGGGGTGATTTACCCCGTTTTACAGCCACAACCTCCGCCGGTACCACAACCGCCACCACAGCCACCAGCATCAAAAAATGGATTTCCTGTTGGGACTTTGATGGAAGAAGAAACCTCAGAACCGATTGCGACACTAACTTCATCTAACAACTTTTGCAAAGCTGTTTCTACTCGTTTAAAAGCTGCAATCTTATCATGTAAGTCTATAGCACGCTTTAACTCCCTCATTTTCGTCGAAACGAAAGTATAATCAGGATGGTATTTACCGAAACGTTGCACTTCTTCATATCGTTCTTTCATCGCTGTAAATTGCTGAATTAACGTCTGAACTTCCATATCTTCATGCAATTCTTTATAACACTTACGATAATCTTCTGCTATATCTGAACAGATGATCGCTTTTGCAAGCTGCTCTGCCTTATCTAATATCAATACGCTTTCCAGCGTCGCTACAATCATGAGAGACACCTCCGAGTATTCATCATACCACATTTAGAATAGAACTACTAATTGAAGTGTCTCACTAAACAGAAAGATATCACTCTAACTATTTTCCGTATAATTCCAGCGTGTACTTATACATTAATATGTTCCGCAATATTATATTTCAGAACATCCCATTTCCCACCATTTTCTTTCACATAACTAATACATGCATTTTTTAATGGTGTCTTAAACGAAATATCTTCCGGTGCAATTGCATGTAAAATTGCTTTTATCGCATGTGAATGAGCTACAATGATAATACGTTTGCCAGAATGAGTTTCTGCAACATCTTTTACAGCAGCAAAACAACGAGTTACAATCTCTTCATCTTGCTCCATACCTTCTACTTTACCTTCTGCAATTAGCTCCCTAACAGTCGCAACCGGTTTCCCAGAAGCTTCACCAAAATTACGTTCAACAAATCGCTCATCTAATAAAATCGATTGCAATCCTGTAGCCCCTGCAATTTCCTTAGCTGTTTCGTGCGCTCTAATTAATGGGCTACTTATAATTACATCCCATGCTTCCGCTTGCAAAGCAACTGCACTTTGACTTGCTTGCTTCTTTCCCACTTCATTAAGGGGAATATCTTCACGTCCCTGAATAATCTCTTGAAAATTCCAATCAGTTTGTCCATGTCGTACTAAACAAATTTCCGTCATGCTCATGCTGCAACTCCTTTTTAAATAATCCGCTTCTATTGTATCAAAAGTTCTGCATGACGGACATAGTTTTCCCTTCCAATTATGTTGTATTTTGCTGCTTCATATACTGAAACATATCGATCATAATGGAGGCAACTGCCAATTGGTTTTGAAATTTCTCAACTTTATCTGGTATCGTTTTTTTGAAATGTTGCATAGCCGCTAACTCAAATGCCTCTTTTTCTTCAGGGTTTCGCGTTAGTTTTCTATACCAATACGGTTGCTCCCTAATATAGCGAGATAAATCCTCATCAGCCTTTATAAACTCCATAATTTCTGCTCTCATCCGCTTTCCCCCTAATCCTTCTGAAAGAAAAATGGATTATTTTCGGAAGTACTTTCTTCTTGCCGCGCGGGCTTCCCTTGAAATTGTTGAAAAACTTGTTGCACACTACCAATAGCACTCGTCACATTAGCTAAATGGTGTTGCATCTGTTCCACATCTAGCTTTTTAAAGAAAGAAAGCATTTGTCCCATCACATCAGCAGTTTTTTCCTCTTCAGTTCGAATATCTTTTTCTTTTTCTTGTTTATTTTCTTTTACCGAAGAAAAAGCTGGCGCTCCATCAGGTCTAAAAGTTGCCCATATTGGATCTTCTTCACCAAGTAAGTACCATTCTTCATAAAACTGTTGCCAAGTTTTGTGACCACTTCTAACCTCATGAACCATTTTAGGGTGATGGTTTACAAACTCTTTAAACTGTTGAACCGATGGATGTAACGGCCCTTTTGTTGTTGGCATAATCCTCACCTCTTCATGTATATCTACTATATAGTAAGAAAAAAAAGGCACATGGTTCGCCTATTTTTAGACGATTCATGCACCTTTTTATCCTGCTATTTGCATACGGTAAGATTCCGACCTACACTTCAGTGAATACGAAGTACTTAAACTTGAGGTGTCCCTACACGACTTAAAATTTCACTTTATTTTCGAATAAAGTTTTGTGTATAAAACTTATCGTATACCCCAACACCTAATCCTGTAAATTGTTCATTTAATACATTCTTTCTATGCCCTTCACTATTTAACCAACCTTGCACCGCCGCAATTCCATCACTATGTTGCGCCGCTATGTTCTCACCAGCAAGTTGAAACCCTACTTTCCCGCGCTGTAAACGATCTCCTAACGTACCTAGTGTAGGTGAATCGTGTGAAAAGTAATTATTATCCTTCATATCTTTACTATGCCCTATAGCCACATCTGCTGTTTGTTGATCCCAAGCTAACAGCGGTAACTTATGGCGACTTCGAATAATATTTGTTAAATCAAAAATTTGTTGCATATTCCCATTCTCTATTTGTTTCATTTTATCTGGAGTCAATGGTTGTTCAGCTAGTAATTCACCTGAATAAACAAGCTGATACGGTCTTTGGCGTAATAAGGTTTCATCATCCATATAACGAACACCAACAAGCTCATGTGTAAAATGATCAAAATATAATTGTGCCCAGCCATCTTCTACAGGTATTAATGGTTGTTCCATCACTTCCGTGTCAGATAACTCAAATTGATAACTATTTTTCCCTCTTTTCAACGAAATCTCATGCGAGAGTGGATTCTTTTTATACACTTCTTCATACTTTTCATTTATATAATAAGGCGGCACCTTAACTTGCTCTCCAGCAACATACGCCGTTACAACTTTTCGTTCCGCAACCCCAAATTGCACATACTGAGTTAAATCTTGATTGTATACCCACCATTCATATCCGTAAGCAGATGGCTCTATTCGAGATGGTTCGCCCCATTTTGCTAATAAATTTTCAGAGTCCCCACCAATCATATTTAAAACAGTATCGGAAGAGTCTTCATTTACTTGTTTTTTCTTTTTCACAATTTTATTTTCTTGCTTTGATTGAGATGGGGTTAATATATATTGTGAAACGAGTAATTTCCCGTATAAATCAACAGCTAAAATTAAAAATGTAATCATTACGATACGCAATAATTTCTTCAATCGATATACCTCCTGCACAAAACATAAAATTGAGATATACACAAATCCTTTTCTTCCCTTTTTTGTGTGTACCGTACTCTTTTCACTATATCATATTTTCACAAAAAAAGTCTGGATTATCCCTTTTCTCTCAATATGAATTGCACTTTCTTATTATTCATACTATTATAAAAATAATGATGTAACATGAAAAGAGGAGGTATTATATGCAATTTACAAATACGAAATTTAATGGGGCAGTCGTTGATTTAACACTATTAACAGAGATTATGGAAAAGAACCATTTCGTACTTGCTGGACAGTGGGATTATGAACGAGTTACATACGATTATAAATTTGAAATATTAAATGATATTTATTATTTGCGCGTACAAGGTTTGGCTGTTGAAGGTGATGTTGGTAGCAGACACGCTGAAATAAAGCTACTTCCTCCCTTATTAGGAAAACATTATTATCCTCACGGCGTTGAATATGGTGATGGTGAAACGTTCCCAACGAATGTACTTCAAAAAAGCGAACAACTCCTACAAAATATCGAAAAAGAGTTAAAAGAATTCCAAATCATTGAATAAAATAAAAGTGAGTGCATCAATATGATGCACTCACTTTTATTTCGTTTGTAAATACGGCGGCAATTGTTGCAACTGCTCTTTATCCTTTTCACGCTCTCGACGCGCCCATCGAAAGAATACATAGCCTATAATTGTGCCATACACTATTTCCTGGACAATTTTCATAATAATGCCGCCTGTTTGTTGGTCTTGTACGACTGGCATCCAGTGTAAAAATTCTGGTCCCGTTATATTTAAATCTGATAAAGTTCCCGCTGGTACACAAAGTTCCATCGCCTTCATCCAAGCAGCCGGATCCGTATACGTTGCGAATAACGGTGCAGTCGCAAAAATGATTAACGCACAAGCTGGCGTTAATAATATTCCGTTAGCAAACATATAACCAAGTTTCTTTATATCACTTAACGTTTGATATTCTGGTAATGGATTTAGCATCGGCCACCACATCATGATTGCCGTAAAGAACAATATAGCGAGACAAATAGGATGAGCAATTTGACTTTGTTTTACTGTATCAAAAACAACTGGTAAATGATAAAAAGAAAACAGGCCATTAAATACAAACAATGCAATAAGTGGCTTAGCAAATATCTTTAATATAATTTGAACGAACTTAAAAGAAGTAATATAACGATATAACCAAGTTGGTATACCAAGCAACAATAACGGTGGAACTGCAATATACATGACTGCCATTTCAAACATATGTGCACTAAATATAATATGACCAATTAAATCAATAGGCCCTCCCTTTACAAAGTACAAAAGAACAATCCCGGTCGTAAAATAAAAAATTTGCTTCTTACTTACCTTCGTCGCATGTTCAAATCGCATTCTATATGGCCCAATAATTAAAAAGTACCCAATAAGAATCGAAAGCATAAATAATAAAAAAATTGGACTCCATAGAGCTTGAAAACCAAATATCCACAAGTTACTCATTGTCACACCCACCTTCTGAAGGTTACCCTTTCACATAATATGAAGAGGGAGCTGTGACAACACAAGCTCCCTTATTTTTCACTTTTCAAATCCACACAATTGTCATAAAAGCTAAAATTGTAATTAACCCGATTAACAGACCGGAATAAAGAAAGAAACTTGCCGCTTCATGCCCTTTATGACTCATATGCATAAAATAATACAATTGAAAAATCACTTGTACCACTGCTAATAGTAAAATAAATGGTACTGAGAAAGTCGGACTAAAAGTTTTCGGATATGCTACTGCTACAAATGCAACAAATGTTAAAAAAATCATTAATGCAAACGTAATAACTTGATGCTTCATTTCCTCCGCACTTTTTCTCTTCCGATAAACAAGATCAACTTTAGGATTATTCGTTTGCTTTATCGCCATTGTTTATCCCACCATTCCCATTAAATATACTACAGTGAAAATAAACACCCAAACTACGTCAATAAAGTGCCAATAAATTGATGCAACATAAAACTTCGGTGCATTGTATAAATTTAGACCTCTCTTCGCATTTCTAAAGATTAATGTTAAAATCCAACACAATCCAAACAATACGTGGAGTCCATGTGTACCAACAAGAGCATAAAACGCGGAACCAAACGCACTACTTCTCATAGTATGCTTAAATTCATGCGTATAATGATAAAACTCATATATCTCAAATGCTAAAAACCCTAAACCTAGCAACACTGTTACTAGTAGCCAAAGTTGCATTTTTTTAAAGTTAAAGTTTTTCATATGATACATCGCATATACGCTCGTTAAGCTACTCGTTAATAAAAGCATCGTCATAATGAAAACGAGTGGCATTTGGAACATCTCTTGAGATGTTGGTCCACCATTTGTAGAATTCTTTAACGCTAAATATGTGCCAAACAAGGAAGCGAACAGTACTGTTTCGCCTCCAAGAAATAACCAAAAACCGACAAACTTATTTTTCCCCTCAAGGGTTGCTTTTTCAGGCTCTGCTGGAAATGTTTCATTCGTTAATTTTTCATCTACATGCATTATGCCTTGCCCCCCTTATCTTCTAAATCTTCCTTATGAATATGATATCCATGATCATCGATTACTGAACGTAGGAACATTGTGCCGAACGTAATGATTAAACCAATAATTGCTACTAATAACCAAAACTTATCTTTTCCACCCTGCATATACATTGCACCGAATGCCGCTATAAACAATCCTAAAGAAATGATAAATGGTGAAAACGATGGATTTGGCATATGAATATCACCAACTGGTTCCGCCGCGGTCATCTCTTTATTCCCTTCACGTTTTTCAATCCAAAACGGATCTAATCCGCGAACAAATGGCAATTGTTTAAAGTTATATTCCGGTGTAGGTGCTGGCATTGTCCATTCTAATGTACGTGCATCCCATGGATCACGACCAGCCTTTTCTTTTGATACTGTTGTTTTGATTACATTGAATAGAAGAACAATCGTTCCAAGAGCCATAAATACCGCTCCAATAGAACTAATCATATTCCCCATTTCCAACCCTTGACCTTCAAGATATGTGTAGTAACGACGCGGCATACCAATCAATCCAAGGAAATGCTGAATAAAGAACGTTAAATGGAAACCGATAAAGAATAGCCAAAATGTTATCTTTCCTAACGTTTCATTCAATACTTTATTAAACATCAGTGGCCAATAATAATGAGCTCCTGCAAGTAAACCAAATACCACACCGCCGACAATTACATAATGAAAGTGCGCTACTACGAAATAGTTGTCATGAAATTGATAATCAGCAGGCGCAGATGCTAGCATAACACCTGTAACTCCTCCCATTACGAATGATGGAATGAAAGCTACTGCCCACATCATCGGTGTCGTAAAACGAATACTTCCGCCCCACATCGTAAAGAGCCAATTGAATATTTTAATACCGGTCGGAACCGCAATCGCCATTGTTGCAACTGAGAAAATAGCATTTGCAACTGGACCAAGCCCAACAGTAAACATATGATGCGCCCATACCATAAATCCTAAGAATCCAATTAATACTGTCGCAAACACCATCGATGAATAACCAAATAATCGCTTTTTCGAAAATGTCGCGAAGATTTCTGAGAATATTCCGAAAGCTGGGAGTATAAGAATGTATACTTCTGGATGACCGAAAATCCAGAATAAATGCTCCCATATAATTGTATTCCCGCCCAATGCTGGATTAAAGAAACTTGTTCCAAATAAACGATCTAACATTAAAAGTCCTAATCCTACAGTTAACGGCGGAAAAGCGAATAATATTAGCGAAGATGTTACAAATGTCGTCCATGTAAACATCGGCATACGCATATACGTCATCCCTGGCGCACGCATATTAATAATGGTTACAAGGAAGTTAATACCTCCAATTAATGTACCAATACCGGAGATTTGCAAGCCGAGTACATAAAAATCAACACCATGGCCTTTAGAGGCTAAAGCTAAAGATGCATAAGATGTCCATCCTGCATCAGGTGCTCCACCTAAAAACCAACTTAAATTTAAAAATACTCCACCAAAGAAAAACAACCAAAATCCGAGTGAATTCAAAAACGGGAACGCTACATCGCGTGCACCAATTTGAAGTGGTACAGCGGCGTTCATAAATGCAAACACGAGTGGCATAGCTGCGAGGAAAATCATTGTTGTACCGTGCATCGTTAATACTTGATTATAAGCATCCCCAACAAGAAAAGCATTGTTAGGAATCGCTAATTGAAGGCGAATAAATAGAGCCTCTATTCCGCCTATTACAAAAAACAATCCACCTGCAATTAAATAGAGAATGGCAATCTTTTTATGGTCTACTGTCGTTAAATAATCCCATATGACAGCACCCATCCCCTGTTTTTTTGCTACAGAACTCACGTTTTCAACCTCCCCTTCGCGAATAATCCCTCTTTACTTTTCAACTTTTAACGTTTGTAAGTATGCATTTAATGCATCAATTTGATCATCCGTTAAGTTGCCATATTTACCAGTCATTTTATTTCCTGGTTTCATATTTTCAGGATCTTTCAGCCATTTTTTTAAGTTTTCTTCATTATTTTCGGCAATACCGGCAACCATATCGCGATCCGCAAAGTTTGCTAAGTTTGGTGCGATACGAGCGGAAGGTGGTCTACTATCATTAGATCCAACTGCGTGACAACCAATACAGCTTTTATTAAATATTTCTTGGCCCTCTTGCGCCTTTGTTGAAGCTACTTCTTTCTTCCCATCAATCTTCTTCATATCAGCAAGCCACTTTTTGTACTCGCTTTCATCTAAAGCTTTCACTTTGAATTGCATTAAAGAATGTGATGGGCCGCAAAATTCTGTACAAAAACCATTATAAGTGCCCGATTTATCTGCCTTTAACCACATTTTGTTCACATTGTCTGTATTTGTATCCATTTTCCCAGCTAAAGATGGAACCCAAAACGAATGTTTAATATCGGCACCCTTCAAATTCAAATACACTTTCTTACCTGTGGGGATGACTAAATCTTGAGAAGTTACTATCTTTTCTGATTTATAAGAAAATTCCCACCAATAAAGATTCGCTGTTACATCAACAACGATAGTATCTTTATCAATATTCTTTTTCTCCATCGCACTTACATCAGCAAGTTTGAATGTATATGTAACCGTCGGAACAGCTAAGATTAGCAAAAGAATAATCGGAATAACTGTCCAAATAATTTCTAGTTTGTGATTCCCTTCAACTTGCTCCGGAATATAATCTTCCTGACCTTTCTTTTGTCGGAAACGCACAATTACATATAAGAAAATAATAGTAACTACTAGTACTACTCCTACCATGATCGCAGTTGCTAGTAAGAGCAAATCATATTGCATTTTTGCTACTTCTCCTTGCGGAATTAAAGTAGATTGAAAGGCTTTACCGCATCCCCCTAACAGTAAAGCCAGCAGTGAAACGAACGAAAGCAGTCGCCACTGTTTCTTCATACAAACAACCCCCACTTTCCTTGTGAATTAGATTGTACTTTATAGTTAAGTAAAGTAAATCTCAACGTAAAGAAATCCAATTATGTCGTTGTCTTAGAAGAATGTAACTACAATCATTGATACAAATAAGATTGTTAAATAATTTAGGGAATAAACAAACATTTGTACGGACCATTTGATGTCATCTTGCTTACGGAAGCCATAAAATCCTAAAACGATCCATCCGATGTTTAACAATGTTGCAATTACCATAAATGTTATCCCTAGTCCACTCATATAAAATGGTAGTGGTAATAAACATACTGTCCAAATCATAATTTGGCGTTTCGTAATTTCAAATCCATGAACTACAGGAAGCATTGGAATTCCTGCATTTCGATATTCATCAACACGTTTCATCGCTAATGCGAGAAAATGTGGGATTTGCCAAATAAACATAATTAAAAATAACATCCAAGCAATTGGATGACCTAAAGATGGATCGATTGCTGCCCATCCAATTAAAGGTGGAACTGCTCCAGATATACTACCTACAACAGTATTTAGTGTATACTTTCTCTTTGTCCATAATGTATATAAGACAACATATGTGAAAGCACCAATAAATCCCATTAATACTGCCATTGGTGTTGTTAATAATAAAAATACAAATCCAAGAAGTAATATAACTAGTCCAAATGTAAGTGCAAATCCTGGTTTATACTTCCCAGTAACCGTTGGACGGGTTTTTGTTCTTTCCATTAACGGGTCGATGTCTCGATCAATGTAGTTATTTAAACAACATACCCCTGCCATAATTAATCCAGAACCAACGATTGTAAAGAATAACTTATCCAGATTGTCCATCACACTTAATCCATTAAAATGTAATGCCAACCAAAATCCTGTAAATACAGTAAGTGTATTTGAGTTTACAATCCCCATTTTAACGAGCGCTGATAAATCTTGTAGCCGAGTTGTTTCCGGTACACTTGTAACAGCTGACTCATCATGCAGCTCACTTGTTGCATGGTTCATCACTTTAACCCCCTCTTAAAACTTTCATCTTTCTTTTTGCGCCTATTTCGAATGAAATATTTCGCTTCTATATAGCAATATTATTACAGTAGAAATATTGTTAATCCATTCTACTACTAATCTACGCCCATACTCCAATATATTAAATCATATTTCCCGAACATTTTGTGAAGAAAACATGAACTTTTTGTGTCGAATATAAAAACTTAATTCTTACTTGTCCTTATCATAACATGATGTTACCTTCTATAATAAACTTTTTTGTCATATTTAACACGTATTCTCCCCATATCTTTTCAAAATAGCCTGTTTTTCACCTAAAAATTCCCTTATACATCCTATTTCCACACCCATTTTCTCTCCCCTGTCTGCCCCCGCCATTTCTTTGCTATTTTATTATTTTTTATATATCATAGGAACTAGCGCTTTTTATTCTATACATAATGGAATGAAAATATTTCGCAATAACTTCATAGCAGAAAGATGGTGAAATAGATTGCAACGCTTTATTAAATGGTTAGCAGTCATTACGAGTCTTGATTTATTAATAGTTTTACTAGGAGGCGCCTTAGTTACAAAAACAGGTTCTGGCCAAGGGTGCGGTAAATCATGGCCACTTTGTAACGGTGAATTTGTTCCATCTAATTTATCAATGGAAACTATTATTGAACTAAGTCACCGCCTTACATCAGGATCAGCAGGAATTCTTGTCACTCTCCTTTGTATTTTGTCCTGGAAATATTATAAACATGTGCGCGAAACAAAAACGTTAGCAATTTTATCCTTCGTATTTTTAGTTGCACAAGCATTAATGGGAGCTGCAGCAGTTGTTTGGGGACAAATGCCAGCTGTACTTGCTATCCATTTCGGTATTTCCTTAATTTCATTTGCATCTGTCATTTTATTAACGTGTCTTATCTTTGAAATCGACCAGAAATTTGATGCACGTTCACTTATTATGGACAAAAAAATGAAATTTCATATTTATGGTGTAACAATTTACAGTTATATTGTCGTCTACACTGGGGCTTTAGTACGTCACGAACGAGCTAGCTTAGCCTGTCCAGACTTTCCTTTATGTAGCAAAAATAGACCTATGCCAACTCAACTACATGAATGGGTTCAAATGGGACATAGAGTTGCAGCGATGTTAATTTTCGTTTGGATACTATACGCGATGATTCTCGCTATTCGCCATTACAAACAGCAGCCTGTCGTATACTGGGGATGGATCATTTCATTTACCCTTGTTACACTTCAAGCGATCGTAGGAATTTTAGTCGTATTTACAAATGCTAATTTAGTAATGGCATTATTACATTCACTATTTATTTCTTGCTTGTTTGCTGTACTATGCTATTTAGTTATGTTAGGTACAAGAAGTAAAGCGAATGCAAAAGAAGCTGAATCAACTTCTAAACAAACAAAATAAATTTAAATTCAAATTAAAATACCTTGCCGAATTGGCAAGGTATTTTTTGCGATAAAAAAAGAGCTGTATTTACACAGCTCTTTTTCTATTTTAGTGATCTAATTCAATCAGTAAGTCACCCGTTTGAATTGCATCTCCATCATTAACATATACTTTTTTCACTTTACCATTGAACGGCGCTTGAACTGTCGTTTCCATTTTCATCGCTTCTGTAATTGCCATAGAATCGCCTTTTTTCACTTCATCGCCTTCTTTTACAACTACTTTAATAACCGTTCCTGGCATTGTTGCACTAATATGGTTTGGATTTTCACGGTTTCCTTTCACACGTTGTGCCACTGTTGCTTTCACACTTTCATCTTTCACAACAATCTCACGTGGTTGTCCGTTAAACTCCAAGTAAAGAATTCGATTTCCATCCGGCTGTGGCTCTCCAATTGATACTAGTTTAACCATCAATGTTTTACCTTGTTCGATTTCCACATTGATTTCTTCACCAAGTCTCATACCATAGAAGAATGTCGGTGTATCAAGTACAGATACACTTCCATAAAGCTCCGCAACTTTTTCGTAATCCATAAATACTTTTGGATATAATGCATATGCAACGACATCAAAAATCGTCACTTCACGTCCAAGCTTATGGAATAGCTCTTCTTTTAACGCGTCGAAATCTACTGGCTCTAATAATTCACCCGGTCTTACTGTTAATGGCTCTTTCCCTTTTAAAATAATTTCTTGTAACTTTTTCGGGAAACCACCATATGGCTGTCCTAAATCTCCTGCGAACATTTCAACAACAGATCCAGGGAAGTCCAAAGCATGTCCACGCTCTAAAACATCTTGTTCTGTCAGGTGGTTTTGAACCATAAATAATGCCATATCGCCAACAACTTTTGATGACGGTGTTACTTTTACAATATCTCCAAACATGTCATTCACACGACGGTACATTACTTTCACTTCATCAAAGCGATCTCCTAAACCAACCGCCTTCGCTTGTTGCTGAAGATTACTATACTGTCCACCTGGCATTTCATGCATATATACCTCTGTGTGAGGTGCATTCATACCACTTTCAAACGGTGCATAGTATTTGCGTACATCTTCCCAATAATGAGATAGCTTTTCTAAAGAATCGATATTAACATCTGGTTGTCTTTCATTTCCACCTAGTGCATAGAATAATGTGTTCGCACTCGGTTGTGACGTTTGACCAGCCATAGAACTCACTGCTACATCGACAATATCAACACCTGCTTCAATTGCCTTCGTATACGTTAATATACCATTTCCACTCGTATCGTGCGTATGCAGGTGAATCGGAATCGATACCGTCTCTTTTAATGCTGAAACTAAATCATATGCTGCGTTTGGTTTTAGTAAGCCAGCCATATCTTTAATACCTAAAATGTGAGCTCCCGATGCTTCCAACTCTTTTGCTAAGTTTTTATAATAATTCAAATCATATTTACTACGTAACGGATCATGAATATCTCCTGTGTAGCACATTGTTGCTTCTGCAATTTTACCAGTATCTCGTACAGCATCAATTGCAACTCTCATACCTTCTACCCAGTTTAAACTATCAAAAATACGGAACACATCAATGCCTGCTTGAGCAGAACATTCCACAAATTTTTGAATTAAATTATCTGGATAGTTTTTATAGCCAACTGCGTTTGACGAACGTAGTAACATTTGGAATAAAACGTTCGGCATTTTTTCACGAAGATCTAGTAATCGTTCCCATGGATCTTCTTTTAAGAAACGATACGCGACATCAAACGTTGCACCGCCCCACATTTCAGCTGAGAATAGGTTTGGTAACATTCTCGCTGTTGGCTCTGCAATTTGATGTAAATCTTTTGTACGAATACGAGTTGCAAGTAATGACTGATGTGCATCACGGAATGTTGTATCCGTTAAAAGTACACGGTTTTGATCCTGTACCCATTTTACTAACCCATCTGCTCCACGCTCATCCAAAATTTGTTTCGTTCCGTTTTGAATCGGCTCTGAGTGTAATACATTCGGTATACGAGCATCCGGGAAAATTGGCTTTTCTTTTTTCCCTACTCCTGGGAAGCCATTTACTGTTACTGAGCCAATGTAATTTAACATTTTCGTTCCGCGGTCTTTACGTTTCGGGAACAAGAATAGTTCAGGTGACACATCAATAAACGAAGTATCATATTCTCCTGATAAGAAGTTTTTATGTTTTACTACATTCTCTAGGAATGGAATATTTGTTTTAATACCACGAATACGGAATTCTTTTAAGTTACGTTCCATTTTTGCAGCAGCTTGCTCAAAAGTAAGTGCCCAAGTTGTAACTTTTACAAGTAAAGAATCGTAGTATGGTGTAATAACTGCACCTTGGAAGCTATTTCCTGTATCAAGACGCACACCAAAACCACCGCCTGATCGATACGCCATAATTTTTCCTGTATCCGGCATAAAATTATTTAGTGGGTCTTCAGTTGTTACACGAGATTGGATTGCAAATCCGTGCACAACCACTTCCTCTTGCTTCGGAACACCTACTATTTTACTATGTAATGCATGTCCATCAGCTATTAAAATTTGTGATTGAACGATATCGACTCCTGTAATCATCTCTGTAATCGTATGTTCTACTTGAACACGTGGATTTACTTCAATAAAGTAAAACTCATCATCTTTTACAAGGAATTCTACTGTTCCTGCGTTTAAATAATTTACATTTTTCGTTAACTTCACAGCAGCATCACAAATACGCTGGCGCAACTCATTTGAAAGTGATACACTCGGTGCTATTTCTACAACTTTTTGATGACGACGTTGTACAGAACAGTCTCGCTCGTATAAATGAACAACATTGCCCTCTTCATCTGCTAAAATTTGAACTTCTATATGTTTAGGTTTTTCAACGAATTTTTCTACGTATACTTCATCATTACCAAAGGCTGCTTTTGCTTCTGACTTCGCTCGATTATACGACTCTCTTAATTCTTCACTAGTACGTACAATACGCATACCACGGCCGCCACCGCCAAGGGAAGCTTTAATAATAATCGGGTAATCATACTTTTCAGCAAATTCTTTGACTTCTTCTATTGAATTTACTGGCCCATCACTACCAGGAATAACTGGAATTTGTGCTAGCTGCGCTTGTGTTCTTGCTTTCACTTTATCTCCAAACATATCTAAATGCTTACTCTTTGGACCGATAAAGATAATTCCTTCTTCTTCACAACGTTTTGCGAATTGAATATTTTCTGACAAGAAACCATATCCAGGGTGGATTGCATCTACATGATTACTTTTTGCAATCTCAATAATGCCTTCAATATCTAGATAAGCATCAATTGGCTTTTTTCCTTCCCCAACTAAATAGGACTCATCAGCTTTATAGCGATGATAAGAACCACTATCCTCTTTAGAATAGATTGCAACCGTTTTTAATCCGAGTTCCGAACAAGCTCGAAACACACGAATTGCAATCTCTCCACGGTTAGCTACCAATACTTTTTGAATACGTTGCAGCTTTGTCATGATTTTCCCCCTCTACTTTCCTACCACTCTAGAGATAAAATATATACACACCATAAAGAGCGTGAAGTTCTTCACTTTCTACATTATATTATACTTAGAAAGCTTCACTTTATTTTTATCCATCATACCTTATTTTTTAACAAATGATAAGTTTTCTGATCAATTTGTTTCACAAAAATAGTATAGCATACCTCTTCCTTTTCTAACAACTCAATTGTATATCACATTTAATTAAATGTGATATATTTTTTATTATAAATACTAATTAATATATCATATTTAATATTTTTAAAAAATAAAAAAACACATCGCGCTCTAAAGCACAATGCGTTTTTTATTTTACAACAACAAGACGTGGTCCATCTTGTTCTCTTTCTTTCATTATCTCATTTTGCTCTTTTTCTTGTCGTTTTACATGACTAGCAATATTTAATAATATACCCATCGAGATTAGATTAGCCAACAAAGAACTACCACCATAACTAATAAACGGTAAAGGTACTCCTGTAAGCGGTATTAATCCAGACATACCACCAACGTTAATAAAAGTTTGTATCCCAAGTAAACTTGCAATTCCAATCGCAACTAAACTTCCAAATGGATCTTTACATTTTTGTGCTACTCTAAACGACCGAATAATAATAAGTAGTAAACAGATTAAAATGATAGCTACACCTATAAACCCAAGTTCTTCAGATATAATTGCCATAATAAAATCCGTTTGCGGCTCTGGTAAATAGCCATACTTTTGTATACTATTCCCTAATCCTCTACCACCTAATCCACCTGAGGCAATTCCAATAAAAGAATTAACTAATTGGAATCCATCATTTTGAGGATCGTTAAATGGATCAAGAAAAACTGAAAATCGAGCTTTTTGGTAGTTACTTAATTTATAATTTCCGATAAAATACAACGCCGGAATCCACACGACAGATGTTAATAAAAATCTTTTAATCCACAAGTTAACATTAACTCCTGAACAGAAGAACATAATTAACACTGTTCCACCTATTAAAATGTCAGTCCCTAAGTCATTTTGTAATAAAATTAATACCATCGATCCACCGACAATAACTAGGGGAGGTATTATTCCTTGGAAAAAAGGAGTTTGCCTCTCTTGTTTCTTAGCAAAAAAACTTGCTAGCGTAATAATAACTGCTATTTTTACAAACTCAGCTGGTTGTATACCTAGTATCCATCCTTTTGCGCCATTTATGACCTGCCCGAAAACTAAGGCTGCTGTTAGTAAGGCAAGGCTCCCTAACCCGATTGCTGCTAGAACCATTTGTTCTCTCCAAAATTTATAAGGGATTATAACGACAATCACTAGTATTACCGTTCCAATAGCAAGAGCAACTAATTGTTTTTTAAAAAAGTAATCTGCTGGCCAGTTATATTTCGACAAAATCGCGACAATGGAACTAGAACTATATACCATTATAACTCCCAACACACATAAGATAACAAGAGGAAGTAACAATGAATAATCCATTGATTTCCATACTCTTTTCATTTCATTTCCTCTCTCTGTTTCAATTTAATTATTGTTGTATTCCATATGTACATTGATTCTTCCTGCTTTATTATACAAATAAAAAGCCCAAACTTTTTCAGTTTGAGCCCCCTTATTTGAACCCGTTATTGTTGTTTGTTTGTAAATGCTTCATGAAGTGCAGATAACTCACGTTCAAGCTCTCCTAACATTGCTTTCCCTTGTTCTTCTGCAATAAGACCAAGGCGAACTGCAAAATCGACCTCGCGGGATAGTCCAAACATTTGTGTGTCTAACACTTCTTCATATAATGGACATTGCGGCATTGTCAGATTGTCCATTTGTACCTTAATAAGTCTTAAAATCTTCTCCGCATCCGCTTGTAGAAGGGCTAGTGCCTTTTCCTGATGATTTGATACTGTCTCAGACGCCAAATTGATTCCCTCCGTTTCCGTCCTACTCTCTCCTATCTATTAATATTAGCGATAGTTTTAGTAAATTGCAATAGAAACATTTTTTGTGACAACCGTGTCTAATGCTATTATACTGAAAAGTGGGAGTATAACACAAATGGGGGAACAACAATGAGCGAAATTTTATTTATTAATGGAAAAGTTCGTTTTCCAATCACTATCGATCCAACTGTTTGGATCTTTGATGATCGAAAAGTAGATTTGACAACTTACTTTGATGAAACAAGAGAAAACACGTCTGAACTAGAAGCTTACTTAAAAAACACTTCAGAACATTGGGATCGCGAAATCCGTGATGGTGCTGCGTTTCCACCGATACAACAAAGTGTAAAGAAATATAAAAAAGAACAGCTAATTACTGGAACGTTCGGTATACCATTTCATCCATTTCTTGCTAACGCCGAAATTTCAGATGACGCTACGCAAGTCGAAATTGAAACAGTAGATCAAACAATACTACTTCCATTAGAAACTGTAGAAAATGCTATTCTTGGTTTTTCAAAAGAAGGAAAGCCATTAAAAGAGGATGGACCTGTTCATCTCTATTTCAATGATGGATCTAATCAACAAAATCCAATCCGTAACATCCGTAAATTTACAATTCTTTAAAGTATATACGTTAGAAGAAAAAGGAGTGAGCCTCAGCTCACTCCTTTTATAATAAATCCGCTGCTAGTTGCGCTAAATTCGATCGCTCCCCTTTAACAAACTTTACATGACCACTAATACGTTGCTCTTTAAACTTCTCTACAACATATGTTAAACCGTTATTATACTCATCCAAATACGGATGATCAATTTGCTGGGGATCTCCCATTAATACGATTTTACTTTTTTCTCCTACTCTTGTTAGTATCGTTTTCACTTCATGCTTCGTTAAATTTTGTGCTTCGTCAATTATAATGAACTGATCCGGAATACTTCTCCCACGTATATAGGTAAGAGCTTCCACTTCAATCGAACCCATTCCAGCTAAAATAGCATCTAACTCTCCTGGCTTTTTCGTATTAAATAAATACTCTAGATTATCAAAAATCGGTTGCATCCACGGTCTTAACTTTTCTTCTTTTTCTCCTGGTAAATAACCGATATCTTTTCCGACTGGAACAATTGGCCTTGCAACTAGTAGTTTTTTATATAGCCCTAAATCTTCAGTTTGCATGAGCCCCGAAGCTAAAGCTAGTAATGTTTTTCCTGTACCAGCTTTCCCAGTTAACGTTACTAGCGGAATATCTTCACGAAGCAACAATTCTAATCCCATAATTTGCTGCACATTTCGTGGTCGTATCCCCCATACTTGTTCATTGTGAAAAATAAGTTTCTTTACCTTCTTACCTAAGTGATCCACAATGCCAAGTGCTGAACTAGATCCCCCTAATGCATCTTTCATCACTACAAACTGATTTGGATAAAAAGGGTGATTTGCAATTTCGGATAAAGGCAATTCACCTTTTTCATAAAAATAATCCAATTGCTCTTTTGATATATACCCTTCTAAAAATCCTGAATATATATTATCTACTTCAATTACACGATCACTTAAATAATCTTCCGCCTTCAAACCAATTGCATCAGCTTTTACCCTTACGAGCACATCTTTACTTACTAAAATAACAGACTTCCCGTCCTCTTTTTCTTGTTCTTCTAAAGATAGATTTTTTGCTACAGCTAAAATTCGATTATCATTTGTTTTTTCTACAAAAATATCTTGTAGTTGAACAAATGAACGATGATTTAATTCAATACGAAATGTACCGCCGTTTTCTAGCGGAATACTTTCATGCAGCTTTCCTATTTCACGAAATTTGTCTATTAACTTAGATACATAACGAGCGTTTCGTCCTACTTCATCCATATAACGTTTTTTCGAATCAACCTCTTCTAATACAACTGCCGGAATCACTACTTCATTGGCTTCAAATGAAAAAATAGATAAAGGATCCTGCAAAAGTACATTCGTATCTAACACATAAATTTTATCCAACCTGTTACCCCCTGACTCCACTTTTAAATTTGTAGAACAAGGGTTTCATCCATAAAATATGGACGAACCATTGTTATAATTATATGTACCGTATAAACGAGGTAGAATCGAAATTCACAGCCATTAAACCTTTTATTTATTTTTTATTCATTTCTATTCAATATATTACTTTTAATTATAATTATTAACATAAAATCACAATAACTGATTACAAAAGTTAATAACTGATTTTCTGATTTATCACATTTATAATTCTTTTATTCCTACTAACACTTGGTTATCCAGCTTTTTCGCTGCGCGAATGTCATATGTTTTCTCATACGTTGGCTCAGTTGCAAGTTTCGCTCCATAAAACATAACATCACGTACTTCTTGTACATTTACTTCTATTACAGTTAATTTTAGAGGAATGCCTTCCATTCTATCAGTCAAAATTTCACCTGCACCACTTATGGAAAATACGGATTCATTCGCCATTATAGTCAATACTACCCCAGTACTATGACGTATATTTTCCACAATACGCGAACGGTGATCTACTGCAAATCGAATACTAGTTTTACTCACTGCATACACCCAAGAAATAGCACTTACGTTAGGAACTTGTTTTTCGAAGTCTGTTGTTGCTACCATAACAATACATTCTTTACGTAACGTTTGTACTAAATCATCTGTTAATGTAGGCTCTACTACATTCGCCATATTTCCACCTCCAAATATACTTAATATATCCTTATCATAACTTATTTTTCGAATTGCGAAAATATTATTTTTTCCCGCTATTATTCAAAAACATTATACTTCCATGATATACTTGTACTGATAGAATCCGTATTGAGGTGACGAAATGAGAGTCAAATGTATGATTTGTGATAAAAAAGATATGTTAGATGATGAAAATCCTATGGCAAAAAAACTGCGTAACCGCCCTATTCATACATATATGTGCATGGAATGTTCGGAACGAATTGCAGAACGTACGGTGGAACGTCATGCAAGTGGTAATTTCCGATTATATCGTGATAAAAAAGTCGAAGACGATTGGTAAAATGTAAATAAGTCCTTAATCATATAGATAAGGACTTATTTATATTTTTCAGGTTCACGATTCATTTGATCCAAAAAGCAATCAATAGCTTCTAATGGAAACCTGGCAGATTTTTTTTCTCCATTCATTTCATATGTAATCAAATACATTTCTTCGTTCTTTTGAACTTCCACATTTTTTAATTTATGTTCTTCATATATCATATTTTGAAATAACAAATACGTTTCTTTTGCAGCACGATCATCTGGACGTGCTTCGGCAACTGTTTTAATCGTTAACCAATTATATAATGCATCTTGTACTGAACGCATAAAAATTCGCCCCCTCACCCAGCTTTTTGTTGTCTTGCTTGACGTAAACGCAACCTATAAATCCCAAGTACAATTGCCGCTACAACAAGGCCCTCTCCAACAGGTAAAAAAACTGCAAAGAAAGTTAAAACTGTACACCCAATCGCTAACGATATATATATCACTATATTTTTTATTATTGATAGTTTTCTTGCAAAACCTAAATTATACACAAGTGCACTTAATATAATAATGATGCCATACAGTAACCACATCCCTAGTTCTGGATTTTCATCAACTTTACATAATTTCGCAAAAAACGACATTCTTTCTAACATCATTCATCCCCCTTTCTCACAAAAAACAAATTTTATTTATGTACTTAATACAAGAGTAACCTGCAAAAAAAATACTGTCCACAAAAAAGAGTAAATATTCCAAAAATAAATATAATAAAAAAACAGCTACCCCTCAAAGGTAGCTGTTCTATTATTTTACGCTTCTACAGATTTCTTTTTCTTAGCAGCTCTTTCACGTTCGCTCTTATCAAGAATCTTTTTACGTAAACGAATTGATTCTGGAGTTACTTCACAGAACTCGTCATCGTTTAAGTACTCTAATGACTCTTCTAAAGTCATTAAGCGTGGTTTTTTCATTGTTGAAGTTTGATCTTTCGTCGCAGAACGAATGTTAGTTTGTTGTTTCATTTTCACAACGTTAACTGTTAAGTCGTTCTCACGAGTGTGTTCTCCGACAATCATACCAGCATATACTTCTGTACCTGGTTCAACGAAGATTACACCACGGTCTTCAACTTGCATAATACCATATTGTGATGCTTTTCCTGTTTCAAGTGAAACTAGAACACCTTGGCGACGTCCACCAACTTGTCCAGCGTGTACTGGTTGGTAGCAATCGAATGTATGGTTTAAAATACCGTAACCACGAGTTAATGTTAAGAATTCTGTTGTGTAACCAATTAAACCACGTGCTGGAACCATGAAAGTAAGGCGAACTTGACCGTTTCCGTTATTCACCATATCTAACATTTCACCTTTACGTGCACCCATAGATTCCATAATAGAACCAGTGTATTCTTCAGGTACATCGATTTGCACGCGCTCTACAGGCTCACATCTTACGCCATCAACTTCTTTAATAATTACTTCAGGCTTAGATACTTGTAGTTCATAACCTTCACGACGCATGTTTTCAATTAGGATAGATAAATGTAATTCTCCACGTCCAGATACGATCCACGCATCAGGAGAATCTGTATTATCTACACGTAAACTTACATCTGTTTCTAATTGTGAACGAAGACGCTCTTCAATTTTACGAGATGTAATGAATTTACCTTCACGACCTGCAAATGGGCTGTTATTTACAAGGAATGTCATTTGTAGTGTTGGCTCATCAATACGTAATAATGGTAAAGCCTCTTCATGCTCAACCGGACATACTGTTTCACCTACGTTAATGTCTTCCATACCTGAAACCGCTACTAAATCTCCAGCTTTTGCTTCTTCAATTTCTTGACGTTTTAATCCAATGTAACCAAATAATTTCGTTACACGGAATTGTTTTACAGTTCCGTCAACTTTCATTAATGCAACTTGTTGTCCTACTTTCATTGTACCACGGAATACGCGTCCAACCCCGATACGACCAACATAGTCATTGTAATCAAGAAGTGCTACTTGGAATTGAAGTGGCTCTTCGCTGTTATCAACTGGTGCTGGAATATGTTCAATAATTGTGTCAAACAATGATTTCATATTCTCTTCTTGATTTGCTGGATTTGAATCTAAGCTTGCTGTTCCGTTCATTGCTGATGCAAATACAACTGGGAACTCTAATTGATCTTCATTTGCACCAAGTTCGATGAATAAGTCAACTACTTCATCAACTACTTCATCAGGGCGAGCGAAGTCACGGTCAATTTTGTTTACAACAACGATTGGAGTTAAGTTTTGCTCAAGAGCTTTCTTTAAAACAAATCGTGTTTGTGGCATACAACCTTCATATGCATCAACAACAAGTAGAACACCATCAACCATTTTCATGATACGTTCTACTTCTCCACCGAAGTCAGCGTGACCAGGTGTATCTAAAATGTTAATTCTTTTATCTTCATAGTGAATCGCAGTATTCTTCGCTAAAATTGTAATACCACGTTCTCTTTCTAGATCGTTTGAGTCCATTGCGCGTTCTTCAATATGTTCATTCGCACGGAACGTCCCCGCTTGACGTAATAACTGGTCAACAAGTGTTGTTTTACCATGGTCAACGTGGGCAATAATTGCTATATTTCGTAAATCTTGTCGTTTTTTCAACATGTCCAACTCCTAATGTCTTTTTAATCCTTCTCTATTATAAGAGCGAAGGGGATACAATGGCAATCAAAATAAAATCAAGAATGAAAATATAGTTGTATTCTTACTTTTGTGAAAGTAAAATAAAATTGGAGGGTGAAGAAATGGAACACATTCAATATCGCTTTTTATTAACTGCAATTATCGGTGTTATTTTCTTAATCGGTATCGGCATTATGGTTGCAGAAAATAGTCCCATCGGTATTATTATTTGCATTATCGGCACATTTGTTACAGTTGGATACGGTTTTGTAACAAAAAGAAAAATGCGTAAATCGCAATAACGTCAAAAAGTAAGAAGCGCTTATACAGCCTCTTACTTTTTTTGTTACTCCGCTATAAATCGTAACACCTCTTCATACACCCCTGGTTTTGCAACTAATACGCTGCTCTTCTCTACCATAGAAAGCGGGGATCCAGAAAATGTTGTCACCTTGCCTCCAACTTCCTCTACAATTATCTGTCCCCCACCAAAATCCCATGGTGATAATCTCGGCGTTACATATGCATCTATTCTTCCTGTCGCAACGTATACCATCTCTAACGCTGCACAGCCATATGATCTCGTGCCTCTTGCTTTCTTAACCAGTGCCATCATACTTTCCTTATTAAGCAATGGATTGTCGGTAAGCCATATCGCATTTAAAGCTACAATACCTTGCTCTACAGCTCCTTTTTCCAATAAAGGTATTGGTACTTCATTACAAAATGCTCCAGCTCCCTTTACCGCATGGTATAATTCATCATGAACTGGATCATAAATGAGTCCAACCTTTCCGATACCATTCTCATAAATTCCAATTGAAATTGCGAAATTTCTTTTTTGATGAACAAAGTTCATCGTGCCATCAATTGGATCAATTAACCAAACAACCCCATCCGAAGAAGTTACCTCATCTCCATAACCTTCTTCTCCTAAAATATTATGGTTCGGGAATGTCTCTTTAATTTTCCCAATTAAAAACTGTTCTATTTCTCGGTCCATATTTGTTACTAAATCAGCTGCATTGGATTTCGTTTCTATAATAAGTGCGTTTTCCATTGATGCCATTAAAAATTCTCCTGCATCTCGAATCCACTGCTTGGCGTGTGCATCGATGTCTTTCCATACTTCTTGCATGTTTAAACACTCCGATCTATACTGTTCACAGAAAAAACGAACCCTTTATAAGGTTCGCACCAACTAATTTTTTATACATATACTATTATTACGCTTCTAAACGAATCATTTCAAGTCTTAACACTTCTAACTTTTGTACACACTCTTCTTTTTTCAGTTTATCATTTTCCATCATCGCATCATATAAAGTTGCTAATTCATAATCTAGCTCCAAACGTAGCACCGGTATTCTCTTTTCAGCATCTGTTCTCTTTAACGCATTAATCACCTGTCTCATATTATTTGCCTCCTCCCAATATTCGTCTGCCCTCGGACTAGAATTGATTTAATTTTCTGATTTTTTGTTTTATACTATACTATGTTGGATAAATCATCTATGCAACAAAATTATATTTTTTTATTTAAATTTTTTTGTGCTGTTTTTTTTATGAATAGTACAAGCTATGCTAAAATAAAAGCAAAATAGGAGTTGGAGGAACAATCATGACACTACAAACATTCAAGTCAACTGATTTTGAGGTCTTTACAGTTGATGGTCTCGAAGAACGAATGAGTGCAATTAAAACGAACATTCATCCTAAACTGGAAGCTTTAGGGGAACAGTTTGCAACGTATTTATCCAAACAAACTGATGAGAACTTTTTTTATCATGTAGCAAAACATGCACGTCGCAAAGTCAATCCACCAAACGATACTTGGGTTGCTTTTTCAACAAATAAACGCGGATATAAAATGCTACCACATTTCCAAATTGGATTATGGGGTACTCATGCCTTCATATACTTTGGTTTAATCTATGAGTGTCCACAAAAAGTGGAGACGGCTCACGCCTTCTTAGAACATTTAAATGATTTAAAAACAAATATTCCAAATGACTTCGTTTGGTCCATTGACCATACTAAACCAAGTGTAAAATTACATAAAACACTTGAAACAGCAGACTTACAAAAGATGATTGAACGTCTAGCTACTGTGAAAAAAGCAGAATTATTAGTTGGTATTCATATATCACCAGAGGAGTTTTCAGCAATGACCAACGAACAATTCCTTGCTAAGATTGAATCTACGATGCAATCACTCCTTCCTTTATATGCACTTTGTAATCGATAGTAGAAAACGGACAATTTATATTGTCCGTTTTTAGTTGTTATCACATTATATCACTTCAGTTTTCATTTTTCAAAATATTTTTTACAATTTCACAAGCTTTTGTTCTTCAGTTTCTTTCGCCCTTTGAATCGCACGGTATATAGAATATCCACTTACTTCTTGAAACTCTTTATCAATTTTCTTCTCTTCTGCTTTGGATGGAACAATCTCTTTAAAACGACGATATAATGCCATTAATTCTTCTCTTATAATTCCTTTTTCGTATGCTTTCTCAATTGCTTCATAAAACTTCACAATTGCAACCATTTCCTCATTTGACCAATCATAATCTAACGGATATTGATATTCCATTTTGCACCTCATTTATCATTTCTTCTTATTTCAATATGCTATCTTAAAGGGATTTTTTCTTCTTCACTATAGCCACTTTGCATTATACACTATTTATTCATTGTGATGGAATTGTCTTCCTCTATAAGGCAATTGGAAATAACTATTTAACATATTCACTGTAAAAACATTTTTTTCTATACATCTATAATTATTGGTGATATAATCCTTTTGTTTTATAGAAAATAAAGTGAACCTACCATCTCAAAAACGCTTTTGTGATTGGCAGAAAAACAAGTCTCATTCTAAAAAAGCACTTAACTTTTTTAGAACAGATTATATAAAACAAACTCTAATAAATATTATGAAAAAGAAGGGGTGTATAGATTGTCCCAATACGAAACACCATTGTTTACCGCTTTAGTTGAGCACAGTAAGCGAAATCCAATTCAATTCCATATTCCTGGTCACAAAAAAGGACAAGGCATGGATCCTACATTTCGCGAATTTATTGGGCATAATGCATTAGCAATTGATTTAATTAATATTGCGCCGCTCGATGATTTACATCATCCAAAAGGTATGATTAAAGAAGCACAAGATTTAGCAGCCGCTGCATTTGGTGCAGATCATACTTTCTTTTCTATTCAAGGTACAAGTGGTGCAATAATGACAATGGTGATGAGCGTTTGCGGTCCTGGTGACAAAATCCTAGTGCCACGAAACGTGCATAAATCAGTAATGTCAGCTATTATTTTCTCAGGTGCAAAACCGATTTTCATGCATCCTGAAATCGATCCAAAACTTGGTATTTCACACGGAATCACAATTCAATCTGTCAAAAGGGCACTTGAAGAGCATTCAGATGCGAAAGGCTTACTTGTTATTAACCCAACATACTTTGGCTTTGCTGCGGACTTAGAACAGATTGTACAATTAGCACATTCTTATGATATCCCTGTATTAGTTGATGAGGCTCATGGTGTTCATATTCATTTTCACGATGAATTGCCGATGTCAGCGATGCAAGCCGGTGCAGATATGGCAGCAACAAGCGTTCACAAACTAGGTGGATCTTTAACGCAAAGTTCTATTCTTAATGTGAAGGAAGGCCTTGTGAATGTAAAACATGTTCAATCTATCATTAGCATGCTTACGACTACATCAACTTCTTACATCTTGTTAGCGTCCCTAGATGTTGCTAGAAAACGTCTTGCTACAGAAGGAACGGCACTCATAGAACAAACAATACAATTAGCGGAACAAGTTCGTGATGCTATTAACGCTATTGAGGATCTTTACTGTCCTGGGAAAGAAATGCTAGGTACAGATGCTACTTTTAACTATGATCCTACAAAGATAATTGTATCTGTAAAAGATTTAGGTATTACAGGCCATCAGGCTGAAGTATGGCTTAGAGAGCAATATAACATTGAAGTAGAACTCTCAGATTTATACAATATACTATGTCTTGTCACTTTTGGGGATACAGAAAGTGAAACAAATACACTTATTGCAGCATTACAAGATTTAGCAGCGACATTTAGAAATAAAGCCGATAAAGGTGTTCAAATACAAGTAGAAATTCCAGAAATACCAGTGCTAGCACTTTCTCCTCGAGATGCTTTTTATTCGGAAACAGAAGTCATCCCGTTTGAAAATGCAGCAGGTCGTATTATAGCTGATTTCGTTATGGTTTATCCGCCAGGGATTCCAATCTTTACTCCGGGGGAAATTATTACACAAGATAACTTAGAGTATATTCGTAAAAACTTAGAAGCGGGTTTACCTGTACAAGGTCCTGAAGATATGACATTACAGACATTACGTGTAATTAAAGAGTACAAGCCTATCAGTTGATAGGCTTTTCTTTCACCCTTTTTCCCTTTTCTCATACGATATTAAGTAATGTAACGTATAGGTGGGGATACGATTATGATTGTAATAGGCCGTTCTATTGTACATCCTTATATCACAAATGAATATGAGCCATTTGCAGCTGAGAAACAACAAATTTTATCGATAATGGCAGGAAATCAAGAAATTTATTCCTTCCGAACATCTGATGAACTCAGCTTTGATCTAAATTTGCGAGTGAACATTATTACTTCTGCATTAGAACTTTTTCAAAGTGGATTTCAGTTTCGCACATTTCAACAATCCTTTTGCAACCCCCAGTATTGGAAAAGAACGTCACTTGGAGGATTTGAGCTCCTACCAAACATACCCCCTTCCATTGCCATTCAAGATATTTTCAAAAACGGAAAACTATATGGAACTGAATGCGCCACCGCAATGATCATTATTTTTTACAAAGCTTTACTAACATTATATGAGGAAGAAACTTTCAACCGTCTCTTTGCAAACCTTTTACTTTATACATGGGACTACGATCAAGATTTAAAGCTCATAACAAAAACGGGTGGCGATCTTGTTCCGGGTGATCTCGTTTATTTTAAAAATCCACAAGTGAATCCAGCTACGATCGAGTGGCAAGGAGAAAATACAATCTATCTAGGAAATTTCTTTTTTTACGGACATGGCGTAGGCGTAAAAACAAAAGAGGAAATTATATACTCATTAAATGAACGACGAGTCCCTTACGCTTTTATTTCAGCTTTCTTGACCGATACGATTACCCGTATTGATAGCCGTCTGATGAGCCACTACGCCTCTCCTAGCACTCCACAGACATCGATAGGATTTATTCCGATTAGAGATGATGCAATCGTTGCAACAGTTGGCCATACAACTACAATTTATTAAAAAAGCGCCTACATATGTATATGTAGGCGCTTTTTCTTATTTAAGCTTTTGTATGTTCTTTATGGTCACATTCGCAATGAGATCCACATTTTCCGTATAGTACTGTTGATTTTTCATCTTCAAAATGTCCGATTGTTCCTTCACATACTTGGCATACGATTGTTCCCATTTTTCATTTCCCCCTGAGTTTTAATACTAATCTACTTATTTATAATTAAGCTTTCGCCTTGTCTCTATTAGCACAGTCACAATTTGTACCACATTTTCCGTAAAGTACTGTCGTTTTTTCATCTTCAAAATGTCCGATTGTTCCTTCACATACTTGGCATACGATTGTTCCCATTTTTCATTTCCCCCTAAGTTTATGGTCCTAAAAACTTTTAGCTGTCCATTTCCTATCAATCATTGGGCTTTTGTATGCTCTGTGTGATCACATCCGCAAGATCCACATTTCCCGTAAAGTACCGTTACTTTTTCATCCTCGAAGTGTGCAATTGTACCTTCACAATCTTGACATACGATCGTTCCCATTTTTCATTTCCCCCTAAGTTTATAATCCCAAAAACTTTTGTAACCGCTTAACTTTCTGTCTTTATTTTAATATGTTATACTTTTTACGTCAATAGGTTTTTAGTATAACACATTAAATATTTTTAATTTAAATTAGTATGCGATATTAAAACAAAAAAACAGCCATATTTATACGTACGACTGTTTTACATTAATTATTCTTCATACTCCGCATGCAAAGAAGTAGGTGGGACTAAAAATTTAAAAAACTGAGCTAGCTCTGCTGCTTCCTCTTCTGATCCTAATTTAAAAACTTCCTGTATATGTTGCACATTCTCTACATCATCTCTTCCAAGTAAAGTAGACCTTCCTGTTTGCATGCAAACAATGAGCGGCTTTCCAAAAAACATATTTGTATAAATAACACCAAAATCATAACGAGTATCATGTGTCATAAACCCCAAAAATCGTACCTTCACACTTTCATGCTCATCATACAATTTTTCAAACATCGTTTTCCACCTTTCTACATCACCTTTCATTAAGTATATTAAACAAAAAAAGGAATACTCCTTTTAATTGTCGAAAAATTCAGTAGGATGTAAAATAATAGTATTCTACTAAGTTAGGAGGAACTTATATGCAACATGCCTTTATTACGCTTGTACCTAAATCCAATCAACAAGCTGTTTCAACAGATGATATAAAACAACTTTTTCAGTACTATAAAACAGTTACTTCCAAAACTGGTGTTCAAATTAATTATACTTATACGAATACCGCTTTCCCTTACGAAATTTTAGATACATCAGCAACAACATTAAAACTACAATCTACTCACGATCGATATGACTCCATTTATGTTGGTGTTGGTATAGAAAAGGAACAATCTTTTATTCAGATTTCTTTACCACCTAATGCAACATTCGGTGATAAAGGAAAAGCAAATGAATTTTGCCGTTTTCTGGCGAAGAAATTAGAAGGAGAATTACAATTATTTAATGGAAGAACAATGTATTTCTATAAACGTTAATTTAAAAACAAAAATAAATGATTAGAAAGATCATACTATTTGTGCAAGTAAGAAGCATCGCTTTTCTCCTTGCACTTAGTATGACATACGCTATTACATACGCTAAGTACAAAAATATAAGAAAAAGAAAAATTTTATAATGAAGTTTATCACGACTTGACAGTAATAACACTGCTGAAAATCCACTCCATAAAACTAGATGAAAAAATGAAGCTAGCGTAATTTTCATAGCGTTACCTCCTTCTTCTTCCTATTATATGCTTCAGCTCTTCCCTCTTAACATTTTGAAAGTAGACTTTTCCAAAATCCACCTAATTCATCGTTGGATTTTTTCTTTTATAAATTCTCCAACTATTCAAATACGAATATCCCTCATTTTTAACAATAAATTCTCTTCTATCTCCTATAAGATAGATTATTCATTTATCGCATGGTATACTCCTTAAAAAGAGAAGATAGAAAGGAATTAATGATACATGGTATTTAGCAATTTGTTTTTTTTATGCCTTTTTTTACCTGCAATTCTTTTCGTGTACTACTCAGTACGGAAAGAATTACAAAACATAGTTCTTCTATTATTTAGTTTATTATTTTATGCTTGGGGAGAACCAATATATGTCTTCCTAATGCTTTTTTCTATTTTCATCAACTATTGGTTCGGAATATGGCTTAATAAAGACCGACTGTCTAGTTCGAACAGAAAAATTATTCTGACTATAGCAATCGTTGTCAATACTGCTATACTCGGATATTTCAAATATGCTAATTTCTTAGTAGATAATATAAATGGAATTTTCCATACAAACATTGTACTAGAAAAAATCCCCTTACCAATCGGGATTTCATTTTTCACTTTCCATGCAATGAGTTATATTATTGACATTTATAAGAAAAAAGTAGAAGCTCAGCGAAATCTATTTGATCTCGCACTATACTTTACTATTTTCCCACAATTAGTAGCAGGACCAATTGTTCGATATAATACAATCGCTTATCAATTACATGTTAGAACAGTTACTGCTGATAAGTTTTCAGAAGGAATTCGTCGTTTTATCATTGGATTAGGAAAGAAGGTTTTAATTGCGAATCAATTAGGAGCTATTGCCGATGAAATATTTGCGATGGATCCAGCAACAATGAGCGTATCTACCGCTTGGATTGGTGCGATCGCTTACACATTACAAATTTATTTCGATTTTTCAGGTTACAGTGATATGGCAATTGGATTAGGAAAAATGTTCGGATTTGATTTCTTAGAAAATTTCAATTACCCGTATATTTCCAAATCTATCTCTGAATTTTGGCGTCGTTGGCACATTTCACTTGGTTCTTGGTTCCGTGATTATGTGTATATTCCATTAGGTGGGAATCGCGTATCCACTTGGAAAATCTATCGTAATCTCTTCATTGTATGGGCGTTAACCGGATTTTGGCATGGAGCTAGTTGGACATTTATGATTTGGGGTATTTATTACGGATGTTTAATTGCTTTAGAAAAGGCTGGTTTCGAAAAATTATTACAAAAATTATGGTGGCCGATTCAACACGTATACGTTATGTTTTTAGTGATTATTGGTTGGGTGTTCTTCCGCGCTGATAATTTTAGCTACTGTTCTAAATTTTTACAAGCAATGTTCGGATTAAATGGATCGTTGACTGACATTACGAGTTATTTCTATGTGATGAATTATTGGGGAATCTTTATACTTGCTATTATTACATCAGCTCCAATTTTCTCTTGGATCAAGAATCAATTAGCAAATAAAAAGGTAGTCATTTTATCTCCACTTTATTACTTGAGTGTCTTAATCATAACTATGATGTATTTAACGAATGCAACTTACAATCCATTTATTTACTTCCGCTTCTAAAGGAGGGCTAACTATGAAAAATTTCACTAATCGTATATTAATTACAGGATTTCTCACGATTATTTTTGGAATGTGTATATGGACCGGAAAAATAATATATTGGGACAAAAAAAGTTTTTCTGATTTTGAAAATAGAGAATTAGCTTTGAATCCAGTCCTAACTATTGATACTATAAAATCCGGAAAATATTTCAAAGATACTGAATTACACTTTACAGATCACATTGCAGCACGAGACAGATTTATTGAAACATACACAAAGTTACAAATGAAATTCAATCGAACTTTCGTAAATAACAATTATGTTGCAGATGACGGGTTTATTTTATCTGCACCTACCAAAATAGATATGCGTAATCAAATTAAACAATCTGTTAACGAATTAGAAAACTTACAAACTCAATTTCCAAAAACAGAATTTTATTTCTTGTTAGCTCCAAGTAAACTAACGGCATTTTCGTATAAATACCCGCCATATGTAGATCGTGGGTACGATCAAAAGCATCGGGATTATTTTGTACAAGAGTTACAGAAAATAAATTTTCCTGTTATTGATGTTCTTCCTGCTTTTCAAAAAGAATTTACTCATGAACAATTAGAAGAGCTATACTTTAAAACTGATCACCATTGGAATATGAAAGGTGCATTTTATGCATACGAGCAAACAATGAAGCACATTGCTAATGAATCTAAAACATTTAAAGGTAATGCTGTTAATCGAGATGATTATAAAATAACTATAGAAAAACCGAATGGACAATTTATCGGTAGTTGGAATAAACAACTGTATAATTTAATAGAAACACCTGAAACAATCCCATATGTACAATTAAAGCAAAACCCAAATATGTGGGATAATTACACTGTATATCTCGGTCCAAAATCAGAAGAATCGATGAAAATGCCGATGAAGGAATTCTTTGCAGTGGACAAAAATAAGCATTCACCAGACTATAGTTCCGTTTATCAAACAGACTATGCACAGATAAATATCTTAAATCCAGATGCAAAAAACAAACTACATGCTGTCATTATTAAAGATTCTTATGCAGATGCAACTTATCCTTTATTTGCACAAGAGTTTGAACAAACAACATTTATTGATCCACGATTTGCGGCAAGCAAAAATGTAAAACAAGAACTCGAAAAACTAAATGCTGATATCGTGTTATTCCTTTATAATGACACTAGTACAAATAAAGAAATGTATCAATTTGAAAATAAAGAATAAAAACAAGAGGTGAATCAACAAAATTCACCTCTTGTTTTTCTATGCATATAACGCATAAAAAAAACGTCTTCTAAATTTAGAAGACGTTTTTTTATAATTATTTTACAATGTGAATTGGCATTCCAAGAGCAACTTCAGCTGCTTCCATTGTGATCTCACCTAATGTTGGGTGAGCGTGGATTGTTTGAGCGATATCTTCTGCAGTCATTCCTGCTTCGATAGCTAAACCAATCTCAGAGATAATATCAGAAGCGCCTGCACCAGCAACTTGAGCACCTACAAGAAGACCATCTTCTTTACGTGTTACAAGTTGTAGGAAACCGTCAGTGCTGTTTAATGATAATGCACGACCGTTAGCAGCGAATGGGAACTTAGATACAGCTACTGTCATTCCTGCTTCTTCAGCTTGTTTCTTAGTGTAACCAACAGATGCTAATTCTGGATCAGTGAAGCATACTGCTGGAATTCCGATGTAATCGATTGCTGATGCATGGCCACTAATTGCTTCAACAGCTACTTTACCTTCGTAAGAAGCTTTGTGAGCTAATGGTGGTCCAGGAACGATATCACCGATTGCATAGATGTTTGATACGTTTGTACGACATTGCTCATCGATTTCGATGATGCCGCGGTCAGTCATTTTAACTCCAACTTGCTCAAGACCGATTTCTTGAGTGTTTGGACGACGACCTACAGTTACTAATACGTAATCTGCTTCTACAGTTTGGATTTCACCTTTAACTTCAAAGCTAACTTTTACGCCAGTTTCTGTTTCTTCAACGCCTTTAGCCATAGCTTTTGTATGGATATTAACGTTACCTTTCTTTTGAAGAGCACGTTTAACAACAGAGCTCATAGCTTTTTCGAAACCAGCTAAGATTTCGTCGCCAGCTTCTACTACAGTAACTTCTGTACCGAAGTTAGCATATGCAGTTCCTAATTCCATACCGATGTAACCGCCGCCGATTACAACAAGTTTTTTAGGAATTTCAGGTAAGCTTAAAGCGCCTGTAGAGTTGATAACACGTTTAGAGTATTTGAATCCTGGAATTTCGATTGGTGTAGAACCAGTTGCAAGAACAGCATTTTTAAACGTATAAGTTTGAGCTGCATCTTCAGTCATTACGCGTAATGTGTTAGCATCTACGAAGTAAGCTTCACCGCGAATGATTTCAACTTTGTTACCTTTAAGAAGGCCTTCAACACCGCCAGTTAATTTCTTAACTACGCCGTTTTTCCATTCTTGAACTTTTGTAAAGTCAACTTTTACGTTCTCTGCAGTGATACCCATGTCATCAGAATGCATTGCATTCTCATAACGATGACCTGCATTGATTAACGCTTTTGAAGGAATACATCCAACGTTTAAGCATACGCCACCAAGGTTAGCTTTTTCAATGATTGCTACCTTTTGACCTAATTGTGCTGCACGAATTGCCGCAACGTATCCACCAGGACCTGCACCAACAACGACTGTATCTAATTCAATTGGGAAATCTCCTACTACCATTGTTATTACGCCTCCATTACTAATAATTGTGGGTCATTCAATAGACGTTTAATTTGGTTTAATGCTTTTTGAGCAGTTGCACCGTCAATTAAACGATGGTCAAAGCTTAGAGATAATGCTAATACTGGAGCTGCAACGATTTCACCGTTTTTCACAACTGGCTTCTCAGCGATACGGCCGATACCAAGGATTGCTACTTCTGGGTGGTTGATAACTGGAGTGAACCATTGTCCACCTGCAGAACCAATGTTTGTAATTGTGCAAGAAGCACCTTTCATTTCAGCCGGAGCTAAACGACCTTCACGTGCTTTACCAGCAAGATCATTGATCTCGTTAGAAATAGTGAAGATTGATTTACGATCTGTATCTTTAACAACTGGTACTAATAGACCTTTGTCTGTATCAGCTGCGATACCGATGTTGAAGTAATGTTTATGAACGATTTCTTGAGAAGCATCGTCTAAAGCAGTATTCAACATTGGGAATTCACGTAATGCAGATGTTAAAGCTTTAACAACGTATGGAAGGTAAGTTAATTTAATACCTTTGTCAGCTGCAACAGCTTTGAACTTCTTACGGTGAGCAACAAGCTCAGTTACATCAACTTCATCCATTAATGTTACGTGAGGAGCTGTGTGCTTAGAGTTAACCATTGCTTTTGCAATCGCTTTACGGATACCACTCATTTTCTCACGAGTTTCTGGATATTCACCAGCTGGGATTGGTTGTGCTTTTGGTGCTGCTTCTTCTTTCGCTGCTGCTGGAGTAGCTTCTACTGCTGCTGGAGCCTCAGTTGCTGCTACTGCTTGTCCACCATTTGCAAATGCATCGATGTCAGCTTTAACGATACGGCCGTTCTTACCAGAACCAGCTACTTTATGAATGTCTACGCCGTTTTCACGAGCATATTTACGAACAGATGGCATAGCGATTACGCGCTCATTTACTACTTCTGCAGTTGCTGCTGGAGTAGCTTCCGCTGCTGGAGCTTCTACTGCTGCTTCTTCAGCTTTTGGAGCTTCGTCATGATCGTCACCTTTAAATTTAAGATTTTCGTATCCAGGAGCATCAAATTTAATTAATGTATCTCCTACAATTGCAACTGTTCCTTCTTCTACAAGTACTTCAAGTACTTTACCTTTAACAGGAGAAGGGATTTCTACTACTGCTTTATCATTTTGTACTTCAAGAAGTACATCGTCTTCGTTTACTTCATCGCCTGGTTTAATAAACCATTTTACGATTTCACCTTCGTGGATACCTTCACCGATATCTGGTAGTTTAAATTCAAATGCCACGGAATTCAGCCCCCTGATTCATTTCATTATTATGGAATATGTACAAAAGAAACCAGCATGTGCTGATTTCTTTTGCACATGAAAAGCTAAAAATTAGAAGTTCATTACTTTGTTAACAGCTTCAACAATATCTTTATGGTTTGGTAACCATACGCTCTCAGCTTGAGAGAATGGGAATACTGTATCAGCAGCTGCAACACGTACAACTGGAGCTTCTAAGTTTAAGATTGCACGGTCGTTAATTTCCGCTACAACGTTAGCTGCAATACCAGCTTGTTTTTGCGCTTCTTGAACTACAACTACGCGGCCTGTTTTTTCAACAGAAGCGATGATTGTTTCGATATCTAATGGTTGAACTGTACGTAAGTCAACAACCTCTAAAGAGATACCTTCTTTTTCAAGTTCTTCAGCAGCTTTTAATGCAGCGTGAACCATAGCACCGTAAGCGATAACAGATACATCTGTACCTTCACGTTTGATATCAGCTTTGCCTAAATCAATTGTGTATTCGCCTTCTGGTACATCTTGACGGAATGAACGGTACAATTTCATATGCTCTAAGTAGATAACTGGATCGTTGTCACGAATCGCAGAGATTAAAAGACCTTTTGCATCGTATGGAGTAGATGGAATAACAACTTTTAGACCAGGTTGTTGAGCCACTAATCCTTCTAAGCTATCAGCATGTAGTTCAGGAGTATGAACGCCACCACCGAATGGAGAACGAATTGTTACTGGAGCAGTCCAACGTCCACCAGAACGGTAACGCATACGAGCTAATTGACCAGAAACTGAATCCATTACTTCATAAATGAAACCGAAGAATTGGATTTCTGGAACTGGACGGAATCCTTCAAGTGCAAGTCCAACTGCAAGTCCACCAATACCAGACTCTGCAAGTGGAGTATCCATTACACGATCTTCACCGAATTCAGCTTGTAAACCTTCAGTAGCACGGAATACACCGCCGTTTACACCAACGTCTTCACCAAACACAAGTACGTTAGGGTCATTTTTCATTTCAACGCGTAAAGCATCAGTGATTGCTTGAATCATTGTCATTTGAGCCATGGCTTACTTCGACTCCTTTTCTTTGTAAATTTCATATTGTTCAGCTAAGTTGTAAGGCATTTTTTCGTACATGATTTCCATTAAATCAGTAACTTTTTGTTTTGGAGCTTGGTCAGCCTTAGCAATTGCTTGTTTGATATCTTCTTTTGCTTCTTCGATTACTTTCTCTTCAACTTCTTGAGACCATAGGCCTTTGTTTTCTAAGAATGCACGGAAGCGTACGATTGGATCTTTTTGTTCCCATTCGTTCTCGATATCTTTTGTACGGTAACGAGTTGGGTCATCACCAGCCATTGTATGTGGACCGTAACGGAATGTTAAAGTCTCGATTAAAGTAGGGCCTTCGCCATTTACTGCACGCTCACGAGCGAAAGCAGTTGCTGCGTATACAGCTAATGGATCCATACCGTCTACTTGAATTCCGTAAATACCTGCTGCTACTGCTTTTTGTGCTACAGTTTTAGCTGCAGATTGCTTTTCTACTGGAGTAGAGATTGCATAACGGTTGTTTTGTACAACGAAGATTGCTGGAGCTTTGAAAGCACCTGCAAAGTTCATACCTTCGTAGAAGTCACCTTGTGAAGCACCACCGTCACCAGTGTAAGTAATTGCAACAGATTTTTTACCACGTAGTTTCATACCTAACGCAACACCAGCAGTTTGGATGATTTGCGCACCGATAATGATTTGTGGAGCAAGTGCATTTACATTCTCAGGCATTTGGTTACCCATGAAATGTCCACGAGAGAATAAGAATGCTTGGTATAATGGTAAACCGTGCCATACTAATTGTGGCACATCACGATATCCTGGTAAGATGAAATCTTCTGCTTCAAGTGCGAAATGACTTGCTAATTGAGAAGCCTCTTGTCCAGCTGTTGGTGCGTAGAAACCTAAACGTCCTTGACGGTTTAAAGAAATAGAACGTTGATCTAGTACGCGAGTATACACCATACGGCGCATTAATTCTTTTAATTGATCATCTGATAATTCAGGCATAGCTGCTTCATTCACAACTTCGCCTTTTTCATTTAAAATTTGTAATGTTTCAAATTGAGCTGCGATAGCTTTCATTTGCTCATCAACATTAAATAGGGTCTTTTTTGTTTTAGTACCCATTCCGTTCACCTCTTCCTCTCTTGAACCATATTCTGAAACGCTTTCACTATCTATTAGCTAGACTGAAAACGCAACAATGTAAACCAACAAATTTATCTGTCGGTTGAGAATAATTTTGTGTACCTAACAATCTGTACTAATGTTTTTTCAGAAACATATTAATACAATCTTGATCACGTTTTTTAGTTTACAACTATTCTAATTACGATGTCAATTACTTTGAATACGTTTTTTTATAAATAATCTGCAGGTTTCTTCTACACAAACGTGTTTTTATTTTTCACATCTGTATTAGTAAGCATTAACCTGCTGTTATATTATTCCCTTTTTAACTTGTTTTTTCTCTTAGAATAATATGTAAACGATTTAATTCTTTTTAGTTTTTCTCTCTTCTTAACAAAAATATACAAACTCTTCTTCCTTTTATAGGTAATTACCCATACATTTCTACTCTTCCCTCCATACATTATAGTAACCGCAATATTAGCGGGAAATGATAAAGGAGGTCATCTCATGTACGGATACTCATATTGCTATCCAACTTGTTCATATCCTTCCTACGGTTATGGCGATTCTTGTGGTGGGTCTGGACGCGGCTTCGCCTTAATCGTTGTGTTGTTTATTCTTTTAATTATCGTTGGTGCTGCTTGCATTCGCTAATGTAAAATGAAACAACTATGGAAAAAAACAGACAGCTTTGCCGTCTGTTTTTTTATTACATACATAAATATTCTATAGTAAAACGCTTTCCAAAGTGCTTCCCTACTTGTCGATGACTTTTTTCATCTCCTTTGGTAGACTAAAGAAGAAAGGAGAGATTACATATGCTTACAATGAAAGATGTCATTCGCGAAGGAGATCCTATTTTGCGAAACGTTGCAGAAGAGGTATCAATGCCGGCGAGCGAAGAAGATACAACTGCCCTTAAAGAAATGATTGAATTTGTAATCAATAGCCAAGATCCTGAAATGGCTGAAAAATATAGTTTACGCCCTGGAATCGGATTAGCTGCTCCGCAAATCGGTATTTCAAAGAAAATGATTGCAGTTCACGTAACAGATACGGACGGTACGTTATATAGTCATGCATTATTCAACCCAAAAATCATTAGTCATTCTGTTGAACGTACATTTTTACAAAGCGGGGAAGGCTGTCTATCAGTAGACCGTGAAGTACCTGGTTATGTCCCTCGTTACACAAGAATTACAGTGAAAGCAACATCTATTAGTGGTGAAGAAGTAAAATTACGTTTAAAAGGTTTACCAGCAATCGTATTTCAGCATGAGATTGACCATTTAAATGGTGTTATGTTCTATGATCACATTAATAAAGAAAATCCATTTGCTGCTCCTGACGATTCAAAACCTCTAGAGCGATAATAAAAAAAGGCGGGAGTAAATCTTCCGCCTTTTTTTATGAAATGGGTTCCATATTCACTTATAGCAATCCAGCCCATTTTAAGCCATGATATATGCCGTCTTCACTAACATCCTTTGTCACATGATTTGCAAGTTTTTTCAAGTCTTCATGACCATTCCCCATCACAATACCTGTCCCAACTGCTTCAATCATTTCTAAATCATTTAAGCCATCTCCAAATGCATACACTTGTTCACGGTTAAATCCTAATTTTTCAATGAATTTCTCAATTCCTTTTGCCTTCGAACCACCATTTGGAATAATATCCATTGAATATGCATGCCAGCGAATAAAATGAAAGTCTGGATACTGATTAATAAACTTTTCCTCTTCATTCACTTCACAGAAAAGAAGTGTTTGATAAATATTACGTTTCTCATAGAAATCAGGTTCATATGCCGGATGCTCAAAATTTAAGCTTCCAAAACCTTCTTTCACATAATCATGATATTCCACTGATGCTCTCATTTCTTGATGATCAAGGTATACAAGCGGATATCCTTCTTGTTTTGCAAACTGAGTAAACTTATGTAAGGCAGCTGGATGTAACGGGTTATTAAATATTACCTCATCTTCAAATACAACGTACTGTCCATTAAAGCTAACATAATTGTGTATATTGAGTTCCTCACGAATATCTTCAAACATAAATGGCGCACGTCCTGTCGCAATTGCTACATGCACACCTTTTTCTTGTAAATGTCTTACTGCATCTCGTGTAGATTGTGGAATCTTCTTATCATGATCTAATAATGTTCCATCAATATCAAAAAAGACAATTTTATCATTCATTTGTCAAAATCCTTTCTGTTACTCTATATTCCTATTTTGATTATCGCTTTTCAAATTCTAAAAAAAAGTATAACATATTAAACATCTGTGAAGAAAGCGTTCACTTTCTGACCTTATTTATGAAACCTGCATATATATATTAGTAAAAAATGTGGATACTTGTTCGTATGAATTTTCTTTTCTATTCTTTCTCATACTATACCTATAACTAACGGCTACTAATCGTTACTATAGAATAACTTTCCCTGTATGAGAAAGGACAAGATTCAACATTCACTTTTGTCTTCTTTCTTATATCAGAGACGGAGTTTTCACTAGTAATATGCATGTTTAAAATAAGGAAAGGAAGGAGTAATCATGCTGAAGAAGCTGAAGAAAAAGCTCAAGCGTTATTTAAAAGATCTAGTCCGTAAAAAGACAATCGCTTAAATTGTGCCCATTTCGGGCTTTTTCTTCATTCTCATTCGAAAAAACATGAAAATCGTGACTGTTTGCTTTATAATAAGTAACAGATAATGCAAAACATAGACAAGGAGAGGTTTTCCAAATGATTTTTAAAGTATTTTATCAAGACAAAATGACTGAGGTTCCAGTACGTGAAAATACAAAAGTTTTATATTTAGAGGCTACGTCTGAAAAGGATGTTCGTAAGAAATTAAATAAGTTCGCATATAATATCGAGTTCGTTCAGTCTGTTACTGGTGCTCATCTTGAATATGAAAAAGAAAACGCTGATTTAACATTAGCGGAAATCGTATAGTCATATGAAATTTCTAAAGAATGATCAGGCTGCCGTTTTTGCTTTAGGTGGACTTGGTGAAATCGGTAAAAATACATATGCTGTTCAATTTCAAGATGAAATTATTATTATTGATGCTGGAATTAAATTCCCAGAAGACGAACTCCTCGGAATCGATTATGTAATACCAGATTACACTTATTTTGTGCGAAACGAAGATAAAATTAAAGGATTATTCATTACACATGGTCACGAAGATCATATCGGTGGAATTCCTTACTTATTACGTCAAGTAAACATCCCGATTTATGGTGGGAAATTAGCAATTGCGCTAATCAAAAACAAATTAGAAGAGCACGGATTACTTCGTAAAGCAAAACTTTATGAAATTCAAGAAGATGATGTTATTAAATTTAAAAAGACATCTGTTTCCTTCTTCCGTACAACTCACAGTATCCCAGATTCATACGGAGTTGTTGTGAAAACACCTCAAGGACAAGTTGTTCATACTGGTGATTTCAAATTTGATTTCACACCAGTTGGTGAACCAGCGGACTTAACAAAAATGGCTGAAATCGGAAAAGACGGTGTACTTTGTCTCTTATCTGACAGTACAAACAGTGAAGTTCCAAACTTTACAATGTCTGAGCGCCGTGTTGGTGATAGCATTCAAGATATTTTCCGCAAAGTAGAAGGTCGTATTATCTTCGCAACCTTTGCATCAAATATCCATCGTCTACAACAAGTTGTTGAAGCGGCTGTTGAAAACAATCGTAAAGTTGCTGTGTTCGGTCGCAGTATGGAAGCAGCGATTGAAATCGGACAAAACCTCGGTTATATTCGCTGTCCGAAAGATACATTCATAGATACATCTCAACTAAACCGCCTACCGGCTAATAAAGTTGTTATTTTATGTACAGGTAGTCAAGGTGAACCAATGGCAGCACTTTCACGTATTGCTAATGGTACTCATCGTCAAATTCAAATCATTCCTGGCGACACAGTTGTCTTCTCTTCTTCACCAATCCCTGGTAACACAATTAGTGTAAGCCGTACAATTAACATGTTGTATCGTGCTGGTGCTGATGTAATCCACGGAAAGCTGTCAAACATTCATACAAGTGGACACGGTGGACAAGAAGAACAAAAACTAATGCTTCGTCTAATTAAACCGAAGTATTTCATGCCAATTCACGGTGAATATCGTATGCAACGTATGCATATGAAGTTAGCAAATGATTGTGGTATTCCAGAAGAAAACTGTTTCATCATGGATAATGGAGATGTTCTTGCTCTTCGTTCTGATGAAGCAAGCGTAGCTGGTAAAATACCATCTGGATCTGTCTATATTGACGGAAATGGTATTGGAGATATCGGTAATATCGTATTACGCGATCGTCGTATTCTTTCTGAAGAAGGTCTTGTTATTGTAGTTGTAAGCATTGATATGAAAGAGTTTAAAGTTGCAGCAGGACCTGATATTATCTCACGTGGTTTCGTGTATATGCGCGAAAGTAGTGATTTAATTAATGATGCTCAAACATTAATTACAACTCATTTAGAAAAAGTAATGGAGCGTAAAACAACACAATGGTCTGAAATTAAAAATGAAATTACAGACACATTAGCACCATTCCTTTATGAGAAAACGAAACGTCGCCCAATGATTTTACCAATCATTATGGAAATATAAGAAAAAGGACAATACCTTCATGGTATTGTCCTTTTCTCTTATCTTAAAAAGTGTTTGAAACGATCTACTTCATCGTCATGACCAATTACAATTAATATATCTCCCGCTTGAATATTTTCCGTAGCCCGAGGAGATACAATAACTTCTTTACCACGTTTAATCGCTACAATATTCAATCCAAACTTCGCACGAATATCTAATTCGATTAAAGAATGACCATCAATTTTTTTATTCGCAATAATCTCTACAATACTATGCTCATCTGAAAGCTCAAGGTAGTCTAATACATTACTTGATGCAATATTATTAGCAATCCTTTTTCCCATATCACGCTCAGGGTGCACAATGTGATCTGCCCCTATTTTACTTAACACTTTTTCATGGTAATCATTTTGAGCTTTTACAGTAATATTTTTTACACCTAACTCTTTCAGAATTAATGTTGTTAAAATACTTGAATTTAAATTGTCTCCAATCGCAACGACTACATGATCAAAATTACGAATACCAAGACTTTTTAATACCATCTCATCTGTCGAATCTGCAATTACAGCATGCGAAGCGATATTTGCAAACTCATTAATTTTATCCTCATCTGAATCAATTGCCATTACTTCCATACCTAATTGAGCGAGTTCCCGGCAAATACTTCCACCAAAACGTCCAAGCCCAATGACAGCAAATTCTTTCTCTTTTTCACCCACAGGAATTCCTCCAATAACATCGAATACTATGTATTTTTATTGTAACATACTTTAGATTTGCTACAAAAACCTGTATATCATTCTTATTTTTGTTTTTGCATATAAAAATACTGTTGTAAATAAAATGCGATACTGAAAATTAACATACCAAATACAAATATATTTCCAAATGAACTAAATGTTTCAAAAACGAATAATAACGTTTCTTGTCCGAAGAAAGCAAATAATAGTTGTGTAAATGCGAATAGCAATGCCAATATATAATGATGTTGATGGAATAAATAATGTGTTGCACCTAAAAAAGCGATAAACGAAATGATGAAAATCCACCAATTCTCTAAAAACAGTTGCCAATTAGTAAATTGATATCCATTTACTAATATCGCAATAATTCCTATAACTGCCATCGTTGGCACACTCCAAAATAATGCTCGTCCTCTAAAGAAGAGAGTTCCTTTAACATCACCTTTTTCATGTGCAATGTATGTTAGTACTACCGTACTTATATACAAAACTGAAAGAATTGTTAAAACGATAATAAGCCAAAAATGTAATTGATAGTACTCATGCTCTATGTTTGTCACGATAGCCGCTAACATACACGGGATTAGCATTCCAGTCCAACCATCTACTTTTCTTTCATTCCAAAACACCGTGTTACCAATCCGTATTCCTAACAACATAAAAATAATGATACCTAGTACAAATAATGTCGTTTTATTCCCTACTAAACTCGTTGAGAAAGCAATTAATCCAATAAATAAAAAGAGCACAAAGCCATTCATAATTTCTAATACAGGTGATAAATATCTCTTCACCCATTTATATGTTTCATCATATTCATGATTATCCACTAAACGGTAGGCATAAAAACTTATCCCAAAATACACCGCCGCAATAATAACATACGCATATAAGACGAAACACAACATTGCACTGCTAATTTGCACGTAATTCCCCACCCTTTTTTCTATGTTTCACATTGATTTTACACACTTTCTACACGAAATGTAAACATATATAAGCTAGTTACTAATCATCTTCCCAATAAGCGATAATGAATAATGAGCAGCGGCTCAAAACCACTGCTCATTACTTTATCCATTTGTATACCGATGTCTATCCAAAACAAATATGAAAGATGTTTTCGTCTTGGAACTAACAAGTACCCACTTTAAATTTTTGCAAATTTGGCGAGCAAGTTTACTTTCTAGTTCCTTTCCACTTCACATATTGATCTAAAAATGCGATAGCTTTCTCAATAGCCTCTTCATCTGGTTTTAATTTTGCGTGGTGTAAACCATATTCTGAATTTACCCCAAGCCAAAACATAAATCCAGGAATCTCTTGAAGCATATAACCAAAATCTTCCCCTGTCATTGCCTCAGTACATGTAATTACATTCATATCAGTTTGTTCACTTACAAACTGCATAAACTCTCTCGTTAATGCTTCATGGTTATATACTTGATGGTACATCGCCCCGTAGTCAATGGCTGCTTCACATTGAAAGGAAGCTTCTATACCTGCAACAATTGCCTCAATTCTACTTTTAACACGACTCATTGATTCCACTGATAACGTTCGGATCGTTCCTTCTAACCGAGACTTTTCTGCTATGATATTTTGAACTGTACCACCTGTTATTTTTCCGATTGTAATTACTGCACTATCAAGAGGATTCACATTACGACTAATAACGGATTGAAGTTGTGTAACAAGGTGACTTGCTGCAACAATCATATCATTTGCAGTATGCGGGTAGGCTGCATGTCCACCTTTCCCTTTTAAATCAACATATAACTCTGATGTATTCGCAAATAATAGTCCCTCTTTTGTTGCAATTGTTCCTACAGCGTATTCAGGTGCAATATGAAGACCAAGAATTATATTCGGCTTCCATTCTTTTAACTCTTCACTCTCTAACATAGGAAGAGCCCCTCCTGGACCTTCTTCAGCTGGTTGGAATAGAAACACAAGGTGATCATCTATTCTTTCTGTTACAGCTGCTGTTAGAAGGCCTAAACCGATTGTTGTATGCAAATCGTGCCCACATGCATGCATCATTCCTTCATGAATAGAAGCAAACTCATATCCAGTTTCTTCGGTAATTGGTAAACCGTCTATATCTGCGCGATAACCGATAATTTTTTCTGGATTCTTTCCATTTACTTTAACAATGACACCCGTTTTCCATACTTTCACTTCCACATATTCATTCGAAAGCGTTCCTATGTAATCTAAAATATACTGTTGTGTTTTCCACTCTTTAAATCCAATTTCCGGTATTTTGTGTAAGTCTCTACGAATTTGAACGAATTTGTTTACTGCCATTTTTGCACCTCTATCTATAAAAAGCGTAAGAGCCTGTTATGCTCTTACGCTTTTTGTTTTTATTTCTCTGGGTTTAATTGACGAAGCTCTTGTTTAATTTCAGTTTTTGCTTTTGTCTTCTCATCAATCTCTTTAATTACACGTGCTGGAGTACCCGCAACAACTGTATATGGAGGTACATCTTCTGTTACAACAGCTCCTGCTGCTACAACTGCACCCTTACCTACTGTAACTCCCTCTAACACAACTACGTTAGCACCAATTACAACATCATCTTCAACGATAACTGGTTTTGCTGAAGGTGGCTCAATAACACCTGCAAGTACTGCACCCGCACCTACGTGACAGTTCTTACCAACTGTTGCACGTCCACCAAGTACCGCATTCATGTCAATCATAGTACCTTCACCAATTACAGCACCGATATTAATTGTTGCATTCATCATAATAACAGCGTTGTCGCCGATTTCAACGTGGTCACGAATAATCGCGCCTGGCTCAATACGAGCTTTAATACCTTTTAAATCAAGCATTGGAATCGCAGAATTACGACGGTCATTTTCAACAACGTAATCAACAATGTGCTTGCTATTTTCATCAAGAATTGTCTTAATATCAGACCATTCTCCAAATAATACACCAGACTTTTTATTTACAAATGCTTGTACTGTTTCAGGGAATGTTACTTCTTTTAAATCCCCTTTTATGTATACCTTTACAGGAGTTTTCTTTTCACTTTTTTGAATAAACGAAATAATTTCGTTAGCGTCCATCATTTTCATTCTTGTTGCCTCCTAAATCCATTTATAATGTTACTCTACCAAACGATAGAGCGAGTAGCAAGATAATAATCCTATTTTTCCATTTGAATTTCTTCTATAATTTCTAAAAATGCCCGTACTTGCTTTAATTGTCTAGCGGATTCACTCGTCAATAACCATGTTTCTCTCGTTAATTGAACAGGTGTTTTATACATATTTTCCTGTACTTCTTTTAAAACAGTAGAAGGTAAAAGAGCATAACCTATACCATTTAAAACGAGTTGTTTACAAGTCTCAATTTGATCAACGACAATTGTTCTCTTAGGTGGATTAGAAAATAAACCATACCACCAATTTTGTATTTGTCCATAATAAGTCGAATCACTTTTAAATTGAATAAATGGTCTATTTGTTTCTTTTAACATCGAAATATCTTTTATTTCTTTATCCACTAAATAAAGTTCATCTTCAAATAATTGTTGTTTCTGACCTTTATATTCTTGTGTGCCTCTCAATATAGCAACATGAACGTCTCCTTCATAAAATTGCTTTTGCACTTCACTGCTCCAGCCAGTAAACAGCGATATTTTCACAGAAGGGTATTTATGTACAAACTTCTTCAAAACAGGAGGAAGCCAATATTGACCAATAACTGATGCAACAGCTATTTTTAACGTTCCGTGAGTTTCCGTTCTAAAAACAGCTAGCTCACTTTTAATATCCTCTTCCTTTTGTAGCATTTCTTTTGCATAATTTGCGACTTTTTCCCCTTCAGGTGTAATTGTCAATCCTTTTTGTGAGCGAATAAAAAACTTCATTCCCCATTGTTTCTCCATAGATTGTAATCGTTGACTAAGCGCAGGTTGTGAAACAAATAAACGTTCCGCCGCTTTTCTCATATTTGATTCCTGAGCTAACACAACCATCATTTGAAAATCATCAATTTGCAACTTTCTCCCTCTTTCCTTAGCTTCCATACACCTTATCTCAATAAGCTTTTCATCCTTAATTTAACTTCATACTCTTATATTTTTTATCTTTTTAAATATAATACATACACAACTGATATGCACGAAAAAAAGTGACTTCTCCGCTTCTATGAAGTCACTTTTCTCACATTAACGATTATGTTGCCTTACTTTTTTATTCAACAATTTTAAAATAGCTCGACGTGTTAAAATCCCCTCAAAATATCCCTCTTCATTAACAGCGCAAATAAAAGGATGATCAATTGTCATTTCTAAAGCTTTTGCAAACGAATCTTCTAACTTAAGAACCGGAATGTCTTCCTTCATCACCTGTTCTACTTTCATTTCGTCAAGTCTTTCAAACTCAATGCGTTCTAGCCCTAACATACCGTCTAAAATCATAGCAGTACTAATTAACCCATGCAATTTATACATCGGGTCCAAAACAGGTATCGCCGAATATCCAGATTTCACAAGAACGAGTAAAGCATGCTCTAAACCATTCCCCATTTGGACATGTGCTACTTTTTCTGATGAAATCATTAAATCTTTCACAAAAATTTGTTGAAACTCGTCTTTTGGAATACTAATCATGTTACATCCCCCATCTTCCCTTTTTCCTACTTTTAATCACCGACTCTATTCACATTTTATGATAGCGTTTTCATATTATTATTTTGTCCTTACTTTATTTCAATAAAAACAAAATTACACAGCTATTTTAGCATACAACACAAAAAAAAGACTACCATTCCGGTAGCGCTTAATACCCTTTATTTTTTAATCTGTAAAATAACCTTGTGATTTTTTTATATTGCGTCACATCTGTCTGTTTTAAACCATTCTCAATATCTGTAAGTTCCACAGCTAAAATTTCACTCGCATAATTTTGCTGAAATAGAATATCTAGTAACAAACTCTCTTCTTCTTCCGTTAAAACAAATTCCCTTTTCATATACCCCTTCTCCTTATACTCGCATCGTTACTCTTATTATATAAAATTTCCAGCCTATTTAATAGATGTAATATTCAGTTTTTAGTGAAAGATATATATAAAATTGTTTTTTATTTCGTATATCGATTCGCATAACTAAACGCCGCATAAGCATCTGGCTTAATTTTTGCAGTTAATCCCATCGCTTGAATTTTCGCTGTCATATCTAGAATAAATTCTTTTGTTAAACCATCATTTCCGATATCCAAGTGAATTTCCATTATAAATCCAGCCCCATCTTGAGCATATGGATGCAATAAATCCCATATTGTTTGTATATGTTTTGGAGTAAATAGGCATGCAATCTCTTGGCTAAACTGCGTTTCTAAATATATTTTCTCACGTAAAGTTGCTGGCTTATCTTTCACTGATTTATGGTGTAAACACCCCCAGGCACCTTTTCCAACGCGATGAATATGAATTGCCGTAATAAACCTCGTATCCTTTTGATGTGCTTGTGAGTCTGTCCCAATGGATAAGCGATATAAATTTCGTGGATCCTTTTCAATGAAACTACAAATACGGCTAAAGACCATATCAAAATTTAAATGTCTCTCTGAAACATTATAAAATGTATGTTCACCGGCCACATAGTCACGTCCTTTCAATTAGACAGACTTTTCGTATTCTCATTGTATGGGACAAAAATAAAAATTATAACTTCCTATCCTTTATTCGTTTCAATATTTCGAATTACATAATGGCAAACTTGACACGTATAAATTACATTTTGATTCGATTGAGCCGTTAATACATGAAGAATCTCAGCAGAATTGTGACATTTAGGACAAATCACAACTGGTAAACGTTCCATACAATACACCTCCTCGTTATTTTTATCCCGCTTTTGCTATCATTGGTGATGACTACTATTCAGTATAGGACGAATAAGCCCCACTGATTACAATTTCACTTTATTACCATTGTGGGAAAAATAAAAATTCCCTATACATATATGCTAAAAAGTAATAGAACTAAAAAAGGTGTTGCCATATGGCAACACCTTTTTTATATGTATCAAGAAATGATATCGTAAATCTCAATTGCAACCATGTCGATATTATCGAATTGATACACTTGAGGTTTTTCACCTTGTTGATACACTTCTAACTCATACATTTCACTTTTATCGAAAAATTTCACGCTACATTTGCGCTCACCGTTCACTTCAAAATAGCGTTGTGCTACTTCACCGCTTTCAGCTTGTTCTTGTAGACTAACAAGTCGAGTTAAAATTCCTTGGAGTAGAGACATGAAATCTCTCCTTTCTCTGATCTTCCTACCAATAGGTTTTACAGCTATACTCATTCTATCCGTCATAACAGAAAAAATGTTCCACAGTCTAGGATAAAGGTTATTGGCCAGAAACTCAACTAAAAATTTGTCGAAATGCGAAGGAAAAAAACAGAAAGAACATCTTTTCCCTTCTTTATTGCGATTTTTATACTGGAAGAATATAATAAAAAACAGAAAAAAGGAGGAATTACAATGAAAAAAATTGAGGTTTACACACAACCTGATTGTCCGCCATGTGTCATTGTGAAAAATTTTTTAAAGCATAATAACATTGTATATGAAGAATTTGACGTAAAAAAAGACGCTGCTGCACGCAATCGTCTTTTATATGACTATGATTCGTATTCAACTCCAACAGTTGTAATTGATGGAGAAGTTGTTGCTGGTTTTCAAATTGAAAAATTACAACAGCTACTCAATATTGAATAAGAATAGGTAGAGACCTATTCTTATTTTTATCCCGCTATTTGTGGGCTATTACTCAGTGGGAGATGAACACCCCTCACCGAGTAAAGTGTCACTTTATAATTGTTGTAATCTTTTTATTTCAGTTAAAAGTTCTTGACTTTCATGATATCCGGCCAATTTCCATTTCCCTTGATCTCTTTGCAATGTTACAATTTGATATTGTCCACTTTTTGCCCGCTCATATACATATAAAATTTTATGCTCTTCATCATATGACATTTTCGTTTCTGAATGAAAAGAAAACGGCGCTTCTTTTGCTGGAAGTAAATATTCACCACTTTGTTTATCACTTCTACTATTTTCATCTGTAAATACTTGAAGGAAATTCTCTGTAAAATATGGTGATAACGTTTCTATCATCTTATTCATCGGCAAATGCTTCCCACGAATTGAAAATTGGGTTTCATAGCCCTTTTGTATCGTTGTAAACACTTCTTTCCGATCGACTTTCACTTCCTCTTTTCCTAAAACAGTTGTGACACTATAACCAACTAGAAAGGCAACGCATACAAATAGAACTAACCATATTCCATATTTCCTCATTTTTTCACCTTCCTTTTAAGAGAACTTGTCTTTGTAGTATTCATTGTAACAATGATTATGCAAAGAAAGGGCTGGTTTCGTTCGTAAAATCTTTACAACGATAGACAGCATTTTCATCACCATTTTCACTATTACCAATTTATGATAAAAACAAACAAAAAATGCACGAATCTCTTCGTGCATTAAAATAAAACATCTTCTTCATATAAATATTCATACGATAAATCTATAAATAAAAAGTTTTCATCATCAATTGGGAAAGAAAATGTTCGTACCATCTCACCGGTTTCAATATCAGCATATAAATCTGAAAGTCTTGCCTTATTCTCAAAACGCATTTTCATAATATTTTCTAGAAAATACGGACGCCAACTCCAGTTCTTCATATAATACTCAGGCATCACAATCCATTCCCCATCTTTTTTCATAACGTTTCCTGATTGCTGGAAACCATCTTCGTTACAAATAAATATGCGGAAACTATACTGTGATACACTTTGGCTAAATTGTAATAACCAATCATTTATATCTTCATTCTTCTTCTGTTTGGCTAGAACATCACCAATTCGATCACGTAACATTTCGGTTAAATTATAAATTTTTTGTAATTTCTTCTTTTCATGTTGAATAAATTGATGACACTCATTACCAAGTCGTTCTTTCAAAACGTTCGTTTCAATAAAATCAGGTAAGCACTCTTTCAAATAATTCCCTTGATAATATCTACCACCGTTTTTCCAAGCATATTGTAGTTGATAAAAAGCATCTATTTCTTCATATAACAATGTCGCACCAATTCTTCTAGCAAGTAATGATAAAGAATATAAAATATCTTGATAAGATTGTAAAAGTGCAGTTTGTCTTAAGTTTGTTAAATCTACTTTTAAAATATCTGGTGCTAACACGCTAATACGTTCTAAATTACTTGTACCCGTTCCGACTTTATTAATCGAAATTTGAATACCATATGTACGATAATACATAAGCAAATGATTAAATTGCTCTATATCTTCTTTACACTCATGCTCTGTAATTTCTAAAACAATGTGTTTCAAATTTAAACCTTGCTCTTCATACATCAATAAAAGTTGAAGTAAACTTTCATCATCATCGTTCATTAATACGTTAGCATTCCGATGGATAAATAATAATAGTTTTTGATCACTTTCTAAATAACGATTTAAAGCTTTTTCTACTATAATGTTATCCGCTTCCAGTTGAAACTCACTTGGAATAGAATCATCATGAAAGAAAGAAGCTAAACTTTGTATGCCCTCTTCTGTTTGAATACGTCCTACTACTTCATATCCAATTACAGTATGCTCATCAGCACTAAAAATAGCTTGATAATAAGGAAGGACTTTATCCAAGTTACTCATTACATCTAATGCATCTATCAACGTGCTTCCCTCCCTTTACTTTTCAAAAATTATAACATGATATTTACGGAAAAATAATAAAAAATCCCTTCAGTTTTCCTGAAGGGATTAGAGGGGTAAAATGCTAAGGGGAATTAGCAATTCTACTATGAAGAAAAAAGAGGTCTTAAATATAACGTATATATGACCTCTTGTAAACACCTTTCTTTCATATGTCACAATTCCGTCACATTTAACCGTAAAAAAACGAATCGAACATTCATTTTCTCATCCCTTTTAAAATGGATATTGATGTAAATGTTGTCCTCCATCCATTGTCATGCAAGTCCCATTTATGTACGCAGCTTCATCTGAACATAAATAATAAGCTAGACCTGCGATTTCTTCTGGCGTACCTAGCCTTCCAAGCGGAACACTTTGTATCGTACGCTTAGCCATTTCTTCTGAAATCCATAATTTATCAGCACCGCCCGTACGTTCAATTGGTCCTGGTGCGATAGCGTTAACTCGTATTCCATATTTACGTCCCCACTCAACAGCAAGAGTTTTTGTCATCGCTAATACACCGGCTTTAGCTGCTGCCGAATGGATAACCCCTGGGCCTGCATCCCATGCATATGTTGCTACCATGTTAATGATATTCCCTTTTATACCTTTTTCAATCCAATATTTTCCGACAGCATGGCTACAGTAAAATGTACCGTTTAACACAATATTAATGACTGAATTCCAGCCATTCACGGATAAATCTTCTGCCGGACAAATAAAGTTTCCAGCTGCATTATTTATTAAAACATCAATTCGACCAAACTTCTCATCAATCTGTTCAATCATTTTCTGAATATCATCCGTATTCCTTACATCCATTTGTACAGGTAATACTTGCCCTGGAAATTGTTCAATTTCCAACTTTGTTTCCTCTAGTTTTTCCTTTGTACGTCCTGTAATAACAACTCGTGCCCCTTCTTTTGCAAAACGAGTCGCCATTCCTTTTCCCATTCCACTTGATCCACCTGTTATAATAACTACCTTCTCTTTCACATACATCCCCTCCAAAAAAATGAATACACATTCATTTTATCACTTTATTTAATAGAAATCTTTATATTTTTAAACTTTTCTGATATTTTAACGTAAAGAGGTTTCTTTTTATTCGTTTTTTTCGTAATCTATACTACTTTTTATTATTTAAAATATATTTTAAATAAACTGAAAGGAGATTTGAGTAACCTATAATTGTAACGAACACATGTGATATAAGTCAAATAGGTATACTCATATTTTTATGAAGAAAATTACTAGAAGAGATTTTTTAAAAGTTGGCATGCGCACTTGTCTATATTCATTTATAACCACTAGCATCGGATACTATTACGCTAAATATATTGAGCCTCATTTACTCTCTTTTACAGAGCATACACTTACATCACAACTCATACCAAAAAGTTTTCATGGTATGAAGATTCTTCAATTTAGTGATTTACATCTCGGATACTATTTCTCTCTCCAACATTTATCTCAAATCGTTTCTAAAATTAATGCTGTAAAACCCGACATTGTTCTTTTTACTGGTGATCTCATTGATAATTATCAAACATATACTGACACTCCTTTCGTTTCATCCATTTTAAAAAATATACAAGCACCCTTCGGTAAATTTTCTATTTATGGTAACCATGATCACGGCGGATATGGAACGGAATACTACGAACACATCATGCGCGAATCCGGATTTGAACTATTATTAAATAGCGAAAAGAGAATTCGTCTACTGGATAATAGTGAAATTTCAATTTTCGGTCTTGATGATATACTACTAGGCAAACCCAAAATAGACGAGACACTACAGTACGCGAGGCAAAACACTTATAATATTGTTCTTGTTCACGAGCCAGATATTGCACCCAAAATTGCTAAATATCCTGTTAACTTACAACTTTCTGGTCACAGCCATGGCGGACAAGTACAAATTCCTTTTGTAGGCGCTATTATTACCCCATCACTTGCTAAAAACTATGTTGAAGGCTTCTATACGATTCAAGACTTAGCTCTCTATGTCAATCGAGGCCTTGGAAGAACACGTGTCCCATTCCGATTTATGTCAAAACCTGAAATTACGATTTTCACGCTCCAACATTCGTAATAATTCGCCTATTTTCTTACATATCCTTTCTTGTACGCGCTCATCCATGTTTCATTTACCATATGATAAAAGTGAGTCCAATAAAGGAGGTTTGTTCATGTACCCATATTATCAACCAATCCCAGTCCGCTCAGCACCTATTGGTCCAGTAGGCGACTCACGCTTCTTTCCGTTTTTTGGCGTTCCATTTCTAGCTGGCATTGCTGGTGGACTGCTCGGCGGAGCATTAGCTTTCGGTCCTAGACCGTATTACCCACCATATCCACCACCTTTCCCACCGCCAACACCTTATCCTTGTTATGGTGGACCTTGTCAACAACCATACTATTATTAATGTACCGTACAATTCTATCAATGTTATTCCCTCTCTTAACCGTTTCATGATCCATTAGCATGCTTACAATAAAAACTATTCTCTCTACGCATTCTTTTAATTAAAGAACGTATAATAAGTAGAGAACAAAGTAAAAAAACCTCTTAAAAAAGAGGTTTTTTTACTTTGTTCTCATTATTCAGCATCCGTGTTTTGATACGCCATCTTAAACAACTTCACTTGGCTATCAATTTCTTCTGTACTACTATTAATAACGTAATAATAGTCACCGGTTTTATTTTGTTCACGCGTTTTCACATTATCAGCTAATGTTAGCTGTAAAATCGCCTTAATTCTCGCCTTCATTTCAATATCTAATATCGGGAAAGATATTTCTACTCGCTTTTCCATATTTCGCGTCATCCAATCAGCCGAAGATAAATATATCTTTTCCTCTCCATTATGATGGAAATAATAAATTCGGCTATGTTCTAAATATCTCCCGACAACACTAACTACCCGAATATTTTCACTTACACTTGGAATACCAGGCCGTAGGCAACATGTTCCTCGAACGATGAGCTCTACCTTTACTCCAGCTTGTGATGCTTCATACATTTTTTTTATTAATGGTTTATCTGTTAATGAATTCATCTTAGCAATAATATATCCATTTCCATATTGCCTATGATAACGGATTTCTTCATCTATTAAATCCATAAATTGCTCTCTTATATCAAATGGCGCAACCGATAAATGATGAAAATGTGGCTTTGTTGTATAACCACTCAAATAATTAAAGAAATTTGTTGCATCGACCCCGAAGTCTTTTCGTGATGTAATATACCCAAAATCAGTATATAACTTTGCTGTTGCGTCATTATAATTTCCAGTCCCAAGATGTACGAACCTTTCAATTTTTCCGTTTTTTCTTCTTACAACTAGCGTAATTTTACTATGTGTTTTCAAATGACTTACACCGTAAATAACGTGACAGCCTGCCTTTTCTAATTCTTTAGCCCAATGCACATTATTTTCTTCATCAAATCTTGCCTTTAACTCAACTAATACCGTCACTTGCTTTCCTTTTTCAGCCGCTACTTTTAGCGCCTGAATAATCGGCGAATCCCCACTTACTCGATATAATGTTTGTTTGATCGCAAGTACATTCGGATCGTCTGCCGCATCACGGACAAAATCAACTACCGGCTGAAATGATTCAAAGGGATGATGTAATAAAATATCATGCTCAATTGCTTTTTCAAATACATCTTCCGCATCCCCTAAGTCTTGAGGCCGTTGCGGAATAAGAGCCGGATATACTAGATGTTCATATAAAGGAGCTAGTTTTTTATATAAAGAAAATAAACATGTTAAATCTAGCGGTCCATCCATTATATACACATCTTCATCTTTTACTTCCAACACCTCATATAATAATGCTAATACTCTTTCATCAATATGCTCTTTGCCAACTTCTAAACGTACAGCAGCTCCCCACTTACGCTTCTTTAATTCTTTTTCAATTACCTTTAATAAATCCCTCGCACCTTCTTCATGAATTGTTAAATCCGCATTACGTGTAATACGGAAACGAGTAACAGATGATACATTATATCCTGTAAATAATTTATGAGTAAAACCACTAATTACATCTTCTAATAAAATAAATTTATGCTTTTGCCCTTCACTCGGTAAAAATATGAAACGTTCGAGTAATGAAGGAACTTGTACAATTCCTAACTTCGTACGGTTTTCTTCCTCCACTTGTTTCTCATCATATAAAAGAGTAGCTAAATTCAAACTTTTATTTAATAACATTGGAAATGGACGGTATGCATCGATAGCTACAGGTGTTAAGACTGGGAAAATTTGCTCATCAAAATACTCTTCTATAAATTCTCTCTGTTCTTTCGTCAAATCGTGGAATGTTAAACGCTCAATTCCCTCTAGCTCTAGCGCTGGCAACACATAATTTTTAAACGTATTATATTGTACAGTCATTAATTCATGGGCCTTTATCGCAATTTTATTTAATTGCTTTTTTGGTGTTAAGCCAGCCTTATTTTCTGGTTGGTTAAACCCAGCACTCACTTGATCCTTCAATCCTGCCACGCGTACCATAAAGAATTCATCTAAATTTGAGCTGAAAATGCTAATAAACTTTAATCTTTCCAAGAGCGGATTCGTTTCATCCTGTGCTTCTTGTAGTACACGTTCATTAAATGCTAACCAACTTAATTCTCGATTATTGTAATAAGCTGTATCATTTAAATTTACTATATTCCCCTTCAACATTTCCATCCTCTTCACACTTCCCTTGAAACTTTTTTACTATAATTTAGTTACTTTTATTTTAGCAAATTACAATATTCCAAAGTGTTAATTTTTTGTAAAGACATCCGTACAACTTAACGTTTTGATTCAAAGGATAAATGAATAGTCGTTTTCAATACTCTTTCTAACTGTTTTTTTTGTTTTTCAGCTTGCACTTTTTCCGCTAATGCCGATTGCTCACATACAATTTTAAATGTTAACCCTTCTTTACTTTCTGTTATAGATATCGATTCAACAAGCGATCTTTGTCTTATATTTAGAGCTGCTGAAAATTGTAAAACAGCTCCTAATAGACGGATTTTTTTTTGTTCATTTTTATCGAACCATCCTTCAAATGGGGACAAGTGTTGTTTGAATAACATTTTTGATTTATAAGACGCAATAAGCGCTAATCTAACTCGCTCTTTATGCATCATCCCATCAATTGTTTTATTCGCTAATAAATAAAACGTATGTAAGCGGCTCGCTTCTTCATCTATATACTTACCTATATTAAATACTTTCGCCGCTTGATGGAATACTTCCCAGTCTTTTGCTGACATAGAAATTAGCCCTGTTTCCTCAAGCTGTTGACAAATCAATCTTCCATGTTTAATAAGCTGAATTACAAATTCCATATCCATTTCATATTCATGTGATAATAAATGTAAACTTTCTTCGACTACGTTCGGATAATATGAAATCCCCAAGTCTTTTGTCAACTCTTCATAGAAAACACCTTCTCGTAACCCTTTTCTACTTAATACAAATGCTGGTGCCTCTATAACATTAACAAGCGTATGAAAAACTTCGACTGCTGGAATAATTGTATCTGCTCGATCTTTTGCCAACCCTTCCATTTTTTGAAGTTCTATGAACGACAATACTTCCAATTCTTCTTTCACATTTTTAATATCTTCTTCTTTCATTTTATATAAATGTACCCCTGCTATAGGATAACAAATTAAATTTTGATGGATTTTCACTAAATTCCTCGCACTACCACCAATTGCAATAAGAGGCAATTTCTTATCAATTAACCATGGTAATGTTCGAAATTGATATTCTAAGTACGTTTGAATCTTTTCCAACTCGTCTTCAGTAGGTATATCCTCTTTGATAAATTGTTGCTTTAAAGAAAGTGCTCCAAAAGGAAAGCTACGATACTCTAATATCTCTCTATTTCGAAAGTATGTTACTTCCGTACTTCCTCCACCAATATCTACTGTAATTCCTTCAGAGAACGAAGTTGAATTCATAACTGCTAAATAGCCGTAACGTGCCTCCTCATATTCTGATAATACTCTAAGAGTAAAGTCTGTTTGTCCTTCAACAAGTTTTTTAATTGCCACTTGATTCTCAGCCTGTCTAATTGTTGCTGTTGCAACACAAAGTACATGATGCAACTGGTGGAATCGTGTACTTTCCTGAAATTGAAATAATGTTTGTAACAATACCTCTATTCCTTCTTCAATCAACACACCATCAATTAAATAATTCCTTAACCGAGCAACTACTTTCGTATTTTCAACCTCCTTATAAAAACCTCCATTTTGCTTTTCATAAATAACTAAACGCATTGTATTAGATCCAATATCTATAATGGCATATTGCTGTTTTAATATTTCTTTCAAACTTCTCACTCTTTCATTATCAAATTTCTAAAGCACATTCTATTACTATTATACAAAATAGTTGTTTTTTGTAACAATATTGCTTTAATATTGAAAATATATACAATCACTTTTTGCATATAATAAAAACCTCTTTTATTTATGTTATAATAATAAAAAATTGAAAGGAGATTCCATATGAAACCTTCACAACCACAATCTCAATTACAAAACCAACATTCTATTAATCGACTAGCTCAATCTATTTTCGTTGTGAATCGTCATGCTAAAGCTGCAACTAATCCGAAGTATTTATACTGGTTAAAAAAGACGGCTTTAGAACGCTTAATTGCTGAAAAAAAAGCTATTAAAGAAGGATTACATTTTTCTAGAAATCCACGTTTTAGCCAACAACAATCTGATGTTCTTATACGTTTAGGTGATTATTTTTTCCATATTCCTCCTACCAAAGAAGATTTTCGAATCCTACCACATCTTGGTCATCTTGAATCCTCCTATCGAAATCCGAAAACAACCTTATCTTTAACAGTAGCAAAAAAAACACTTCAAGATTATATTGGTCCTGAAGCACTGAAACAAGAAAAAAAATTAAGTGAACCTGTCCCATGGTATAGTCGTACTTATACAAAAAAATAAAACAGTTTGGCCAATTGATAGGCCAAACTGTTTTATTTTTTCTCTTCTTTAATTTTAATATTTGCTTGTTTATAAAAAGCTATTTTTTCTGTATTATAAGATTTCGTAAATTCATTAAACTTGTCTTTTTCGGATTCAATATCCTTATACGATTGATTTACTACCTTTACCTTTTCACTAATATCTTTTAATTTTGTACCTTTATCTTGTAACATTGTATATAATTCTTTTTCTTGTTTTAACGATTTATTATAGCTATCATACATTTTGTTAAATGAATCTTGTCGTTTCTCATATGTGCTTTTCACTTTATCCGCTTGATCTTTCAATTTCTTATCTTCAATTTTCTTCACATATTTATCTGCTGATTTTACTTCTTCTTGTGCTTTATTTAAAGATTCTTTTTCTTTTGTAAGCACTTTTTCTCGTTCATCTGTATTTTTCACTGCTTGGTTCAGTTTTTCCTTAACAGTTTGATTATTATCTTTTCCTTCTTGAACAATCTGGTTATATAATTCTTGTCCCTCTTTCTCTAAAGTTTCAAGTTTCTTTGCATCTTCAAACATTGTTTTCTCTTGCTTTGCAGCATTTTCAAACGCAACATATAATTCCTCTTCTGGTTTCGGCCCGAAACAACCCGCTAGTAAAGTCATTGATAATGCAGTTACAATTGCTAATTTACTATACTTCAACATCTTTTTCCTCCTACTTATATACGATCATCGTGTAAAAAGCTATGACAGTTATATACCCTTCTATAAACTCCACACTCGCACCTTTTTTACGAAAATCATTATTATTGTTTATAATGCTTGTACAAATTGTATTACTTGAAATTGCATTTTACGTTTTTGAACTAAATAGCAGTTTCATATCCATCTTTTACTTGGCACTTTTTAAAACCTGTTCATACTATGTATTACATAAAAGTACAACGGAATTCATCACAGCCATAATAATTTGAAGAACAACAGTAATCATTCACCTAGTAAAAGATGTTCGTTGTTCTCTCACGTCTATCATTCTATCATTCCCTTTCCGCTTTCTATCAAATAATTTCTTTGTTCATTTTACACAGTTTAAATACTAACTTGTAACAACTTACAATTATTCTTGCCATTCTCTAAAAAGGAAAAGTGTAGAGCATGCTTTCCTCTACACTTTTAAAATGAAACACATTGTGCAAAATGCATTGACACATCCATCATAATTATATGCTTATTCCATATATTTTTAAAGACTTTTATTACAATAAAAGTTCTTTTTGTAATAAAAGTCAAAAAAATGTTACATTAAAAACTTCTTCATATCATATTTCTTTAAATCGAAGTTTCACTCATTTTCTTACAAATCCCTATGCTGGTACAATTGATTTTGTGCCTTTCTTAACAATTCTTCAAAAGTTTTTCCTTCTATTGGATAACTAGCAGCTCCAAATAATAGAGTTATACTTAACAAGCCATTTTCTATTTCGCTTTCAATACTTTTCATTAATCGGTTTGTTATTGTCGACTTTTCATGTCCGTTATCAATCGCCACAATCACATACTTATTTTCATCCCACCTAGTAACGACGTCTCCTTTACGAATTGTCTGTACAATCGTACTCTCCAATTTTTGTACTAGCACCTCCAATTTTTTTTCTTGCACTGTTTCTTTTAGTTCTTTCCATTCTTTCATAGAAAGAATGTACACTGTAATATTATGAGAATCCCGTTCTGATAAAGCAGCTACTTTCTCAAAGAAATCAACTACAAAATTATTACTTGCCATTCCTCCTACTTCCGTATCCATACTCCTGCTCGCCCTTTTATCATACCAATGTCCAAAATAATAGCTGAGTATCATTTGCAATATATAAATAATAAAGACAGTATAAAATGATCGCGAATCCAGTTTTGTAATTACATCCTGAAGCGCAATCCATTCTGTAACTGCCACTGTATTCCCAAGTAATAATCCACTAATTTTCCCTTTATGTTTCATACTTCTCCTCCCTTCTATACCAATATATGTTTCTATAACAATTATGTTTTTCTACAAAATAAAAAATGTACATATTGAGTGTACATTTCCGCTTAAGCTTGTCTACCATTTCTATTCTATTTCATATATATACTATATATCGTTTTAGAAAGAGGTGACTTATATGCTACAAAAAGAGAATCTATCAGATATTATACGTTTACTAGCAGGTTTTCTATTATCATTAAAATTACTGTTTAATTCTTTCGGAGTGAACTTTATTACAAACGATCAAATTGATGCTATTGTAAATGTTGCTTCCTTTCTTTTCATTTTATATTTTGGTTATAAAAATAATTATGTAGGAAAAAAAGGAATCGCGCAAAAAAAAGTACTCAAAAAACACAACCTTCATTAAAAAAAGGAACCTTTCGTACAGGTTCCTTTTTATCATTGCCGCACTACAACTTCATTTGTTTGCAGTGGACCATATGATACTCCTTTATATTGAAATGTATATGTAGCCTGAAATAATGCGTTTTTAAGTGCTTTATCTTTATTTGCTTTTATTTTACAAATTAGCTCTACCTTCTCATTCGGTAATAAATTATCAATTCGCCACCTTACAAGCTGGAACAGGAACTCACTCATCCCCTTATCGGCCTTTAATGAGTTTGGAATATAGGCAAAATAATCTCGAATCATATGACTTACTACAACTCGTGAAATCATTTCCATTCCTTTATTTTCAACTTCAATTCGAATAATAAGTATGTCATTTACATCATAGGTCAGTTCATATGAAAATTTTTCTTTATACATACTACGGATTTGCAATGTAACTGCTACATTAGGACATTCGTTTTCCTTTTTTGAGCCATCAATCCATAACACCGGTTGTAGCGGTATTGAACGCCTTCCTTGATCCGAAATTCGTTTCCATATTTTCATAATAATATTCACCCCATTTCAGATGCATCATATCCATACGACCTTATTCTGCCTCTCTACACAATATTAATAAAGCTTGTTACAAACGATATATAGTTATTACTCTTCCTTTTATCCTATTCGACAATATAAAGAAAAAACCATTTTTCCTCTGTTAACAGAAGGTATTCTTACTGAAATATTTTTTTACAATTTCCTTCATTGACTTTACACCAATACTAAGTATTGTTCACTCTTTCTCTGTCCATACAACAGAATATTTTGGCGGAAGAAAAAGTTTGCCTTTTAGTCAAATTTGACTATAATATTCTTTATGGCTTTGTCAGTGCACTTGTATTGATTTAAAAACTATATTTCAAATTTTTATGTGCTGCACTCAAAACTTCATATAGTTTACTTATTATTAAAGGAGGGTTATATTTGGAATCTCAATTATCAAAAAAAGACTCCAACAATACAAAATTTGTTGTTGCAGGTTTATTACTTGGTATTTTAATGGCGGCAATGGATAATACAATCGTTGCAACAGCAATGGCAACGATTGTTGGAGACCTAGGAGGATTTGACAAGTTCGTTTGGGTCACATCTGCATATATGGTAGCAACAATGGCAGGGATGCCTATCTTCGGAAAACTTTCTGATATGTACGGACGGAAACGCTTTTATATTGGTGGCCTCATTCTTTTCTTATTCGGTTCTGCACTTTGTGGAACAGCATCTAGTATTGAACAGCTAAGTATTTATAGAGCAATTCAAGGGATCGGTGGCGGCGCTCTTATGCCTATCGCCTTCACAATTATGTACGACATATTCCCGCCAGAAAAGCGCGGAAAAATGACAGGGCTATTCGGTGCGGTTTTCGGGACATCTAGTGTATTCGGCCCTTTATTAGGTGCTTATATTACAGACTATATAAGTTGGCATTGGGTCTTCTATATTAATATTCCATTAGGACTTATTTCCTTCTTCTTCATTACGAAATACTACAGTGAATCTCTAGAATTTAGAAAACAAAAAATTGATTGGGCTGGCGCTATTACACTTGTTATTAGTATCGTTTGCTTAATGTTCGCCTTAGAGCTTGGTGGTAAAGAATATGCATGGAATTCTACTGTAATTATCGGTTTATTTACAACAGTTGTGATTATGCTTATTATTTTCTTCTTCGTAGAACGAAAAGCAACTGAACCTATCATTTCTTTCCATCTATTTAAAAAACCTTTATTCGCAGCTAGCCAAGGAGTTGCCTTTTTCTATGGTGCCGCTTTTATTATCTGTACAGTTTATATCCCAATCTTCGTTCAAGGTGTTCTCGGTGGTTCAGCCTCCAATGCTGGATTAATTTTAACACCTATGATGGTTGGCTCTGTAATTGGAAGTCAAACAGGTGGACAGTTAGCTTCTCGAACAAGTTATCGTAACATCATGATGGTGTCTGGTGTTTTCTTCGTAATTGGTATTTATTTACTAAGCACTTTAACAATGGATACACCTCGTCTACTTGTAACGCTATTTATGGTTCTCACTGGACTTGGAGTTGGTTTCTCGTTCTCAGTTTTAAGTATGTCTTCTATCCACAAGTTAGAAATGCGAGACCGTGGTTCTGCTACATCAACAAACTCATTCTTCCGTTCACTCGGTATGACTCTTGGTGTAACGATTTTCGGTACCATTCAAAACCATATTTTTACTACTAAATTAAACACTGTGTTCCCTCCTGAACTAGCTAAATTAGCTCCAAAAGGCGGAGACACAAGTTTCTTATTATCACAAGGTGCTACCGAGAAGATTCCAGCTGAAATATTAATTGGTATTAAAGATGCTCTCGCTACCTCTATTGCCAGTACATTCTTCTGGGCACTTATCCCGGCTGTACTAAGTATTATTTGTATTTTACTTATGGGAAATGAACGCCTCTTTACAGGTCCAAAAACGAAACAAAAACAAAAGCAAGTAAGTTAATATAGAGAAAAGAAACGGCATATCCCTTTATGAAAACGGATATGCCGTTTATAATATGTATAAAGTTTTTATTTATAGGAGTTGAGACAGCATGAGCATGAAATTAGTCATTCTCGGCTTGCTACTCGAAGGAGATAAACATCCATATGAAGTGCAGCACATCATGAAAGAACGACAAATGGATTGTTATATTAAATATGCAAAAGGATCACTTTACTACGCCTTCGAGCAATTAGAAAAGCAGGGTGCAATTAGTATTACCACGATTGTTCGAGATACGAATAGACCCGATAAAACAATCTTTCATATAACAGAAGAAGGTAAACGGTTATTTCACACGTTACTATTAAAACAATTCGAGGCAAAAAATCAAATATATAAACCAATTTATTCGGCACTCTCTTTCGCTCATTTTGGTGATGATCAAGAGTTAATTCCTATTTTAGAAAAAAAGAAAAATGATACCGTTCAATATTTACATAAAATGCAAACTATTTATGATTGTAGCAAAGGACAAATTCCACGTGCACAACTATATATTTTACAAAGCGTTATTGAACATATTACAGTTGAATTGCAATGGCTAAACACCCTCCTTACAGATGCAGTTGCAGGACGACTTTCAGAAATTGATATAGATGAAGGTTAAACTTATAAAGAAGAAACTGTAAAAAGACAATAAAGTTATTTCATTTTAAAACCTAAAACAAGCATATCCCCGTTCTACTTTAGGTCGAGGTTATGCTTGTTTTATTTTCGATATAAGATGGACCGATTGTTAAATACTATAACTGGCATCTTATCTCTGTACAGGTACACACTTCTTTATAAGTTTAATCGCACTTTATTTCAATTACCGCTACCTCTCTCCAACTCTATAAGAATCAGAAGAATCCGAATAATAAAAATAAAAAACTTTAGAATTTTCTTATTTTAAAACAGTAGACAAAATTCCAAAAATTGTGTTAGAATTTGTTTCAATATCATATCGCTTGTTAAATTCCTTTCAAAGGGAAAATGGGTACACGAACATTTTGTTTCGTGTTTAAAAGGGAAGATTGGTGAAACTCCAACACGGTCCCGCCACTGTAAATGCTGAGATTTCTTTTTAGTGCCACTGTGAAAACGGGAAGGTGAAAGTAATTATATGAAGCATAAGTCAGGAGACCTGCCTGTTTTAACAACACTGATAGATTCACGGATGATGATGAGGTGTTAAAACAAAAAGGAAGGCTTATTTTCTATGCCTTTGTACTTTTTGTTATAGGTATTTCCTAGTAAACGGAAATGCTTACTTTCAATTAGGGAGGAATTTGAAATGGCAATTCAAACAAGTAATTTAGGTTATCCACGTATCGGACTACAACGAGAGTGGAAAAAAACATTGGAAGCTTTTTGGTCCAATAAAATCGATGAAGAACAATTTTTAACAACAATGAAAGAAATTCGCCTACAACACGTTAAAGCACAGCAAGAAAAAGGGATTGAACTTATTCCAGTTGGCGATTTTACATATTATGATCACGTTTTGGATACTGCTTATATGCTAGGATTTATTCCATCACGTTTTTCTGAGTTTACATCTTACCTTGATGTATATTTCGCAATGGCGCGCGGCTCTAAAGATCACGTAGCTTCCGAAATGACAAAATGGTTTAATACAAACTATCATTATATCGTTCCTGAATATGAAGAGGGATTACAAATCTCTTTAAAAGATAATCGTCCACTTCGCTTATATGAAGAGGCAAAACAAGAATTAGGAGTAGATGGAAAGCCTGTTATTTTAGGACCATATACTTTCTTAAAATTAGCGAAAGGCTATACACAAGAGCAATTTGCTACGATTTTAAACCAATTAGTTGCACCTTACGTACAACTAATTTCAGAACTACATGCAGCTGGTGCACAAATCATTCAAGTTGATGAACCGATTTTCGCTTCTTTAAAGAAAGAAGAAATTCAACATGCAAAAGAAATTTACGAAGCTATTCGTAAAGAAGTTCCAAATGCGACTCTTCTTTTACAAACATATTTTGATAGTGTAGAAGAAAACTATGAAGAAATCATTACATTCCCTGTATCTAGTATTGGATTAGATTTCGTTCATGGTAAAGAAGGAAATCTAAATGCTATTTCAAAATATGGATTCCCAGCTGATAAAACTTTAGCTGTCGGTTGTATAGATGGCCGTAACATTTGGAGAGCTGACCTTGATGAAGTTCTTACGTTATTTACAACGTTACAAAAACAAGTCCAAACGAAAGATTTCATCGTTCAGCCTTCTTGTAGCTTATTGCATACACCAATCGATAAAACAGAAGAAACCCACTTATCGACTGAGCTATTTGATGCGCTAGCATTTGCAAATCAAAAATTAGAAGAGTTAGTTCTTATTCATTCTGCTCTGACTCAAGGTACAGAAAGCATTAGTAATGAGCTAGAAACATATCGAAATGTACATCAGACAATTCGCTCATCTGCTGCACGTAACCGTGAAGATGTCAAAGCAGCACGAACAGCACTAAAAGAAGAAGATTTTTCACGTCCTCTTCCATTTGAAAAACGATACGAATTACAACAAGTTGCTCTGGAGTTACCATTGTTACCAACAACAACTATCGGTAGCTTCCCGCAAACAACTGAAGTTCGTCAAACGCGAAAAGAATGGCGTAATGGTGTTATTTCAAATGAACAATATGAACAATTTATTGAAAAAGAGACAGAAAAATGGATTCGTTACCAAGAAGAAATTGGTCTTGATGTTCTTGTTCATGGCGAGTTTGAAAGAACTGACATGGTCGAATATTTTGGTGAGCGCCTTGCTGGTTTCTCATTCACTAAAAACGGTTGGGTACAATCATACGGTTCCCGCTGCGTAAAACCACCTGTTATTTATGGTGATGTAGCCTTTATTAACGGAATGACTATTAAGGAAACGGTTTATGCACAAAGCTTAACAGAGAAAGTTGTAAAAGGAATGTTAACTGGACCTGTTACGATTTTAAATTGGTCCTTCGTTCGAAATGACATTCCAAGAAAAGAAGTTTCGTATCAAATTGCATTAGCTCTTCGTCACGAAATTGAACTACTTGAATCTTCCGGAATTCGAGTAATCCAAGTCGATGAGCCAGCACTTCGTGAAGGAATGCCACTAAAAGAAAAAGATTGGGACGCTTATATTACATGGGCAGTACAATCCTTCCTTTTAGCAACTTCTTCTGTAGCAAATGAAACACAAATTCATACGCATATGTGTTACAGTAATTTCGAAGATATTGTTGACGCGATTCGCGCATTAGATGCAGATGTGATTTCTATCGAAACATCAAGAAGTCACGGAGAATTTATTGATACATTAAAACATACAACATATGAAAAAGGCATCGGTCTAGGGGTATATGATATTCATAGTCCACGTGTACCGAGTAAAGATGAAATGTATAAAATCGTAGAACAATCTTTAGAAGTATGCGACCCTAAATATTTCTGGATTAATCCTGATTGTGGTTTAAAAACGAGAAGAACGGAAGAAGTTATCCCAGCTTTAGAACACATGGTGCAAGCAGCAAAAGATGCTCGTTCCCTGCTAAAAACAAACGCATAACAAAAATGGGTTATCCTTTTTGAGGATAACCCATTTTTTATTCTTTACTTTCAAAAAAGAATTCGTATTGTATTTTATATAATTCATCATCCGTTGGTTCTTCAAGAGGAATTGCCTGTAATACAACTGTATACTCACCATTTGGAATAGGGATTTGAAATTTATTTGAAAGAATACTTGTTACAACGATACACCCATTTTCAACTGTAAAAGGAACTGTAACCGTTCTAATCGCTTCTTCTTTCTCAATATGCTTTCCGCAAGTCACTTTTACTTCACAAGTATAATCAGAAAGTGCTTCAAAAATAACAGTTCCATCCGCCTTCGCATAACCTCTTTCAAAATCTTCATCCGTCCAGTCCACGTAAGGCTGATCACCGTCATAGTTCATCAACATTAATTGCGAATAAGAAATTGTTAACTCCATCGTTCCCATTCTCCTTCATTATGAAATATGCAACTACTACTTTACGTCAAATTTCACACGCGTACCATCTGGGTATTTATCTAACTTATTTCCTACCCAAGACCCTGCTCCGCGGTTATCTGCTGGACTTATATATTCAATATGTGCTCCTTTTCCGCCTTCTTTACACATCGCCATTGGCCATTCATCACGATCATACCCTTTTTTTGATGGATATGGAGCTAACGATAATTTCCTTCTATCCGCAGCGCCACCACGATCGATTGTACAAACTTCTGAATGTCCTTCTTTTATAGCATCCGTAATATGTTTCCCTGTCTCTGGATATCGCTCTTTCGGAAATTCTAGAACTTGATCATACGCATTCGTTTTTTTGATACTTGTTTCCTCTGGAACAAGTACTTCATACACCGCTACTACAATAGAAAGAATTGCAATAATTGAAATGATAATACCTTTTAATTGCTTCATGTATACCTCCATGATTCTACCAGTTTCTTTTCCTCAGTTATTATAACAAACTTCTCCTGTATATGTTTTCAGACATTATTTTAGCTCTTCTTCGCCATTCCGCCAAAAAACTCTCATTTTCCTTCATCTTTTCACTAATGCTGTAGAAAACTAATAACCTTCCGACATTCTTTTTCAAAGGAAGTCCTCATAAAAGATTGAAATGATATATACGATACTTTTTGGGGAGGAAATATTATGGAAGCTACCTATAAAACGAAAGATGTCACGAATAAAACAGGCATCCCAAAACATATAGTTCGCAAATATAGTCAACTGTTAGAGGATCATGGTTATATCATTTCCAAAACAGCTGATGCTCGCATTTATAAACTGGATGATTTAAAACTATTGAAATCTATACATGAAAGAGCTGCTACATTGCAAGAAGACATTTCAGAAACGATACCTATTATTTTAAAAGAAAAAGAGGCCCCACCTGTACCCGTTATACAAGATAAGCAAGAAATACAGCCGAAAGAAAAAGAAGATGGGCGTAACTTTGAGGAGTTCATGTTAAAACTTGAAATGCTCGCTCAATTAAATGAAGCAATTATTCATCAAAATTCTACCCTTATTACCCAAAATCGTTTAAAAGATGAAAAGCTAGATGAATTGATGCAACAAGTTTATGTAAAAGAAGGCTCTCAAGAAAAAATGCTACAAGAGTTAGTGGATCATGCGGCTCAAACAGATGCCCTGCAAAAAGAAAAGATGGACTTATTAATGAATCATATGTATAAACGAGAATCTAAGCAAGAAGAAAAAATGAATAAACTCGTAAATCAAATTTATAATAAAGACAGCAACCGTGATGCACAACTTATGCAAGTAATTCGCGAAATTCAAGAAACAAAAAGATTAGTCGCAGCTTCGAAAGAACAAAGCTTTTTTCAATCATTTAGAAGTTTATTTAGCCGAACAAAACAAGAAAAAACATCTGAATAAAATACTATATTTTTTCCTATATAAAATAAAAAGTTACCTTCCATCGGTAACTTTTATTCCTTATTTCTTACAGCTGGCAATATAATAATCGCTTCAGTTCCTTTCCCACTTTCGCTTTTATATTCCAGTGTACCATTATGCGCTTGTAAAATACTAAATGTTACCATAAGCCCTAATCCTGTCCCTTTTTCTTTTAAAGAATAATATGGTTGTCCCAGCCTTGCTAACTGTTCTGTCGTCATTCCAACACCACTATCTTTAACTCTTATTACAATCGTTTCATCTTTTTGCATAGCCGTTACTTTTAAATATCCTTTATTTCCTTGAATTGCTTCAATACCATTTTTAACAACATTCATAATAGCTTGCTTCAATTTCGTCTTATCTCCGATCGTATAAAGACTTTCAGAAATCTCAACTTGCAAATATACACCTTGCATCGCTGCAAATGATGACATAAGAGTTGTCATTTCTATTAATTGAGCGGATAAGCAAATGTGTTCTTTTTTCTCAATTTGTGGCCTTGCTAAATTCAAATAATCTGAAATAATTTGTTCTGCCCGATCCAATTCGGCTAATACGAGACGCATATAATCCTTATTTTTCACATCTTCCGTACTTTGTAACAATTGAATAAAACCACGAACAACAGTGAGCGGATTTCGAACCTCATGTGCAACACTTGCTGCCAACTCACTTACAATATTAAGCTTTTCTGACTTTTGCATCTCTGTACGTAATATTGCATTTTCATTTAAATATTCTGTTAAGTACACTTGAAATACCATAGTCATAACCATAATAAGCGAAGCAAATATATATCCGCTATATAAGTGTGAGATATGTGGTGTAAACCCCGTTTCTAACAGAACGTTAATCATTCCAATCACTAAATAGACAAGTACGTATAATGATGAAATCATAAATGCTAAAATTAGCTTCTTATCTCTTGAAAATAGAGACCATTTCTTTGATAAAAATAATGGCACTATCAATAGAAATATTACTTCTATGACTGGAAGAAGGCTCATTCCCTTTAGCGCCCATTCATATGCAACAAAAATAACGGCCGGGATTAAACCAACAATCCCACCATATAAAAAACCACTAACAATCGGGATTGGGTGAAAATTATACCCACAAATGTCACCAAAACAAATAGAGTATGTCATAGAGAGAACGAGTGTAATGCTGGATAAAAACATAATAAAGTAGCGGTTCGGCTTCGGAGGCATTTCTTGATAACGATTTAAACGAATCGCTTCATATAAAAATAGTGGCAAAATAATGATGGCAATTTGGATCATTAAATCACGGATCAGCTCCATAACCTCTCATCCCCTATATGTATTTTGATATGATTATATCATTTTACGGGTTTATTTGTTTCAAAATTTTGATTTTTCTTAACATATTTGTTAATTCTTTGTTAACAGCACATAATAATTGTTACAGATTTTCGAAATGAATGTAAACCCTGTACCAAATTTCCGTCGGACAGTATACAATGAATACGGATTACAAAGAAAATAAAAAATACTTCATGAGACGGACAACTATAGCAAAATACAGCATATAATCCATACTATCTATGTTTACAAATAAGTGATCATTATTTTAGTAGGAGGAAGATAAATATGGCGGGTACTACGCTTGTTTTAAAAGAAGAAAATTTGGTCGTTCTAGAAAATGTTGAAAAATCAGTATATGAAGAGTTACAGCATAAAACCGGAGAAGAAAATTGCACATGTGCTGTGAATGAATCAGTTGTTCACCTTGGCAAAGTATCCTCTGTACTTTGGAATGAAGATGAAATAGATTGGGAGTACGGATATTAAAAAGTCGCTTACAGCGGCTTTTTTTCTATTTCCTTACTCTTTCTACATAACATATACGCAAGCGAAACCATAGAAAATATGTTAAAATGAACTTAATTTTCAAACGGAAGAAAGGGAGATACAATGGAACAATTCATTAATCCTAGAGTAAAAGACATCCAAATTTCTGGAATCCGTCAATTCTCTAACATGATTCAAAACTATGATAATCTTATCTCTTTAACAATTGGACAACCCGATTTCCCTACGCCTTCTCTCGTAAAAGAAGCGGCAAAACGGGCTATTACAGAAAATTATACAAGCTATACACATAACGCCGGTTTACTAGAATTACGCAAGGCAGCTTGTAACTTTGTAAAAGATAACTACGATTTACAGTATTCACCTGAAAACGAAACCATCGTTACAATCGGTGCCAGTGAAGCAATTGATATTGCATTCCGAACGATTTTAGAGCCAGGAACAGAAGTTATTTTACCTGCCCCTATTTACCCAGGATACGAGCCAATTATTCGATTATGCGGTGCTACACCTATTTTTATCGATGTTCGTGAAACTGGATTTCGTTTAACAGCCGAAGCGCTAGAAAATGCTATTACAGAAAAAACAAGATGTGTTGTACTACCGTATCCTTCTAACCCGACTGGTGTAACTTTATCAAAAGAAGAATTACAGGATATTGTAACTGTCTTAAAAGATAAAAATATTTTCGTTCTTTCTGATGAAATTTATAGCGAACTTGTATACGAAGAAAAACACACATCTATCGCTCATTTCCCAGAAATGCGTGAAAAGGCGATTGTCATTAACGGTTTATCTAAATCACATTCTATGACTGGCTGGCGTATCGGTCTATTATTCGCACCAAGCTATTTAGCAGCACATATACTAAAAGTTCATCAATACAACGTAACGTGTGCTACTTCAATCGCTCAATATGCTGCAATTGAAGCATTAACAGCTGCTAAAGATGCACCAAAAATGATGCGTCATCAATACAAAAAACGCCGTGATTACGTGTATAATAGACTCATTCAAATGGGCTTAACAGTTGAAAAACCAACAGGTGCATTTTACTTATTCCCATATGTTGGTCATTTAACATCTTCATCATTTGATTTTGCACTTGACCTTGTCAAAGAAGCTGGACTAGCTGTCGTTCCTGGAACAGCATTTTCTGAATATGGTGAAGGTTATCTTCGCTTATCCTATGCGTATAGTATTGAAACTTTAAAAGAAGGCTGTGATCGATTAGAGGCCTTTCTACAACAAAAAGCTAAGAGTTAAACTCTTAGCTTTTTTTATGCATAATGATCGCAAGTTTGGCGCTTTAGTAATTTATGAGGAATAATAATACACTTTGCAGTAGACTCCGCATTCTCTACTTTATCCACTAAAGCTTTTGCTGCCTCATATCCTAGTTGATAAATATTCACATCAACTGTCGAAAGTGGCGGACTCGCAATTTCTGATAATAAAGCATTGTTAAAGCTTATAATGGAAACATCCTTTGGTACAACGAATCCTTTTTTAGAAAGAGCACTTAACACACCAAGTCCAATTAAATCATCCGTTGCCACAATTGCTGTCGGTGGTTGCTGTAGTCCCATTAACTCCTCAACGGCTTGTTGACCACTTTCCCTCGAAAAATCAAAATGTAAAATATACTCTTTTGGTAATACAATGTCCGCTAATTTTAAAGCATCACTCATACCAGCCAAACGATCTCTCGTTACAAGTAAATCTGATCCACCGCCGATGAACGCGATTTGTTTATGACCTAATGAAATCAAATATTCTGCTACTTCTCTTGCAGCTGTATAATTATCATTATCTACATATGTAATTTCATCTTTTCGATCATACGGTTTCCCAATTAAAACAAACGGGAAATTTTGTTTATGCAAATATTGAATAATCCGATCATTCTCTCTTGAATATAAAAGAATAATGCCACCAATTTGGCGCCCCTGCACCATCTTTACAACACCATTATAAATTTCATCTTCCGTTTCACCTGTCGACATATAAAGCGCATACCCTTCCACATGTGCAAATGAACTAATCCCTCTTATAACTTCTGGGAAAAACGGATTTTGAAAAGCTTTACTTGCAGAACTTGGCATAACAAGGCCAAGTGTTTTCGTTGTTTGGTTAGCTAGATTTCTTGCGTTTAAATTAGGATGATATCCCAGTTCACTCATTACTTTCCGAACACGACGCTTTGTTTTTTCACTTATACTTGGGTTATCAGCAATTACACGAGAAACGGTAGATGGTGCTACATTTGCCTTCTTCGCCACATCTTTAATTGTAACTGTCATAAAAATCCCCCTCCTCTCACTTCTCTGCCATTTTTTATATACTTTTATCTTGCACCCGTTGCAAGTAATAGGAGAAATCATAAACTTTCATTGATTCTATCTTGTAAATCCTATCATATTCTCCCTCTCCATGTATTGTAAGGGATATAGCTCATTTTTCCTATACTATAATATACTATTTATTTCACTTCTTTTCATATGTGATGTCAAATCTCTTTTCATCTCCCTATAAAGCTTTTTATAGGGAGATGAAAAGAAAAATGGGACGTAATGTCCCATTTTTCATCCTTTCGTACCTCCAGCAGTTAAACCAGAAATAAAATATTTTTGTAGTGATAGGAATAAAATTGAAATTGGGATTGCAATCAATACTGAACCCGCTGCAAACGTTGTAAATTCATTACCAAATTTCTTCGCTACCATTTCATATAACCCAACTGCTAACGTATAATTTTCTGGTGTGCGCAAAATAACACTCGCTAAAATGAAATCTGTAAATGGACCGATGAAAGTGAATAACGCCACAACCGCTACGATTGGCTTTGCAAGTGGCATAATGATTTGCCAAAAAATACGGAAATGTCCTGCCCCATCCATACGAGCTGACTCATCCAATTCTTTTGGAATCGTATCAAAATATCCCTTCATAAGCCATGTATTCATTGGAATTGCCCCGCCTACATAAATTAAAATTAATGCAAGGTGCGTATCGATTAACCCTGTTAACTGTGCTAATACATATAGAGCGATTAGCGCCGCAAAGTTCGGAATCATTTGCAGAATTAAAAACGTTAATAAGCCATTTTTTCTTCCAACAAAACGGTATCTTGAAAATGCATAAGCAGTAAAACTAATTGCTAACACTGAGAAAATCATCGTTATAACACTTACTTTTAATGTGTTTTTATACCATAGTAAATAATTACTATTCTCTAAATCTAATAACTTACGATAATGATCTAACGTTGCATTTTGCGGAATAATACTTGATCCAGATAAACTATCACCTGGATTAAATGATGAGCCAATAATCCATAATAACGGATAGAAAATGATGGCACACATTACGAAAATAACGAAATAACTTAATGAGAGACGTAACATCTTTTGTCTTTTAATATTCATTTACATCATATCCTCTTCTTGGAATGATTTTGTTCTCTTAAATTGCCATAACGCAACTGTAATAACGATTAACGATAATATCATTGTAAGAGCTGCTGCTTTCCCGTACTGCGCCGAAGTCATCGTTAACTTATAAATCCATGAAATTAAAATATCCGTTCCACCCGCGTCTTGTCCAGCTACAGCAGGACCTCCGCCGTTAAATAGATAGATGATACTAAAGTTATTAAAGTTAAACGTATATTGCGTAATTAATATTGGTGCTGTTGCATATAAGACAAGTGGCAATGTAATTTTACGAAACTGTTGCCAAGATGTAGCTCCATCTACTGTAGCAGCTTCATATAACTCTCCTGGAATCGATTGCAGTATACCTGTTGTCATTGCAAAGACGAACGGGAATCCAAGCCACGTTTGAATCATAATTAAAGCGATTTTTGCCCAAAATGGATCTGTCATCCAAGCAATCTTTTCGATTCCAAATAAAGCTAATACTTGATTGTTAATTGCTCCAAATGTTTCGTTAAACATACCAGAGAAAACAAGAATAGATACGAACGCTGGGACCGCCCACGGTAAAATGAAGATTGTCCGAATAATTGCCTTCCCTTTAATACCAGGCTGATTTACGATAATCGCTAAGAAAATACCAAGCGCAACTTGTAATGTCGTTGCAACGAATGTCCAAATGACAGTCCAAGAAAATACGCTTAAAAATGTCTCTCTCCACATCGGTAATGTAAAGATATCAATAAAGTTTTTGAAGCCCACCCAATCTACTAATTTAGCTGGAGGCGAGTGGTATAAATCATAATTCGTAAATCCAATTAAAATTACGAAAATGATTGGAAATACAACTACAAAGATAAGTAATAGAAAACCTGGTGAAACCATTAAATATGGAAAACCTTGATCTAGTAAATTACGGTATTGCTCTTTTACAGAGTTTAATGGTGTACCTATATCACGTTTCTTCCCGTTTTGGTATGCATCATATAAATTAAATGCATATATTCCGAGTCCAAACACGATGACAATGAGTGCCAAGATTCCTTCTACTAATAGAAAGACAGAATGGTCGCGTGGAACTTCTGTACCAAGCGTTACAATTCCCCATAATCCCATATTTAATAAATCAGCAAAGGCTACAATAAATGAACCTGTTAATACTAGAAAAATAAGACCTTTTACAAATTGTTTGTTATACATTTGGCCCATGCCTGGAATGATTGATAACATGGTTGCCATTTTCCTATGTTTTGAACCGTTTAAGCCGTTTGCTGGTTCCATAGATGTTTGCATGTTCCTTCCCCCTTTTTTCTGGGAGAGAATTCGTGCCCCTCATATTAGAGGCACGAATTTCACCTTATTTTTTCTTACTATGATTTGCCTCAATATTACCTTTAATTTGCTTCACTGCATTATCAAGTGCTGCTTTTGGTGCCTCTTTCTCCGTAACAACTAATTGAAGTGCATCTCCAGCTGGTTTCCATACTTCTTGCATTTCTGGAATGTTCGGCATTGGAATTCCATTTTCAGATTGCGTCGCAACTGCTTTTGCAGCTTCATTATCTTTAATAATTGGATCTTCCATTACTGATTTTACTGGAGGAATTTCTTTTGTTTTCTCAAATCGAATTTTTGCATTTTCTTCATTCGTTACCCATTCAGTGAACTTTGTAGCTAAATCATTTTGTTTAGAGAAACTTGTTACATGCCATCCTTTAACCCCAACAAATGTTTTCATTGGTTGACCATTTGGTAATTTCGGCATTGGAGCAACACCATAATCAATTCCGTTCTTTTCCATCGCTTGGAACGCCCATGGGCCGTTCATGATAGATGCTGCTTTTCCTTCGTTAAATAGTCCATCAGCAGCAGGTCCGCCAGATTCACCGATAATACCTTTTGGGAATAGCTTTTCTTTGTACCATTTTTGAAGGTATTCAGCACCTTGTACTGCTCCGCTATTATTTAATCCAACATCACTTGCATTTGGCTTTCCATCTTTTTCACCAAACACATAACCACCCATACCTGCCATGAATGCATTAGCAAAGTAGAAGTTATCTCCTAATGTTAAAAATCCGTACTTGCCATCCTTCGTAAATTCTTTTGAGAAGTTAAACAGCTCGTCCATCGTTTCTGGTGCTTTTGGCATTAATTTTTTATTGTAAATAAAGATTGGTGTCTCAATTGCTTTTGGTAAACCATATAATTTTCCGTTATATGTCTGTGCTTGTATTGATGAGTCAGTAAATTTACTCTTTACGGCATCATCAGCTTTCACTTCAGAAAGTAAACCTTCTGTTACTGCGTTTCCGATTTGATCATGTGGCAATGTTACGACATCTGGTCCCGTCCCCGCTGGTCCATCAAGGCGTAACTTCTTCACTTGGTCTGTCATTTGCATTTCAACAACTTTTACTTTTACTTTATATTTTTCCTCAAAGCTTTTCACCGCTGGTTCTAAAGCAACACCTTTTTTATCATCTTCCCAAACAAGAAGATCGTAATCTTTCTTTGCTTTACTTTCTTCTTTCTTCCCTGAATCTTTCGGCCCACATGCAGATAACATACCAATTGATAATGCTGAAACCGTTAATAATGATAATGCTTTCTTCATCCCAAAAACCTCCCTAAATTGTATATGTACCCTACTAATTGAAAACGTTTGCATTGAATTGTTTAATAGAAGCGCAAACAATATCTCAATCTATGAAAACGTTTGCGCTATTTGTCTATCATTATACATTCTTTTATTCATTTTGCAAATATTAATTTAAAAATATTATTACTACACTCTTTATACATTGACTTTATATGAAATGAATACTACTCTTATAAACAATATTAAAGCTATGCAAAAAGCAATCGTTTGCAACATATGCTTTATTATTACACTTAAGGGAACAATATGTATGGAGATATTAAAGGGGGATTTTCTATATGCTTAAAGAAGCCATTTATCATAGGCCAAAAGATAACTATGCATACGCTTATGATGAAAAAACGATTCACATCCGAATACGTACGAAAAGAGAGGATGCTCAAAGCGCCACTCTTATTTACGGTGATCCTTATGAATGGAAAGATGGGAAATGGATTTCATCAAGTACACCGATGAAAAAAACTGGTTCTACTACATTGTTTGATTATTGGTCTATTTCCATCGAACCACAATTTAAGCGCTTACGTTATGGATTCGAATTAAAAAATGATACAGAAACGCTTATTTATGCAGAGCGAGGATTTTTCTCTACCATTCCAAATGATGACGTTGGTAACTTTTTCTGTTTTCCATTTATTCATGCAAATGATGTATTCAAAGCACCTTCTTGGATTAAAGACACCGTTTGGTATCAAATTTTCCCAGAACGGTTCGCTAATGGAGATCGTGCACTAAATCCAGAAAATACTCTTCCTTGGGGTAGCGCTGAGCCAACTCCAACTAATTTTTTCGGCGGAGATTTTGCTGGTATTATTCAAAACCTTGATCACCTTGTGAAGCTTGGAATTTCAGGAATATATTTCACCCCTATTTTCAAAGCACATTCAAACCATAAATATGACACAATTGACTACATGGAAATCGATCCGCAATTTGGCACAAAAGAAACGTTCAAAGAACTCGTTCAGGCATGTCATACACACGGTATAAAAGTAATGCTCGATGCCGTGTTTAATCATAGTGGATACTTTTTCGATAAATTTCAAGACGTACTAGAAAATGGTGAGCAGTCAGCATATAAAGAGTGGTTCCATATTCATGAGTTTCCAATTAGAACTGAGCCACTTCCAAATTATGATACTTTCGCGTTTACACCGTATATGCCTAAATTAAATACAGCACACCCTGATGTAAAAGAGTATTTACTTGAAGTAGGGCGTTATTGGGTAAAAGAATTTAATATAGACGGTTGGCGCCTTGATGTAGCAAATGAAGTCGACCACAGCTTTTGGAGAGAATTCCGAAGTGAGATAAAGACATTAAATCCTGAAGTATATATTTTAGGAGAAATTTGGCACGATGCACTTCCATGGCTACAAGGAGATCAATTTGATGCTGTAATGAGCTATCCTGTTACAAACGCTCTACTGTCTTACTTTGCTAACGATTCCATTAAAGCAAATGAATTTATGAAACAAATTACAGAATCCCTCCATTCCTACTCTATGAACGTAAATGAAGCAGCGTTTCATTTATTAGACAGCCATGATACACCAAGAATATTGACAACATGTAACGGAGATAAAAATAAATTAAAATTACTTTATGTATTCCACCTTTCTTTCATCGGCTCTCCTTGTATTTATTATGGAGACGAAATTGGTATGGACGGCGGTATGGACCCAGCTTGCCGCAAATGTATGATTTGGGATACGAAAGAACAAGATCATCTATTATTTACACATGTACAAACATTAATTTCATTACGAAAGCAATATAAAGCATTTGGAGGGCATGGTACTTTCCAATTCATCGAAGCAAATGATGAATATAATTATATTTCTTATACGAAAACGTATGAAGACGAAACTATCTTTTTCGTTTTAAATCCGACTGATAGTGAAATTACTGCTTCCCTCCCTCTCCATGTTACTGGAAAGAAAATCATTAACATTTATACAAACGAAGAATTTTCAGCGGAAGCAAATGTATTACAAGTTACACTTCCTCCATATGGATTCTCAATCTTAAAATGGTAATAAAAAATCCTTATACCAAGTGGTATAAGGATTTTTTTTATTTTAATTTAAATACCATCGCTTCATACGGACGTAATGTCATGTTATCTATCGATCCATTCTCTACGTCGTAATTGTGTATGAATACCTCTGCTTCACTATAATTAATGTCCTCAGGCATTTCAAATACACATTCTTCCGCCGTAAAGTTTGCAATGACAAGAAGTTTTTCTTCTCCATATGTTCTTACGTATGCAAAAATAGAAGGGTTATTCTCTAATATTGAATCATATGATCCATACACAATAATCTCATTATTTTTACGTAACTCAATTAATTTTTTATAGTAATAAAAAATTGAATCTTTATTTTGGATCGCTTGTTTCACATTGATTTCTTTGTAGTTAGGGTTTACCGTAATCCAAGGCTCACCTGTTGTGAATCCAGCATGATTCTGATCGTCCCACTGCATCGGTGTTCTAGCATTATCTCGGCCTTTTATATAAATAGACTGCATCACTTTATCTATATCTTCACCGCGCTCTATCACTTTTTCCTTATACATATTTAATGTTTCAATATCTCGATATTCATCAATCGATTCAAATCGAACGTTTGTCATTCCGATTTCTTCTCCTTGATAAATATACGGTGTTCCTTTCATCATATGAAGCACCGTCGCTAACATTTTCGCAGATTCAATGCGATACATTTCATCATTACCAAAACGAGATACAACGCGAGGCTGATCATGGTTATTCCAATACAGGCTATTCCATCCAGTATGCTCTAATGCTTTTTGCCACTTCGTTAAATTCTCTTTTAAAGTAAGGAGTGAGCATGGTTTTACATCCCATTTCCCGCCTTCTCCTGAATCTAAATCCATATGTTCAAATTGGAATACCATCTGCAGTTCTTTTCGTTCTTCTCCAGTATACATTTTCGCTTCTTCTGTCGTTACACCAGGCATTTCACCAACCGTCATAATATCATAATGAGACAATACTTCTTCATTCATTTCATGTAAATATTTATGAATGTTTGGACCGTTCATAAAATGCTTATGACCTGAAACATACCCCTCTTCTTCCGTTTCAACAGCTGGTAATCCCTCTTCTTTAGAAATAAAATTAATAACATCCATACGGAAGCCATCAATTCCTTTTTCTAACCAAAACTTCATCATTTCATAAACATCTTGTCTTACCTTTTCATTATCCCAATTTAAATCCGGCTGTTTTTTAGAAAACAGATGTAAATAATATTCATCTGTCATTTCATCATACTTCCATGCTGATCCACTAAAAGCTGCTCCCCAGTTGTTCGGCTCTTTTCCTTCTTTTCCAGGACGCCATATATAGTAATCTCTATATTTATTATCTTTTGATTTACGTGATTCAATAAACCAATTATGTTCATCAGAAGTATGGTTAACAACTAAGTCCATCATAAGTTTCATATTGCGTTCATGCATTTCATGTAGTAGCTCATCCCAATCTTCCATCGTTCCGAACTCATTCATAATTTTACAATAATCACTTATATCATAACCATTATCATCATTTGGCGATTCATAGACCGGTGATAACCAAATGACATCAATCCCTAATTCTTTTAAGTAGTCTAACTTTGAAATAATCCCACGAAGATCCCCAATACCATCACCGTTACTATCCATAAAGCTACGAGGATAAATTTGATATACTACACTTTCTTTCCACCACTGTTTTTCCATTATGCTACCCCATTTCATTAATAATTCGATTTTCTCTTTTTAAGGCGCAAACGTTTTCATTAATGAATGATAACAGATTCTATCTTAATTTAAAATAGCGCTTACAACTTTTATTCTTATTTTTCTAAGAAAATATACGCAAATTACTAATATTCCTCTAATAAATGAAAACGTTTTATTTTTTTGTTTATTTTTTGAATCTATTAGTTTATAATAAATTCAAAGAAAACGTTTGCATAATTTTTTCTAGGGGGCAATACCATGGCAGAATTGAAATTAGAAAACATTTATAAAATATATGATAATAATGTAACCGCTGTAACAGATTTTAATTTACACATTCAAGATAAAGAGTTTATCGTATTTGTCGGTCCTTCTGGATGCGGAAAATCTACAACATTACGAATGGTAGCTGGACTTGAAGATATTTCAAAAGGAGAGTTTTCAATTGATGGTAAGCTAATGAATGATGTCCCTCCAAAAGATCGCGATATCGCAATGGTCTTCCAAAACTATGCTTTATATCCACATATGAGTGTGTATGATAATATGGCATTTGGATTAAAACTTAGAAAAATACCAAAAGATGAAATCGATCGTCGCGTGAAAGATGCAGCAAAAATTTTAGGACTGGAACAATATTTAGATAGAAAACCGAAAGCGTTATCTGGTGGACAACGTCAACGTGTTGCGTTAGGTAGAGCAATTGTTCGAGACGCGAAAGTGTTCTTAATGGATGAGCCTTTATCCAACTTAGACGCTAAATTACGTGTTGCAATGCGCTCAGAAATTTCTAAATTACATCACCGTCTTGGAACGACAACAATTTACGTAACACATGATCAAACAGAAGCAATGACAATGGCTTCACGTCTCGTTGTTATGAAAGACGGAAAGATTCAACAAATCGGAACTCCAAAAGAAGTATATGAAACACCTGAAAATATTTTCGTTGGTGGATTTATTGGCTCACCAGCAATGAATTTCTTCCGTGGTAAATTAACTGAAACCGATTTCGTTATAGATAATTCATTAAAGGTCAAAGTAACTGAAGGAAAAATGAAGATGTTACGTGAACAAGGCTATGTAAATAAGGAAATTGTTTTAGGTATTCGTCCTGAAGACATTCATGATGAACTCTTATTTTTAGAAGCTTCACAATCTACTGCCTTCACAACAAAAATCGAAGTTGCTGAGTTACTAGGTGCTGAATCTATTTTATATATGAAACTTGGAGATCAAGATTTTGCAGCACGTGTTGATGCAAGACATACATTTTCACCTGGAGATCAAATTAAACTAGCATTTGATCTGAATAAAGCACATTTCTTTGATAGTCAAACTGAACAATGTATTCGTTAAAAAATAATTTTTCCCTATATAACATACAAAAAAACCGTCCACATATTTTGAGGGCGGTTTTCATTATTATACGAGGGCTTCTACTGTATGAAATGATTGTCCTTTCGTGCCAATAATACCGAAAATCGGTAAGTCACTCAGCACCACTTCTTCTTGCTGTTTCATAAAAGATGACGTTAATTGTTTTATCTCTATCCAAACGTCATTAATACAAAGTACATTGGAATCGTTCTCTTGTTGGCGAGAAAAAATAGAATCTATTTTATATAAACCAGCATTTTGAAAAAGCATATCAATACGACTAAATGCATTCAAAGTAATACTGATAACGCGTTGCCAATCTCCTTGCTTTCCCATATCATAGGATACAAAAAGTGCTTCTCCGCCTAGATTCGTAATTTCCTCCACTGTTGCTTGTCCACTTTCTTGATCAATGTCCGTCACAATTACTTTTGCGCCTTGTTTAGCCAACAAAAGAGCTGTATTACGTCCCATACCGATGCCACCGCCAGTTACGATAGCAACTTTCCCTGCAAGCTTCATTTTCATTACCCCTTCTATAAGTCTTACCGTCATTCAGTATACTCCTTTATGAGATTAGTCTGCAAGCAAGAAAAGTTTCTTATTTATTTGTAAGCGATTACTTTTTTACTTCTTCTTTTTTCTTACTATTACGCTGATCGAAAACTAAACCGATGAAAATTAAAATCCCCCAAAAGATTACGCTACCTCCAGTCATTTCAATTTCCCCCTTATTATATATAGATATTATTTAAATTATTATAACATTTTCTTAATTTTCGATCTATTTAAATTAATAATGATATGGAATAACTTTTTTCCTATTATATATCCTTTAAAATATATTTGTATAATAAAAAAAGACCTTCTTATTTTATGTATAAAAAGGTCTCTGTTTTTATTATACAAGACTTATCACTTTCGTTTTTGTAATTAAATCCTGAAAACCACAATTATCTTTGCGGAATAACATCATATATACGTTACATAATATCGGAATTCCAAGTAGTAATATGTTCGGTAATAACAATACAAAAAATCGTATAATTAGTGTTTGTAACGTTATCTTTTCACTCTTCAATGAAATTAATTTTATTCTCGTTACCTTTTTACCAAGTGTAACACCGTTCCAAATAAAGGGTACCAAAATAAAATATATCGCCATTAATATAAAAACTACTGCAAGATCATATCTATAATCGCCAAAACTAATATTAAAGCGATTAAAAATAGCACTATAATTTCCGGTCATAACAGCTACTACTGCACCATACATAACCGAGATTAGAAACATATCAATTAGGGAAGCACCTATGCGATTCATTACAAGCGCTGGACGATGCATCTTTAACTTCATTTTATGTCGACTCCTTCATATCCTTCTTTACCCGTCTCATCGTACCACTTCTAAAAAACATTGTAAACTAGCGTTTCTCTTACTTTTCTTGTACAATGTGTTACAACAGCATTGTAAAGGAGGTTCCCATATTGAAAAAATGGATAATCCTATTCGTCGCATTCCTATTAGCCGGTTGTGCTGGAAATACAAATCATATAACTTATACGATTAACGATGAATATGAACTCATACGTACTTCTGGAAATGCATTTGAACTTTTCCCGTCGCAAGACGCTGTATACGCCACACAATACATTCCTGCAAAAATTACAGACATTGCTTGGGATGATAAATACATTATTGCAAAACAAATTGAGGAAAAGTCAGATCCGAATAACCCTGACGCAGCTATTGCAAATAAAAAAAGTGAGCATTATTGGATTATTGACGTAAAGCATAATAAACGTTTTGGTCCTTATAATGAAAAGCAATTTAATGAACAAAAAGATGCGTTTAAAATTAAGGTACCTTTTCAAAGTGTAGATTCATACATAAAAGAACAGAAAAAACAGTCAGCATAATAGTTTAAGCGCTGACTGTTTTTTCTTACATGTTTTTAAAACATCTTACTCAGAAAGTGAGATATTAAAAGTTTGTGCCTCTTTTACAACATCTTGCGTTTCTGTATCTGCTACGACTACATTATCTGTTGTAAACTTAATATCCTTTACCTTTTCTTTTCCATCATCAAGTATTAAGCCGATAATACCATCTCTTGTTTCACCAGGCTTATAGTCTTCCCTTGATACATTTTTTGTACCAACGAGCGTATCTTCATCATATAAAAAGTTTTGAGTTGCTACTTTAAAATGTTGCTTATCATTAATCGTAACATCATTCATAGAGAAAAATTGTATATTTTTATTCCCGCTATTTTCCACCTTATATGTAATTTCAGCGTAACGAATCGTATCACTAATCTCTGTACCACTTATCGATGCATATAACTCTGCATCTTCTTGACTTACTTTATCTCCTAATCTACGCTTTACTTCTTCCGGAGTTAATGCCGTATATACTTTTAATGTATTTTTTGCATCTTTACTCATCTGCGATAAAGAGATTACTTTCACATCTTGTATGTGAATTTTCATTGGTGCTACTTCAAATGTTTGATTCACAGATTGAATCTGTTCTAACTTAAAAGTACCCCACCCTGTTTCTTTCACTTTTTGTCCTACTTTTTTCAGCTCACGTCCACCATATTCTTTTGTTTCAGGAATAGATTCTTTCTTCTTCGGTTCAACTTTCTTTTCTTCTTGATGGAAGCAACCACTTAACATAAGAAGAAAACTACATAAAACAAAAATATTTTTCCATGCTTTCATCATATAATTTCTCCTAACACTATCATTCATTAATATTAATTAGTCCCTTGCTTTGTAAACTATAGAAACAATGAGAAGCCCACAAAATGAACTTGTCAGTCCAGATACTATTATACCTCCTATTTGGAAAATATGAAAATAGGGATTTACGAATGCGTGGACGATAAATATAATAGCTGCCACAATGATTGCCGAAACCCAATACTTCCTTTTTTCTGAAGCTATCATAATAGATTCCCCTGTTTCATCTTTATACTTCCATAGTACATGTACTAGTAATAATAAACCAACGCATGTACTCCCGTGCTGCATATATTTATACACTGGAATACTATATAATGCTCTTTGTAACGATGGTATTTGCACAACGAAGTAGCCTGTATGATGAGTAAACGCATCCCACACGACATGCGTGAGCATACCAAATAAAGCGGAATAGCAAAATACAAAGAAATCCTTCCATGTATGAAGCCCCCACCTCTCATCTACTGCATATGTATAATAGCCAGCAAATGGTTTAGGTAAATGTGTTATAAACGGCTTTTTTAAAATGTAATGATATATGTATGCTAACAGAAATACGAGCGGTAAATTTAAATATAAAAACCCAAGCCATGTATGGCCAATAACACCATACGGTCTAAAGTGTAAAAAATATTCAAAATCAGGCGCCATACTCCCTAATATAAGAGCCGTTACTGAAATATATTGAGAATGCTTTTTCGCAAAAGGAAGAATTGCTGCTGGATGTGCGAATGTAAACGGCATGCGTTGACTCCTTTTCATATTTTCAATAGAATACCATCTATCATAACGAGAGAATTGATCTTCATGCAATATTTATTTTCACATTGGAATATGATAGTTTACATGTTATAATCCACATGAAATATTCAGAAAATAAGGAGGAGTTCACGTGTCATTAACACTTGCCTTTTTTCTCATTCCGCTTATCTTCTTTGTATTTACATACATCGGCTTTTTTCTGTGGAAGCACTTAAAAATTATAAAATACCTTCCTGCTCTCGTTGGCTTTATGAGTGTTCTTTTCATATTTATATGGAAGAGAATGTCTTGGGGCTGGGAAGGTCTCGGTTTTGGCGCACTTCAATATACAATTTTATTCGCAAGTTGTCTTACCCTTGTATTTGCTTCTTTTTTAGAATCAAAATCTGTTATGAATTGAGGTTTATATATTGATTGACGTACCCTTTTTAAAAAATGTCACATTAAAAAAAGAACATATCCCTAGTTTTTCCGCATATCCTTACTGTTTATCCGCTATCCGAACTTTACAATCGCTAGCATTCCACCCAAATGTAACATTCATTATTGGAGAAAACGGAACGGGAAAATCAACATTACTCGAAGCAATTGCTATTGCTTTAGGATTTAATGCAGAAGGTGGAACGAAGAATTTCCGCTTTAGCACAAACGATTCACATTCATCTTTACATGAATACCTTCGAATTTCCAAAAGTTTCAATACACCAAATGACGGTTTCTTTCTTCGCGCTGAATCATTTTATAACGTTGCTTCTTATATTGATGAAATGGATGCTGATTTAGAAGCACGCGGAAATCCAATTATTGACTCATATGGTGGTACCTCACTCCACAAACAATCACATGGTGAATCATTTTTCTCATTATTTATGAATCGTTTTTCAGGACAAGGTTTATACATTTTAGATGAGCCTGAGGCCGCTCTATCACCAATGAGACAACTTTCCATGCTCATTCGAATGCATGAACTAGCGGAACAAGGTTCACAATTTGTTATCGCGACGCATTCTCCTATTTTAATGGCTTATCCTGAATCTACTATATACTCATTAACACAAGAAGGGATTCACGAATCCACATTAGAAGACACCGAGCATTACCAAACGACGAAACTTTTCTTTGAAAATCGTGACCGATTATTTCATCATTTATTTGATTCTTAAAAAAAAGAAGCAGCGATTGCTGCTTCTTTTTTATAGTGCTTCTATAAATAATGCTACCCCAATACCGCCACCGACGCATAGAGAGGCAATTCCTTTTTCTAGCCCGCGTCTTTTCAATTCATGAATTAAACTTACCGTAATACGAGCTCCTGTACAACCGATTGGATGTCCAAGTCCTACACCACTACCGTTTACATTCACCTTTTCACGATCTAAACCTAATTCTTTCTCTACAGCTAGGTATTGTGCAGCGAAAGCTTCATTAATTTCAAGTAAATCTGCATCTTCTAATGACCAATCTACTTTTTCTAATCCTTTACGAATTGCTGGTGCTGGTCCAATACCCATAATTTTCGGATCTACTCCAGCTACTGAATATCCAACAATTCTAGCTAACGGTTGTAAGCCTTTTTCTTTCGCTTTTTCTTCGCTCATTAATACTAGAACCGCACTTCCATCATTAAGGCCAGATGCATTCCCTGCCGTTACAGATCCATCTTTACGGAAAGCTGGTTTTAATCCTGCTAATTTTTCCGCTGTAATATCTGCACGTGGATGTTCATCCTTCGAAAATACTACTTCTTTTCTACGTTCTTTTATCGTAATAGGAACAATCTGCTCGTCAAAGTATCCAGACTCGATTGCTTGCAGTGCCAATGTATGACTACGAAGCGCAACTTCATCTTGTTCCTCTCTTGTAATTTCATATTGGTCAACTAAGTTTTCCGCAGTTTCCCCCATCATAATATGATGGATTGGATCTTCTAATACTTCCCACACCGTATCACGAATTTCTCCGTGCTGTAGACGTTGTCCCCAGCGGTGTTGTTTCAATGCATAAGGGCTTGAACTCATTGCTTCTACTCCACCTGCAATAACAACATCACTTACACCTAATTGAATTTGCATTGCAGCTGACATAATTGCTTGCATACCTGAAGAACATTGGCGTTGGATTGTATAACCCGTAACTGTGTCAGGAAATCCTGCCGCTAATGCAGCTGTTCTTGCAGTATTTGCTTCATCAGTTCTTTGAATACAATGACCTAAAATTACTTCATCAACTTCATGTGGTTCTACCCCGCCTCGTTTTACAGCTTCCTGAAGTACAGGAACCGCTAATTCTACTGGCGTTACATTTTTTAGCGCTCCTCCAAAAGTTCCAATTGGCGAACGAACTGCAGCTGTAATAACAACATTATGCATTTTGTACTTGCCCCTCTCTTATGTACCCTAGTCAGTTTTTAGGTGAAATTCCATAAGATGTATGTCTACATCTATCATACTATAAACATACTAAAAAATCAAAATATTTAATATAATAAAAATAGAAGGAATTAACCTTCTATTCTGTTAATGCGTATAGGAATTTTTGTAAAATCTTCTCAGTTGTTTTATTCAAATTCGGTAACTTATCTACCGGAAAATATTGAAGCTGTAATCCTTCATGGTCAAGCCTTAATTCTCCACTCACATGATGCCCCTGATACAGATGAATGACATTAAAAATTTCATCTCCATTTGGATATTGGAAGTACACTTCTTTTCCCGAAAGAACCCCGATAAATTGCATAATTTTCGCATTTAGTCCCGTCTCTTCAAATAGTTCTCTGCGAGCAGTTTCTTCTGTCGTTTCTCCTAGCTCCATCGCTCCGCCAGGTACACCCCAATCATATGTATCTGAACGATATTGAAGCAATACTTCTTGATTATCATTTAAGATAATAATTGCTGATCCTACTAGAATAAGCGGCCTTGTACCAACGACTTTGCGTAACTCTTCAATATACCCCAATATGTAAACTCTCCTTTCCTCACCCTTCCTTATCATAACAAAATTCTTCTCCTTTTGTTGATGTAATTTTAAAGAAAAAAAGGAAGCTTTCGCCTCCTTTTTTCACCTTTATTTCTTAAAACTTTCATATTTTACAGCTTCAAAAGCTTCTTCAATTTCATCATTACGATAATGGACATATGTAAAACGCCCTAATTCTACTAATCTTGCTATTTCTTGTAACGCTTTATGTTGCTCATATGTTTCCTCTAGCTTAATATGTACATAAAACTTCATTAATGGATGTTCATATAAAGGTTCTCCCACCTCTACATATACATCTTCCACCCCTTGCACAACTCTTATATAACTTGCAAATTGATAAAGAGCTTCTCTGTCTGAAACGATTTTTAAAGTATACATATATTCTCCCCCTTTCCTTTACTATATCAAAAAGACGATCACACTACGTTATAGAACTATGAAATTTTTTCGACTTGTAATAAACAAGGCGTTTATCCATACATAGGGTCTTTTCCCAACATATATTATAGAAAGAATTTTTTCAGTTGAGGTGTTCCTTATGGATCCATACGTCAATATATGTATTTGCATTACTCCAGGCGCCAATATTTCTGATGACCGTATCGCAAAAGATTTAGCAGTTGCAGAATCAATTTGGCACCCCATTACATTTCAAATTCAAGACGTAATTATTTTAAATGAACTTTTCCGTTTTTCTGACCGTGAAATTAGTTATAAAAATTCTATTCAAAGTCAGGAAAAATTAGCATCCTTTTTCCAAACCTGTGTAAATGAAGCTCCTGAATGCGACCTTTACATTTGTTATATTGGCAGTGATTATTTCAAAGAAACAGCCGTAATTGCCTGCGCTTACTCTTTAGCAAAACAACAGCAACTTACTGGTTATATCGTTTTAACAAATTCAGCTGCTCCCATGAAAAATATATATACGCTCGCTCACGAAGTCGGTCATATTTTATTTACAAGACGTATTCATGGGAAACTTACTCACGCAGATCCTCATTCCCCAACTGGCTCGGAGCACCATCCTTCTCCAACAAATCTTATGTACCCTATCGTACCTCGTCCTGAAAATGTCCATATTCATTCCTTATTAACAAACGAACAAAAAGAGCTCTCTTTACAAAGCTCTTTATTGCAAAGAAAAAAACAGTAACTGTCCTATTACTGTTTAAAACAATTTATTTAATCAACAAACCAATTCACGGCTGCAAAGGATACACTATACATCTAAGCGTAATCTCTCTTAAAATCAAAATATAGTATTTCTTTGGAAATAATTTTTTTCATGTCCAGAGCAGCCACTTTCCTATTAATTTTAAAAGATACCTTCAGGCTTATCACCTAATAAAATATTAAAATAATCCTCATGTATTTCTTTTGGTGAAAACAGTATAGTCAATCTTAGAAATCAATCCCTCATATTTATAAATAACTGTCCCTCTTGCTTATTCGTATACTTCTCTTTTTTCTAATTTGATATGAATTTTTAAAAGCATATAAATAACAATGAAAAGAATTATTTGTTGTACATACATTCCAATAACACTTGATACATCTATCATTCCAAATGCATATTCTAATACAATTGGAACTAGTAAATATGACAAAGTAAACCAACCGCCAAATTTAATATTTATTACAGTCGCTAAAAGAACTACTACACCAACAAGAGTGAAGCTTTCTATAACAGTAAATTTAATAAATGTAGTACCATAAAAATTATTTAACAATGCAATACTAAAAATTGATAGAAACCATATCGCACCTGATATATACATAATTAAAAATTCAGTTCGTTTACGCTTAAATGCTGCTGTTCTCATCCCCCATATTAATACAGTAATTCCTGCAGAAATCATAATCGGATATCCGATTAATTCAATTAAAGAATAAGACAAGCGATGGTCGGCTTCACTAAAGAATACACTCTTCATCATCGTGAAAGCCAATAAATTTATAATAAAGTAAAGCAATAACTTATAATTACCTTTTCTATCTATATCCATCTCTTCCGCAAGTTGATTAGCATATTCTTTTGGAGCATGACCGAATATATCACTTACCGTCTTTCCCTTCTTCTTACCTTCTATTAAATGTAATTCCGCATCTTCTATAAAGGAAATAATATCAGTTTCTCTAATGCCCTTGGTTCGTAAATACCCTTGGGTATCATCTAAAAATTTTTGTCCTTCATTCGATAACACTTTTATCCCTCCCTTATTTAACCGTTTCTCTTCTATTCGTCTTCATCATAATTTCAAGGAAAATTAAAATAAACAAACTTCCGTATAAACATATAATTTGAAATAACATTGGCACGAGGTCTTCCGATGTAAATGTTTGAAACACTAACATAATAGAAAGTGGAATAATTAAATATAAGTTTTTAAACCATCCATCAAAATATATATTTATCGCTACTGTGATGATAAATATACCTCCAGCTAATATATAGCTTTGCGTTTGAGTGAATATAAATATTTTTGTAGGATATATCACATCTAATATCGTTACAGCCCCTATTAGAAACATTGGTACAATCATGACTAAAGACCACATAGCAAACCATGTTTTTGTAAAACTTGTTACGAAGGTCATTTTACGAAGTAAAAAATTAGGACCCATAACAACTAAAATCAATGAAAAACTATACCCAACGCACTGAATAAGTGACATCTGTAATAATCCGTTATTCACTATTAGGATAGAAGCAATAATCCAAAACGAAACGATATTCATTACTGTAAAACCAATTTGCTTCCACGTTTCCTTCCTATCTCTTTCCATCACTTTTACAAGTTCATTTGCATATTCTTTCGGTGAGCTTCCGAAAATTTCTTCTACACTTTTCCCATCAGTCTCACCTTCTATTAAATGAAGTTCTGCGTCTTCGATAAAGCTTTCAATGTCGCTTTCTTTCACACTCTTTGCCGCTAAAAATAATCTCATATCTAATAAAAACTTTCGTGCTTCACTTGATAGCATTATTTTTTTCTCCCTTTCCCCTCAAGTAGACGCCCTACACTACTTTGCATCGCTTCCCAGCGATCCATAAACTCATTAAGTGCTTCCTCGCCTTTTTCTGTTAATGTATAATATTTTCGCTTTGGACCAGATGGAGATTCCTTCATTATACTCGTTATTAATCCTTCTTTTTGCATTCGTATTAATAACGGATAAATACTTCCCTCACTTGCCATTGTAAAACCATACTTCGCTAGCCTTTCACTCATTTCATAACCGTATATTTCACCTTCAGAAATAATAGCAAGTAAGCACCCTTCTAAAATCCCTTTCAGCATTTGACTTGTCGACATAACTCAAATCCTCCCACTATCTTGTTTTACAAGATAGATAAGCGTAAGTATCTTGCTTTACAAAATAGTATAGCAAAGACTATTTTGTAAAACAAGATAGCTAACAATATTTTTCCAAATCTTTGCAGGATTTTTATTATCCACTCTCTAAATAGAGCAATATGAGAACTTTATTACGAAGGGATGTTTTTCATCATGGTTACAAATCAAGTTGTCTTTTTAACAGGTGCTGCAAGTGGGATTGGTTATGAAATGGGAAACGCTTTTGCAAAAGAAGGTGCAAAAGTTGTCATTACCGATCGTCTTGAAGAGCGGGCGAAAGAAGCAGCTAAACAATTACAAAAAGAAGGCTATCAAGCTATCGGTTTAAAATGTGACGTTACATCCGAAGAAGAGATTGCAGCAGCAATTTCTCAAACAGTTACTCATTTCGGTTCATTACATATATTAATTAACAACGCAGGAATGCAACACGTTTCACCCATTGAAGATTTTCCAACCGAAAAGTTCGAACTGCTTATTAAAATTATGCAAATCGCTCCTTTTATCGCAATTAAGCATGCCTTCCCAATCATGAAAAAACAAAAGTATGGCCGAATTATTAATGTCGCTTCCATTAATGGTCTCGTTGGATTTGCAGGAAAATCCGCCTACAATAGCGCCAAACATGGTGTAATTGGATTAACAAAAGTGGCTGCTTTAGAAGGCGCTACTCACGGAATTACCATTAATGCGCTTTGTCCTGGTTATGTCGATACCCCTCTCGTACGTAATCAACTTCAAGATTTAGCTACTACACGAAATGTACCACTTGAAAATGTTTTAGAAGATGTTATTTATCCACTTGTACCACAAAAACGCTTATTACAAGTACAAGAAATTGCTGATTATGCTATGTTTTTAGCGAGTGAAAAAGCGAAAGGTATAACGGGTCAAGCTGTCGTTATCGATGGTGGTTATACCGCTCAATAAAGTGAAGGCTTTAACTACCTGTTAATGCGGGATAAAAAATAAAGTTTGCTCACGAAGAGCAAACTTTATTTTTTATCGCGAGGACCTTCCTACTTTAGTAATTGTTTAGGGAGTTTCTCAATTGCAACAATTACCCCATCTAATTTACTTTCAATACGATGGAGTAAATATAATGTTACAACAATTGGAAAGCCTACATTACCTACTATCCTGATCCACTCTTCCATCTTTCTCTCCTCCTTTCATTATATAAATAAGAGCAAAGAAGAGATTTAGGCATAAAAAAAAACAAACTATTATGTATTAGCTTGTTTTTTCAAATAATGATGCAATTTCCTGTTTATAATCTCCTCGTATAATACCTTTCTCGGTAATAATACCTGTAATTAATTCATTCGGTGTTACGTCAAATGCAGGATTATAAACATCAGTTCCAATTGGTGCCACTTGTTTTCCAAAAATTTTCGTAACTTCTGTTTCATCTCTTTCTTCAATAATAATTTCAGCACCTGTTTGTTTCGTAATATCAAATGTCGATAGAGGCGCTGCAACGTAGAACGGGATATCGAAATACTTTGCTAATATAGCTAAATTCATTGTTCCAATTTTATTTGCTGTATCTCCATTTGCTACAATTCGGTCCGCTCCTACTATAATCGCATTTATTTCTTTCTTTTGAATCGCATGCGCTGCCGTATTATCTGTAATAAGTGTTACATCAATATTTGCCTGTTTCAATTCCCAGGTTGTTAAACGCCCGCCTTGTAAAACCGGTCTCGTTTCACACGCATACGCATGTAAACGTACACCTTTTTCTTTCCCAATATAAAACGGTGCTAATGCAGTACCATATCTAGCAGTTGCAATACTTCCAGCGTTACAAATTGTTAAAATGTTATCACCGTCTTTAAAACATGTTAATGCATGTTCTCCAATACTCCGGCATACCGCTTCATCTTCTTGCTGAATGAGAAGCGCTTCTTCTTCTAATTTTTTTTGTGCTTCTTTTATTGTAATAGTTTCTCGAATCGATTCTCTCATACGATCGATTGCCCAAAATAAATTGACTGCTGTCGGGCGTGACGTACCTAAATAATTACAATCTCTATTAAACTTCTTTTGAAATTCTTCAATATGTACAGTGTTATATTTTTTGGATGTAAGCGCCAAACCAAATGCAGCTACAATTCCAATTGCAGGCGCTCCTCGTACTTCTAGCATGACAATACTTTTCCATACCTCTTCAATCGTCGTTAATGTTTTGTATTCTGTGCTATGCGGCAACTTTGTTTGATTTAATACTGCAATAGCATCCCCTTTCCAACTGACAGATCTCGGAATAGTAACAATTGTACTCATGCTTTTACCCCTCCAGAAACTGTCTGTTGGAATAGTTTTCGGAACAGTTGAATATCAGCGTTCTTGGATTCATATTTTATTAGTTCTTTACCTAAGGATAGCGCTTGTTTCTTAACTTGAATTCTCGTTTCTTTATTTTCTATTTCATCTAAATCTGCTACATGAGCTAAGCCAATTGTTCTACGGATAAGCTCACATCCAGCAAATCCAACGGCATCTTTAAAAATATTTTGCAAAATAATCGGCAACCATTGTTTCTCTTTCGTATATGCTTCTACACCTTCTCCAATCCATAACTTCGTAAAAGTTTCTACAAAATAACTCCACGTCTTCTCGATATGGAAAAATAGCAAACTTCTCTGTTCTTCTTCTCTGGATAGAGCATTTAATAATAGATTTGCAATAAATTGACCAAGGTCAAATCCAAATGGGCCATATGTTGCAAATTCCGGATCAATCACTTTCGTTTCAGAAGGTGATGAAAAAATACTACCAGTATGTAAATCACCGTGAATAAGTGCTTCTTTTCTCGTTAAAAATTTATATTTATATTGCGCGACTTTTAACTTTAAAGTTTTGTCACTCCACAATTCATCCACCGCTAGTTGTAACTCCGGCTCATAATCATTCGTATCATAATGACCGAACGGATCTGTAAAAACTAAATCTTCTGTAATCTTACAAAGGTCTGGGTTTACAAATATACCTTCTAGTACCCTTTTCTCTTCTGACTGCAAACCGAAATCTGAGGTGTGAAATAAAACGTGTGCTAGAAAACGACCGATATGCTGAGATAAAAGTGGGTACTCTTCTCCGTCTATCAATCCCCTTCTTGCAATTGTTAGCCTTGATAGATCTTCTATGACAGTTACTGCTAACTCTTCATCATGACTATACACTACCGGCGCATATTCCGGCACATACTTCGCAAAAATTTGTAATGCTTTACTTTCAATCGTCGCTCTTTTTATAGACAATGGCCAGCTCTCACCAACTACTTTCACATATGGAAGTGCTTGTTTTATTATAATAGACTTCTCTCCATCCTCTAATTTGAACACGTAATTTAAATTTCCATCTCCAATTTCATGACAAACTACATTTGCTTTCTTTTCAAAGTAACCGTGTTCTTTCGCATATTGTATAGCTGTCGTTTCAGTTAATGAATAATATCCCATCGTCTTCTCCCCCTTTTTATTCAGGGGTTTTTCTAAAATAGAAAAACCCCTTTCCACAAAGAAAGAGGTTTGAAGTTTATCTTCTCCCCTCTTATCTGCCAGAAAGTTTTACTTTCTGCTGGAATTAGCACCGTGCCTTTTGGCGTAAATAAACGCCCCATTTCACAATGGTATTACGGTCGGTTGCTGGGCTTCATCGGGCCAAATCCCTCCACCTGCTCTTGATAAGAGTTGTATAATTTTTTGAATTTTTAACTTTATGTTGAAGACTATACCAAGAATAAAAATCACTTGTCAACATTTTATTTGTATAATTCTGGACGACGATCTGCAAAAACTGGAATTCCTTTGCGTACTTCTTTAATTTTCTCAAAATGAAGCTCTCCAAATAAAATTGATTCTTCTTCATTCGCTTCTACAACAACTTCCCCCCAAGGATCGATAATTAAAGAATGACCCGCAAACTCATTATTCGGATCCTTTCCTGCCCTATTACATGCAACAACATAACATTGATTTTCAACTGCTCTTGCTTGCAATAGCAAACGCCAATGTGCTAAACGAACTAATGGCCATTCTGCTACAACAAATAAAACTTTTGCACCTTTAGCAGTATGAACACGCATCCACTCCGGAAAACGAATGTCATAACAAATTGTACCAGCGCACTCTATATCATCTAACTTAAATTCGCCTGTACTATTTCCAGCGATTAAATATTTATGTTCATCCATGAGCTGAAATAAATGCACTTTACTATATTCATTGACTAGCTGACCTTTATTAGTTACAACATACATTGTATTTGTAACACCTTGATCTGTTTGCTTCGCTATAGAACCACCGACAATATGTACACCATATTGTTTCGACCACTCTTTTAGCTTTTCTTTCGTTTCTAATCCATCCCTATCTGCAATTTCAGAAAACCTAGTTAAATCATATCCTGTTGTCCACAGTTCTGGTAAGACAATAACATCGGGTCTTTCTTTCATTGCTTCACTTATTTTATTTGTAGCATTCTCAATATTTTTTTCTACATCTCCAAAGACAATATCCATTTGAATACATGCGACTTTCATTTTGTCAGCCCCATTCTTAATTTTTTTCTTTACAAAATACTGGAAAGATTATATCATTTGTCACTAGAATTGTAACAACTTTCAAAAGAGGTGGAAAGTATGAAATTATTTCAACCTTCTGAGATAGTAACATCATTGCCAACACAATTTTTCGCTTCACTTGTTGCAAAAGTTAACAAAGTCGTTGCAGCAGGTCACGATGTTATTAATCTAGGACAAGGTAATCCAGATCAACCAACACCACAGCATATCGTAAAAGCTTTACAAGACGCTGCTGAAAAGGCCATTCATCATAAATACCCGCCATTTCGTGGACATGAAAGTTTAAAAGAAGCTGTGGCAACATTCTATAAACGTGAATACGGCGTAGAATTAAATCCAAAAACAGAAGTTGCTATTTTGTTTGGCGGAAAGGCTGGATTAGTAGAATTACCAATTTGTTTTACAAACCCTGGTGATACCATTCTCGTTCCAGATCCAGGATATCCAGATTATTTATCGGGAGTTGCTTTAGCAAAAGCACAATTTGAAACAATGCCGCTACTTGCAGAAAATAATTTTTTACCGGATTATACGAAAATTGATGACACTATCGCTGAGCGGGCAAAGTTAATGTTTTTAAATTACCCAAACAATCCTACTGGTGCTACTGCATCAAAAGATTTCTTTGATGAAACTATTCATTTTGCTAATGAACATAATATATTAGTCGTTCATGATTTCGCTTACGGTGCGATTGGATTCGATGGTCAAAAACCTGTTAGTTTCTTGCAAGCAGACGGCGCTAAAGATACAGGTATTGAAATTTACACTTTATCGAAAACTTTCAATATGGCTGGATGGCGTATTGCTTTTGCTGTGGGAAATGCAAGTATCATTGAAACAATTAACTTATTACAAGATCATATGTATGTTAGTATTTTTGGTGCAGTTCAAGATGCTGCCCGTGAAGCACTATTAAGTTCACAGTCTTGCGTCGTAGACCTTGTAAATAGTTACGAATCTCGCAGAAACGCTCTTATTTCAGCCTGTCACTCAATTGGTTGGGATGTAGATATTCCAACAGGATCATTCTTTGCATGGCTTCCTGTACCAGAAGGTTATACATCTGAGCAATTTTCTGATATTTTACTAGAAAAAGCACACGTTGCAGTTGCCCCTGGTGTTGGATTTGGTGAACATGGCGAAGGGTATGTCCGCGTTGGCCTCTTACATACAGAAGATAGATTGCAAGAAGCCATTAATCGAATTGATAAATTAAATTTTTTCAAAAAGTCATTGACAACATGAAAAATATCTGACAAAATTCAGTTATCTTAAAAATTTAAACATTTCTAAATACTTCTTATCAAGAGCAGGTGGAGGGACGAGCCCGACGAAACCCGGCAACCGATCTACAATTGTAGACACGGTGCTAATTCTCGCAGCATTATGCTGACAGATAAGGAGCTGGTTGTAAAAAAACCTCTCCTTAGCTGAGAGGTTTTTTTATTTAACTAGGAGGTTTTAACAATGAGCGGAATTATAGCAACATATTTAATCCATGATGATTCACATAACTTAGAAAAAAAAGCTGAGCAAATTGCACTCGGTTTAACAATTGGATCTTGGACTCATTTGCCACACTTATTGCAAGAACAATTAAAACAGCATAAAGGCAACGTCATTCATGTTGAGGAATTAGCTGAACAAGAACATACCAATTCGTATTTACGAAAAAAAGTAAAACGCGGGATTATTAAAATTGAATATCCGTTATTAAACTTCAGTCCAGACTTACCAGCAATTTTAACAACTACATTCGGAAAGCTATCTCTTGATGGCGAAGTGAAATTAATCGACTTAACTTTTTCAGACGAGCTAAAAAAGCATTTTCCTGGTCCAAAGTTCGGGATAGATGGTATCCGAAACCTACTACAAGTGCATGAGCGTCCTCTCTTAATGAGTATTTTTAAAGGAATGATTGGACGAAATATTGGGTATTTAAAAACGCAATTACGCGATCAAGCAATTGGTGGTGTAGATATAGTAAAAGATGATGAAATATTATTTGAGAATACATTAACACCACTTACGAAACGCATTGTATCTGGAAAAGAAGTTTTACAATCCGTATATGAAACATACGGACATAAAACGTTATATGCCGTAAATTTAACAGGTCGAACTTTCGATTTAAAAGAAAATGCGAAACGCGCAGTGCAAGCCGGGGCTGATATTCTATTATTTAACGTATTTGCTTACGGACTAGATGTACTACAATCACTGGCAGAAGATAATGAAATCACAGTTCCTATTATGGCACACCCTGCTGTAAGTGGTGCTTACTCAGCATCCAAGTTATATGGAGTTTCCTCTCCATTATTACTCGGAAAACTATTACGTTATGCTGGCGCTGACTTTTCATTATTCCCATCTCCATATGGAAGTGTTGCACTAGAAAAAGAGGACGCTCTTGCTATCTCGAAATATTTAACTCAAGACGATCCATTTTTCAAGAAGAGTTTTTCTGTTCCGTCTGCTGGTATTCACCCTGGTTTCGTTCCCTTTATTTTACGAGATTTCGGTAAAGAGGTTGTTATTAATGCTGGCGGCGGGATACATGGACATCCGAGCGGGGCGCAAGGCGGCGGTAAAGCTTTCCGTACTGCAATTGATGCTACTTTGCAAAATACACCACTCCATGAAGTAGATGACATAAATTTGCACAGTGCACTACAAATATGGGGAAATCCCTCTCATGGGGTGAAATTATGAGTATTCAAGTATTTTGTGATTTCGATGGCACGATTACAAATAATGATAACATTATGTCCATTATGGAAAAATTTGCACCACCAGAAGCCGAAGAAGTAAAGAACAGAATTTTATCACAAGAGCTGTCTATTCAAGAAGGTGTTTCTCAATTATTTCAATTAATACCTACTAGTCTACACGATGATATGATTCAATTTTTAATAAAAACTGCTGAAATACGTAATGGTTTTCATGAATTTATACAATTTGTAAATGAAAATAACATTTCTTTTTACGTTATATCAGGCGGAATGGATTTCTTCGTCTATCCACTCTTACAAGGAATCATTTCAAAAGAGCAAATTTACTGTAATGAAACAGACTTTTCAAGTGAATTCATTACCGTTAAGTGGCCTTATCCTTGTGATCATCATTGTCAAAATCATTGCGGATTATGCAAATCATCCTTAATCCGTAAATTAAGTGATACGAATGACTTCCATATTGTGATTGGAGATTCAATTACTGATTTACAAGCTGCGAAACAAGCAGATAAAGTATTTGCTCGTGACTTCCTTATTACAAAGTGTGAAGAGAATTATATTGCTTATACACCGTTTGAAACATTCCATGATGTTCAAACCGAATTAAAACATTTGTTGGAGGTGAAATCATGAAACAACTTTTTCGTCAATGGTATGACTTAAGCGAGGTAAAAAAAGAGTTAACAATACGAAATTGGTTTCCAGCAACGAGTGGTAATATTTCTATAAAGGTTAGTCATGAGCCACTTACTTTTCTTATTACAGCAAGTGGTAAAGATAAAACAAAAACGACTCCAGATGATTTTCTATTAGTAGATCATCTAGGGGTTCCCGTATTAGAGACTGAATTACGCCCTTCAGCAGAAACCATATTACATACACATATTTATAACAATACGAATGCCGGGTGCGTACTTCATGTTCATACAACTGATAATAATGTCATCACAAATTTATATAGTGATGCAGTCACCCTTCAAAATCAAGAAATTATTAAAGCTCTCGATATTTGGGAAGAAGGTGCAACAATTCACATTCCTATTATCGAAAACCATGCCCATATCCCAACGCTTGGAGAAAACTTCCGAAAGCATATACAAGGAGATTCGGGAGCAGTATTAATTCGTAACCACGGTATTACCGTATGGGGCCGAGATAGCTTTGATGCAAAGAAAAGATTAGAAGCTTATGAGTTTTTATTCCAATTCCATATAAAACTATTATCAATTCAAGGAGGCGTTTCTAATGGCGCAAATTCGTATTCATGAAGTAAATACTCGCATAGAAAATGAAGTAGAAGTATCTAAATTTCTACAAGAGGAAGGCGTTTTATATGAGAAATGGAACATCTCTAAACTTCCTACTTATTTAAATGAAAATTATTCGTTAACAGATGAAAACAAGGCTGAAATATTAGCTGTGTTTTCAAAAGAAATCGCTGATGTTTCAGCGCGCCGAGGTTATAAAGCACATGATGTAATTTCACTTTCAAATAGCATACCTAACCTTGACGAATTATTAATTAATTTCCAAAAAGAACACCATCATACTGATGATGAAGTTCGCTTTATTGTTAGTGGACATGGCATATTTGCCATTGAAGGAAAAGATGGAAAATTCTTTGACGTTGAACTTGAGCCAGGCGATCTCATATCTGTTCCAGAAAATGCAAGACATTATTTTACCTTACAAGATGATCGTCAAGTTGTCGCTATTCGTATTTTTGTTACAACTGAAGGCTGGGTTCCAATTTATTGAGGTAGTTAGTTGAATAAAAGGAATTGGATCCCCTTTTCCAACCTTTTATTCACTCTACATATATACATCCTCCTATGGAACAGGCTTATTTCAAAAAATGAAATAAGCCTGATTTTTTATTTTCTCAAACATATGAGTCCTTCTATTCCAAAACAATCTCCCCTTCTATTTTTCCAATGAATTTTTTAACACTTTTTGAACATTTATTGAACTTTTTTTGAATTTTTTCTGAAAATTCTGTTTTGTATATGATATACTACAATTAAATAAGAAGGAAAAGAATATCGCAAACAGAGGGGGATAATCATGAGTTTACTTATCGCACTTATACTAGGGGTTACGTGTGGAGCACTTCCTGTTATTCTAGGAGCTATTATGGAAGAGTTGGAAGTTGGTGTTTTAGGTTTTGTCGCATCTTGTGTAAGCGCTTTATTTTTCGGCTTATTCGGTGCTATTCCTGTTTCCATTCTGTGTGCATTTTATATAGTACGCCATGCTCGTGCAAAACAATTTGGTCCTAATCACATCGCGCAAGTTATTCCATTCCCAATCGAACGATGCCGCCGGGCTTCTAGCTTATAATTATAAAAATTTAATATACCTAAATAAATAAAAGTCCTCAAATGAGGACTTTTATTTATTTTCTTCTAGAAATTGAAACAATTCTTGTAAATGTAGGGCATCTTCACTATAGCTAACAGATACGTGACATATACCATCAATCTCTGCTTGCATATATAGATCAACTCCATCTCGATCATACTTCAATGCCAAATAAAACTCCATTTCTTCTAGCATTTTTTTTGAAGTTCGAATAATGTAATGCCCCTTTTCATCTCTTCCATATTCGAATTTCGGCTCAAAATCATATTTTTGTTTAAAAGCTTCTTTTTGTTTTTCATTAATTTGTATACAAGTTGCTCGTTGTACAGTATCAATCATCTCATCAAATTTTTGAAGCTCCATCTCATTTACCCCCTTATGTATTTTTTGTATAACACTTGTGTTCCGCTATTCTCTTCCCCATCTTTTATTAACTCTTCATACCATTCCTTCGCCAAACTTAAACCTGGTACTGGTAATTGCAATTTTTCAGCCTCATCTAAAGCAATCTTCATATCTTTCATAAAATGCTTTACATAAAACCCTGGTTCAAAATCTCCCTTTAACATTCGAGGAGCTAAATTACTCAATGACCAGCTACCTGCTGCTCCCGTTGAAATACTCTCTAATACTTTATCTGGATTCAGTCCAGCCTTTTTCGCGTAAGCAACAGCTTCACATACTCCAATCATGTTGGATGCAATTGCAATTTGATTGCACATTTTCGTATGCTGTCCACTCCCAGCTGGTCCTTGTAACTGAATATTTGTTCCTAGTTTTTCAAACAACGGTAAACATCTATCATATATGTCTTTCTCTCCACCGACCATAATTGCAAGTCTTGCTTCTTTCGCACCAACATCTCCTCCAGATACAGGGGCATCTAACGTAAATACATTCTTTCTTTTACCAACTTCATTTATACGTTTTGCCAATGTTGGTGTAGATGTCGTAAAATCAATGGCTATCGTGCCTTCATTTGCATTCTCTATAATGCCTTCACTTCCAAAGTACACTTCTTCAACATCATGTGGATATCCAACCATAGTCATTACAACATCTACTTGCTTTACTAACTCTTTCGGTGTATCACACCAATTTGCACCATCTTGCACTAAAGAGTCTGTCTTCGCTTTTGTTCTATTATATACATATACTTTATAGCCGTCTTGCATTAAATGACGCACCATACTTTTTCCCATTACACCAATACCGATGAAACCTATTGATACATTTTTACGTTCCATTTTCTCATCCCCTTTGTTCTAATAAATCACTTACCATCTTTCGAAACTCATTATTAAAATCATCATCTATACTATTTTTCACATTTGAAAATAAAATAACAAAAGTGCCTTTTTCTTTATTAAAATTATTGAATGTGTTCCAACCAGATAGTACACCATGATTATGAAAATAATCCGGATATATATAAAAACTAAATGCATATTTTCGTTCTGTTGAAGGTGAAAACATCGCTTGTATACTTTGTTCAGAAAGAAGTTTCCCATTTATAATCGCTTCGTCTAATTTCTTCATATCGCCAACTGTCGTATACATCTCACCGCATCCGTATAACCACTCCATTAACAATTTTTGTGCAGGTTCAAGTACATTCTCTTTCTTTACATATCCTTTAGTAAAATGCTGATCTCCCTGAGCCATATTTCCCATACCAGATTCATGCATTTCTGCTTTAGTAAATATATTTTCTTTTATGTAATCTCCTAAAGTTTTTTTTGATATGCTTTCTATAATATAGGCAAGCACCATATAATTATAATCTGTATATCTCCAACCTGCTCCTGGTGGAAATTCTAATTTTTGACTTCCAATCCAATTTACTAAATTTATACGAGAAGCAGCATTCACTTTCCCTTTTCCGCTTTCTGGTAAACCTGATGTATGTGTTAACAAATGATATAAGGTGATATTTTTATCTACCGGAAAAGAGGGAATATATTTATTTACATTGTCTTGAATATTTAGCTTCCCTTGTTCCTGTAGCTGTAAAATAGATGTGGCCACGACTGTTTTCGTAATAGAACCGATACGATATTTTGTTTGAGGCGTATTTTCTATCTTATATTGAACATCAGCATATCCATATCCTTTATTCAATATAACATGCTCTTTATCTGTTACTAAAACTGTTCCATTAAATTGCTTTCCTATTAAATATTGATCTAACTTTTGAGATATACTAGCATAATCAATTTGTTGTTCTTCTTTTTCTTCTATATTCTCTTGTACTTCTGATTCAATAGTAGGATTCACCTTAGTTGTTAATACAGTGCTTTCCTTTATATTGGGATTATAGAGAAAATAGTATACTCCACCACAAACTACAGCAGACAGCGAAGCCATCATCATTATTTTTTTTATCATGTTGCTCCTCCATAATTCCTTCGTTCAAAATCCCCCTCATATTCTATTATCAAACAATAAAAAAAAATCGCAACAATTTGTTGCGAAAAATCACTTTTTTTCTTTTCTATATACACACACTTGATTTTTCCCATTTTTTTTCGCTTCATATAATGCAATATCCGCTCGTTGCATTAATTCTTCTCTTGTAATACCTTGTTCATATAACGCAACTCCAAAACTCGCTGTTAATTTCGAAATTCCTGAAAATTGCTTTGTCTCAATGAAAAACCGTAATGATTCTGCAACTTGAAATGCTTCTTTTTCTACTGTATTCGTTACTAATATAATAAATTCTTCTCCTCCCCACCTTGCAAATACATGTTGCTGCTCCACTTTAGATTTCATAAGCTCTGCAAGCTGAATTAATGCTAAGTCACCAAAATCGTGGCCATACGTGTCATTTACTGTTTTAAAATTATCTATATCAAATAAAATAAGCGCTATTTTTTCATCGTTACGCATTGCATTATCCCATTCAGCCTCTAGTATTTGTTGGAACTTCAAACGATTATAAATCTCTGTTAACGAATCTATCATAGCAAGCCTTTCTTGTTCTTGATAGATTTCATCTAATTCTGTAATCTCTGTACACTTCACAATAAATCTTGATAAATCTTCTGGCAATGGTGTCGCACGCAATAAAAAAGTTGACACTTCCCCTTCATAATTAGACATCTTAATTCTTCTATCATATGATAATGTATCATCTAGCCATGTTATATCATGAGTTGTTGAGTAGTATCCATTTACTCTAATAAAATGTTCAGCAAATACTAAATGTTGCTCACGATAGGCAAACAAATTTTCATATCCGAAAAACTCTAAAAAATTTGTATTACAATCAACAATCTCATCGTCTTCTACTATAAATAATAAGTCATTTTGAAAATCAAACATCGTTTGAAGTAGTTCTTGTTGCAAACTTACTTGCCGCACTAAAGAAAGTTGATACAAACTTTTATTCACTTCCTCTAACACCATTTGTGGAGTCACAGGGGCTATCACAATATTACGTATCCCTAACGTAAGCACCTCTGTAAACTCGCTTGTTATCTGTTGATCCCAAATGACAATAAAAGTACTCTGTGGATTATACATATTCTTTATATATTTTATTTGAGAAAAATCTGTTACATACATAATTACAATATGTGGTTTAGTCCTCTGATACAATACTTCTCCTTCTTCAAAACTATTTGCTATAAACATACATTTTGGATGAATACTTTCTATCGTTTGTTGATGTGTGCACCCATTTTCTATATAAAGGACATTTAACTGAAGATCTTGTAATACATTTTGGAAAACCGTATTCTCTAATAAAAAATGTAGTATGTTCATCACTAGTCTTCACTCACTTCATATATCTTGTTCTACTGAATCCCTCACAAACATTTTATAAAAGACTGTGCTCTAAAAACTTGAATGCGTGAGAAATTCATGTTAACAAGCTAATTGAGAATGTTATCTTCGCTGTTTCACTCTATAAATTCCTTTTTTAGTGTATGATTATCGGAATTGTATCGTTTGTATGAATGCCCTAGCTTCCTCTTTAAAACTTGACAATTAAAATAAAGATATTATATTCTTAAATTCGATAACTTACAAAATGTAAGTAGAATATATTACATGTGTTTTTTCATAATTTGATATGTAACTTGGAGGATATATAATGACAAACGACAACTTTTTTAATGTTCTATACGAACGCACATCTACACGTGCATTCAATCCAGAGAAAGAAATTTCATCTTCAGAGTTACACGAGATTTTAAAGGGAGCTGCTCAAGCACCTTCTGCTTGGAACTTGCAGCATTGGAAATTCCTTGTATTCCAAGGTGAAGATGTACAGAAACGATTACATCCAATTGCTTATAACCAACAACAAATTCTTGATGCATCTGCTGTAGTCGCTATTTTAGGTGATTTAGAAGCTTATAAAAACGTTGAACCAGTTTATGGTCCAATTGTAGAACAAGGATTTATGAAAGAAGAAGCAAAAGAGCGCTTAGCTAAAAATATTGAGTCTGCATATGCTCGTGAGCAATTCCCAAGAGATGCAGCCTTTTCAAATGCATCTTTAGCAGCAATGCAACTTATGCTTGCAGCTAAAGCAACTGGCTGGGATACTTGTGCTATTGGTGGTTTCAACCCACAAGCACTTACAGAAGAATTCAATGTTTCATCTCGCTACGTACCAATTATGCTTATTACAATTGGTGAATCAACTTTAAAAGGCCACCCTGCACCACGAATGAGCGTAGAGCAAGTAAGTGAATGGGCAAAATAAGAAAGTGAACCTTTAATCAATATTAGGGGCTTACTGCGTTAATACGGGACAAAAAAGAAACGAAGGCAATTTCATTGCCTTCGTTTCTTTTTTATCCTGTCACACATCCGTAATATTACAACGTATTATTCGACATCTATACATAAAAAAATAGTAAATTTTATGCTATTTCCATAAACACAAATGGCGTTTCATGTCGAAATTTGTTAAAACACCGAAATATAACCGTGTATTTTTGTTACAATTATGATACAATGATAACAAATAGATAACAAGAGAGGGATTTTCATTGAGTTCATACGGAAGCTTTATCGCACTTTTAAGTTACATAGTAACTGTACTGCTGTTATATTTTATTGGCGATGCTACAAACATATCAGTGTTACAATTCCCAAAAGAAGAAACGTTCCAATTAGAATCAGAAAAACATACTGCACGATCCATTGCACCACTGCTCTTAGCTCTCCCTGTATATATCATCGTTTTATATAAAAGTAAAAAAGTGTAAAGCCTACCTATTTCATTCATTTCGGTGGTCTTTACACTTTTTTGTGATATTTCCCCTATTTTAAACATCATTCCGTACTAAACACCCAGCTAGTCTTTTAAAATGAGAAAATCCCCCAGAAAAAATTCCACTCTCTGTCCAGTCACTCACTACCGAACTTACATAGATTATAAGTGTGAAGGGGGTGATGAGGATTATGTTTGGATCATTTGGATGCTGTGATAACTTTAGAGACTGTCATCATCGTGAAAGAGAGTGTGACCATCGCGAGAAAGAGAGAGAAGTAAGACCACAACAACCAGCTGTATGTAACGTACTTGCTAGCATTTCAGTTGGAACAGAGCTTTCTCTTTTAAGCATTAGAGGTAACGGCACATTCAACAATGTAATTTTTGAAGGTTTCGCTAACGGTGTTGCTCTTTTCTCTGCTTTAGCTCGTAATAACGATAACAAAGATAACAATAAAGACGATAAGAACAATCAAAACCGAAATACTTTTACTGGTATTTTACGTGTATGCCCAACTGATATCGTTGCAATCGCTATCTAATTCTGTTCCTTATCCTCTATAGTAAAAAAATAAGATTTACTTTTCTCATAGAAAAAACCTGAGACCGATTTCAAATCGACTCAGGTTTTTTTATTGATTATATGCTTTTAACTAGTTCAACAACTTCTTCAGCAGTTGACATCATTAATGCTTTTTCTGCTAATGTTTCCATTTCTGCTTTTGACAACTTACTTAGTTGTGTTCTTGCAGGAAGAATAGATGTTGCACTCATACTGAACTCATCTAAACCTAATCCTAATAATAATGGGATAGCAAGTGAATCTCCCGCCATCTCCCCACACATACCAGCCCATTTGCCTTCTTTATGAGCAGCATCGATAACCATTTTTACAAGACGTAAAATAGATGGGTTATATGGTTGGTATAAGTAAGCTACTTGTTCATTCATACGGTCTGCAGCCATTGTGTATTGGATTAAGTCATTTGTTCCGATAGAGAAGAAATCAACTTCTTTTGCGAATTGATCTGCTAATACTGCTGAAGCTGGGATTTCAACCATCATACCCACTTCAATAGAATCAGAAACAGTTGTACCCGCTTCTACAAGTTTTGCTTTCTCTTCTAATAAGATCGCTTTCGCTTGACGGAACTCATCAAGAGTTGCAATCATTGGGAACATAATTTTTAAGTTACCGTATACGCTAGCACGAAGTAATGCACGAAGTTGTGTACGGAACACATCTTGCTCATCAAGACATAAGCGAATTGCGCGGTATCCTAAGAATGGGTTCATTTCTTTTGGTAAATGTAAGTATGGAAGCTCTTTATCTCCACCGATATCAAGTGTACGAACAACAACAGGCTGACCTTCTTTTACACCTTCAAGAACTGCTTTATACGCTTCGAACTGCTCTTCTTCTGTTGGAAGATTGTCACGGCCCATGTATAAGAATTCTGTACGGTATAAACCAACGCCTTCTCCGCCATTATCGATAATACCTTGTACATCATTTGGTGTTCCGATATTTGCAACAAGCTCAACGTGATGTCCATCACTTGTTACAGTAGCTTGGTCTTTTAATTTTGCCCATTCAGTTTTTTGCTCTTCAAATTTCGCTTTCTTTTCTTCAAACGAGCGAAGAGTTTCTTCTGATGGATTTACAATTACTTCCCCATCTAAACCGTCGATGATTACGATATCGCCGTTTTGGATTTTCTCCATAACAACTTTCGTACCAACAACTGCAGGAATTTCCATAGAACGAGCCATAATTGCAGAGTGAGATGTACGTCCACCGATATCAGTCGTGAAACCTTTTGCATACTTACGGTTTAACTGAGCTGTATCAGATGGTGTTAAATCTTCAGCAATAATGATTACTTCTTCAGAAATTGTACCAGGGTTTGAGAAGTTAATTCCTAGTAAATGTGCAAGAACGCGTTTTGTTACGTCACGAATGTCCGCAGCACGTTCTTTCATATATTCGTTATCCATGTTTTCAAACATAGAAATAAACATTGATGCAACTTCATCCATTGCAAATTCAGCATTTACTTTTTCGCTATTTACTTTATCTTTTACTGGGTTTACTAGTTCTGGATCATTTAACACTAATAAATGTGCTTCAAAAATCGCAGCTTTGTCAGCACCAAGCTCAGCAAAAGCGTGGTCCTTAATTGCTTCTAATTCAGTTTTTGCTTTCTCAAGCGCAGCGTCTAAGCGTGCAATTTCAGCAGCTTCGTTTGTAATTGATTTCTTTTCGATGTTAAATTCAGGATTCTCAAGTCTGAAAGCCTTTGCAATAGCAATCCCACTTGATGCAGCGATCCCTTGAATATTAAGAGTCATTATTCTCCTAATCCTTCGTTTTTCATAGTTTCTTCGATAGCTGCTAGTGCTTGAGCTGCATCATCACCATTTGCAGTGATTTTAATTTCTGCGTTTTGTTGAATGCCTAAAGACATAACGCCCATGATTGATTTTAAGTTAACGTTCTTTCCGTTATACTCTAAGTTAATGTCAGAACCAAATTTGCTTGCAGTGTTTACAAGTAGAGTTGCTGGACGAGCATGAATTCCTGAGTCGCTAGTTACTTTAAAGATTTTTTCCATGATAATTTATCTCCTTTAAATTACAGTATTTTTTTAGTTGTATAGACGTGAGTACTACATCATCTATTGTATATAATAGGCGATGTTCGGTCAACCACATCGCCTATTATAATTATAAACATTTTGCGTCAAATTCCTACTGAATGTCAATAATAGCGTTTTCGCCCTTCTTAACATTTCCATCTTTTTTCAATTCGACTTGTTGTCCTTGTTGTAAATTCGTAAAGACAATTGGTGTAATGATAGATGGTGCATTTTCTTTTACAAATGCAAGATCGACTTTTAATAATGGTTGTCCTTGTTTCACTTTGTCGCCTTGTGCTATAAGTGCTTCAAAACCTTCACCATTTAATTTTACAGTATCAATACCGAAGTGGATTAAAATTTCTTTTCCGCCTTCAGATTGAATACCAATCGCATGCTTTGTAGGGAATACGTTGACGATTTCACCGTTAACTGGAGAAACTACTGTTCCTTCTGTTGGCTCGATTGCAAATCCGTCTCCCATCATTTTTCCTGAGAATACTTGATCAGGTACTTCTGTAATCGGTAAGATTTTCCCTTCAATTGGTGATACGATTGTTTCGTTTTCATCAACTTGCTGAGGAGCTTCTTCTACTTTTACAGGCTCTTCTTTTTCAACATGAGGTGTACGACCTGACATAATATCATGAATTTGTGATTTTAATGTGTCAGATTTCGGTCCGAAAATAGCTTGAATGTTATTTCCAACTTCAAGTACACCAGCCGCTCCAAGCTCTTTTAAGCGATCTTTGTTTACATTCTTTTGTTCGTTAACTTGAACACGTAAACGAGTAATACAAGCGTCTAAAGAAGCAATGTTTTCTTTACCACCAAGTGCCACTAATACTTCACGAGGAAGTTCACCAGCTTCTGCTTTCCCTGCACCGTCATTCGCATTTGCTACTTCACGACCAGGTGTTTTTAAATCCCATTTACGGATTGCAAAGCGGAATCCGAAGTAGTAAATAACTGCTAGTACAAGACCAACAATAATTACCCACCACCATGCTGTACGGCCTGGTAGTACACCGAATAACATAAAGTCGATTAAACCACCAGAGAATGTCATACCAATTTTAACACCTAAAATTTGCATTGTCATAAATGATAGACCAGCAAATACTGCGTGAATTCCAAATAGTACTGGTGCTACGAATAAGAATGAAAATTCAAGTGGTTCTGTAATACCTGTTAAGAAAGATGTTAATGCAGCAGAGCCTAAAATACCAGCTGCTAATTTTTTATTTTCAGGACGTGCTTCATGGTACATTGCTAATGCTGCTGCTGGAAGACCGAACATCATGAACGGATACTTACCAGTTGTAAATGTACCTGCTGTTAATTCTACACCGTCTTTTAACTGTGCCATAAAGATTTTTTGGTCACCACGGATTAATTCGCCAGCTGCATTTGTATACTGACCGAATTCGAACCAGAACGGTGAATAGAAAATGTGATGTAATCCAAATGGAATTAATGAACGTTCAATTAAACCGAATATGAATGCTGCTAATGTTCTATTTGCATCAATCATTTGATGTGAGAACGTATTTAAGCCACCTTGAATGTATGGCCAAATGAAACACATGATTATACCTACTACTAAAGAGAATGTTGCAGTTGCGATCGGTACGAAACGCTTACCTGCGAAGAAACCTAAGTATGATGGTAATTCAATGTTGAAGTATTTATTGTAGCAATACGCGGCTACTATACCGACGATAATACCACCAAACACTCCCGTTTGTAGCGTTGGAATTCCTAATACATTTGCATATGCTGGATCAGCAAATCCAATTTTTACTGGATCTGCTCCAGAACTTGTTACTTTCACTAGCTTATCTACTTCTAAGAACACACTCATCGTTTTGTTCATAATTAAGTAGCCGACGAATGCTGCTAAACCAGCTACTCCATCTCCACCAGCTAAACCAATTGCTACCCCAACTGCGAATAATAATGCAAGGTTAGCGAAAATAATATCACCAGATTGTTCCATAATTTTTGCTACCATTACGAACCAATCTGCTTTTAAAGCAGGAATAACATTTGTTAACTGTGGATTTTGAAATGCATTACCAAATCCAAGTAAAATACCTGCTGCCGGTAAAATCGCTACTGGAAGCATTAACGCTTTTCCGACTTTTTGAAGAACACCAAAGATCTTCTTAAACATGGAAACCCTTCCTCTCTTATCTATATTGATACCTTCCGACAAACGCCAAAAAGACATGAGGAAAAAAAGATAGAACGATAGCTATACAAAGGGTAGTATATCCCTTTCTCTAGCTTACATTCCTTACTTTTCTCCACTCATGCCTGATCGAATCAGTAACACGTGTCAAAAATAGGTTTACGTATAAGTTCACTATAATTAAGGCAAACGTTTTCTTTACTTACCTTAATGTGTTTGTCGAAATTTGTATAACTTTGCAATAGTTATTATACATAACTATTGTAAGCGATTCAATCATTTTTTTTAACGTTTTCATTTTAGACAAAAATATATGTCTTTTTACACATGCTCTGCTTTCACTAAGCGCTGCAGGTGCATCGTTAAATATATGCTCTCTGCTTCATACACAGGAAGTTGCAATTCTTTTTGCATGACCTTAACTAGCTTCCAAGCTAAATTATAACAGACAGGATATTCCGCCTTTAATAAATCAGCAAAACTTTGTGATTCCTCTACTTTTTCCTCTTTTTTCACCCGTTCAATAGCATATTGCAAATGACGGATTAGGCGTAAATAGTGGATGCTTTCTTGGTCTAATGTAATTTGTAAGTTTGTCTCAATTAAAGACACAAGCTGTGCAATGAGACGGGAGTTTTGATTAACCGAAGATAAATCTGAATTTGTAAGTGAACTGTAAATATGGAGTGCAATAAACCCAATTTCTCCTTCTGGCAATGTAATTTGCAAACGAGAGTTTAAAAGGTCTACAACACCTTCAGCAATTTCATATTCCTCTGGATAGAGCATTTTCGTTTCAACTAAAAAAGGATTATCAATTGTAAGTCCTTGTTTTAATCTCTTAATCGCAAAAGAAATATGATCTGTTAAAGCGATATGAATATGTTCATTCAATGGTGATTTTGCTTTTTCTTGAATGTAGAACATAATATCATTCATTAATTCAATTAATTTTTCACTCACGTGCGGCACTAACAGTTTGTATTGTTCACGATCACGTTCATTTTTTAAAACAAACATTTTTTCAATTTGTTCTTGCTCCAATACGTCTTTCGCTTTTTTCCCAAATCCAATTCCTTTACCAATCACTACTACTTCCTCGTGTTCAGGATGGCTAGCAATGATGACATTATTATTTAAAACTTTTTTAATTTCTAGATAATTACTCATATAACACCACCCTCGTACTTAAATAGCCTGCTTTTATGTTACAGAATATTCTTCTTTGTCGTCAATGTAAAACATCTACCATTTCATAAAAATTCATTTTTTAGACATGTTTATATATGATGCGTATAATGTAAGAGCAACTGTACATAGAAAGGGGATAACAACATGATTAAAATGTTTGTAAGTGATATCGATGGTACAATGATGCAACACGGAGGATTAATTGACGAACAGGATATTGTTGCACTTCGTAGTCTTGCTGAGCAAAATGTTATTCTTTGTTTCGCTTCTGGCCGACTTGATAATGAAATTGCAGACTTAATGAAAGCTGTAAATACAAATTTCCATCGTATTAGTGTAAATGGTGTTTTCGTGTACACACATGAAAACAAGCAACTATTATCCGCAACATTCGATTCGAGTATTCTACCTGACCTGTTAGCAATGACAAATGAAGATCCTTATTTTCGTTATGTAAGTGATGAGCATAATTATTACATTGAAGAGAAAACACCGTTTATTCATGAGCTTGAACAAGAAGTAACAATGACTTCTGTTGAAGAACCTCATCTATTACAGAAAATTGATGATACAATTTTCCCAAATAAAATCTCTGTCGGTGGAACAAAGGAAAGCTTACAACTCCTTCAGAAAAAAATTGATGAACAATTCCATGGAAAAGTTAGTACATTCATTTCAGCAGAACAATGTTTAGATGTAATGCCACCTAATATTAGTAAAGGGGCTGCTATTTCTGTTTTATTAGAAGAGTTTCAAATACAACCAGAGGAAGTTGCTTGCATAGGGGATTCTTATAATGATATCCCAATGTTTTCTTTAACTCCTCACAGTTTTGCTATGTCTCAAGCAGATGAAGCAGTAAAAGAACACGCTCACTATGTAGTAAATACAGTTAAAGATGCTGTTAACCACGTAATTGCTCATAATAAAAATACGACTCACTCCTTGTAAGGATGAGTCGTATTTTTATTTCTTTACATGTTAAACAATTTGACATTAACTGTACTTCACAAACTGAAATATATTATTTGTTACGTGCGATGTTTGTAATAAACTTATAACGATCCCCGCGATAAATACATTTCACATACTCTAACGGTACTTCACCTTCTGAATATGACCATTGACGCATTACAAGCACTGGCGCCTTTTTAGGAATATGCAGATGTTCAGCTTCATTATCCGTTGCAATTGAAGCTTCAATTGATTGAGTAGCGCTAACAAGTTTAAAGCCCAGTTTTTTCTCTAAATGTTCATATAAAGATTGTTGCAATATTTCTTCGTTAATATCTTTTACAAGAGCTGGCGACAAATATGTCGTCTCAAAAGCAATCGGTTCATCATCAGCTAAGCGAATACGCCTAACTTCATAAACCGACTCTCCCTCCTGTATTCTCAACCTGTCTGCTATTTTCGCAGTAGCTGGAACTAGGCGGAAACTAAGTAATTGACTACTTGGGTTCATTCCACGAGAAATCATATCTTCTGTGAATCCCGTCATTCCTTGCAATTTTTGTTCCACTTTCGGAAGTTGGACAAACGTACCGATTCCACGTTTCCGATATAAATAGCCTTGTTCCACTAAATTATTAATCGCCTGTCTGATTGTCATACGACTCACTTCGAACTTATCGCAAAGTTCATTCTCAGATGGGATTTTATCTCCCGGCTTCCATTCGCCGTCCTCAATTAGCTGTTTCACCCACTCTTGAATCTGATAATAGATCGGAAATGGTGAATACTTGTCGATGTTCATCAGCAATCGCCTCACTGCATAAAGATAGAGCTTCTTGATCAGCAATTACGGTTACATTCGGATGACGTTGTAAAACTGTAGCAGGACACGCTTCACTATACTCACCTTGCAATAATTCTTTAAGAGCTTCTGCCTTTTTAGAACCCATAGCAACAAGTAGAACTTGTTTCGCTTTCATAATGCTTCCAATTCCCATTGTAATCGCATGAGTTGGCACATCTTCTTCTTTTTCGAAGAAGCGAAGGTTTGCTTGGCGTGTAGATTCTGTTAATTCAACAATGTTTGTTGGAGAATTAAACGGTGTTCCTGGCTCGTTAAATCCGATGTGACCGTTTTCACCGATTCCAAGAATCTGTAGGTCAACTGGGTTAGCAGCTAGAATGCCCTCGTAACGTTTGCACTCTTCCTCTAAATCACTTGCCATCCCGTTTGGTACATAAGTTTGTTTAAATGGAAGATGATCAAACAACTGTTCTTGCATGAAATAGTGATAGCTGTTTTTATCTTCATGTGGTAAATTTACGTACTCATCTAAGTTTACAGTGGTTACACGGCTTGTATCAAGTTTATTTTTTCGCATTTCTGCATAAATACCTAATGGAGAGCTTCCTGTAGCCATTCCTAATGTTGGATTTTCTTTTGTTTTTACAACTTCTTCAATTAATTTATAACCTGCTTCTGCTAGTTCTTCTGGAGTTTTTACAACAAGAATATTCATTTAATTACTTCCCTTCCTTCATATGAATTCCTAAACGAACCGTATCATATACATGTAAATCTTCATTCATCACAACAAAGTCTGCATCTTTTCCTACCGCTAATGCACCTTTATGATTTAATCCAAACTCTTCTGCTTGGTTAACTGATGTCATCAGTACTGCATCTTCGATTGAACAACCTGTAAATTCAATTACATTTCGGAAAGCTTGATCCATTTTTAGAATACTACCAGCTAACGTTCCATCTTCTAATCGAGCACTACCGTCTCTTACATGTACTGGCTGTCCGCCAAGCTCATATAATCCATCTTCAAGACCTTTTGCACGCATTGCGTCAGTAATAACACTTACTTTTTTCGGTCCTTTTAATTTATATGCTAATTTCACCATATCAGGGTGAATGTGAATACCATCTGTAATTACTTCAACCATTACATCTGGATTTAATAACACATGACCCACAACTCCTGGTTCACGGTGATGTAATCCACGCATTTGATTGTATAAATGCGTTGCATGTGTAATGTTTCTATTTTTTAGTTGCGCATCAATTGCATCTGTATGTCCCATTGTGCCGACAACACCAGTTTCAGCAAGATACTGCTCAAACTCTAACGCACCTTCTTCTTCAGGCGCATATGTTACTAATTTAATTAGATGCCCGCTTGCTTCCTGCCATTGTTTAAATTGTTCAATATTCGCAGGAACAATATGTTCAAGTGGTTGTGCACCTGCACGTTTTTTTGAAACATACGGTCCTTCTAAGTGAATATATTCGAAATGTGCTCCTTTTTCTTTCGCTTCCTTCGCAGCATGTAGTGCTGCTTCGATTGCTTCTGGAGCTTGTGTCATTGTTGTTGGGAAGTAAGTTGTAACTCCTTCTTTTAACATTTCTTTACCTAGAGTTACTAATCCATCGCTATTTGCATCCATCGCATCAATATCGTATCCACCATGAATATGAACATCAATCATACCTGGAATCACAATCTTCCCTGCCGCATCTAAAACCGCTTCATTTTCTTGTGATACATATTGAGCCATCAAACCAATTTCTTTAATTGTTTCTGCGTAACGAATAAATCCGTTTTCCACTACTTCTTGACCTGTATAAATTTTGGCATTGATGACAACTTGCGTTTTCATTTTCATCGATCCTTTCCCATGAAATACCTACTTGTTATTATTACCTTATTCGCCTAATTCCATCTTAATATATGCACGAGTAGTTGTCTAGACATTCGAATAAAATTTCCTTTTTGTTTAACAAAAAGGACACTTATTGCGTCTCTCGCAATTATAATATATGTTATTCAGTTTTCCAAAAAGGGAGAATATCTTCGTATCCTATCACTCATTTAAGTAATGGCATTAATCCACTAGTACCTACTGTAATATGCTCGCCGTCTGTTTCCATTTCTACTGTACGTTTATTTGTCCCATATATCATTATACCATGCTGTTTTAATCGTCTCATTACACTTTGGTGCGGATGTCCATACGGATTTTTGCTTCCATATGAAAGAATTGCGAACTGTGGCTCTACGTTCTTTATAAACACTTCACTTGTTGAAGTATATGAGCCATGATGTCCCACCTTTAACACATCTGCATGTACATCAAATCGCTTTAATATTTCAGTTTCCGTTCGCACATCAGCATCACCCATTAGCAAAAAATCCGCCTTTCCATACCGAATCTTTAATACAATTGAAGATTCATTATTTTCATCTTTTGATTTCCCATTATTTAATACTTGTATGGAAACATGCGGATCTAACGGTATGTATTGTCCCTCTTTTACAGAGACGAAAGGAATTCCTCTTTTTTTAATATGATTCCGATACGTGTGATAAGTAAAAGAACTATATGTTTTTCCACTATCTAATATAAGTGATACTGGCATTTGTTCTACAATCGGAATCAGCCCTCCTATATGATCCATATCAGGATGAGTACTGACGATAGCATCTAAATGGTTAATCCCTTTTTCGATTAGTTTTTGAATGATAACCTCTCCGGCTTCGTAAGGTCCCCCATCAATTAACATCGTTTGTCCATTGGGCAATGTAATAAGTGTCGCATCACCTTGCCCAACTTTTAAAAAACTCACTTTCATTTTACCAAAATGTTGCCGCTGCATATGTAAAGGAGACGTGGTATGAATAGACATCATATATCTTTTGGCCGATGCACTATTTAAAGAAAAGCATAACAAAACAGAAACTAATAATAAAATACTTCGTATACCTCTCATAACTCGTCTCCTTTTTCAATTAGTATGGCACGGTATATAATTGATATACAAAAAAAGCTTAGCAAAATGCTAAGCTTTTATTTCGATATCTCCTGTAAAGAACCAAAGAATAAATCTGCTTCATTCATTTGTTCATTCTCTTCAGAAAGTGCCGGTAAATCATCTAATGTTTTCAGTCCAAATGTATCCAAAAATTCTTTCGTTGTTCCATATAAAATAGGACGCCCTGGCCCTTCTGCTCTTCCCATTTCTTTTATAAGTAAGTGTGAAACTAACGTCTGTAACGCCTTATCGGTTTTTACCCCTCTAATCTCTTCCATTTCAGTCCTTGTAATCGGTTGACGATATGCCACAATCGCTAACGTTTCTAGAGCAGCCTGAGAGAGTGAAGCAGCTGTTGGGATATCTATTAATTTTTGATAGTACGAAGCATGTTCTTTCTTTGTAGCAAAACGATATACTTTTGCATACTGTACAATTTGCAAACCGCGGTGTGCACCTTCACATTCTTTTTGCATTTCTTCTAAAATATCGATTACTTCATTTCCTTCAATTTCAAGGACTTTCGCTATTTGTTCTGGATAAATCCCTTCATCACCAGACACAAATAAAAGCCCTTCAATGATTGATTTCTGTTCTGTTCTATCCATTTTACGAGCTCCTTCCTCCTATTTTCTCCATAAAAATACACATCAAAAAACCGAATCACAATTCATGCGTTCGGTTCAATATTTTTTCTCTTGTTCCAAACGATACATTCAAACCTAGCATGAGATATAGCTATTTCTATCCCATTTACCATACTAACTCTATGCAGATTTAGTAGAGCTTGATACGAAAATTTCATCAAAATTATGTTCTTGTTCAATTATAATTTGTTGATTTTTCATAAGCTCAAGAACCGCTAAAAATGTTACAACCATTATTTCCCGTTCATCATCAACAAACAAATCATAAAAACTTTGACGACCACCTTGTATTTCTAACTGCTTTAAAATATCAGTCATGCGCTGTGAAATTGGTATTTCTTGACGAGTAATACGTGTTGTTACAGGTTTCTTTGCTTTTTTACGGCGCATTAATTTTTGAAATGCCGCTAGCATATCATATAACGTAACATCAAGAGGCAAGTTTGTCTCCTCTTCTTGTTGCAATGATGTAAAATCAATTGGCGGACGTGTATATAGCTGTGCTCTTTCTAGTTCTCTTTCTTTTAGCTCAGTAGCAACTTGCTTATATTTCTTATATTCAATTAACCTCTCCATCAATTCTTGACGAGGGTCATCTATAAAGTCATCACCGTTATCAAGTACATCTTCTTCATGTTTCGGCAACAACATTTTACTTTTAATTTGTAATAAAGTCGCAGCCATTACTAAATACTCACTTGCAACATCTAATTGTAGTTCTTTCATCGTATGAACATAAGATAAATATTGCTCTGTAATTTCCGCTACAGGAATATTATATATGTCAATTTCATAACGATGTATTAAATGTAACAATAAATCTAAAGGCCCTTCAAAAGCCTCTACTTTAAAATTATACTGCACAAAGCATCCCACCACATTTTTTCTATAACAACATAAGTATAGAGCATACTCATGTTCTATCCAACCTTTTTAAGAAATTTAATTAAAAATAGACCGATGCCTATGTCATCATGCCCACGGCTTCATATGATAACAGTGTAGTAAGAACAATGTAGGAGGTCAAAAAACTATGGGTCACGTTGATTGCGGTTTTAGCGGTGGGTTCGCATTACTTGTTGTATTGTTTATTTTACTAATTATTGTAGGGGCAGCTTGCTTCTGCTAATATGAACAATAACGACTAGGGAAAATTCCCTAGTCGTTTATTGTTCATATTTCTATGATACACTTGTATTTATAACCGTTAAACAGGGGTGAAGAACATGTATCCTACCGAATACATACAATTTTTAATTCATTTTCATGGAGATTACGATTATTTTGAATGTCACGAAATACTGGAAGAATATTGGAAGGAAAAACCAAAAGGAGATCGTGATCATTATTTAGTCGGTCTCATTCAAATTGCAGTTTCTTTATACCATCAAAGACGCTCTAACTGGAATGGCGCAGAAAAGATGATGAAAAGCGCCATAACGATTTTAGAAAAAAACAGTACACCTTTACTACGTTTAGGAATAAATGCCACACAACTTCTATTCTTACTCAAGGAAAGATTACAATCTATACAGAAAGAAGAAGGTTTTACACCGTTATTTTTACCATTATCTGATACAGCATTAGAAAAGCACTGCATGGAATTATGTCAGAAACAAAACCTCCCTTGGAAAGACGTGAATGCTACTTCTAATGAATATATAATACATAAGCACACATTACGTGATCGAACAGAAGTCATTACTGAACGAAACGAACAATTACAAAAAAGAAAGCAGAGATAAAAAACTACTTATCTCTGCTTTCATGAATGTATATTCTGTTCAAGCCCTTTACACTTTTTGCAAAAACTTGCTGTTTGCTCATTTCCGCAAATTGTAAATTCAAGAAATTTACTCTTTAACTCTTGTACCATCTTCGTCCCAATACCCATATGACGGTGAGATGGGTTCACACTCAAATGCTGAATTTCCAAAACTTGATTCTCTTTTTTTACAATCCCCATTATCCCAACAAAATCTTCGTTTTGTTTCCACAAATACAATTGCCAATCATCCTTTGCTTCATAATCTTTCATAGTCAATTGTAATGTTTTCACATCTTTTTCCGTTGGCATAAATGAAAGAAGCCCCATTGCAATCTTTTCATAACTTTTTTTAAAACGAATTAACATAACCCTTATCCCTTCTTACAAAAGTTACAAACTATTAATCCCCTCAACCACTCTTTTCATATCACATTCATTTTACAATATTTTCAACAGAGTGAGAAGGGCTTAAAACAACTTGATAATCATACAAAGCGAAAAGAAGAAAGTCAAATATATGTTTCAGTACTATTTTTTCTAAGTAGATAGAAGGAGAAACGTTGTTATATGAAAGCGAAAAAAAACATCCATCGCTCATTATCACTTCAATATTCATCACCTGAGAGCAAATGAATTCTAGCAAAATTAATGTAATAAAAAATATTTATTGAAACATGTAATCTAATGTATTCTATGTAATTTGTTAAAATTTTGTTCTCATAAGCGACATATTTTCACTACAAAAACAGTACTACTTGTATCATGTACTGTAACCGAAATACCCATTCCTACTAAAAACAAAAAAGAGAGCAATAGCTCTCTTTTCCCATTAACTTATTCTTCCCAAACTTTAACTTCTTTCATTACATCGCCTTGACGCATGTTTAATACTGTTTCAATACCGCTTGTTGCTTTACCGAATACAGTATGTACACCATCTAAATGCGGTTGTGGCTCATGAACAACAAAGAATTGGCTACCGCCTGTGTTACGGCCAGCATGAGCCATAGAAAGTGATCCTACAAGGTGTCTATGAGGATTTCCATCAGTTTCACATGGGATAGAGTAGCCTGGGCCACCTGCACCTGTTCCTGTCGGGTCTCCACCTTGGCTTACGAAGCCAGGAATAACGCGGTGGAATGTCACACCATCATAAAATCCTTGCTCTGCTAGTTTTTTAAAGTTTTCTACTGTTTTTGGTGCCTCTTCTGGGAAAAATTCTAAATCGATTTTTTCACCATTTTCCATTAATATGTATCCTAAAGTTTTCATACGTATATGTCTCCTTTCAACTATCTCAGCACTATATTACCACATTCATGACTAGAAACAAAAAGAATCCGACAATCTACATACTTCTTTTTTGAAATGTGGAAAAAGCTAGGTGACAAATAAAAAATATATACTATAATAACTGTGTTGCCCGAAAATTTTAGAAAGAGAAAGGGAGCGATTTTTCGTGAAAACGAAATTACTAGCTCTGCTATTAGCTGTAACGGTATTTATGATGCCAACAGCTTCGTTTGCAGACATCATCGAAGGAGAATCAATTGTTACACTAGGAGAAAACTTGTCTGAACAACAAAAACAAGATCTGTTAAAAGAAATGAAAGCACCAAAAGATGCTACAATCATTACTGTGTCTAATGCGGAAGAACATAAATTTCTAGAAGGAATTGTTCCAAAAGCGCAAATTGGTACGAGAGCAATTTCCTCTTCTATGATTACATACACAAAGCCAGGGTCTGGCCTCATTGTACGTTCAAAAAACATTAATTCGATAACAGATGCAATGTACACAAACGCACTTATTACAGCAGGTGTGAAAGATGCAGAAATTCAAATTACTGCACCATTTAAAGTTTCAGGAACTGCTGCTTTAACCGGTTTAATGAAAGCTTATGAAACAACATCGAACAAAGCAATTCCTGAGGAAGTAAAAAAAGTAGCCAATGAAGAAATGGTGCAAACAGCCCAACTCGGCGATAAAATTGGTGAAGAAAAAGCAGTTCAACTTGTTGCAAAAATTAAAGAAGAAATTGCCAAAGAACAGCCAAAAACGACTGAAGATTTACGTTCATTAATTAAAAAAATTGCGGATCAACTTGGTATTACATTAACGGATGAACAGTTAGATAACTTAGTTGCGCTATTTGATAAAATGAAAAATCTTAATATCGATTGGAATCAAGTTGGCAGTCAGTTAAATAAAGCAAAAGAACACGTTTCTGCCTTTTTAGGATCTGAAGAAGGGCAAGGATTCCTAGATAAAGTGAAAGATTTCTTCTCAAGTATCATTGATTTTGTTAAATCGTTATTCAAATAAAAAGAAGCTCGTCAGTGACGAGCTTCTTTTTTTTATACGAGTAACGGCAATTTCATAACAGCTTCTTCAACCGAACGAACAATATGATTTGCCTTCTCCTTCACATATGGATGAGCATGATGAAGAGTAAATGAATGCGGGGTTACTTCAAACATAGAAATATCATTGAAAGAATCCCCAATGCATGCAACTTCATTTGCTTCAATTTGCAAATGTTCCATTAGCCGCCTTAAAGCACTCCCTTTACTTACTCCCCTTGGCATAATGTCAACATAGCGTTTACCAGACATAAAAACTTCTGCTTCGCTCTGAAATGCATCTCGTAACTCTTGATCTAATGCTGCAATTGTCTCTTCTTCTCCAAAAACAAACAATTTCGCAGGATGTACAGTCTTACCAAATTCCTCTTCCAATGCTTCTATCTCAGCAATATGTACGCCCATATACGTTTCAAAATTATAATGATGTTCATTCTTTCTTTTTGTATACCGTTGCTCATTTGCACAAACAATATCTGCTAGTCCCTTTTTATGGATATATCGATATATTTCCTGGGCAATCCCATCTTCAAAACTTGATTCATGAAATATTTTTCCATCCGGCAGTAACATCATCGCTCCATTTAAACTAGTTGTGTAATACGGGAATGCAAACCTATTTACGACTTCATCAATTCGATGAGTAAAGCGGCCAGAGGCAAAACAAATATTTGTCCCTTTTTCAGCTAACCAACAAATTGCACGTTCATCTTCTTTTTGCATATGATTCACATTGTAAACGAGCGTATCATCTAAATCACTTACAAATAATTTAATCATGTCCTCTTCCCCTTCCATACACAATATCTACTCTAAGTGTACACAAAAAATGTTTGATTTTTGTTAAAAAACAATAAATTTTTCGATAAAAAAATAAGCAGGAGATTAATCCTGCTTATTTTTGCCTTCTTACATCTTGAGGTCTTACAATACTTGGGCGCACTTTTAAACTAGACATTGTTGGGCGGATTAAAATCTTTGTTAAAGCTCCCCAATCAAATGGTAGAAATGGCCATAAGTATGGTGTTTGTAAACTTTTTATCGATGTTAAAAATAAAAGCAATATCGTCATACCTATTACAAATCCCATCTCATGGAAGAGACCGGTTAAAATAATAACAAATAATTTTCCAATCTTATTTCCGAGTCCTAATTCATAACTCGGTGTTGCATATGCACCGATCATAGAAACTGCTACATACAAAATAACTTCTGGTACAAACAAACCTACATCGATTGCTATTTGACCAATTAATATGGCGGAAATTAGTCCTGCAGCAGACGATAACGGCGTTGGAGTATGAATGGCTGCCATCCTTAAAAACTCAAGTCCGATTTCGGCCATCAACACTTGTAATAAAATTGGTAAATGCGTCATCTTATTCGGCCCAATGAAAGCAAGATTTTCTGGTAAAAGAGTTGGATCAAATACAAACACTAACCAAAATGGTAGTAAAAACAAGGAGAATAAGACACCTAAAAAGCGTACCCAGCGTAAAAATGTACCGACAGCCGGATTTTGTCTAAACTCTTCTGCATGCTGTAAATGGTGGAAATATGTTGTTGGAGTAATCATAGCACTTGGTGATGTATCAACTAGTACTAACACATGTCCTTCTAATATATGATTCGCCGCCACATCCGGTCTTTCTGTATACCGAATAAGCGGGAATGGATTATAGCTTTGCTTTACAACAAATTCTTCCACTGTTTTATCCGCCATCGTAATTCCATCGACATCGATGTTATTTAATTCTTGTTTTATAATCTTAACTAAATCCGGATTTGCAACATCTTGTACATATGTAATACAAATATCCGTTTGCGATCTATCTCCTACTCGAATCATTTCATTTCGAAGACGTGGGTCACGTATCCTTCTACGGATTAACGCTGTATTTACAACGATATTTTCAACAAATCCATCCCTTGCACCACGTACTACCTTTTCTGTATCTGGTTCTGTCGGCGTCCGGCCTGGATAACTACGAACATCTATTGCGAACGCTTCCGTTTCACCTTCCACAAATATAATGATGAGTCCTGATAATACTTGGAGCATTACCTCATCCATCGTTTTCACTTTACTTACTTGTTGATGAATTAAACGATTCTCTAATAGCTTCACTGTATCTTCTTCTACATCCCTTATTTCATTTGTATCCACCGCTTCTTCTAAAATAGGGATAATATAATTCGTATCACAAAGTCCGTTTACAAATAACACACCAATTTCTTTATTTAAAATTTGAAATTTACGAATGCCAACATCGTATGTAACACCCAGTCCAGCTGTTTGCTTTAAGTAATTTTCATTATCACTTATGAAAGATGAAATAGGGATATCCACTTTTTTAGGCTTCGTCATAAAATCCACTCCTTTCCAAAATTAATTGAATTGCTTTTCTAGTAATAGGTGATCCTCTCTCCCATTCGTCATTTCCACACATCTTACCAATATCACCCACTCCCACAATGACAGGAACATTCAGACCATCTAAACAATAAATTGTATCGCCGCTAATTCTGCCAATTTCACCATCTGGAAGTCCAAATTTATCAACACCGTATTCGGTTAAATTCCCGTTCCGATCTACACTTACATCTACACGTGCCCATTCCCAATGATGTGTATTAGACGCCACTGCCAAAATCCCCAGTACATCAATTTGTTTATGTGTGGCTACATATTTTAAAGCTTTTTCACCAGATCCTTCTCCAATAAATCCACTGTCATCAAACATGACAAATACAGGGTCATATGGCGTTTGCATAATAAGCTCAACAACTTTCTTCCCTGTCAATTTGGTTGGATTACTTTGTGATGCTGAAATACACCTTCCCCCAAATTCCTTCGTTAAAAGCTCAATTGTTCGCTTTGCATATTCATCTCCATCTGTGACCAAAACAACCCTTCGTCTCATTTGATTTATCCTTTCGGTTTACATATAAGTGCTACAAAAAATGAAAATAATATCGCTGCAGAAATGCCTGCAGACGTTAAACTAAACATACCCATACCAATCCCTATATATCCGTGTTTTTCTGCCGCATGCATTGCCCCATGTAATAGTGAATGTCCAAAACTTGTAATAGGAACTGTCGCACCAGCACCAGCAAACTTTATAAGCTTATCGTACAATCCGAATCCATCTAAAACTGCTCCTATAACTACAAAGGTAGCCATTAAATGGGCTGGTGTTAACTTTGCGAAATCTAACAATACCTGTCCAATTACACAAATGGCGCCTCCTACAAGAAATGCATATATAAAATCCACAATTCACTCTCCCCTCACTCTCTCAAATACGACACCATGTGCAATTGTTGGAATGGTTTCTTTCTGCTGCATCATCATCGGGCTTAATAATGCACCAGTAGCAACGACAAAAATTCGTTGTAAATTCCCTTTTTGCATCTCGCTTAATAAATGACCATATGTGACAACAGCTGAACAAGCACAGCCACTACCACCTGCAAATACTTCTTCTTGATCGGAATTATAGATCATTAATCCGCAATCATTATATATATGCCCAAGATCATAACCTTCTTCCAGTAACAGTTGTTTCGCGATTGGTGTTCCAATAGCTGATAAATCACCGGTAACAATCAAATCATAATCTGCTGCACTTCTCTTCAAATCTTCAAAATGTTGTTGAATTGTGTGAGCAGCAGCAGGTGCCATCGCCGACCCCATATCTAAAGGATTTGCTATCCCTAAATCTTGCACTGTTCCAATCGTAGCTGCCGTAATTTTAATGGCACTTTTTTCTTTACTAATTAATATGGATCCCGCACCTGTAACAGTGGAATTTGCTGTTCCTGGTTTTTGTCCCCCATACTCTGTTGGATAACGGAACTGTCTTTCGGCCGTCGCATTATGACTACTTACCGTCGCTAAAACACGATTTGCGAATCCACCATCTATAAAGGCTGATCCAACCGCTAAAGTCTCCATCGAGGTTGCACAAGCGCTAAACATCCCTAAAAAGGGAATCCCCCACTTACGCGCAACATAATTTGCTGTCACTGTTTGATTCAATAAATCACCCGCTAAAAAGAGATCAATTTGTGATGTTTTTACATTTCCTTTTTGCAAGACTTGTTGAATTGAATCTGACATTAATCTTCGTTCAGCAAGTTCCCAATTTTCCTCTCCGCAATGTAAATCATCGTATGAAATATCAAAATCCTTTCCAAGAGGGCCTTCAGCTTCTTTTGGACCGACAGCAGTACCGGTTGCATTCACATAAATATCATTTTGAAATACCCACGTTTGTTTTCCGGTCAACCTCATACTAGCCCCTCCTTTAAGACATAAAAATGTTAAAAGTATATCTTATTAACCCAATAATGTATGCACCAACGACCCCAAAAACGATAACACTTCCCGCCAGCTTGAACATATTTGTAGCAACCCCGAGTACAATTCCTTCACTCTTATGTTCTAGCGCAGCGCTCGCCATAGAATTCGCAAATCCCGTAACAGGTACGGCCGATCCCGCTCCAGCAAATTGACCGATTTTATCATATACACCACAACCTGTTAAAATCGCCGATAATAATACAAGCGTTGCAACTGTCGGATTTCCTGCTTCTTGTTCACTGAAATGAAAATAATGTATATAAAATTTCATCAATACTTCTCCGACAGTACAAATGAGTCCACCTACAAGAAATGCCTTAACACAATTTAAGAAATAATTTGGTTTCGGATGGTACTCCTTCACTTTATTTATGTAATCATCCTTTAGTTTTCGCCCTGTCATTTATATATTGCCTCCTACTTTACGAAATAAATCCAGTGAAACAACGAGCCTATTACTTTGCCAAGTACAAGAGCAACGAGTAAAACAACAATTTTCCCCTCTACCCCTATTCGTTTCGCTAAAATAGGTAAAACATTTAACACTTCTGTTAATGCGGCTGCAAGCATTCCAACGAATGTGCCACAAAATATTCCTAATATAACAAGCCAATATTGCGACGTTTGAAATGTAATGTTTTTCAAACTACACCAAGCCCCTGTTAACGTACCTGCAATAACTGCCCACTCAAAATATTGAATGTGCTTTCCACTTCTCGTTAATTGAGCTAGACGAGGGATTATACCAAGTACAGCTAAAAATGCGACATACCCGCTACCTACTGCAATCCCTCCCGCTAAACCAATTAAAATAACAAGCCCAGACTCAATCATCGGCAAGTTGTTTCATATTGTCCTTGTTTTCATGAACAATTACATATTGGTCAAGTGACTGCTGGTATTGGAACATCTCCACTTCTAACGGACTCGGCTCTTCATTAATTCGCTTTTGAAATACATGATTAAAAAATAAGACCATACCTAACCCAAGACCTAATGAATAAGGAATTTGAAATAAAAGTGGTTGTGCCTTAAATTCTCCCGTAATCATGTAATATAACCGTTGGTGCACTTGTTGCATGCTTACATCTTCATGGAAATAAATGATCGCAAGGGCCGCTCCAATGAAAAGTAACAACCATACAAGTCCGAAGAAAATTGGATGTACTTTCTTTTTTTCATATATAATTTCAACAAGAGTTTGTCCAGAACCGAGTAAATTAATTTGTATATGAGCCGCTTTTTGCCTAATGATCTCAATTATTTTCATAACATCAATTACGACATGCGTCTTATCATGCACTGTTATTTTGTAAATTACCTCATCCTGTAACGACTGAACTACCAGAGCATCTCCCGCAAGTTGAGCAACATCACCCAGCTTCACTTCATACGTAGGCGAAACTTTTAATCGATTACGCATTTTAATATAAATTGTTTGTTCCAATTTCCATTCACCTCTTCACTCTTCCTCGTAGTTGTAGTATGGTTATTGAATTTTTTTCTAATACAATTTTTTCATAAAAAAACATCTGTACCGTTTCGGTACAGATGTTTTTTAGTTTATGCCTTTTTCTTAAATAAATTTGCAATACTTAATGCGAGTCCTCCCCAAATGACTACTATACCAATAACCATCATCATAATCGCTGATCCGCTCATTATGAAACACCCCGATCTTTCCATTCTTTTTCAAGCTTAGCAGAATCTGAATGTATTTGTGCATTCCATTTCTTTAGACTAATGATTAGCGCAACGATAAGGAATGCTGCTGCAATTGACCAACCATATGTTACGACAAACTCCGTTGGATAATCTCCGTAGTTCTTTTTAATATTTTGGATTGTCCCATCAATTAACATGTACCCTAACATAAGCGGGGTAATAACGAGTAAACTGACTCTCCAAAATGTCCCTAACTTAATATCAGATACGAAGTTTGCGTGATTTTGATAAACTGGTAAACGGCGTAGAATGAGTCCTATCGTAACTACTTCCGCTAATGCAATTGAAATTAATCCGAAGTTATTAGCGAAATAATCAACAACGTCTAGGAACATAAGCCCGCCACGTGTTGCAAAAACAAGAGAAACTAGTACGAGAAGCGTCCCCATAATTCCAATTGTTTTTTGGCGGCTTAAGCTGAACTTTTCAGATACGGCAGCAAAACATACTTCCGCAAGCGAGATGAGAGATGTAATTCCGGCAACCGTTAATGATAAGAAAAATAATACGCCAAATAACGGTGACATCGGTAATTCATTAATAATTTGCGGGAATACTACGAATGCAAGTCCTACACCAGCACTTGCTACTTTATCAACTGGTACTCCCATATTGTTTGCCATAAATCCAAGAGCTGCAAAGACCCCAATTCCTGCTAATAATTCAAATCCTGAGTTCGCAAAACCAGTAATAAAGGCATTATTTGTTGTATCTGAGTTTTTCGGTAAATAACTAGAATACGTAATCATAATTCCAAATGCTAAAGATAAGCTAAAGAAAATTTGACCATAAGCAGCAAGCCATACCTTTCCATCAAAAATACGACTCCAATCTGGTTTGAAGAATGCATCTAATCCTTGCATCGCACCCTCCATCGTCACTGCACGAACTACGATAATAAGGAACATAACAACTAGTAAAGGGATGAAAATACGGTTAACTACTTCAATTCCTTTTTTAACTCCTTTGAATGCAACACCAAGCACAATAATCCAAACGAGAGCTAATGGAATTAATACTTCCGGCACAAGCCCCCCAAACTGCCCTGGCTTATCTGCAACATGTAAGTACTCTTTAAATAAAAATGATTGCGTGTCTTTCCCCCATGCTCCAGTAATTGCAAAGTACGTATATGAAATAGACCAAGCAATAATTACTGCATAATATGTTGAAACGATAAACGTTACACACATTTGCCACCATCCAATGAATTCAGCACGCCGATGAATACGGAAGAATGTAAGTGGCGCTGAACCACGATGACGATGCCCAAGTGCAAATTCAAACGCCAATAATGAAATACCAGTCGTTAATAATGCGAATAAGTACGGTAAAAAGAATGCGCCTCCTCCATTTTCATACGCTGTATAAGGAAAACGCCATATGTTTCCTAATCCAACGGCAGAGCCGACCGCTGCGAAAATAAATCCAGCCCTCGTTCCCCATTGTTGCCTCGTTTCCATATTTTCTTCCCCCTTTGTGACAAGTTCATACTTGGATTATATTTTAAATTTACTAAATTATCAATAAATTCTGTAAACTTTTATAGAAGTTTACAATCTACTCCTATTTAAATCCAAAAAAAATCGAATAGATAGCTATTCATCTATTCGATCTTTCATCTGTTTTAATATTTTCTTTTCGAGTCTTGAAACTTGTACTTGCGAAATACCTATTCGCTCCGCTACTTCCGATTGAGTTTGGTCTTTATAGTAGCGTAAATATACAATTAAACGTTCTCGCTCATCTAATTCTCTAATTGCTTCTTTTAAAGCAATTTTATCAAACCATTTCGTTTCAGATTGATCTGCAATTTGATCTAAAATAGTAATTGGGTCCCCGTCGTTTTCATACACCGTTTCATGTATAGATGAAGGAGCTCGACTCGCTTCTTGCGCCAGAACCACTTCCTCTGGCGTTAGTTCTAACGCTTCGGCTACTTCATTAATCGTTGGGGCCCTTCCGAATTCTTTCGAAAGCTCGTCTCTCATCTTTCGAATTTTATTTCCTGTTTCTTTTAAAGATCTACTTACTTTCACTGATCCATCATCACGTAAAAATCGTTGTATTTCTCCAATAATCATTGGAACTGCATATGTTGAAAATTTCACGTCGAAAGATAAATCAAATTTATCTACCGATTTTAAGAGCCCAATACATCCAATTTGAAATAAATCGTCTGGTTCGTATCCTCGATTAAGAAAACGCTGCACAACCGACCATACGAGACGCATATTACTTTGAACGATTGTATCTCTCGCTTGTTGATCTCCATCTTGACTTTGTTGAATTAACGCTTTTAGCTCGTGGTCCTTTAACTGAGGTTTCTTCTTTTCATTTTTGACCTCGATGTCCATAGGCTATTCTCCTTAATTGCATAGAGCGTTACTATTTGATAAGTATTTTGTCAAATGGATTGTTGTCCCGAAAGATTCGTTTGAAATAACTTCTACTTCATCCATAAAATTTTCCATGATAGTAAATCCCATTCCGGAACGCTCTAATTCAGGTTTAGTTGTAAACAGGGGTTGTCTTGCTTCATCTAAATCAAAGATGCCAATCCCTTCATCTCGAATCGTGAGTTTCACCATTGCTTCTTCCAAAATTACAGAAATATAAACAACACCTTCTGCATTTCCTTCGTACCCATGAATAATTGCATTTGTAACTGCTTCTGACACAACTGTTTTAATCTCCGTAAGTTCTTCCATCGTTGGATCTAGTTGCGCAATGAAAGCAGCTACTGTAACGCGAGCGAACGATTCATTTTGACTTAATGCTGAAAATTGAAGGTTCATTTCATTTCTCATTTATGCCACCCCCAACGTCGCGAGCGCATGCGCTTCACTTTCTTCTAAGCGAACAATTTTAAATAAGCCCGACATTTCAAATAAACGTTTAACAGGCGGTGAAATTGCACAAACAACCATTTCTCCACCTAATCCCTTTACATGCTTATATCGGCCTAATATAACACCTAAACCAGAACTATCCATAAACGATAAGTTCTCTAGGCTCAAAACAATATGATGAACACCATGTGTCTCAATCATATCTGTTACTTTCGTTCGCAACTCTTCAGCAGTATGATGATCTAATTCACCCGCTAGTCTCACACATAGGACGTCACGTTTTACTTCTAATTGCATGGAAAGACTCACACGATTTCCTCCTTATGCTCAAACTTTACTCATTTACATACATAAAGATTTTCGTGATTCAACATAAGAATCCTTCCTACTGACAAAAGAAGAACTATTTCGCCATAAAGTGAAACCATTCAGCAATTATTTACTTTCATACGAATAGAAAAGCGGCAAAATATTTGCCGCTATTTTGATGTTGAAAACATCCCAAAACTTCTTTTAAATAACTCCCACCAGCTCGCTGCAGCAACATCTTCTTTTGCTACAATTGTTTGCTTTAATAAAACATCTTTATCTTTTTTAATAACAAGTGTACCAAGTGCATCGCCCTTTTTAATCGGCGCTTTCACTTTCTTTTCAGCAATTACTTCTTGCTTTACTTTATCCATATTTTCGCCTTTCTTCATAAGAAGAGACACGTTGTCTGACGCAACTAAATCTACTTTTTCTTTTTTACCTTTTCCTACTTGTACAGTCTTAATTTTTTCGCCTCGTGTATACAATTTCTTTGTCATATATTGACCAAATGCGTAGTCAAGAAGCTTCGTTACTTGATTGTTCCGTTCTTTCGATGTAGGTGCTCCCATAACAACTGAAATAACACGCATCCCATTCTTTTCAGCAGATGCTGTTAAACAATATTTCGCTTCAGTCGTAAAGCCCGTTTTCACACCATCTACTCCAGGATAAAAACGTACTAACTTATTCGTATTTACGAGCCAAAACTTCTTATCGGTATCTTCACGTAAATAGTCTTCGTATTTACCTGTATATTTGCGAATAAGTGGGTACTTCATTAATTCTCTCGCCATTATAGCCATATCATTTGCTGTAGAATAATGGTCTTTAGCTGGAAGACCTGTTGGATTTTGAAAATGAGTATTTTTCAATCCTAAATCTTTCGCTTTTTTGTTCATCATATTTACAAAACCTTCTTCTGAACCAGCGATATGCTCCGCTACTGCAACAGACGCATCATTTCCAGATGCAATTGCAATACCCTTTAGCATTTCATTTACAGTCATCTCTTCCCCAGGCTCTAAAAAGATTTGCGATCCACCCATTGAAGCTGCATGCTCACTTGCTCTAACTTTATCGGTCAGTTTTAGTTTTCCTTTTTCAACTTGTTCCATAATTAATAGCATTGTCATAATCTTCGTCATACTGGCAGGCGGTAACTTCTCATTTGGATTTTTATCAAATAAAACTTTACCTGTATCTTGTTCAATTACGATTGCTGACGACGCTTGTTCCGCTAACTTCGGCGCTGTTTCTTCTGTTTTCTCCTGCTTTGTCTTCTCAGATTGTGCGAAACTAACTGAAGTACCAGAAAGCAATAACATGAAACAAACAAGTATTCCAAAAACTCGCTTCATGACTAACCCTCCATTCTATATCAGACCTATTTTTTCCAATTTCTTATTTTTTAATACCATATTTTTCTAATATTTTCAGTTGACAAATACATTCATCACCTATATTGTATTAAGTGTATTACACGAAGTAGTACACTTAATACAAGTCAGAAAGGAGACATTGCTCTTGCATATTCAACTTGATCCAAGAAGCAACACTCCGATATGGGAACAAATTGTTCAAAATATAAAAGCACTCGTATTGAAGAACATGTTAGCTCCAAGTGACAAACTACCTTCTGTACGCGAACTCGCTTCTTTACTCGTTATAAATCCAAATACAGTGAGTAAAGCGTACCAAGAGTTAGAGCGACAAGGGATTATTGAAACATTACGAGGAAAAGGAACATTTGTATCCCAATCGATTACCCCAACATTAGACGAAAGGAAAATCGCTATGGTTGAAAAGCAATTTCATCAGTTACTATTAGAAGCCTCTTATCTCGGTGTTACGAAAGATAAAATTCATGATTGGATAGATTCATACTATAAAGAGATTGGAGGAAATGCGGATGCTGAAAGTGACGAACTTGAAGAAGACAATTGATAATCAAACGATTTTAGATGATGTTTCTTTCACATTACAAAGAGGAAGTATCATCGGATTACTCGGAAGAAACGGTGCGGGGAAAACAACTTTATTACGAACGATGGTTGGCATTTTAGACCCAGATGAGGGGACTGTTACATATGATGATGTGAATGTTCATAAACATCCAGAAATCAAGCAGAAGGTAGCTTATGTACCAGATTCTACTAATATATTAAGCGGATATACAGTAAAAGAAATTGCGAAGTTTTATAAGGCTGTTTATACAAACTTTAATGAAGAATATTTTTATCAGCTGTTAGAGCGCTTCAATCTACCTGAAAAACGAATTCGTAGTTACTCACGCGGTATGAAAGCACTTCTTGCAATCATTTTAGCTTTTTGTACAGGCGTAGAATACATTATTTTAGATGAACCAACCAATGGACTTGACCCAATTGTAAAAAGACAAATCTTGCAATTTTTAATTGAAAAAGTATCGGAACGGGAAATCACTATTCTCATTTCTACTCACCATTTAGATGAAGTCGAAAAAATTGCTGACACGGTTATTATTTTAAAAGATCACACAATCGCTTCAATTACAGCGTTAGAAGATACGAAATCTCGCTATGCAAAAATACAAGTTGCTTACGAACGGTCACTACCACAAAAACTAGAAAATTTAAAACATGTAAAAATATTAAATCAAACCGGAAAAGTATATACAATTTTAATTGAAGGCAATGTAGCAGCTACATTAGAAAAGTTTCATAAAGAACAGCCACTGCTCATTGAGGAATTAACCATGTCGCTCGAAGATATCTTTATCACAACGTTTGAGGAGGATTCGCATGTTTCATAAAGCTTTATGGATGAGGCAATGGAAGCAAGGAAAATATATAATTCTATTATTTTGGTTAACTAGTTTATATCAACTACCTTATAAATATTATCAAGCAGCGCAAATGCAGCTAAAACAATCAAAAATGAAGTTTGATGACTATGCATATTACTACTCCTACTATTTTCAGACATCTGATGGTGCCGTCCTCTTTCAAGGAGCTACTCTTATTGCACTTGCTTGTCTTTTAATTGGGTGGGAACGTAACAATCAATCAACTGATTTTCTATTCTCGATGCCTTTTAAACGAAAAGATATTTTTTTAACAAAATGGTGGCTTGGCGTTTTGAATATTATTACAGTGCAAATTGTTTGCTGGATTAGCATGTACGGAATAAAGAACATGTCGTTTCACAATGAGTATCAAATCTTTACTCCGTTCCATAGTTACTTTCTATATGCTACGGTTGCACTTATCGCTATTTATACATTCACCTTATTTATCGGAACCATTACTGGACATATATTCTCTCAAAGTAGTTTAACTATCATTTTATTATTTTTACCATACGGTTTTGGAATGTTAATTTCCGGATTCATTTATTCCCATACACAATGGTCTTTAGAGGCAATGGGAGAAATAGAGCACCATACTTATGAGTACTTACAACATATAGGTATCATTTCACCATTAGAATCTTTTTCTATTACTTATGATTACCACCCGATAGAAACATTTGATGACCGTGGCAATAAACTTTCTAGTGTACCACAGGACAATCCAATGGAGCATACTTCTGTACCTTCTCCTTGGACACTATTAACACCATTTGCTTACATCATTATCTTTTTATCAATGGCAATCTTTCTATACACACGTACACCGAACGAACAAAACGGAAAAATACTATTGTTTCCTAACTTGCAAAAATGGTTCATGATTTGCACCGTTCTATGCTTCGGACTGCTTGGCGGTAGAATATTAGGCGGACGAGATGCACTTCTGTCTTATTATGTTGGATTTTTCCTATTCGCTATCATGAGTTACTTCATTTTTACACGTCTTTTAAAATTGAAGTTTGCTTTTGGAGGAAAATAAATATGAATTAAGGTGGTGGATACATGTTTCAAAAAGCATTATAGATGTGAAACTATAAACACGGAACAATGGCATTAATAGAAGCTGCCGAAAAAAGTGATACAATGACAAAAGAAAGATGTTATAGATTATTTAACTCTTATATGAACTAAATAAAAAAGGGCATTGCACAAGAGCAATGCTTTTTTATTATATATATCCCGATCTAAATAAAGAGGTTATTTCACATTCTCTCTTCTTTTCCCATACTCTTTTTCTTGCTTCGTTCCAAACCCGTCACCATTTGCGACGATTTGATCTGTTGGAGCAACTATACTTTCAGCAATTCTCCATTCTCCCCCTTGTTGAATAAACACTTGCATAAAATAATTCATTCCATTTAACTGATACGGATTTTCTTTTTTCACTTCATATCGAGCTGCCACATAATACACTTGCACATTCTCAGCCTCAAACTTAGAAATATATTGTGATAATCTCGGGATGTACTGTGATGCTTTCTGAAGTGGAAGCTGTTTTACTTTTACAAGAGAAGACTTTGTTACATTACTGATCGTATCTTCATGCCGAATGTTATCACTATGATGAAATAAAATAGCATTCTGCATAGAGCGAATCCATAGTTTTGAATATAAAACAGGTTGCTTATTTGAAATATGTTGTAATTCTTTCTGAACGACTTGAAGAGGCGTCGCGGCGTCCGCGAATTGATGAAAACAGAAAAAACTTCCAATCATAATAAAAAGCATAGAAATACGTTTCATAATTTTTCACTCCGATTCTTTTTAATTAAAGTATTGGAGTTTCAAAATGTTTTTATTCAAAAGAAAAAGGATAGGAAAGCTTTCGCTTCCTATCCTCATTTATTATAATACGCGGCCAAATAGATCTAAAACCATTTCTATTTCTTGGTCGCTCCAACCTTTAAATCTCTCTTTATAATATTCTTTACGCACAGCTTCAAGTTTTTCAGTTACTTCTCTTCCGTGTTCTGTAATTTCTAGGTACACGATACGACGGTCTGAATTTGAACGCTTTCTTTCTACAAACCCTTTTCGTACGAGACGGTCAGTAACAGCTGTAATATGACTGGAGGTTACGTTTACTTCACTCGCAATTTGCGAAGCCATCTGTGGACTGTTTAAAAATAACGCGCGTAATACAGAAAATTCATTGTATGGCATATGTTCTGCAAAACGTGTATTAATATCATTTTGTAATAAACGTATCATCTTTCGGAATGATCCGGATAACTCTAAAATCAGTGTTTCTCTTTTTTCGTTCACTAGCCTCGTCCCTTTTTTATCATATTTACACATATTATAATCTATAAATACCTATGTTGTATATGCTTTCTTCCCTCAACATTCTCATTTATGTAACTTTTTTCATATAAATTTCTTTTTTGTTCACACATATACATATAAATAAGGATGGTGATGGAAGATGCAAGGTGGAATGAATCCTTATTTACACAACGTACGCACAGCTAATACTGGTAAAGAAGCGACTATTACTGTACAAGGTGAAGGTGTTGTCAAAGCAAAACCCAATGTTGTTATATTAACACTTGGCATTAGAACTGATAGTAAAAATGTGAAACAAGCGCAAGAAGAAAATGCAGTGCAATCAAAACAATTATTGGATGCACTAAAACAACTAGGTATTGCCGACAAAAATATAGAAACCATTTCATATACGATTACGCCCCAGTACGAATATGTAAATGATAAAGCATTATTACAAGGATATCGTGTAGAACATTTGTATGAAATTACCGTTTTAAATGTACAAAAAGCAGGGGAAGTATATGATATAGCCGTTTCAAATGGAGCAAACTTAGCAAAAGGATTACGTTTTCGAATATCTCATCCAAATAAATATTATGAGCAAGCTCTCATTCAAGCTCTGCAACAAGCGGTGGAAAAAGCTCGTGCTATTGCGAGTACATACAATTTAAACATTAATCCTGTTCCACTCTCATTCGTTGAAGAATCTGCCCAATTACCACGGGAAGTAACGTCCTATGCTACTTTACATGCACAAGCAGCTCCACCCATTCAATCGGGAGAATTAGAAATCATTTCAACAATACGAGCCATTTTTACGTATTTATAAATAATTTCATTTATAAGTAAACGTTATCATTTTCCTTGTTGTAAAAACATGATGTTCTGATATAATAAAGGACGGTGAGCTCTTACGAAAGAGATATCACGGGTGGGAGAGGGATATGAAAAAGAAGGTTTAACATGAAAGGAATACTTGAAAGAACATTTAAATTAGGTTTACACGAAACATCACCAAAACAAGAAGTTTTAGCTGGAGTTACGTCATTTTTCACGATCGTATATATTATGATTGTAAATGCGTCAATTTTATCCGATGCTGGCATTCCTCTTGAAGCTGGAATTTTAGCAACTGTTTTCAGTTCATTTGTCGGATGTCTACTCATGGCATTTTGGGCAAATGCACCTGCTATTCTTGTCCCTGGTATGGGTGTAAATGCATTCTTCACGTACACTGCTGTGCATACGCTCGGATTAACTTGGCAGGAAGCATTAGCAGCTGTCTTCATCTCTGGTATTATTTTTGCAATTGCTGCGTTTACACCAATCGCTCGCGTGCTTTCAGTATCGATTCCAAAGTCATTAAAGGAAGCTATTACTGTCGGCATCGGATTATTTTTAGCATTTATCGGATTGCAAAAAGGTGGTTTAGTCGTTTCGAATCCAAATACTGCTGTTGCAATGGGTAAATTAAGTAACCCTGTCGTTCTTGCGACCGTGCTTACTCTTATCGTTGCACTTGTACTATTTATTCGTAACGTACGTGGAAGCTTTTTATGGACGATTGCAATAGGAACTGGTATTGCATGGCTATTTGGTCTTGTTGATACAAGTCAAATCGGAAATAGTTCATTCTCATTCGCTAATTACGGCGATGTGTTTGGAGCTATGTCATTTGGCAAACTTTCTTCCTTACCGTTTTGGATTGCAACATTCTCCTTAAGCATGGTGCTTATTTTTGAGAACATGGGACTACTGCACGGTTTATTAGAAGATGACCGTAAATTCCCACGTGCTTACCAAGCCAATGCAATTTCAGCAATGACATGTGGTCTATTTGGCACAAGCCCTACCGTATCAACAGTAGAGAGTGCCGCAGGTATTACTGCAGGCGGAAAGACAGGTCTGACGTCTATCGTTACAGGGTTGTTATTCTTTGCATCACTGTTTGCACTTCCGTTTGTGAAACTAATTCCTGATAGTGCCATTGCACCAATCTTAATTATTATTGGCGGCCTGATGATTACAAGCATTCAGCAAATTCCTCTGAACGATTTTTCAGAAGGATTTCCAGCGTTCTTAATTATCGTCATGATCCCGCTCACATATAGTATCGCTGATGGCATTGCGTTCGGATTTATTGCTTATCCTATCTTAAAAGTTGCTCTTGGAAAGCGTAAAGAAGTCGCACCGTCTATGTATATCGTTACATGCTTATTCTTAGCCATGTTTGTATTACATGCTATTGGTTAAGTAAAAACACCGAGGAAAATTCCTCGGTGTTTTTTTACTTAAACCATCCTTTTTTATAAAACCAAGCCATCATGCCACCGCCAATTAGCGCCATTAGAAGTAGACAAACAAAATAACTATATTGTCCACCAAGCTCCGGCATATGCGTAAAGTTCATTCCGTATACTCCCGCAATAAATGTTAATGGCATGAAAATAGTCGAGAATACAGTTAATGTTTTCATAATGTTATTCATATGATGTGAGTTTAATGAAAAATAGCTATCTCGAATATCTGCCGTTAACTCCCGGCTTGCCTCAATCATTTCTGTTAGTTTCAGCAAATGATCATGTATATCTTTAAAATAAATTTCATGATCACTTATACCGTAAAAACGAGTCGAATTTAAAATACGATACAATAAATCACGCATCGGAATGATTGTACGCCTTAGTTTCGATAAATCTGCACGTATATCAAATACTTCTTCTAGCACACTCCCGGCTGTCTCACCCGTTAAATTATCATCAATGGCATTTAAATGATCCTCAATGTAATATACAGGTGCAAAATAGTCATCTACAATCTGGTCGATAATTGTATGCGCTACGTGTAAAGGACTATTTTTAATACGCTTCTTTTCTCCAAGTGTTTTCCATACTCTTTCAATTGCATTGTTATGAGAAAAGTGGAAAGAAACAATAAAACGATCACTAATAAATAAATCGATCTCGTGCGGTTCTAATCCATCCTCACCAAATGCATGAAGAACTAAAAAGTTATATCCATCATAAAAATCAACTTTTGGCCTCTGTACATATTCTATACAGTCTTCAATTGCAAGGGGATGGAACTTAAAATGATCTTGCAAAATGTATGTATACTCTTCTTTCGTTGGCTTATATAAATCTAGCCAATACCATACAATATGGTCCTTCGTTGTTTCTTCTAGCGAAACATCATATAATACTTCATCTGTTTTTGTTATTGCACAAATTCTAATCATAATTTCACCCATTATTATTATAAACAAAAAATAGTAAAAAAAGCCAAGGAGAAGTACTCCTTGGCCTTTTTTATTACTTCGTTACAATACCATGCACTAAAGTTGGTGCATCTACGTGGTCTTTAGAGATCTTCATGTTCTCATAAATTTTTGCTTTTACATCTTCCACATTTTCACGGTTTGCGTAAATTGTAACAAGGGATTCACCTTTTTTCACGCTGTCCCCTACTTTTTTGCGAAGCATTAAGCCCACTGCTAAATCAATTTCAGATTCCTTCGTCGCACGTCCTGCTCCTAAAAGCATTGCTGCTGTTCCGATTTCATCTGCAACGATTTCTGATACATAACCGTCTTCTTTCGCTTCTACTTCAATTTCAAACTGTGCTTGTGGTAATTTTGAAGGATCATCAACAACAGATGCATCGCCGCCTTGCGCTGATAAGAACGTTTTAAATGATTCTAGCGCTTTACCGTTGTTCATTACTTCAATTAATTTCTCACGTGCATCTTCTAAAGATGAAGCTTGTCCAGCAAGGTACACCATTTGACTTCCAAGTGTTAAACATAACTCTTCTAAATCTTTTGGCCCTTTACCTTGTAATGTATCAATTGCTTCTTGTACTTCAAGTGCGTTACCAATGGCCTCACCAAGCGGTTGACTCATATCAGAAATAACAGCCATCGTATTACGACCAACGTTATTACCAATGCGCACCATCGCTTCCGCTAAACGTTTTGCATCTTCATCTGTTTTCATAAATGCACCTGCTCCAGTTTTTACATCAAGAACAATTGCATCTGCACCAGCAGCAATTTTTTTACTCATAATCGAGCTTGCAATAAGCGGAATTGAGTTTACTGTTGCCGTTACATCACGAAGTGCATACAATTTTTTATCCGCAGGTGTTAAGTTTCCACTTTGACCAATAACTGCGATTTTGTTTTCATTTACAAGACGCATGAATTCATCATTTTCGATTTCAACATGGAATCCTGGAACTGCTTCTAATTTATCAATCGTACCACCAGTATGTCCTAAACCACGTCCAGACATTTTTGCAACCGGTACACCTAAAGCGGCTACTAATGGACCTAATACAAGTGTTGTTGTATCACCAACGCCACCTGTTGAGTGCTTATCTACTTTTACTCCTTCAATAGCTGATAAGTCGATTGTATCACCACTATTTACCATTGCCATTGTTAAATCAGCACGTTCTTGATCGTTCATATCTTGGAAGAAAATTGCCATTGCAAGTGAACTTACTTGATAATCAGGAATATCACCATTCGTATATCCTTCAACAATAAAGTTAATTTCTTCTGTCGTTAATGCATGTCCGTCACGTTTTTTTGCAATTAGGTCCACCATTCTCATTGTGAGGTCACCCCTTCATTTGTTTTACGATTGCTTTTACTAATGCTAAGAAGTTAGCTTTAACACGTTCTGTCGTTTCGATTACTTCATCGTGGTGAAGTGGCTGATCTAAAATACCAGCTGCCATATTTGAAATACAAGAAATACCAAGTACTTTCATACCAGCATGACGCGCTACAATTACTTCAGGTACTGTTGACATACCAACTGCATCTCCGCCAAGTGTACGAAGCATACGAATTTCAGCAGGTGTTTCATATACAGGACCTGTCATTCCTACGTATACACCTTCTTGTACTTTAATATTTAAGTCTGCTGCAACTTGTTTCGCCATTTCACGAAGTTCTGTCGTATATGATGTAGACATATCAGGGAAACGTACACCCATTTCAGAATCATTTGGTCCGATTAATGGATTTGTACCCATGAAGTTAATGTGGTCTGAAATTAACATAAGATCGCCTGGCTCGAATGATGTATTTACACCACCAGCTGCATTTGTTACAACAACTGTTTCTACACCTAGTTCTTTCATAACACGAACTGGGAATGTTACTTTTTGCATGTCGTATCCTTCATAGAAGTGGAAACGTCCTTGCATTGCTACTACTGTTACACCTTGAAGTGTACCGAATACTAATTGACCTGCATGGCCTTCTACAGTTGAAACTGGGAATTCAGGGATTTCACTGTAAGGTACTGTTACTGCATTCTCGATTTCATCTGCTAATACACCTAGTCCTGATCCAAGGATTAGTCCTACTTGTGGCGTTTCTTGAAATTTCTCTTTTAAGTATGAAGCTGATTTTGTAATAAGTTCACGATTCATTTGTTTATCCCCCTATTTCTTTAGCTCGTTTAAGAAGCTTGTTCCGTGTTCTGGCATTTTCACACCGAAGTTTTCTGCTACAGTTGCACCAATATCAGCAAATGTTTGGCGAAGTGATAATTCTTGTCCGCCATCTTTCATGCTTGGGCTATATGCTAATAACGGTACATATTCACGTGTATGATCAGTACCATGATGAACTGGGTCATTACCGTGGTCTGCTGTAATTAATAATAGATCATCTTCTTTTAGTTTTTCGAATACTTCTGGAAGACGTGCATCATATTCTTGCAGAGCTTCTCCGTATCCTTGTGGATCACGGCGGTGTCCAAATAATGCATCAAAGTCAACTAAGTTTAAGAAGCTAAGACCTGTAAAGTCCATATTTAATGTATCTACAAGCTTATCCATTCCATCCATATTAGACTTCGTACGAAGTGATTCAGTTACACCTTCACCATCATAGATGTCAGAGATTTTACCGATAGCAATCACATCATAATCACTATCTTTTAATTCATTCATTACTGTACGGCCGAATGGTTTTAATGCATAGTCATGACGGTTCGGTGTACGTGTAAAGTTTCCAGGCTCACCAACGAATGGACGAGCGATAACGCGGCCTACCATGTATTTCTCATCTAACGTTAATTCACGTGCAATTTTACAAATTTTATATAACTCATCAAGTGGCACTACTTCTTCGTGTGCTGCGATTTGTAATACACTATCAGCAGAAGTGTAAACGATTAAAGAGCCTGTTTCCATTTGTTCTTGACCAAGTTCATCAAGAATTTCAGTTCCAGAAGCTGGTTTATTACCGATGATTTTACGGCCTGTTTTTTCTTCTAATTCATCAAGTAATTCTTTTGGGAATCCTTCTGGGAACACTTGGAATGGTGTATCAATGTAAAGACCCATGATTTCCCAGTGACCTGTCATTGTATCTTTACCAGTAGATTTCTCCTGCATTTTTGTATAATATCCAAGTGGTTTTTCTACTTTAGAGATGCCTTTCATTTCGCGAATGTTACCAAGACCTAATTTCACCATGTTAGGCATTTGTAACCCATTCATATGTTCAGCAATGTGACCAATTGTGTCAGATCCTAAATCACCAAACTGTTCAGCATCTGGTGCTTCACCGATTCCAACAGAGTCCATTACGACTAGGAATATACGTTTATATTTATTCATAACTGCGACCTCCTATAAGTTCAGTTCTACTTCTTGTAGTATGTTCAAAACGCTATAAAGTGAAACTGTTCTCCATAAGAATTCTCTTTCGTTCTCATTGTCAAACAGTACTTCTTTAAATGATTCTCTAACCTATTTCGTTTCCTTTGAAACGACTCAAAAACATTTCTAGTTTTTTCTAAGTCAGATGTCAGACATCTGATACTGATATCATAACATGTTTACGCTTTCTTTTTAATACATTTTCGTAGAATTTCTCATTTTCTTCACACTTCTATTGTAATCCATTATGCAAATAAGTGCTAATTATTTTATGATTTATTTCTTCACATAAAGCGAAACTTTAATATGCCCTGCCCGTAAATAACGAGATAAAAATAAAAAAAGCAGCTCTAAAGAGCTACTTTTTATTTTACTTCTACTGTTTCTTCTTTATGTTCATGCAGTTCACCTTTTTTAACATGAACTTTCACTTTGTAAGAACCGTTTTCTTTGAAAGTATGTTTCGTTTCATACTCTCCTTTATTTCCTTCTTTCGCTGGAATAAATTCGTGTTTTTCAACACCATCTTTCCAAATCTCAAGTTGTACTTCAGCACCAGTTAGCGCTTCTTCTTTTTGTTTTAAATGCACTTTCATAGTTGATTCAGCGTTTGCTTTTATGTCACCAGCCATAAGGTGGATCATTGTATCGCTTTTATGATCGCCATGTCCTGCACCGTGATCACTATTTTCTTTTTTCGCATCTTCTACTTTCGCATTTCCCACAGCCACTTTTACTTCTGGCATAACATGCATTTCACGCGCATTTGTGTGAGCGATAATATGGTATACTCCATCCGTCTCGAACGTTTTCTCTACAGCATAAACACCTTTTCCTTTATGCTTCCCATCTAACATCTCGTGCTTTTCGTCGCCAGATTTCCAAATTTCAAACTTTACATCATCAGCATCTGTTACTTTTTCTTTTCCTTGTGTAACAAGTGCTTGTACTTCTGTTTTTTCACCAGGTTTAATTTCTTTCGGATTTGTTTGAACTGCTACTTTTACAGCTTCTAGTTTCTTTTCTTTTTGAGGTTCTTCTTTGTTTGTATTACAGCCAGCCAATGCTAGCATCGCGATAAATAAAGTCATAATAAGTTTTTTCATCTTTATTTCCTCCTTCATACTTTCCTTAGTATAGAGGAAATACATTATAATATTCTAGTCTTCTGCTGAAAACAATGTACGAAATGTTTGTGAAGTTTTTGTGAAGTACTATAGCTTTTTGAATCTATGAAAAAAAGAGCATAGTAACTATGCTCTCGGATGAAACTGTTTATATACATCTTTTAATCTAGCTTTTGAAACATGCGTATAAATTTGCGTCGTTGAAATATCTGCATGTCCTAGCATTTCTTGCACCGCACGCAAGTCTGCTCCATTTTCTAATAAATGCGTAGCAAAAGAATGGCGCAACGTATGCGGTGTAAGCTCTTTTTCAATATTTGCTTCTTTCGCTAATCGTTTTAAAATTTTCCAAAATCCTTGTCTTGATAATCGATTCCCATGATGGTTTAAAAAGAGTGCATCTACTACTTTTTTACCCATCAATTCTCTTCTTCCCTTTTCAATATACTTTTGAATCGCTTCCGTCGCTAAACTTCCTAGTGGAATAATTCTTTCTTTATTCCCTTTCCCTATGCAACGAACAAATCCCATCGTTAAATGTACATCTTCTAAATTTAAGGCAATTAATTCCGAAACACGAAGTCCTGTTGCATATAATAACTCTAGCATCGCTTTATCACGAACCCCAAAAGCACTCGTCATTTTTGGTGTCTGAAGTAACGCTTCTACTTCATCGATTGATAATACTTTCGGTAATTTCCGTTCTCCTTGCGGCGTTTCAATATGTACGGATGGGTCGTGCTCTACCGCTCGTTCACGAAGTAAGAATTGGTGAAACGAACGAATCGATGCAATATGACGTGCTAATGTTTTCGAAGATTTTCCGTTTTCTTTTAAGTGCTGCAGAAAATTAACAATGTGCAAGCGTGTCACTTCATGAAAGCTTTTCGCTTGTTCTACATTTTGCAAATACTTTACATAACTTTTTAAATCCCGTTCATAAGATACTACTGTATTTTTCGCTAGTCCTTTTTCGACAACCATATAATGAATAAAATCTTTTAATTGATCTTCCAATCTACACTACTCCCCATTTTCATAGAAAAACATCATTCTATTTACGAAAGCATCCTTTGCCGGTTCTTCATTCCCTGATACTTTTTCTACAGTCTCTTCTTTTGGCTTTTCATAACGATGATAGCTTTCATATTCTTCATTTATCCATAGTATAGCGAAATAAAACAAAATCGTACAACTTGTAAATAATAAAAATACTTTTATCCCATCAAAAGTTAATTTTAAAGCTCGGCGCATTGTAAATTCCTCCAAAATATAAGTTATTACAACATATGCCAAGCTTTCACCAATTTATACCTTATTCAAATAAAAAACCTCTTCCTAGATAAATAGGAAAAGGTTATTTTTCATCCGTTTCATTTTCTTGACAATTTTTACAAATCCCATGGAATGTTAAACGATGATCCTTCACCTTAAAGTTCCAGTCACGTTCTACTTTCCTTTCCACTTCACCAAGTAAATCTTCTTGTATTTCTTGTACAGCACCACATTGTGTACAAATCAAATGATGGTGGAAACGCTGCGCACCTTCTTGGCGTAAGTCATAGCGTGAAACACCGTCTCCGAAGTTAATCTTATCGACAACTTTTAACTCAGATAATAGTTCTAAAGTTCGATAGACGGTTGCTAATCCGATCTCTGGCGACTTTTCTTTTACAAGGAGGTAAACATCTTCTGCGCTTAAATGATCTTCTTCATTTTCTAGCAGCACACGAACTGTTGCTTCACGTTGCGGTGTTAACTTGTAGCTCGCTGCATGTAATTGCTTCTTAATTCGTTCAATTCTTTCTTCCATTCGGTACTACTCCCTCCTCGCCACTCTTACACCATTATATCAGAAGAAGGGCTTCTGTCAAAAGAAAAACAATAAAAACAAATTGATAATTATTCTCATAAAGTATTTATTGTTTATTAATAGCCTCAACGACTTCTTTCATTAAAACTGGTGATGCATAAGCTTCTACACTAGAAGCAAGAGCTAACACCGCTCCAATTACAAGAAAGAAGCATGTATAACGAATTAATAACGGTAATAGCGGCTCGGTTATTTTCCGAATAAATTGATGCCTAATCATGCGTAAGGAAAAGCTTGCTGCAATTGTTGTCATAACGAGAAATACTGGAATAATAATGAGGTTTTGTGGCAATACAGAAACGAATGCTAATAATAATCCATTCCATCCATGCTGACTGACTAAAAAACCTACTGTAAATCCGACAACTACTCCTTTTACAAACAATAAAATAAAAATAAGTGGCAAACCAATAATTGAAATCCCCAAAATCCAAATAAATCCAATGTATTTTAATTGCGAAAAGTAACTTTCTCGAAACATTTCGCTTGCAATAGCAAATTCTCCTTTAGAAACTTGTCCAAAAAAACGTTGTAAATAAAATGATAAATCTTGTTTTTGATTTAATTGTAGACTATTTACGAGAATGGCCCCAAATATTACTCCCATCAATAATAAAACTGCGTTAAATATATATAATGAAGAGTTTTCCTGTATGTGAGACATTACACGGTCTTGCCAAGTTTTTCTCCACATTTTTCTTCCCTCCGTTCACACTCTTACTAAAAATGTATGAAAGAAAGAAAAAAGTATGACGAATTAACATTGAAATTCCGCTCTACTTTGCTAAACTAAAAAGTAGAGAATAGGAGGGATTTCTCTTGAAACCATTATTATTAGATTTTCCAACATTATTTCAAACTGAACGCTTACAAGTTCGTAAGCCATTTCCAGGTGATGGTGCAGAAGTGTATGAAGCAATCCAAGCTTCTCTAGAAGACTTAGTACCGTGGATGCCAATTAACGCTGAGACAGAAGAAAGTGCTGAAGAAATCGTTCGTAACGCTCACGGGCAGTTTTTACTTCGTGAAACACTTGATTTTCACTTATACGATAAAGTATCTGGTACATTCATTGGGGCTATAACGCTCAAGCCTGAAAACTGGGATATTCCAAAGTTTTCACTTCACTTTTGGCTGCATAGTGCTTATACAAAACAAGGCTATATGACTGAAGCTATTAAAGGTGCCATTCAATTTGCCTTTGATAAGCTAAGTGCTAGAAGAATTGAAATCCGTATTGATGCAACAAATACAAATGCATGTAACCTAGCAGAACGTTTAGAATTTATTCTAGAAGGTACAATGGAAAATGATTTCATAGCACCAGACGGTAGCTTACGTGATGCACGCGTATACGCAAAAATCAATTAAAAAACACTCGCCTTTGGCGAGTGTTTATTTTTGTAGTTGTAAATATTGTACTGCAAACATCGTTTTCGCATCATGAATACGAAGATCTTTCATAAGAGTAATCGCTTCTTCTAATGATACTTCCATCAATTCCACAAACTCATCTTCATCTAACTCAGCTTTATTTTCTTTTTTCGTCAAACCTGTCGCTTTATATACATATAAAATTTCATCTGCAAATCCTGGAGATGTATAGAAAGAAGTAATAAGCTCCATATTTTTACATACATATCCTGTTTCCTCTTCTAATTCACGAGCAGCTGTCACTTCAGGTTTTTCACCAGGTTCTAACTTGCCGGCCGGAATTTCTATAATCGCCTTTTCAAGCGCTTTACGATACTGCTCAACAAGCACAATTTTCCCCTCATCAGTAATAGCAATAATAGCAACTGCACCAGGGTGATTTACAATTTCACGTTTACTCATTGCTCCATTTGGTAATACTACATCATCAACACGAACTTTTATAACTCTACCATCAAAAATCGGCTCAGTTTTTACTGTTCTCTCTGCAAGATTACTCATACTACTTCATCTCCCTGTTCTATTTCCTATTCTTTCCTCATACATTTTACCACATTGAAAGGAGCGTGATAGAAATGAAAGTTTATATTTTACCAAATCGCGTCACTTTAGTCGGAAAAGCATGGCAAATTCGTCATAAGCTAAAACAATATGGCAAAGAGTATACAACTGTACAAGAGTGGATTACAGCAAGTAAAGTGAAACTTTAATCAGAGGAGGCATCCCCTCTGATTATTTGCCCTCACCAATCAGGGTAAAAAGGAAACGTTTGTCAACCTCTTTTTCCTTTCGTACAATAAAGGTAAGGAGGTTGACCTATGAAAAAACGTCAATTAGGAAACTCAGATTTGTTTGTTACAGAAATGGGCCTTGGCTGCATGTCTCTCGGTACATCTGAAACAGAAGCTATGCGTATTATCGATGAAGCAATCGATTTAGGAATCAATTTTTTTGATACAGCGGATTTATATGATTATGGGTTAAACGAAGAATTTGTTGGAAAAGCCTTAAAAGGGAAACGAGACCAAATTGTTCTTACAACAAAAGTTGGAAATCGATGGACAGAAGAAAAAAACGGCTGGTCTTGGGATCCTTCTAAGAATTACATAAAGGCTGAAGTGAAAGAAAGTTTACGTAGACTTCAAACTGATTATATTGATCTTTATCAACTTCACGGCGGGACGATTGAAGATCCAATAGATGAAACAATTGAAGCCTTTGAAGAATTAAAAAAAGAAGGTATTATTCGCCATTACGGTATTTCTTCTATACGTCCAAATGTCATCCGTGAGTATGCAAAACGTTCAAACATCGTTAGTGTGCTAATGGAATATAGCCTTTTAAATCGTCGCCCTGAAGAATGGTTCCCACTTCTAAATGAACATCAAATTAGCATTATTGCTCGCGGACCACTTGCAAAAGGAATTTTAACTGACAATAATGCAAGAAAGATAGAAAGAGTAAAAGAAAAAGATTACCTTTCTTATTCTTACGATGAATTATATGCGACACTCGCGAGTGTAAAAGAAATAATCGGGGAAAGCTCTTTAACAGGAACAGCTATTCAATATTGCTTACATAACGAAACCGTTGCAGCTGTTATACCTGGTGCAAGCTCTATTCAACAATTACAAGAAAATGTACAGGCTAGTAAACAAACACAGTTAACAACAGCAGAATATATACAACTTCAGCAAATTGCGAAATGTGATACTTACGCTTTACATCGTTAAAAAAGACGCTACCATACTGGTAGCGTCTTTTCATAGCGTATCATATTTATCAGGATTCGTTCCTACATGTAAATTACGATTTAACGTATTAATTTGAGTCATCTCTTCTTCCGTTAGTGAAAAATCAAAGATAGTAAAATTCTCCTTAATGCGAGATGGTGTAACAGATTTGGGAATCGTCACTACCCCGCTCTGAATATCCCATCTTAATATAACTTGCGCAGGTGTTTTATCATATTTAGTAGCAATGGCCTGAATAATCGGGTGCTCGAATACTTCCCCACCTCTCATTAATGGGCTCCATGCCTCCATTTGAATTTGCTCACCTTGACAGAAATCACGCAATTCAAATTGCGCTAACATCGGATGAAGTTCCACTTGGTTGACCATCGGCTTCACCTTACAATTTGGTAATAACAGCTCTAAATGATGTTTATGAAAATTAGAAACACCAATCGCACGCACTTTACCTTCTTCATACAGTTTTTCTAACGCTCGGTACGTATCGACATACTTCCCTCTTATTGGCCAATGTATTAAATATAAATCTACATAGTCCATTTGTAATTTCTTTAAGCTTTTTTCAAACGCCTCAAGTGTTTCCTCATATCCTTGATCATCGTTCCAAACTTTTGTTGTAATAAATATGTCTTCTCTCGGAATCCCTGATTCACGAACGGCTTCTCCGACACCGCTTTCATTTTCATATACAGTTGCTGTATCAATCGAACGGTATCCAACTTCTAACGCTGTTTTTACTGCTTGTTTTACTTCGTCGCCTTCTTTCGCTTTATAAACGCCTAAACCAATCATCGGCATTTTTACGCCATTATGAAGTGTAGTTGTTGGAATGTGCACAGTCGTCTCCCTTTCATTCTTACATTTTTTATAAGCCACCACTTTATTTCAACAAGATTCAACCAAAAAGTCAAAACATATGTACAGTTTACATAATAATTTTATACACTAAAACGCAAACTCAATTATTCATATTTCCTTCTCTCCATTCTTTCGCTTTTTCATCAACACGACGCACAAACTCATTTTTTCCTTCCGTATATAAGGTGCCATCATATGTATATTTTTCGGCTAATTCTTTCTTTAAGGTTGCATATGCCTCTGCTTCTTCACAATGAGCCATCATATAATCACGAAACGCTAAATGCCTTACTATCTCAGGATTTCCTTTTTCAAAAACATGTAAGTGATACGAGCGTTTTTCCTCCGTTCCATGAATAAAATAACGACGTCTTGAAATACCATTTTCCCCTTTTACGATATAACCAAGTTCTTCAAAACGTTCATTCCAATGATCTACTCTGTCGATACTCTCTACTTCCATAATCATATCTATAATTGGTTTAGCTGCCAGTCCTGGCACTGATGTACTTCCAATATGATGGACTTTCACCATTTCTGGCATCGCCGATTTTAATCGTTCGGCCTCTATTTGAAATTTTTCATTCCAATGATTTTCATGCGGAACGACTACAATTTTTCTCATTAAAACTCCCCTTTTCTTACAAACTCGTCAAAAAAATGATCAGCGGTATGCACTGATCATTTTTTATATTATTTAAAGTCTTTCCAAGTAAGGCTACTTTCACTTAACAGTTCTTCAAATGATTTATTCTTTTCACGTTCTTTTTGTTCTCGGCGCTTTCTTTCCAGTTCAGCTGCCTCTTTTTCTTCTTCTCTCACTTGCAATTCTTTCTTCTTATTCTTTAATTGCTGCATGAGTGAATCATTTAATTGATCGCCTAATGTAAGCGACTCTTTCTCTGGTTTATTCACTTGCGATTGTCTTTGCATTTGTCTTTGCTTCTTTTTCTTCATGTTACTCACCTTTTACTTTTTTCTCCATTATAGTAGATACACAATGAACTCGACAATAAAAAAGGTTCGTTACTCTATTATTCACTTTTTGTAAATATGTTAATTTTTCAAAAAAACTAAATTTTTATATAGATATAATCCTATGAATCTATTAAAATTATGTCGTATGATGTCAGATTATAAAAAAGGAGAATTAAATTATGTGGAAAAAAATCATTCCTGCTGTTGCCGTTTTAAGCACCATTACTTTTTCAACTGTATTTGCCGCTCCCCCATCTCAGACTCCAGCTGAACAAAACCGCTACATAGACGTACAAATACTTGGTATTAATGATTTCCATGGACAACTAGATACTGTTAAAAAAATTAATAACAAAGAAGCTGGTGGCGCTGATTACTTAGCTACTTATTTAAAAGAACGTAAAAAGCAAAACCCGAATACACTTCTCGTACATGCGGGCGATATTGTCGGAGCTAGCCCACCAGTTTCAGCGTTGTTACAAGACGAACCAACGATTGAATTTTTAAATGACTTAAAATTCGATGTTGGTACAATCGGAAACCATGAATTTGATGAAGGTATCGATGAAATGAAACGCCTCATTTACGGTGGATATCACGAGAAAACAGGGAATTTCAAAGGTGCTAACTTCCCTTATGTCGCTGCTAACTTCTATAATAAATCCACCGGCCGCTTATTTTTACCGCCATTTACTGTAAAAATGGTAAATGGTGTGCCTGTAGGATTCATTGGCGTTGTTACAACTGATACACCAAATGTCGTGATGCCTACTATGCTTAAAAATGTAGAAATCACTGACGAAGTAGAAGCAATTAATAAATCAGCGCAACAATTAAAGCGTCTTGGCGTTAAATCCATTGTCGTCCTTGCTCATGTTGGCGGAACAACAGATGAGTCTGGTGTGACAAATGGAGACCTTACTCGAATTGCAAATGAAACAGATCCGGAAGTTGATGTTATTTTTGGTGGGCATAGTCACACATATGTAAATGGTACGGTAAATAATAAACTAATCGTCCAAGCGAACTCTTACGGAACAGCTTTCTCAGACGTAGATGTAACAATTGATCGTAAAACAAAAGATATTGTAAAGAAAAAAGCTGAAGTGATTACAACATACCATGAAGGTGTAGAACCTGATAAACAAGTAAAGAAAAAACTAGATCAATATAAAGAAAAAATCGCACCACTTGTAAATGAAGTTGTCGGAAAATCTACAGCACCTATTGACCGTAAACAAAATGATGCTGGTGAGTCCACTCTTGGAAATTTAGTTGCCGATGCCCAGCGCCAAACGATGCAAACTCAAATCGCACTTATGAATCCGGGAGGCATTCGTAATGATTTAGATGCTGGCGATATTACATGGGGCGAATTATACGGCATTCAGCCTTTTGGAAACCAATTGATTAAAGTAGATTTAACAGGCCAAGATATTCGCGACATTTTAAATCAGCAATGGCAAAAAGGCACGACGAGAATGCTTCAAATTTCAGGTATTCAATATACGTGGGATGCAAATAAACCAAACGGTGAAAAAGTTACGAATATACGCTTAACAAATGGCGAAGAGTTATCTCCATCTAAAACGTATAGCGTAGTTGCGAATGCTTTCTTAGCTTCTGGCGGTGACGGATTCGTATCATTTAAAAATGGGAAGAATTCAGAAACTGGTCCAAACGACTTTGAAGCGTTAGTCGATTATGTAAAACAATTAAAAGAACCAATTCAGCCAGTTATTGATGGTAGAATTCAAAAAATAAATTAAGTATTTCCCTAATATGCGATCCAGATTTTCATTGTAAAGGATACGCACTTATACTTACTTAATCCACAATATTAGTAAAACCTAAAAAGGATACTCGTTCTTACAATGAACTTAGTATCCTTTTCTTTAGTCATCAAAATGTGCTGTTTTGTTAAAGTCATATTGCTGTAAAAATTGCTGTAACGCCTCTTCTACAAGTTTAGATTTTTGAATTCCTTTCGCTTCTGATATAACGTCTAATTTTGCTAATATTTCTTTATTTATAGAAAAGGTTCGTTTCTTTTTCTCTGTACTTATACTCATAATTGGCGCGATTACTTCTTCTCTCTTTCTTAATAACTCATAAATACTTTGTAATTGCTCATAAATTAATAATTGATAATCCGTTTTCGCATATTGAAGGGCTGTCGCTTCTTGGAGTTGTAAGTGACGCGGTTCTTCTCCATCTCCTACAAAAATACGTTTCTTCTGTTCTCCATCATATTCGTATCCAATTAATCTTAATTTCTTTGATAATGTATACGGGCTTATTTCAAGACGTTTTGCTATGATAGCGATGGATTCACGTCTATTTAAGCTATCTATAATTTCTCCAATCGTCACAATTTCCCTCCTCCCGTGTTGAAATGACACTAGTATGGTATGTTACAATGATTTTCTAACAGTATATGCAAAACGAATAGCCTGTGCGATTCATACGATTTCAGAAAAGGAGGTTTTCAATATGCTTTTTCGTAGCTATACTCCACAGTTTTATAATGAAAATAAACAACTCATTCCTAATAGTATCGCTACGATGGAAAGCGTTATGATTCATAATCGAAAACAAACTCTCCTTATGCGCGGGCAAAGCATAGAGCAGCCTATTTTATTATGCTGTCATGGTGGACCGGGCATGGCACAAATCGGATTTATTCGCCATTTTCAAAAAGAATTGGAGAAACATTTCATCGTTATTAATTGGGATCAGCGTGGGGCAGGTAAATCTTTTTCAATGAAAGATTTCGGAGCAAATTTTACAATCGAACAATTCGTTTCCGATGCAAAAGAAGTTATTCACTATGTACTTAAAAAGTTCAATAAACAGAAACTATTTCTCGCTGGTCATTCTTGGGGAAGCATTATTGGGCTTAACATAGCACATCAATATCCACAGTATATCGAGGCTTACATCGGTATTGGGCAGATTGTACATATGAAACAAAACGAAGAATTGCTATATCAGCATTTAATTCGTTCTGCAAAAAAACATAATCATAAAAAAGCGTTAGCTTCCCTTTTAAAATTAGGCAAGCCACCATTTTTAGATACGAGACGCCTCATTATTCAAAGAAAATGGCTTGGCACATTCGGCGGAGCAATCCAAAACGGATCTTCCTTTTCTTTCATACGAAAAGGCTTCTTTTCTCCTGAATATACGCTATTAGATTGGTTCAAGTTTCTCGCAGGAAATTTAAAATCTGGCGTTTTATGGGAAGAAATGCTGACAATCGATTTCTTTTCTTCTATTTCAAGTTTATCTATTCCGGTTTATTTTTGTTCTGGTCGCTATGATTATCAAACTCCTTATGCACTCGTTCAGGAATATTGCGATGTCATAGAAGCACCCATAAAAAAGATGATTTGGTTTCCAAATTCAGCACATTCTCCTGATTTAGAAGAACCAGAATTATTCGCTAATTCTTTACAATCAATTAAACAAGAGCTAGCTTTTCAACATTAGTAACAAAAGGCTCTTTTACATTTCATAGAAAACATTTTATAATAATATGTCGCAACTATGTATAAATATAGCAAAGTGCTTCATATTTACTTGCCTTAACACAATAAAAATTTAGGGAGATTACATTTATTATGAATGCTGTACTCGTCGCAGTAGCAGTTATGCTATTGCTTAGTTTGTTACGTGTCCAGGTCATTGTCGCCATCATTGTTGGAGCTTTAACAGGCGGAATTATCGGCGGACTCGGTATTTCAGAAACTATTAACACTTTTACAACTGGTCTTGGAAACAGTGCTCCAATCGCTTTAAGTTATGCAATGCTTGGCGGTTTCGCTATTTCCCTTTCCAAAACCGGACTTCCAGATGCCATGATTCAAACTGCATTAAAATGGATTGGCAATGAACAAGACACAAAAAAACAAGTTTATTCAAAAATACTTATTTTATTCATCATTTTAACGATGGCTTGTTTCTCACAAAATGTTATCCCTGTTCATATCGCTTTCATCCCCATCTTAATTCCAGCACTTTTAAAAGTATTAAATGAGCTGAAAGTAGATCGAAGGCTTGTTACATGTATTATTACATTCGGCTTAATTACTCCTTACATGTGGATTCCTGCAGGATTCGGAAAAATTTATCATGACGTATTACAAACAAATGCGGCGCAAAGTGGTCTTACATTTGACGTTACGCTTATTCCAAAAGCGATGACTATTCCAGCAATCGGTATGATTATTGGATTATGTGTCGCTGTATTTATTACGTATCGAAAACCTCGTACGTACGAAACAGAACAAATTCATACTACCGAAAATGAAATCGTTCCCTATACAAAACGAAGCATTACTTTCGGGCTAGTATCTATCTTAGCTACATTGACTGTTCAATTAGCAACAGAATCAATGATTTTCGGCGCTCTAGCGGGAATTATTGTTTTATCAGTTAGTGGTAGTCTGCCTCTTAAAGAAGCAGATGCAATTTTAACAAGCGGAATGCGTATGATGTCCTTTATCGGATTTGTTATGATCTCTGCTGCCGGGTTCGGTGCTGTCCTTCGAAAAACAGGACATGTTGAATCCCTTGTACAAACGAGTGCACATATAATTGGAAATAACAAACCACTCGCTGCATTTCTTATGCTCGTTATTGGACTTCTCGTTACGATGGGAATTGGTTCATCCTTTTCAACCATTCCTATCTTAACAACAATTTTTGTACCTCTTTGCATGCAGCTTGGATTTAGTCCAATGGCCACAATTGCAATTATCGGTACAGCTGGAGCGCTAGGCGATGCGGGATCTCCAGCATCAGATAGTACACTTGGACCAACATCCGGTTTAAATGCTGATGGTCAACACCATCATATATGGGATACATGTGTACCGACTTTTCTGCATTATAATATACCGTTACTTATATTCGGCTTTATTGCCGCAATTACATTATAAAAGGTGCGTTTTATACGCACCTTTTACTTTTTTATTTTTCCTTTTAATTGTTGCAAAGCTATTTCCCCATTTTCTTCGACACAACTTTCAATTTTCATGAGTGACGGACCTATCCATTCACTTTCTATGTTCCCATTCAGTCCGATAATTTTCAATTTATCCGGTATACGGATATTTAAATTTTTCGCTGCTCGAATTAACTCAAAAGTAACCTTATCACTTGAAGTTACAATTCCATCTATATACGGATAAGTTTGCAATAATGTAATAAACTGTTTATTCGTATACCCTTGTACACATACTTCTCTATAAGAGATTCCTCCCTCCCAAGCAGCGTCTAAAAATCCTGATATGTGCTCTTCCATTTCTTCACTATCTTCTCCCTCATCGAAATAAGCAAGAAAATGACAGTCTTTTTCTTTTAATACAGAAACCGCTCTTTGTCCACTTTCATAATAATTTGCATGAGCTTTTTTTTCATCAATCACAACAAAAGGAAGTGGAATTTCTCCTATACTTTTAAAAACTGATCTTGTCAAAATAACACCTGCAACGTTATTTTCCTTCAACATATGTATGTATCCATCTTTATTCTCTATATTACAAACAATAATTTGATACCCTTCTTTATATGCTATTTCCTCAATACAATGTAGCAAAGTGATGTTTGATGGGTTATATAAATTGTCTACAAGTAATGCAATTATCGTTGAATTCTCTTTAAACAATGGCTTTGCTGCACTATTTGGTCTATAACGTAATTCCTCAATTGCTTTCTTTACTTGTTTTACTGTGTCCTCATGAACGTATCCTTTTTCATTAATAACTCGTGAAACGGTTGCGACTGAAACACCTGCCAATTTTGCAACATCACGTATAGTTGCCACATCGTCACCCCTTAATATGGTAATAGATTACAATTTTACGGTAACCTAAATTACAATATTCGTCAAGGTTAATAACTTACATTTCTGAAAATTGTTACATCATCACACTAAACGATACTCTAACTGAATTTCATGTAAAATTGGGACATTATCATACCCAATACGTGGAATTTCTTTCTTTATTTTTCGTGCCTCTTCCACTGCATTCACATATAAATGAGTCATCATAAAATTACGTTTTTGGTAAAAACGTAACGCATTCATATTATCGTTTGTTGTAATAAGCCAAACCTGCCTGCACCGCTCTTCTTCTGCGACTTGCAATACACAATCTACAAGTTTCGTCCCTATTCCTTTTCTTTCTTCAAAGCTATCTAAAGATACAATTTCGCACATATTTCCGGTCACTTCATATGTTATAATTCCAATTATTCTGTCATCTAAGAGCGCAACAAATCCTGGCAACTCTTCTAACTGATGCCCCTTACCACGTGAAACCATCAATGAACTCCCCCAGTTCTCACACATGAACATTCGGATTGTTTCTTTCATCGCTGGCGTAATTTTTTGTATATACACCATTTCCTATTTCTCCCCTTTTCTATCATTGTGATACAATGTAAGTGTATCACATGTAATGGTATTTGGAGGATGAGGTAAAGTATGAAACGTTTTTTTGCAGCATTGTTTACTATACTAGGTGCGATAACTGCCCTTGGGATTTTCTTTACAAATAAAGTGATGTACTTAAAGAAAAAAACAGAGGAAGAAGTACTCGAAAGAGAAACGAAAAAACATTTTCGTATAGAGGATTTTGATGCTCTTCATAAAGAAGAAATTCATATTCCTTCGCAATTCGGATATGATCTTCACGGATATTACATTCCTGCTGGTCATTCCAATAAGTTTATGATTTTTTGTCACGGCGTAACTGTAAATAAAATGAACTCTGTAAAATATGCAAGGTTATTTTTAAACAGAGGATATAATGTCGTTATTTATGATCATCGTCGTCATGGTAAAACTGGCGGAAAAACAACAAGCTATGGATACTATGAAAAACATGATTTAAAATCTGTAGTTGACTGGCTAAAAAGTCGTTTTGGAACAAATATTACTCTCGGTATTCATGGTGAATCTATGGGCGCTGCAACACTTCTCCAATACGCAGGACTTGTAGAAGATGGTGCTGATTTCTATATTGCAGATTGTCCTTTTTCTGATTTTTACGGGCAATTACAGCACCGTTTAAAAGTTGAATTCCATTTACCTAAATGGCCTTTATTACCTTTAGCAAATGCTTTTTTAAAAGTGCGTGACGGTTATACGATTCGTGAAGTTTCACCAATTGATTGTATAAAAAACATTAACAATCCCGTCCTCTTTATTCATAGTAAAGATGATGATTATATTTTAGCTGATATGACGAAAGCACTATATGAAGCAAAGGAAAACAATAAACAACTTTATATTGCAGAGCGCGGCGCGCACGCTTGCTCTTATAACGAAAATAAAGAAGAGTATGAAGCAGCCGTTGATCAATTTTTAAACTCATATGTAAAAGAAACAAAAAACAGGCTTGCATAAGCCTGTTTTTTTTATTGCGCTAAAACGTCTGTAACTTGTTCCATGTTTTCAGAAATCCATTGCATTGCATCATCTAACGTTGGAAATTCTGTCGTTTGAAATGTTACTTCATCTTGAAGTAACCAAACATCCTTCGCCTCTTGCCCTACACCTGCAATGGACCAATGTAACAAACTATATGGATGATTATCATTCAAAAATGATGCCCACGTGCGCTCATTTGCAATGTTTCGTAATGTATGTAATTGTTTATCCATCTCTCGTCACCTTACTCTAGTCAGTTATGAAAACCATTATAACACTCTCTTCTTTCTCAAACAAAGTGCTCTTTTTATATTGTCAAGCACTTCCCTTGATTATATGATGAAATTAAGCGTTTGGGAAGGAGGGATAGCGTTGGCAAAAGTACAAATTAAAGTAAATGATAATGGCTCTTTTCGCGTTACAGGGGACGTGGAATTAGTCGATTCACAAGGGAATGTATTCCCAGCAAAACCGGCATTTTCTTTATGCCGTTGTGGTTTATCAAAAAATATGCCTTATTGCGATGCTTCGCATAAAGGGAAATTCGAGTCTGTTGTTAGAGCACCAGAGGCAGAATAATTTCACATGTGACATGCACATTTTTTTGTGCATGTTTTTTCTTTTTAGCAACTCCGTTATATCCCTTCTCCTTACAACATTTCTAATACTTTTGTCTCCATTCCAGCCTACATATATTTTCACACAATTCTTCACATTCGAATATTTTTTTCTAGCCTTTTATTTTTTTTGTGCTATAATTTGAGCAAACAACATCCTTCGGGGTCGGGTGAAATTCCCAACCGGCGGTGATGAAGTGCAAACTTCTAAGTCCGTGACCCGTTTTCAACTCGAAAACGGTGGATCTAGTGAAACTCTAGGGCCGACAGTATAGTCTGGATGGGAGAAGGATATGTTTTCTAGTAATTTTATATAGCGAATACACTTTTATTTCAGTATGCATATTTTTAAAGTTTCATTTCGAATCTTTATATATGTTTTATTTTGTATACTTATGTTTCTATACTGGAATAAAAAGATACGACTAGCGCTTGAAAAATTCGATATTTTGCTAGGTTTTTTCCTTATGCCAAAATATCAATCATCGTTAGGTTTCTTTCCTATACTTTCGTATTCGAACTATATTTCTAGAAATCACGTCTCCCAAACCCCAAGGATATAAAATCCTTGGGGTTTTTTGATTTTTTCAGGAGAGGTGAAGAGAATGACAGATCAAGAATATATGAGGATTGCCCTGCAGCTAGCCGAAGGGACATCCGGACAAACAAGTCCAAATCCTATGGTTGGTGCTGTTGTTGTAAAGGACGGAAACATCGTCGGTATGGGAGCTCATTTACGTGCTGGTGAAGAACACGCAGAAGTTCATGCTCTTCATATGGCTGGTGAAAAAGCAAAAGGAGCTACCGTTTATGTAACACTTGAACCGTGTAGTCATTTTGGAAAGACACCACCTTGCTGTGAATTGCTCATCAAAAAAGGGGTCAAACGGGTTGTAATTGCTACTCTTGATTGCAATCCTCTCGTTTCTGGTAATGGAAAAAGGAAATTAGAAGAAGCTGGCATTGAAGTAACTACCGGTGTTCTTGAAGCAGAATCTACCTTATTAAATCGTTTCTTTTTTCACTACATGAAAACGAAACGTCCATTTGTAACAATAAAAACAGCGATGAGCTTAGATGGAAAAACAGCAACTGTCACTGGTGAAAGTAAGTGGATTACAGGTGAAGCAGCACGAGCTGATGTTCACCAATACCGCCATACACATGATGCGATTCTCATTGGAGTGAATACAGTTATAGCTGATAATCCGCATTTAACAACTAGAATTCCTAATGGGGGTAAACATCCTATTCGCGTTATTTTAGATACCCATTTACGAACGCCACCATCTTCTCATGTCATAACAGATGGTTTAGCACCGACATGGATTTTTGTCGGGAAAGATGTAAATAAAGAAAAAATAGCTTCTTATGAATCTGAAAATATAGCTATATTCCAAATGAAAACGAAGCAAATTGAAATTGAGGACCTCCTTTTCTTTCTTGGAGAAAAACAAATTCTTTCTCTATTCGTTGAAGGTGGTCAAACCGTTCACGCAAGCTTCTTACAAGCAAAGTATTTCAATGAAATTATAACTTATATAAGCCCGATATTAATTGGTGGGAAAGATGCCCCTACTTTATTTGGGGGAAATGGTTTCACAGCATTACAAGATGCACTTTCCTTGAAAATTCAAGAGATGAAACAAATTGGCGATGATATAAAAATCGTTGCAAATGCCCGCAGTGAGGTGACGGAATGTTTACAGGAATTGTAGAAGAATTAGGAACTGTTTCAAACATGCAACAAAGCGGAGAAGCGATGAAGTTAACGATTCATGCAAACAAAATTTTATCAGATGTTCACTTAGGTGATAGTATCTCGGTTAACGGTATTTGCTTAACTGTAACGAGTTTCACAACAACTTCCTTCACAGTGGACGCAATGCCTGAAACGATGCAATCAACATCACTTCGCATGCTTAAACCGCACTCTAAAGTAAATTTAGAACGAGCAATGCCTGCAAACGGACGATTCGGTGGGCATTTCGTTTCAGGACATATTGATGGCATCGGAACGATATTAAACAAAAAACAGCACTATAATGCCGTCTATTACAAAATAGCTATTTCTGATGAATTGCTGCGCTATTGTTTGCATAAAGGATCCGTTGCTGTTGATGGAACGAGTTTAACAATATTTGATATAGACGAAACTTCCATCACAATCTCACTCATCCCGCACACAGTAAGTGAATCTGTTATCGGAGAAAAGAGTGCCGGTGACATCGTAAACATCGAGTGTGACATGATCGGTAAATATATCGAACGCTTTATTTCTAAACCTGTAAAACGAACAGGTTCAATGAGCGAAAGCTTTTTACAAGAAAACGGATTTCTATAAGGGGGAAGCATGATGTTTCATCGTATTGAAGAAGCTCTAGAAGATTTAAAACAAGGAAAAGTCGTTATCGTATGTGATGATGAAAACCGTGAAAATGAAGGCGATTTTATCGCTTTAGCAGAGTATATTACGCCGGAAACGATTAATTTTATGATTACACATGGGCGTGGCCTCGTTTGTGTACCGATTACGGAAGAATACGCAGAACGTCTACAGTTAGAACCAATGGTAGCTCATAATACAGATTCGCATCATACTGCATTTACGGTGAGCATTGATCACGTTTCTACAACAACAGGAATTAGCGCTCACGAACGTGCAACTACGATACAAGAATTGTTAAATCCTGCATCAAAAGGTGCTGATTTCAATCGCCCTGGACATATCTTTCCATTAATTGCGAAAGAAGGAGGTGTCCTCCGCCGCGCTGGTCATACAGAAGCTGCTGTCGATTTAGCACAGCTTTGCGGAGCAGAACCAGCTGGAGTTATTTGCGAGATTATCAATGAGGACGGTACGATGGCACGCGTACCTGATTTACTACAGTGTGCAAAACAATTTGATATAAAAATGATTACAATAGAAGATTTAATTGCTTATCGCCGCCACCATCAAACATTAGTGACGAGAGAAGTAGAAATTACATTACCTACAGATTTTGGTACTTTCCATGCAATTGGCTATTCTAATTCATTAGATACGAAAGAACATATCGCACTCGTAAAAGGTGATATTTCAACAGGAGAGCCTGTACTTGTACGCGTTCATTCAGAGTGCTTAACAGGAGATGTATTTGGCTCATGCCGTTGTGATTGCGGACCACAACTCCATGCTGCACTTGCTCAAATTGAGCGTGAAGGAAAAGGCGTTCTTCTCTATATGAGACAAGAAGGACGAGGCATCGGCCTTCTTAATAAGCTTCGCGCTTATAAGTTACAAGAAGAAGGGTTCGATACTGTAGAAGCAAACGAAAAACTTGGGTTCCCTGCTGATTTGCGTGATTACGGTATCGGCGCTCAAATATTAAAAGATTTAGGTTTACAACATTTACGATTATTAACGAATAATCCAAGAAAAATTGCTGGCTTACAAGGTTACGATTTAAAAGTTACGGAGCGCGTACCGTTGCAAATGCCAACAAAAGAAGAGAATAAAACGTATTTACAAACGAAAGTAAACAAATTAGGACATTTATTAAACTTATAATTAAAGGAGAGATTTATTATGGTATTCGAAGGTCATTTAGTTGGTACAGGATTAAAAGTTGGGGTTGTTGTTGGACGTTTTAATGAATTTATTACAAGTAAGTTACTAGGCGGAGCTTTAGATGGATTAAAGCGCCACGGTGTAGAAGAAACTGATATCGATGTTGCTTGGGTTCCTGGCGCATTCGAAATTCCTTTAATCGCTAAAAAGATGGCTAGTAGCGGAAAGTATGATGCTGTAATTACGTTAGGTACTGTAATTCGTGGTGCTACAACACATTACGATTACGTTTGTAATGAAGTAGCAAAAGGTGTTGCATCTTTATCACTACAAACAGACATTCCAGTTATTTTCGGTGTATTAACGACTGAAACGATCGAGCAAGCGATTGAACGCGCGGGCACGAAAGCTGGTAATAAAGGCTATGAATCAGCTGTTGCTGCGATTGAAATGGCTCACTTATCAAAACAATGGGCATAAAAAAAGAGGCTGCGGCCTCTTTTTTATTTTTTTACTTTTTTATTTTTTTCCGTACGTCTTTTATTAATTCATTCATTGTTTTTCCTTCTGTTTGTATATGAAGCGTTTGTGCTGTTCTCCATACATTCTCTCTTTTCTTCGCTTCTTCTATAATAGTAATTTCTTTTCGTACTTCCTTTAAATCTTTCCCTTCTGTTTTCAATCCAAAATGTTCAGCTTTCGTTCGAAAATGTTGTTCAATTCGTTGTTGCATCTCTTTTTGTTCAGGATTTTCGGCGGCCTTAACTGGATCAGCACTTATTGCTTTTAGTAAAATTAGACAAGTCATAATCGCTAATATATATTTGTGCATGTAAAATCCTCCAACCCAATATAAATTACATATTTACTATGTACAATTGTGGGTTGGAAAATTCGTCCACCAAAATTCTTTTTTCCGCTTGAAAAGCAATAGTATCAAGCGTTCACAGCTATTTATTACATTTTATTTACAAAAAAAGCAAACTCTTTTACAAGTTTGCTTTTTATCTATCTTATAATGCACATTCTTCAATCTCAAACCCTAAATCTTCAATCATACCCCAGTCCGCAGTCGGCTCTTGCCCAGCTGTTGTTAAATAATCCCCGACAAAGATAGAGTTTGCTGCAAATAAACCGATTGGCTGTACAGAACGTAAATTGATTTCACGTCCCCCTGAAATACGAATTTCTTTCGTTGGGTTTACAAAACGCATCATCGCCAGCACTTTTAAACATTCTACCGGTGTTAATTCTTTTTGTCCTTCAAGCGGTGTACCCTTTACAGCAACAAGGAAATTACATGGAATTGAATCTGCATCTATACGTTGTAATTCAAATGCAATTTCAGCACGCTCTTCTATTGTCTCCCCCATTCCAAAAATCGCCCCAGAGCACGGTGAAATACCCGCTTGTTTCGCTTTTTGAACTGTATCAACACGATCATCATACGTATGAGTGGAGCAAATACTTTCGTAATTATTTGCATGTGTATTTAAGTTGTGGTTATAACGATGTACACCCGCTTCTGCTAAACGTCCTGCTTGATCTTCGTTTAAGAAACCTAAACAACAACAAATCTTCAAATCTGTCGTTTCACGAATCTCCTTCACTGCTCCAATTACGTGATTCACCTCTTTATCCGTTGGGCGACGACCAGATGCTACAATACAGTATGTACCCGCTTTACGGCGAATTGCTTCATGTGCTCCTTCTACAATCTTTTCCTGCGTTAGCCATGCATATTTATCAATCGGTGCCTCTGAAATAATAGACTGCGAACAATATCCGCAATCTTCAGGACATAATCCAGATTTCGTATTAATAATCATATTTAATTTCACTTTCTTACCAAAGTGATGATGGCGAATGATGTAAGCTGCATTCATAATTTCTAAAACTTCTGTCTCATCAGCTTCTAATATCGCTATTGCATCCTCTTTCGTAATCATTTTCTCTTCTACTACGTCATATGCAAGTTTTTTCCAATCCCTTTTTGTTTGTACTTGTTTCATTTCATCTCTTCCCCTCTTTTGTTATATGCATAAATAAAGCGTGATACGTCGCCATTATCCCTTCATTTTCCGTGAAGTCTCTTTCGTATATGCGAAGCATCGCACGAAAGAGTGAGGGACTTTGACAATAGGATTCTTCATTACTATTAGTCGCTCCTACTTTTCGAATAGAGTGTAGAAACTCCCTAACTTCTGTAAACCTCTCTATGTAACATGTTTCAGAAACATGCACATCTCCTGTTTCTATTTCACATATATGGCGCAACTGATTTTTCGAATAAAAACGTTGTCCAATCGATGTTTCATTTTGTATATTTTTTTCTTCTTTCGCCCGCTGGAACGAAGCATGCAATTCTTGAAATGTTTCATGTCCAAACGTTGAAAAGAGTAATATCCCATCTATAGACAAATGATGAAATAAATTTCTTATCACTGGTTTTAAATCATTTAGCCATTGAAATGTGGCATTCGAAATAATGACATCATATGTTTCTTCTAGTCGTAATCTTTCGATATCCTCACAGTAAAACATTACATTTTTCACATTTTGTCTAGTTTTCGCAACCGCAATCATACTTTCAGCAAAATCAATGGCTGTAATATGTGCTTTCGGAAATAGGTTTGATAATTGCTCTGTAACATATCCTGTCCCACATCCAAGTTCTAAAATACGTATCGATGAATTTGCACTATATCGCCGATTCAATGTAGAAAGTAATGAATGTGCCATCTTTTTTTGTACATTTGCATATTGATCGTAGGATACAGCTGCCACGTTAAACCGTTTTTGTAGTAACGTTTTGTTGATCATGTCGTATCCCCTCTACAAATTGAATTATCTCATTTCCGCAATATTCGAAATTCGTTACGCATAATGCGTGTCCAGCCTCACTTACTACCTTGAGCGTGGCAGTCTCATTCTCAGCTATACTACGCGCTGCAGACAATGGACATATTACATCCTGCTCTCCATGAATAAGTAGGATAGGGACTTTAATTTCTTTCAGTTCTTCTCTCATATCTGCTTCTATTAAATACTCCAAACCTAATTGCAAAGACTGAATAGAATCGCCTTTAAAACGCTTTACAATGTCTGCAAAACTTTTATTCTCTTTCAGCTCATCTTTCGTAAACATATTTTCATAAAACCGCTTGAGCGTATCTTCTTTCTTTCTCGCTAAATTCTTTTTCAGCCGTTCTACATGCAAAACATTCCATCCACTCGTATAGTCGCTCGTATTTGTAAATTTAGCAGTGCCACCAATTAATACGATACCTTTCGCCTTAATCTTTTTATGAGCTTGAACTGCCGCTAACGCTCCTAGTGACCATCCAACTAAAATTACATTTTCATCCTTTGCTACATCTATTATTCGCCCCGCAAATTCACTTTGTTCTTTCACGTTACGCCAATCAATGCATTGAACAGGATATTCTTTAAAATGCGGAAGTACTAAATCCCAAATATTTTCTTCCATTCCCCATCCAGGGATAAAAATAATCTTCAGCTCTTTCATACGAAAAGCTCCTCTTCTTTCGCAATGTGGATAATTTGGTCAATAGCCCATTTCAAATCAGCTATTGTATGTTGCGATGTAACTGCAAAGCGAATTCGAGAACTATTGATCGGTACAGTTGGCGGACGAATTGCAATAGCTGCAATACCTGCCTCTTGTAACCTTTTACTAAACCGTAAAGCTGTTTCATTTGAACCGACCACAATCGGTACAATATGAGTTGAGCTATTCCCAATATCAAAACCAGCTTCTCGTAAATGGTTTCTGAAATAAGCTCCATTCTCTATAAGTCTCTCTCTTCTTTCATTATCTTCTTTCACAATCTCAATTGCTTTTTGTACCGCTCCTAAAGTCCCTGGTGGTAAAGCAGTAGTAAAAATAAAGCTTCTCATCATATTTTGTAAATACTCAATATAAATTGCATCACCTGTCAAATACGCACCATAACACCCTAAAGCCTTGCTAAACGTCCCCATATGTATATCAATTTTTTGAGCAAGATTTTTTTCTATATGAGATAATCCAGCTCCGCCGATTCCATATATTCCACTCGCATGCGCTTCATCAACTATAATGATTGCCCCGTATTTCTCTTTTAGTTGCACTAACTCCCTCAAATACGCAGTATCACCATCCATACTAAAAACAGTATCAGTTACAATTAATTTCCGCTTTTCAGGAGATGCTGTTTTCAACAGCTTCTCTAAATGCTCCAAATCATTATGCCGATATCTTTTATGCTCTGCTCCGCTTAATATAATTCCATCAACGATGCTTGCATGATTTAATTTGTCACTAAACACAATATCGTGACGACAGGCTAATGAAGAAATCACTCCAACATTTGCCGTATATCCACTATTTACAACTAAGGCTTTTTCGGTGCCTTTCCAATCGCATATACTTCTCTCAGTCTCTTCATACAGTGAATAATTTCCTACAACGAGCCTCGATGCTGTCGCCCCAGTTCCATATTTTCTTGTGCATGCTATAGCAGCTTCTTTTAATCTCTCATCTCCAGCTAACCCTAGATAATTATTTGAAGCTAAATTTAGCATCCTTTTTTCATCTCGAATAAGCCATGTCTCTTCAGCTTGTTCTGTGACATACAAATTGCGATACTGCCCTTGTTCATTTAATTGTTGCAATTTAGATTGAAGATGTGTGCGCCACGTTTGATTCATTTCGGATGAACTCCTCTAATTTTGAAATCATTATATACTCTTTTGCAGATTCCAAGACTTCTTCTTTTGTAAACTCACCTTCAAAGAATGGTAATAAACCTAAAACCGGTACCCCACTTAACTCTTCAATCATTTCTTTATTTTCTTGTACTCTTTCCATTTCACATTCTTTGCAGCCGGATAAAATTACACCTGCTACTGTTAAGCCATGTGCCTTCGCATAAGCAATCGTTAAAACTGTATGATTTACAGTTCCTAATGTAGGGCGTGCGACTATAATAAGAGGAAGCTGTAATTCTTTTGCGAAATCAATTACTAAAGCGTCTTCTGTATATGGAACAGCCAGTCCACCTGCTCCTTCTACAAATAGGCTATTAAACTCTTTCAATTGTTCATTATAGTGACCCATAATGTCCTTTACATGTACTACTCTTCCAGCTCTTTTCATGGCAAGCCTCGGAGCAAGAGGCTCTTCAATAGAATAAGGACAAATTTCATCTTCTTTTGTCGGTACACCCGATAATGCTTTTAACCTTGCTGCATCTCCCTCTGGATTTGATGCAACATGTCCACTTTGCAACGGTTTATATACCCCTATGTTATATCCCAATTCTCTAAATACACCCGCTAATGCACCGGCAACTACAGTTTTCCCCACTTCAGTATCCGTTGCTGTTACAAAAAAACCGTTCATTATTCTCCCTCCGTAACATCCGAGATTGCTTTATACAAAATACGTAACATATCATCAATCTCATCCATTGTAGAAGCAAGAGGAGGCATAAATACAATCGTATTACCGAGCGGTCGCAAGATCATGCCTAGCTCTCTTGAGCGTTTACATACTTGAACACCGACTCTCTCTGTCCATTCAAACGCTTCTTTCGTTTCCTTATTCTTCACAAGTTCAATTCCAACCATTAACCCGCACTGACGAATATCCCCTACATGTTTATATGCAAAGAGCGATTCTAATTGCGTCGCCACATATTCTGTTTTACGTGCCACTTCTTCTATTAAATTTGTTTTCTCGTATAGCTCTAGATTCGCGATGGCTACCGCACACCCTAACGGATTCCCTGTATAACTATGACCGTGGAAAAACGTTTTTTGTTCTTTATAGTCGCCTAAAAAGGCATTATAAATTTCATCTGTCGTTACGGTGATTGCAACGGGTAAATATCCACCTGTTAAACCTTTTCCGGCTGTTAAAATGTCCGGCGTTACATTTTCATGTTCACATGCAAACATTTTTCCGGTACGCCCAAATCCAGTCGCTACCTCATCTGTAATAAATAAAACGTTATATTTTGTACATAAATTACGTAGCCCTCTTAAGTATCCTTTTGGCATTGTAATCATACCGCCAGCACCTTGCATTAAAGGTTCTACAATAATCGCCGCAATTTCTTCATGTTTGTCTTTCAGCAGCTCTTCCATTTCTTCTAAATGTTTTTTTACAATTTCCTCCTTATTATTTCCATAAGGAGAACGATATGTATATGGATAAGGCATTTTAATTGCTTCAAATAAAAGTGAACTATACACTTGGTGAAACAAGTCTATTGCTCCTACTGAAACAGCTCCAATTGTATCACCATGATACGCTTCTTTTAATGTAACAAATCTTTGTTTCTTCGGTTTTCCCTTATGCTGCCAATATTGAAAGGCCATCTTAATTGCAATTTCAACGGCGCTAGAACCAGAATCTGAATAGAATACTTTCTTCAAACCTTCTGGTACAACTTCAATTATTTTTTCTGCTAATAAAATAGATGGAACGTTAGCAAGCCCTAGCATAGTAGAATGGGCAATTTTATTTAATTGCTCACCAATTGCCTCATCTAATTCTGGTACTTGATGCCCATGAACATTTAACCAAATAGACGAAACACCATCCCAATATTCATTTCCATTTACATCGTATAACTTTCTTCCCTCTCCGCGTTCAATAATGACAGGATCTTCTTCTAAATAATCCTTCATTTGTGTAAATGGATGCCATACATAGGCTTTATTTTTTTCCAATAACTCTTCATATGTATAAGACGGTTTTTCAGTCGTATTTCTACTAAAAGTCACAATTGTCACCCCTAATGTTAACTAGTTTATAAATATAGTTAACATTAAATCTAAATGACTGTCAATTATTTTTAAATCAAATAGTTCTTAAAAAAGAACAACTTATCATACGATAAGTTGTTCTACTTTCCATGTTGTATTTTTCCGATTTCTAAAATAATCTCTTCATCTTTTTTTCCTTCTGTATCAATTCCAAGTTGTTTCGCATGTTCAATTAATAGATCATGGCGCTTCTCAAATCTTGCGGTATTTACTTCTTTCGTAACCTCTTCTTTCGTTTTCCCTTCAATAGAAACTCCTAGTTTCTCAGCTGCTTTTTCCATCGACTTCTTCTCTTCAGCTTCTTTCACTTTCTTCACTTCTGACTGCTGTATTTGCTTTTGTTTCGCCTGCTCGGATTCAGCTGCAAAAGCTGTGTAAATTCCAGCACTTCCGCCAATGACTAGTAAGGTGGTAAAAAGAATTATTTTTTTCTTCACTCTTTCCTCCCCTTTCAAATTCATTATAACGTACAAATTTAGAACATTAAAAACATTTAACCTTTATTTCCCTAAAAAAATATTGAATATTTTTATTGACATATAAGATGAAAATGTGATAAAAATTTAACTAACATCATATGAATCGGCATTGATAGGATTTAGTAGTATTTCGATTTCTGATTTCAGAGAGCTGGTGGTCGGTGCGAACCAGTACAGAGCGAATTATGAATTACCCCCTGGAGCTTCTTTTGCGAAACGTAAGGAGTAGTGAAAGACGGTTATAGACCGTTATATCTAAAGAGTGGTGAAACGACACTGTTTCACAATTTAGGGTGGTACCGCGATTTTTTCGTCCCTGCATATATTGCAGGGGCGTTTTTATTTTATTAGCGCATATCATACGACCCTTTATTTTGTGATACATTCCTTTCACAAGCTAGGGTGGTACCGCGATTTCTTCGTCCCTGCATAATTATATGCAGGGACGTTTTTTTATCCAATCATTTCCGTATCATATTGAAAGACCAACAATTACCGGTAATTTGTCACAAAATTCTAAATTTTAGAAGGAAATAAACAATATTGGCGAATTTTATATAAAAAAGAGCTATTTTAAATTATTTAGGAGGGGAAAACAATGGTTTCAAAAATCGAATCTGTTCTTTTAACATTATTTATCTTTTTCTGTATTGGCTTTAGTGTTATTCAATTAGAAGTTTCACCACACATCCCAATTTTATTTGGTATCGTCCTTTTATTAGCATTTGGATTTATGAAAAAAATCTCTTGGTCTACTATGGAAAAAGGGATGATCAGTAGTATTTCAGCTGGTATTCCATCTATTTTTATTTTCTTGCTTGTAGGCGTATTAATTAGTGTTTGGATTGCTGCTGGAACAATTCCAACTTTAATGGTATACGGCTTCCAGCTTGTATCTCCAAAAATTTTCGTTCCAACTGTTTTTGTTGTTTGTGCAATTGTTGGAACAAGTATCGGTAGTGCCTTTACAACTGCCGCAACTGTAGGACTTGCCTTTATGGGCATGGGTAGTGCTCTCGGATACGATCCGGCTCTAATCGCTGGTGCAATTATTTCTGGTGCATTCTTTGGAGATAAAATGTCTCCTTTATCTGATACGACAAACTTAGCTCCTGCTGTAACAGGTGTAGATTTATTTGAGCATATTCGTAACATGCTTTGGACAACAGTTCCAGCCTTCATTATTGCTTTTATCGCATTTTTCATTTTAGGAGGCGGTACTAGTGGAGACGTTGACTTCACAAACTTTATTAGCACATTAGAAAAAAATACAACGATTTCTATCGTAACACTTATTCCAATTTTATTACTGTTCCTATTTGCATTTAAAAAAGTTCCAGCAGTTCCAACATTGCTTGCAGGAATTGTGGTAGGAATTATTATTCTCTTTATTTTTAAACCTAGCACGTCTTTAGCTGATTTAATGAAAATTATGCAAGACGGTTACGTTTCTAAAACTGGTATAAAAGACATTGATAGCTTACTATCTCGCGGTGGTCTACAAAGTATGATGATGTCGATTGCCCTTATTTTCCTAGCTCTTTGTATGGGAGGTTTATTACAAGGAATGGGTATTATCACGCAGCTGATGAACATCATCTCTAGCTTTGTAAAAAATAGCACACGCTTAATTATTTCTACTGCGTCAACGGCAATTGGTGTAAACTTCTTACTTGGTGAGCAATACTTATCCATCGTTTTAACAGGACAAGCATTTGCTAATAAATACGATGAAGTCGGTTTGGAACGTCGTAATTTATCACGCGTATTAGAAGATGCAGGTACAGTTATTAACCCGCTCGTACCATGGGGAGTAAGTGGTGTATTCTTATCAAACGTCCTTGGCGTCCCGACATTTGATTACCTTCCATTCGCAATTTTCTGTTTAGCTTGCCCAATCTTAACAATTATTGTTGGTTTCACTGGATTTGGCCTTTCATGGAAGAAAGAAAAAGCAGTAACAATTTCATAATATACTAAAAAGGATTACCTGAATCGGTAATCCTTTTTATATTTCTCGACTATCTATTTGCTTTCTTTCTTCTAAATAACAGAAGGAACCCCGCTCCAACAAACGCCAAACCTGCTCCAATTGTAGAAACAACACTTGTACCTGTTTTCGGTAAATCACGTTCTTCTTTATTTTCAGTTACAGTTGTCGTTTCTTTTGCGTTTTGATTATCCGTTGTAGTTTGTCCAGATCCTGCATTATTACCTTCATCTGTTGGTGGTGTCGTTGGATTTCCTCCATTGTTTCCTTCATCTGTTGGCGGTGTCGTTGGATTTCCTCCATTGTTTCCTTCACCTGTTGGTGGTGTCGTTGGATTTCCTCCATTATTTCCTTCACCTGTTGGTGGTGTTGTTGGATTCTCTCCACCCGTTTCCTTATCACCCTCGTTCTTCTTCGTTATATCAATTGCATATTTAGCAAATTCATTTTCCGATGGTCCAACATATGATATTTTCCCATCTTTCTTTATATACTTTTGTGCATTTGGTGAAGAATCGAATGTTGTATTTAATTTATCTGCAACAATCGGTTTAAACGTCCAATTTTTATCTGCTGCTGGATCAATAACTGGTGTTTCTTGCATATACTTCACAATGATTTGACGTGTTTCATCTTGTGATTGATATACAACTTCCCCTTTACTTACACCCGGGAACGTTTGGCTACTTCCACGATAGTTATTTGTAGCGACGATGAACTCTTGATTATCAGCTACTTGCTTCCCTTCATACGTCATATTTATAATACGATTCGTATTTGCATTTACAACTTTTCCATCTTTATCGTATTTCGCCGGTTGTGTTACATCAATTTCGTATTTTAAGCCATCTAAAATATCAAAGTTATATGTAGGATAGCCTATATTTACTAACGGCTGTTCTTCCGTTTTCTGTGGATCGATTTGATTAAACTGACCTGCAGACATTTCAAGCCATTCTTTCACTTGTGCCCCATTTACTTTTACAGCATATAACGTATTTGGATATACATATAAATCTGCCACGTTTTTAATTGCTAACGTTCCAGCTGGAATATCCGTATAATATGTAGCACCGTTTCGGCCCCCCGCTTTAAATGGTGCGCCCGCAGATAAAACTGGAATTCCTTTATATTTGCTATACTGTCCATTTTCAGCAAACAACTTTTCTACATACCATTTTTGTGCATTTGTCACAAGTTGTACAGAAGGATCATCTTGTACTAATGAGAAATAACTATTAATTGGCGCTGTCGTTTTTCCTACAGCTGTATTCACATAATCAATTGTCGCTTGATGATCATCTTTAATTTCATTAACTAATTTTTGATCGGATTGTACTAATGGATTCCCTTTACTATCAGCGATCGGACGAAGTTGCGGCTTCGATTGCTCTTTTTGTATTTCCCATTTTCCGTTTACCTTTTTCAACTGCATATCAATAATACCTAAGTTACTTCCAAAGACACCAGGCATTACAACTGGAACTCCATTAAATACATCCTTCACTTCAGTATGTGAATGTCCCATTAATACTGCATCTACACCAGGAACCTCTGTTAAATAATACGACGCGTTTTCCATGCCAACGTTGTATCCACTCTTATCAACACCGGAGTGCGCTAGTGCAACGATGACATCTGCACCTTCTGCTTTCATTTTTGGCACCATTTTCTTCGCCGTTTCAACTATATCTTTTGCTTTCACTTTTCCTTCTAAATTCGCTTTATCCCAGTTCATAACTTGAGGTGGAACAAATCCCATTACGCCAATTTTCACTTTTTGTTTTTGACCTGATTCATCTTCTACTTCTTTTTCAAAAACATGATATGGTTTAAAGTAGTTTTGGTCGTTCTCTTTATTATTATCTTTATCATCTTTATAGACGTTCGAGTTAATAACCGGGAACTCTGTTTTACTAATTACTTTGTTTAAATAGTCTAAACCATAGTTAAATTCATGATTCCCAAGAGAGATGACGTCATACTTCATTAAATTCATTAAACGATATAATGGATGTGTATAACTAGGATCCACAGGCTTCTTCGGATCATTTATTTTATTCGCTACATAATCTCCAAGCGGTGTCCCTTGTAATGCATCCCCATCATCAAATAGGACAGAGTTCTTCGCTTCTTCACGTGCTTTATTAACAAGTGTTGCAGTTTGCACGAGACCTACTTTATTATCTGTTTTCGTTTGATAATAATCGTAATTCATTAAGTTAACGTGAATATCTGATGTTTCTAGAATTCGTAAGTTAACCGTACTCTCCCCATTGTTCTCATCCGCATGAGCTGTTGTTGGCAACACTTGTGGTGCTATTACACCAATAGCAAGAGTTGCTCCAGCTAGCATTTTTTTTGACTTTTTCACAAAAAATCCCCCTTATACAATTACCCAAAATAATGAAAAGAATCTCTATTTGTCTCTAACCACATACCTTTTTTTCTTCTATTAGAGACAAGATTTCCATTTCATCCTGCGCTAATGAGTAGTCCCCTTAAACGCTTGATTGTTGAAACTTTAATTAGCAGAAAATAAAGCCCTACTCATTAAAATTTCACCTTATCTGACATTATCATATATAATGTACTTTCATATCGTCAATATTTTTTGACATACTTCTACAAATTTTCTGTAAAGTTATTGTGGATTTTTCATAAATATATATTATGCCCTTACATTGTTAATACTGCTGAATATGATACAATTACCAATTACAAGGAGGATTAATTTATGAAAAAAGTCATCTTAACAATTGTTTGTCTCCTCCTTCTAATCATTTCTTATTCTTATTTTGAAAAGAACGATGAGACAAAACAAAATGAACCCGAAGAAAAAACAGAAAAAACATCTACTCCAAGTTGGATTGATAAGCAACCAAGTGATTCCTTTTATCATCTCGTACTAGGTGATTCACTCGCCAAAGGATATGGATCGACACAAGGGGGATTTGCTGAATTAGCTTCTAGACAAATAGAAGCACAAATTCATAAACCAATTACCGTAGAAAATCTCGGGATAAACGGTCTTACAACAGATCGTCTCGCTAAAAAAGTTCAATCAGAAGATGTTCAACAAAAAATTAGAGCAGCAAATATCATTACGATTAATATTGGAGGAAATAATTTATTTCGCTTAAATCGTGATGTCGGTGTTATAGACGGTATTAAAATGTTAAATAAAGAAAAAGCTCATTTTGAAGCGGATATAAAAACTATTGTAAAGACAGTTCGCGATCAAAACCCGGACGCTTTACTCATTCTCTCAGAGCTCTATAACCCATTACAACTCGATGACTCCATCGCCAGTTATGCAGATATGTTTTTAGATGGCTGGAATGAATCCGTTTATTCCATTTCAAAAGCGAATCAGCCATCTATCGTTTTACCCATTCGTAAATTAATATCGAATGATAAAAAAGAATTACTCTTTGACCAAGTACACCCAAATGATAAAGGCTATACGATTATTGCCGATTCATTTACAAAAAAAGTGTTGGCCTACAAATATTAAAGTTCCCATGAAACAATTCTATTTTTATAACATGTCTTTTTTGTTACAATGATAGTGTGGAAGGGGGCCTTTATATGGAATCACGCGAGTGGGAACGTATTGTTGATCATCTTCTTTCGCTAGTGCCTCTTTTTTATCGCAAATTTATGCTTCCTGGAGAATTTTCTTCTCAAAGACATATGCCGCCATCACATACACAAGTATTGCTGCTTCTGCACGAAAATGGCACATTAGCAGTTTCCGAAATTGGCAAGCGGTTAGCGATTTCACGGCCTAACATGACACCTCTATTAAACAAACTAATTCAAGAAGAACTAATAGAGCGTCATTATAGCGAAAAAGATCGACGGGTCATTTTAATTTCCCTAACATCTGAAGGGAAATTGTTAGTAAATCAGTATCAACAATTCATTTTAGACAAATTAAAAGAAAATTTCCAAACATTATCTGAGGAAGAACGTGAAAAGCTCATTCACTCTCTTCAAACCATTCAAAATTTAATTTTGAAAACAAACGCATAAAGCTGCTTCTAAATAGAAGCAGCTTTATGATTCGTAATAATTACCATAGTATACATTTGAATACGGCCATGTCGTTAAATATGGTTTTTGTTCTTGCGTAGATTGTTGTGGTGGTATTTGTGGTATTTGCTGAAATTGTTGCTGCTGATACACTCCAAATTGCTGCCTCATATCATTTACCGGATAATAATTTACATATGGGTATACTTGAGGTACGTAATAATAATACATTCATTCTCTCCCCCTTTTTCTTAAACATATTCAAAGGAGAAAATGAATGTGCCATTCTTTATATTTGTACAAGTGGTTCTCTCACTCGTTTCTTTCTGTTCTTCAAACGTAACTTACGGTTCTTTTCATATAAATAATGCACAACGAAATATGAAATTACCCCAAACACAACTCCTATTATCGTCATACCAATCAATACATACACTTCACTCTGCAATAAGCTCTTTAACATTGTGAAAATATGGCTTGAAAACAAGTCAGATATCGTAAATGGTTCATGATGTATTTTTTCTACATGAAATGGATAAATCATTTTCCCTAACGCATAAGCAACTGGAAATAAAAATACCGGTAAAAACGATATTTTCCCAATAATATTGCCAATAACCGCAGCAGGAAAAGATCCCTTGGCTAATCGAACGATCGGATAAAATATTACATATACGAGCGATGCCGTATATATGACCAACATCTCTAAACCAAATCCAATTGCAAAACCTAACGATACTTTCTTTGCTCCTTCTGGTGATCGAAGCAACTTATAATATTGAAACTTTAATATTCTCCACATCCGCTTGAAAAACGAATATGTTTTCTTAGGTGTTTTCAAATTCATCATCTCTTTAACTATATTTTTTCTATCTAGTATGTCCTTACATGATATGAAAAACAAATGTAGTTTACTCTTTTTATTATAAATGATATAGAGATGATTAACCAAATATACATACGACATTTCAATATAAAAAAGCACACCTCCAATTGTTATTCGTGCCTAACAATTGGAGGTGCACATCATTTAGGAAAGTTCTTCTACATTTTTAAATAAACTTACTAATAATGCTTTTTGCGCGTGCAATCGATTACCAGCTTGCTCAAATACGATAGACTGTGGTCCATCTATAATTCCTCCCGTTACTTCTTCTTCACGATGGGCAGGTAAACAGTGTAAGAAACGATATGTTTGCTTCGCATGCATAACAAGTTCTTTATTGATTTGGTAAGGTTGAAATAAAGTATATTTCTCTTCTTCTCCCTCTTGCCCCATACTCATCCAAACGTCAGTATAAATGAAATCTGCTTCACTCACTGCTAATTCAGGATCATGCAAAACTTCAATTTCAGCTCCTGTTTCCTTGGCAATCGCTAACGCTTTTTTTACAATCTCTTCATTCGGTTCATACCCTACAGGCGTTGCAACAGTCATATGCATTCCGACTTTCGCACTCGCTAACAACAATGAATGACATACATTATTTCCGTCACCTACGTAAGCCAATTTTATTCCTTTAAATGTATTTGTTTCTTCATATATCGTCATTAGGTCTGCCAATGCTTGACAAGGGTGATGATCATCCGTTAAACCGTTAATAACAGGAATACTCGATTCTTTTGCAAGCTCTTCTACATCCGCGTGTGAGAATGTACGTATCATGATCCCGTCAATATAATGCGATAATACTTTCGCAGTATCTGAAACGGTTTCCCCTCTCCCCATTTGCATCTCTTTCCCACTTAAAAACATACCATGTCCCCCGAGTTGTACCATTCCTGCTTCAAAAGAAACGCGAGTACGAGTTGAATGTTTATCAAAAATAAGCCCTAATATTTTCCCTTGTAATAAAGGCTCCTGCTTATTCTTTTTTAAATATATAGCGAACTCAATTAATGAAATAATTTCTTCTTGCGTCAGTTCTTCTAAAGTTAAAAGATCTTTCGTATTTAATTTTGGTACTTGTACAGTTGACATGAAATTTCCCCCTTATATGATTGATACGTTTTTTGTACAAACTACTTTTTTTATTATATATACTGCCTGTTCTAACTCTTCATTCGTGACAATGAGTGGCGGTAATAGTCTTATAACATTAGGCCCTGCTTGTAATACGAGAAGTCCTTCTTTCTCTAGTTGTTCTATAAAACTTGCAACTTCATGCTTACACTCAATCCCAACCATAAGCCCCTTACCACGTATATTTTGAATACATTCGACATGTTGTAATTCCTCTTGCAACTTCTGTAATACGTACTCGCCCTTTTCTTGTACTTCTTTTAAAAACGATGGTCTTTTACTTACTTGCAATACTTCTTTCGCTGCAGCCATCGCGATGTAATTCCCGCCAAAAGTTGAACCGTGTGATCCTGCAGTAAACGACGTTCCGAGCTCTTTCCGGCCAATCATCGCTCCGACAGGAATGCCATTCCCAAGTGCCTTTGCAACGGTAACGATATCAGGCTCTATTCCCACTTGTTCATAAGCGAATAGTGTTCCAGTTCTTCCTATCCCCGTTTGTACTTCGTCTATAATAAATAAGGAACCGAACTTATTACATAATGTTTCAATCTCTTTCAAAAAAGATAGATCAGCAGGTATGACTCCTCCCTCTCCTTGAACTACTTCTACCATTACCGCCGCAACTTCTTCATTCATTACTTCCTCTAATGCTTTAATATTGTTAAAAGGGATATGTAAAAAAGATGGAAGTAATGGACCAAATCCTTCTTTTACCTTATCTTGGCCCGTTGCACTCATCGTTCCAAATGTTCTACCGTGAAAAGACTGCTGGCATGTTACGACGAGAGATTTTCCAGTATGCTTACGTGCTAACTTCAAAGCTGCTTCATTTGCCTCTGCCCCGCTATTACAGAAAAACACATAATCTAATGCTCTATTTTCTGTTAATAATGACGCAACTTCTTCTTGTAAGCTATTTGTAAACAGGTTAGATATATGCCATATATCATCAAGTTGCTCTTGTACACCTTTGAGAACAGTAGGGTGACAATGTCCTAAATTACATACGCCAATTCCTGATGTGAAGTCTAAATATTGCTTACCGTTATTATCAATAACTTTCGTTCCAGTTCCCTTTACAAACTCAATAGTTCTTCTGCCATACGTTTGAAAAAGATGGCTTGTCATGCAATACTCACGCCTTTCGTTACCGTCGTTCCAATACACTCTCCTGTAACCTCAGTAAAATCTTTTGTACCATTCACAATAGTTATCTTTTGCACTCCCATTTTTAATGATGCTAGTGCCGCCTGTACTTTCGGAATCATCCCACCTGTAATAACACCTGTTTCTATAAAAGTAACAATCTCAAATTCGTCCGTTTTCTTTACTAATTTCCCTTCATTTAATATGCCATCTACATCTGTAATAAAAATGAGTTCTTTTGCGGATAATGCGGCCGCAATTCCAGCTGCAGCGGTATCCGCATTTATGTTATAAATCTCATTATCATTGATCCCAACCGGAGCAATAACAGGAATATAATTCATATTTATTAAACCTTTTAGTAAGGCTGTTTTTACATAACTTACCTCTCCTACATATCCTATCTCTGCGCCAACAGGTTGAACTTGAAGTAAATTACCATCACACCCGGAAAGCCCTACCGCAAGTAAATTATGCTTTTGTAAATTCATTACAAACTTTTTATTTGTACTTCCGCATAGCACCATTTGAACAACATCCATAACTTCTTTTGGTGTCACTCGTAAACCATCTCTTTTTTCTACTTTGATGTTACAATCTTTTAATTTAGCATCAATTTCTGGGCCGCCACCATGAACAATCACTACTTTATACTTCTGTTGCAATTTCTTTATACAATCAAAAAACACATCATTTAATTGATCCAACATACTACCGCCGCATTTCACTACAATATAATCGCTCATCTTCCCTCTCCTTATGTACGATAACAAGCGTTTATTTTCACATATTCATAACTTAAGTCACAGCCCCAAGCTGATCCCTTCTCTTCTCCTAGATGTAAATACACATCAATCATAATTTCATGTTCTTTTAACTTCTTTTTCATTTCCTCTTCAGAAAACATTTGAGGTTCACTATTTTTTAACACAGCGATAGATTGAAGAGTAATATCAATTGTATTCGGATTAATCGCAACTTCACTTTGTCCAATACTGCTAATAATTCGCCCCCAATTTGAGTCTTCACCATGTATTGCTGTTTTCACAAGACTCGAACCGACTATTTGCTTTGCAATTTTCTTTGCCTCTTCATTCGTTCGAGCTCCTAGCACATTTACTTCTATTAACTTCGTAGCACCTTCACCATCTAGTGCAATTTTTTTTGCTAAATCTTCACATACCTTCTGTAAAGCAAATGCGAAAGTTTCCCAATCCGTATGTTCCATATTGATTGGTTTCGTTTCTGATAATCCACTTGCCATAACGATGACCATATCATTCGTAGAAGTATCCCCATCTACCGTAATTTGATTAAATGTATGATTCGTTATTTGTGATAATGCTGTTTGCAATACGTCATGTTCTATATGAGCGTCTGTCGTAATAAAACTCAGCATCGTTGCCATATTCGGATGAATCATCCCTGAACCTTTCGCAACACCAGCAATCGTCACTTTCTTCCCATCAATAATCATCTCATAGCAAGTTTCTTTCGTTATAAGATCCGTCGTTAAAATCGCTTCAGAAAAAGAACGCGCTTCACTTACTTCCTTCGCCGGGATAAGAGTTGTAACTCCCTTTCGGATTATATCCATCGGCAGCTGAACACCAATTACACCTGTTGAAGCTACTGCAACGTAATTTTCTTTCACTCCAAAATGTTCCGCCCCTAATGCACGCATCTCGTAAGCATCTTGTAATCCTTTCATTCCTGTGCAAGCATTTGCATTTCCGCTATTGACGATAATAGCTTGTAATTTCCCCTCAGCAGTTATACTGTCTTTCGTTACAAGTAGCGGGGCTGCTTGTATTTGATTCGTTGTATAAACGGCAGCGCATGATGCTGGCACTTCACAAATGATTACACCTAAATCCTTTTTTTCTTTTTTCAAACCATTTGCAGTACCGATCGCCGAAAAGCCTTTCGGCGTTACAATGGAACCATTTTCCAGTTTAGTAATAGACTCTACTTTAATCATCATGTCCCCCTTATAGATAAAGTGGTATATATTGTAAACCTGTTGTTTCTTCTAGTCCCGCTACTATATTTGCATTTTGAATCGCTTGCCCAGCCGCACCTTTCATCATATTGTCTATAACAGAAACGACTGTCACTCTTCCTGTTCTTTCATCGTAAGCTACCCCCATATCACAATAATTTGAGCCCCTCACTTCTTTCGGACTTGGAAACTCTCCTTGCGTACGAATTCGAATGAAAGCCGATTGTTCATACGTTTCTTCATATATTTTTTGAAATTGTTCTCTTTCCATTTCACGTTTTACTTTCGCATACAGTGTAATCATAATCCCTCGTGATATCGGAATTAAATGTGTACTAAACGTGATTGGCTTCGTTTCTCTATTCCACTCTGCAAGCATTTGCTCAATCTCAGGAACGTGTTGATGCTCATTTACTTTATAAATACGTAAGTTATCGTATAACTCAGGAAAGTGAGTCATCGTTGTTGGCGTTTTGCCTGCTCCAGATACTCCTGATTTCGCATCTATAATAATTGAATCTTCTTCAATTATGCCGCTACATACTAACGGCAATATCGCTAATAATGCAGCTGTAGCAAAACATCCTGGGTTTGCAATTAAATTTGCATTTTGAATCTCGGACCTTTGCCATTCACTTAACCCATATACAGCTTCCCTAAGAACTTCTTCTTTTGCAGCTGTCCTTTTATACCACTGTTCATATATCAAAGGATCTTTCATACGAAAGTCTCCGGATAGGTCAATTACTTTTAGACCTACCGCTAATAGTTTTGGAGTTAACTCTGCTGATACTCCTGCTGGGGTTGCTAAAAATACAATTTCTGCTTCCTTCACTATTTCCTCCGCATCAATTTCTTGTAACGTATGAACAAAAACATTTTGAAAATGCGGATATACATTTGTTATACACTCGCCAACTTGCGAAAAAGAATGAAGAGATGCTATCGAAAAATATGGATGTTGCTCTAATAACCGAATTAACTCAATACCCCCATACCCAGTTGCTCCAATAATCGCGACTTTCATAGGCTCCTCCTCATATCGATTCTTTAAATTAAGTATGATTATAATATTGTATATTTATAGAGTCAATTAAATATTTATAAATCTTTAAAACTTAAATAACTTAATTTTACTAGAAAAACAATATACACAACCGGATTTTTATACATAAATAGTGCATGGTAGTTTTTTCATTTCACTTCAAGTACAATAAAACAATACATGTATACATACAGGCGGGGGAAAACATGAATGAGAAATTAATTGAGAAAATGATTATAAAAAGTTTTCAGCAATATCAATGTAATCCTATGTCAAATGAGGATCAGGAAATGCTAATTAAACATATTCAAACGATAATTCATTCAAATACTGAAATTGATGTCTACGAGGCAGTTGAGGATATCGTTTACGATTATGTGACTGGAAAATAAAAAATAGGAGATTTCCATATGGAAATCTCCTATTTTTTACTTAATGATTTGCCTGCAACACGCTCAAATAAACCTGGGAATAGAGCATAAAGTTTCGGACCAATGCCCATCCACTTCGGTAAGTTTACTTCACGCTTTTTCGTTTTCATTGATTGCACGATTTGTTCTGCTACATATGTTGGTTTTAACATGTATCGTCCCATATTTTTCACATATGTACCGGATTGATCAGCTATTTCAAAAAAGTTTGTATCTATTGGACCTGGATTAATCGCTGTAACATAAATATCTGTATTCGCTAATTCCATACGTAAACTATTCGTAAATCCTAATACGGCATGTTTCGTTGCTGCATAAGCACTCGATTTCGGAGTTGCAATTTTTCCAGCAAGTGAAGCAATATTAATAATATGTCCTTCATTCTTGTTTACCATATAAGGTAGTACCGCTTTCGTACATGCTACTAATCCAAATACATTTACTTGGAACATATCTTTTACTTCACCCATTGACGCATCTTCAAACGTTTTAAAAATACCAAATCCCGCATTGTTTACTAATATATCAATACGTCCCACTTCTTGTAATACCTTTGAAAAAACAGACTGTACTTCCATCTCTTCACTTACATCTAATACATAATAATAGCAAGGCGTATTATAAGTTTCTTTAATTTTGTCTACTAGCGCTTGTAGTTTGTCTTCTGTTCGAGCCATTAATACTGGAGTCGCTCCCTGTGCTGCAACTTGCATTGCAACTTGCTCACCAATCCCACTAGAAGCACCTGTAATGACGATTACTTTATTTTGTAAACGTCCTGTCATTGCTGTCACCTACTTTGCATAATAAATCAATTGTTGCGATGACTCATCAATCATCACTTGTTGATTATATGCTAAATAGTCCAATTGTCCAACCGTTTCTGAAATAGTAAGTGGTAATTGTTCTTTATATAATACCGGAAATAGTTTTACACATACTTCAAATGCTGTCATTGGTTTTTCCTTTAATAACTCAAGTACTTTAAACGCACGTGTTTCTTGCTTTTGTAATCTCGTTTCAATAAGTTGTTTCACATTTAGAACATCTTCCCCATGCCCTGATAAAATGCGTGAAATATTCATTTCGCTTAAACGCTGTAATGTTTGATTATATTGTAGTAATGGGCGTGCCCGTTCTGTTTGCCCTTCATATGGTGGTTCTAGTATTGGATTCGAAGAAATATGACTAATGAGAGCATCTCCACCAATTAATATTCCATCAGATTCTCTATATAAAGAAATATGAGTAGAAGCATGACCTGGTGTTTCAAGTACTGTAAATCCAGGCAGAGAATCAATACAATCTCCTTCTCTCACAGTATGCGTTAACGATCTATTACAAGAATATTTCAGTGTCCTTGTCGTCAATAACGCCTCGTCTTTCAAAAATGCTGCTGGAACACCAAATTGCAAAGCTGTCTCTCTAAAAAACTCATGATACCACTTTAAAAATTTTGGGTTTTGCGTGATCCAAGGCTCATTCCAGGGATGTCCAATAATGTTCGTTTTCTCAGAAAATATATTTAAAAGCCCACAATGATCCGCATGATGGTGCGTAATGACTACTGTTTCAATATCTTCTATCGTATATCCTAATGCACCTAATTGACTTTCTAACGCATTTCTTGCCTCTTCTGTATTCGTCCCTGTATCAATTAATGTTAATGTCTCCCCCTCAACTAAAAACACATTCACAGTCTCAACTGCAAATGGCACAGGAATCTCCATTCGGTGAATCGCCGTCATGCTTAGCCCCCCTGTCTCTTTCCGGTTCAAAAATGAATACTTCTTCAGTTTACAACTTCCACATATATTTGTCATTATTTTCAGATAAAAAGAGGTGTTTTCTATAAAAAAACGAATGTATGTACATTTATAAGAATTTCTAACCAAATTTAAAGGAGGAACATCATGTCTATTCAAAACATTTCCTTTCTCGGTGCAGGCTCTATTGCTGAAGCTATTATTGGTGGCTTGTTACATGCAAATGTTGTGAAAGGCGAACAAATTACCGTAAGTAATCGTTCTAACGAAACAAGATTGCAGGAGCTACATAAAAAATACGGCGTCAAAGGTACGCATAATAAAAAAGAGCTACTTACTGATACAACTATTCTTTTTCTAGCAATGAAACCGAAGGATGTTACAGAAGCGCTTACTCCTTTTAAAGAAGATATACATAATAACCTGCTTATTATTTCCCTATTAGCAGGTGTTTCTACTCACTCAATTAGAAACCTACTTCAAAAAGATGTTCCGATTATTCGTGCGATGCCAAATACATCTGCAGCTATTTTAAAATCAGCTACTGCTATCTCGCCTTCAAAAGATGTAACGGCGGAACATATTCGCACTGCTATAGCTTTATTTGAAACAATCGGTCTCGTCTCTGTTGTAGAGGAAGAAGATATGCATGCTGTCACTGCATTATCTGGAAGTGGACCTGCTTATATTTATTACGTAGTGGAAGCGATGGAAGAAGCCGCAAAAACAATTGGTTTAAAAGAAGATGTTGCAAAGTCACTTATTCTCCAGACGATGATTGGTGCTGCTGAAATGCTAAAAGCAAGTGAAAAACACCCTTCTGTTTTGCGAAAGGAAATTACTTCTCCTGGTGGAACGACCGAAGCAGGCATTGAAGTATTACAAGAACATAAATTTCAACAAGCGCTTATTTCTTGTATTACACAGGCTACAAAACGATCACATAATCTTGGGAAAACATTAGAACAACTAACAAAAGAAAAATAAAAAATGGAGCTCAATCTTACTTGAGCTCCATTTTTTTATAAACATATATCGTTTAGTTATTAGTCTTCCCAAAAATCTCTTCTTGCAGACGACGACCAGTCGGTGTTGCTGCAAGTCCACCTTCAGCTGTTTCACGAAGTGCTACTGGCATCGTTTGTCCGATTCTAAACATTGCCTCAATTACTTCATCACATGGAATTGTACTCGTTACGCCAGCTAATGCTAAATCAGCTGAAATCATCGCATTTGCAGCTCCTGCTGCATTACGTTTTACGCAAGGTACTTCTACAAGTCCTGCAACAGGATCGCATACTAAACCAAGCATGTTCTTTAATGAAATTGCCATCGCTGTAGCTGCTTGATCTTGTGTTCCACCAGCCATTTCAACTGCAGCTGCAGCTGCCATTCCACTTGCTGAACCAACTTCAGCTTGGCATCCTCCCGCTGCACCAGAAATGCAAGCGTTATTCGCAACAACCATACCGAAAGCTCCTGCTGTAAATAAGAATTCAATCATTTCTTCACGTGTCGGCTGCAATTTTTCTCTTAGTGCAAATAGTACACCCGGCACTGTTCCAGCAGACCCTGCTGTTGGTGTTGCACAAATAATTCCCATCGCTGCGTTTACTTCATTTGTTGCAACAGCTTTACTCACTGCGTCCAAAATCGTATCTCCAGATAAGCCTTTTCCGCTATTCATATACGTCTGAACTTTTACAGCATCTCCGCCGGTTAAACCAGTTGGTGATTTCACTCCGCGAATACCACGTTCTACTGCTTGCTCCATTACGACTAAGTTCTTTTCCATACCAGCAATTACTTCTTCACGTGAAATATTTCTTGTTTCCATTTCACATTGAATCATAATTTCTGCGATTTTTACATTTTGTTCTTTAGCTTGCGCCACTAGTTCCGCTGCGTTCCGAAACATGGTGTGTCCCCCCTGCAATTATTCCATAATAGTTACTTGACAAATATTTTGTTGCGCGTTTATTTCTTCAATCACTTCATCTGCTAATAATTCATCTGTTTCGATAACCATAAGCGCTCTTCTTCCTTTTTCTTTACGAGAAACACTCATTGTACTAATGTTAATTTCATGTTTCGCAAGGATTGAAGCTACTGCTGCAATAGCACCGAAGCGATCGTTATTTACAATAAGTAGTGCTGGACTCGTGCCTGTTAATTGAAGATCGAATCCGTTTAATTCTACAACTTCAATTTTACCGCCACCAATTGAGCAAGCAACAACTTCAATTTCTTCTTCACCTTTATACAAACGAATTCTCGCTGTATTTGGGTGAGGTGCATTTGCATCTTCTTCAATGAATTCTACTTCGATTTTGCGCTCTTTTGCTATGTCTAGCGCCTCTGGAATACGTAGGTCATCTGTTTCAAAGCCTAATATTCCACCGATCAGTGCTACATCCGTACCATGCCCTCGATACGTCTTTGCAAATGATCCATATAATGAAATGCTTACTCTTTCTGGTTCATGACGAAACAGCTGGCGAGCAACTTGCCCCATTCTTGCTGCGCCTGCTGTATGTGAACTTGATGGACCAATCATAACTGGACCAATAATATCAAATACTGAGCGATACTTCATCATAACTCCCCCTAAACCTCTATGAAAAAAATTTTACTATTCTATTAAGCTACCGAATCGGTTGCTTTTCCAGTTGTACGACGAATTTGTTCCGCTGTACGAATTGGATCGTTTTTGAATAACAGTGAAACAATATATCCTGAAATAATACCAGCTATCATAATAAATAAGAAACTTAGCATTACCTTCATTTAAAAATAATATAGGCTAATCCAGAATAAAGTCTGGTAGCAATCCAAAGTTTAACACAGAACCCCTTACAAGGATAGCATAAACAAGTGAAACTCCCATTGCTTTCATACCTTTTCGTGCTTTAAAAATAAAAAGTGAAAAAAGACATAGTACAAATAATAGTAATATCCTTCTTATTTATAATTCCCATGTTTCCCTCTCACGATTTAGTTAACTCCACTTGTTACGACAAATGGCTAAAACGCATGTAGCCTACAATAAATTATAATCTGCCCTCATTATAGCTTGTTTTTAATAAAACGCTTACTTTTAATGAATTTTAAAAGTTCTGAATAACAATCCGTTTTTGGTATTTGTACCACTCGTATGTCGTCTGACTTATATAACAGTTTCTCTAAATAATCGGTACTATGTATTTTTGTCCTATATCTTCACATCATAAAAATTTTCTGTTTCATCCAATATAAACATAAAATGATAACAGATTTATTTTAAATTTTTTTTAGAAATAAAAAAATGGCAACCTTTCGTCACCATTTTTTCACACCATTATTATCTATCTACTGGAAATGATTTCAAATCCGTAGCTATTTCTGTATTAGAAAATAGCTCTCTTGCCTCTTTCCATAATTCCTTATATGTATCTCCTTGATAACGAGAACTAATATGAGTCAATATTAATCGTTTTGCATTTGCCTGAAGTGCAATACTCGCAGCTTGCTTAGATGTAGAATGAAAATAATCATACGCTTGTTGTTCATCTTCTGCCGCAAAAGTTGCCTCATGAACAAGTACATCAGCGTCTTGTGCCAGCTCTCTACTCGCTTCACAATATCTTGTATCACCTAAAATGGTAATAATTCTTCCCTTTTGAGGCGGACCAATAAAGTCTTTTCCATTTAGTATCGTACCATTTTTTAATTCAACTACTTCTCCATCTTTTAAACGTTTAAAGAGCGGGCCAGGTTTCACACCCATCTCCAGCAATTTATCGACTAAAAGGGCTCCTTGTATATCCTTCTCTACGATGCGATACCCAAAACATTCAATGCCATGTGACAATCTTTTCGTTTCCACGTGAAATTCATTATCTTCAAATACAGTACCTTCTTCTGTTATCTCAACAATTTCAAGTGGATATTTTACATGTGTCGTACTTACTGATAATGCCACTTCAATAAATTGTTTAATTCCTTTTGGTCCATACACTGTTAGAGGTGTAGTCCCTCCTTGAAATGAACGGCTTCCCAATAAACCAGGCAAGCCAAAAATATGATCACCGTGTAAATGCGTAATAAATATTTTTTCAATGCGGCGTGGGCGTACTGATGTATGTAATATTTGATGTTGCGTCGCCTCGCCACAATCAAATAACCAAGTCTGTCCTCGTTCTTCTAACAATTGCAAAGCAATTGCCGAAACGTTCCTTCCTTTCGAAGGAACACCTGCACCAGTTCCTAAAAATACAAATTCCACTTTCTTTCCTCCAGCTCTTTATATAATCTACCTTTCATCTTACGGAATGTTATTTCAAATGGCAAATCGAATTTACATAACCAATCATCTAGACAACTATATAACACGAACGTTATACTCGAAAAACTTAGCAATTGTTCGTGTTTTATGTTAAAATGATTATACTACATTTTAAGGGAGCGTTTTATTATGAAAGAAGCATTTCGTTTACAAACTGATTTTTCATCTTCATTTGATCGCTGGGTAAGTTCTTTCGTGTCTGATCACCCAGCACAATTAGAATGGACGACTTTGAAAGAATTAATCCATGAATATACAACAACACATACAAATGATTCGTTACCAACATATATTTCTTCAACTTTAACCTATTACGCACAACGCGTTTCAACAACAAACAGTTCAGAAATTGTTATTTTTGAAAATGCTACAATCTCATAATCTATAATAAAAAGCACTGTGATCAGTGCTTTTTATTTATGTTCATTACAATATTTATTTTCCAACGTTATTTCAAAAAAACTCCGCTTATTTCCTACTATATAGCTATCATAAACCTATTTGATTTTTCAAAAAAAGATATTGACACTATAAATTTACAGTGCTAACATTCAAATTGTAATTGAATATGGTCTCTGTTAGGTGAGGCTCCTGTATAGAGAAACGCTGCTGCCCAAAAATGTCGAGAGACGCCAATGGGTCAACAGGAAAGGTCGGAATGAAGGCCTTTCTTAACGTAGCTGGTTTCAGTACCTATGCTATACAGTGCTAAAACTCAACGAGGGAGAGGTGCATGTATTTTTGTCATACACAAAAACTGTTTTTATCTATGTTTACTAACAGTCTTTGTTGTGGACTCTTTTAACTGCGAATTCAGACCTTTACTCGTTTTGAGTAAAGGTCTTTTTATATATGCACCTTACTATGAAACAAACATAGCATATTCAGAAACTACTAAATTGTACGGAGGTGAGGAACAGTTGGCAATTGATGATTCGGCCCAGATACCCATATGTTTTACATTAATATTTCATCATGTAGGTAGGAAAGAAGCTGTTCCTCCTAATTTTAAATAGTCGAGTAACAGATTGTTTCCTCCTTCATGAAAAAGGAGGAACTACCGATGTTAAATTTACAAAGACAAGAAACAAAACATTCTTACGATCAAGATCGTATGAAAATAAATAACGAATTATTGGTGGAAGTCGCAACACAAGGTGCAAACAAGGCGTTACAACTTTTAGAAACAACAGAAGATGGACTCTCTAAACAAGAAGCGGCTCGTAGACTTACTTTATATGGTCCGAATGAAATCGCTCATAATAAAACATCACCGTGGTACATTCAATTTCTACTGGCATTTAAAAATCCATTTATTTTTGTTTTATTAGCTCTCGGCGCACTCTCTTTTTTCACAGATGACATACAAGGAACCATTGTCGTATCTGTAATGGTAATGCTAAGTGCAACGATTCGCTTTCTACAAGAATTTCGTTCTCAAAAAGCTGCGGATCAGTTAAAAGCTATGGTTCGAACAACGGCGAGCGTCTTTAGAATAGATGGATTTGTACACGAAACAAAAAACGTAATGAATTTGAAGCAAAATGATTCAACGGAAATTCCAATTGAAGAACTTGTACCTGGCGATATTATTTCACTTTCAGCCGGTGATATCGTTCCAGCTGATGTGCGTATTTTATCAGCTAAAGATTTATTTGTGAATCAGTCTTCTTTAATTGGGGAAGCACTTCCTGTGGAAAAGTATGAAAACTGCTACCATACAGAGAATAAACATATCTTACCGAAAAACATGAAAAAAAATTACAATCCACTCGATATGGAAAACCTTTGTTTTATGGGTACAAATATTGTAAGTGGTAGTGCAAAAGCTGTTGTCATCTCCACAAGTACTGATACGTATTTCGGCTCTTTAGCAAAAAAGGTAATCGGCAAACGAGTAGAAACAAGCTTTGATAAAGGTGTAAACAAAGTAAGCTGGCTCTTAATTACATTCATGCTTATTATGGCGCCTATCGTTCTTCTCATTAACGGATTCACAAAAGGGGATTGGCAAGAGGCTTTCTTCTTCGCTATCGCAATTGCTGTTGGTCTCACACCTGAAATGTTACCAATGATTGTAACTGCTAATTTAGCAAAAGGTGCCGTTAACATGTCTAAACAGAAAGTAATTGTAAAACAACTGAATTCTATTCAAAACTTAGGTGCTATGAACATTCTTTGTACCGATAAAACAGGTACTTTAACAGAAGATAAAGTTGTACTTGTCCGGCATTTAGATCCAAACGGTAATACATGTAATCGTGTATTACACTTCGCCTATTTAAATAGCTTCTATCAAACAGGATTGAAAAATTTAATAGATAAAGCCGTTATGAAACATACGGAAGAAAACCAGAAGTTTAATCCATCCATTTTTCAAAAACTAGATGAAATTCCATTTGATTTTGCTCGCCGGCGTATGTCTGTCATCGTGAAAGATATTTCAGGTGAGCATACAATGGTTTGTAAAGGGGCAGTAGAAGAAATTTTATCTATTTGTAACTACACTGAAGTAGCTGGAAAAGTTGTTTCTCTTACCGATGACATGCGCTCAAATGTAAAACAACTAAGTGAGACATTAAATAGTGAAGGTATGCGTGTTATTGCTGTAGCTTATAAAAAAGATAGACCAATAAATGATATAGAGTACACGGTACAAGATGAAAATAATATGATTCTCGCTGGATATATCGGCTTTTTAGATCCACCGAAACCATCTGCAGCTACTGCCATTCAAGCATTACAGAAACATGGTGTACAAGTAAAAATTTTAACTGGCGATAACGAAATCGTGACAAGAAAAGTTTGCAAAGAAGTTGGATTAAATATCGGTGAGCCTGTCCTTGGTTACGAAATCGAATCTTTACCTGATAAAGCATTAGCAAAATTAGCCGAAGAAACAACTGTATTTGCTAAACTAAATCCAATGCAAAAATCTCGCATTATACGAGTATTACAAGGAAACGGACACACTGTAGGTTATATGGGAGATGGTATTAACGATGCCGTAGCGTTACGTGAAGCTGATGTTGGCATATCTGTTGATACTGCTACCGATATTGCAAAAGAGTCTTCCGACATTATTTTACTTGAAAAAAGCTTAACAATATTAGAAGCAGGTATTTTAGAAGGACGCACTACATTCGGAAACATTTTAAAATATATTAAAATGACAGCTAGCTCTAACTTCGGAAATGTATTTAGTGTGTTAGTAGCAAGTGCTTTCATCCCCTTCTTGCCGATGCTTGCCATTCACCTTTTAATTCAAAACTTGCTTTATGATATTTCACAACTGTCTATTCCATGGGACAAAATGGATAAAGAGTTTTTAGAAAAGCCAAGAAAATGGGATACTGCAAACTTACGGAACTTCATTATTTGTATCGGTCCCATTAGTTCCATATTTGATATCATCACATATGTAGTCATGTGGAACGTCTTCGGTGCAAATACAGCTAGCGAACAATCATTATTCCAATCTGGTTGGTTTGTCGTTGGATTACTAACACAAACTTTAATTGTTCACATGATAAGAACACAGAAGATTCCGTTCATTCAAAGTACTGCATCAATACCGGTTCTTTTATTGACCGCTTGTATTATGGCAATCGGAATTTATATTCCATTCTCGCCACTTGGAGCAGCTGTTGGATTACAAGCATTACCACTTAGCTATTTCCCTTGGTTAATAGGAATACTATTAGGCTATGCTTTCTTAACACAGTTCCTAAAAAAAGTTTATATTAAAAAGTTTCATAGCTGGTTATAAAGTGAAACTTTAATCAGTGGGGGTTTTCTTCATCCCCCACTGATTATTAGTTGAACCAATCGGACTTTTATGGGCAGTTGATCCCCCACCTAACCTCTTTGCTTTCGCTGAATTTTGAGGTGGGGGTCTTACTGCCCATTAAAGCGGGATAAAGTGAAGCTTTCATCTGCCCGCAAATAGCGAGATAAAAATGAGAATGAGCGGGTACCCCCCACTCATTCTCAAAAACATAACATGGACTTATATGTATGGAGGTGACCATGATGGTATGGTATGACATTGTATTAAGATTATTTATCGCAATTATTGTAGGTGCTTGCATCGGAATGGAACGGCAATGGAGACACAGGATGGCTGGATTACGGACAAATGCTCTCGTATCACTTGGTGCCTGTATATTTGTTTTATTATCCGTCATGCTTGATCACGATGCTAGCCCCTCACGTATTGCCGCTCAAGTCGTTAGTGGGATTGGTTTTTTAGGAGGCGGCGTTATTATCCGCGATGGTTTTAGTATTAGAGGGCTTAATACAGCGGCTACTCTATGGTGCGCAGCTGCTGTTGGTACTCTTACAGGCGCTGGTTTCCTCGTTGCAGCTATGTTAGGTGCAACCGGCGTTTTACTGGCAAATATACTACTCCGTCCAATCGCTCTCTTTATGAATCAAAAATCAAAAGAAGAGTCACCTGAACAAACGAACTACTTCCTTTCTCTTACTTGTTCAGAAGAACATGAAGCCCATATTCGTTTTTTACTTATGCACATGGTAAGTTCTGAAGGCATCGGTTTAAAAGAATTGTATAGTGAAGACGTAGATTCTAAGCAAAAAGTGTGTATACAAGCTACATTACATTGCAGTACAAATGCAGCAGTCTTAATTGAAAAAATAGTGAGTAGAATGCTATTAGAAGCTGGCGTTACTGCAGCTGGGTGGAAAACTTCATTAGATTTAGAAGCCAGTTAGAAATGAAAGGTGTCATGATATTTACAGCTTCATGACACCTTCTACATAAACTTATTTTCTAATTTTTGCTGAAAAGACTTTTCCTGCTTACGTAATAATTGACTACCTCGTTGTAAAAGTGGCATTCCATACTTATCATTAATTTGATCGATGACAGCAAGTAGCGGCTCTTCTTTCGCATCTTCTTCAAATGAAAACAAATCTAATTGTTTCACCGATTCTGTCTTCCACTCTATTTCAGTAGCTGTAACACCTAGTAAACGAACGGAATCACCGTCCCAATGTTGCTTCCATAAACGAGATGCTGCCTGAAAAATATCTCGTTCTTCCCAAATCGCATTTTTCAATTGCTTACTCCGCGTTACTGTCCGCCTATCCTGATATTTAATCATAATTTGAATATTATAGCTGACAAGAGTTCGTTTTTGTAATCTTTTACTCACTGATTTTGATAGCCGTTCTAACATATCAAGTAATTCTTTCTCTTCATCCATATCCTTTGAAAAAGTCATCGAATTACCGATACTTTTATGTTGTCCCATTTGACTCGGGTCAACTTCCCTATCATCCATACCTTTTGCCCGCCTTTGTAAATCAACACCATGCTTTCCAATTTTAGCGCGAATGATATGTTCGTTTCCTTTTGCTAACTGTTCAATTGTTTGTATATGAATATCATTTAATTTTTCAGCTGTTTTTTCTCCAATTCCATGCATCGCTTCAACTGGAAGTGGCCAAATCATTTCTGAAATATCTCGTTTTCGAAGTACGGTAATACCGAGAGGCTTTTTCATATCAGAAGCTGTTTTTGCTAGGAAAAGGTTAGGAGCAATTCCGATGCTACACGGAAGTTGTAACTCTGTTAATAACGCCTGCTGAATCATCTTTGCTATTTCAAGAGGCGAACCGAGTGCGTAGCAATCTGTAATATCTAAATATCCTTCATCTATTGAGACTGGTTGTATTTTTTCCGTAAAACGGGAAAGAATTTGAAACATTTGAAATGAAGCTTCACGATATAATGTAAAATTAGGACGCATTACAACTAATTGTGGACATAACCTTTTTGCTTCCCAAAGAGGCATCGTTGTACGTATTCCATAGTCTCTCGCCTCATAACTACATGTTATGATAATTCCTTTTCTTTCTTTTTCATTTCCAGCAACTGCTAACGGCTTCCCTTGTAATGATGGGTTATGAGCAATTTCAACAGATGCGAAAAAACAATTCATATCTACATGCAAAATAACACGACCATTTTTCGGATACATTTCTCGCATATTACTCACCCCTCCAAAGAACATTTGTTCCTTCATTATATCAAATTTTGCATAATAGTTATAATAATTACTTGGTCTTTTCCTTTTATATATTTGATATAATTTACATAAAATGTGGAAAGGGGTGATTATGATAAAATCAACTCATAAACTCAACTATACGTTCCTTGTGATTATATTAATCATAACCCTTAATTATTTACTGCTTCCTATTTTCAATATTAATACGTTTGGATTCTTCCCTCGCCTAGTACATGTAGCAACAACTTATATATTGCCATGGATTTTCTTGTATTGGCTAATCCGCCTTGTAAAAGCAATCGAATCAAAATAAAAAGCGTGTAAATCAATTATGATTTACACGCTTTTTATTTTACATTACTTTGCTACTTCTTCAATAATTGCAACAACTAATTCTGCTGTTTTTGCTAATTCTTCAACAGGAATCTTTTCGTTTGTTGTATGAATTTCTTCATAACCAACCGCTAAGTTAACTGTCGGAATACCGTGGCCTGCAATTACGTTTGCATCACTTCCGCCACCACTTTGGTGAAGAGAAGGTGTACGACCAATGTTTTCAGCTGCACGTTTTGCAACTTCTACAACGTGATCGCCATCAGCAAATTTAAATCCTGGATACATAACGTTTACTTCAACGTCTGCTTGACCGCCCATTTCTTTTGCAGTTGTTTCAAATGCTTCTTTCATTTTCGCAACTTGTACTTCCATTTTCTCATTGATTAAAGAACGCGCTTCTGCAAAGATTTGTACATGATCGCAAACGATATTTGTTTGTGTACCACCTTCAAAACGTCCAATATTTGCAGTTGTTTCAGAATCAATACGACCAAGTGGCATCTTCGCAATTGCCTTCGCTGCGATAGTAATTGCAGATACACCTTTTTCTGGTGCTACACCAGCGTGAGCTGTTTTCCCACGAATAATCGCATTCACTTTCGCTTGTGTTGGAGCTGCAACAACAATTTCACCAACTTTTCCATCGCTATCTAATGCATAACCGTATTTCGCTGTAATGCGCTCACGATCTAATGCTTTTGCACCAACAAGACCAGATTCTTCTCCAACTGTAATAATAAATTCAATTTTGCCATGAGGGATGTTTTTCTCTTTTAAAACACGAATTGCTTCAAACATTGATGCTAATCCTGCTTTATCATCCGCACCTAAAATCGTAGTACCATCTGACACGATATATCCATCTTTAATAGAAGGCTTAATTCCATTACCAGGAACTACTGTATCCATATGAGAAGTAAAGTAAATTGTATCAACACCATCTTTTGTTGCTGGTAATGTACAAATTAAATTACCTGCACCATGCCCAGTAACAGCCATTGTGTCATCTTCAAATACTTCTACACCTAAATCTGTAAATTTCTTTGTTAATACTTTGCAAATTTCTGCTTCAAATTTCGTTTCAGAATCTACTTGTACTAATTCCATAAATTCATTTACTAAACGTTCTTGATTAATCATAAGACTGCGCCTCCTGCACTACCATTATGTATGTAACACTATTAATTATAACAGAATTTCGCAAAAGTTTCGAAATACAAGACAAAAAACAGACGGTTTATATGTCTAGATAACCATCTGCTTTCTATTACTCATTTAACAATACCCAGCGCATATGATCTTCCCATACTCCATTTACCATTAACATCTTCCTAGACACGCCCTCATATTGAAAGCCTATCTTCGTCACTACTTGTATAGATGCTAAATTTCGTGGCATAATCGGTGCTTCTATACGATGTAACTGAAATTCTTCGAAAGTAACTTGAATAGCTTTCCTAAGCGCTTCTGTCGTGTAACCTTTATTCAATTCTGCCTTATCTAATTTATAGCTGAGCACACAAGATTGATAAATACCGCGAACGATTAGATTAAATGAGATACACCCAATAATTTTTGTATCATCACCCTTTTTAAAAATCCAAAGCCTGATGATTTTACCTTCTGCAAACTCTTTTCTATCCTTTTGTAACTTTTTCTTCTGATAATCTAACGTAAAAAAATCATCCGGTCTATACTCTTCCCAAGCTTTTAAAAATTCACGATTTCTGTCGTAATATTGAAGAATTTTTTCAGCATACGACTCATCAATTTCCCTTAAATGTAAACGATTTGTTTCGTATATTTTCATCATCGTATCTCCATTCTTCAGCTTGCATAACAAAAAACTTATACTCTATCATTATTATATATTCTCTACATACATACATATTTCCTGTTATACTTTACACGCACTTCTCGAATTTTGTCACTTCTCTCCCCTTGTCCACAATATCATTTCTCGTTACAATGATATTGTACTGATTTGCAAGGAGGTTTAACGATGCATAAAAAAGCTCAAAAAGTTATGGTTTATGTAATGCTAATTTCTATGCTTGTAACAACATTACTTGCTGGCGCAAGTATGTTTTGGTAAAAAGGACGATACTTTCGTCCTTTTTTTACTTTTTATACATAACAAAATAAACCATCTCGATATCGAGATGGTTTATTTTATATAAAGCACAATCGCTACAATACTAAAGGAAAATGACATTACAAGTGCTGTAATAAAACTTGTATATTGTTTCTGCTGAAATGCTCCAATAACAAAAGTAAGATTGAGTAATGCCATACATATAATTGCTACAAGATAAGAGCATATATTAAAAGTTGCCAATATGAATGTAATAACAAATAGAAATCCCATAAAAAATTGCATATACGAAATTTTTGGATTCAAGTACATATGAGCAACCCCTTTATCTAATTTTTACCCCGATTGGTGCGGGCTGATAATCAGCGGGTAAAAAACCTCTCACTGATTAAAATTTCACTTTATCTTTCTATACTCTCATTAACTCATGGTTATGTACACATGTCAAGACAACTTATTACAATAGAAAAAGCCAACCTTTTCGTTGGCTTTTTCATATGCAATGGCTCCTTTTTGTTTTGCCAATTGCTGAAATGATTTTTTCGACTTCACAATCCATACTTTCGTTCCAATTGGAATGCGATCAAATAAATACTCCACATCGTTTTTCTTCATTCTTATACATCCTTGTGAAATATACTTTCCAATTGAACTAGGTTGGTTTGTTCCATGTATTCCATATTTACTCCCATCAGTTCCTCTTGCATTAAATCCAATCCACCTTGACCCAAGTGGATTTTTCGGTGATCCACCTGGAATATCCTTCGCAATATAATACGGATCCTTCGCTTTCATTACAACATCAAAAGTTCCCTCTGGAGTTAATTCATTTGTTTTCCCTGTCGCTACTGGAAAAACCTTTTGAATCTTTCCATCGTCAATATAAGCTAGTTTATTCGTCGCTTTATTTACAATAATGAAAGGATCTCCGGCACGTGGATTATCACCAAGAGGCCAAATAGGTGATAAAGAAAGACATAATATGAAAGAGAGAAGATACGGCATAAATAATTCCTACCTTCTATATAAGTTCTTTTATATTATCCTTTCCCTTAAAACGGCTTTTAATGAGTAAATATTGTTCCATTTCATACACAAGTTGTACAAGCTTCGCACGTATCTCAAATTCCTCACGTGTAACTGGCAATGGCATATCTCTAAATAATTCTCTCATTTCTTGCAGCTGTCTTAAGGAAATAACCCCAGTACTCTCAGGGCTAATAGCATTCCCAATGTTTTCAACCACATCCGCAATCATGTCAGCTTGTTCATATGTCCATGATAACGAAGCTGCTAATGGTATCATCCGCTCTAAAATTTCGAATTGTTGCATGCGCATATTGAAATAACGATAGTAATAGCCATCTTCTCGCATAAATGCATTCTCAAGTTTCTTAAACGATAAATCCCTTGCTTCATTTAGCATATTTTCAGTTTCAATAAGTTCTGCCCCGCTCCAGCTACTTTCTCTGTTTCGTAAGTACACCACCATTTCAAACAAAATTGTTTTAAAATTACTTTCTATTGTATCCTGATACTCTTTTAGCTTATTTTCACTACTTGGCATATACATATTCACTAATAAAGCCACGCTAATTCCTATCGTTAATATCGCAATTTCATTCCCAACAATAAGCCATGTGATTTGTTTCAATGAATATAGATGCATCACAATAACTGAACTCGTGACAATACCTTCTTGAATTTTAAGCATAACTGCAGTCGGAATAAATGTAAGTAATAATATACTAATTGCAAGTGGTGTATATCCCATTGTTTCAAAAATACAAAACGCGAATACCATTGATAATACACAAGCTAAAAAACGATGTAACGACACTTGAAGTGATTTACGTTTCGTATTTTGTACACATAATATAACTAAAATGCCCGCTGAACTATAAAATTCTAATCCTAATAACTGCGCAATAAAAACTGCTGCGCCTGTCCCTATTGCTGTTTTTACTGTACGGTATCCAATTTTGAACATAGCACTGCTCCTATATGTATAAACGTATTTACAGTTAGTATAAAAAAAGGATGACACAATGTCATCCTTTTCTACTTATTATTCACGCAACCTTTACATATTACAATATTTTTTGTAAAAATTGTTGCGCACGTTCACTTTTCGGTGCTACAAAAAATTCTTCTGGCGCACTTTCTTCTACAAGCCTTCCACCATCTAAAAAGAGAACACGATCTGCTACTTCTTTTGCAAATCCCATTTCATGTGTAACAATCACCATTGTCATTCCTGTCGTAACTAATGATTTCATAACTTCTAACACTTCTTTTACCATCTCTGGATCTAGTGCTGATGTTGGTTCATCAAATAACATAACTTCTGGTTCCATCGCTAACGCTCTCGCAATTGCTACACGTTGCTTTTGTCCTCCCGAAAGACGATTGGGATACGTATCTTTTTTATCTAATAAACCGACCTTTTCTAAAAGTTTCTCGGCTTTTTTGTCAGCTTCTTGTTTCGTTACTCCTTTTACATTGATAGGAGCATACGTAATATTTTCTAATACTGTCATATGAGGAAATAGGTGAAAATGCTGAAATACCATTCCGACATTTTCACGAACGTGCATAATATTCGTTTTCGGATTCGTTACTTCTTCCGTTCCAATCCAAATGTGACCATTTGTCGGTGCTTCTAGCACATTCATACAACGTAAAAATGTTGATTTCCCTGATCCAGACGGTCCAATAATTGCTACTACTTCCCCTTTTTCAATCGTTGTTGTAATCCCTTTTAATACTTCGTTTTTTCCAAATGATTTATGAAGGTTTTCAATTTTAATCACTTTTCTTCATTCTCCCTTCAATTGCCTTCCCGACTAATGTAAGAATAATGACTAGCATATAATAAATTAGTCCAACAAAAAGCAATGGTTCAAGATATTTAAACGTCTCACCGCCTACAATGTAAGCACGGCGCATTAAATCGGTCGCTCCTATTACTGTTACTACAGCCGATTCTTTCGTAAGTGTCGCAAACTCGTTCACAAGCGCTGGTAATATATTTTTTAATGCTTGAGGGAAAATAATATTTCGCATCATTTTCCCGTAAGGAATCCCTAAAGCCATCGCTGCTTCTGTTTGTCCTTTATCAACCGCTTGAATGCCGGCACGAATTACCTCTGACATATATGCACCTGAATTTAAGCTAAATGCTAATACAGCTGCTACGAATGCAGGTATTTCATAACCAATTATTTGCGGGACACCGAAATAAATAATCATTAATTGCAATACAAGTGGTGTACCACGGAAAATTGATGTATAAAAATCTGCCGCTATATTTAATGCTCGTATTCTAGCAATTTTGCAAAGCGCTAATAACGTTCCTAAAATAAAACCAACTAATGCTGATACTGCTACAATTTTCAAAGTAACTTCTAGGCCTTTTAGTATATATGGTATCGAAGGCGTAATCGCCGAAAAATCTAAGTTCATTCTTTTCATTCCCCTCATAGAAAAGTGAAAGGCAGCTTATTTTTCGCTGCCAAACCATTTCTTCACTAATTTATCCATTTCTCCATTTTCTTGCATTTTTTTAATTACTTTATTAAATTCTGCTGTTTTATCACTGTTTTTCGGAAGGGCAATTGCTGCTCCTACTTCTTCTGGTGCTTCTTTAATTTCAATTCCTTGTAATTCTTTCATTTTTTCTAAATAATTTTTAGCAACTGTATCTTCTATAATTGCAGCGTCAAAACGACCCGCTTTAATTTCTTGTACGATTTCTGGTATACGGTCACGTCCCTCAACTTTGAAATCTACTTGTTTTTTAAATTCAGCTGCTTTCTCTTCTTGAATAGATCCTGTTTGTACCCCTACTTTTTTCCCTTTTAAATCCTCTACAGATTTAATGTTAGAATCCTTTTTAGAAACGACCATGTTTTTTGCAACAAAATAAATATCTGTAAAATCAACATTATTTTTACGCTCTGCCGTTGGCGTCATACCTGCCATTACGAAATCAACTTTTCCTGAGCTAAGAGATGCTAATAAACCACCAAAATCCATATCTTTCACTTTCACTTCATAACCAAGTTCTTTTCCGATATATTTAGCAACATCAACATCAAAGCCGATAATTTCATCACTTTTTGAAGCTTCTACGTATTCATATGGTTTATAATCCGCTGAAGTCCCCATAACCAGTATTTTCTTATTTTTTCCAGTAGCCTTTTCTTCCCCATTACTACAAGCGCTGAACATGCTTACAATTAAAATAAGTGCAAACGATATTGATAATAACTTCTTCATCTTTCTTCCCCCTAATGATGTATATTTAAAAGTTTAATAGAATATTTATTCGATGTTTGTATTGTATCAGCACTTTCATTTTTATGCAATATATAAAATAAAAATAAATAAAATAACAATATTAACAACGTTTATCATGTATAAAACAATGCATAAAATAACACGACTATGCATGTTCCATAAATTTTATTACTAAATAAAAAAAGGCGGTACATCCACTTCTGTGTGGACGTACCGCCTTTTCACTTATATTTATAGTTCTTCACAATTCTCTTCGAAATAAGATTGTAGTTTTGCAATAACTTGCATTGGTTCATGACCTTCAATTTCATGACGTTCTACCATCGTTACAATTTTTCCATCTTTTAATAAAGCGAATGATGGAGAAGAAGGTGGATATCCTTCGAAATATTCACGAGCTGTTGCTGTTGCTTCTTTATCTTGACCTGCAAACACCGTTACAAGATGGTTAGGACGTTTATCATAATGTACGGAATGCGCAGCAGCAGGACGAGCAATACCGCCTGCACAACCACATACAGAGTTTACCATTACAAGTGTTGTTCCATTTCTTTTAAACGCTTCTTCTACTGCTTCCGGCGTCGTCAATTCTGTATATCCAGCAGAGACAATCTCTTCACGCGCTTGGCGGACAACATCATTCATAAAAAAGTTAAAATTAATCAATCTTTTCCCTCCTCTAAAACTACCTATTTGTATCTTACCAGTTAATGTTTATGAAATACAAGTAAGTTTACTTGTATTTCAGCGTAGAAAAGGTGTTAGAGCTCCCGCTCTAACACCTTTTTTTAATGACCTCGATGTTTTTGCTTTGCCTTTTGTGCCTTTATTAAACGTCTTCTTTGCTTTTCAGCTTCTTGTTTCTCTTTAGATTGCACTCGCTTTTCTTGTTTATGCAACTCGTAAGATAAACTAATTGCCTCCTGCGCCTTTGTAAACCGTTTTACAGTTACTTCTTTTGCCGCTTGTCGTATGATACGCTTTATACTTTTTGGACGCTGTTTTTCTTTCACTTCCACACCACATCTTGCAAAGTGCTGAAAATATGCTAACAGTGGACCATTTACAAATATAAGCACTTCTTCGTCTGACGGTTCCGTTCCAAAAATATACCTCGCACCATACAATTTACCTTTTTCTTTACATGTAATAATTCCTACAAAAAATTGACCATCATGATATACTGTCAACTCCATCGACAGCCCCTCCTAAAAAATATTAGAAATACTGGACATCCCGGAGGGGGAAGGTTACTGACATGAGATCATGCGACTGGACTACCAACCAGAACTGTGTTTTTGTATTTCTTCTACTATTGTATCTTACTTTTCCATAATTTTCATATATTCAACAATCATTTTTTTATGCGATCCTACAATATAATCAGGTAGTTCTGTTAGTGGGAAGAATGTAAGCTGAACCGCTTCTTCTTTATTCATAACAAACTCCCCTTCATATTCTTCTGTATAATAGGCTGTCGTTACGGATTGAAATTCATCACCATTTGCTAGTTTTGTAAAATAGTTCGCTCCAGAAAATACATTAATTAATCGTAGGTTCTTCACTTCTATTCCTGTCTCTTCATATACTTCACGGCAAGCTGTTTCTTCTGGTGATTCGCCAAGCTCCATTAACCCGCCAGGCAATCCCCATTTTCCGTAAGGCTCTGTTCTTTGCTGTAATAATACATATCCATGTTCATTTATAACGAGTACAACAGCACCAACTAAAATTAAAGGGCGATGACCAACTACTTTTCGTAACTCCTCTACATATCCCATCGTATCCCTCCTTTTTCGTTGTCCACACTATTGTATCATATGTATGAAACGACAAAATGCGTATATTTTTCATTTTTTTAACAAAATATTTATTTTATGAGCTTCATCTACTGTAGCTAACATAATGGATTCGACTTCTGCACTCTTCTCTAGAAATTCTCTCGCCCATTCTTCTGTTTTTCCTACTAAAGCTAGAACATCTTGCTGAATCCTCCCATCCTTTACTAATACAAAAGAAACTGGAGATCTTCTTCCCGCCACTTTCAGATCAAGCCGCGAAACTGCTTCATATTCTGGATACTGAAATATAGAAACAACACCATTCGCTTCCCACAATGCTAATTTAATCGTTTGAATATCGCTCACATTTCGCATACGAATTTCTGAAAATAAATATTCCACCGTAATTCTCGCTTTTTTCAAATTGCTAAAATCAATGGAACCATTGTGTATAAGAATGATAGGTGCTGGCTCTAAAAAGCGTCTCCATCTATCCCATTTCAACATTAAGACTGAGCTTATAATGTGAAGTACAACGAGTATGAACGTTGTAATCATCGAGCCGAGTAATCCTACTTTTTCATCAGATAATGCATTAGAAATATTCCCACCAAGCAATAATACTAATACAACATCTAAAAAACGAAGTTGGGCAATGGACCTTTGCCCCATCGCTTTCGCAACTAATATTAAAAATATGTATGCTATAATAGCCCGAATAACCCATTCACTATTAGATAGATGCCGTGCCCCTTCAAAAATATGCATATGCATCACTTTGCACTCCTTACCCGTCTCAAACTGCTATTCTGTTTTAGTTTGCAACGTTTAAGAGCATATATGTAAAAAAACTGGTTCGTTTTTACACGAACCAGCTTTTTTACTTAACAGAAAACATATACTTTTTATACGTTTTCCGTACCGATAATATAAGACCCATCATAATCATATTGGAGAATAAGGAACTTCCCCCATATGATAAGAAAGGTAATGCAATCCCTTTTACAGGCATTAATCCAACGATCATACCGATGTTTTGGAATATTTGAACCGTTAATATTCCGATTGATCCAGCACATAATAATGTACCGAATAAATTATCAGCAGAATAACCAATAATAATTGTTCGATATAGTAGTAATAGGAACAAGAATACAACTAACGCCGCTACGATAAATCCACCTTCTTCGGCAATTGTAGCAAAAATAAAGTCAGTATGCTTCTCTGGGATATAGACATTCCCTTCGCCAAATCCCTTTCCTTCCATACCTCCACTACCTACAGCTAAGATCGATTGCTTCGTTTGATAACCTTGATCCGCATTTTCAAATGGATCTAACCAACCTACAATACGCGACTGTTGGTGAGGTTTTAGTAAAGTAACTAAATTATTAAAGAAGAAATCCCTATACCTTAGGTAAATAAATATTAACGCAGATAATATGGTCACCGGAATAACTGTACACAATGCTATCAATTTCTTTTGAATACCTGACATAAATAAAATGCATGCAATTGCAGCAGCATATAAGAACACCATACCTGTATCTGGTTGGCTATATACAACAGCCATAGGTGGTAGCGATACTAGCATAATTTTACCTACTAATTGTAAATCAGTTTGGAATGTCCTCGCCATATACTGCGCATTATGTTTCACTGCTATACTTGCTACTACGAGAAGCAATGAAATTTTGAAAAACTCAGATGGTTGAATTTGTCCAACTAACGGAAACACAAACCATCTTTTTGCACCTAATTTTTCAGGTGTGAAAGTGGAAACCGGTAGTATTTTCAAAAGAATAAGTGAACCAAATCCAACGATATAAAGTGGCCAAGACAATTTTTGTAATTGATCTAAATCGATGCTTGCAACAAGCAGTAACAATACAACTCCAATTATGTAGTTCAAACCCTGTTTCATCGCAAAGTTTGCCTCTCCATATTGGCCAGTTTGCTGACTGCTATATATAGCAGCTATACTCGTAACACATAATGCAAACAAAATTAATATTAATTTTACATCTAAACTTTTTAGAAACTCGGTACTTCTTTTCATGACATCCTCCTGAAACATTGTTACAGCAAAATAAAAAACCAGGAGTCAACATTCTTCATGTTTTGACGACTGATTACACATTATCTATAAAACACTTATATAGAATAACTCTCTTTTTCATACAATACAATATATTATACTACAGTTTCGTCAGTAAGATTTGCCAAAAAAATTATTCTTTTTTTATTTTATATCTATATACCATATATCAGCAATGTATTTTCGTAAATTTCTAATACATACTCGTTCATTGTAAGATTGCCGGGAAAAGTGTTGTACATATAGTAGGATGCAAATGAAGAAATAAGATGATAAAAAGCTCGCATAAGCGAGCTTTTTATTAATATACAGATGTATTATTTTCTGACGTATTTTCCAGAATTTCTTTTACACGTCCTAAGAACTTACCACAAATTAGGCCATCTAGTACACGGTGGTCAAGTGATAAACATAAGTTAACCATGTCGCGAGCACCGAACATACCGTTATCCATAATTACTGGGCGTTTTACAATTGATTCAACTTGTAAAATAGCCGCTTGTGGGTAATTAATAATACCCATAGATTGAACAGAACCGAATGATCCTGTGTTATTAATTGTAAATGTTCCGCCTTGCATTTCATCCGCTTTTAACGATTTCGTACGTACTTTTCCTGCAAGCTCTGTAATTTCACGAGCGATACCTTTAATCGTCTTCTCGTCCGCGTGTTTAATTACTGGTACAAATAGTTCATCCTCTGTTGCAACAGCAATAGAAAGGTTAATATCTTTCTTCTGAACGATCTTATCGCCAGCCCACATTGAATTGATTTGAGGATACTCTTTTAACGCTTGTGCTACTGCTTTTACGAAGAAAGCAAAGAACGTTAAATTAAAGCCTTCGCGCTTTTTGAAATCACCTTTAATTGAATTACGGTATGACACAAGGTTTGTCACATCTACTTCAATCATCATCCAAGCATGTGGCGCTTCGTGTTTACTACGTAACATGTTCGCAGCAATTGCTTTACGCACACCTGTTACTGGAATTTCGATATCGCCAGGCATTGTTGGTACAGAAACTGGTTTCGCAGCTTCTACTTTTTGTGCTACTGGCGCTGCTTTTGTTGCTTCTGGACGCGCTTCTACTACTGCTGCTACCGCTTCCTCTTTCTTCGCACCTACTTGCGGAATATTTCCAGATTCCACTAGCTTTAAAATATCTTTACGAGTGATACGGCCATTTGCTCCCGTACCTTCTACTAGATCTAAATCAACGTTATGCTCACCCGCAATTTTTAAAACAGCTGGTGAAAAACGTGGTTTTCCATCAGTTGGTTGTTTTGCTTTCGGTGCTTTTTCAGGCGTAGCTACTTCTGCCTTTGGTTCTTCTTTTGTTTTTTCTTCAACAGCTGTTGCTGCTACTTCATCTGCGCCTTCTACTTGAATCACACAAACGACTTCACCTACAGCTAACGTATCACCTTCACCAGCGATTAATTCTTTCACAATACCAGTGAAAGAAGATGGTACTTCAGCATTTACTTTATCAGTCATTACTTCTGCAAGCGGATCATACTTATTTACGTGATCGCCAACATTAACAAGCCATTTACTAATTGTGCCCTCTGTAACGCTCTCCCCGAGCTGAGGCATTGTAATATTTTCTACAGCCATGTATAGTCCCCCCGATTAAAATTCCGCAAGTTCACGCATTGCTTTTTCAACTTTATCTGGATTTACCATAAAGAATTTTTCCATTGTTGGTGCATATGGCATTGCTGGAACGTCTGGACCTGCAAGACGTGCGATTGGCGCATCTAAATCAAACAGACAGTTTTCAGCAATAATTGCTGCCACTTCACTCATAATACTTCCTTCTTTATTGTCTTCTGTTACAAGAAGAACTTTACCTGTTTTAGAAGCTGCTTCAATGATTGCTTCTTTATCTAATGGATATACAGTACGTAAATCAAGAACATGTGCAGAGATGCCATCTTGTGCTAACTTTTCAGCTGCTTGAAGAGCAAAATGAACACATAATCCGTATGTGATAACAGTAATATCATCACCTTCACGTTTTACATCTGCTTTTCCGATCGGTAATACGTAATCATCCTCTGGCACTTCACCTTTAATTAAGCGATATGCACGTTTATGTTCGAAGAATAATACTGGATCTTCATCACGAATTGCTGCTTTTAATAAGCCTTTTGCATCATACGGTGTAGAAGGAATAACAATTTTTAAACCTGGTTGGTTCGCAAACATCGCTTCCACAGATTGTGAATGATACAATGCACCGTGAACACCCCCGCCAAATGGCGCACGAATTGTAACTGGACAAGTCCAATCGTTATTAGAACGATAACGAATTTTTGCTGCCTCAGAAACAATTTGGTTTACTGCTGGCATGATGAAATCAGCAAACTGCATTTCAGCGATTGGACGCATACCATACATTGCCGCACCAATTGCTACCCCAGCAATTGCAGATTCTGCAAGCGGTGCATCAAGCGCACGATCTTCACCAAATTGATCATATAATCCGTTTGTCGCTTTAAATACGCCACCTTTTTTACCAACATCTTCTCCTAAAACGAATACTTTCTCATCGCGTTCCATTTCTTCGCGCATTGCTAATGTAATAGCATCAATATAAGACATTACAGCCATGAAACGTTCCCCCCTATTCTGCGTATACGTGCTTCAATGCATCTTCAGGTGCTGCATACGGAGCATTTTCTGCATATTCTGTGGCTTCATTTACGATATGCATAATTTCGTCTAACATTTGTTTTTCAAATTCCTCAGTTAATACGCCAGCTTCTTTTAAATAAGCTGCAAAAGTTATAATTGAATCTTTTTTCTTTGCTTCTTCTACTTCTTCTTTATCACGATAAACACGATCATCGTCGTCACTAGAATGTGCTGTTAAACGATATGAAACTGTTTCAATTAAAGTTGGGCCTTCACCACGACGGCCGCGGTCTGCTGCTTCTTTTACAGCTTTATATACTGCAAGCGGATCGTTTCCGTCTATTGTATATCCAGGCATACCGTAACCAATTGCACGGTCTGACACGTTTTTACATGCTAATTGTTTTTCAACTGGAATAGAGATTGCGTATTTATTATTTTCACACATGAAAATAACAGGTAGTTTGTGTACACCCGCAAAGTTTGCCCCTTCATGGAAGTCACCTTGGTTTGAAGAACCTTCTCCAAATGTAACAAACGTTACTAAATCTTTCTTTTCCATTTTTCCAGCTAATGCAATACCAACTGCATGTGGTACTTGCGTTGTTACTGGAGATGATCCTGTCACAATACGATTTTTCTTTTGACCGAAGTGACCAGGCATTTGACGACCACCAGAGTTTGGATCCCCAGCTTTCGCGAAAGCAGACAACATAAGCTCTTTAGCTGTCATACCGAACGCTAGTACAACACCCATATCACGGTAGTATGGTAATGCATAATCTTTCTCTCTATCAAGAGCGAATGCTGCTCCAACTTGTGCCGCCTCTTGTCCTTGACAAGAAATTACGAATGGGATTTTACCAGCACGGTTTAATAACCACATACGTTCGTCGATTTTACGTGCAAGTAACATCGTACGGAACATTTCTAATACTTGCTCATCACTTAAGCCAAGCTCTTCATGGCGCTTTTCTTTTACTTCTGCCATTTTTCATAACCTCCTGAATCCACATTTTTATGCGTGTAACGCTTTTCCATCTACAGCTAATGCTGCTTCACCAATCGCCTCAGATAATGATGGATGCGGATGAATTGTATGTGCTACTTCCCACGGTGTTGCATCAAGTACTCTTGCAAGACCAGCTTCAGAAATCATATCTGTTACATGTGGTCCAATCATATGAACACCAAGAATGTCATTTGTTTCTTCATCAACTACAAGTTTTACGAAACCATCTGATTCGCCGTATACAAGTGCTTTTCCGATTGCACGGAATGAGAACTTACCTACTTTTAACTTATAGCCTTTTTCTTTCGCTTCTTGTTCTGTTAAACCAACAGAAGCAACTTCCGGACTACTATATACGCATTTTGATACCATAGAGTAATCAATTGGTGTAACTTCTTTACCAGCAATATGTTCTACTGCAACAATTCCTTCATGAGAAGCAACATGAGCAAGTTGTAAGCCACCGATTACATCTCCGATTGCGTAAATATGAGATTCTTTCGTTTGATAAAACTCATTTGTTTGAATGTATCCTTTTTCCACAACGATATCCGTATTCTCTAAACCAATATTTTGCGTATTGGCTTGTCTTCCTACAGATACAAGCATTTTTTCTGCTTTAAATTCTTTATTCTCACCGTTATGTTCAGCTTGAATTGTTACTCCATTATCTTTTACCAATGTTTCTGGTAATACTTTTGCACCAGTTACCACTTTAATACCTTTTTTCTTGAATAGACGTTGCATTTCTTTTGAAACGTCCTGATCTTCTAGTGGTAGTATCGTTTTCGCATACTCTAACACTGTAACTTCTACACCGAAGTCAGCAAGCATAGATGCCCACTCAATACCGATTACACCGCCACCAACGATAATTATCGAGCTAGGAAGCGTTTCCATTTTTAGAGCATGATCGGAAGACATTACATACTCTCCGTCTAATTCTAAACCTGGTAATGAATTCGGACGAGAACCTGTTGCAACAAGTACATTTTTTGGAATTAACATTTCATTCTCTTCTCCACTTGCAAGTTCAACTGAAATTGTCCCTGGCATTGGAGAGAAAATAGATGGGCCAAGAATACGGCCAATACCTTCAAACACATCAATTTTACCTTGTTTCATTAAGTGTTGAACGCCTTTATGAAGTTGCGTTACAATCTTCTCTTTACGCTCTTGCACTTTCGCAAAGTTTAGTTCTACATTACTTGCAATAACCCCGAACTCTTCGCTTTTTTTAGCAGTTGCGTATACTTCCGCACTACGTAAAAGGGCTTTACTAGGAATACATCCTTTGTGTAAACAAGTACCACCAAGATTTTCTTTTTCAACAAGTGCAGTTTTTAAACCTAGTTGTGATGCGCGAATAGCAGCAACATATCCACCAGTACCGCCGCCAACGATGACTAAATCATATTCTCTTGCCATTATCTCAACCCCTAGCTACTGTTTGTTTTTCTCTTACAACATACTCTTTCGCCGCTTCTTCTTCACGTAATACACGAAGTGCTCCTTCTGCTAACGCTTCTAACTCATCTTCCCCTGGATGTACGATAACATCTGCAATCCAGTCCACTCGTTCTTTTATTTCATCAACAAGAATTTTACTGTACGCAAGTCCACCAGTTAATACGATTGCATCGATTTTCCCGTGAAGCACAGCGCTAGCTCCGCCAATTTCTTTTGCAACTTGATATGCCATTGCTTTATAAATAAGAGTTGCTTCAGGATCACCTTTTTCAACCATTTGCTCTACTTTAATTGCATCATTTGTACCGATTAGACTTACAAGTCCACCTTGTCCGACAAGCTGTTTCACCATTTCGTCTCGGTAATACTCACCAGAGAAACACATTTCAACTAGCTGTCCTACTGGTACTGTACCAGCACGCTCTGGGCTAAATGGTCCTTCTCCGTTTAAGCCATTATTTACATCGATAACTTTTCCTTTTTTATGAGCACCAACTGTAATACCGCCGCCCATATGTGTAACTAATAAATTTAAATCCTCGTATTTGTGATTTAATTGGTCAGCTACTTTACGAGCAACTGCTTTTTGATTTAATGCATGGAAGATACTTTTGCGTTCCATGCCAGCAATACCGCTTATACGAGCAATCGGCTCCATTTCATCTACAACGACAGGATCCACAATGAATGCAGGAATATTTAATCCCGAAGCAATTTCATAAGCTAAAATGCCTCCGAGATTTGAAGCGTGATGACCACTAAACCCATTTTTCAAATCTTCTAACATTGCATCGTTTACTGTATACGTACCGCCTTCGATTGGACGAAGTAATCCACCACGCCCACAAACAGCGTTTAATTTTGAAATGTTAATACCATGAGAATGTAGAACTTCTAAAATCGTTTCTTTACGAAACTCATATTGGTCGATAATTCGCTTATATTTTCCAATCTGTTCTACGTCATGACGAATCGTTTCTTCTAGAACAGGTCTTTCATTATCAAAAACACCAATTTTTGTGGATGTACTACCTGGGTTAATAACAAGAATTCGATTTACAGACAATGTTGCTACCTCCACTAATAAATTTAAAAGGAAGTGGAGACCTCATAAGAGGTAACCACACCTTTTGTAAAAGTTATATATGAATGATTAGCGACGGCTAATAATATCGTGACCGTTGCGTAAGTATGTGCTACGAGAGTTTTTCAAGCTTGCAATGCGCTCTTCAGCTAGACGATCTGCTGCTACATAAGTTGCTATGCCATCGCGTTTTGAAATTTCGATTACTTTTGCAATTGTGTCATAAATAGACTCAACACGTTTTAGTGCACGTTCTCTATTGTATCCATATAACTCGTCTGCTACGTTAATTACACCACCAGCATTAATAACATAGTCTGGTGCGTATACAATACCCATTTCATGAATCATGTCGCCGTGACGATCTTCTTTTAATTGGTTATTTGCAGAACCTGCGATTACTTTTGCTTTAAGTTGTGGAATAGTTTCGTCATTAACTGTTGCGCCTAATGCACATGGTGCGTAAATATCACATTCAACACCGTAAATTTCATTTGGCTCAACTGCTGATGCACCGAATTCTTCTACCGCGCGTTGTACAGCTTCTTTATTAATATCTGTAACGATTAATTTTGCTCCTTCAGCATGTAAATGTTTGCATAGGTGATATGCTACGTTACCAACGCCTTGAACAGCAATTACTTTTCCTTCTAAATTATCAGTACCGAAAGCCTCTTTCGCAGCTGCTTTCATACCACGGTAAACACCGTATGCAGTTACTGGAGATGGGTTACCAGAAGAACCGAATGATGGTGAAATACCTGTTACAAAGTCAGTTTCTTCATGGATAATATCCATATCATCTACTGTTGTACCAACATCTTCAGCTGTAATGTAACGTCCGTTTAGTCCTTGAATGTAGCGTCCTAATGCACGGAACATCGCTTCGCTCTTATCTTTACGTGGATCACCGATAATTACTGTTTTCGCACCACCTAAGTTTAAGCCAGCTGCTGCGTTTTTGTATGTCATCCCTTTTGCAAGACGCAATGCATCTTCAATCGCCGCTTCTTCAGAATCATATGTCCACATTCTTGTTCCACCAAGAGCCGGTCCAAGTGTTGTATCATGAATTGCAATGATTGCTTTTAAACCAGATTCTTTATCTTGACAAAATACTACTTGCTCATAATCATATTTTTCTAAGTATTCGAAGATTTCTAATGTCATTGTCGTTTCCCCCTAGTGTTTTACCCTATTTGGTTTATTTTGAAGCAGTCGCAACTGCCAATGCTAATGAATATACTTTTGTTTCTGCTGAATCAGCACGAGATGTTAAAACAATCGGTGCTTTTGCGCCAGCAATCATTGCTCCTACTTTTGCATCCGCAAAGTATACGAGTGATTTATATAGCACATTTCCAGCTTCAATCGTTGGGACGAGTAAAATGTCTGCCTTACCTGCTACATCACTTACTATGCCTTTATGTTCTGCTGCAATTTGTGATACTGCATTATCTAAAGCAAGTGGTCCATCAACGACACAATTTTTAATTTGTCCGCGGCGATTCATTTGAGTTAACATCGCTGCATCAATTGTCGCTTGCATCGCAGGATTCACAACCTCTACCGCTGCAATTGGTGCTACCTTTGGCAAATCTATTCCTATTGCCTGGGCAACTTCTACAGTATTCTGTATAATAGCAGCTTTTTGTGTTACATCAGGTGCAATGTTCATCGCTGCATCTGTAACAAAAATAAGGCGATCGTAATTCGGAACTTCAAATGCTGCAACGTGTGAAAGTACGCTACCTTTACGAAGTCCCCACTCTTTATTTAATACAGCTTTCAAAATATTAGCTGTTGGGATGTTCCCCTTCATAAGCACATCTGCTTCGCCATTTCTTACAGCTTTAACAGAAAGTTCCGCGGCCTCAGCACTTGACGCTGCTGCAATCACTTCAATGTCTTCTGAAGTTTGTAAACCATGTTCTTGTAGCATCCCCATTATTTTCTCTTGATTTCCATATAGACGAAATTGAGCTAGCTGTAATTTAATTGCTTTCGCTACAGCTTCAATTACTTCATGATCTTCAGCTACTGCTACAGCCACAGTTTTTTTAGGCTGTCCTGCTGCTTGATCAATTAAGTGTTCTAACTTCATATTTTGTAATCAACCCTTTCCGTCGTCCCTCGTCTATTTATAAAGCAAATACCGTGCCAACTTTTAAAAGTGGTCTTACCAATAATGAAAACGCATTCAAAATGCAGTAAAATCAATACTTTGAAAAATAACAAAACATTCTGTCTTTATTTGTCGTATTTTGTATACCATGCAATAAATTGCACGGTACGCAATTTATTGCATGCTATTTTTTGCACAGTCATACTTTTCTAGCTTGTAATATAAATTTCGAACTGAAATTCCTAATGCTCTTGCAGTTTTTGTTTTATTTCCATCAAATCTCTCTAAATATTCATGAATGATATTCCCTTCAAACTCTGTCACTAAATGTTCAAGTGGCTTTTCTTCTAATTCCGGTAATAAGTTATTTTGTTTTAACTCCGTCTGCTCTTCTTTATGTAAAGGTGGTAAATGATGTACATCAATATATATTTCGTTATAATTCATAAAGATAATAGCTCGTCCTAAAATATTCTCAAGTTCCCTTACATTTCCTGGCCATTCATATGATTGTAAATATGAAACCGCTGAATCAGTAAGCCCTTCTACATTTCGGCCATAATCTTGGTTAATTTTTTGAATTAACCTTTCTGCAATCGATGGTATGTCCCCCTTACGTTGACGAAGAGACGGGATTTGAATTGGAATTTTATTTAATCGATAATATAAATCCTCTCTAAACTCTCCTTCTAGAATTCCCTTTTCTAAATTCACATGTGTCGCTGCAATTACCCGGACATTGATAGGTATCGCTTTCGTTCCACCAACTTTTACAATTTCTTTTTCTTGCAACACGCGAAGGAGTTTCGCTTGCGTATTTGCAGACAATTCTCCTATTTCATCTAAAAAGATACTACCGTTATTCGCTTCCTCAAAAAAACCTCGTTTTCCGCCTCTTTTTGCTCCTGAGAATGCACCTTCCTCATAACCGAATAATTCACTTTCTAATAAAGTCTCGGAAATAGCAGCGCAGTTTACACGAACGAATTTATTATATTTCCGATTACTTCCATTATGAATTGCATGTGCAAACAATTCTTTACCCGTTCCAGATTCTCCGCGTAGTAATACTGTTGCTGGTGTATTCGCCCCAAGTTTCGCCTGCTCAATAGCAGCCGTTGTTTCATCTGAATTTCCGACAATGTCATCAAATGAATATTTCGCTTCTAACGTTCGAATAATTTGCCTTGCCCTATTCAATTCATTTGTTAACTTTTGAATTTCTGATACATCACGAATTACACCAACGCTTCCTTTCAATATCCCATCCACTATAACTGGCGCTACGTTAACAATTACATCACGCTTCTTTTGTCCAATCTTCATATGTATTCCACGTACCGCCCTACGCGTTCGAAGTACTTTCATATGCATACTTTCACCTTCTACAATATCGGTTGTAGCCGGTTTCCCAATAATGTCCTCTTCTGTTAAACCTGTTAATTTCGTATACGCAGGGTTAATTACTAACCCTCTTCCTTTTTCATCCACGACCGAAATTGCTTCCTCAGACGAGTTGATAATCGCCTCAAGTAACGTTTGAATCTCCTTTAAATCCGTAACTTCTTCCGCAAGATCTACAACTTCTGTTATATCTTTAAAAATCGCAAATGCCCCTTGTACCTCTCCTCCCTCTTTTAATATCGGAATACGGGTTGTAATAATTTTCTTTTCATTCTCTAATGTCAGTTCATAATTTACTTCTATTTGTTTCGTACGTATAATACGAAGCAACTTACTAGTCGGGATAACTTCTAAAATATATTTCCCTATCGCATCTTCTTTTTTATACCCGATAATACGCTCTGCACTTTTATTAAATAGGCGAACTTGTCCCTCTCGATCGATTACAATCATACCGTCATGCGTAGAATTTAAAATTAAATCACCTTGCTGCGTTTGTTCTTCTAACTTTCCAATTAAATCTTCCTTCTCATGTGCTAATCTCGTTACAATTTTCGCAATATCACCTGGTATAAGAAGAGTATCTTTATGCTTTTTCTTTAATAAATCTTTATGTAAATCAGCGTCACCTGTCATATCAAACATTACATCAATGTGCATAGAAAGAAACGGCGTTACACTCTCTCCAATTGTAACCCCGTATTCTTTAGCCATTTGTAACCCTGTCGCTATCGGATTTATATCAATAATCCCTATAATTTGAAATATATTCGAACTTTGCAACAGATTCAGTAGTGTACTGCCACCTTCACCTGCACCAACAATTACAACTTTTTGTTTCATATATTACACTTCCTCCCGAAGTATCTCTGCAAAATTTTTCACACCCTTATCTTACTCGTTCAGCCCCCTCTTGACAAACCCCCTTTTCATATAACATCATTAAAATAAACGAAATAATCTGAAAAGGAGAGTTTACATGCAGCGTTACCTTGCTCTATTATTAGCACTCATCCCTATTTCATTAGCTGTGTTTGGCATTAAGTTAATGAGAGATACTGTATTCGGGATTCTATTTCCCCCACTCTCTATACTCTCGTTACAATTTTTAATTGGCGCCCTTTGCTTCGGGCTCGGGTTTTATATCTTTGGCGGCTTCGTCTTACACCGAGACCGCAAACGAAATAAAGTACAAGCTCGCTTTAAAAGATAGGAAAGCCCCACTATTTATAAATAAAAAAATGAGACCGTTACACGCGGTCTCATTTTTTTATTGGCATTAACATTCTTGCCGTTTCAGGGTAATCAGTAATAATCGCCGAAATATTCATATCGAAATATTTACGCATAAGTGTTTCTTCATTAATTGTATAGGGCCGAACCTCTACACCACTCTCCATCGTTAGTTCGGCAACGGCATCTTGAAGATAACGATAATTAGGGTGCACTGCTGTAGCGCCCATTTTTTTCGCATATGCCCACGGACTATGCAAACCTTCGCGATATAAAATCGCTGTTTGAATATCAGGAGCCATCATATGACATCTTTTCATACTGTAGTGATTAAATGAAGAAAATATAACGCGCTCTTCTAGATTACATTTCCGTACAAGCGTTATAACTTCTTCTTCCAAACCTCTGTATGGGATTTTATTATTTTTAAGTTCAATATTAAGTAGCAACTCTGTTTTTTCAATCCATTCTAACACCTCTTCTAAAAGAGGTATTTTACAAAATCCTACTTTATCATCAAATTTATAGCTCGCATCTAATTTACATAAATCCTCATATAAATAATTTCGAACCGCACCTTTTCCATTTGTTGTCCTGTTCACTGTTTCATCATGAATGACGACAACTTTTCCGTCTTTCGTTAATTGAACATCAAGTTCAATTCCATCTGCTCTAAAAGATTCAGCTGCTTCAAATGAAATCATTGTATTTTCTGGGTACGTTCCCGCTGCACCACGATGTGCAAATATAAGAGTCATCCTCACTCCCCCAATCTTATGCTATACTATACGAAAAAGGAGGTACCTCTATGAGACCATTACAAATTTCTCCAGACACTGCAGTCCGCCTATCAAAAGCATTAGGTGTTCCGCTCGAACAACTTATGCATATGCCGCAGCACATTTTAATTCAAAAGTTAGTTGAATTAGAAAAACAAAATAAAGACGAAGAATAATACAGTCCTGTTTTGCAGGGCTTTTTATTATTTTCTATTATATCATGGATGACTCCCCTGCTAAAATCCCTTAACGGATATACTATGATTCCATTTAATCTTTTTTTCAAATATTTATAGTCAATTAAATGAAGCCCCCTCTTTTAATAAAAGAGGGGGCTTCTTACTACTCGTTTCAATTACTCAAATTATGCATTTTTCTTTTCTTTGTTAAAAATCATAAACAATTTATATAATCCTAAAGAAGCTGGAATATTCATAAATGCAAATGCTTCATAAGTATAATGAGGAGCTGTTTCCCATAGTAATAAGAAAGTAAACACGCCTAACGTACTAATCATTGCAATCCGTATAACTTCTGATTCATTTTCATCTTTCTTCTTATAAAGTATAATAGCCGCTAAAACAGCTACATAAACAAATAATTTAATAACATACGAATATACAGTAACGATTTTATAATTCGTTGTACTATAGTTCGATACGTAATTAGTTATCGTGTCGTTCTTCTGCTCAAACCATTCTCCAATACGGTACATGGAGAACTGGCTCGATACCCATTCTCTAGTTATTTTTTCATTTAAATGCCGTACATAACCCATTACGCCAAGTTCATTAAAGCGCTGTACTATAACTTTTTTATTATGTTCATCCAAATCCTTTGTATTTTTTATGTTTTCATCATTAATATAATCTGTATCCGCCTGATTCCAAACACCATACGTATCTTTATTCAAACCCATTTGTACCCAATGGGTATATGGAATTTTTTCAATTTCATTATCGGTGCTGAGATTTAACTTTGTCGTTATACCTTTAAAACTTACAATAAGTATTAAACAAAATAAAACACTACTTAATACCTTTACGGAATACTTCTTACGAAACTTAAAAATATTTTCAATTAAAATTGCTAACGCTACCGCCAATGCCGTCGGTCTTATAATATAAGTACAAGCTGCGAAAACTCCTAATAAAATCCATAAAATAATCTTCATTCTTTTTGTTTCCGCTGTTTTCAAACATAAATATGTATACATCGTTGCTGAAATAAAAAATATTACTAACGTATGCGTATAGAAAACTGGCGCCTGCCAATATATAAAAATGTTTAGTACAGATAACACAATCGATATGTGAGCAACTTTAAAGTTTGTAATTTTCTTTACAATCAATACATTTAAAATGATACTACCTGTTATGCATACTATTGGTAATATTTTTATTGCTAGATCTACACTTCCTACCAATTTAGCAAAATATCCCCCTAATAATACAATATGTGTATTATATGGATAAAATAGAAGCTGTCCCATTTCTAAAAAATGATTATCTCCCTTAAACACAGAGACCATTCCTTCTTTAAGGATAGCATAATCTCCTACAACAGGGTTAAATGCTATGGAAGTAATAATTATTTCCATCGTTAAAATAATTACGATACCTAAAGCAATTATAATATTTGTGTACGTTTTTTTCATTTTATTAATAACCCATTTATAATACATAAAGAAGAGCGCAAATAAAAGCAACGTCGCCCCTATAACAGCACCGACCTTTTTGGGAGTATACTCCTCAGTCGGATAAGGAAATTCACCACTCATCAAAATTGTTTTCGGGATAAAAAATTTACTTACTATCATTGAAAATATAGATAAAAACACCGTCATAACAATGATTGGGTAAGCTCGATTCACTATTTTTTTAAAAGTCATTCATCCATTCTCCTATATCTCTAACTTTTCCCAATCAATGATACGTTATAGAGATTATGATGTCAAACCCACGTATTCTCTGTATATGCCCTTCTTTCCACTTCATTTTTCTACATAAATTTACATATATCCCCTCAAAAACCCTTAAATCGAAGGAAATAAAAAAACTCCCTAAAAGGAAGCTTCTTCATAATCTATAGTTTATCTCACTATTTACAGGCAGTAAGAATCCCAGCACACCATTTGAAGAAGGCGTTAGATGCGGGATGGGAGCTCCTACTAATCAAAGGTTCATTTTATTGCACATGTGGCGCATCTCCTGAATCGTATAGTTCTTTCGCTTTTTCCTCCCCGAATGTAGTTAAAATATAATGTTGCTCTTCTACCGCATCCATCGCTCTAGTGGCTTTACAAGTGCTACCTTCTTGGGCATCCGAGAAATAATTGTGATCTTCTACAATTTGACTAAAATCTTTTTTCGCCCATCTATCAGCAATCTCTAAAAGCTCATTTTTTTTCGCAAAGCCACTCTTATTTATGATTCCCTTTAATTTTCCAGCATTTTTTTGAATCATTGGAATGGATTCTGATTTTCGTTCTGCCACTACTTTTTGATGAGTCATGTGATGCATCACTGTAATGACTTCGCTTTCGGTAGAATTTTCAGTAACATACACATCAACAAAGACTCCATCTACCTCTCTACCTACTATCGTTGGATCTTCTTTTTTATCTATTTGAGCATTCACTTCTTTATCTACTGGATTATCGGCAAGTTCTAACATTCCAAATGTAACTGCAACAGCAAGAACTCCGATAGCTGCTACTATTCCTAGCCAAGTTAATATTTTATTTTTCATTCCCCTTCTCCCTATCTATACCTATTTAATTATCTTATAAAAAAACTCACTTATATGTAATATTACTAAAAACAGGATTTATCTTCCATGATATCAAATGACCTCTTGTTCTCAATAAAATAAAAAGACCAACGAATCCTAAAATTCATTGGTCATTAAATAAAAAATTTATTGGTTTTACATTTAATATCGAGTATAAATTTAAAGAATGATTAAGCTTTACTAAAACTTAAATTCCTTATTACTTTTACTCTCAGCTAGCCTTATGTTCAAGTCTCAGCTTATCCGCAACCATTGCGATAAATTCGGAATTCGTAGGTTTTGCTTTTGACATGGATACTGTATAACCGAATAAGGACGAAATAGAATCAATATTCCCACGACTCCATGCTACTTCAATTGCGTGACGGATTGCACGCTCGACGCGGCTTGCTGTTGTATTATATTTCTTCGCGATATCTGGATACAATACTTTCGTAATCGATCCAAGTAATTCGATATCATTGTACACCATAGAGATTGCTTCTCTTAAATACATATACCCTTTAATATGAGCAGGCACACCAATTTCATGAATGATACTCGTAATGCTTGCATCTAAGTTTTTCGGCTTTCCATCTATTGTCGTTGCTGAACGGAAAGATGGAAGTGGACGTTTAATGGTAGCATTCGCCTTACCGCTCACTTGACGAATATGACTCGTTAAATTCTCCATATCAAATGGTTTTAATATGAAATATGAAGCACCTAAGTCAACTGCTTTTTTCGTCACATCTTCTTGTCCAAATGCTGTCAACATAATTACGCTAGGCTGTCTTAGTCTTTCAATATGTCGCATTTTCTCTAGTACCGCTAAACCATCTAAATGTGGCATAATAATGTCTAAAACAAGTACATCCGGCTGCGTATCAGTTAATAAATTTAAACACTCTTGACCATTATAAGCAGTACCAATTACTTCCATATCATCTTGAGCAGCTACATAACTCTCTAACATTGATACTAATTCTTTATTATCATCCACAAGACATACTTTAATTTTCTCCACAGCTTTTCCTCCCTTACCGAATCGATTCTCCGACATGTGTATCCTTCTAGGCTACATGAATTGTTCGACAATTGTGTGAAAATTCCCTTTTAAAGTTTGTTACTTTCCGATAAAATCACAAAAAAATATGTTTATCGTTCATTTATTCCCTTTCGCAACACATTCCATCATAGAAATACAACGAAACGTTCAACCCTTTTCTTTTATTTTACAACAAAAAACACCTCTTGCGGAGCTTTTACAAAATTTCAACGAATTTTTCAAAAGAAAAGCGAGCTAATTAATAATTAGCTCGCTTTTCTTTCTTGTTCATAAATATTAATTCCAGCCTCATGTAACATCCATTCAATATGAACACCATATCCTGATGTTGGATCATTTACAAATACATGTGTAACAGCACCAATTACTTTCCCGTTTTGTACAATTGGACTTCCGCTCATGCCTTGTACGATCCCACCCGTTTTCGCTAATAAACGTTTGTCTGTTACTTTTATTACCATGCCTTTTGTAGCTGGAAACTTTTGCGGTACTGTACTAACAACTTCAATATCAAATGCTTCTACTTTATCTTTATCAATAACTGTTAATATTTTTGCCGGTCCCTCTTTTACTTGATGAGATAGTGCAATCGGCATTGCTTTATCCATTACGCCATTTGGTATATTTGTATTTAATTTCCCAAATATACCAAATGGGCTGTTTATGGTAATATTACCAATCACTTCACGATCTGGTGAGAACCTCGCTAATTTCTCTCCTGGATTCCCATGACTACCTCTTTCAATTGATGTAACTGTTGAACGCATAATTTGTCCATCTTCGACTTGAATCGGCTTTTTCGTATCGTTATCAGAAATGACATGACCAAGTGCCCCATATTTCATGGAATCAGGATGAACAAATGTCATTGTCCCAATTCCAGCTGCCGAATCACGAATATATAAACCAATGCGATAAGACGATTCCCCACTGTCTTTTTGTGGTGTTAACTTCGTGCGGATATGTTTCCCATCTCTTAACAAAACCAGATTAAGCGGTTCGCCTGTTTCACCACTATTATGAATAAATGGTGCTACATCACTCATTCTTTCAATCGTTTTACCATTAATTTCAGTAATCATATCTCCAATTTGCACACCAGCTGTTTCACCAGGAGATACTTTCCCTTTTTCAGTTTGAATTAAATGATGGCCTACAACAAGTACCCCTTTTGTGTTTAACTTCACACCAATTGATTGTCCGCCTGGAATAACTTTGAAATCTTTCAATACTTTCACATTTACTTTTTTCACTGGAAAACCAGCAAGCTGAAACACCATATCTGCTTCACCATTTTGATGAGAATTTACCATAAGTCCTTGTTTTTGTTCATTTGAACTTACTGTAAACACATGACTATCTGTAGATGAAGCTTTAAAAACTGGTAATGACGCTATTTCTGATTGTTGCCCTTCAAAAACAACAAGTTGCTTCGGAGATGAAATAAACGTCCGAAGCGGTTTAAAACACCCAATAAAAACTAAAGAAACAAGGAGACAAAGACCTATTATTTTGCGAAATCTTTCTAATCTCAATTTGTTCACTCTCCTCGCTCCTACCCCACATTCAGCCTCTTGGCTTCACTTTTTAATCTCTCCTTGCAGTGCTTTATTTATAACCGGAAGAATTAAGAAATCATCATTTGAGAAAAAAAGCTATCCATTACTGGATAGCCTCTGCTGTCTGTTTAAAATGATGCGCTTGCGTAAGTAATTCTTTCGCATGTTCTGTCGTTAAATCTGTAATTTCCACACCAGAAATCATTCGAGCTATTTCCGTTACTTTATCCTCCATAGTTAAAACGGTAACTGATGTAATCGTCCGATCATTCGCTACTTGTTTTCGAATAAATAAATGTGAATCCGCCATTGAAGCTACTTGAGGTAAGTGCGTAATACAAAGTACTTGCGAGTTTACTGATACTCGATAAATTTTTTCCGCAATAGCCTGTGCAACTCGACCACTTACACCCGTATCCACTTCATCAAAAATAACAGATGCAACACCTTGATGCTTAGAAAAAATGCTTTTTAAAGCTAAAATAATACGAGATAACTCTCCGCCAGAAGCGACCTTTGAAAGTGGTTTTAGTGGCTCACCTGGATTTGTTGAAATATAAAATTCCACATGATCGTAGCCATCCGCCGTAAGTCTTACCGGGGCTCCCTCCACAAGAGGCTCTTCAGCATTTCCTTCTCGCTTCATGATTCTCACTTCAAATTTTGTTTTCTCCATATATAGTTCTTTTAATTCCTGATGAATGGCATTTGTAAGATGCTCCGCAAGGTCATGACGCATATTACTTAACAAAGTTGCTTCTTTCAGAATAACACTTTCTAACTCCTTCAACTGCTTCTTCGTCGTTTCAATATGAACGTCTTTATTTTCAATTGTAAAAATTTCTTGTTCAATTTTATCAGCATACGCTAAAATCTCTTCTACAGTATTTCCATATTTTCTCTTTAGCATACGAATTTCATTTAAACGCGTTTCAATTTCATCTAAACGATTCGGATCATATTCCATCATATCGAGCTTTTCTCTAAGTTGATATGCAACTTCTTCTAATAAGTAGTAGCTATTTGCAATTGAATCATGATTTTCTTGATACACTTCATCTAAATGTGTAATACTCTCCATTTGTCCCATTGCGCTTCGTACATTATCTAACCCTTGTCCGTCAGCACTTAACGAGCGATATGCATCGCCTAATGCTTTGTAAATTTTTTCGAAATTAGAAATTTGTAATCGTTCTTCAGTTAATTCAATTTCTTCATCCATCTTTAAATCCGCTTTACTGATTTCTTCATGCTGGAATTGAATTAAATCTAAGCGATGCGCCATTTGTTGTTCATTTTCACTTAACGATTTTAACTGTTTCTTTAACTTCTCATAGTCAGCGTATACATTTTGATATATACCCAATTGTTTAACAATGCGATCTCCATCAAAATGATCAAGCATAAACATATGACGCTCTTCATTCATTAAATCTTGTGTTTCGTGCTGCCCATGAATATCAACAAGTGTTTTTCCAATTTCCTTTAATATACTAAGGGTAACCAGTTTCCCATTTACACGACATACACTTTTTCCGTTTGCAGCGATATCACGCTTCAAAATAATCATGCCATCTTCTATTTCTATATCCAACTCTTCTGCCTTTTCAATACACGGATGCTTATCATCTTCTACATAAAATAGCCCCTCTATCTCAGCCTTTTCTGTTCCGTATCGAACAAATTCCGCTGAACCACGGCCACCTACAAGTAAACTAATCGCATCGATAATAATCGACTTTCCGGCCCCTGTTTCACCACTTAAAACCGTTAACCCTTTTTGAAAAGAAATATTTAATGCCTCAATAATAGCAAAGTTTCTAATCGATAATTCCGATAACAATGCCCCATTCACCTCGTTATAAACTAATCCCCTATTAAGGGCTTTTTTCAGTTCTTTATTCAAATAGTCATACTATATGTTTGTATGTATAAATTACTTTTCTAACCGCTCCATTGTACCAAACATTTGTTTTACGGGTCAATCCACCTATTTTCTAATTTTATTCAAAGAAAATATTATATTACAATTAAAAATTCACGTTTTTAACCAATAAAAATATCCTGTTCACCTTCCACTTTACAGAGGAAAGCAAACAAGATTTTTTTATTACAGCATATTTAAGAAACGATCAGAGACAACACCTGTATCTTCAGGTGTACGGCAAATAATTAAGCAAGTATCATCACCACAGATGGTTCCGATGATCTCATCCCACTCTAAATGATCAATAAGTGCTCCAAGTGAATGAGCGTTACCAGGCAATGTTTTTAGCACAAGCATATGTCCTGCCGTGTCTAATTTTACAAATGAATCCACTAGATTGCGTTTTAATTTTTGTAACGGGTTAAATCGTTGATCTGCTGGCAAGCTATATTTATAGCGCCCATCATGTAATGGCACTTTCACTAAGTGCAGTTCTTTAATATCGCGCGATACTGTTGCTTGCGTTACATTAAATCCCTCATTACGTAAAATATCAACTAATTCATCTTGTGTTTCAATTTCTTTGTTCGCAATAATTTCCCTGATTTTAATATGGCGCTGACCTTTATTCATACATTTGCACCTCACACTATCTCTTACCATAGTTTAAACATTGGTATACTTCACTTATTTATGTTAACTTATAATTCGTTACTTGTACACAATTGTTTTTACAATCATTATACAATTACAACAAAAAGAGGAACAACATATGTTATTCCCCTTTTCCTTTTTGTTTTAGGACATCGTGCGCCTCTGTAACTACTTGCTCAACAGAAACTGGAGAATGATTTTCGCCATTCTCACGTTCACCCTGCCATTTCAGATGAATTAAAAATTCAATATTACCATCCCCGCCCGTAATTGGTGAGAATGTTAAACCTTCTACGTCGTATCCTTCTTTTATAGTAAAGTCGACAATCATTTCCACGACAGCCTCATGTACTTTTCGATCACGAACGATACCTTTTTTCCCAACTTGCTCTCTTCCAGCTTCAAACTGTGGTTTAATTAACGCTGCTACATCCCCATTAGGCATAAGCATTGTTTTTAAAACCGGCAGTATAAGCTTTAATGATATAAATGAAACATCGATACTAGCAAATTGCGGTAAACCACGTTCTAAATCTGCTGGTGTCACGTAACGGAAGTTTGTCCGTTCCATTACGACAACACGCTCATCTTGACGCAATTTCCACGCAAGTTGATTGTATCCTACATCTAATGCATAAGATAATTTCGCTCCATTTTGAAGCGCACAATCTGTAAAGCCACCAGTTGATGAACCAATATCTATCATAACTTTATCTTGTAAATCCAGGTGAAATGTCTCTAATGCCTTTTCAAGTTTATAACCACCACGGCTTACATAAGGCATAACTTGCCCCTTCACCGTAATCTCTGTATCTTGTGGGATCTTCTCTCCTGGCTTATCAAGTCTCATCTCATTCGCATATACAAGTCCGGCCATAACGGCGCGTTTTGCTTTCTCACGTGTTTCTATAAGTCCTCGCTCTACTAATAGTACATCTACTCTTTCTTTTTTTGCACTCATTTGTTACGCCCTTTTTTGTTTTGATGGAATCATTGTATGAATACGGTCTACAACAGCATCTGTCGTTAAACCAATTTCTTCTAATAATTTTGTTACACTACCGTGCTCTATGAAACGGTCTGGAATACCCATTCGTTCAATTAACGCACTATGGTACCCGTTCTCAGACGCAAATTCAACTACTCCCGTTCCAAAACCACCAATTAAGCAAGCTTCTTCAATCGTTAAAATCGGTATATTTTTCCCTAAGAGATCATGTAAATATGCTTCATCCATCGGTTTAATAAAGCGAGCGTTCACTACTTTCACTGAAACTCCAGCCTTTTCAAGACGCTCAGCTGCTTCCATTGCCATTGGTATTGTCGTACCAAATGTTAAAATAGCCGCTTGTGTACCTTCTTTTAACGTTTCCCAAGTACCGATTGGAATCGCCTTTAATTCTTCATCCATATGAACACCAAGTCCATTACCGCGCGCATAACGTAATGCGATTGGTCCATCTTCATATTGCATCGCCGTATATACTAGATGTTGCCCTTCATTTTCATCTTTCGGCATCATAAGTACCATATTCGGTAAGTGACGTAAGAATGCGATGTCAAATACACCTTGATGCGTTTCACCATCTGCTCCTACTAAACCAGAGCGATCGATTCCGATGAAGACATTTAAATTTTGGCGGCATATATCATGAACAACTTGATCATATGCTCTTTGTAAAAATGTTGAATAAATCGCTAAGAATGGCTTCATTCCTTGTGTTGCCATACCCGCCGCCATTGTTGTAGCATGCTGTTCTGCAATACCTACATCAATCATACGGTCCGGGAATTCTTTTTGGAATTTCTCAAGTTTTGATCCAACAGGCATTGCAGGTGTAATTGCAACGATACGCTCATCCGTTCTCGCTAGCTTAAGTACTGTATCACTAACAACAGCACTCCATGCTGGTGCAACTTCTTTCGGCTTAACGAAGTCACCTGATTCAATTTTATAAGGTCCTGTTCCATGCCAAGTTCCAATAACATCACTCTCAGCTGGTTTATAACCTTTTCCTTTTTTCGTAATAACATGAACAAGTACTGGGCCTTTTGTTTTCTTTGCATATTGCAACGTTTCGAATAACTTTTCATAATCGTGCCCATCAACTGGACCTAAATATGTAAAGCCTAATTCTTCGAAAAAGACACCGGATACTAGTAAATATTTAAGACTATCTTTTATTTTCTCTGCTGTCGCAGCAACTTTCCCACCGACTGCTGGGATTTTCTTCAATATATACTCTAGTTCATCTTTTACCCAATGGTATTTCCCTGCGGTACGTAGACGTCCAAGCACATTATGAAGCGCACCAACGTTTGGTGCAATTGACATTTCATTATCATTCAAAATAACAATCATGTCTGTTTTTTCATGTCCAATATGGTTCAATGCCTCTAAAGCCATTCCGCCTGTTAGAGCACCATCCCCAATGATTGGTATAACATATTCTTTCGTTTTCTTTAAATCACGTGCTAGAGCCATTCCCATTGCAGCAGATAATGATGTCGAGCTATGCCCAGTTTCCCATACATCGTGCTCACTCTCGCAACGTTTTGGGAAACCACATAGACCTTGATATTGCCTTAATGTACCGAATTCCTTTGCACGTCCTGTTAAAATTTTATGTACATAGGATTGATGTCCTACGTCCCATAAAAATTTATCTTTCGGACTATCAAATAATTTATGCAGAGCAATTGTGAGTTCTACTACACCTAAATTAGGTGCAATATGTCCACCTGTTTGAGAGAGCTCTTCAATTAAAAACTTACGAATATCCTCACCCAATCCCTCTAGTTCACCGATAGACATATCTTTCAAAAAACTAGGGTTTTGAATTTGCGTTAGATCCACATGGATCACTCACTTTCATTTCATAATCTGTCAACATGTCAAATATTATAAAAAACATTTACACAAAACAAGAAATTATCTTTTTTTATTTTTCACCTTGTCCTGCAATTAACCAGTCTATTGCGCCCTAATCCTATTATAAACCATATTTCTTTAGGCGATGAAAAAAATAGCCGCTAACACGAAGTGATAACGGCAATGTAATCTACATATATTTTTGCCAATAACAAGAAAAGAAAAACCTTTTCCTACATTTATATCATAAAATGATGAATGACTCAACAAATGGAAACGCTGTTATATTAGTTATTACGTTTTGCAATCAAATCGCAAATAGATAGTAAATATTCATCTTGTAATTGCAAGGAACCAATAGCACCTTTTGCTTTTGCAATTGTTTCTTCTAAAATATCCTTTGCTCTATCTACAGTAAATAACGTCGTATATGTGCTCTTTTCGTTGGAAACATCACTACCAATCGGTTTTCCAATCTCTTCTTCGGTTCCTTCCACATCTAAAATATCATCTCGAATTTGGAAAGCTAGACCAATATATTTTGCAAACGCAAGTAACTTTTCTTCTTGTTCTTCTGTGGCATCAGAAAGTATCGATCCTGCAAGTACAGCGAATTCAAGTAGTTTCCCAGTCTTATGCTTATGAATATACTCCAACTCATCAATCGTAAGCTGTTTCCCTTCAGCTTCCATATCTGCCACCTGTCCGCCAACCATTCCTTCTGGTCCTGCCGCTTTTGCAAGCTCAAGTACAAGTCTTACTTTTTTTTCAGCAGAGATTTCCTTTTGTTCATATGCCATAATAACTTGAAAAGCATACGTCAACAAACCATCGCCTGCTAAAACTGCCATCGCTTCACCAAATACTTTATGATTTGTGGGCTTCCCTCTTCTTAAATCATCATCATCCATACAAGGTAAATCATCATGAACTAACGAGTATGTATGTATCATTTCAAGAGCACAAGCTGCACCTACTCCAAGATTTCTTTCTTTACCAAACGCTTGTAATGTCGCAAATAAAAGTAACGGGCGGAGACGCTTTCCACCCGCTTCCAAAGAATATGTCATCGCTTCACGAAGTACATTTGGACATTGTAATTCATTTGCATAACTTACAAGCTTCTCTTCTACGAAAGTTTTACTTTCTTTCAAAAAAGTATCAAAAGCAATAGTCACTATGCTTCATCTCCTAAAGCAGTAAACGGTTCAAGCTCTCCATCTTCCCCAAGAATAACTGCCATTTGTTCTTGTACGTTCTTCAACTTCTCATCACAAAGCTTAGATAATTCCATACCCTCTTTAAAATAAGAAATTGCTTCTTCTAAAGGTACGTCACCTTGTTCTAGCTTAGAAACGAGATGCTCAAGTTGCGAAATTGCCTCTTCAAAGCTTAATTTATTTTCCATTATTCAATTCACGCTCCTCTATGCCTGATACGCTACAATCTAGTATTCCATCTTGTAATTGAACTGAAACAGCATCTCCAAGGCTGACATCTTTCACACTTTTTAACACTTGCTTCTCTTCATCATATACAAGCCCGTACCCTCTCATCATTACTTTAAGCGGACTTAACGCTTCAAGCTTTTGAGCAACTCTTACAAAGGCAAATTCTTTCGTTTGAAGTAATGTTTGCATTTCACGTTGCAATTGCTTTTGCAATGTTTCAACCGCTACCTTCGTTTGCATAATTTTTTGAGCTGGGTGGTGCTTCTCTAAATAAAATGAAAGCTGTTTTAACTGATTTACCTTTTTATCAATATAACGCTCTTTCGCTAAAACAAGCTGTTCTAACGCTCTATCTAATTGCTCTTCTTTTTGCTCATATACTTGTCTTGGATAACGGAACGCATACGATTTTTGCAATACTTGTAGTTTTTCTTCTTTTTTATGTACTAACTCTCTCATCGCTCTTCGCAATCTTAGAGTTCTTTGTAATACCTTTTCTTGTAACTCTATAATGTTAGGCGCTGCCAGCTCAGCTGCTGCAGTCGGTGTTGGCGCACGTAAATCGGCAACAAAATCCGCAATTGTAAAGTCCGTTTCATGACCTACTGCCGAAATAATAGGAATCTCACTCTTAAAGATTGCCCTTGCTACCATTTCTTCATTGAAAGCCCATAACTCTTCAATAGAGCCTCCCCCGCGCCCAACGATTAGGACATCTATCTCTCCCATTTCATTCGCTGTACGAATCGCTTGTACAATTGAGGGAGCTGCTGACTCCCCCTGTACAAGTACCGGAAACACAATAACATTTCCAATTGGATAACGACGTTTAATCGTTGTTATAACATCACGAATCGCTGCCCCTGTTGGCGACGTAATCACACCTATTGTTTTAACATAAGGAGGAATTGTTTTTTTATAAACTTGAGAAAACAAACCTTCTTCCTCTAAACGAACCTTTAATTGTTCGTAAGCTAAATGCAGGTTTCCGACTCCGTCAGGCTGCATGTCTTGAATATAAATTTGATAAGAACCACTCGCCTCGTAAACGGAAATTTTCCCTTTCACAAGTACCTTCATCCCATTTTCAGGTCTGAATTTAATATTACGATTATGACCCGCAAACATAACCGCTGCGATTCTTGCATTTTCATCTTTCAATGTAAAGTACATGTGACCACGACTATGATTTTTAAAGTTGGAAATTTCACCTTTTAACCAAACAGACTGCAAATGCGGATCATATTCTATTTTTGTTTTTATATAGCGTGTTAACGCTGTAACGGTTAAATATTGTTTTTCCATTTCTCTCTCCTCATAGCCGACTCAAATTATTTACAAACGACACCTGCGCGCTTAGCAGATTCAACAGTATTATGAAGAAGCATTGTGATCGTCATTGGACCAACACCCTTTGGCACAGGTGTAATGTAACCTGCAACATCTAACACGTTGTCAAAGTCAACATCACCACAAAGTTTACCTGTTTCTAAACGGTTCACACCAACGTCGATTACAACCGCTCCTTCTTTAATATAATCAGCTGTTACCATTTTAGGTCGTCCAACAGCTACGATTAAAATATCAGCTAACTTCGTTAACTCTTTCATATTTTGCGTTTTAGAATGACAATAGGTGACAGTTGCATTTTCATTTAAGAACAATTGCCCCACTGGCTTGCCGACAATATTACTTCTTCCAATTACTACAACATGTTTTCCCGAGATATCAAGATTTGTTTCTTTTACTAATTCTACAATACCGTGCGGTGTACATGGAAGGAATGTATCTTGTCCCGTCATCATACGTCCCACGCTGATTGGGTGAAATCCATCTACATCTTTTTCTGGTGAAATTCTTTCAATGATAGCTTTTTCTTCAATATGTTTTGGTAAAGGTAATTGCACTAAAATGCCATTAATACGGTCATCGACATTTAAGCGATCGATTTCAGCAAGCAAACGCTCCTCAGTAATTGTTTCAGGAAGTTCAATTAGCTCTGAATAGATTCCTACTTGTTCACAGCCCTTTTCTTTTCCTTTTACATAAGAACGAGATGCTGGATCTTCTCCAACTAGAATAACTGCTAATCCTGGTACAATCCCTTGCTCTTTCAACTTCACAACTTCTTCTGTTAATTGTGCTCGTTTTTTCTCCGCAACTTCATTTCCTTTGATGATTACTGCTACCATTTTAAGATTCCCCCTTAAAGAAATTACAGTGTATCTTTTATATTAGATAAAACGCCGTTAATAAAACGACGAGATTCCTCATCCCCAAATGTTTTAGCAATTTCAATTGCCTCGTTAATTGTTACGTTGTGTGGAATTTCTTCCATGTATTTCATTTCATAAACAGCTACACGTAAAATACTGCGGTCAACAATACTAATACGCTCCAGCTTCCATTTTTTTAAGTTTTGACGAATCGCTTCATCAATTACTTCTTTATTTTCTACAAAACCTACTACAAGTGATTCTAGAAACTCATTTGTTTCTTCACCTTCATCTAGCGTGTTTTCCACCGCTACTTTCGGTTCTAATTCACCTGTAATATCCATTTGGTATAATGCTTGCATAGCTCTTTCTCTAGCCGTCCTACGTTTCATTGTAACTCTCCTTTATGCTTCAAGTCTTTCCTTATGCTTTGTTATATTATTATAATTTATAAGCCGTCAATTCACTTACTCTTACAGTTTTCATTGATTTTCCAACCTTATAATACAATGATAATAACACAATTTATCGTTTCACACACGGGTTACAAGGCTGAAAAATAATAAAAAGATTAACTTCAAGTTCCATATCTTATCACAATGTACGTTTTTTGGAAAAACGAAACATCTTCTTTTTGATTTCTTATTTTTTGAAATAGTATAATAATTAGAGGGTTTTAATTTGTGAAGAAATGAAACGATAAAAAAGATGCCTATGTTACTAGGCACCTTTTTCATTCTTACACTGGTTCGATTTCTGTTTTTTGTGTTTCGAATGTTACGCCAACGATGTGAACATTCACTTCTTTTGGCTCAAGCCCTGTCATTGTAAAGAGTGCCTGGCGAATGTTGTCTTGAATCTTTTGTGCAACAACTGGAATTGCTACGCCAAAATACATCACAACATAAAGGTCAACGATAATATCTTCGTTTGCTAATTCAACCTTTACACCTTTACCATGATTTTTCTTACCTAACTTCTCAACAACATCTGTAGCAAAATTACCACGCATTGCCGCTACACCTTCTACCTCAGCAGCTGCAATACCTGCGATTACTTCAATTACTTCTGGTGCAATTTCTACTTTACCAAGAGTTGTATCTTGACCCATATCTAACATATGTTCAGCCATGAAAAAAACCTCCTTTAATGTATCACTGCGTCACAAGTTCATGCTCTTCCAAAAATTTCGTATTAAACTCACCTTTTACAAAATCAGGATGATCTAGCAATTGCAAATGGAACGGGATTGTTGTATGTACGCCTTCAATGACAAACTCACTGAGTGCACGCTTCATTTTTGCAATTGCCTCTTCACGTGTTTTTCCGTGAACAATTAATTTAGCAACCATCGAATCATAGAAAGGTGGGATTGAATATCCCGGATATACAGCAGAATCGACGCGAATACCAAATCCGCCTGGTGGCAAGTACATTTCTACTTTACCTGGAGATGGCATAAATTTTTTGGCAGGGTTTTCCGCATTAATTCGGCATTCAATTGCCCAACCATTAAATTGTACTTCTTCTTGCTGTAACGATAACTTTTCTCCAGAAGCAACACGAATTTGTTCTTTAATTAAATCCATCCCTGTTACCATTTCAGTAACTGGATGCTCAACTTGAATTCTCGTATTCATCTCCATGAAATAAAAGCTTTTCGTTCTATATTCATAAATAAACTCAACCGTACCAGCACCTGTATAATCAACCGCTACCGCCGCTTTAACTGCCGCATCACCCATCTGCTTGCGAACATTTTCATCAAGTGCAGGTGATGGACTTTCTTCTAGTAGTTTTTGCAAGCGGCGCTGAATTGTACAATCACGCTCTCCTAAATGAATGGCATTTCCGTGTGTATCTGCCATTATTTGAATCTCAACATGGCGGAAATCTTCAACGTACTTTTCTAAGTATACACCAGGGTTCCCAAAAGCGGTACTAGCTTCTTGCTGTGTAATTTGAATTCCTTTTACAAGCTCTTCTTCATGGCGTGCAACACGAATACCTTTTCCACCGCCACCTGCAGTCGCTTTAATAATAACTGGATATCCAATTTGATTAGCAAGCTCGATCGCTTCTTCGGTATTTTTAATAATCCCTTGTGAACCTGGTACAATCGGAACCCCTGCTTCTTTCATTGTATCACGAGCAACGTCTTTTGTGCCCATCTTTGAAATAGCTTCTGGACTTGGACCGATAAAAATCAAGTTACATTCACGGCACAGCTCTGCAAAATCTGCATTCTCTGCTAAAAATCCGTATCCCGGATGAATTGCATCGCAGCCTGTTAACTTCGCAACACTAATAATGTTCGTCAAATTTAAATAGCTTTCTTTCGAAATCGTTGGTCCTACACAATACGCCTCATCAGCAATTTGTACGTGAAGTGACTCTTTATCTGCTTCTGAATAAATTGCGACTGTTTCAATATCCATTTCTTTACAAGCACGAATAATTCGTACAGCAATTTCCCCACGATTGGCTATTAATACTTTTTTTATCATCACAAAGACTCCCTTATTACGCTTTTACAAGAAATAGCGGTTGTCCATACTCAACAAGCTGTCCATTATTAACAAGAATCTCAACAATTTCGCCATCTACATCAGCATCGATTTCATTAAATAATTTCATAGCCTCGACAATGCATACGATAGAATCTTTCGATACTCTATCCCCTACACTTACATATGCAGGTGTGTCAGGCGAAGAAGAAGAATAGAATGTACCTACCATCGGTGATGTAATTTTATGTAGGTTCTCATGTTGAACAGATTTTTTCTCTTCTTGTTTTGGTACTTCCACTTGTGCTGCCGCTACTGTTGTTTCAACTTCAACAGGTGCTACTGGTTGCACGGCTTGTTTTGCTACAGGTGCTTGCACCGCAACAACTTCATTACCACGCTTTTTCATTTTAATTGTCGTACCATCTTTCTTGTATTCAAATTCATCAATATTAGAGCTATCAATTAATTTAATTAATTCACGAACTTCTTGAATTTTAAACATGTAAAATCCACTCCCATACTCTTGTTTGTCCCGTTTTTACAGATTCTCAGCACTAAAAACTAGATTGACTGTAAAAATACGATGTACTCTATTAGAAAATGTATTTCATTTACTAATAAAAATAGTTACTATTTCCATCTTACGATAAATTTTTTAAACATTCCAATTTATATTTCTTTATAATAAATCGAAACTCCTGTAAAAATATTATTCCAATAAAAATTTATTACCTAGTAATAATACCAAGTTTCACACAAAATTGGCAAGACCACTTCCTAAAAAACATTCCTTACTTTTTCAAAATGCTACACAGTAAACGTAGAATTACCGCTCCACCCTTCACCTCATCTATAGTCAATAACATATTTTTACCAAATATTATTTTTTTGTTTACACGTCGTTCATCATTCCTTCATATAAGAATAGTATGTTCAAAGTGTAGAAAATATATCGTATCGAGGTGTGGACATATGATATGGCTCATTCTCTTCTTACCTGCCGTAATGGTCTGGGCATTCGTTCTCTTCATCCACGTCAAATCTGGAAAAAGTAATCATCGTTACCATGAACCACTAATCTTTTACTCACAACGCATTTCTCCATTCCGAGTTGAACATAATAAAAACAACTACAAAGACGAAACAGAAAAAAGCTATCGAAAATGATAGCTTTTTTCTATAATTATTTTCAAACAATCCGATTCGTAAAAATTAATAATCCGCGGGGAATTTCCCCGCGGATTGTTAGTTTTTATTTTGTTGGTGGATCAAATTTCACACCTACATCTTTTGATCCGCCTTCACTTCTTACAAGCTGTATAATTTTGTTCGCTTCTTTTTGTGAATGCTTTGCTGCTTTCACAGTTACTCTAATGTCAGTTCCATCAGCTCTTACAAGGGCATCTTTATATCCTCCTTGAGACTTAATCACTGTCTCAAGTAATTCTTGCTTCGTTTCCATTGTAGTAATTGCATCAAAATTATCTTTCGCTTTACTCTTTTCTGTTGCTGAAGATTTTGCTGAATTCATCACTTCTTGTAATCTTGATTTTTCTTCACTTCGCTGATCTTCCATTTGCATACGTAATGCTGTGAAATTTTCATCACTTGATTGAACTGTTACATTAGCATCTTTTTTACTTGTTTCTTTTTGAGCACTCTCTTTTTTGTCTGTTTCCTTATTTGTTTCTTTATTTGATGTTTCCTTGCTTGTATTTTCTTTTTTTGGCGTTTCTTTAGGTGCTTCATTTGTTACTGCTTTGTCAGTACCTTGTTTTTCTTGTCCAATCTTTTCACCTGTTGCCGGCGATGCTGTATTCATTTTGTCAGGAGTTGTTACGTAATAAACAGATAGTACAACAACTAAACTTAACATCGTTAATAGCCAAACCGTTTGTTTTTTTAACACTTTATTTCCTCCCTATCAATTTTTCGGTGATACTGAAACACGATGGGCTGGTACATCTAGCAGCCGTATTACAGCTTCTTTTACCATCGCTTTAACTTGTATATTATCCACTCCCTTTGCTACAACAAGAACACCTCGCACTTTCGGTTTCTCTGTTCGTAAAACAACGGGAGTTTCTTTATCCCCTTCACGTATAATGACGGTCTTTTCATCAAGGGACTCATCTTCTACTTCCCTCTTACCACCTGTTTTATCTGTTTCACCTGTTGTTTGTGAACGTTTCACTGTATTTTTTTCTAATATTTTTTCTTCAGATGAATCTAAATTCACTTTAATCGTTACATCTTTTACTCCCGCTATTTCTTCTAAGGCTGCTTTCAATTCTTGTTCATACGCTTTTTCATACTTTTCTACAATTGACATACTATCATTATTTTTTTGTCCAAAAGTTGGTACGTCTTTTTCTTGGTTTTGCGTTTTTTGTTCTTTAAATACAGGTACTTCTTCCTTTTTACTTGAAAAGAGACTACTAAAAAACATAAGCAAAATTCCAAGTATGAGTAGGACAAGTAAAAACTTAGGTGTCACCTTTTTTCCCTTCTCATTGCTTTCCTTTTCATCCCCATTCAATAAGTTTCGAAAAAATGAGAACTTCGAATTTTTATCTTTATTGTCCATTTACTCTACCTGTCCCCCCCTCCATTTGAACTTGGATTTGTTTATTCTCTAGTTGCCACCTGCTTGAAAAGAAGTCTTTCATTTCTACATTCGTTTCCTCTACTTTTTTCGGCGGTTCTTTCGTGTTAATTTCAACTGGTTTTACTGTTTCGATTGCATCATTTTTACTACGTTCTTTTTCTTTCAACGTCACAACAACAGATTGAATATCTTTTGCTGACTTTACTTCCGCTGTACTTTCCACTGCGAATATTTGTATTTCAGAGACTGTCATACCATACTTTTTTTCGAATTCTTTTCCTACTTCTTTTTTCATTTTGGTAGCCATCTCTTCTAAACTATATGCACGTGTTAGAGCTTGTATTTCTTTTTTCTTCGAATCTATTGAATTTTTTACAGATCCTTCTGCTACGTACTTCTCTTCATTAAAATTTGCGATTACTTCATTCACATCTGTTTGCAGTAGTTTAAAAAGGGGCGTTAAGATTAAAACAACTAATAATAGACTTACAACGAATTTAACGTACTTTTGCAAATTTGAATTTGGAAGAATAAGATGAAGCATTGTCGCTAAGAGTAAAAAAACGATAATATTTCTAATCCACTCTGTAACAAATTGCATACCCTTCACCTCCTACCGCATCATAAGTGTAATGTTCCCCGCAGCAATAATAATTGTGATACTTAAAAAGAACATAAATGATACGATAGCTAAGCAAGCAAATACATAAATGATGCTTCGCCCGATAATATCTAAACATTGAATAATTGCTCCGCTACCAACTGGCTGTAATACTGCTGCTGCGAATTTATAAATAAACGCGATACAAAAAATTTGAATCGCTGGAAAAGCAACAATTAAGCATAGAATGACGAGCCCGATAATTCCGACTGTGTTTTTTAATAATCCCGATGCACTAATAACAGTATCCGCCGCCTCTGTAAACATTCTTCCTACTACCGGAATAAAGTTCCCTGTTACAAATTTAGCAGTTTTTACAGCGATTCCATCAGCAACAGCTGTCGCTGTTCCTTGTACAGATAATACCCCTAAAAAAATCGTTAAAAAAATACCGATAATTCCAACGCTAACGTTTTGCAGAAGCTTGGACAATTTCGTAACTTTATATTGATCACTCATCGTACTTACAATACTTAATATCGTTGCAAGTAATAAAAGTGGTAGAACGATATAATTCATCAAAAGCCCGCTCGTGTTCATTAAAAAGATGATAATCGGATGAAAAAACGATACAGATACAACACCACCTCCAGTTGCTATGAGTGCAAGCAAGATTGGCAATAGCGCTAATATGAAATCTACCATTGTTTGTATCGTTTCTCTTGCATATGTCATGACGACATAAAAACTATTTAAAGCGAAAATAATAAGTACCATATATACAACTGCATCCGCAATTTTACTTACACTACTCTTTGAAAATGCAGATTGCAGTGATTGCAACAATGCACTAAAAATTGTAAGCATAATGAGCGTTCCCAGCAGCTTCCCATTTGCAACAAGCTCGTGAAATAAATACTTTAATAAACCTAGCATCCACTCTTTTATAGAAATTTCTTTTTCTCCCTTTACAAACTCCATAAAACTACCTTTTTGACTCTCTGGTAAATAACCTCCATATTTTGTAACAAGCCCGTCCCAAAATTGCTTCACATCTTCAATTCCGAGCTTATCCAATTGTTGATCAACGACGTTTGTTTCTACAGGAGAAGCTTGTACAACAACCGGTAAAGAAAAGAAAAGGAAGCAAGCAAATAGCAGCTTAGCTCCAAACCCCCTCAACATTCACTCCCCCTTATCCCGTCGGTAAAAATCCGAGAATAGTTTCAATTACAACTGTCAAAATAGGAATCGCCATTACTAGAATTAAGATTTTTCCAGCTAATTCAATTTTCGAAGCGATTGCACCCTGCCCTGCATCTTTTGTAATTTGTGCTCCAAACTCAGCAATATAAGCAATTCCAATAATTTTCAGCAACGTTTCTACATATACATTGCTAACTTTTGCTTCACTCGCTACCCTCTCAATCATTTGTAAAATAGAGTGAATTTGATCAATTAAAAGAAGAAACATCACGCTACCTACGAACACAATAAATAACGACGTAATGCTAGATTTATGCTGATTCAATACAGCTGCTAAAAACGTAGCAACGAGGCCTAATCCGACAATTTGTATAATTTCGATTCGAACCGCCTCCTTTACTGGAAGAGAAAGACACTCTTAATCTTGTCGAATAGCGTATTAATTAAAAATGCCACATGAAATAAAATAACGACAAAACCGACAAGGATAACCCAATTTGCAATATCCTCTCGCTTTAATTCTTTTAGTACAGTATGAATAAAAGCTAAAACAATGCCGATTCCGGCGATTTGAAATATTAATCCAACATCAATGGACATCGCCTTTCTCCCTCCTATAGCAGTAAAATTACGATAAGTAGCCCCGCTAGTACTCCTAAGCTCTTGATCATTTTTTCATATTGCAGTTGTAACGCTTTCGCTTCTTCTTCTTCTCTCTCTAAATGTGTAATGCATAAGCGAATATGTTTTTGTTGTGATTCACGATCATGTTGTCCGAGTGTTTCACCAAATTGCTGCAAAATCTCGTACTCAGTTTGTTGAAATGCTGTTAGCTTCCAATTTTCTTTCAAACTATCTATCCAAGCTTCTCTTACTGTTTGTTCTCCGCTTTCTAGCCTTCTAGCGAAACTTTGAAATATCCAATTTAACGGCTTCGGCATTTGTTTCACTAATCGCTCGGCAGCTTCAGACAAAGGTGTGTGCCCATACATAATTTCTGCCTCTAATGATTGAAGTGCCGCTTTTAATAATCTAAGTTGCCTTGGTCTCTCACTGTATCTTTTAGCGTATGAAAATCCGAAAAAGGTGCTGACCGCAACGATTAACACTGCACCAAATATTTTCACCATACGCTTTGCGCCTTTCTATGAGGTAATACCGATTTTCCATATTTATCTTTTACTTGCATAACTGTTCCTGGCCCTCTTGCTTTTGATAGCTCCACAAACCTATCAAATATGCCGAGCTCCAGCACCGCCTTTAGTGATGGGCGTTTCAAAACATCATCATAAGAAAATCCATGTGCGCTTATAAAAAGCTGAACCCCTGCATGCACCGCCTCCATAATTGCTTCACTATCTTCTTTACGCCCAATTTCATCTACAATCAAAATATCTGGACTCATAGAACGAATCATCATCATCATTCCTTCAGCTTTTGGACATGCGTCTAACACATCTACTCGCGTGCCAAAGTCATATTGCGGAATACCTTTCACGCAGCCTGCAATTTCTGACCGCTCATCTACAATCCCCACTTTACAAGAAGGAATTTTCGAAACACTTACACCTTGACTCATACAACGTGCTACATCTCTTAAAAGTGTTGTTTTCCCCGTTTGCGGCGGGCCAATTACCATCGTGTTTAACCATCGTGATTCATACAAGTACGGTAAAAGTGGTTCAGCAATCCCTATTTTTTGACGAGCAATACGAATATTAAAGGAAGAGACATCTCGAATCATTTTCACTGCGCTTTTTTCTGTAATGACTTTTCCAGCTAAGCCGATTCTATGTCCTCCTCGAAGTGTCACATACCCACGTTTTAATTCCTCTTCCATCGTATAAATTGAGAATTGACTTAACTTATTCAATAAGTAAATTGCATCCTCTGCTGTAACGATATAGTCATAAAAAAACACTTCGCCATGAGCAATACACTCTAGCGGTCTTCCAATTCGAACACGAATTTCCTCTAGAGCATCGTATTGCTTACAACTTTCCACTAGCTGCTTCATCGTTTTCGGTAAAACTTCTAATACTTCTTTCATCAGCTTCTCCCCACTATACCTGGCTTACTTATTTCAACAACGCGATAAAAATGCAGCCAATTCCAAGCGCTAGAAAAAAGAGTTTCAAGAAAGAAATCTCACTTGCCACACTCGCTATGCCTATTGTCATTGTTAAAATTAATACGGTCGGTCCAACAAACGCCAACATACCATTTATAAACAATGCTTTTTTCGCATCATTCACATAAAGCATAAGCAAAGCGGCGAATATTTCCGCGCTACCTGAAAACAACCGAAGTAACCCCATTACAAGCACGGATGTTTCCATTGCCGCTAGCCACTGTTTCATTCTCCCACCTTCTCCCATAACGGTTACTAATGCTATATGCTGAAAAAGAATATATTTGTACAACCATATGCAGGGGTTGTCTATTTCAGAAGTAAAAACATAATTTTTCTCTGTCACCCTCATTTAATCTGAATATTCGTATTACCGAATGGTATTTTATGGTACATTTAATAAGAAAGGGGTTTTGACGATGCAGCACGTTCGTTTGTTACCACTAGATTTACGATATGCAAATGTGCTTTTCGAGCTATCAAGTGATCCACATGTAAAAAATGCATTAGGAATAAAGGTAGAAAAAATCGAAGACACGAAAGCGTTTCTTCTTTTTGCGATAGAAGAAGAGAACCAAAAGAAATCTTTATCCAGAGTGGTTCTAAATGAAGAAAATGAAATAATCGGCCTCACCACACTTAAACATATTAATTACGAGAAGAAGCAATCTCACATTGGCAGTTGGCTTGGCCATCCTTACTGGGGAAAAGGCTATAACGAGGCTGCTAAAAAAGAAATTTTAAAAATCGCTTTTTTAGATTTACAACTTACATACGTATTCGCTGGTGCTAAAACGAATAATATTCGCTCGTTAAAAGCACAAGAAAAACTACCGTACATTTCATTGCATGTGGAAAACAAGTTTCCAGAAGAACACGCTGCACTAGCGAAAGAAGTAAAGTCCCCTTGCTCACTGCATGTCGTATCACGTAAAAATTTTTTAAATTGGGTGAAATTACAAAGTGAGGAGGAAAAATATGAAGGTATTGAAAATTAGTTTAACAATTGTAATAGAATTAGCTCTTATTTATCTTTTTTCAAAATTGGTCGGTTGGTCATTTATGGAGACCTTTTTCCTTGGAAGTTTAGCGATATTTGCAATTATGTGGTTAATTATTATGAATACTCATAGAAACAACATTACGGATCACGCAATCAGTAAAACACTGACTGGCGTTGAGACTGGTGAAATAAAACCATTTCAAATCGTTTTCACTTCATATATGGCAGGCACTCTTTCACTTGTCTTAATTAGTTTTGTTATAACTGCAATTTACTATCTTCCTTACTTCCTATAAAAAAAAGCCCTCGTGATAATCACGAGGGCTTTTCTACTATGCACGAGAAACGTATTTACCTTCACCAGTGTTGATGATAAGCATTTCGCCTTCGTTAATGAAGATTGGTACTTGTACAACAAGACCAGTTTCTAATGTAGCTGGTTTTGTTACGTTAGAAGCTGTATCGCCTTTAATACCAGGCTCTGTTTCTGACACTTTTAATTCAACTGTGTTCGGAAGTTCAACACCAAGTACTTCATCTTGGTATGTCATAATAGATACTTCCATGTTTTCTTTTAGGAATTTAAGTTCACGCTCGATTTGGTTTTCACCAAGTTCGATTTGCTCGTAAGTTCCATTATCCATAAATACGTGAGACTCACCGCTCGCGTATAAGTATTGCATACGACGGTTTTCGATGTGTGCTTTTTCTACTTTTTCACCTGCACGGAATGTTTTCTCTTGAACAGATCCTGTGCGAAGGTTACGTAGTTTAGAGCGAACGAATGCAGCACCTTTACCTGGCTTTACGTGTTGGAAATCCATTACTTGCCAAAGGGCATTGTCCACTGAAATTGTTAAACCTGTACGAAAATCGTTTACTGAAATCATGTAAAAAAATCCTCCTGTATATTACAAAATAATAAGTTCTTTTGGTGATTTCGTAATTACTTCATTACCTTCACTTGTTACAATGATATCATCTTCAATACGTACGCCGCCAATACCTGGAATATAAATACCTGGTTCTACTGTTACAGCCATACCTGGTTCAAGTACTGTATCAGAACGGAACGCTAAACCTGGTGCTTCATGGATTTCAAGACCGATTCCATGACCAGTAGAATGTCCAAAGTATTCACCATATCCTTTTTCCGTTATGTAATCGCGCGTTAGCGCATCCGCTTCACGGCCTGTTAAACCAGCTTTAATACCGTTCACACCACGTAATTGTGCTTCTAAAACGATATTATAAATTTCTTTCAATTTATCAGATGGTTCACCAACTGCAATCGTACGAGTAATATCAGAACAATATCCTTTGTAATAAGCGCCGAAGTCTAATGTAACGAAATCTCCTGTTTCTATCACTTTTTCAGATGCCACGCCGTGCGGTAATGCCGAACGAAGACCTGAAGCAACGATAATATCAAACGAAGAAGATGTTGCTCCTTGTTTTCTCATGAAAAATTCAAGTTCATTTGACACTTCAATTTCAGATACTCCCGGGCGAATGAATGATAGAATATGTTCAAAGGCAGCATCTGCAATCTGTGCAGCTTCCTTTAATATCTTAATCTCTGAATCAGTCTTTATCAAGCGTAACTTTTCTACAAGCCCAGAAGTTGGGATAAATTCAGCATCGATCGCTTCTTTATGCGCTGAATAAGAACTATATGTAAGAGTATCTTGCTCAAAGCCAAGCTTTTGAATTCCTAGTTCCTTCACTTGCTTTGCAATTTCATCAATGATTAATCCTGCATGCTGTACAATCTCATATCCAACAGCTTGTTTACTAGCCTGCTCTACGTAACGGAAATCTGTAATAAATTGCGCATGGTTTTTCGAAATCAGTATAACACCAGCTGTTCCTGTGAAGTTAGCCATATACCTACGACTATGTTCATTTGTTAACAAAATACCGTCAATACCAGCCTCATCAAATGCACTTCTTAATCTTTCGATTTTCTCCATTACTTTATGCCTCCCTCAATTTCTCCATTAATGCAAATAACGCTAACTTATAGCCATAAAAACCAAATCCAACAATTTGTCCCGCACAAACAGCTGCCGTCACAGATTCGTGACGGAACGACTCACGCTGGTGAATGTTAGAAATATGTACTTCAATAACAGGAATCGAAATGCTCGCAATTGCATCTCGAATCGCATAGCTATAATGCGTAAATGCCCCAGGATTTAAAATGATCCCTTCATATGTATCTTCCGCCTCATGAATACGATCGATAATCGCACCTTCATGATTCGATTGGAAACATTCTAACTCCACTCCCAATGTTTCTGCTTCTTGCTTCATATCTGTTTCAAGTGTCGCTAGCGTGCCCTTTCCATATACATTTACCTCCCTGACACCGAGGCGATTTAGGTTAGGACCGTTTACGAGGAGTACCTTTTTCATATGCTTAAAACTCCTTAGTATTAAATATCTATACAACATTTTAACATAGGAGTTACTTATTTGAATAGTTCGTCTTCTCTTCTCCTTCTCTCTCAGCTTTATTGGTATTTACTGCGTAGGAAACAGAGTATGCTATAAACACACCATACAATATAAAAATGCATATCGTCGTCACAATTGTTTCTTTCGGTAAATGAAGTGCACTTTTAATGGCAGGCGCTATTAATCCCATTCCGAAAAATAGTAACGCCCACCAAAATAGCCCATAAATCACCCCTGGAATAATTCCTTCAAACTTTACCAAAAACGCTTTATACAAAAAGGCAATTAAAATCGAAAGTAGTCCCATACAAACAATTCCTGACACATTGCCCCATACCCCTTCTTTCCAGCTTCCAAAGGCAAATGGTAAAAGTAAATAGTTCGGTCCCGCTTCCGTAAATGAAAATATATGAAGGAAATACCATATCCCCCCCCAAAAGATTCCACCAAATAAACCAATTTGTACAAAATTCCTTGTTCCTAATTGTTCTTGACTCACATCGACACCTCCGCTCAATAGTATGCCCGAAACTATTTTGAACCATGTTTAAATACTGCAAAATTTGTCTATAAAAAGAATAAGAAATGTCCGACTCTCGTAACATTTTTCCTTGTCATATACTTGTATTTGTCGATAAAATAAAGGAAACTCGGTGATTGTCTTATTTCAAAATGACAGAACCCAGTATGACAATTGCCTCTTTTTCTACATAAGAGAGAAACAAATACAGGTTGGTGTTAACATGGCAGAAGAGTCAAAACAAATATATGGCGGGCAAGCAGTCATAGAAGGAGTTATGTTTGGCGGTAGAGAATATACTGTTACAGCGGTTCGTCGTAAAGATAAATCGATTGAATTTTATCGATTACCACGCGTTCGTAATAAAGCATTATCTATCCTGAAAAAAATTCCATTTTTACGAGGGATTGCCGCTATTGTGGATGCAAGTGCGAACGGAGCAAAACATTTAAACTTTGCTTCAGAACGATTTGATGTCCACCCAGAAGAAGACGCACAAATCGCAAATAACAAAGAAGAACAATCGAAATTAACGATGGTATTAGGAGTTGCAGCAGTTGGTGTTTTATCTTTCATATTCGGTAAAGTCATTTTCACAGCAGTTCCTGCACTACTAGCTGAATTAACGAGACCGATTTTCCCCTCTCATACAGGGCAAATCATTGTCGAAAGTGTCATTAAGCTCATGCTATTATTGAGCTATATATACTTTATTTCTTTAACCCCACTTATTAAGCGGGTATTTCAGTACCATGGTGCGGAGCATAAAGTAATTAATGCCTATGAGAATAATCTTCCAATGACTGTAGAAAATGTGCAAAAACAAACGCGCCTTCATTATCGCTGTGGCAGTAGCTTTATTATATTTACAGTCATTATTGGAATGTTTGTTTATTTCCTTGTCCCTACAGATCCACTTTGGGCCAGAGTCGTAAACCGAATTTTATTAATTCCAGTCGTTCTCGGCATTTCTTTTGAAGTGTTGCAATTTACAAATCGATTACGCGATATTCCAGTATTACGCATACTTGGATATCCCGGATTATGGCTGCAACTATTAACAACGAAAGAACCAACAGATGATCAAGTGGAAGTAGCCATTGCATCGTTTGAAGAATTATTACGTTTAGAAAACAAACAATAATTATTTAAAAATGGTGTTCAACTCCTTTCCTCATCGTTAATATACTATTTTTAATATATGTTTTTAGGAGGTGTTCCTTATGAACGGTCGTTCGTTTACATTCGCTATAGTTATGCTTATTATCGGATTAGCAATATTCGGCCTTGTTTCATCTGTCATTACAGATCCAATGGGAGTTTTAAAAAATATTGGTATCATGTTGGCTGTCGTTGGTATCTTTTATTTACTCTACAAAATGTTTACAAACTCTAGTGGTTCTGCAAATTCGCAAAGCTCTTATAAGCGTGCTGCAAAACAATCGAACCGCAAACATGGGAAACAAAACGTAGCACCCCTAAGCAATTCATTATTTAAATCAAATGCTTCTAATGACAAAGATAAAAAAGGGAATCCTTCCACTTTGAAGCGAAAAAGAAAACAATCTCATCTGACTGTCATTGAAGGTAAAAAAAACAAAAAGAAAGACCGTGCTTCCTTTTAGGAAATACGGTCTTTTTTTATACTTTGAAGCACTTCTTTCAAACTTTTATCTTTCATACTTTCAATTCGAAGGTGATGATTTTCAAATGGTAAATTCCGTGTCACATCATTAGGTACAACAACGCACTTTAATTCTGCTGCAATCGCTGCTTTCAATCCGTTTAACGAGTCTTCAAATACAACAACTTCAGACGGATCAATCCCTAAATCTTCTATTGCAATTTGATAAAGTGCTGGGTCTGGTTTTACCTTTTCAACATCTTCTCTCGTTTTAATGACTTCAAAATAATCTCGAATTTGTAGCTCTTCCAAAAAAGGAATAACCCATTCTCTAGATGAACTGGAAGCTAATGCGATTTTCAATCCCATTTCTTTCGCTTCCTCTAAATATTCTTTTACCCCGTCACGAGCTTCTGGTATTTTCATTTTCTCTTTATGTAAAGTTTTCACTTTTTCTTTTAATGCATGCTTGTTAAACTTCTCTTTTAATTGCTCATTTAAATATGCATATAGTACATCATCTGTCGTTCCAATACATTTTGCAAATTCCTCTAAAGGTAAATCTCCACCATACTCACGAACGGCGTCTCTGAAAGAGTGAAACCATATTGTTTCTGTGTCTACAATTAATCCATCAAAATCAAAAATAATTGCTTTCATAATTTCCCCATCCTTTTCGGTTGAAATAAAAAAGGAAACGACATACGTTCCCCTTAATTACTTTTCTCTTCATTTGCTTTTTGAACGCCACGAAGTGTTTCCACTCGAACCTCATCTTGTTCAAAATATTGCACTAGATCACCAATGCGGTCAATTGCTTCCCAACTTAAATGATGTTCGATTCCTTCTACATCATTGTAAATTTTACTTTCATCCAAACCGATAATACGCATAAATTGCTCTAGCAAGTCATGACGGTATACGAGACGTTCTCCGATTTTTTTACCTTTTGATGTTAATACAAGCCCTCTATATTTTTCATAAATTAGATATTCATCTTTGTCTAATTTTTGCACCATTTTTGTTACAGAGGATGGATGTACACTCAGCGCTTCAGCAATATCAGATACGCGGGCATAACCCTTTTCATCAATCAACAAATAAATTTGTTCAATATAATCTTCCATACTAGGGGTAGGCATCGGTTTCCTCCATCCAATTTCATTTTGCTCATTCCGTACGAAGCAATCAATAAAATGATACACCAGAAAGAATAACGTGACAAGTTGAAAACAAGCCTAAATATTTAAAAGAAAAAAGAACTTGCATTCCAATACAAGTTCTTTTCATGTAAAGTATTGAATTTCTGCATTAGGAAAAAAGTGATGAATATATCCTCTAATCGTTTCTTCCAATACTTCTGCATCATCTTTTTTATATACGTATTTCCCGATGCCATATCGTCCCCATTTATATTTGCGCTTCTCTTCATCCATTTCAAGCTTCGTATTCGGATAACGCTCTTGAATGACCTTTTTTGCTGGTTTTGTAAAGCGATGTTGAATTAATTCAAATGTTAAATTCGGTATCGACAAATCTTTTAGCGCATTGTACAGTCGCTCAAATAGTTCACGGTATCCTTCTTCCCATCCTTCATGCATATAAAGTGGTGCAACTATAAAGCCCAGTGGATAACCCGCACCTGCTACTTTACGAGCCGCTTCAATTCGTTCTTCAAAAGGTGATGTCCCTGGCTCAAAATTTTTGATTACATACCGTGAATTAATACTAAACCTGAAACGAGTTTTCCCATTATGTTTTGCATCTAATAAATGATCAACGTGCGAATATTTCGTAACGAAACGTAAACGCCCATGCTCACTTTCTCCAATGAATTCAATCGTCTGCTTTAATGCATATGTTAAATGATCAATTCCAACGATATCTGATGTACAAGCCGCTTCAAACCTTGTTATTTCAGGTGCTCTTTCATCCATATATTGCTTTGCCTTCTCAAATATTTCATCAAGATTCACATACACGCGAACGTAAGGCTTACTCCCCAGTGTTGTTTGCAAATAGCAATAATGACAATGTCCCATACACCCTGTTGCAAGCGGAATTGCATATTCAGCTGACGGTTTTGACGTATCAAACTTTAACGTCTTCCTCACCCCAACAACAAGTGTCGCCTTTGCATTACGATACTTTTGCAAATCATTTTCACCTGGCAAATTTCTAATTTGATTGTGTGATGTCGTTTCACGAATTTCTAATTCCATCTTCGTAAACTTCTCATAAAGCTCTTTTCCAAGCGGATATTCGAGCGCCCTCGGTTCAAAGTAAACGAGTTTTGGCATAAATGGTTTCATATGCTTCCCTCCTCTCGTTAGTATGGGAAACGCCGAGAAATTAACACTCATTAAAGTTTTCCACTTAGTAACTTGCGTTGCAAGTTACCGAATGTTATAATTTGGATATCAGCTACCTTGCAACGCAAGTTACCTGAATAAAAGGTGGTGAAACCATGCACAGCCAAATGTTAAAAGGTGTACTCGAAGGTTGCATCCTATACATCATTTCACAAGAAGAAGTGTACGGATATGAACTAAGTACAAAATTAAATACATACGGATTTACATTCGTAAGCGAAGGAAGCATATACCCGTTATTGTTACGTATGCAAAAAGAAAAATTGATTGAAGGAACATTAAAAGCCTCCTCACTCGGTCCAAAGCGAAAATATTATCACGTAACCGCTAAAGGATTAGAACAACTTGAAGAATTTAAACAAAGCTGGGGAATGGTTTCAACGACCGTAAACAACTTATTACAAGGGGAGTGATAGGGATGAAGGCGAAAGACATGGTTGAATTAAACAACAAAAAACGAGAACTCTTAACACCTGAAAACGAAGCTGCTTATGGTGATATGTTAGTATATCTTCGAATATCAAGCGTACCCGAGCAACAAATGGAGGAACTGTTGCTAGAAATATTAGATCATCTCATCGAAGCACAAGCAGAAAATAAAAATGCTTATGACATCTTTGGCGATGATTTACAGTCTTATTGCGATGAACTTATCTCAGCTTTACCAACCCAAACAAAGTTAGAAAAAACTTCTCTAATCGGTTTTATTATTAGCTTACTTCTTGCTATACAGTTTGGAATCGATGCAATTGTTTCATTTTTCATTTTGACCTTTGGAAATAATGCGGAACAATTTACTCCAGTTTTTAGTATCCCTGGAACTATTTTGTCTGTTTCACTCATTATTCTAGGAATACTGCTTATTTTATATTTATTAAAGCGTTACTCCTTTGATCAAAAAATAAATTGGAAAAGAAGAATTCTATTTGGATTTACGTTCGCTACTCCATTTTGTGCATCTGTATTTTTACATATTTATTTTAAAAAGCAACCTTATCTCATTTATCATCTAACTTTTTGGCAAAATGCCTTAATCGCTATCTTATTTTTTGTTTTATATAAATTACTATACAAAAAATCAAAATTTTAACAGCCCTTCAAAAGGCTGTTTTTCTTCTGTCTAATTTTACAAATTGAAAAATTTCATAAAGAAAATAAGAAAAATGCAAAATAATTAAAGTTAATTGTTGACGTGATGCTTTTATTATCGGTATCATAAATCTTCGTGAGCAATTATTTTTCGTTATACGATTTTTTTATTATTACTGAATTTTTGAGAGGAGAAATTAGATGTCAGTTAAGAAGAAAACGCAAGTACGCACCGGCAAAATGGTACGTGAACTAATGTTAGCAGACGAAGATGTAAATGCTTCGCTAATTATGGTATATAGTGAAAACGGTGTAAACGCAGAAATTAAAATCGAGGGCTTAACGCCGAAATGTAACGAAGAATTATTTTTGAGCGGAAACGTGGATTGGAACAAGAGTGTTATTTATAAAATTGTTGATTTCACTGGGAACGCTGAAGTTGGTAAAGTTACATTAACAGCGATGAACAAAAACAATGTTTCTCTAGAAGTTGAACGCGTTATGTGGAGCAAAGAAAATAAAGAAGCTGCTGAGCAAGAAGAAACAGTTGTAGAACCTACTCCGAAAAAAGAAGTAGTTGTAGAAGCTCCAAAAGCAGTTGCAGCCGCTCCAAAACCTGTTACGCGAGTAGAAACACCAGTAGCACCTAAACCTACTCCGGTACCAACGCCGAAGCCAGTAAGTGTAGAAGCAGCTGTGGAACTATCTACTCCAGCACCTGTGAAAAAAGCAGTACCAACTCCAGTTACAAAGCAAGAGACAGCACCGGTCGCTCCTGCAAAACCGAAGCAACCTGCTTTGACTGAAACAAATACAAAACTACAAGAAAATTATGTTAAACTTGTGAAAAAGACAATTGAAGTTTGTCAAGATTACGAGCTTGGCATCGACATAGATGATTCTATTGAAAGCTTAAAAGGAGAACTACAAAGCCAAGGTATTAGCGTTACATTCGACAAAGAAATTATGGACGTTGTAAATCGCCTTCGTTCTTTACAAGATAAAGGAATCAAAGTAGAAAAAGTACTTAATTTACTATAAAAAAAATAAGAGATGGCAATTGCCACCTCTTATTTTTTATAATTCCATTCCTTACTTTCATACTTCTCTTTTGCTAATGTTTGCACTTCATGTAACTGCTCTTCTGTTAATTCATACGGAACAAGCTCTACATCTAATCCTTTTTCAAACCCAACCTCAAACGCTTTAATTAGCTGCTGGATTGTAAACGTACGGTCTGTTAATTCATTAATTGCTACCGCTTTAGAAGAGAACATACTCTTCATACGTTCTTTTACACGTTCATTCGGGAATAAAAACAGATCGTATAATTCATCTAAATCTATTTCTAATGGAATCGATCCATGCTGTAATATCACACCTTTTTGACGTGTTTGCGCACTACCTGCGATTTTTCTTCCTTCTACTACAATTTCATACCAAGACGGTGCATCAAAGCATACGCCTGAACGTGGATTTTTTAAATTTTCACGGTCTGCTTCTGTTTTTGGAACTGCATAATACGCTTCTAATCCTAATGCCTTAAAACCGTCTAGTAAACCTTGCGAAATAATACGATACGCTTCTGTAACTGTTTTTGGCATATTTGGATGATCTTCAGACACAATAACACTGTACGTTAATTCTTTATCATGTAGTACACCCCTGCCGCCTGTTTGACGACGAACGAATCCATATTTCTTTTCGTTAACTACATCCATATTAATATCTTTTTCAACACGCTGGAAATATCCCACTGTTAATGTTGGTACTTCCCATTCATAAAAACGAATGGTTGGTGGCATTTTCTTTTCACTTTGCCAATTTAATAAACATTCATCTAACGCCATATTAAATGCCGGTGAACATTGACCAGAGTTAATATAACACCATTTTTCTTTTCCCATCCTGCACCTCATATAACCAATTATTTTTCACATTCTCTAGTCTACCAAATTCGACAAAATTTGTGAAAGAATACGAAATTTCTTCTTATATGCAAATGAATCTGTTGCATAAATACATACGGGCATTATAATATTGAAAGTAGGATAAGAAAAAAGGGAGCGATAGAATCGTGTCAACAACTTGGATTATTTTATTAGCCGTAATCGTAGCATTCATCGGCTACACTGTATGGATGTATTTCTATCAGAGAAAATTAATTAAAACACTTTCAGAAGAAGAGTTTCGCGCTGGCTACCGTAAAGCACAGCTTATCGATATTCGCGAAGCAGACGAATATACTGCAGGGCATATTTTAGGCGCACGTAACATTCCGTTATCACAAATTCGCCTTCGTCATAAAGAACTTCGTAAAGATCAACCAGTTTACTTATACTGCCAAAGTGGATTCCGTACTGGTCGTGCGGCTCAATACTTAAAGAAACAAGGCTACAAAGATTTCTACCAATTACAAGGTGGATTCAAAACTTGGACTGGAAAAATTAAAAAGAAATAATAACATACAAAAACTAGCTGAATTATCCAGCTAGTTTTTTCATTCCATATTATTCGCAATGTATAATAAATTTTGCTTAATCACATCTTTATCATGCTCTTGTACATTCCGATACAAGAGCTGATATTCAAGTCCTTTCTCTTTCCATATAAGCGTAGCAAATTCATCCCCTCGCCCAGAGTCATCCTTATTTTTAAAATAAGCGAACGCCCCATTATTCAATTTCATTTGTTCCTGAAATCGCTTCTCTTCCACGAGATCCGGAAAACTATAAGGAAAGTTCGCAACATTTAACTCAATGTACTCATTTCTACCTGGCTCCTGTTGTTTATATTTAATCATTAAGACAGCCTTCTTTTTTCCAATCGTTCTGACTTCCCCCTTCACATCACTCGTAATGTCATACGGTAAAAACGCTGGAACTTTAAATTTCACTGGAAAATATTTCGGAAGCTCCTTCAGCGGAATAGGATCCGTAACACGATCCATAGCTCCCCCTGTTGTTCCCACAAATCTTTTTTCTTCTTGCATCGTTTGCTGAAACGAACATGAACTTAGCACTAGACTAGAAAACACGAAACAAATGATTCTTTTTTTCAATTTGTTTCCGCCCTTTCTTCATACCGCTATCTTTACGAATGAAGCGTTTATATGCTATTCATATTCGCTTCATTAACAAACTCCCCCTTTGAAAACTTTCCACGTTATTCTCGCACATTTTGACAAAACTTCTTTTATAGACGCAAAAAAGACCCCTATCATTCTTACGCCCATATAAAAAGGTTACGCGAATAAAAGGAAGCCTTATTTATAACATAGTTTGTGAAAAGCTTTTCAGGTCAAGATTTTTTCATTCTTATTATTTTCCCTTTATAATAAGGGAAAGAGGTGATACATATGGCCAATATAAAACAAATTGCCAAAACCGCTGGTGTATCCATATCAACTGTTTCCCGCGTCCTTAATAATCACCCTTACGTAAAAGAAGAAAAACGTAAGCGTGTTCTAGATGCTGTTGAAGAATTGAACTATGCAAAAAATATAAATGCTATTCATTTAATAAAGGGAAAAACATATACAATTGGGGTTATGCTCCCTTTTATTAACCTTCCATACTTCAGTACCATTATTGAAGGAATCGGAAACGAAGCGTTAGCAGCTGGATATCACATAAATTTATGTCAAACAAATTACGATAGCATTGAAGAAATTCGTGTTCTTGAAATGATGAAAATGAAACAATTTGACGGGATGATTATTTGCTCTCGAACAAGTTCATGGGAACAAATTGAACCTTTCGCAAAATTTGCCCCTATTATTTCATGTGAAAAAATGAAACATCCTCTCATTTCATCCGTCTACGTAGATCACTATGAAGGCTTCCGTCTCGGCACTGCATATTTACTAGATAAGGGCCATGAAAAAATCGGAATCTGTTTAGCAAGAAAAACGAGCGCAAATTCTATAGAGCGCGAAAAGGCATTTGCTGATACACTTCGTAACGAAGGCAAAACTTTACATCCCGAATGGATTTTTCATCAATGCTATACAATGCAGGATGGTGCCCAAATACTCCATCGTATTTTAAACATGGAAAATCGTCCAACCGCTATTTTCACGGCGAATGATCAAGTTGCAGCTGGTTTATTAACTGAGGCAAGAAAACACGGCATTCGCGTCCCTGAAGATCTTGCTATTTTAGGATTCGATAACCATGAAATTTCAAAAGCACTAGAAATTACTACTATTGAACATCCTGGTCTTACGATGGGATCTCGCACTTTTTCTTTATTCCATAATCAAATACAAAGTGAGGAAATTAATGGCAGCGCAGAAGAACTGTCCTTCCATTTAATTGAACGAAAAACAATCTAAAAAGAGCGTTACCTATAGCGCTCTTTTTCAGCTCATCAACTATTGACTTTGTATTTCCCCTCGCATATAATGAACCTAACGAACGGTAGGTAGGGGATGAAAATGACAGCAAACCGCATTAAAGCTGTAGCACTTTCTCATTTCGCACGCTACGGCTATGAAGGAACTTCATTAGCAAATATTGCTCAAGAAGTTGGGATTAAAAAACCATCAATTTACGCACACTTTAAAGGAAAAGAAGAGCTATATTTTATATGCTTAGAATCCGCTCTTCAAAAAGATTTGCAGAGCTTCACAGGCGATATCGAAAAATTTTCAAATTCGTCTACTGAAAAATTGCTCTTACAGTTACTAAAGGGCTATGCGAAACGATTTGGTGAAAGTGAAGAATCAATGTTTTGGTTACGAACTTCTTATTTTCCGCCTGATGCATTTCGCGAACAAATTATTAATAAAGCAAATGTGCACATTGAAAACGTCGGAAAACTTTTATTCCCTGTATTTAAAAGAGCAAGCGAACAAGATGAGCTGCATAACATTGAAGTAAAAGATGCCTTAGAGGCTTTTCTATGCTTACTTGACGGTCTTATGGTTGAACTACTATACGCAGGTTTAAATCGTTTTGAGACACGTTTAGACGCTTCTTGGAAAGTATTTTGGCGCGGACTTTCAAACTGACGGATTGCTCCTTTGCAATGCGTCGTTTTTAAGCCCTTTACCTAACGACTGGTAGGAAGGAGAAATGACATATGGCATGGATTTATGTAATCATAGCTGGTATTATTGAAATCTTTTGGGTCATTGGACTAAAACACGCGGAGGCACCACTTGAATGGGCTGGTGTTGCATTATTAATTACAATTAGTTTCGTTTTATTATTTAAAGCTTATAAAGATTTACCTGTCGGCACTGTATATGCAGTCTTTACAGGAATTGGAGCTGGTGGGATCGTTCTGACAGAGATTTTCATCTTCGGAGAACCTTTCTCTATTATAAAAGTTTTATTAATCGGTTTAATCTTCTTCGGAGTAATTGGGCTAAAGCGAGTAACAGAAGAAAAAGAAGCGAAGGAGGCCGCATAAAATGGCTTGGGTATTTTTAATTCTAGCTGGTATTTGTGAAATTATTGGTGTACTCTTTATGAAAGTAGCCACTGAAAAGAAAGGCTGGGCACCAAAAGTTATTTTAATCGCTAACTTCGGCGTAAGCTTCTTCTTCTTATCTCTTGCGATGGACACATTACCGATGGGAACTGCTTACGCGATTTGGACTGGAATCGGAACTGCCGGTAGTGCACTTCTAGGCATTCTAATTTTCCGCGAATCAGCGGATTGGCGTCGCCTTGCCTTCTTAAGTTGCATTCTATGCGGCGCTGTTGGCTTAAAATTATTAAGCTAACGTGAGGTGAATGTCATGTGGAAAGAAAAAGGAAAACAAATGTTAGCATGGATTACACTTAGTATCGTCATTCTATTACAAATAAGTTTTCATATAATAGAATGGTTGTTTCATAAAGTATTATCCATTTTTACATTCCTTCCTAACATGACACTTGAAATTATATCAATTGTTTGGTCCATTATTGCCTCCATTGCAATCGTCATTATATGGAGTATCGCCAAGCTATGGAATAAGTTATTTAAAAAGGACAGTACTTCTGAAAAAGAGTAACTGTCCTTTTTTACATTCATTCAGACTTTCTGTAGAAGTTTGATATGATAAGACAAAGAAGACCAACTATAACAATACTTATACCAATTCCTTTATACAAATTAGGAAACGGTGATGGTATATCTGAATAGAAATTTGCTAATATGAGACCGATTGAAGATAAAAGTACCCCTATTCTATATAACCATTTTCTTTTGTTCATCATTCTCCCCCTAAAATTTTTCATACACTTCTTTCTTTTGGACATACTACCTAAAAAAGGAGTGAATTCTATGCAAAATTCTATACATAAGCAAATCTTATTTTTATTTTTCCTCTTTCTTATTCTCGTTATCGTTTTCAGCTTTATATTACATACTCCAAAAGATGTTGTACCGAATAGCCTCTCTGTTTATAAACTCTTACTTTCCTATTGTCGTTATTGAATAAGGTGCCTTATACAAGGCACCTTTTAAAATTCTCTCTTCTCATACAATTTCACTGAAACGAAGATAGATACTATGAACATGCATATTGAGCTAACGAATAACACGCTGTTATATAGTTGAATTTGTTCCATGCTGATTTCAAAGAACATGGCACCAATTGCTGTCGGTGCTATTAGTATGAACAGCGTAATAAAAGAAGCTTTTTTATAGCCAAACCAAAACAATATCGGTAAAACAAAACTTAAATATATAAAAACAAAGCCAGTACTCGTAACTAATGTTGTCGTAATAAATTCAAATACCCCGCCTGCAAACCGAGTAATCCCTACAGGACTAGACACTATCATACTTATAATAAAAACAATAAGTGCCGTTATATATTTAGCTACTACAATTTCTTTTTTTGCTAGCGGTAAACTATTTAACATTACTTCACTATCATATTTTTTATCATCATTAAATGTTTTTAAAATTGCTATAACTGGAATTATAGCTGACATAATTACGTAAAAGCTTTTAATATCTGTTAATGTCATATACAAGAAAAGAGGGTATATTAAGCACCATATTAAATACTTCCATTGCATGATAAAGTCTTTTATTATAAGCTGCTTCACAATCGCTCCCTCCTTATAAATCACGCTCATTGTACAAATGGATTGAGAAAAATATAGACATAACATATAAAAGCAGCAGCCCTGCTATAAAACAAACATTTACGACTAGACTCGTGCTCCAAACATTTTCTACATCTAACCAGACGTTACTTACAATCAGTCCACTTAAATACCCCAACGCAAGTCCGGCGAACGGAGCAATTTGTTTTGCACTGCTATATCCTACTGAGAATTCAATCGGAAGTACAATTATGCTACAAACAAACCCACCTGTTATACCTCCGAGAATTTCTCCCCACAGCATAAATCCAGTCATATGCCCATCTTGTAGCTGTATTAAACCGACCACTAGTGAGAAACATCCACCTAGAGCAACTAAAATACTTACAAATATGTATTTTCCTATGACAATATCTTTACGGTCAAACGGTAAACTATTTACTATCATTTCACTTTTATTTTTCCCCTCATAACTCATTGACAGTATCATGCCAAGAGCAGGTACAAACATGCTAAACGTCATCAAAAAACTATCACTACGAAAATCAACAATGAGCAGGAACAAGAAACATATAAGATAAACAAACCCTAACTTTCTTTGCATCATCATATCTTTTAAAACTAATTGCTTGATCATATATTACACCTCCTAATATGAAAATGTTCCTTCTATAACTCTGCCTCCTGAAACATTTTCATTGAGAGAATCATTGATATGAATATACTTACTAACACTCCAGTTCCAAGAACACCCATTGCTAGTGTAGCCTCTTGAGAGTGGAGTACTTTTAACATAATTGTTTTATCACCAAAAATATTGCACATAAGACCAATCATACCCATTAAAGGAAAAAGCATAATCAAATTCAAGACAGTAATAGCTTTATATCCCCCAATGTAATTAGTCGGTATCGTTACTACACAATAAATCGAAGTTGCTACTATCGCTGAAAAAACTGCATATCCAGGCATAACTATATCCCTGTCCAATAAAATATTTCCTAATATTACGACTATAAAAGTTACACTCAAACCAACCATAATAAATAATGTGCTTGAAATATATTTAGCTATAATTATCTCTTTTCTCGTTATAGGCAAACTCACTAATACTTTTTCTGCTTTACTTTTCTCGTCATAATAAAAAGAAATATATATAATCGTACTACATGTTATAAATAATGCTATTGCAATCCCCATTGGTTCAACGGAATTCTTAAAAATAGATAAAATGGGTATTAAAAAATAGAAAGGAAACATCTTCTTCTGTAAGAAAAACTCCTTCAAAATCAACTGTTGCATATGAATTCTCCTCTCTACAAATCACGCGTTTCATAAATTTTTATTGTAAGAAGCATAGAAGCAATGTAAATACTAACTAATGTAATGAATCCAACTATAAATACACCGATATGCATAGGATTCATAATCCACTCTAGGAATGAAGTTGTTGTTTCATCCAATCCATCTCCTAAGAATATCCAAGCAATTCCTCCAACTACCATTGATGCTCCTGACACTATACTTCGTGCTATCTTTGACCTTGTAACATAATAACTAGGAAAGAATGTTACAACAAAAAATACGGCGTAAACAGCTCCGTTTATTACTTCATACCATGGAATTTCTATGTATAGATTCGGATGATATGCACCGATATCACCAATAACCACAATGCCTCTTACAAGAAAAACAACTAACATCGTAGAGAGTATCCCACCAACAATAAATATTGCACAGGAAATATATCTAGCAATTATGATATCCTTTCGGCTTACCGGTAAACTATTTATAATAATGTCACTGTTATTCCTTTCATCCATAAAGGTTAACGTCATAACGGAAGAAAGGGTTATAAATAGACAACTCATCGAAAATAACAATTCACCACTTGGATCTAACATAAATAATACAAGAGGCATAATTAGATTCACTAACCACGTTACCCGAAAAAAGAACAAATCTTTATATATGAGCTGACGCATAGGCACCTCTCCCTTTCGCAGTGTAAACGATGATATCATCTAATGTAGGCTTTTCTATTACAACTTCATTTCCAAACCAATCGATAATTGCTTGTTTACCCTTCGCTAAACCTTCGAAACCAAATTTATTTTTTCGTAATCCAACAAATAATTCTTTTCCTTCTCGATCTAATAAATCGTTACTCCCTTTTACGATTACGTAGTTCCCCATTAATTCATCTTTCTCACCAGTAAATATAATTTCTCCATCGTTGATGAACGTAATATAATCCGCGATGCGCTCTAAGTCTGTTGTAATGTGCGTTGAGAATAATACAGATACTTCATCTTCCATTACAATTTCTTGCAACATATCAAGCAATTCACTTCGAACAACCGGATCTAGTCCTGCTGTCGGTTCATCCATAATGATAAACTCTGCGTGATGTGAAAGTGCGATGGCAATCGCAAATTTCATTTTCATTCCTTTTGATAGTTCTTTAATTTTTTTATACTTCGGAACTTGTAATCTGTGCATATACGATTGATACTGCTCTTCGTCCCATTTTTTATATAACGGTGCGATAATACGCTTCATTTGCTCACACGTTAAATCTTCGTAATAATGATTTTCATCATATACAAAGCCGATATTTTGTTTTATTTCCTTCTCGGCTTTCTTATTGTCCTTTCCAAAAATTTTTATATCACCACTCTCTTTTCTAATTAAATTCATAATCATTTTGATTGTCGTACTTTTCCCGGCCCCATTCGGTCCGACAAATCCCATAATATATCCTCGTGGCAGCGTAAAACTTATATTTTTTACTGCGAAATCTTGATAACTTTTACAAACGTTTTTTAGCTCTAACATTCCTTATTCCCCCTCATATAAACACGCAATCATCTGTTGTAATTCTTCAAGTGAAAGGTGCAACACTTTACTTTCTTTTACGATTTCTTCAGCTTTACTTTCCAATAGACGTAACCGCTGTTCTTTTAATATTTCATTATTTTTACGGGAAACATAAGTCCCCTTCCCAGCAACAGTTTCTATATATCCTTCTTTTTCAAGCTCCTCGTACGCACGCTTCGTTGTAATTACACTAATTTGTAATTCCTTCGCTAAGCTACGAATAGACGGTAATTGATCTCCACCCTTTAAACCACCATTTAAAATAAGCTGGCTTAATTGTTTTCTTATTTGCACATAAATAGGGTCTTGGGAAGAATTCGAAATAATAATATTCATGTTTTCCTCCAGTGTGTGTATATACTGTGTATACCTTATATATACAGTATATACACAATAACCTATTTTTGGCAAGAAAAAAAGACCAACATTTTCCTGTTGGTCTTTCGTATATGTATCACTTTTCAAAGCGATCTAACATCTCATCTCTCATTCCGAAACTCACTACCGCAATTCCTACATACATAAACAGAAGGAACGCAGGATGAACTGTGTTGTACCAAGTGCTATCAACAATTAAATAAATCGTTAATGCGACAACAAGAACAAACGCTAAGATAAACATATAAAAGTGTCTTGTGCTACCCATAATAAACTCCTCTCTTCTCACTTCACCATTCAACAGTATATTTTATCGAATAATTCGATATGACTCAAGGTTAACTTTCTGTTATGTAATCAAGTTCCACCTTTACAATGTCCTCACATGCTATTGAAATGATCGTTCCTTGCTTATCAATTGCCGTCACTTCTCTATTATCCATTACACGATGCGCTACTCTTTCTAGTACTTTTCCTTGGTCTCGATAACAAAATTCTTTTACATCTTTAATCGTTTTTCCGTTTTCTAAATGGTATATCATTCTATAACACCGATATCCCACATTTCCACCCCCATCTTGCTCGTTTTTTCACATATACATAAAAATGAGTTATGCCTATCTCATTACATCTTCTTAATTTCAATAAAATTCTAACAAAAATAAATACTTTTATCAAACCGACTTTTTCAACAAAATCACCTATAAAACCGCTTCTTTACACCATTATGAAACAAAAAATATAAAATTTTAACATTTTCTTCACTACTTCTGCATAAAGTGAAACTTTAATCAACGGAAGTTTTACTACCTGGAAAATAAAGGGGTACATTCTCCATAAAAAAAGAACCCGCACATAGCGAGTTCTTCCTTTGTTATTCTAATCAAACTTGTACAGGAGCTAGCTTTTCATAACGTAAAACTGGTTTACGAGCAGCCAATGTTTCATCCAAACGTTTAATTACCGTTGTGTGTGGTGCTTCTTGTACAACTTCTGGATTTTCTTCTACTTCTTTAGCAATTTGAATCATCTTATCAATGAAACCGTCTAATGTTTCTTTTGATTCTGTTTCTGTCGGCTCAATCATAATACATTCTTCCACATTTAATGGGAAGTAAATTGTTGGTGGATGGTAACCGAAATCAAGCAGACGTTTTGCAATATCTAGTGTACGTACACCCAGTTTCTTTTGACGACGACCTGATAATACAAATTCATGCTTACAATGTCTATCGAACGGAAGATCATAGAATGGAGCCAATCTTCTCATCATATAGTTCGCATTTAATACTGCATACTCCGTTACTGCACGTAGTCCATCTGGACCCATAGAACGAATATATGTGTACGCACGAACGTTAATTCCGAAGTTACCATAGAATGGTTTTACGCGCCCAATTGCTTCTGGACGATCATAGTTAAAGCGATAACCATCTTCTGTTTTCTCTAAAATTGGTTTTGGTAAGTACGGAATTAAATCAGCTTTCACACCTACTGGACCAGAACCTGGGCCACCGCCGCCATGAGGACCTGTAAATGTTTTATGAAGGTTTAAATGCACCACGTCAAATCCCATATCTCCTGGGCGCGCTTGGCTTAATACTGCATTTAAGTTTGCACCATCATAGTATAATTTACCGCCTGCGTTATGGACGATTTCTGCCATTTCTAAAATATTTTCTTCGAATAGGCCTAATGTATTTGGATTTGTTAACATAAGTGCTGCTGTTTCTTCGTTTACAACACGTTTTAAATCTTCTAAATCAACAAGACCATTTTCATTTGATTTTACTGTAATTGTTTCAAAACCAGCTACAGTTGCAGATGCTGGATTCGTTCCGTGAGCAGAGTCAGGAACAATTACTTTCGTACGGTTAAAGTCACCATTTGCTTCATGGTATGCACGAATTAACATTAAGCCTGTCCATTCTCCGTGTGCACCAGCTGCTGGTTGTAATGTAACAGTATCCATACCTGTAATTTCGATTAAATGCTCTTGTAAGTCGTACATTAATTCCATTGCACCTTGTACTGTCTTTTCATCTTGAAGTGGATGAATATTTGCAAATCCTGCGAAACGAGCTACACTCTCATTAATTTTCGGATTATATTTCATCGTACAAGATCCAAGTGGATAGAATCCAGAATCAACGCCGTGGTTACGGTTTGAAAGTGCTGTATAGTGGCGCATAATGTCAAGTTCAGATACTTCTGGTAGCTCTGCATCTTCTACTCGAATATAATCGCTCTCGAACACATCTTCTAGTTTCACTTCTTCTACATCTAATTTGGGTAAGCTATATCCTACGCGTCCTTCTTTAGTCACTTCAAAAATAAGTGCTTGGTCTTGGTTCTTCATTGGATAGCCCCCATTTCATTTACAAGTGTGTCAATTTCCTCTTTTGTACGAAGCTCAGTTACTGCTAGAAGCATATGGTTTTCATGCTCTTTATAATCACGGCCTAGATCGTAACCGCCGATAATATTCTTTTGTAATAATGCATCGTTTACTTCTTTCACTGGACGCTTGCAATCTACAACAAACTCATTGAAGAATGGTCCAGCAAATGTAACTGTGAAGCCTTTCGCTTCAAATTGGCGTTTTGCATATTGTGCTTTAGAAATGTTTTGACGCGCCATTTCTTTCACACCTTGTTTACCAAGTGCCGTCATTGCAACAGAAGCTGCTAATGCATTTAACGCTTGGTTTGAACAAATGTTAGACGTCGCTTTATCACGGCGAATATGCTGTTCACGTGCTTGTAACGTTAACACAAAACCACGTTTACCATCTGAATCTACAGTTTGTCCAACAAGACGTCCTGGAATTTTACGCATAAATGCTTTCGTTGTTGCAAAGTAACCACAGTGTGGTCCACCAAACTGCGTTGGGATACCAAATGGTTGTGCATCACCGATTACAATATCCGCACCGAATTTTCCTGGTGGTGTTAATGCGCCTAATGATAATGGATTTGAAGAAACGATAAATAATGATTTTTGTTGATGAACGATTTTTTCAATATCAGCTAATTTTTCAACTTGTCCGAAGAAGTTTGGATATTGAACAATTACACAAGCAACTGTATCATCTACTTCACTTTGTAATACGTCTAAATCTGTTACACCATCTTTATGATTAATTTCAACAACTTCTAGATGTTGACCTTTTGCATATGTTTCAAGTACTGCTCTTGATTCCGGGTGCACTGCACTAGATACAAGGATTTTCTTTTTACGAGTATGGCCAGCTGCTAGCATTGCCGCTTCAGCTAAAGCTGTACCTCCGTCGTACATAGAAGAGTTTGCTACATCCATTCCTGTTAATTCACAAATCATTGTTTGGAATTCAAAGATTGCTTGTAATTCCCCTTGTGAAATTTCTGGTTGGTATGGCGTGTAAGCTGTATAAAATTCTGAGCGAGAGATAACGTGATCTACAATTACTGGAGCGTAATGATCGTATACGCCTGCTCCTAAGAAAGAAGCATATTCTTTTAAGTTAGCATTTTTGCTAGCCATTTGAGTTAACTCTTTTAAAAGCTCTGGCTCTGATTTTGCTTCTTTAATTTTTAAATCCCCTTTAAAACGAACACTCTCTGGAATATCAGAGAATAACTCATCGATCGTTTGAACGCCGATCGTTTGTAACATTTCTTTTTTGTCTTCTTCTGTCATTGGAAGATAACGATGCAACATGAAATCTACCCCTCTCCCCGTTACTTTGAACGTTTATAAAATGGTGTTGGAACAACTACTGCTTTGACGCGTTTATTACGAATTTCAATTTCTACTTCTGTATCAACTGCTGCGTATTTTACATCAATTAGTGCTAAACCAATGCTTTTCTTTAACGTTGGAGATTGTGTACCACTCGTTACTTCCCCGATTTTTTCTTCCCCAATAAATACAGGGTAATGCGTACGAGGAATTCCACGTTCGATTACTTCGATGCCGACTAACTTACGAGACGCACCGTTTTCTTTTTGCTCTTTTAACGTTTCTTTTCCAAAGAAGTCTGCTTCTTTATTTGGTTTTACCGCAAAGCCAATTCCAGCTTCAATCGGTGTAATATCTTTTGATAATTCTTGACCATAAAGTGGTAATGTTGCTTCGAAGCGAAGTGTATCACGAGCACCTAAACCACATGCTTTTAAGCCTTCTTCAGCTCCAACTTCAAGAAGTTTCTCCCAAAGCTTTGCAGCATCTTCACTCTTACAGTAAATTTCAAATCCATCTTCACCTGTGTAACCTGTACGAGATACAAGTGCTGGGATTCCATCTACAAGAATATCGTTTTTAAATTTAAAGAACTTAATTTCTTTCAAATCTTCTGACACAACTTTTTGTAAAATGCCTTCTGCTTTTGGTCCTTGAATTGCAAGCTGTGCAACTTCACTAGAAACATTGACTACTTTCGCATCGCCAATTACATGGCTAGCTAACCATTCGTAATCTTTCTCGATATTTGATGCATTGATTACTAATAAATAGTCTTCTTCACCACGTTTGTAGATTAATAAATCATCTACTGTACCACCATTTTCGTAGCACATAGCTGTATATTGTGCGCCTCCTACCTTTAAGGTAGAAACGTCATTTGTAACAACACGTTGTAAAAATGCTAAACTATCTACACCTTTTACCTCAACTTCCCCCATATGAGACACATCGAACAAACCTGCCGCTGTACGTACAGCTTCATGTTCTTCTTTAATGCTTGAAAATTGAACTGGTAATTCCCAACCACCGAAGTCGATTGTTTTCCCACCATACTTCGCGTATACATCAAATAACGGTGTACGTTGTAATGTAATCATGCTCTCTCCCCCTTATGCTTTGACAAATCAATAAAAGTTGCTCGCCATATCTAAACATTTTCACTCTGAAAAGATAGGATATACGGAATCTCATTATATTTTTTTATGAAAGCGTAAATAAAAAATCACTTTCTTGGATAAAATACGAAAGATTCCACACATTTCACACCATTATCCTAACATTATTCGCTATATTTCATCAATATTCTAGCATAAAAAATAATTTAGAATTTTTTATTCTTAATCTAATTAAATACAACTTTCAAAATTTAGCCCTTTATCTTTGCCTATTCTTTAACTTTTAGTATGTGTAATAACGCTTTATTACAAGGCTTATATAAAAAGATTTTTTCATAATTACTTTAGTTTATAAAAGGTGGGAGAGTCGTAATGAATGTCGATATTTCCGTAGATCGGACATGGCAACACAATTTTTTAAATAGAATTGACGAAGATGGCCCTTGGACAAACTGGGATTTATATCATTTAGCTTATAAAACAGAAAAATCTTTACTTGTTCCTACTTTCGATGGATTACAAGCACCGAAACATTTATCCCATTTCACACCACTTCCTCATCAATTAGAAGTCGCTCAAAATGTCATTGAACAAATGAATGGTAAAGCGATACTAGCAGATGAAGTGGGACTTGGGAAAACAATTGAAGCTGGACTTATTTTAAAAGAATATATGGTCCGCGGCCTTGTGAAAAAAGTACTTATACTCGTCCCGGCCTCTCTCGTATCACAATGGGCATACGAACTAAATACAAAGTTTTTCATTCCAGCTGTAGCTCAAAAGAAAAGCTACTCGTGGGAACAAGCCGATGTGATTGTATCATCAATTGATACTGCGAAACGTTCACCGCATCGTGATATCGTTTTGAACTTAGAATATGACCTTATTATTATCGATGAAGCACATAAACTTAAAAATAATAAAACAAAAAACTATGAATTTGCACAGCGATTAAAAAAGAAATTTTGCTTATTATTGACTGCTACTCCTGTTCAAAATAAGATTGATGAAATTTTCAACCTCGTTTCTTTATTAAAACCAGGACATCTAGGCAATCAATCCAACTTTGAAGAATATTACGCTTCAAAAAATCGTTCAGCCGAATCTGATGAAGATTTAAAAGCTCTTATTAACAAAGTTATGGTCCGAAATCGACGTCATAACACTGGAATTGATTGGCCAAAGAGACATGTACGTACAATTTTTGTTGAGTTTAATGAAGAAGAGCAAGCTCTATATAATGATATTGAAAATTGGCGAGGACAAGATGCCTTCACATCTGCTTTCTCATCGTTAACTTTAAAACGGGAAGCATGTAGTAGTCGTGAGGCGGTTTACTATTCATTAAAAAAACATGTAGAAAAAAGACAGAAGGAAAATGAGCATTACATAAAAGACCCGCATATTGATGTGCTAATGGACAAAATTAATCATATTCCTTTTAACTCAAAAGCAAATAAAGCTCTCGAGCTTATAAAAGAAATTGATGATAAAGTCATCATCTTCACAGAATACCGAGCTTCGCAAATGTACTTACAATGGTTTTTACAACAACATGGTATTTCTTCCGTACCATTCCGCGGTGGATTTAAACGTGGGAAGAAAGATTGGATGAAGGAACTTTTCCAAAACCGTGCTCAAGTGTTAATCGCAACGGAAGCTGGCGGTGAAGGAATTAACTTACAGTTTTGTAGCCATATGATCAATTACGATTTGCCATGGAACCCAATGCGCCTTGAGCAAAGAATCGGACGTATTCACCGTCTTGGTCAAAAGAATGATGTTCATATTTATAACTTAGCTACAAAGCATACTGTTGAAGAACATATTTTGAAACTGTTATATGAAAAAATCAACTTATTTGAGCGTGTTATCGGTGAGCTAGATGAAATTTTAACGAGAATTAATATGAAAAACATCGAAGCGCATATTCAAGAAATATTTGTGCAGTCAAAAAGCGAGGGCGAAATCCGAATTAAGATGGAAAACTTAACATCTATTATCGACTTCGCGAAACGAAATGAAGCTGAGGTGCAAGGCTATGCAGCAACATGAAATTCATAATTACTTATACAATTTTTTCGAGGCGAATAACTGTGAAATTTTAAACCGTTCCCCTCATCTATTAGATGTGCAGTTAACAATTGAGATGGATAAATTATTAATGAATCGCCCTTTTTATTGGCACTATCTTGAGAAAACAGGAGGCGTACCGAATCCGATGCGCCTTACTCTTCATACAAATCCAGAAAGTGAAGAAAACGATGGTGAGCTTATTCACTACGGTTCACCACGTCTTCATCAAATTTTCCAAACAACAAAAGAATTAGGATCTTACATACGTTTATATGAGGAAGTACGGCATAGCGGGGCAACACATACACCACTCCATCCATGGCTCGGTGTAAATATAAAGGTTTCCTATCAGTGTGATCGAAAAAAAGACATCCTTCACTCCATTGGGATTCATCTCATTTCTGGTACAATGATTGCAAACTTTCATGAAACATTAGCTAACATTAAACTTACGCCGAAAATACCTGACTTTTGTTTTACCCTCTCGCCTATCATTAAACCGCAAAGCGGTTTACAGCGTATAGAGGATGCTTTAAAAAATATTATTGCAGAAGATGACCATACGTGGGCAAAAGAAGCAAGAGTGCGCTGGAATCACGATTTAGACCTTTTAAATCGTTTTTATGAAGAAAGTGATGAACTTCCCGAAAGCTATGAAATTGAAAAACAAGCACTGCAAGAACAATATGAACCACGCATTACAGTGCAAATTATTAACGGCGGACTCTTTTATGTTACGGCGAATCATTTTCTATCTTAAAAAGCCCCTTCTTTTTTAGAAGGAGCTTTTTTGAGTTATCCTCTATCGCCATTACGCTCTTGTTGTTTTTGCTTTGCCATACGTTTTTGATACGCACGATCCTTTGCACTCACATGATTTGCATCAGTTGGAAGATTTTCTTTTGAACGGCCAATTCCATTGCTCATCTATTTCACTCCTTTTATATCTTTCAAAATACATCCTTATTTTCAGCTAGAGGCACCATCCTTATGCAAAAAAAAATAAGAGCAGCCATTGGCTACTCTTACTCACTCACATATTTTTGAAACATATCATGGATGCCTTTATTTACGAGGTTCGAGATCTGCTCGTCAGATTTATTCGGATAACGATCACGCAATCTGATAGATGCCTTCACCATTAAATTTTCTAATACAGAACGGCCACCTTCTCCATAAATAATTTCAGCATACTTAACAAGCCTTCCATCCTCTACTGTTGCTGGATTATGATTGAAGAAAAATTTACTCATTGTCTCCACCTCTCTCTTTTGATAACGTTTACATTTATATAGATTATTTATGTTATTTATTTCACAATATTGTATGCATGTATATTTAATTAGTTTCATTATAAAGCAACATATCGATAGTAAATATGTGATTTTCCGTCCATTTTGTGAACAAACAAAAAAATGAAAGCGTTTCCTTTATTATATACTAAAAAAACTTACTACGCTAGGGGCAATTTTTTCAATCTACTAATCCCTCAAAAAATGATATATTTTTTCTTTTCCCATCAAACCTTATACAATTTTCAGAAATTATATTATAAAATATATGTATGACTTAAGGAGGATTTATATGAATCAAAATAAAAAAGCTATATTAGATCTTGTCTTTTATCTTGTAATCCCATTCCTCATTTGGAAATTTGCAAAACCTTATATCGATCCTTATTACGCGATGTTACTTTCCTCTGTTCCAGGGATTATTTATACACTGTATATGTTTAAAAGGGAAAAACAGTTTAACGTGACAGGGTTCTTTATTTTAATTACACTCATCGCTAATACGACGGTAGATTTATTATCTGGATCAGCTGAACGAATGTTGTGGAACGATGCATACTATCACATCGTACTCGGCATTATCGTCATATGTACAATTTTTATAAAAAAACCACTTATGTTATATTTCGCAGCAGATATCGCAGCACTACAAGGTCATGACCGTGATAAAAGTCGTGAACTGTATCGTGATAGTCGTATCTATCCAGCACTACAATATTTAACGCTATTTTTCGGGCTACAATTCATATTAAAAAGCTTCTTAAAAATTTATTTCATCTCTGTTTTCGGTGTAGATGGCTATGGTGAAATGAGAGCAATTATGACCGCTGTTGGATGGGGCATTTCTATTTGTATCGGAATTGGATTTGTCTGGGTGAACAATAAAATACATGCTGTTACAGAAGAAAAAGAATCCGTACAGTAAATGAAAATCCCCTAGTAGTATGATACTAGGGGATTTTCATTTACTAGACATATTACGAAATCGTTAACTTGATTTTTTTCTTTTATCTTTTACGTTTCGATAAAACAAAGCAGCACTTAGCGGCATCACACCAAACCACTTATTCATAAATGGCTCTTTTTCAGCACGGCGTTGTTCTTTCTTTTGTTTACGATCTTCTTTTGGAGCATCCATATACGACACAAACTGCTGTGTCACAAAGCGAACATAATCATTAGTAGACATATTATCATCACCTCTACTTGATTAGTATGTCCACTTTTTTATTCATTAATCTTTTCTTTTAATTCATTCATGATTTGCTTTACCGATTTATTCGTCGTATCAATATGAATATGAGCCTCTTCATAATGAGCTCGGCGCGATTCAAATTTTGCCACAAATGCCACTATATCTTTTTTCTGAAATAGTGGACGTGTCGTATCTTCACGAAGCCTTTCTGCAATTACATGTGGATCACAATATAAATACACGACAGTTCCATTTTCCTTCATCCACTTTCGGTTTTCCTCTCGTTCAATGATGCCACCACCAGTTGTAATAATTACATTATGAACAGGCAGTGAGCGTAACATTTCACTTTCATATTCCCGAAAAACAATTTCGCCTTCTTCGGCAAACATATCACGAATTGCCTTCTCCTGCTTCTCTTCAATTTTTTGATCGGTATCTACAACATCCATATGAAGTTCTTTACTTAACGCTTTTCCAATTGTTGTTTTCCCTGCTCCCATATAACCGGTTATGTATATAGATTTCATGTTCGTTCCTCTCAATCATCCGTTATTATTTGTTATTATAACGAAAGATTACATTATTGAATAAAAAAACGTCTTGTTCTCCTTATGCAATGAAGAACAAAACGTCACATACACGCTTTTACTTATAAGTACCTCTTCTCACCCACTGCGTTGCAATCCATTTCTCGCCTTTCGTTACAGGTGCCCCTCCGTGTAACGTAAGCTCATTTAATGATTGGTCTTGATAAAAATACTCAAAGTATACTGCCATTCCCTTTCTAGGGTTCACAGAAAGATTTAATTTCGGGAAGAACGTTTCTCCGCCTTCTTCTACATCATTTAAGTACATGACAAGCGTACTAATACGATTATTAGCAGCTGATCTACTATGTTCCGCAAAATAATCATAATGCGCTTTATATTGTTGATCCACTTCATAATTTAAAATGTGTAATCCTTCACCATGCGACGCAGGAACATTCATGATAGATGAAATTCGTTTTTCAATCTTTGTAGTAAGTTCATTATCGTCTAAAAATGCACCCTTACTCGTTCGAATATCATTTACATCACGTGATGAACCAACTTTTGAACGCGCTAACTTACTTTTAGACAATTCAATCAATTCATCGCATTCTTCATCACTTAATACATTTCCTAACACGACAATAAGAGGTTCTTCGAATTTTGAAATAATTTGTATTTCTCTATCTTCTATCATAATTGCATTTCCTTTATGATCAAAAATAGTTTGTTCCTTATTTTCACCTATTTGATTGTTATTTGTCATTTCCCTATTCTCCCTAAAAAAATATGTTTGGATAGCTTGAATATATCATATTCTTTCTACCTTTCTCTTTTTTGAGAAAATTTAAACTTTCAATTGTTTTATTTATCCTTTTCCTATAAAAAAATAACTTATTTTAAAATAAGAAATTATGGTTTTCATCCGTATATTTCACATGCTATCCTTCTATCCAATCGAATATTTTTTCATCCTTTTTTCTATATCGAAAACTAACCTTATAAAAAACTTCTTGTTTTATTTTGCACTGCAACGAAACGAGTATAGCATCGTTTTCAAAGACATAATTTCCACTTGCTTCGCCCTTTTCATATTGAAAGAAAAAAGTATCTTCCTTTTCTTTTTGCTGTAAGTCTTTTTTTATATTTGTAATAGATCGATTTAGTAGTTCCTCCAGTACAAACTTTTGCTCTATTTCAATATAAAATTTTTTATCTATAAGCAACATATTCGTTTCGTATACAAAGAACGAAGTTAATAATACAAGAAAAATGATTGTTCCTGGCATCGTAAATCCATCTTGTTTTCTCATTTATTTATTTCCATTGCGCTATACCTGACAGCTACACCTTCATATATTTTCCCACTCATATCTTTCATATTTATAAAGAGCAAATGAGGTGTTACTTCATACGAAACCATTGCAACATTTTGTAATATAACTTCTCTTCCGCGCATATTCACTTTTCTTATAAGATGATTATTCAATTTTTCATACGTCACTTCATCTCCAGTGCGAAGACGGAAGCGCAAAAGATTATCTTTATTTTCAGGGACTATTTTTTCTACAAAAGATACTTCACGAAACTCTAACTGTACTTGTCCTATAAACACATCCCATTCCCAATTATTTAATCCTTTTGATTGATTGTTTTCTATTCCAATAAAATTCAAACGTGGTAAAAGTAAAAAGAACAGCGATAACAGAAAAAAACATACGATCATTTCTATTAATGTAAACCCAACTTCTAATTTATTTTTTCTCCTGCATAAAAGCATTGTTCCATCATTCTTCCTTTCACATCTTTCCACATCGCACAAACTTCATTTCCTCCCCAATATGTGTAATATACATTTCCGTCCACGTCTTTTTCTTGCTGTTGTTTCGCCCCATTCTCATACATATATAAAGCTGCTTCTCTTTTTAATAATACAAATGCTTTATAACGAATTTGTATGTTTTTTCGTTCTTGCATAATCAATACTGTTTGCGGAAGTAGTAAAGATGCTGCCATCATTACTATACTTAATGCTACAAGCATCTCAGCCATCACTGATCCTTTTTGACATTTCACGATACGTAAATCTCCCTCTTCCAAGCTGAAATACAATCTCATATTTATAACTTCGATACGAAAGTAAAATAGTGCCACCTCTATTAATATTTCCACTCGGATTATATGTCATCGGATTTGGAAAAGTATTCAAATCAATTTGTATATCGCCATCATATTCTCTTTTAATGATAAAACGATTCGTACCTGACTCCCCTATATAATACATATTTCGCTCTTTATACCATCGTAGTGTATAGTGTTTTTGACGGTTTATCGCTAATTGTTGCATATACAAAATATCATTTGAAAACTGTCTCAAAAATTGTTCGATTTTTTGTTTTTCATATAATGAATGTACGTTATAATACGTGACCATACTTAGGACAGAAATTGCAAATAGAACGAGTAGCATTTCTAAAAGAGTAAATCCTTTTTGTTTCACAGTTTCCCACTTGTTACTGTGCCATCATTTGAAATATGAATGGACTCACCATTCGGACACTTGTCAGCTGTAATATATTTTTCATCCCTTAGCTCTTTTAGCGAGGGGATTTTATTATGTTGTAATTGGTATACCTGTATTTGAGCTTCTATAGATTTCACATAGGCTTTACATCCTGTTCCTTCGACGGATGAACGCTGTGTAACTACATTCGGAATAATTAGTAGTAATAATACAGTTATGACGACCATAACTAATAACATTTCTAAAAGGGTAAATCCTTCCTCATTCTGCATGTAAACACCTCCTAAATAGAATTCATCATTTGAAACATTGGCATAATCATCGCTAAATACATAAGAACAACTATTCCTCCAATACACGTAAATAAAATTGGTTGAATGATCACTAACATACGTTTAACTTTTTGCTCCACCTTTTCCATAATAAGATCGCTATAGTCACCTAATTCAATCGCCAAATTACCGTTTGCTTGTCCGTGCGTAATAATATAAGAAAGTTCTTCCTCATAATATCCACTTTTAGCAATAATAGATTGTAACGGTTCTCCCGCAATTAATTGGCGTTCAATTCGGCACGCTTCATACTGAAAGAACGGATGATATTTTTGCTCCATCATTATTGTTAGAGCCTCAAGTACTGATAGTCCGCCGTGTAATAAACCGCTCAATTGAGTGGCGAAATAATGTGAATGCTTTAAAATAAGAAATGTTTTTACGAGGGGGATACGAAGCATAATTTTTACCTGCTTCATATGCGGAAGTTTCTGAAAGTAAAATATATATACGCTACAGCCAATCATAACGATTAAAATAGTGCCAAAAATAAGATAGGGTAGTAGCTTGATTGCACTTAATATTTGTTCTGTAAATAACGTTGCTGTAGAACCAAACGAACTATATACCATGTCAACCTGTGGTAATAAAATGCGATTAAAAATCAAAATCATGATTATTAAAAAAAACGCCAAGAACATAGGATACTGCATTATTTTCATCATATCTTTCCTATACTTATCCTTTTTATAAAGAAGTGCGCTCCCTTGTTGCAATGCAAAAGAAATATCACCATGTTTCTCGGCATAAAATAAATAACTTAACATCTCCTGATGAAACTTTAATTGATGAAAAGAATCGTGTAGACTTTTTCCATCTTTTAATCCATCAATCATGCGCTGCAATTGTACTTTCTTTTCTAAAGGTAATTGAAACCGTAAAAATTCTAATGCCTGCAAAAGGGAGTATCCTTTTTCTAATAGTTCTCCCAATCGTTTAAGCAATACGACTTGATCACTTAAACTCCATATCTCCTTAAACATAAACATCCTCTTCTAAAAATCCTAAAGCGTATCCTTTTCGTATCAAAGATTCTAATGTTTCATGCTTGTATGTGACACATTCCCCGTTTGCTTCTTTGATCGCTTGTTTTAACTCATATCCATATAACAACTCATAAATACTCGCTTGTCTCACCTGCCTCATTGATTTACATAAAGTTGAGCACATTCTTTGGCAAAACGGACACTTCAATTCGACAAGTCGCTGTGCAGCTATAGCTAATAAAGATTGTTCAATCTCTTGCCTCGTTATGCCAAAATCCATGAACCTGAGTATCGCTCCTTTCGCATCATTCGTATGCAGTGTCGTCATTACTAAATGTCCAGTCAAACTTGCTCTTATAGCAATTTTCGCTGTTTCTTCATCACGAATTTCACCGACTAAAATAATATCTGGATCATGACGTAAAATAGCCTTTAGTCCCGCCTCATATGTGATACCTGCTTTTTCATTTATTTGAATTTGTAATACATCGTCATTTCTTTTTTCAACTGGATCTTCCAGTGTAACGATGCGTCGCGTTTTCTTTTTTCTAATTACCTCTAATAATGCATACATTGTTGTTGTCTTTCCAGAACCAGTCGGTCCAGTAAATACGAGTAACCCATGTGAATAACTTAAAAAAGAGAGTAGTTTTTTCGCTGTACTTGGAAATAACGAAAGATGAGATAACGGCTGAATAGATGCTTGTAAATGAAGTCGAATAACGAGACTTTCTTGGTATACGGTTGGAAGCGTGGAAAGGCGTAAATATACTTCTTGTCCATCCATTTGTAAATACAGTGAACCATTTTGTGGCTTCCGCTTCTCTCCTATATCCATGGATGCTAAAAATTTAAAGTGTGAAACAAGTTTTTCTCCAAATTCTTTTTCAATACAATGTTTCGTCATTAAATCTTTTCCTATACGTAGTTGTACTACTACGTCCTTCTGCCGGGGCACAATATGTAAGTCCGACGCTTGTACCCTGCACGCCTCTTTCAAAATCGTATTCGCAAAAATTTCAATTCCATTCATCATTTTTCCCTCCCCACTATGTATATAGCATGAAAAAACAGATAAGAAAAATCGGAATTTTTGTATTTTCACTAGAATAAAAAGGGAAAATATGTTTGTGAAATTATGAACAATTTCCGAATTATTGTCTGAAATTACCTATATGGAAGTTTATCTGTATTATAATGTTATTATCTTGGATAAAGTGATAAAGGTGGAGATCCTCATGGAACAAGCTTTAAAAATTACAGGTGTATTATCTGATCCAACTCGTTATTACATTTATAAATATATTTCTCAAAAACATAGTTACGTAACTGTACAAGAAATTGCAGATGAGTTTGATATTCATCCAAACGTAGCACGTTTACATTTATCTAAATTAGAAGATGTTCATATGCTGAAATCAGAAACGAAGAAAACAGGAAAAGGCGGAAGACCAAGCAGATTATATGTATTATCTGAAGATGTTATCCAATTGCAATTTCCATTCCGTGACTATCAATTGTTAGCAAGAATAGCATTTAATTCTTTACTTAGCCTTGGCGCTGCTGGTGAAAAAGCGCTATACGAAACAGGAAAACAATTCGGGGCCGAATTAATGCAACAACATATGCATCGTTTAAATGTGAGTGAAGATGCTTTAACAGTAGAGCAAAAAGTTCAAATTGCAAAAGAAGCTTTCTCAACAGCTGGCTTATCACCTGCATTTGAATTAAGTGCAGATGGAACGAAAATTTTCTATGATGTACACAATTGTCCATTTAAAGAAGTTGCTGTTCATCACCCAACTGAAATTTGTAATATGCACGGAGATATGATGAAAGGGATTTTTGAAATCCTATTCCCTAACACGGAATTAACACGAAACGATAGTCTACTAGATGGATGTAAATCTTGTAATTATAAACTAACAATTTAATTTCTCATATAAAAAGAAGCCATTTATAAATGGCTTCTTTTTATATGAACGAATATTTACAATAGTAAGAAAAATAAACTATAATAAGGTGAGGTTTACTTTTTTTAGAAAAGGAGGGAGATGGCATGGAGCGCATGTTTCGCGTTCTCGGCTTTTGGACTGGAATTTTCTCGGTTATGTTTTACGTAGGGGATATGCATTCGACCGCACTACTATTTTTAGGACAAACAGGTTTCTTCGTACTTTTAAGCTATTTAAATTTAACAGAGCGTATGTATATATACGTATTCGGGGCATATTTAACTGTTTTCTTCATAGGATTTACATACTACACGACGTTTTTACTTGTCCCTGGGGCTGGACATTAAAAGATGGCATTTTGCCATCTTTTTTTAATTCCGCAATTTCCTAGTTGACTTATAGGTTTTATTACCTTATATTCTATATAACAGATTGGAATTAGGGGGAATCAACATGAATACACTGCTTGTCGGAATTAACGTTGCAGTCATGCTCATCTTAGTTGGCGTATTATATTATATGCAACGTAAGCATGTATCTTTTAATAAACGCGTATTTACTGCTTTAGGAGTCGGAATTCTATTCGGTCTTATATTACAATTTATTTATGAACCAACTTCTAAAGTAATTATTGAATCAAATACTTGGTTTGGCTTAATCGGTAACGGTTATGTGAAATTACTTCAAATGATCGTTATGCCACTTATTTTAGTATCTATTATTTCAGCATTTACAAAATTACAATTAACGAAAAATCTTGGTAAAATTAGTGGTCTTATTATCGGAATTTTAATTCTCACTACAGGAATTGCTGCAGCTGTCGGTATCGCTGCAAGTGCAGGATTTGATGTATCAGCAACAGGCCTACAACAAGGTGATGCAGAATCTGCTCGTCTGAAGCTAGTTGAAGAAAGATTTACTTCTATTGAAAAAACAACAATTCCAGATAAATTATTAGAACTATTGCCTACAAATCCGTTTCTTGATTTAACAGGTGCTCGTCCAACATCAACAATTTCTGTTGTAATATTTGCAGCCTTTATCGGTATCGCCTTTATAGGTGTAAAACGAAAATATCCAGAACAAGCAGAACTATTTAAGAAAATGCTTGATGCTGTATATGCAATCGTAATGCGTATGGTAACATTAATTTTACGTCTTACTCCATACGGCGTATTAGCTCTTATGGCAAAAACAGTTGCTGGTAGCGACATAAATGCTATTTTAAAACTTGGTAACTTCGTGTTAGCATCTTACGTAGCACTTATCGTAATGTTCGTTATCCACTTATTATTAATTGCTCTATCTGGTTTAAACCCAATTCAATATTTAAAAAAGGTGTTCCCTGTATTAACATTTGCATTCACATCTCGCTCTAGCGCTGGTGCAATGCCATTAAATATTGAAGCGCAAAAAGAAAAGCTTGGTATTTCCGAAGGAATTGCCAACTTCGCAGCATCATTTGGAGTATCTATCGGACAAAACGGTTGCGCAGGTATTTATCCAGCAATGCTTGCAATGATGGTCGCTCCAACTGTAGGAATCGATCCATTACAACCACAATTTATTTTAACTTTAATCGCTGTCGTTGCTATTAGCTCATTCGGTGTTGCCGGTGTTGGTGGCGGTGCAACATTCGCAGCATTAATCGTACTATCTACAATGAACTTACCAATCGGTATTGTCGCTCTTGTTATCTCAGTTGAGCCATTAATCGATATGGGTCGTACAGCTCTTAACGTAAGTGGTTCTATGACAGCAGGTCTTATTTCTAGTAAATGGCTTGGTGAATTAGATCAAGATACGTACAATCAAGATGATACAAAAACTGGCGAAATCGCTTCATAATAAAAAGGACGCTAACAAAACTGTTAGCGTCCTTTTTTAGTTCTTTTCATCTTCCTCTTTATCTTTTATACATAAGGCATCACGTATATATATAACGAAATATACCGTTTTCATTTTTTAATAACTATTAATTTAAAATTAAAGACTAACTATTATTCCTCATCTGCAAACTGTAAAAACTCTTCCAACCGCTCCTTTAACTCCTCCTCTATCTCACAATAAGATTCATCAACAAGTTCACCACTTAGCTTACTTCCCCAAAACCTTATTTGAAGCGGTACTCCTAAAAAATAATTACAACATTCCCAGATAGGAACTGTATAAAATTCAATCATCTTTCCTTCTTCATCTAATACAGCTATCGAAATGGATGAAGAATATCCTGTTTCAAAAGGATATTCTTTATCTCTGATGAGTTCTATAAATAATTCCATGTTTTTTTCTATGTACAAATGTGAATAATCTTTAAAAAGTTTAAATGATATTCGCTCTATTTCCTTTTCCATACACTGAATCTTCTCTTTCAACTCCAACGTAAACTCCAGTTCTTTATACTTCATTTCCGTCTCCTTACCCATAGAAAAAGAGAATACAATAACATATTCTCTTTTCTCAAATATATTTCATTATCTCACAGCCCGTCCTTCTCACAAATAACCATTTTGTTCGCACCATTTATGAAATTGTCCTACGTCTACTCCAACTAACACGATATCCTTTAGCTCTACATCAATGCTTTGTTCTCCAATTTCAATAGCAAACTGCGATTCTAATTTTGTCTCGCTGTTCTTTACAATTCCAATTCGGTTCCGATGCGGTCCATCTTTTATATATGCTTTTTGTCCTACAATATCAAAGTTCAAGACTCTCACCTCTTTTATTGCGCTTAAATTTGAAATACGAACTCAAATTCGGAAAATTTCCTTTCCTTGCACTATTTCTCTATATATATGACGAAACAATAAAAGAGTCCTCCCTTCTTTACAATTATTTTTTCTTTGTATCATTTTTGTGATGGAAACGTAAATTTTATAATAAAACACACTTGGAAGCGCTTTCTATGTAGTTTTTTATGTTATAATGTATAAGTAGAACTTCGTAAAGAGGGTAAAAAAAATGAATACAAAAATGATTAAAAAAGTAATTGACGCATTAAAAGTATATGGCTTTCAGAATGTATCATTCTGTGACAAAACGAAACAATTTTTATTTCATAACGAAATGGATATTATGAGCGGCTATGCAGAAATAACATATAGTAGTCAATTTGAAAAATTTAACGTACAAATTCATCCAATTGAAACACATCACCAAGCAGAGTTACAAGAGGTTGAAAGACATATACAGGCTTGTATAAGAAAAGTAGAATATTTAAACGCACTTCTTAGCGGGCAAACAAAACTAGATGACAAAATTATTATAATGTAAAAAAAAGAACGTGATATCCTCACGTTCTTTTTTTTACATTATACGTTCATCTTTTCCTTCAGTTGTAATCCTGTAATGGATTGTAATACATCCATTGCTTCTCCAAATGTCATATCAAAGATTGTCTTATCTTCTATATACGGGAATTGTCTAAAGCGCTTTTCTAACATTTTCACGGCGTCCGACGTAAAGCGTGCACTATCAATGCCAAATTCTGTTTCAAGAAGAACGATCCAATCTAACACATGAAAACCTAATCCATTTACGAATGAAATAAGTTTTTTTTCTGGCTGTGAAGATAAGAATACGTTTCGTTCCATCTCATCGAAAAGTTCTTCACCTAAAACTTCTGCTAATTCATCATCATGTTCGCGTTCAATAATCTCTTCATATCCGTAATCATCAACAAGCTCTTCTACCTCTTCACTATCCTCACAAAGCAATTGACTAAGAAGTGCATCTTTCTTAAATTCACTATTTTGTACGACTTCTAAAAAGCTCGTTTCCCATCCATTTTCTAATTTCATATTATATACTCCTTTATATACGTTTCTTATCATCACTGTACCCAAAAGATCACTTTTATAACCTTTTAGACAGTTACTATTATTTCACGTGATCCATAACATAAGATGCAAATTCAGTTGCATCTCCTTCAAAAATATTTATTTCTGGCAAATGATAGAACGTTGTTTCAAGCGGGTTTCTTTCATGGTATACATATATCTTTTTCTCTAGCGCAATCGCCATTCCAAACTCTGTATGACTCCCATTTCCGCCATCTAATATAAGTAAAAAGACATTCGCTTCTTTAATAGCATTCTTTTCTGCCTGACCAATTTCTCTTAATTGATCTTGATTCACTGCTCTTTCGTTTCTAGTCCAATCATATGTATGGTGCCATCCTGCATGTTTCAGTTCATTTGCTATAGAACGTACAAGATGTTTATTTTGGAATCCTGAGGCGACATAAAAATTCATTTATATACACTCCTTCATTATGTACGGGAAACTCCTTTTAGCGTTACTTGCTATAAACATAATAAAGAACGACTTCAAAAAAAAATCCCTATCTTTAAAACTTATTTGCGTTTAAATGATGGGATTCTTCATGCTCTTCTTTTATTTTCTTCTTTTTATAACTTTCATCAGCTAACATTTCTAGCTCAGCTGTTATTTCTGATTTTTCAAGCTCTCTTTCTTGCGAAAATTTCCTTGAAATATAAACAATAACACTACCAACGTACAACACAAAGCATATAATAAGTGCAGTATTTTCATAGAGACTTAGCTCCAACACAGTCACTCCTAATCCATTCGTATTTTCACGCTTCATTAATTGGAATTTCCCTACTAATCCATTTGTTATTGTAACATAAAAATATCAATCCTTGGAATCTTTCATCCTACTAAAAAAGACATGATTGTTTCATCATGCCTCTGAAATATGTTGAATGATTGTTTGAATTGCTTCTTTTCCATTATATTTTTTTAGAGCTGTTTTATACATCTCATTATTTTGATTTAATTCTTCGACATGTTTTATAAGAGATTTCACAGTCACATCTTCTTCATACAATACAGAAGCATATCCTTGTCTTTCAAAAGACTCTGCATTTAGTATTTGATCTCCACGACTTGCAAATTTCGATAGCGGAATTAAAACCATTGGCTTTTGCAATGTTAAAAACTCAAAAATGGCATTAGAGCCCGCACGTGAAATAACAAAGTCTGTTATCGCTAATATGTCTGGCAGCTCTCCATGTATATATTCAAATTGTTTATATCCTTCTTTATTTTGTAAACTTTCATCAAGATTACCTTTTCCGCAAAGATGAACAATTTGATATTTTTTCAGAAGTTCTGGTAACGCCTCTCGAACCGTTTCATTAATTTTCTTTGCGCCCAAACTTCCTCCCATGATTGTAATAACTGGCTTTTTACGTGAAAAACCTAAAAACGCTAAACCTTTTTCACGATTTCCTTTTAGCACTTCTTCACGTACAGGAGATCCTGTATAGATTACTTTTTCTTTCGGTAAATGTTTCGCAGCTTCTTCAAATGTAACAAATATTTTCGAAGCAAAACGGAGCGCAATTTTGTTTGCTAGTCCTGGCGTCATATCAGATTCATGTAATAAAACAGGGACTCTATTTAGCCATCCTCCAATTACGACTGGTACAGATACGAAACCACCTTTTGAAAAAATCACATCCGGTTTTAGTTTTCGAATCCTTACATACGCATCCATGACACCCTTCATTACAAGAAAAGGATCTTTTATATTTTTCAAATCAAAATAACGACGTAGCTTCCCGCTTGCAATACTATAGTACGGAATGCCTTCCTTTTCTATAATCGTTTTCTCAATTCCTTGATGAGAACCGATATAAGAGATATCCCAATTCTGTTCTTGTAAATGTGGAATGATGGCTAAATTAGGTGTTACATGTCCTGCCGAACCGCCACCTGTAAAGACTATTTTCTTCATACGTCTCCCCCTTCTACACTATAATACACTAAAATATCTTGCTTCAGGGTGAGAAAATACCATAGCCGTCACAGATGCTTCTGGCTCCATCATAAATCCTTCCGTTAATGAAATACCTATTTCTTCTGGATGAATAAGGCGAAATAACTTTTCTTGATCCGCAAGTTCTGGACATGCTGGATAACCAAAAGACACGCGTATCCCTCTATATTTCGTACGGAAACGTTCTTCCATCGTCAGTTCTGGTGAATCTGGAATACCCCAGCGATCACGAATGAGCATATGTGTTTTTTCAGCAAGTCCTTCTGCTAGTTCAAGCGCTAACGATTGAATGGCATGACTGCGTAAATAATCACCCTTCGCCTTCCACTCTTCAGCAATATCCCGAACGCCTTCCCCAACCGTAACAGATAGGAAAGCAACATAGTCCATTTCATCTCCAACTGGTCGTAAATAATCACCTAAAGTACGATATGGTGCCTTTCCTTGTCTTGGGAATGTGAAACGTTCTATAACACTTGTATGATCTTCTGGATCATATATTACAATATGTTGTCCGTCGCTTTGCGCTGGGAAAAATTGATACACAGCTTTCGGTTTTAACCAAGATTGTCCTTCCTGCAATAATTCGTCTATTAAATCATTTAATGCGTGTGCTCTCTTATCTCCCTCTCGCAGAAGCTTCTTCACATTTCCTTTTAATCCAAGGTGATGTCCAAGTAGCATTTGTCTATTTAGAAATGGAGCGAGATGAAGGGCGGGAATATCACGTAATACAATTCGCTTTGTTGAATCAGGTATCATAACCTCAGCCTTCGGTAATGGTTCAATTACTGCTGGAATTTCTACTTTCTTATCCTCTTTTTTTACGATATGAAGATGACGCTCTTTTTTATCTTGTTTCATCTTTTCGCGTTCTTCTTCTTTTTGAAGCTTATTAATGATATCAAGCCCCGTCATTGCATCACTCGCATAGCATACAAGCCCTGTATATGATGGTGAAATACGGTTATCTGTAAACTTTCTCGTTAACGCTGCCCCACCTACAACGATTGGAATATCAATATTTGCCGCTTTTAAATCTTCAGCAGTCGTTACCATTTGTTGCGCTGATTTTACTAATAAACCAGAAAGGCCAATAATGTCAGGCTTCTTTTCTTGTACTTCTTGTACAATTCGATCCGAGCGAACATTGATTCCTAAATTAATAATCTCATATCCGTTATTCGATAAAATAATTTCAACGAGGTTTTTCCCAATATCATGTACGTCACCTTTAACAGTTGCTAATAATACTTTCCCTTTTTTCGCACTCTCGCTAGATTCCATATGTGGCTCTAAATAGCTTACAGCTGCTTTCATACTTTCAGCACTTTGCAATACTTCGGCAACGATAAGCTCATTATTATTAAATAGTCGTCCCACCTCATCCATTCCTGTCATAAGTGGCCCATTAATAATATCCAAAGGTTTTCTTCCTTCTGTAAGTGCGAAGCTTAAATCTTCTTGTAGCCCTTGTTTCGTACCTTCTACAATGTAATTTGCCAGCCTTTCATCAAGAGTTAATGTTTCTTGGATAACGACAGCTTTCTTTTTTGCCGCGCGATAGAAATTTGTAAATTCTTCTAACGTCTCTTGCGTCGTTTCAAAAAGTAATGCATCTGCAAGACGTTTTTCTTCCTCTGGAATTGACGCATACCGTTCTAATTTTTCCGTATTCACAATCGCGTAATCTAATCCTGTTTTCGTTGCATGATATAAAAAGACCGAATTTAATACTTCGCGGCCAGCTGGTGGTAAACCAAATGATATGTTACTTACACCTAAAATCGTTAAACACTCTGGTAATGCTTCTTTAATAAGGCGAATTCCTTCTATCGTCGCTGCCGCTGAACCCATATATTCTTCATCACCTGTACCTACAGGGAATACAAGTGCATCAAAAATAATATCTGACGGGCGTATACCATATTTCGTTGTCAATAACTCATAACTTCTTTTCGCGATTTCGAGTTTGCGTTCTGCACTAACCGCCATACCATCTTCATCAATTGTTCCTACAACAATAGCAGCACCATATTTCCGAAGAAGCGGCGTCACTTTTTTAAATCGTTCTTCTCCATCTTCTAAATTAATTGAATTAATAACAGCTTTTCCTTGAATATAAGTAAGAGCTCGCTCCATCACATTTTCATCTGTTGAATCAATCATAATTGGTACTTTTAATACTTTTGTAACTTCTGCCAAGAAGTTTTCCATATCTTCTATTTCATCGCGATCAGGATCTGCCATACAAATATCAATAATATGAGCATTTTTCTTCACTTGCGCTCTTGCGACTTCAGCAGCCTCTTCAAATTTCCCTTCTGCTACTAATCTTTTAAATTTACGTGATCCAATAACATTTGTTCTTTCACCAACAAATAACGGTCTCATAGAATCATCATACTGCAGTGCCTCTAATCCACTAACTCCGTGTCCATCTCTTTCGTGATGTTCACGCGGCTTAAGAGACGCTAACGCGGATTTCATTGCTTTTATATGTTCTGGTGTTGTACCACAACAACCACCTATAATATTAACCCATCCTTCTTCAGCAAATCGCTTCACTTTTTCAGCGAGAGAAGATGGAGATTCATGATAATGTCCATCTTCATCAGGAAGACCTGCATTTGGATAACAAGAAATGTAACACTCCGATAAATCGGATAGGGAACGAATATGGTCTCTCATAAACTCTGGACCAGTCGCACAGTTTAATCCAACAGACAATGGCTTCATATGTTCTACCGATAAGTAAAAAGCCTCAATTGTTTGCCCAGCCAGAGTCGTTCCCATCGGTTCAATCGTTCCCGAAATCATGATAGGCACAATTTTATTTAGTTCGTCAAAAGCTGCTTGGATTCCAATATAAGCAGCCTTCACGTTACGCATATCTTGACTCGTCTCGACGAGTAATACATCTACGTCGCCATTTAATAAGCCTCTTGCCTGCCGTGTATAGGCTTCAATTAATTCTTCAAACGTCACACCACCAGTAACACTAATCGCCTTCGTTGTCGGCCCCATTGCTCCCGCAACATATACTTCCTTCCCGCTTTCGTTGACCGCTTGCTTTGCTAAACGCGCTGCCTTCTCATTTAGTTCCTCGTCTAAATGAGACAGCTCATAATCACTTAATACAATGTTTGTCGCCCCAAATGTATTTGTTTCAATAATATCCGCTCCAGCTTCAATGTAAGATTTATGGATTTTCAAAATGACATCAGGCCTTGTTTCTACTAAATATTCATTACACCCTTCGTACTCTTCTCCTCCGAAATCTTCCGCAGTTAAGTCCTCTTGCTGAATCATTGTTCCCATTGCACCATCTAATATTAAAATGTTATTTTGTAGTTTTTCTTCTATACATTTCATCAGTTAATACCTTCTTTCACTTCTTGCTTTTCTCTCACATATTTAACAAGATGTTCTGTAATTTCATATTTTAGAAATGGTGTAATAAGATAAATGCCGTTAAAATATTTCATCGCCGCATCGATCAATTCTTGTGAAATGCGAATCCCTTCCTCAATTGCTGCCTCTTTCGTTTCATGTCCATCCATTCTCTCCCTTATTTCTTCAGGTAGAGTAATACCCGGCACCTCAAAATGAAGGAAATCTGCATTCCTTTTACTTATTAATGGCATAATCCCAATAAAAATAGGTTGTTCCAAATGCTTTGTCGCTTCATACACTTCTTCAATTAATGCGATATCGTAAATCGGCTGCGTTAAGAAATATTCTGCTCCAGCATCTATTTTCCGTTCCATTCGCTTAACCGCTGCTTTTAAATGTCTTACATGCGGATTAAACGCACCTCCCACTGAAAACCTTGTTGCTGGACCTATTGATTTCCCTAAAATAGAGCGCCCATCGTTCATCTCTTTAATCATTTTAATGAGCTCAATAGAGGACAAATCATATACAGAAGTGGCACCTGGAAAATCACCAACGCGCGCTGGATCTCCAGTTAAAGCTAACACTTCTTCCATACCTAACGCTGATAGGCCTAGTAAATGAGATTGTAGTCCGATGACGTTATGGTCTCTACACGTTAAATGAGTCAATACTGGAATATCGTGTTTCGTTAATAATGCCCCCATTGCCATATTTGAGACGCGTGGCGATGCTAATGAATTATCTGCTAGAGTAATAGCATCTGCCCCAGCTCTTTTCAATGCTCTTGCTCCTTCAAAAAACCGCTGCGTATCTAACGTTTTCGGTGGGTCTAATTCCACTACTACTGTCGTTTGTTTTTTTGCTTTCTCTGCTAAAGTGACATGAGCTTTCGAACGTTTCTCATGTGTATGAACTACTTTCGGTCTTTGAATCGTATCCTTTTCTATTACAGGTGTAACGTTTAAAGTAGCACGTTTCATACTTTCAATATGTTCTGGAGTCGTGCCACAACAACCACCCAATAACCGAATACCTTGCTCAATAAATTTCGGCGTCATCGCTTCGAAATAAGCCGGACTTCCCTCATATACGTAACGTCCCTCCACATAATTCGGGAGACCTGCATTTGGATATGCTGACAAGTAGCCATTTTGAGGAATCGATATCATTTTAAAAGCTTCCGTCATGTGAAGTGGCCCTAGTTGGCAGTTCAATCCAACAACATTTGCACCGTAATCTAAAAGCTGTTTTAATATTTCATTTACATCATTTCCATTTTGAGTCGTACCCGCCTCATGTAACGCTAATTGAGCTACAATTGGAATATTCGTTTGTTTTCGTAACACCTGAACAGCATGAAGTAATTCAAACTCATCATAAAAAGTCTCTAATAACAGTCCATCAACCTGTTCTTCTAGTAATGCACTCGCCTGTTCCAATAACATAAATTCTCGCTCCATATCAGTTGTCGTTACAGCTCCGATATGTTTCATACCACCAATTGTTCCTAAAATTACATTTCTGTCTGTAACAGATGCTTTCGCAATCTTCACTGCCGCTTTATTAATTTGAACAACTTGATTCTCTAAGCCATACATACGTAATTTTGCTTCATTTGCTCCGTACGTATTTGTTTGAATCACATCTGCCCCAGCAGCTACATATTGCTTATGAATCGATATAATCAAATCTGGATCAGATATATTCAATTCTTCAAAACTACTTTGCAAGCCATGTGAATGTAATAAAGTTCCAACCGCGCCATCACCTATTACAATTCCTTTTGATAATAAATCTAGTAATTTCACAAATCTCCCTCATTTCTATCAATATAAAAACCCCCTCTTCACTTTGAAGAGGGGGACATAATCGATCCTCCTCTTATCATGCAAAACATTCGTTTTGCAGGTATTAGCACCGTTTCAAACATTTCGTTTGAAGGTTGCCGGGTTTCACAGGGCCTTTCCCTCCACCGCTCTCAATAAGAGTTTGTCTTTATTATTTTATTTATGTAGCTAAAAGGAAATACGTTCCCCTTTTAACAATGTTTGTTAATTTTTTAATAAATTTAGCATGCACAAATACAAAAGTCAATGACACTTGCGGAAAAATAAAAATTATTTAAAATAAAGTTGCAATTCAATTATCTTTTGTTGTAAAGTTAAAAACATAATAAAATTTCATACGAACATTCTTATCTAGAGAGGTAGAGGGACTGGCCCTATGACGCCTCAGCAACCATTAACATTTGTTAATAAGGTGCTAATTCCAGCAAATTGTGAAAGATTTGACAGATGAGAAGAAGACTCTATTCAAACCGAAAGCCTTCTTCTTAGAAGGCTTTTTTTATTTTACATTCACTTAATTGTTAATTTAAAAAGGAGGAATTTTTAAATGTCAACTATTGAAACAAAACTAGCACAAATCGGAAACCGGAGCGAAACTACAACAGGAACTGTTAATCCACCTGTTTATTTCTCAACTGCTTATCGTCACGAAGGAATTGGTAAATCTACTGGTTTTGACTATTCACGAACTGGAAATCCAACTCGCGGCCTGTTAGAACAGGCAATCGCAGACTTAGAATATGGTGAACAAGGTTATGCCTGTAGTTCAGGGATGGCAGCTGTTCTCCTCGTCCTTTCCCTATTCCGTTCTGGAGACGAACTTATTGTATCCGAAGATTTATACGGGGGCACTTATCGATTATTTTCTGAGCACGAAAAAAAGTGGAACGTTCGATGTAGATACGTAAATACACAATCTATTAAACAAATTGAGAAAGCTATCACAACTGAAACGAAGGCTATTTTCATAGAAACTCCGACTAACCCATTAATGCAAGTTACCGATATTGCCGCTGTCGCAACCGTAGCGAAAAGACACGGACTACTTCTTATTGTAGACAACACATTTTATACGCCTTATATACAGCAGCCATTAACAGAAGGTGCCGACATTGTGCTTCATAGCGCCACAAAATATTTAGGAGGACATAACGATGTACTAAGCGGTCTTGTCGTTGCAAAAGGAACGGAACTTTGTGAGGAAATCGCTCATTATCATAATGCCTCTGGTGCGGTTTTAAGCCCATTTGACTCATGGCTATTAATTCGCGGTATGAAAACGTTAGCGCTTCGTATGAGACAACATGAAGAAAATGCAAAAGCAGTTGTTGCTTATTTAAATAATGAAGACGGGGTGACAGATGTATTTTATCCTGGAAGAGGCGGCATGATCTCATTTCGTCTGAAAGATGAAACATGGATTAATCCCTTCTTACAATCTTTATCCTTAATTACATTTGCTGAAAGTCTTGGTGGTGTTGAAAGTCTAATGACGTATCCAGCAACGCAAACACATGCTGATATCCCAGAAGAAATCAGAACAGCAAACGGTGTATGTAATCGTCTTCTACGATTTTCCGTGGGTATTGAAAATAGTAACGATTTGATTCAAGACTTAGAGCAAGCCATTAAACTTGTAAAAGAAGGTGTAAGAATATGAGTTATTCGATAGATACACTCTTACTGCACAACCAATATAAACACGACTCGCAAACAGGAGCTGTTAACGTTCCCATCTATAACACATCAACATTCCACCAATTTGATGTAGATACATTCGGAAAATATGACTATAGCCGCTCTGGTAATCCAACTCGTGAAGCTCTTGAAGATATCATCGCTTTATTAGAAGGCGGAACAAAAGGATTTGCCTTCGCATCAGGAATTGCAGCGATTTCTACTGCATTTCTCCTTCTTTCACAAGGCGATCACGTACTCATTTCAGAAGACGTATATGGAGGCACTTATCGAATTATAACTGAAGTTCTCTCCCGTTACGGTGTTTCACATACATTTGTTGATATGACCAATTTAGAAGAAATAAAGCAAAACATTAAGCCAAATACAAAACTCTTTTATGTGGAAACGCCCTCTAATCCACTTTTAAAAGTGACAGATATTCGTGCAGTTTCTAAACTTGCAAAATCTATCGACGCCCTTACTTTTGTTGATAATACATTTTTGACACCACTATTCCAGAAACCACTTGATCTTGGGGCCGATGTCGTTCTTCATAGTGCCACAAAATTCATTGCTGGTCATAGTGATGTTACTGCCGGATTAGCGGTTGTAAAAGATACCGAACTCGCTCAAAAACTTGGATTTTTACAAAATGCATTCGGTGCTATTTTAGGTCCTCAAGATTGTTCTCTCGTACTTCGCGGCCTAAAAACATTGCATGTACGTCTTGAGCATTCAGCTGCAAACGCCAATAAAATTGCACACTATTTACAAGAGCACGCTAAAGTTCAAAATGTCTATTATCCTGGCTTACAAACACATCTTGGATTTGATATTCAACAATCACAAGCTACATCAGCCGGAGCTGTCCTATCTTTCACTTTACAATCAGAAGACGCACTCCGCCAATTTTTATCAAAAGTAAAATTACCTGTCTTTGCAGTTAGTTTAGGAGCTGTCGAATCGATTCTTTCCTACCCAGCTAAAATGTCACATGCAGCCCTGTCACAAGAAGCTCGTGATGAAAGAGGGATTTCTAATTCATTACTTCGGTTATCCGTCGGCCTTGAAAATGTTGACGATTTAATATCTGATTTTGAAAATGCCCTTTCTTATGTAGAAGAACCTGTAAATGCGTAGAGAAAAAAGAAGATATGAAATTAAGTTTTCATATCTTCTTTTTTATGCTGTTAAGTATATTTTTCACTTTTCGTATAGTTCATACAAAAACGAGAGAGTACCACCTATTTCCAAATTATAAATTAATTGATATATTAAGAAGTAAAAAAAGGGGGGGAAATAATGGATACTTGTGCAGATGTTTTAATCGTTATCGATTTACAAAATGGAGTATGTTATAACGAAGAGCATTTATTTGATCTACAAAATTTACTTCCAAAAGTAAATAATAGAATTTCTTCATACAGAAAATCAAATAAATCAATCATTTTTGTTCAACATTGTGATGAGGATTTAGTACCTGAAAAAGAACTTTGGGCTCTTCATATTGATCTAGATGTTCAAGAACAAGATTTTTTTGTAAGAAAAACACATGCAAATTCATTTTATAAAACAAACTTAAAAGAAATTTTAGAGCAATTATCTGTACAGCGTATTGAATTTTGTGGTGCCCAAACAGAGTACTGCATGGATGCTACGATAAAATTTGCGCATGGACTAGGATATGAAAACTTCATGGTACAGAAAGCAACCTCTACGTTAAACAATCCATTTATGTCCGCAAAAGAGACAATTGATTTTTATGAGAATATATGGAACCACAGATTTTTAAAATTGATGAAAGATGAAATCTAGAATACATAACTAATGTCTTGGTAATTCTAAGATTTATCAGCTATATTCAAACATTTCATTTTCACCATAAAGAAGCTGACTACATTTAGCTTCTTTTCTTTTTAACCTGTTTTATATTCTAGATATTACATTACAATCCCTTTATCTTATTATTTTAAAAATTTTGTATATTCATTTGAAAGAATAAGAAAATCATGGTAAGATTGTGTTACAAATATATCTATATCTTTCAATTTTTAAAACGCATCGAAATTTTCACTCAAAAATGTCATTTTACAAAACCGTGCTAAATCATCTACTTTATTTACATCAGAGTCTCTTTTCTTACAATTTCTTTACTTTAGGACTTTTTTTCTGCAACAACTGTTTTCTTTTCTTTAATTTTTTGGTATGTATAGTATGGTATAACAGCTCACACGGAGGTGGAAAAGAACATGTTAGAAACCTTTCAAAAAGAAATAGAACTATATGAAAGCAATGCAGAATTATTGAAAGTACTTGCTCATCCTGTTCGCTTATGTATTGTAAAAGGATTAATTGAACGTGGTCCAAGCAACGTTTCTACAATGTACACTGGCTTAAACATGCCACAATCTACAATTTCACAGCATTTAGCAAAGTTAAAAAGTGCTAAAATCGTTTCTAGTGAAAGAAAAGGATTGGAGATTTATTACAAAGTAGAAAACGAAACAATTATTCAACTCGTTCGCGTATTATTAGGTTAGGGACTAATAAACAGAAAAAAAGGACGTATTTTATATTTTTCATCTCATATCTTTAATATAAATATATATCATGAGAGGAAATATATGATACTACATAAGTCGTATTAAAAAACAAGACACAGAAATATGCTGTGTCTTGTTTTTTATACTTTTAAATACCGTTCCAAGTGTAACTGTTGCATATGTTTCGTATGTATAACAACATCAAATGCACTCCCTAATCCTCCGCTCAAAATCATAGAACGAACTGCTCGATTTTGTTTTTGAGTTTCAGAAAAAGGATTCCGATCTTGATGATTGGTAAGCTGGTCTAATATTCCTGCTGCTAACAAAAACTCCGATTGCTTCTTATGCCATACTATATCCATGCCTTGCAGGCTAAACATCTCTTTCAGTTCGTCCCAATGAATATGAGTAGTAAGATCCATTTCACCTGGATGCGCTAAAGGATTACGGATTAACTTATGCTCGTAATACCCTCGTAAACTTCCTTCTTGACGTGCAGGATGCATCCATTCTTCTTTTGTGTATCCATAATCAACTGTAATACATATACCTTTTTGAAACCATTTCGCAATTTCTTTTATATATTCTTCCATTGAAAGTGGTACTTCAAAACGCTGCCCTTCAGCAAGATGAATATTATATTTCAATAAGTATCGACCAATGCTTTTATGTAACGGTCTACATACTTCTGCAAGTTTCCCTTCCTCTGTGTACGTAACACGTACTTCATACAATATTCCATTTCTCTTCTCAATTACTTCAACAGGAAATGCATCAAATAACTCATTCGAAAAAAGAATCCCATCGAATGATTCTCCCATTTCACTATGCGACGTATAATAGGACACATTAGAAAACGAACAAAGATTTTTCTGCTGTAAGTTTCTATGAAAAGGGCTCATTTCAATCACTGAATAGTTTAAATCAATAAAGGTTTCTGGAGATACTTGCTTCCACTCTTGTAAAACATCATAGGCAAACCTTCCTGTTCCCCCGCCAATCTCACAAATATTCGGAGCAACTTCACCATTTTCAACAAGACGAATAAAAAACTTTGCAAATGTTTTTGCAAAAACAGAGGATACGTTGCTACTTGTAAAAAAGTCCCCTTGTCTTCCAATTTTTTCACGCTCTTTCATATAGTATCCATGTTCCGCTGCGTATAATGCAAGGTTCATATATGTACTATATGAAATCGAATAATCCTTTTCTTTTTCCATCCATTTTCTAAAAATGAGCTCCATCCCCATAATGACTCCTTACTGTAAAAATGGATTATTTTCTTTTTCAAAACCAATGCTTGTTTCTGGACCATGTCCACATAACACCGCTGTTTCATCTGGTAACACAAATAATTTTTCTTCAATACTTCCAATCAATTCAGCAAAACTCCCACCAGGTAAATCTGTTCTTCCGATGCTCATTTGGAACAATACATCTCCAGAAAATACAGCATTCGCCTCTTTACAATAATAAGAAATACTGCCCGGAGAATGTCCTGGCGTCTCAAATATTTCAAAATTAAATGAACCAATTGCTAATGCACCTTCTGCATCAATAATACGATCTGCTGGTTTTGCTGTAATGCTACGATTCATCATAAAAATTTGAGAGCCATTTACAGTTGCATCGCCTAACCAATCTGCTTCTTCTTTATGTACGTACACAGGAATATGAAAAGCGTCTCTTACCGCATCAACAGCACCAATATGATCGAAGTGAGCATGTGTTAATAAAACAGCCAGTGGCTTTAATTGTTCTTCTTGTAAATATGTAACGAGTTTCTCTCCTTCGTGACCAGGATCAAAGATAATACACTCATTTTGATCATTCGTTAAAATATAAGCATTCGTTTGTAATGGGCCTAACGGCATTTGTATCCATTTCATATGAAAATCTCCTCCAATTATTAAACTTACTTTCAATGATACAACATTTTTTTCTCTTAGGAAAAGAAAGGATGCTATCTCGACAATCATTTTTAAAACATGTACAATATAAAAGAGTAAATATTCCAAAAACTCATATTGAGGAATGGGTAGACAGAGGAGGATATTGTATGGGCCTTGTTATTATTTTTGCGCTAGTCACTCTGTTAGCTGTATTTGCTACGCTTAGAACACTTCGCGAAAAAAACTTATTCGCGGGCGGCTTTGCAATTGCAACTGTACTCGTTTTCGGATGGTTTACGATCATGACTGTTCTATATAACGGGTACCCACCAGCAGCTTAATTCATTTACATGTTATTCTTCATCAAGATTTCACACAAAAAGAGGAAGGGTTTCCCCCTCCTCTTTTCATATTTCACAACTTATACCATCTTCGCTTCGTATTTGTGCTTTTTTACAAGCCAAGCTCCTCCGATAACACCTGCATCATTACCAAGTATTGCAATCGCTAACTTCGTGCTCTTTACAGCACGCGAGAAAGCATATTGCTCGAAATAACGTTGAATTGGCTCTAATAGTGCATCTCCAGCTTTAGACACACCACCGCCAATAACAATTTTCTCTGGGTTCAACGTACTAGCAAGGTTCGCTACAGCTAATCCTAAATAAGAAGCTACTTTTTCTACTACTTCGCCCGCTAGCTCGTCACCTTGTTCAAGCGCTTCAAATACATCTTTTGATGTAATACGCCCTTCTTCTGCTAACATAGAACGTAGCATACTCTCTTTATCAGTCTCTTGTATTTTTTGCATAGCAACACGCACAATACCTGTTGCAGATGCTACTGTTTCTAGGCAACCAGACTTCCCGCAATTACATGGGAAAGCATTTTCTGTAACGACTGTAATGTGTCCAATCTCACCAGCAGCACCGCTTACGCCGTGTACAATCTCACCATTGGCAATTACACCGCCGCCAACACCAGTGCCAAGTGTCATACAAATTAAATCTTTTGCTCCTTCACCAGCACCTTTCCACATTTCACCAAGCGCTGCTAAGTTTGCATCATTATCAATAACAACAGGTAATCCTGTTTCTACTTCTAATAAATCTTTTAACGGATAGTTTTTCCATCCTAAGTTAACCGCTTCGTAAATCATTCCAGATGCCACGTGTACAGGACCAGGAGCTCCCATACCAATACCGATTAACTTGCTTTTCAATTCGCCTAACTCTTCTAACTTTTTATCAATAGCTTTCGCTACATCAAGCGTAATATGTTTTCCTTGCTCATTTGTATTCGTAGGGATTTCCCACTTATGTAAAATTTCACCGTACACATTAATAAATGCTAATTTAATCGTTGTACCACCAAGGTCAACACCAACTAACCATTTCTCTTCCATGTTGCTTACCTACCTTTATCTAATTCTTATTTAGCTCTTTTTGAATTTCTTGCTTCAATAAAAATAAAGCTGTTTGATAGTCTTGTGGATCGATTAGCTGTGATTGATTTAATTCACGCAATTCATCTTGCATTAATTGTAAATCTGCAATTCGATCACCCGTATAAATAATCGTACCAAATTTCTTTAGCAATTGCTGAATATCATAAATAGATACCATTTCATCACCCTCTATGCTCACTTACTATAAAAAATTATAATAAGAAAACGTTCACATATTTTATTATAATCAAGAAGAAAAAGTCTCGTCAATTTTTATTTGTCTATACAAGCCCATTTTTAACCATTGTTCCTTTTTCTGTAATAATTTTTTCTACATTTTTATCAAACGGCTCTACTGGAATATGTTCCACCATTTGAAAACCATAAGCTAATGATAGCGTTTTCCCTTTATAATGCACGAGATAACGATCATAATAGCCACCGCCATATCCAATCCGTTCTCCTCGCCCTGTATAAGCTACGCCCGGCACGATTTGAAGATCAATGTCATCTGCACCCACTTCTTCCGTAAGCGCTGGAATTGGTTCACGTAAATTCATATACACTGTTTCTAATTGATCAAAATTACTAATTTGTCGGAAGGACATTGTTCTTGTTCCTTTATTACACTTCGGAACAACAACTTTCTTTCCCTCTTCCCAAGCTTTTTCGATAATAGGATATGTATTCACTTCATTTTCCATTGAGAGAGTGATTCCGATTGTTTTAGCTTCAGCCCACTCTTTTTGCGCATACAACGAAAATGCAATTTGCTCTGATAAAGTTGTATACCGTTCTTCTGATAAAGAATTCATGTGCTCTATTATTTGTTTACGTAAACGTAGTTTCTCTTCTCTCACACATTTTCCCCCTCACAGTGATACTTTGCTCTACGATGATAGTGTATCACTTTTAACAGCGGAATCGAATAAAAAAAGAAACAGTAGGAAAATATTCCTACTGCTTACTTTGTTTCACGGTGTAACGTAGACTTCTTGTCACGCTTGCAATACTTTTTAAGCTCGATACGCTCAGCGTTGTTACGTTTGTTTTTCTTTGAGATATAGTTACGATCTCCGCATTCTGTACATGCTAGAGTAATATTCACACGCATTCTTATTCCCTCCAGTACTAATAACTTAAATCAGACTATACTATAATACCACTTTTAAAATAAAAATTCTACACCTTTTGATATTGTCTAATTTTTTCTATAAGATTTTTCATGTTTTTCCTTGCTATTACTGGGTTTCTGGCATGCGAATACACTAAAAATTTCGGTTGTTTTGTGTCAGAAACGATATAAGACCACTCTTTTTCAGTATATTTGAACTGTACTCCTTCAAATATACCTTCTTCCTTTCTTTCCATATCAGCCAATAATTTCCTCATTATTTTTCCTTTTTCATTCCATGAACATACAACTTCATCACAAAGTAGATAGAGCGGCGGTGATTGCTCTACTATGCTGAGAAATGTTTTCCCCTGCACTGCTATTAGCTCAAATAATTTTCCTATTCGATATAAAATATCTCTCTTCCATCTCGCTTGAAACGACTTCTTTTCATCCTGCGTATAAAATAGAAGGTAACATTCTCCTAATTTCAAAGACATTGGGTAAATATTTCCTGTCGATTCAAGTAATAAATCTGGAATATCTACCTCTTCAAAATCTGTACCTTGGTAAATATTACTATGATTATCATATAACTCGAAATAATTTCCTTGCTCCGAAAACATAAGTGCCATATTTGCTTTACTTGATTTCATCAAGGCTTTCACATGATCCTTTTGTTCCCCTGCATAAATCCATGTAATTGTGCATCCGAGCCTTTGCAAAAAGAGCATAAGTAAATGTTGTAACATATCATTTCTTTTATTAATAAGAAGATGAAACTTCTGTTTTTGTATTTTTTCAATATCAATACGTTCTAATACAGCCTCTATATAATCATGTAAAGAAACGTGGACTAGCTTATTCTGTCCCATTTCCTTCTCACATACGTAATAAAACGACTCAGACATATATACTTGTTCTATCGCTTTTTGCTGCTTATACGTTAATTGTACCCCATCCTTACCATACAATTTTATTACAACCTCTTTTTCATTTTCCACTTGAATGAAAACCCCACCTGCACATTGCAAATCCTGAATACTATACTGAAAAAGCGACTCGTTCATTTCTTTGCATTCCATTGTATGAACCCCGATACCATGAATCGCATGAAGAAAGAGATTTTTATAAGAAGTCGTTTCTATATGTTCTTGACTCCCGATTAATATACTTTCTCCTTTGGCAAAAAGAGATCCATACGCCATCGCAACCTTCACAATAAATTGAGGAGTGATCTCAACATTACCTCTTCCTACAATGCGGCTTTTTTGCAACCACCCTGCACTCTTTTCACTTTCTTGAACACCAGCCGATCCTACTACCGAGTAGCTGTCAATCGCCTTATATGGCCATAGTTTTCCCTTTTGCTTAATTACCGTACTTTTCCCTATATGACAATGATCCGCCACAATGCTTTTTTGAAACAGTGTAACGTCATCTTCCACCGTTGTATGCTCTCCTATTGTCGTTTCTAATAGCTCGCAATACTGCCCAATGTGCGCATTTGCAAAAACAATACTTTTTTGAAGGTGAGAATAACTTGAAACAATACTATTTTTCCCGATAATAGAGTACGGCTCAATTACAGCTCCAGCACCAATCTTTGCTCCTTCTCCAATAAAAGAAGGGCCGTGAATTTTCGTTCCTTTTCCAATCGCCACACCTTCCCCCATCCATACCATCGGCAATACTTCCGTATAAGGAATAGGTACTTGCAATTTTTTCGTTAACAAATCAAATTGTGCTTGTCGATATTGATCAAATGTACCGATATCTAACCAATAGCCTTCTGACAAATATGCAAATAACGCATTCTTATTTGCCAATAATGGAAACACATCTTGACTGAAATCAAAAAATTCTCGGGGCGGTATGTAAGAAAAAATTTCTGGCTCCATAATATATATACCTGTATTCACAATATTAGAGACTACTTCATTCCAGCTCGGTTTTTCTATATATCGTGTAACCTCTTGTTCTTTGTTCATTACAACTAAACCGAATGAAAGTGGATTTTCTACTTCCTTTACAAACATAGTTACCATTCTTTTCTTTTGTTCATGAAACGTAATTCCTTCTGATAATTGAAAATCAGTTAACGCATCCCCGCTTATCACAACAAACGTTTCATCTAAAAATGTTTCCGCTTGTTTAATGCTCCCTGCGGTTCCAAGCGGTGGAGAGTCTTCAAAGTAGTACAAGTTAACGCCCCACTTGCTACCGTCACCAAAATATTGCTTAATGGCTGTACTCATATACTGAACAGTAATTGCAATTTCACGAATACCATGCTGACGTAATAATTCAATATTGTATTCCAAAACTGGCTTTTCTAATAATGGCAACATCGGCTTTGGAGTATTACATGTTAATGGTCTAAGGCGTCGTCCTTTTCCTCCAGCTAAAATAACCCCCTTCATATACTTCAGCCTCCACTTATATAATGTTCAGTAACTTCATATACGATATGTATATTATCTACCCCGTATTAACTAGCAGTATAAAATGAAACTTTAATTAGTAGGGATTTTGCTGCATCTCTCACTGATTATTAGCCCTGACCACTCAGGCTTTTACAGGCAGTAAAACTCCCTATATACATGTACCTTTTAAACACCCACTAAGAAAGCGCTTACTGTAGGTTGGGTGAAATATTACTTATGAAATGAATAACATATATGTCCTATTTTTTCCATTATATTATGATACATCTTATCATCATAAACTAAAGGAAACAACGAGCTTTTTTTGTCATGTTTTGACTAAAAAAAGCAGGTGATGTTTCACCTGCCTTTTTTCGTTATTCATTTAATAAGTAATGCTTTCCTTTTACTAAATAAAAAACATTTTCAGCAATATTTGTAATATGATCTGCTACACGCTCGATATATCTCGCCACAAAGGATAATTGTGTAATTTGTGTAATCGCTTCTGGCTGTTCTGGAACTGAAGATATAAATTCACGAATCGCTTTCCCATATATTTCATCAACTGAATCATCCATTTCGGCAATTTGTTTCGCAAAAGTTAAATTTTCTTGCTCATATGCTTCCAACGCTAACTGTAACATCTTATTTGCAATTGCAAACATTTCATCAAGATTGTGTAAACTAACAACCACTTCTTTTTCCCCAAGACGAATTGTTGATTTCGCAATATTAACAGCATGATCTGCAATACGCTCTAAATCTGTCGCTGTTTTAATTGAAATGAAAATCCTTCTTAAATCACTTGCTACAGGTTGCTGCTTCGTAATAAGCATAAGCGCAAGATCATTTATTTCCTCTTCTAAATTATCCATACGATAATCACCATCTATTACCTCTAACGCTTTCTCTACATCTCTTGTATGAAGACCTTCCATAGCAAGCAATAAAGCTTCCCTCGCTAGCTCTCCAAGCTCAATCACCTTTTGCTGTAACGTTTTTAAATCACATTGAAACTGTTCTCTTACCATCGTTTCTTCCCCCTCAATATTATATATATAAATCTCCTATTGTAAGGCCTCTTATCTCTGTAATCAGCCTTAAAATAGGAGAAGTATTCCTTCTCAGCAAAATAAGAAATACCCTCTGTTAAGAGGGTATTTACTCTTAGCCTTGCAACGATATCAACCGAATCGGCCTGTAATATAATCTTCTGTACGCTTATCTGAAGGTGTCGTAAATAATTTATTTGTATCTGTATATTCCACAACTTCTCCACTTAAGAAGAAAGCAGTTTTGTCTGAAATACGTGCTGCTTGTTGCATGTTATGCGTTACGATCACAATACTAAAGTCTTTCTTTAACTCTTGAATTAATTCTTCTACTTTTAATGTTGAAATTGGATCTAGTGCCGATGTTGGCTCATCCATTAAAATAACGTCTGGTTCAATTGCTAAACAACGTGCGATACATAGACGCTGTTGCTGTCCACCAGATAAACCGTATGCATTATCATGCAAACGATCTTTTAACTCATCCCAAATCGCTGCTCCACGTAAACTTTTTTCAACAATTTCATCCAATGTTTTCTTATCACGAATACCATGAATTTTCGGTCCATATGCTACATTTTCATAAATAGATTTCGGAAATGGATTTGGCTTTTGGAACACCATTCCCACATGAGTTCTTAATTCTTCAACTGGGTATGATTTTTCAAATATATTGCGCTCTCTATATTCAATTACACCTGTAGTTCGCACGATTGGTACTAACTCTACCATACGATTTAATGTTTTTAAGTACGTGGATTTACCACAACCACTTGGCCCGATAATTGCTGTAACTTCATTCTCATGAATGCTTAAGTTAATATCTTTTAAAGCATGGTCTTCTCCGTACCATAAATTTAAGTTTTTCGTATCAAATACTACTTTCTTTGGTGCAGTCTCGATTTTCTCCTCGTTTTTCACCTGTACATTTACTACTGTTGCTACCATTTGAATTCCCCTTTCATCCATTTCCAACTTATTTTCGATTTCGTAACCATAAGACAAATATATTGATAAAGAGCAACAAACCTAACAAAACAATCATCCCAGCAGCAGCTACGTACTGAAATTCTTCTTGTGGCCTACTCATCCAATTAAAAATTTGAATTGGTAAAACTGTAAATCTATCAAACATACTAAATGGAACATAATTTGCAAATGCAAGTGCCCCGATAACTAATAACGGTGCCGCTTCTCCAATCGCTCTTGAGATCGCTAATGTACAACCCGTTATAATTCCTGGGAAAGCATATGGCAATACAATTTGATACATCGTTTGCCACTTCGTAGCACCTAATCCGTAAGAAGCTTCTAATAATGAACTTGGCACAGATCGTATCGCTTCTTGACTCGCTACAACAACTGTCGGTAAAACGAGTAAACTCATTGTCAGTGCCGCCGCAATAATACTCTCACCTAAATGAAGAGCATATACAAAAATGGTTAAGCCGAGTAATCCAAATACAACGGAAGGTACTCCTGCTAACGTTTGATTATTAATTTCTATTACCTTTTTAAATATAGATTCCTTCGCATATTGCTCTAAATAAAGAGCAGTTCCAACTCCAAATATAAAGGAGACTGGTATAACAATACTCATAAATAATATTGTTCCTGACAAAGCTGCAGCAATCCCAGCTTCTTTCGGATTACGCGAAGCGAAGTTTATAAAGAAATCTAACGAAAGGTAACTTATACCTTTTTCAAAAATTTGAAAAAGCAAAATAAGCAATATTACTATTGAAAACAAAATTGCTATATAAAATAACAATTGGTAAACTCGGTCTTTTAAAAAACGTGATGCCATATTTTCTTGTATTTTTTTATGATTCAACATTCGCATATTATGTCACCCTCCTAAAGCGGCGCATAATAGACTGTGAAATAATGTTCATTATAAGAGTAAACAAGAACAACGTTGCGCCTACAGCATACATGCTGTAATACGTAATTGTTCCATGCGGAGCATCACCTAAACTCACTTGCACAATATAGGCTGTTAGCGTTTGGATAGATTGTGTCGGGTCAAGCGATACATTCGGTGTGGATCCCGCTGCAATTACAACGATCATCGTTTCACCAATTGCCCTGGAAGCAGCTAATATGATCGCTGCCATAATCCCTGTAAAAGCCGAAGGAAACACGACTTGTTTTACCATCTCAAACCGAGTTGCTCCAAGTGCTAACGAAGCTTCTTTCGTTCCTTTCGCTACAGCTCTCATCGCGTCTTCAGATAGAGACGCAATTGTAGGTGTCATCATAAAGCCAATAACAATACCTGGGCTGATCGCATTAAAAAACTGTAAATCTGGTATAATCCGTTGTAAAAGCGGTGTGACAACTGTTAATGCAAAAAAACCATATACAATTGTCGGAATACCTGCTAATAGTTCTAACATCGGTTTTAATACTTTCCTTGCACCGTTTGAAGCATATTCGCTTAAAAATACAGCACAGGCTAAACCGATAGGAATTGCTACGAACATGGCAATTGCTGTTACAAGGAATGTTCCACATATAAGTGGTAATATACCGAATTTAGGATCTTCAAAAAAAGGTAACCATTCTTTTCCCGTCAAAAAGGAGTGTAATGGTATTGTTTGAAAAAACATCAATGTTTCATTTGCCAATGTGAAAATAATTCCAAGTGTCGTTACAATAGACACGCTAGCAATTATTTTTAGTAATAATGGAACGATTCGATTGATTCGCTGCGTTTTTTTTCTTTGTTTTGTATTTCTTTCAATCAAATGTTGTACAGAAAATGTAATTTGACTTTTGTCATTATGAGCCAAAGATGAAAACCCCTCTCCACCCTGACATTACCTTTTTATTTCTGTTAACCTCCGCAGCTGTTCATTGTATTTTTCTTTTGGTAATTTTACATACCCAACCTCTTCAGCGAGATCACCAACATGTTGAATCATAAACTCAATATAATTTGCTACATTCATTTTTTTTCGGATAGATGCATCATTCACATAAGCAAATAGCGGCCTAGATAATGGCTTATACTTACCTGATTGAATGGTATCTTTCGTCGGAAGTACACCATTCACTTTTATTGCTCTCACCTTATCTCGATTGGCCATATAATAAGCATATCCTACAAAAGCAATGGCATTTTTATCATTCATTACCCCTTGCATAATAACTTGATCATCTTCAGACAAAGAGACTTTTTTTACAATGCGACTATTTTGTAAGATGACATTTTGAAAATAATCATACGTACCAGAGTCTACACCTGGCGCATAAAACTTCACCTGTTCACGTGGCCATGATGAATGAATTTGTGACCATCGCTTTTCGCTTTCATCTTCACTCCATAATAGACGTAACTCGTCTACCGTCATATTGTCTACCCAAGTATTTTGGCGATTCACAACGATCGTAAGACCATCGTAAGCGACTTCAAACGGTGTAAACTGAATGGAGTTTTTCTTCATTTCATTTTCTTCTACTTGTTTCATTGCTCTCGAAGCATTATTTATATCTACTTCTCCTTTACTGAAACGATTAAATCCTCCTCCTGTTCCAGAAACACTGATGGAAATCTTCACGTTTGGATGCACCTTTGTATATTCCTCCGCTACTGCTTCTATAATAGGGAAAACTGTTGAGGATCCATCAACTCTCACTTCTCCCATTTCATTCACAGCAAATGCAGTAGACGTGCCAACATAAAGAAAACATGTCGACAGTATGAAAACTTTAATCGATGCACTTATCCATTTCACGTGTTCTTCCTCCTAGAAGTAACCGGAAATAACAGGATTACAGATATAAGAATACTGCTAAACTATTAATTCGGTTTTAATTGTTTGTAAAAGTTTTGTAAAGTTCCACAAGAATCAACATTAGGTAAAACTTTAATCCGTAGCCATTGTTCATTTTCACTGATGATTGGTCCATAAAACCGCTATCCTTCAGAGGGATGCATGAGTATCATTTGTGAGGCCTCTTAATTTTCCGATATGATATGCTTGTCCACTTTATTAAAACGTATGCATAAACCATAAAAAAAAGCACACTATCTTTTCAGATAGTGTGCTTTTTTTACAACTTTTTTATTCATCATCTTGCTCTTTATTTTTCTTTTTATTATCTATTTCCTCTTTTGAAGCTTCGCCATTTTCTACTTTTTTCAAATCAAAGTACGCGTCCATAATGTCACGGCTAATATATCCGTTAATACCTGATTTATCATCTACCCAAGGTACAACAACAGAAAATGCTACTTCAGGGTCTTCAAGTGGCGCATAACCTACTAACGTTAAGTTATATGTTTCTTTACGCTCACCGTTTGCCTTTCTACCAATCTCTTTATCTCCGCCATACACAGTTTGAGCTGTACCTGTTTTACCAGCAGCTTTATATTGTGCGCCTGCAAAGTATTTCGTAGCTGTACCACCAGAATCGTTAAACACTTGTCTAAATCCTTCCTGAACACGTTTAATTTGTGATTCAGGCATATCAATACGGTTTAGTACTTTCGGTTCCATTGAATGAACAACTTTTCCAGTTTCTTCTGGTTTCACTGCCGGTTGACTAATTTCCTTTACAACTTGTGGCTGCATGCGATAACCACCATTTGCAATTGTGGAAACATACTGTGCTAATTGAAGTGGTGTATACGTGTCATACTGTCCAATTGATAAATCTAATAGGAAACCTGGCTGATTTCCTCTACCTGTTTGACCCGCAGATTCATTCGGTAAATCAATACCTGTTTTTACGCCAAGTCCAAACTGTCCGAAATAATAACGCATCGTATCAAATGCTTTTTGTGGTATATCTAACGTACCACCTCTCACATATTGAACACCTGCGAGATTCATCGCCGTTTTAAACATATATACGTTAGAAGACATTTTTAATGCTGTTAAATCATTAATATATCCCATCGTCTTCCACGAAGATTTTTGTGGCGTTCCCTTTAATCTGATTGGTTCATCAAGCTGAACTGAACCCGGTTGAATTGCACCTGTTTGATATCCTGTAAGTACTGTCGCACCTTTTACAGTTGATCCCATCGGATAAGAGCTTGTCATCGTTCCTAATGCGAAATCTTGCACTTTCGTTTCGCCATTCTCTTCCACTAACTGTTTCCCTGCCATAGATAAAACTTCACCATTTTTTGGATTCATCATTACAACGAATGCACGATCTAAAAGAGGTTGTCCCCCTTTATATCTCAATAAATTTTTAGTGATAATTTCTTCTACACGCTTTTGTAATTCCATATCAATTGTTAAATTCAGATTATTACCACTTTGCCCTTTTGATACATTAATCGTTTCTAAAATATTACCGTTTTTATCTGTAATATTTTTCACTTCTGCTTTATTACCGTGCAAACTATCTTCATATTGCTGCTCAAGATAACTTTTTCCTACGCGGTCATTTCGATTATAATCACGAACAAGGTAGTAATCTAATCTCTCTCTCGGTAAACCTTCATCTGATGTCGACACTCCGCCAAGTACACTTCGGAATAAATCATCATAAATATACTTTCGATCCCAATCAACATTCGTATCTACACCCGGTAATGCTGCTAGGTTTTCACTAATAATCGCATATTCTTGTTCTGTGGCATCTTTCTTAATGACTTGAGGTGTCATTGCATATCCGCCGTCCATTTTACTCTTAACCGCTAGTATTTCTAAATCTTTTGCGGATAATTGATTCACTTCTTCTTCTGTCACACGACTTCGTTGACGTTCATCTAATTCTTTATCGTCAATTTTTTTATCTTTTAACTCTTGACGATCTTTATTCGTAATCTTTTCTTTAGCTTCCTCTTTATGCATAGCAAGCCAATAATCTTTTTTATCGCGATCTGTTAATTTATCAGTCGGTACTTCAATCAAATCTGCCAGCTTTTTCGCTGTTTCTAAGCGAGCCTCCGCAGTTGATCCTTTCATTTTTGTAAATGTAATCGTACGTACAGCTGCATTATCTACTACAGGTCGCCCAAAACGGTCAAATATTTTCCCACGTGGTACAGGATTACTTATCGTCGAGTTCTCTTGCCTCTCCACTTCATTCTTATATTCTTCACCGCGAACAATTTGTACATATCCAAGCCTTACAATAACCGCGGAGAACATTAAAAACACGCAGAAAAACAGCACGTTTAACCGAAAAGGAACGTGAGTCTTTTTCTTTTGTTGTTTCTGCTTCTTGCTCATACAAACCCCCTCTACCAACAGCTATGTAATGTGAAAGGGACACCTTCATACAGGTGTCCTCACTGCTGTCTTACATCTTTTTCTATTCTAGCATAAAACAACCGAGAAGTTAACCTTCTGGTTCTGTTTGATTCTGCGCAGTTGCTTGCGTTACAACACTTGTTTTACTCGCATTTCCCTCATCATATTTGACATTTTTAACTGCAAAATAAATAAGAAAATGTCCTGCACCTAAAATACATAATAAGTAAGGTATACTTTTTTCAGGCGGAAAGAATAGTACAGCACATAAAAAACTTAAAATCGAGCAAATTCTTCCTGCATTTAACCATAACTCCCGGACAACTACATACTCTACACGCCACTCTCTCGCATTTTTCGCTCTGCCAATAACATCATAAGTCATGGACCCGTACGGAACGAGCAAAATTGGGTATGCAATCGCAATACACGCTGCATAAATAAGTAATTTTGCGTATGTAACATTGAATATAACTAAAAATACGACAGCATATAAAATAATGCCTCCAAGCAAAATTGCTTTTTTTCGCCATTCTTTCTTTAACATACGAGTAACTAAATAGTAACACACAAATGATACAGCCGAATTTACTAAGCTATACTTCCCTAATGCGAGCTCGCTATCAGTTGCTAAATACACGTACACTGAAATCACAAAAATAAACGTTCCCTCTCTCAACCCTTGGAAAAAATGAGCACGTGTAATTCTCCCCCAATTTTTATCAATCTGCCGTTCTTTCAATACTTGTACAATTTCATACCGTCCTTCACATTCTCTCTTAGATACAAAAAAACTTAAAATGACAGCAATTGCAAATAACAGTAACGAAAGAAAGAATATGACCGTATAGCCACTCCATTTTTCCATACGTGAAATTGTGTACCCAGCTGCTATCGGTCCAATCATGCCAGAGAAGGATGTAAGAAGTCCAAGAAATCCGTTAAAGAAATCTCTTGTTTCTGGTTCTGTAATCTCAAATGTTAATAAGTTAAATGCGAGCCAGTAAAAACCATATCCGACTCCTAAAAGAGCCCCCATTAATAAAATATAGTGAGAAGCGCTTTTTCCCGCTACTAAAACAACGATAAAAAAAATAGCTAACGTGCCTACACCTATTCGTAACAAGATTGAGCGATCAATACGCTTCGCTAATTTCCCACCTATAAGAAATGTGAGAGGCTGTAATACAACGCTGGCCAAATTATACAAGCCAAGATTCACATAATTTTGTGTTTGTTTCCATAAATAAATGTTAACAAACGTATTCGATAAAGAAATTGCGAGCGTGTATAAACCTCCAATAAGGAGCAATAACACTAAATCCCGATTCACTTCAACGTCACCAATTATATGTTTCCACTTCATACACAACTCTCCTTTACTTCATGTTCTAGTCTTCCAAAGACAAGCCCAATTATGTAAAAGGAAAGCATAGAAAAAAGCTAGGAGAATTCTCCTAGCTTTTTTTCTATAATTATTTTGCTTCTTGGTAACGTTTTTCAGCAGCGTTCCAATCTACAACGTTCCAGAATGCACCGATGTAGTCCGGACGACGGTTTTGGTAATTTAAGTAGTAAGCATGTTCCCAAACATCTAAACCAACAACTGGAGTTTTACCTTCAGTTAAAGGAGAATCTTGGTTTGGCGTGCTTGTTACTTCTAACTCACCATTATTTACTACTAACCAAGCCCAACCAGAACCGAAACGAGTTGCGCCAGCTTTTGCGAATTCTTCTTTGAATGCATCGAAGCTACCAAATTTCGCTTCAATTGCAGTTGCAAGTTCACCTACTGGTTGTCCGCCGCCATTTGGAGATAGGATTGTCCAGAAGAATGTATGGTTAGCATGTCCGCCACCATTGTTACGTACTGCTGTACGGATTGCTTCTGGTACTTCGTTTAAGTTTGCAACTAATTCTTCTACGCTTTTGTCAGCTAATTCTGCATGACCTTCTAAAGCAGCGTTTAAGTTTGTAATGTACGTGTTATGGTGTTTTGTATGATGGATGTTCATCGTTTCTTTGTCAAAGTGAGGCTCTAAAGCATCATACGCATAAGGTAAGTTTGGTAATTCGTGTTTTGCCATTGTTATATTCCTCCCAGTTTATGTATTGCCACTTAAGTGACATACAACTTCATTCTACCCTAATTGCCATAGGGTGCAAACAAATAAATCACATTGTCTTGCTATCATTAACGTAGCAAAAATCCCACTTCTTTTCAATTAAAATGCTCATATATTCCGTAAAAAAAGCTCCCTTCTACAAGGAAGCTTCCCGCTGACATAATAAACATGTGAAATGGATATGGACCCTGTAGGACTCGAACCTACGACCGGACGGTTATGAGCCGTCTGCTCTAACCAGCTGAGCTAAGGGTCCACAATTATGTATGTAACAACATATCAAATAAAGGAATTCCTATCAGATATATCCTTTAAGAAATGTAAGATAAATTTACCATATGGAAAAGAAAAGTGTCAATTGTATTTTTCTCATATAAAAGAAGAAAATTAATAAAAAGAAATTTAGTTATCTCCACTATATGTAAATATAATATATCTTGAGATTCTCTAGATTCCTACGTTACAATGATTTTATACATACATAAAGGAAGTGAATCTATGTCCATATTTACCCAATTAGCAAAAAGCGTATATTCGCCTAAAGATATGGCGCTATTCCGTTTTCAAAAAATCGGAAAAACCATTTTGTATATTATGCTACTTTGTCTAATCACTACTATTCCAAGAACATTCTTTTACGGTAGCTTTATTCAAGATAGTGTTACCATGGTAAATCAAGCAATTGAAAAAGATTTACCTGATTTTAAAATCGAAAACGGTGAACTAAAAGCAGATATTGAACAACCTATTCTAAAGGAAGAGGGAGATGCTCTTTTCGTATTTGATCCAAATACAACAGATATAGAAACATATCAAAACAAAACTGGTTTATTTATTTTAAAAGATAAAGTAGTTTCTATAGGAAATGGTCAAACACAAACATACTCCTATAATGATTTATTAGGGACATCTCTTGAGAAGAAAGATTTGCAAGATTTCATTTCTGTATTCGATAGTATTTATCCAATTTTACTAGCTGTTATCGGCGTGTTAGTATACCTATTCCAATTGTTTATTACTTTCTTAGGAATTACTTTACTTGCATTTATAGGTTCTGCTATGAGCGGTCAACGTAAATTATCTTATAAGCAAGTATGGACATTAACTGCATACAGCTACACAATTCCAACAATCTTCTTTATGATTATGGATCTATTCAAAATTGTTGTACCTGGTTCAACATTCATTTATATCGCAGTTGTTTTAATTGTTCTTTACTTAACGATTAAAGAAGTTCCAAAACCGAAAGAAAAATAAGAACGAAAAAAATGCCTAAATAGGCATTTTTTTTTTGGACAAGCATATATTCCTAGCAAAGGAGTGAAGAATATGAAGAGATTAGGTATATTCTTATTCGTGCTTGTTCTTGGTTATATATTTTATTACGATATAAAAATCGGCACTTTACCGATGTTAAGTTCATATAAAAAAACAACCGCTGCCCAAACAATAAAACAAGAAAGCACAGATACAAAACAAAATAAAGAGAACAAAGCAGAAAAAGAAACAGATGTCACTTATAAAACAATTGAAGTCAAAACAGGTGAGACAGTTCTTTCTATTACCGAACAAATTAACAAGAAAAAAATCCCTTCCATTGAGAAGGTAATTGATGACTTTAAACAACTAAACAAAAGTACATCTGCTACAAAAATACAAATTGGAAAGTCTTATAAATTCCCGTTATATCAATAAGCAATCACTTAATCCTTGTCAATTACATAAAGGCGCTGATACAATAGTAAAAGTGAAACCGAGCACTTCGGTTTCTATAGCCCTGTATCACGTATACTATCATTGATATGTGGGACTAAATAAGAAACTTCTTTTATAAGGAGAGCGATCTATTCGTGAATGAAATGACTCATCGTACAAAAACACGTCCAGTTAAAGTCGGTAATTTAACAATTGGCGGTAATAATGAATTAATTATACAAAGTATGACAACAACAAAAACACATGATGTTGAAGCAACAGTTGCTGAAATTAAACGTTTAGAAGAAGCTGGCTGTCAAGTCGTTCGTGTTGCTGTTCCAGACGAACGCGCAGCAAATGCTATTGCTGATATTAAAAAACAAATCAACATTCCACTTGTTGCTGATATTCATTTTGATTATCGCCTTGCTTTAAAAGCAATTGAAGGTGGCATTGATAAAGTACGTATCAATCCAGGTAACATTGGTCGTCGCCATAAAGTAGAAGCTGTTGTAAATGCAGCGAAAGAACGCGGTATTCCAATCCGTATCGGTGTAAACGCAGGTTCATTAGAGCGTCACATTTTAGAAAAGTACGGATACCCAACTGCAGATGGTATGGTCGAGAGTGCCCTACATCACATTAAAATTTTAGAGGACTTAGATTTCCACGATATTATCGTATCTATGAAAGCCTCTGATGTTAACTTAGCAATTGAAGCATATGAAAAAGCTGCTCGTGCTTTTGATTACCCATTACATTTAGGTATTACAGAATCTGGAACATTATTTGCCGGAACTGTAAAAAGTGCCGCTGGTCTTGGAGCAATCTTAAATAAAGGCATCGGAAATACACTACGTATTTCATTAAGTGCTGACCCAGTTGAAGAAGTAAAAGTTGCGCGTGAGCTATTAAAGTCATTCGGCCTTGCATCTAATGCAGCAACACTTATTTCTTGTCCAACTTGCGGTCGTATTGAAATCGATTTAATTAGCATCGCTAACGAGGTAGAAGAATACATCTCTACACTAAAAGTACCAATTAAAGTTGCAGTACTTGGCTGCGCTGTAAACGGTCCTGGTGAAGCTCGTGAAGCTGATATCGGTATCGCCGGTGCACGTGGAGAAGGATTATTATTCCGTAAAGGGCAAGTTGTTCGTAAAGTACCAGAAGAAATCATGGTAGAAGAACTGAAAAAAGAAATCGACGTAATTGCTGCTGAAATGGCTGCTGAACGAGAAAAAGAAAAAGAAAAAGAAAAAGAAACACAAGAACAATAAAAAGAAGGTTGCCCACAAATATTGTGGCAACCTTCTTTTTTACGTAAAAAAAGCTCGTCAGTTGTGTAACCGACGAGTTCTTATTTTGCACATTTTGGACAACGGCCGTATATTTCAAACTTATGACCAGTTACTTCATAACCGTTAAAATCTTTATTCATAAAATCCATCGGGCAGGAAGTAATCTCTTTCGTCCCCCCACAATCTAAACAAATAAAATGATGATGATGTTCCATAATAGAACATGTAAAACGAAAATGTTTTTCACCATTTAATTCCGTTTGCTCCAAAACACCGATTTCAGCAAACACCGTTAAGTTACGATAAATCGTATCAAAGCTAAGACCTGGATAATCATCCTTCATATGCTCTAAAACGTCTTTCGCCGTTAAATAACGATTGTGAGCTGCAAATAACCTGAGCATTTCTTCCCTTTTCCCAGTATGTTTGTATCCTTTATCTTTCATTAGGCGTAAAGCTTCTGTTAGATTCATATCTATCCCTACTTTATGCAGTTTTTTTCTTTTTCCATAAAATCGCACCAATTAAAATAAGAACTGCTATCATAACAATTGTACCACCTGGCGCTAGATCAAGTTGATATGAAGCAAACATTCCACCAATTACTGCAATTTCACCAAATAAAATGGAAAAGAAAATTGTTTGTTTAAATCCATTCGCAATACGAATACTTGCTGCAACTGGTAACGTCATTAATGATGATACGAGAAGAACCCCTACTACACGCATTGATACTGCAATGACAAGAGCAACCAATATAATGAAAATAAAATGAATCCACTTTGCACTCAAACCGGTTGATACAGCATATTCCTCATCAAACGATAGTAAAAATAACTCTTTGTATAATAAAGTAATCGTTACAATAACAACAATTGCTACAATGCCGATGATTATTAAATCTGTACTTGTTACAGCACTTACACTCCCAAATAAATAACTAAATAAATCAGTGTTAAATCCATTTGCAAGTGATATAAAGATAACCCCAATCCCCATTCCTGCTGAAAGAATAATCGGAATTGCTAATTCTTGATAATGTTTATATACAGTACGTAATTTTTCAATTAGTAACGCCCCACCAATAGAAAAAATCATTCCCATATATAACGGATTTAAAAATCCTCCTGTGAAAATTGTTTTTTCTAGTAGTAAACTTGCAGCAATACCCGATAATGTCACATGACTTAATGCATCCGCAATAAGCGACATACGGCGAATGACAACAAATACACCGATAAGCGGTGCAACAAGTCCTATTAAAATTCCTGCATATAAAGAGTTACGTAAAAAGTCATATTGTAAAAAATCTTGTATCATTATATCCTCCCGTGATGCTCGTGTTCTAAACGATGAACATGATGTCCATATAAGACGGACATTTCTGCATCTTCTAACTCTCGGAACTTCTCTACATTTCCATGGAAATGTAGATGTTGGTTTAAGCATGCAACATGTGTTACCTTCTCTGTAACAGCTCCCATATCATGAGTAACGAGAATTAATGTGATTCCTAACCTTTTGTTTAAATCCTCTAATATCTCATAAAAACTTTCAACATTCTTCACATCGATTCCAACAGTGGGCTCGTCCAAAATAAGTAATTCAGGATCACTAACGAGCGCACGAGCAATAAATACACGCTGTTGTTGTCCACCAGAAAGTTCTCCGATATTGCGCCCTTGAAACGCACTCATCCCTACATCAGCAATCGCTTTTTCTACTTTTTCCTTATCGTTTTTCGTAAAAAAGCGAAACAGCCCTTTTTTCGAAACGAGTCCCATTGATACAACTTCAAAAACAGTGGCCGGAAAACCAGAATTAAAGCTATTTGCCTTTTGCGACACATAACCAACTTTGTTCCATTCTTTAAACTTCTTACTATCAACACCAAACAAACGAATACTTCCCTGTTTTGGCTTTAAAACGCCTAATAAACATTTTAGCAAAGTTGATTTTCCAGAGCCATTTGGCCCAACTAAACCTAAAAAAGCTCCCTTCGGAACTTGCAAATTAATATCTTCTAACACATTTCGATCTTCATATCGAAATGACAATCCTTCTATTTCTAATATATTATTCATAGCATCTCACCTATTTTAATTCAGAATGATTCCGATTTATATCTATTTGAATTATAGTACAGCTTATTATAGTTGTAAACCAATCTGCCTAAAATATATCAATTTTTTCAAGAAACCTTATTATTATAACAAAAAGCAGAGAAAAATCCTCTGCTTTCGAAAAATATTCCTATAAAATGAAACCTTAATCAGATGAGGCTATCCCCTAACGATTAGCGAGGGCTTTTACTGGATAAATTTTCTAGTGGATAGCCGATTTAAACTTGCCACCATTTGTCTCTTGTGTATTCATAATCGTAACAAACGCATTCGCATCAATTTCATACACAATTGATTTTAACTTTGTCACTTCCAGACGCGTTACAACTGCATAAATAACTTCTTTTTCTTTATCCGTGTAACCGCCTTTCGCTACAAGCTTTGTAGTTCCACGACCAAGACGATGCAAAATCGCATTTGATACTTCCTCATATTGATCTGATACAATTAAAACTGCTTTCGTTTCATCTAAGCCTTGAATGACTGTATCAATTGTTTTGAATGCGATATAGTACGTCATAACAGAATACATAGCTTGCTCAACACCAAATACAAATGCTGCCCATGCAAAAATAAATAAGTTCACAAACATTACAAATTCGCCAACAGAGAAAGGTAATTTCTTCGTTAATAAAATACCCATAATTTCTGTTCCATCCATTGATCCACCATGGCGAATAACGAGCCCTACACCAAGACCTAAAATAAGACCACCAAACACTGTCGCTAAAATCGGCTCTGTTGTAAATGGCGGCACAGCATGTAACGTTGATTCAATAAACGCTAAAGCTACAATACCGAACGCTGAAGATAGCATGAACGTTTTTCCGATTTGCTTATAACCCGAATACATAAATGGGATATTGAGAATAACGACTAAAGTAGAGAAACTTAACCACCAAATATTAGGAGTAAGATAATCTAACATAAGAGAAATACCAATAATTCCACCATCAATAATTTTATTTGGCATTAAAAATAGTTCAATCGCTACCGCTGCGCATGCTGCTCCAAAAATAATCATAACTAAACGATAAATAAGATGGATAACACTTTCTTTTCGATGTTGCTTCTGCTCCATAAGTCCTCCCTATACTCTTTTTCTATGGTTTTGTCCTTATATTATAACATACGCTTCTTTTTCTCATGAAAAAGAAGCTCTATACGAATATGTACAAGCTACGTACTCATATATTTCGATAGAAGAACATGTGAAGGAGGATAACTCGATGAACCTCATTAAACAACTTGTAAATAAAAAATTAAATCATATTTCTACAAAAGAGTTATTGAAATATAGTAAAGAGTATGAAGTTTCTATTACGACTGCACAAGCGGATCAAATTGTTTTACTTATGAAAGGTAAGAATATTAACATTTACGATAATGACGAACGGCTAGAGCTCTTAAAACAAATAGCAAAAGTAACCTCCCCTGCTACTGCCCAACAAGTAAATACTTTATTTCAGCAACTACTAAAATAAGGAGGGGAAAATCCCCTCCTTATTGCTTATTTCGCTTTAATTTTCTCAAGAATTCCTTCATCAAAAGTACCATTTTTCAGCATTTCGATTTCTAATTTATATGGTGGCTTCTTATCTTTTTTATCTTCACCTACATATGGTGTTTCAAGAATTTTTGGTACGTGCATTAACTGCGGGTGATGCACAATATGATGTAACGCTTTATAACCGATATGACCGAAGCCGATATTTTCATGACGGTCCTTTCCTGCGCCGCATACATTTTTACTATCATTAATATGAAGTACTTGCAAACGATCAATACCAACAATCTTATCAAATTCGTTTAATACGCCGTCAAAATCATTTACAATATCATATCCTGCATCATGCGTATGACACGTATCAAAGCATACTGATAATTTTTCATTATATTTGACACCATCAATAATCTTTGCAATTTCTTCAAAGCTACGACCGCATTCTGTTCCTTTTCCTGCCATCGTTTCTAATGCAATGTTAACCGTCTGCTCTGGCGTTAATACTTCATTAAGCCCTTTAATAATTTGTTGAATACCAGCATCCGCTCCTGCACCAACGTGCGCACCTGGGTGAAGAACAATTTGTTTCGCTACACCTAATGCCGATGTTCTTTCAATTTCCATGCGAAGGAAGTCTACACCTAATTGGAATGTTTCTGGCTTTGTCGTATTCCCAAGATTAATAATATATGGCGCATGTACGATAATTTCCTCAATACCGTTTAGTTCCATATGTTTTCTTCCTGCTTCTATGTTCAATTCTTCAATTGGTTTTCTTCGTGTATTTTGCGGTGCACCTGTATAAATCATAAACGTCGTTGCACCGTATGAAACAGCCTCTTCACTTGCTGCTAATAACATTTTCTTACCACTCATAGAAACATGAGATCCAATCTTTAACATACAATCACCTCTTCAATATACAATAGATATAATGATAGCATAATTTGTAGAAATATGTAGTGAATTGTTTGTTCCTAAAACACTACGCAAATTGTAACTAGCTACACCAAAACTTTAATCAGTGTTTTTTCCATCCTCCACTGATTTTCATCCCGCAAATAGCCGGATAAAAAAAGATAAGGGGGCTCCCCTTATCTTTTTTTATGGCTATATTTTTTCTTCACTTTGTCACGTTCTGTTGCAAGTTTACGTTTATAGTTTGGTTTTACTTTTTTCGGCTTTTTAATAACTTTCGTTGCCATAACGTCAAGTTCATCATTTGGTTTTTTACGGCTCTTACGACGACGACGTTCACCTAAATCCGCCCACTCATCTCCACGTAACTCTACATGCTTAAACTCAATATGACGTTGTTTTTCTAAACTATCTAACGCTTCTTCGTTTGCTGGATCATAAATCGTCACTGCAATACCTGAATGCCCCGCACGTGCTGTTCTTCCAACACGGTGAACGAAGAAATCTAAATCTGATGGAAGTTCGTAGTTAATAACATGACTAATTCCTTCAATATCAATACCACGTGCTGCTAAATCAGTTGCAACAATATATTGGAATTCAAGATCACGAATTTGTTTCATCATTTTTTTACGATCACGCGGTGATAAATCTCCGTGAATTCGTCCAACTTTTAGGCCACGTTCCATTAATCCGTCAGCAACCTGATCCGCCATCTTCTTCGTATTCGTGAAAACAACTGCTAAATACGGTTTAAATTGTAGCAACATTTTGTTCACTAAATCGATTTTGTTACGATGTTTAGAAGGTACTAAATAATGCTCAATATTCCCAGCCGCAACTTGTTTTGGATTGATATGAATATGCTCTGGATTCTCCATATATTTCTTCAGAAACGGTTTTAGTTTTTGAGGAATTGTTGCAGAGAAAACTAGCATTTGCAAGTTTCTAGGCATGCGTGATGCAATTTTGTCTACATCATGAATGAATCCCATGTCAAGCATTAAGTCTGCTTCATCGACAATAATAGTATTTGCTTTATGAACAAATAATGCTTGCGCTTCTACTAAATCTTTAATACGTCCTGGTGTTCCAACTACAATATGAGGTTGTTTTTTCAACTTTTCAATTGATCGTTGTTTATCAGTTCCACCAATTAAACAACGTGCTGTAATCATTTGATCTTCCGCACAAAACTTTGTTAATTTCACGATTTCTTCGTAAATTTGTTGTGCTAACTCACGAGTAGGCGCTGTAATAACAAGTTGTACTTCTTCACGACTTGCATTAATTCGGTTCAATGTAGGAAGTAAGTATGCATGTGTTTTCCCAGAACCTGTTTGGGATTGTCCAATTACACTTACACCTTTTTTCACGACCGGGAAAATTTTCTTTTGAATTCCTGTCGGCTCTGTAAAGCGTAGTTCACGAACTGCATCTATTAAAAATGGTTTAAAATCATACTGTGTAAAAGTTTGTTGTGTCATAAGTTACACCTTCTTTCTAAATTTCTACTGCGCGCACAAATCAGTCAAGTCTACATTATATCGAAATCTACAAGTAAAATCCATCTTTAGTTTAGGTTTTCCCTTCAAAAACTAACCTTCTTCCCTCTTATTGCATATTGTATGTGTATATACCTAACTGAAGAAAGGAGGATTTCTCACATGTTTCCAAAATCACCCACAAGGCAAATGTATCCGAATCAAGGACAGCAACCTTATACACCATATCCAATTCCACAGCTACCACCGATGGCACAAAAAAAGAAAGGGTTCCTTGCTAAACTCTTTAAAAAACACGATCCAACCGAGCCTTTCATGCAAATGGTTCCGCCTTATCGACAAATGGAAGGACCGCCGCCAATGATGCACCAGCAACCGCCGCCCCAATATCAACAACAATACCCTCAACAATACCCGCAGCAATACTCACAACAATACTCACAACAATATCAACCATACATGCAGCAGCATCCAGAGCAAAGGATCCCCCCTCAAATGTATGAATCAAATGAAATGCGCGGCGGTGCAGCAACTACAGCAGCAGCAAGTAGCGGCATCGGCAGTTTTTTTGCGAATTTAATTTCGAATCCAACTAATATGATAAACAATATCGAAAAGGTATCCCAAGTCGTTCAATCTGTAAGCCCTGTCGTCGAACAGTACGGTCCTATTATGCGTAACCTACCAAGCATTGTTAAAATCCTCACCTCTGGAAAAAGTACGGAAGAAGATCCGACTGAAGATCAAGCTAAAGACATAACAGAAAAGGTTGAGGTAGCAACTCCGCCTCCTCCACAAAAAAAAAGAAAAAGAAAAAAAATAGTGATTGAGCCAGTCATAGAAAAAGAATTACGAGAGGAGCCTGTTCAAAAAATAGCAACAAAACCAAAACTATATGTATAACAATCCTTTGTTTTCTATCCACTCCTCCTTTATAATATAAAAGACTATGCACAAAAGTATCCCTTGTTTAGAAGGAGAGGATTACTCATATGAAAATTGTTAAAATTTCCCCTCGTGGTTATTGCTACGGTGTTGTGGACGCGATGGTTATTGCACGTAACGCCGCATTAGATACATCATTACCAAGACCTATTTACATTTTAGGTATGATTGTTCACAACAAACATGTAACAGATGCATTCGAAGAAGATGGCATCATTACATTAGACGGCCCAAGTCGATTAGATATTTTAGATCAAATTGATTCTGGTACTGTTATCTTTACTGCTCACGGTGTTTCTCCTGAAGTTAAACAGCGTGCAAAAGAAAAAGGTTTAACGACAATCGATGCCACTTGTCCAGATGTTACAAAAACGCATGACCTTATTGAAGCAAAGAAAGCTGAAGGTTACCATATCATTTATATCGGTAAAAAAAATCATCCTGAACCAGAAGGTGCGGTTGGTATTGCACCTGACATCGTTCATCTTATCGAAAGAGCCGCTGATTTAGAAACATTAGAAATCCCAACGGATAAAATTTTAGTTACGAATCAAACAACGATGAGCCAATGGGATGTCCAGCATTTAATGGAGGATATTCAGAAGAAATTCCCAACAGCAGAATTTCATAAAGAAATTTGTTTAGCAACTCAAGTTCGCCAAGAAGCTGTTGCTAAACAAGCTGATGTTGCAGACTTAACAATTGTTGTTGGTGATCCAAAAAGTAACAACTCAAACCGTTTAGCACAGGTATCACAAGAAATCGCTGGTACGAAAGCGTACCGCGTCGCAGACGTAAGTGAGATTAAGTTAGAGTGGCTACAAGGTGTAGAAAACGTAGCTGTTACAGCAGGTGCTTCTACTCCAACTCCAATTACAAAAGAAGTTATCGCTTTCTTAGATCAATATGATCCAATGAATCCCGCTACATGGGAGAGAGTTCGAAAAGTACCGTTACAAAAAATATTACCTCGTGTAAAAGTGAAAAAAGAACAATAATAAAAACCGTTGCCTATATGAGCAACGGTTTTTTATTTTTCTTATACAAATGTAAATGGATCTGTATGTAATTGCGAAGCATGAATGTGTGCATTAAAGTTCTTTGCATCCACTTTTTCTTGTAATTGCTTTTGCACACCTTGCTTCATTACTTTTTCAACGTTATGTCCTGGGTCAACTATATTTAAACCGAGCATCATCGCATCATGAGCAACATGATAATACATGTCTCCTGTTACATATACATCCGCTCCTTTAAATTTAGCTTGATTGATGTATTTGTTACCATCGCCACCCAGTACAGCTACTTTGCGCACTTTATCATCTAATTTCCCAACAACTCGTGCACCCTTTACATCTAATGATTGCTTTACATGTTCTGCAAACTGTCCAAGTGTCATTTCTTCTTGTAAATATCCTATTTTTCCAAGCCCTAATGTTTCGCCTTTGTTATCAAGTGGGTACACATCATATGCTACTTCTTCATATGGATGCGCCGTCACCATTGCTTTAATCACTTTTCGCTGTAGTGAAGCTGGAATAATCGTTTCGATTCGTGCTTCTTCTACGCGTTCTAACTGCCCAGTTTCCCCGATATAAGGATTTGTCCCCTCTTGAGGTACAAACGTGCCTGTACCCTCGCTATTAAACGTACAGTGGCTATAATTGCCGATATGACCAGCACCTGCGTCTCCTAATGCTTTTCTTACTTCTTCTTCATGAGTTTCAGGTACAAACACAACAATTTTTTTCATTTCTTCTGCATATGTCGATGCCAAAACTTCTGTATCTTGCAATCCTAACGCCTCAGCAAGTAAATCATTTACTCCGCCCTTAGCAACATCCACATTTGTATGCGCTGCATAGATTGCAATATCATTTTTAATACACTTTTCAATAATTTTCCCATACGCCTTATCTGTATGAATCGCTTTTAACGGGTTAAAAATTAAAGGGTGATGAGCAATAATGACATTCGCTCCTAATTGTATTGCTTCATCCACAACTTCTTCCGTTACATCTAACGCAATTAATACGTGTTGTACAGGCTTATTAAGCGCTCCAATCTGCAGTCCAATCTTATCTCCTTCCATCGCCAAATGCTTTGGATACATACTTTCAAATAAAGAAATAATTTCATGGCCATTTGGAGTTTTACTCATGATAAAACCTCCTCTATCATTTTCATTTTCGCTTCGACTTTCGCACGCTTCGCTTTTGTTTCTTCAGAATCAGCCGCACGTTCTAACTGTTTTAAAATATTTTGGAAGTTTTTCAATTCCCCTTCCCATTTTTCAACGAAAGCTTCACTTTTTTCTTTTATTAAAAATGGTCCCATAAACAATTCAGCTTGTTTATTTTCGGAATAAGGAAGGTCGATGTTTCCGCGCTCCCCTACTAAAATTTCGTAAATTTTCCCATCTTCTTTTACGATTTTTTCATGGATAAGCTCCCATCCATTCTCAATAAACCATTCACGAATGTGATGCGCTGCAATATTCGGCTGTAAAATTAAACGCGTTACACCTACTAATTTTTCTTTACCACTTTCTAAAATGTCACGAATTAACGCTCCGCCCATTCCAGCAACCGTAATTACATCTACTTCTCCTGGCGCTATAACAGCTAATCCATTCCCTTTACGCACATCTACTTTATCTTGTAAGCCACTTTCAGCTACAGTTGCTTGCGCAGATCGAAATGGTCCATCTACAACCTCTCCAGCAACTGCTTTTGTAGCAATATTATTTATAATTGTATAACACGGTAAATACGCATGATCCGATCCAATATCAGCTACTGTAGATCCTACCGGTATTTCACGAACAACTTCTTCTAATCGTTTTGAAAGCTTTACTTCATTCATGTATTTCCATTACTCCTTCTCTTGTCAGTCTGTCTCCATGATAATGAATTTATAGTAGTTGTTGCAAGCCTATAACAACAATTCACATCTCTATCATTCATCGTATTTTAGAAAATATAGAAAAACAAGCCCTTTGCATAAGCAAAAGGCTTGTCATACAGAACTTTATTTTTTCTTTGATAACCAATCAGCTACTTTAGCGGCTTGATCAGCTGGAACTATATTTGGCGGCATGTTTCCTTTTCCTTTCGAAAGAATTTCTTTAATTTCATCTTTTGAAAGTTTCCCACCAATTTTTTGTAAATTAGGTCCTACTGCCCCTTGTAACTGATCACCGTGGCAGCTCGTACAGCTTTGCTTCACAATATCCTCTGGCTTTGATGCTGTTTGTGCTGGCTTCCCACCATTTTTTGCATCAGCTAACTCTTTAGATTTATTTAGCCCCTGAAATGAAAATACAAACATAACGATAATACCTAATGCTGCAATAAGAGCGAACGGAATCAGCGGATTACGTTTCATATCTCTTCTCCCCCCTCTATACCCCTAAATAGTTAGATGATTCAGTCATTTATATTGTACTTGAAAACGCTCTATCAGAAAAGAGTAAACTACTAATCATTAAAAATATTCCATAAATTCAGTTTATTGTTTTTCATTGTAATATCGCTTATTATTTCGATAATTATTAACGTTTCTCATCATATTTTTCACTTTTCTACATATATTTTTGTATAGAATAAACAAAATTAATCGAAAAATCGAAAAATGAGCATTTGCAAATCAAAAGACAATTCTGTAAAATAAATTACAAGAAATTGTAATCGTTGCCGATAGCTAAAGTTTAACAAAAATTAACAAAATAAAAAAGTTTACTTCACAAAGGTGAAGTAAACTTAAAGGTAGCCCTACTCTAAGAAATCCTTAAGACGCTTACTACGGCTTGGATGTCTTAATTTACGAAGTGCTTTTGCTTCAATTTGACGGATACGTTCTCTTGTTACGCCGAATACTTTCCCAACTTCTTCAAGCGTACGAGTTCGTCCATCATCTAAACCGAAACGAAGACGTAGAACATTTTCTTCACGATCTGTTAGTGTATCTAACACATCTTCTAATTGTTCTTTTAGCAATTCATACGCTGCATGGTCCGCAGGCGATGTTGCTTCTTGGTCTTCAATGAAATCACCTAAATGGGAGTCATCTTCTTCACCAATCGGTGTTTCAAGAGAAACTGGCTCCTGTGCAATTTTTAAGATTTCACGTACTTTTTCTGGAGCAAGATCCATTTCTTCACCAATCTCTTCAGGAGATGGTTCACGTCCTAAATCTTGTAGTAATTGACGTTGTACACGAATTAACTTATTAATCGTTTCAACCATATGAACTGGGATACGAATTGTTCTTGCTTGGTCTGCAATCGCACGTGTAATTGCTTGACGAATCCACCAAGTTGCATACGTACTAAATTTGAAACCTTTACGATAATCGAACTTTTCAACCGCTTTAATTAGACCCATATTCCCTTCTTGGATTAAGTCTAAGAAAAGCATACCACGGCCCACGTAGCGCTTTGCAATACTTACTACAAGACGTAAGTTTGCTTCCGCAAGACGACGTTTCGCTTCTTCATCGCCGTCTTCAATACGCGTTGCAAGTCGAATTTCTTCTTCTGCAGATAGTAAATCTACACGACCAATTTCTTTTAAATACATACGAACAGGATCATTGATTTTAACCCCAGGTGGTACACTTAAATCATTAAGGTCGAATTCTTCTTCCGCTTTTGTAATTTGGCGATTATTAGGGCCTTCTTCGTTGTCATTGTCGCCAACTAAGTCAATCCCTTGTTCACCTAAATATTCATAGTATTCATCCATTTGATCAGATTCAATTTCAAATCCATTCATGCGTTCTGCAATCTCTTCATATGTAAGAACGCCACGTTTTTTTCCGAGCTCAGTGAGTTGTTCTTTCACTTGCTCAAGGGTCATTTCAGTTTCAATTTGTTTAGAACGAGCTGGTTTGTCAGCCATCTGTTCCCCTCCTTACGCGAGATACAAACATTCATTATACTAAAAATTTATCAAAAAAGCTATTTTCTCGCTTTTTGATTTTGTAAATATGCTACATAATATTTAGCAGCTTCTACAGGATCTGTTTTTTCCATTTGTTTTACCTTAAAGATGATTTCCGTCTTTTCAAGTTTTTCTTGGTGACGTCTGAGCGTCTCCAAATGGCCTTGTAACACTTCTTCTGTGTATTCTGGATTAATAAATTCATCCGTCGAAATATCAGTGATAATATTTTTTAACTTCTCATCAGAGAGCCAACTTAAAAATGTTCCGACTGAAGGTTCATTTCCCTTTTCATAATATGCGTATAGTTCATATAAAATCCCTTTATGTTCTTCTGTATGAAAATCTTCTATGTGGGATTCCATACGAACAGCCACTTCTGGACTTTGCAACATATGGTAAATAATTTCTCTTTCTGCCCTTTCAAAACCTGTTAACTTCGGTTTTGTTTGAACAATTTGAGACGGCTTAGAAACCTGCTTTACTTGTTTTTGCTGTACCTTTTGTTCTTTGCGATATTGGTGCAATTGATTCAAAAGTGTTTCCATTGAATACGAAAATTCTTGCGATAATGACTTCAAATATGATTCTGCCTGCATCGCATCCTGTAGCAACGATAACTCTTTTAAAACACTTTTCACATATTCTTCTTTGCCAGACTCATCTTGCAAATTTTTCCCTAAACGCAAATAATTTATTTTAAAACCAACAAAACTTATACTTGATTTCACAAGATTTTCAAAAGCAGTTGTCCCATATTGTTGCACATATTCATCAGGATCAAGCTTATCTGGCAAGGATGTAACTTTCACTTGGCAACCAACTTTTAGCAATAATTGCCCTGCTTTCATCGTTGCTTCTCGCCCTGCTTTATCACCATCATAGCAAAGAACAACAGTTTCAACGTTACGTCGCAGAAGTTTTGCTTGTTCTTCAGTTAAAGCTGTTCCCATTGTCGCAACAGCTTCTTCCACACCACTTTTTACCGCAGCCATTACGTCGGCATACCCTTCAAAAAGGACCACTTGCCCACGTTTTCTAATAAACGGCCTCGCTTGGTGGAAGTTATACAACAATTTACTTTTATGAAAAATCGGTGTTTCAGGGCTATTTAAATATTTCGGAGTGTCATCTCCCAATGCCCTTCCACTAAACGCTATCACTTTACCTTGTAACGTATAGATTGGAAACATAACTCTTCCACGGAAGCGATCATAATGACTACCATCCTTCTCGCTTCTTATGAGAAGACCAGCTTGTTCCATACTAGACAGCGATAAACCTCTTTTTTGTAAAATTTTCGTTGCTGCATCCCAAGCAGGTGACGCATAACCAATTTCAAACTTCTCAATCATCTCTTTCGTAATACCACGTTTTAACAAATACGAAAGTGCTTCATTTCCTTCTTCTGTATTTACTAATAAATGATGATAATACTTTTTCAAAAGTTCATGAGCCTGTTGCATGATGACAGTGTCATCAGATATGTCTTCTTGTTGTCCTTGCCCTGATGTATACTCTGCAACTGCAGTTCCATTTCTTTCACCTAGCTTTTGAACAGCCTCGGTAAAAGCCAATCCTTCCATTTTCATTAGAAAGGAAAATACATTTCCACCTTCTCCACATCCGAAGCAATGAAAAATTTGCTTATCAGATGAAACAGAGAATGAAGGAGAATTCTCACCATGAAATGGACAAAGGCCAAAGTAGTTACGCCCCTGTTTTCTAAGTTGAACGTATTCACCAATCACTTCTACAATATCCGATGACGTCCGAATCTGTTCAACAACTTCTTCGGGAATTCTGTTCCCCATAAATCCATCTCCGTGTCGTATTTTGTATTCGATATAAATTAAAAAATTCCTTTATAATTCGACAATATTTTTTCTAAACTTATTAGAAAGTGTTGTCGATCACGTTATCAAACGATTTTTCAGGCCTTTTTCTACGTAATTTCGCAGATACGTACCTACTATATAAAATTGTATCCATTTGCTCATCTGTTACAAATGTATCTCCTGGAGACAATACATATACACTTTTTACAAGAAGACTAGCAAGCACCATATCCTATGTGATCACGAGATCTGTTTCTTTTGCATGTTGATACATATAAAAAATCAACTTTAGCTTATTCAGCATCTACATAGACCCAAACTTCCTTGCTACTTCCTTAAACAATGAGCATACGATGTGACAAACAAAATTTCGACATGAACTTTCGTTCCAACTTGCACAATTTTCAGCATTCACAGGATATGCATCTGCATCAACTAATACGATATTGATGTTTTGCATATTTCTGTATTCTACATCCCTTCTGCGAATCCTTCCATAATGTGCGTTTTCTTGTATAGATTTTGTCGATTTAACGTAATTACATGTCTTTTCGTAAATCCTATCCCTAGTTTATTCTGAAAAATTAAAGTCTAAACGTAAAATATAGGTTTTTATCACAATTTTTTATTATAATATATTTTCTTCAACTGCGCTACATATCCCTTTATTTTTTTCATCTTCTATTTCAGGATAACGAAACCCTGCCTTTAGCATAATAAAAAGACAGAAGAATATAAGTATAACCACTCCGCTATAATCTATTACGAAATCAACAGGCATTGTGTTTCTCACGAGCGAAAAAAGCACATTCACCTTTGGTAAATGTGCTAAAACAATTTTTGGTTTTGCACTGCATTCACAATGATGTTGGCTGTTTCTTCAATCGCTTTATTCGATACATCAATTACTTGACAATTTATTTTACCAACTACATTCTCAAAGTGATCAATTTCTTCTTTAATACGATTAATATTGGCATATGTTGCACCGTCACTTAGTCCAAGTGATTTCAATCGCTCTTTTCGAATATGATTCAACTTATCTGGCGTAATTTTCAAACCGAAGCATTTTTCTTTAGCCACTTGATATAATTCTTCAGGCGGATCTACTTCTGGTACAAGCGGTACATTGGCAACTTTCAAACGTTTGTTATGAGCTAAATATTGAGAAAGTGGTGTTTTTGATGTGCGCGAAATACCAATCAACACGATATCTGCTTTTAAAATGCCACGTGCGTCTCTACCATCATCATACTTTACAGCAAACTCAATCGCTTCAATCTTTTTAAAGTATTCTTCATCTAATCTACGAACAACACCCGGCTCATATCTTGGTACTTGGCCTGTAATTTCTTCAATTTGATCGATAAGAGGCCCGATAATATCATATGCCTCTACGCCTTCTTTCGCAGCCTCTGTCACTAAATACTGGCGCATGTCAGGCTTTACTAACGTGAAACAAATAAGCGCTTGATTGCTCTTAGCAATTGAAATCACTTCTTTTAATGTCCCTGTATCTTCTACATACGGTACACGTCTAATATCAGGAGCGAATGGGAATTGCCCCATCGCTGCTCGAACAACCAAATCAGCCGTTTCTCCAACAGAGTCAGATACGACATATACGATTTTATTATCCATTACATTACCTCACTTTAAACAAATTACACTTATTCGTTATTTACTAAATTTACAAACGCACGTGTAATATTTGTTTTTGTAATTCGTCCAATCACTTCTAAACCTTGCTTCGTATCTTTTACAACTGGCATCGCATCAATCTGTCTTTCTATTAATTCCATCGCAATATCATACAAAGAATCTTCTCTACGACACATCGCAATGTTTGGCATCCTTGTCATGATAATATTAACCGGAAGAGAGGTTAAATCCTGCTTTCCTAGGCTAGCTCGTAATAAATCTTTACGAGATACAACGCCAACTAATAGAGTCGATTGATCTACAACGAATAATGTACCTACGTCCTCTAAAAACATAGTACAAATCGCATCGTATACTGATACATTTTTATCAATTACAGCTGGTCTAGATTGATAATCTTGTACTTTAATTTTCTTAACAGCTTCAGATAATAGCTGCCCCCCAGTTTTACCCGTATAAAAATAACCTACGCGTGGACGCGCTTCTAAATAACCAGCCATCGTTAAAATTGCTAAGTCTGGTCTTAGCGTTGCACGTGTTAATCCTAATTGCGCAGCAATTGACTCCCCTGTAATAGGACCGTGATCTTTTACAATCTGAATGATATGTTCTTGCCGTTTATTCAGCTCTATGATAATCACCACCTTCAATGCACAACGAAAAAAGTTATACTATCTCTTAAATATTATATACTAAATATGCTATTTGAAAAAGATAGGATGTAAAAAGGACCGTATACGGCCCAAAATTATATTTGAAACTTATCAAGTTGTTCCAAGAAACGTCTTGATTTCAAATAAATCCCGCAATATTCATCATAATATGTATTCAATACTAAACGCATTTGTTTTTTTGTGCTATCCTTCACTGATACATTGCCAAGTCTATGTAAATCGAAGTGGTAGAAAAGACGTAATAATTTATGAACAGCTTCCCCCACTGGTATACGATACTGGTCTTGCTCAGCATGACGCGAGCACAGAAAACCGCCTTCCCGGACAGAGAAGGCGACAAAATCTGTTTCTTGATGACAAATCGCACATGTATCAAAATACGGGCGCATCCCTAATACTGGAAGCATTTTCGTTTGATAAATTAATGATAATACTTCTGAATCAACACCCTCACACATATAATGCAACGTTTGATATAACATTTCAAATAAATATGGATTATGTTTTTTATCTTCTGTTGCTTTATCAGTTAACTCAACAATAAATGATGCATAAGCAGTTAAAAATATATCCTCGCGAATTTCTTTCATAGTTGAAATAATCTCGCCTTGTTGCAAAGTTCCAAGCCCAGATCCCATTTGAATAAGAAAATTACCATGGGTCATAAGTTGCGAAACAGATGCTAACCGGCTTTTCGGCTTTTTCGCCCCTCTGGCCATTGCACTTACCTTACCCAATTCTCTTGAGAATATTGTAACAATCTTGTTCGTTTCTCCGTAATCTGTCGTACGGATAACGATGCCCTCAACTTTTTGAAACATGTTCGTCACCATCCAAGGTTTGAACAAAACGGGTCAAGAAATTGGAGAGTCTAGATGCGCTAGCTCCTCTTCATGTTGATCCATCTCATCGTTTACGTCTTTTTCCATCTCTTTCAAAAGCAAGTACGTTTCAATGCTTCCTGTTTTGGAGAAAAACTTCCAGGTAAAATCTAGCATAAGAATCCACCTTTCTCAATAAGCGTAGCCTATAAACCAATTTCCTTTGTTGTTATTAAATTGACCCATTTTGTCCATTTTCATGTGAGAAAAATTTTTCCTAATTTATCAAAACTCATAAAAACCAATAATCAGCGGATGAACAAAGCATCCGCTGATTACAGCTGCACTCTATTTTAGTACTCGTCTTCGCGGAAACCAAGGTCACGAAGCTGAGACATTTTATTACGCCAATCTTTTTGCACTTTTACCCATACTTCTAAAAATACTTTAGAACCAAGTAATGCTTCAATATCAAAACGAGCTCGCTTACCAACTTCTTTTAACATCTTCCCTTGTTTTCCGATAATAATCCCTTTTTGCGACGGACGTTCAACAACAATCGTTGCATTGATATAAACTGCCCCGCCTTCGCGTTTTTGGATTGCATCGATAACAACAGCCACAGAATGAGGCACTTCTTCACGTGTTAAATGTAGTACTTTCTCACGAATAAGCTCTGAAATAATAAATCGCTCTGGATGATCCGTTACTTGATTATCTGGGTAGTATTGCGGTCCTTCTGGTAAATACTTTTTAATTGTTCCAATTAAAGCATCCACATTATTGCCGTCTAATGCAGAAATTGGTACAATCTCTGCAAACTCATATAGTTTACGGTATTGATCAATTAACTCTAATAATTGCTCTGGATGAAGTTGGTCAATTTTATTAATTACTAAAAATACTGGTTGTTTCGTTTCTTTTAATTTCTCAATAATGAATTCCTCACCACGACCAAATCCTTCAACTGCATTGACCATAAACAGAACAATATCAACTTCTTTTAATGTCGTTTGAGCCATCTTCACCATGAAGTCGCCTAATTTATGTTTAGGCTTATGTATTCCTGGTGTATCAATGAAAATTACTTGTGAATCATTTTCTGTATATACGCCTTGAATTTTATTACGAGTTGTTTGTGGCTTGTCACTCATAATCGCAATTTTCTGGCCGATAATACGATTTAAAAATGTAGATTTCCCAACATTCGGTCTGCCAATAATAGAGACAAAACCTGATTTATAACCTTTTCTATTCATGTAAATCCTCCGCTAAAAATGCTCCTGGCAACAATTCTCCGACTGTCGTCTCTTGAACGTCACCATGTAAATTTGATAGGTATACTTTCGTATCCTGTTTACATAATTCTACCATAACTTGTCGACATGCTCCACAAGGAGGTACCGGACGCTTTGTATCTGCCACAATTGCGATAGCTACAAACTCTTTATCTCCTTCAGAAACCGCCTTAAATAAAGCTGTTCTTTCTGCACAGTTACATAAGCCATATGATGCATTCTCAACATTACATCCACGATATACTTTTCCATCCTGTGTTAATAATGCTGCACCTACTTGAAATTTAGAATATGGTACGTACGCTTGTTTACGCGCTTCGATTGCTTCTTGAATTAATTGTTTACTATTCATATTCCCGCATCCTTCCTGTCCACAGCTGTGAATAGATACACTCTCTGATTAAAGACCTTTACGGCACTTTCAAAGCTTAATAAAAGCTTTGGAATGCAACTATACCACATACGGCAAAAAGATAATAGCACCAATTATAACGGCTATTATCGCAAACAATAAAACCGCTCCGGCTGCGACATCCTTTGCAATTTTCGCAAACGGATGTATATCGGTAGTCGCTAAATCTACTGTTTTTTCCACAGCCGTATTTACCATCTCTAAACTCATTACAATTCCTATTACAATAAGTAATACCATCCACTCTACTTTCGTAATATGGAAATAAAAACCGCAGCATATAACAATGACTGCGGCTAAATAATGAATTTTCATATTTCGTTCATGACGAAGACAAAAGAATATACCTGCTATAGCATATCCAAAACTATTTATAAGTTTTCCTTTTTTCATCGACCTAATCCAAATGCCTCTAAAATTTCTTTTTGTCTTCCAAACATTTCTTTTTCATCCTCTTCTGTCATGTGGTCATAACCAAGTAAATGCAAAAAGCCATGTAACGCTAAAAAGCCAAGTTCACGATCAAAAGAATGTCCATACTCTTCAGCTTGTTCTTTCGCTCTCGGAATAGAAATAATAAGGTCACCTAACATGCGAGGCATCTCTGCACCTACAATTTCCATTTCTCCTTCTCCCATTTCTTCCATAGCAAAGGAAATGACATCAGTAGGCTGATCTTTATCTCGGTAATCACGATTAATCTCGCGAATGCGTTCGTTATCTACAAATGTCACTGATAACTCCGCACCATCCTCTATTTTTTCCATTTGAGCTGCTTTTTCTAATATCTCACGAATTAAATTCACATATTCTTCTTTCACTTCTTCTGTTTCATCAATGAAATCAATTAATAAACTCATTCTTTCTCCTTCTCTTCCGGTGGTTCCGGATATGTAATACGCGAATGGAAAATACCATTTAACGTTTCACATAACGTTTTTCCAACGATTTGTAGTTCCTTAAACGTCAAATCACATTCACTAAATTGCCCATCTTGCAGGCGATCTTTAATAATACTTTGTACTAAATTATTAATTTGATCTGGCGTTGGGTGATTCATAGAACGTACCGCCGCCTCAACACTATCAGCAATACCAACAATTGCCGACTCTTTAGAAGTTGCTTTTGATCCCGGATAGCGGAACATCTCTTCTGTATATTTTTCTTTATCTTCTTTAATCGCCTTATAATAAAAATATTTAAGTAATGTTGTACCATGGTGTTGTCCCGCAATATCGATAATTTCTTGCGGAATATGGTATTCTTCGAGCATTCTGACTCCATCTGTTACATGAGCAATGATAATATCTTTACTCGTCACAGGATCTAATTTATCATGTGGATTTTCAATTCCCATCTGATTTTCAATAAAGAATTGCGGTTGTACTGTTTTTCCTACATCATGATAATACGCCCCTACACGTGCTAATACACCATTTGCTCCAACCGCTTCACAAGCTGCCTCAGAAAGATTCGCTACCATTACACTGTGGTGATATGTTCCTGGCGCTTCTAACAAAATTCTACGCAAAAGCGGATGATTCGGACTTGATAGTTCCATAAGCTTCATGCTTGATACAATTCCAAGTCCACTCTCTAAATATGGTAATATCCCCATCGCTAAAACGGATGAGATAATCCCTGAAACGGAAGCCATCAATAATTGCGTTCCAATTTCAAGAGGTGAAAAATTCCCATTACGTAATAATAATAACGCCGCTAAGACGACTACATTTAAGATAGAAACGAGTATACCAGCTTGCAAAATCATCGTACGACGATTTTTTTCTCTTAAGAAAATACTTACTGATAATGAACTTAATAGCACATAAATACCTACACTATAATTAAGTGTACTTGTTACTCCTTCATTAAACATAATACTTCCGCACACAGAAAAAATCATACTTGTTAAAAATACAAATCGATCGCCAATCATTAGTTTTACAAGTATTGTTCCCATCGCAACTGGGACAACATACGCAATTCCTGCATATTCAAGCTTTTGAAACAAACTAATAGTTTTCATTAAAACAATCGTGATAGATAAAATTGTAATATATGCTAAAACATAGGGTCTGTCTTCTCTTTTACGCTGTAAAAATACTTCAAACTGCTTATGCATAAAGTACAGTAACACACCAATGAGCACCGCTAATCCAACATAAGGCTGAAAACTATTACCTTTCTCTAATAAACCGACTAATTTCAACTGATTATACATATCACTTGAAATTGTTTCACCTTCTCTAACAATAACTTGTCCTTGAAGAATATAAACAGGTGGAACTAAATCTTCTTCCGCTTTCTTCTTCTCTTTCGTTACAGCCGGATCATAAAAGTAATTTGCCGTAATCGCATATGATCCTAGCGCATTCACAGCTTCCTTCAATCCGCTATTCACATTGAGGCTTTTCATTTCATTAACAAATCGCTCTTTTGCCGCTATTTCTTCGGACATTTTAATATTTCCACCCATAATAACACTAACAGACGTTAGAGCCGCATTCTTTGCTAATTCTAATTGATCCGGTTCTGCATTAATAAAGTATAATAAATTCTCATCAGATAATTCCTTTGTTAAATTAGATGGCAACTTCTTCTTCAACTTTTCTAATTTATTTGCATCAGTCATCTTTTTTTGTTCTTCAGGTCCAGCAGCTTTCATCTCTTGAATTACTTCATTTACCTTAGCAAAAACATCATTTACAATATCTACTCTATTTTGTTTATATTCACTTCTATATGTATATTGATCCCCAACTTTTTGAGCGGCCTCTTGTTTTTTTCTGTCCGTTATAACCTTATCTTCAATTTTAATAGGAGAATGAATTGTTTTTTTCGCAATAGAATACATATCAACATCTAATTGCTCTGGTTTTACATTATTCATAAGTGCAAAAAACAGCACTGCTCCTAATAAAACATAAGAAATCCAACTTAGTTTTTTCGAATGTTGTAAATTACGAAACCACTTAGAAATTTCTTGAGCTCTTAACATGATTTCAATACCTTCTCCTCTCCAGAAATAAAGTGAAACTATTTATAGCTTTCATTTCTTCTAGCCAACGATACTTTTAGGTAACATTTTGATACACCAGTACCTATAGTTTATTTCTCTTATCTTTTATGATAGTAAAAAATATGCCGTTCGCCAACCTTAATACAAAAAGAAATGATCCTGACAAATAGGATCATTCCATTTTATCATATGCCTCAATAATACGTTGCACCAGCGGATGCCTCACAACGTCCGTCTGTTCTAATGTAATGAATGAAAGACCTGATACACCAGATAAAATGTTAGAAGCTAGCGAAAGCCCTGATTTTACCCCTTTTGGTAAGTCTACTTGTGAAGGGTCTCCCGTAATAACCATTTTAGAACTAAAACCCAATCTTGTTAAAAACATTTTTATTTGTGCACCCGTTGTATTTTGAGCTTCATCTAAAATAACAAATGAATCATCGAGCGTACGCCCTCTCATATAAGCAAGAGGCGCGATTTCAATTACACCTCGCTCCATCATACGTTGCGTATATTCTTGTCCAAGAATATCGTGCAACGCATCATACAATGGACGTAAATACGGATCTACCTTCTCTTTCAAATCTCCTGGTAAAAAACCTAAACTTTCTCCAGCCTCTACAGCCGGTCTCGTTAAAATAATTTTCTTTACATATCCTTGCTTTAAAGCTCTCACAGCCATTACTACAGCTAAGTATGTTTTCCCCGTCCCAGCAGGTCCTATTCCAAATACAATATCATTCTTCTTCATTGCATGAATATATCTTCTTTGCCCCATTGTTTTTACACGAATGGATTTACCTTTTGCCGTTTTAAAGATTTCTTCTTCATATAACTCTTCAAATTGAGCAATATTCCCTTGTTGTGCGAGCTGAATTGCATACGCAACATCTCTTTCTGCAATTGATACACCTTTTCGAATAACAACAAGTAATTGCTGTAAGATTTTTTCTACGAGTGTCACAGTTTCAACTGCTCCAGATGCATGAACAGTTTCACCTCTAGTTACAATCGATACATTCAGTTCCCGTTCAATTACTTTCAAATGAGCATCATTGACTCCAAAAAGAGCGATTGCTTCGTTAGTATTTTCCAATTGTTGGTTCATTTCTACTAATTGTTCTGCCATTACTCAGTCTCCTTGAATATCGGATTCGGATATTGGTTGTGGCTCTGCAATATTTTCGATCACAGTATAATGCAACGTGACTTTTAGTTGATCCGCCTCAACCTCTTTACTCAAAATCTTATCACTTACAATCATAGCATGTTCATCCAATTTTTTCTTTAGTTCTTTTTCAGCCATCTCTTTCGCTACTTTCATTGCCTGTTTTTCTGTATATTCCCGATTCGCTTCTTCCTCTTCTCGCACGATATCTTTTTCGTACGCGATCGGCAGTGTAAAACCAAATAGTTTCACATCGTGTTTTACACTTTCAGTACGAGAGCGTTTATACTTATCATGTTGAAATCCCCATATTTTTATTTTCGCACTCCCAAATGTAAGGTAATGCTCATTATATGCATTGCCAGTATATACTTGAAATTGCGTCTTCAGTGGTACATTCACCTCAGATGTATACCACGTTTCTCCATACACAATACCTTTCGCCGAAACAATCGTTGGACTCTCCTCATTACCGTATATCCCTGATACGAGAAGCTGTCCTTTTTCGACATGGTCATTTTTCAAGACGACTGGTTTTCCTACTTCAACAAATGTTTTTGTAACAATCGCTTCTTTTTTTGCTACTAAATTTTGCGGCCTTTGTTCCTTTTCTTTTTTCGGCTCGTTTTTTTCAACAATTTTAAAATGGTACGTCGTTCCTCTTATTTCTAGTCCCGCCCAAGTAATCGCATTAATATTGTCTGTCAAATGACGTTGTACATCTTCTACATTAGGCATTTGGAATTGTAATTTCCCTTTTTTAATACCCATTTTGTCCAATTCTTTCATCAATATATATTCCGTTTCAGGTTTCGCTCCTGTAATTTCAATTTTCCAAACCATATTTGATAATGCAATCATGCCAAAAAAGAAAATTAAAAAACCAATTAAGAATCCACTATTTTTAATTAAACGCTTATTTAAAAAAGGAAAACCGTAACGTCCAATAAAATATAGTTTACATTCATTTTTTCTATAAATTGGTTTTATTTTCTTCACATCTCGTAATAACATACAAAAAACTAACGTTTCATCAGCAATCTTCTTAACATCCCAAACTAATAATTTTCTACGTACACATTCGTTAACGAACCGTTCCGCTCCTCTACCTTCAATTCGTACTTTTACATATCCAAGCCACTTTATAAACCATTTATTTTTCATCTACTACCTCCACTACCTTTCCAAAAGTATACACACTACTTTTTTCAATTTAATTAGCAAAATAGCTCGTACGAAAATGAAATAAAGAGTTTTACTGCCCATAAATAGCGAGATAAACTGAATAGTAAGGTCGAATCACAAAAATAACGAAGAAAAACTTCACATATGGAAGTTTCTCTCACTCCTCTTTTTTTTCGTTTTCTAAAAACGTCACTTGCTCAATTATTCCTTCAAGCAAAAGTTCTTCTGGAAGGATTGTTTTAATAATAAAGGATTGCCCCTTAATTAATAATTGACCGTGCTTTAACAACAATCTTACTTCTTTATCTGAAAACACTAATAAACCCCGATGATTTTCTATATAGATATGCACTTGCCCAACAAGCGTGATCCGAGGTAGATCCATTAGCACATCCACTGGTAGGTCTATTTGCTTCGTTAACCAATTCTTCATTTGTTCTAATTTTTTCATCTCAAAAGACCCCCTCTCATCCCATATGTATGAAAAAAGAGCTTGTAATATCACGTCCAAACTGAAAAAAAGCATAAAAAAACGTCTCATACGAAATGAGACGTTTTTTTATGCTAATAGCTGGATAACCAGCTTATTCACAAGTGATCCGTCTGTTTTACCTTTTACTTTCGGCATAACAGCAGTCATCACCTTACCCATATCTGCTTTAGAAGTCGCACCAACTTCAGAAATAACTTGCTTAATTACATTCGCTAGTTCTTCTTCTGTTAATTGCTCAGGCAAATATGCGCTTAAAATCTGAATTTCACTTTGCAGTTTATTAACAAGGTCTTCACGACCAGCTTTTTTAAATTCAAGGAGGGAGTCCTTATACTGTTTTACTTCACGAGCTAAAACTGTTAATTCCTCTTCTTCAGTAAGAGTATGTTGCAGTTTAATACCTTCATTTTGTAAAGCAGCCTTAACCATACGAATAACGGTTAATTTTTCTTTTTGTTTATTCTTCATCGCTTGTTTCATATCATCGTTTAAACGACCGAGAAGACTCATAACTTACACCCTCTCTTAGAATTTACGCTTTCTTGCCGCTTCAGATTTCTTCTTACGTTTTACACTTGGCTTTTCATAAAACTCGCGCTTTCTTGCTTCAGCAAGTGTACCAGTTTTAGAAACCGATCTTTTAAAACGGCGAAGTGCATCCTCCAAAGACTCGTTTTTACGAACGACTGTTTTTGACATTCTCTTTCCCTCCCTCCGAAACATCACACTTACATACTAATTTCAGCATGCAAAAAGAAACCCTTCTTCAGCATGTCTTTTACGATTATAATACATTTTATCACTTCAGGTCAACTATTTGGCAGAATAAAAGAAGAATAGATACCCTTACCTGTTCAAAAGCTATGTAGATAGCTATTATCCTTTTTCCCTGAAGACAACTATATTTTTATCGTTACACCTTTTTTAATACAAGAAAGCATTAAATAACTACTCATTCAACGCACCTGCCTTTTCAGTACTTAACTTCTCCACAAAAAAAGAAAGCATGCAAATCGTTTCCGTTTGCATGCTTTCTTATCCCGCTATTTGCCAGGACAGTAAGACCCCTACCTCAAAATTCAGCAAAAGCAAAGAACTTAGGTGGGGGTCAGGCTGATAATCAGCGGGGATGAACAAAGCCCCCCACTGATTAAAATTTCATTTTATGCGCTTGCTGATTCTTTTTTTACATCATCTTCAAGAACACGAACAAATTGCGCTTCGTTATATGGATAACCAGCTTTCGTAATTTTCACTTTCACTAGCTTACCAATTAATTCTTCCGATCCTTCAAATACAATTTTCAAGTAGTTATCCGTATAGCCTACATATAAGCCTTCACGGTCGCCCTCTTTAAATTGCTCTTCCGGAATGATTTCAAGCACTTCCCCTTCAAACTGTGACGCATACTCTTTCGCTAATTGGTTAGATAGTTCAATTAAACGATGAACACGATCATTCTTCACATCTTCAGGAACTTGATCTTCCATACGCGCTGCAGGTGTTCCTGTACGCTTCGAGTAAGGGAATACGTGTAACTCAGAGAAGCGATTCTCTTTAATGAAATTGTATGTTTCCATGAATTCTTCTTCTGTTTCACCCGGGAAACCAACAATTACGTCCGATGTAATCGCAAGGCCTGGTAACGCTTCTTTCAAACGATCTAAACGTTCTTGGAAAAATTCCATCGTATACTTACGACGCATACGCTTTAATACAGTATTAGATCCAGATTGCAACGGAATGTGTAAGTGACGTACAACTACTTCAGACTTATCTAACACTTCAATTACTTCATCTGAAATTTGACTCGCCTCAATAGAAGAAATACGAAGACGTTTTAATCCACCTACTTCCGCTTCCATATCACGAAGTAATCCAGCTAAGTTATAATCTTTAATATCTTCACCGTACCCACCTGTATGAATACCTGTTAATACGATTTCTTTATAGCCTGCATCTACTAATTGCTGCGCTTGTTTAATAACTTCTTTCCCATCACGAGAACGCATTAAACCACGTGCCCAAGGAATAATACAGAATGTACAGAAGTTATTACAACCTTCTTGTATTTTTAAAGATGCACGTGTACGATCCGTGAAATAAGGTACATCCAGTTCTTCGTATACACGTGTTTTCATAATGTTGCGGACAGCATTAATTGGTTGACGCTCTTTGCGGAATTCTTCGATGTATCCTAACATCTTTTCACGATCCTGTGTACCAACTACAATATCTACACCTGGAATCGCCATAATTTCTGCTGGAGATGTTTGTGCATAACATCCAGTTACACAAATAACCGCATCCGGATTTTGACGAACAGCACGTCTAATAACTTGACGACTTTTCTTATCTCCAGTATTCGTTACTGTACATGTATTAATAACATATACATCAGATTTCTTTTCATATTCAGTTCTTTCATAACCACCTTGTTTAAACAATTGCCAAATGGCTTCTGTTTCATAGTGGTTTACTTTACAACCTAACGTATGGAACGCAACAGTTGACATTGATCATCACCCCATCAATTCAAAATGATACGAAGCAGCACTTAACGCGTATAACGGCGCCGTTTCTGTTCTTAAAATTCTTGGTCCTAAACTACATGGTACAAATTTATGTTCACGAAGCGCTGTAATCTCTTCCTCAGCTAAACCGCCTTCTGGGCCAAATACAATCAATAGCTTTTGACCTGGTTTCATCGTTGTTAAAGCTTTCGCAAAATTAGATTTCTCGCCTTGTTTCGCTTCCTCTTCGTAAGCAACAAGACAAACATCATACTCACCACTCATTGAAAGCAATTGTTTAAACGATGCCGGAGCATGTACTTCTGGAACTTCACTTCTATGTGATTGTTCCGCAGCTTCTTTCACAATTTTTCTTAAACGCTCAACTTTTTTATCAGCTTTTTTCGCATCCCATTTTACGATAGAGCGAGATGCTTGAAATGGTAAGAATGCAGCTGCCCCAAGCTCTGTTCCTTTTTGGAAAATTAACTCTAGCTTGTCTCCTTTTGGCAGTCCACTTGCAATCGTCACGAAAACAGGAAGTTCACTTGACGCCTCTACCCATTCTACAATAGCCGTATTAATAAATTCACTGGTAATTTCATCAATTGAACATACTGCTGTTTTTCCGTTTACACAGCAATAAATGTGATCTCCAGCTGACATACGCATCACTCTTGCGATATGATGTACGTCATCACCTACAATACGAATATTTGTCTCATTTACATATTTCTCTTCTACAAAATAACGTTGCATATAATCACCTTAGTAGAGTTTCGTTCCTTTCGTAAGTCAATACTTACGAAAGGAACGAAACGTTATCATTTTTCATATAACAAACGGCAAGTCCCTCACCTGATAGTGAGAGACTCCCCTTTTCATTATAGACTAAAATCTATATTACGCATTTCGTGCAATAATTGCTACCCAATCTTCCATTCGTAACACTTCTTCAATTGTAAATCCAGCTTTTTCTAGCGCCTCCGAAATTACCTTTTCCTTCGCAGCAATAATGCCCGATGTAATAAATAATCCACCTGACTTCACAACTCTCGCTGCATCCTCAGGGAATAAAAGAATAATTTCTGCTAATAAGTTAGCTACGATTAAATCAACAGGACCTTCAATACCCTCTAAAAGACTATTTTGCCCAACAGACACGATATCATCTGTTTTATTTAAACGTACGTTCATTTCTGCACTTTCAACTGCAACTGGATCTAAATCATACGCCTGAACAGAAGACGCACCTAATTTTGCCGCTGCAATACTAAGCACACCAGAACCTGTTCCTACATCAATGATAGTGTCACCTGGCTGAACTGTTTTTTCTAAAGCACGAATACACATCGTTGTTGTCGGATGAGTTCCTGTCCCAAACGCCATACCTGGATCTAATTCAATAATTTTTTCTTCCGGAGAAGCTGGTGTATACTCTTCCCACGTCGGCACAATTGTGAATGTATCAGAAATTTGTACTGGATGGTAATATTTTTTCCAAGCAGTAGCCCAATCTTCTTCATTGACTTCGTTAACGGTAATATTTCCAGTACCAATTTCAATGTCGTAAGATGGAAGCATATCAATAGATGATTTTACACCTGCAATCGTTTCATGTAAAGAATCCGTTTGCGGGAAATATGCTTTTATTAATACACCTTCCGCCGGATATTCATCTGGGTTCAATGCATAAATTTCACCGTATTGTTGCTCGCGCTCTTTCGTCAACTCTGCTGGATCCTCAATCGCAACTCCACTAGCACCAGCTTCATGTAAAATATGAGAGACAGCTTCTACTGCTTCTTCTGTTGTATGAATACTAATTTCTGACCATTTCACAATTTACCAACTCCATTTTTTATTTCCATTATTCCCCTTTGAAAGCACGTTTAAGCTTTCCAAATAAACTATCATCCTGCTCTTCTTGTCCCGCAAATTCACGTAATAACTCTTTTTGATGTGAAGTTAATTTCGTCGGTACAACAACACGAACAACTACATATTGATCTCCTTGGCCGTATCCACGTACGTTCGGCGCACCTTTTCCTTTTAAGCGGAATTCTGTTCCTGTTTGTGTTCCTGCTGGAATTTTCAGCTTCACTTTCCCATGAACAGTAGGAACTTCCACTTCAGCACCAAGTGCCATTTGCGCAAATGTTAATGGCATTTCGCAAATAATGTGATCTCCCTCACGCTCAAAGAATTCATGATTTCTTACATGAACAACAACATATAAATCTCCTGCCGGTCCGCCATTTACGCCCGATTCACCTTTTCCAGATACACGAATTTGTTGACCATTATCGATACCTGCTGGAATTTTGACATTGATTTTTTTACGTTTACGTACTTTACCAGAACCATGACATGTCGTACATTTTTCTTTAATCATTTGACCAGTTCCTGAACAATGACCACAAGCTTGACGGTTTACAATACGACCAAACGGTGTATTTTGTTCTACACTTACTTGACCTGATCCTGAACAATGTTTACATGTTTCTTTTGAAGTTCCTGGTTTTGCTCCGCTACCTTTACAAGTATCACATGGATCTTCTACTGGAATCTCAACATTTAACTCTTTACCAAAAATAGCTTCTTCAAACTCTAAAGTAACTTGGTATTGTAAGTCAGCACCTTGACGCGGAGCATTTGGATCACGGCGTCTGCCACCACCACCGCCAAAGAATGAACTAAAGATATCTTCGAAACCGAAGCCACCGCCGAAGTCTCCTCCGCCGCCAAAGCCACCGAAACCTTGATTTGCACCAGCATGACCGAATTGATCGTATTGCGCGCGCTTTTGATCATCACTTAATACTTCGTATGCTTCTTGTACTTCTTTAAACTTTTCAATTGCATTTTCTTCTTTACTTACGTCTGGATGGTATTTTTTAGCCAAACGACGATACGCTTTTTTTATTTCATCTTTAGAAGCACCTTTGCTAAGGCCAAGAACCTCATAATAATCTCGTTTACTCATAAATTTACAACCCCCGAATCTTTCACATAAACGTAATTTTAACACCGAAAGAAAGTGCTTTGCAACAAAGTTTCCTCACTTACAGTATGCAAAGTAAAAAACTTAAGAACCTCACACATTTCTTCTCATTCATGAAAAAAGCCAAAGCCAAGGCACGCTTGACTTTGACTTTTTGTCATCTTACTTATTTATATTACTTATCTTCTTTTACTTCTTCAAACTCAGCGTCTACTACATTGTCTTTCTTCGCGCCAGTATCTTGTGCGCCTTGTGCACCTTCTGCTTGCCCTGCAGCTGCTTGAGCTTGCTCGTATAATTTAACTGTTAATTGTTGTACGATTTCTTGTAAAGCGTCTTTTTTCGCACGGATTTCCTCAAGCTCGTTCTTCTCGATCGCAGCTTGTAATGCTTCTTTCGCTTCTGTTGCTTTTGCAACTTCAGCCGCATCCACTTTACCTTCTAAATCTTTTACAACTTTATCCGTTTGGAATACAAGTTGGTCAGCTTCGTTACGAAGTTCAACTTCTTCCTTACGTTTTTGGTCAGCGTCAGCATTTGCTTCTGCTTCTTGTACCATACGATCTACTTCTTCATCAGAAAGACCTGAAGAAGATTGGATTGTAATAGTTTGCTCTTTGCTTGTTCCTAAGTCTTTTGCACGTACGTTAACGATACCGTTCGCATCAATATCGAATGTTACTTCGATTTGTGGAATACCACGTGGTGCTGGTGGAAGGTCTGTTAATTGGAAACGACCTAATGTTTTGTTGTCAGCTGACATTGGACGCTCACCTTGTAATACGTGAATGTCTACTGCCGGTTGGTTATCAGCAGCTGTTGAGAATACTTGTGACTTACTTGTTGGAATTGTAGTGTTACGCTCGATTAATTTCGTGAATACACCACCCATAGTTTCAATACCTAAAGAAAGTGGAGTTACGTCTAATAATAGTACGCCTTCTACATCACCAGTAAGTACGCCACCTTGAACTGCAGCACCTAATGCTACAACTTCATCAGGGTTTACACCTTTATATGGTTCTTTACCAGTTTCACGTTTAATAGCTTCTTGTACAGCTGGGATACGAGTAGATCCACCAACAAGGATAACTTTATCTAATTCGCTTGGAGCAAAACCAGCGTCTTTTAATGCACGACGAGTTGGCTCTAACGTTCTTTCAACAAGACCTGCTGAAATCTCTTCGAATTTCGCTCTTGTTAACGTTAACTCTAAGTGTAATGGACCAGCAGCTCCAGCACTAATGAATGGTAATGAAATTTGTGTTTGTGTTACGCCAGAAAGATCTTTTTTCGCTTTTTCAGCTGCATCTTTCAAACGTTGAAGTGCCATTTTATCTTGGCTTAAATCAATGTTATTTTCTTTTTTGAATTCAGCTACTAAGTGGTCAATAATAACTTGGTCAAAGTCATCTCCACCAAGACGGTTGTCACCAGCAGTTGAAATAACTTCGAATGTTCCGTCTGCTAACTCAAGGATAGATACGTCAAATGTACCACCACCTAAGTCATATACTAAGATTTTTTGCTCTTCATCTTGTTTTTCTAAACCGTAAGCAAGCGCTGCTGCTGTTGGTTCGTTAATGATACGCTCAACTTCTAAACCAGCGATACGACCAGCATCTTTTGTTGCTTGACGTTCTGCATCGTTGAAGTATGCAGGTACTGTAATAACAGCTTTCGTAACTGTTTCACCTAAATATGCTTCAGCAGAAGCTTTTAAGTTTTGTAAAATGATTGCAGAAATTTCTTGAGGTGTATAATCTTTACCTTCAACTTCTACTTTGTAGTCTGTACCCATATGACGTTTAACAGACATGATTGTATTTGGGTTTGTAATTGCTTGACGCTTTGCAACTTCCCCAACTTGACGCTCTTCATTTTTGAAAGCTACAACAGAAGGTGTTGTACGGTTTCCTTCTGGATTTGGGATAACCTTTGGTTCTCCACCTTCCATAACAGCTACACAAGAGTTTGTTGTACCTAAGTCAATACCGATAATTTTACTCATGGCGAATCCTCCTACTTTTATGTAAATTATTGATTTACTTTTACCATTGATGGGCGAATCACGCGGTCTTTTAGTTTATAACCTTTTTGGAATTCTTCAACTACCGCGTTCGATTCAAATTCACTATCTTCCACTTGCATAATAGCTTGGTGTTCATTAGGATCAAACTGTTTACCGACAGATTCAATCACTTCAACACCTTCTTTAGTCAGCGCTTCTAGCAATTGGCGATGCACCATTTCCATACCTTGTAACAAGGATTTCGTTTGCTCATCAGTTGCTTCCACTTGCATCGCTCTTTCAAAATTATCAAGAGCTGGCAAAATATCTGAAACTAGACTTTGTGCTCTATATTTTTCAGCAGCCTGTTTATCCATTTGGACACGACGCTTATAATTTTCAAAATCAGCTTGTAGACGTAATGTGCGACCTTCCGTTTCCGTTAGTTTCGCTTGTAACTCATCTACTTTTTCTTGTAAAAGAGCAGCCTCACTTTTTTCTTCTACAGTTTTTTCACTGTTTTCTGTCGTGACAGCTTCTTCAACTTGCGCTTCTTTTACTTCCTCTACCACTTGTTCGTTACGCTCTTCCACAATATTCACCTCCTTAAAAGGTATTAGGTATTATGCTCAGCACAATTACCTAAGCATTATATATTACACACAGCAATGAAAATTTCATTACTTGAGCGAATGTATTACTCCCATTTACTTTTTAAGTCCATCAGTAAATTGTCTCGTAAATAACTGTAACAAACTAATTACCCGAGAGTATTGCATTCTTGTCGGACCTAAAATAGCAATTGTTCCAAGCTGTTCTTCTCCAATCGAATATGTTGCAGAAATTAAACTACAATCTTCCATGGCCGTCGCAGAGTTTTCCCTACCAATGTTCACTTGAATACCTACTTGTTTATGACGCAAAATGTCATAAAACTCGGCTTCATTATCAATCATCGTCAGCAAGGATCTTACTTTGTGAATGTCATGGAACTCTGGTTGCGAAAGCATATTTGCTTTGCCTCCAAAGTATATCTTTTCCGATAAAGGAACTTGAAATGTACCATCTAACATTTTTATTGCACTATCGTAATTATGAACATACCCACGTAAAACTGTAACAATCTCTTTAAAGATTTTGTTATGCAGTTCTGCCATTGGTACACCCGACAGCTTTTCATTTAAAATATTAACCATTTTTTCTAAATCTGATAAATCAACAGATTCCGGAACGGTAATCGTTTTGCTTTGTACATGCCCTGTATCAGTTACAATAATAGCGACTGCAGTTTGACGATCAAGCGGTACAATTTGTACGTTTTTAAGTTTATTTGTGCTTAACTTCGGTCCAAGAACAATAGCCGTATAATTCGTAAGCTCTGATAAAATTTGAGCCGATTGCTGTGCAATCTTTTCCGCTTCAAAAATTCGTTCAGCAAATAAATCTTTAATTTGTACAATTTCATCGTTCGGTAAGTTTTGCGGCGCTAAAAGATGGTCTACATAAAAACGATATCCTTTTTCGGAAGGAACACGTCCTGAAGAACTATGCGTTTTCTCAATAAATCCTAGTTCCTCTAAATCAGCCATTTCATTTCGAATAGTAGCTGAACTAAACGTAATTTCATCTTTCTTAGCCAACGTCCTCGACCCAACAGGTTGCGCTGATCCAATAAAGTCATCAATAATTGTTTGTAAAATTAAGAGCTGACGTTCCGTAAGCATCTCATCATCACCTCTGTTAGCACTCTTTGTCTTCGAGTGCTAAATCTATTAATAACTTACCAAAATTGACATTCAATTGTCAACGGAAACGTCACGAAATAATGAAACTTTTTCACGTTTATGGAACATTTAATTAGTCAATCAAAAATGATTGGAATACTTCATTCCCTAATAATTTTCCTTTTCGCGTTAAATGAACATATCCATCTTTCTCTTCAAGCAATCCTTGTTCTTGATTTTTTTGCAACTGCTTCGCGAAAACTTGATTCATCTCCATATTAAATTTCTTTTGAAACAATATTTTAGATACGCCTTGTGTTTTTCGAAGCCCTAAGAACAACTCTTCTTCCATTCTTTCTTTCTCCGTCACCGCGTGAACATCTAAATACGGAAATCCAGTTTCATCGATTTTATTGAAATATTGCTTGAGCGGCCCTACATTTTGGATACGCTCTCCATTTACATAACTATGCGCTCCAGCTCCAAATCCATAATACTCCTCATTATTCCAGTATGTGAGATTATGTCTACTTTCATTATCACCTTTTGAGAAATTGCTAATTTCATACTGGGTATATCCGTGTTTCTCCATCTCATTCATTACCATTTCATACATTTTCGCTTCATGGTCTTCACCTGGAAGTCTTAATTTCCCTTTATTCATTAAGTTATAAAACACAGTTTTCGGTTCCACAATTAATGAATATGCCGAGAAATGTTGTACACCAAGCGTAAAAGCAATGTCTAATGTTTCTTTAACATCTTCTATTGTCTGCCCTGGCAGAGCATAAATAATATCTACATTTATATTTTTAAAGCCCACTTCCTGCGCTTCTCTAATTGCTACAAATGCATCTTCCCTCGTATGCCTACGCCCAATTTTCTCAAGCAACTCATCCCGAAATGTTTGCACACCAAAACTAATTCGGTTCACTCCACCTTCTAGCAATACATTTAACTTCTCTTTCGGTAAATCACCTGGATTCGCTTCAAATGTTAATTCACAGTTTGGGGCGAACGGACGTAAACGACGATTTATAATATCTAATAATTTCTTTGTCTGCTCCATATTTAACGCTGTCGGAGTTCCTCCACCAACAAAAATCGTTTTCATACTATCAAACGGTTCTTTTTGAACTGTATTTATTATTTCTTTCTCTAAATACTCTAAATATTGATCGACCGGTTGGCGTTCAATAAACACTTTATTAAAATCACAATAGTGACAAATATGCTGACAAAACGGAATGTGAATATATGCAGCTTGCACCAAATATAACTCCTACCTTTCTAAAAAGAAAACCTCCGCGCTCCGGAGGAATCTTTACTTCTCTAACGTATTACGAATTTGTTCCATTCGCATTTTTCCCCAATCATACATCATTTCAACGATTGGTAAAAGCGACATGCCTAATTCCGTCATATAATACTCTACTCGCGGAGGAATTTCTGGGTATACTGTTCGGTCAACAATCCCATCTTCCATTAACTCTTTTAATTGGTTCGACAAAACTTTATGAGAAATGCTTGGGAATAATCGTTGTAATTCACTAAAACGATGAGGCCCTTCCACACCAAGATGCCACAGTATCACAACTTTCCACTTCCCACTAATAATAGAAAGCGTCAATTCCTTTTCACAATTAAAATTGCCATTTTGTATTTTCTCGTGAATATCTTTTCGAATATTTTCGGACATTAATAGTCTCCTAACTCTATATCAATCATTCATAAATATAGCCACCTCACTATTGTAAATGAGAGAAGCTACGTTGTCTAAAAAGTAATTACACATAAAAAAGAAGCCGCATAAACGACTCCTTTTTATTTTAATTATTAGTTGTCATCCATTTTCAATACAGCCATGAATGCTTCTTGCGGTACTTCTACAGAACCAACAGACTTCATACGTTTTTTACCTTCTTTTTGCTTATCAAGAAGTTTACGTTTACGAGAAATGTCACCACCGTAACATTTTGCAAGTACGTTTTTACGCATCGCTTTAATTGTAGAACGGGCTACAACTTTATTTCCGATAGTAGCCTGAATTGGTACTTCGAACTGTTGTCTTGGAATTAATTCTTTTAATTTCTCTACGATTACTTTACCACGGTCATATGCTGAATCACGGTGCACGATGAATGATAAAGCATCCACTTGCTCATTATTTAAAAGAATATCCATTTTCACAAGTTTAGATGGTTTATAACCAATTAACTCGTAGTCAAATGATGCATATCCTTTCGTATTTGATTTCAATTGATCGAAGAAATCATATACGATTTCTGATAACGGGATGTCATATGTCAATGTAACACGTGTTTCATCTAAATACTGCATATCAATAAACGTTCCACGTTTACCTTGGCAAATTTCCATTACAGCTCCAACATAGTCATTCGGAACCATAATTGCAGCCTTCACAAACGGCTCTTCTACACGATCGATAGACTGTGGATCTGGCATATTAGATGGATTATCAACAATAACATCTTCACCGTTTGTTAAATAAACTTTATAAATAACGCTTGGCGCTGTTGTAATTAAGTCAATCTTAAATTCACGTTCAATACGTTCTTGAATAATTTCCATGTGAAGAAGTCCTAAGAAACCACAACGGAAACCAAATCCTAGCGCTTGAGATGTTTCTGGTTCAAACTCAAGAGCAGAATCATTCAGTTCTAGTTTTTCTAATGCATCACGTAAGTCGTTATAGCGAGCAGAATCAATCGGATATAAACCACAGAATACCATTGGGTTTAACTTACGATATCCTGCTAACGCCTCTGCAGCTGGACGTTTCGCATGTGTAATCGTATCACCAACGCGTGTATCACCAACGTTTTTAATAGATGCTGCTAAGAAACCTACATCACCTACTGTTAACTCGTCACGTTGCGTTGTTTTCGGTGTAAACACACCTACTTCTGTTACTTCAAATTCTTTTCCAGTTGCCATCATACGTACTTTATCGCCAACTTTTACCGTTCCATTTACAACACGGATATAAGCAATTACACCACGATACGGATCATATAAAGAATCGAAAATCATACATTGTAACGGCTCTTCTGAATCACCTGTTGGAGCTGGTACTTTTTCAACGATTTGTTCTAAAATTTCTTCAATACCAATTCCAGCTTTTGCTGAAGCAAGTACTGCTTCTGATGCATCTAAACCAATTACATCTTCTACCTCTTGACGTACACGTTCTGGGTCCGCACTTGGTAAGTCGATTTTATTAATAACTGGTAAAATTTCCAAATTGTTATCAAGCGCTAAATATACGTTCGCTAATGTTTGCGCCTCAATCCCTTGTGCTGCATCCACAACAAGAATTGCACCTTCACAAGCCGCTAAACTACGAGATACTTCGTACGTAAAGTCGACATGTCCTGGAGTATCGATTAAGTGAAGAATATACTCTTCACCGTCTTTCGCTTTATACGTTAATTGTACTGCATTTAATTTAATTGTAATACCGCGCTCACGCTCTAAATCCATAGAGTCAAGCAATTGAGCTTTCATTTCACGTTGTGTTAACGCGTTTGTTTTCTCTAAAATACGGTCTGCTAACGTTGATTTTCCGTGGTCAATATGAGCAATGATAGAGAAATTACGGATTTTGGACTGTCTTTTTGCTCTTTCTTCTTTGTTCATCTATGTTCTCAACTCCTAATAGTCTCGCCAATATACACTAGCACTGATTATATCAATAGAGCAGCAAAGATTCAATGAAAACTCGTGCTGCTTACAATACAAATCATTCTATCTATATCTTATGCGAACAAACCATAAGAGACAAACCTTTTTCAAATTTAAAAACGGCTGTCGTACAAAATGGTAAGACAACCGTTCTTCCTGCTACCCTTAACTAAAAATCTCTTTCACTTTCCCAACAACTATATCCGTTCCAAACTTTGTTACTTCATAAGTAGCACTTGCTATTGCCATACCAATTCCTTCTACAACATTAAAACTTTTTAAGCTTTCTAATTGTTTTTGTTTCTCAGTAACGGAAAACGAACTTCCCAAAATTGTTGATTCAGCACCTGCACCCTCTGTTCCTGTCATATGAGCGATTTGTTCATACGACATTTGCTGATAACCTTTCATACTTTTCAAACCATGATTAGCAAGTGCCACCCCTGCTATTATCATAAGTAAACATAAGGCCGCACTACATATACATAAAAGCGAAAAGCGACTTAAACGATTATCGTCTCTTCCCATCAATGTGTATATGCTCCTGTATTGTCTTGGTCAATTTGATGATGCAAGGCTGCATTTAAACCACTCGCTATTACATTCGCCATATCCTCTATGAAAGCATCCACTTCTTTCGGAGTCACCATTAAATTATGGCCAAGAGGAGATAACACTTCATAAATTAATTTTCTCTTCTCTTCATCTTCCAATGTACCTACAGCACCCAAAAACATATTCCGACTCTTTTCATCCGGCATATCTTCTTCTGTTAATTTTTTCTTTTCTCCAAATGAAAATCCCGCTGGTAACAAAGAACGGGAAGGTTTGTTTCCTTCTTTCATCTCCCGTCCAAAATGTTTCAAAATAAAATCAATTGTATCGCTTGTAATTGAAACGGCATCAACCACAGTCGGAACACCAATCGCGATAACAGGAATACCTAATGTTTCTTTACTAAGCTCCTTACGCTTATTCCCAACACCCGATCCAGGATGAATTCCCGTATCAGAAATTTGTATCGTACTATTTACTCGTTCAATAGAACGGGCAGCTAACGCATCAATTGCAATGACAAAGTCTGGCTTCGTCTTCTCAATGATTCCATAAATGACATCGCTCGTTTCGATTCCTGTAATCCCCATTACCCCCGGCCGAATTGCACTAACAGGCCTAAACCCTTCTTCTACACTTTCAGGCTGCAATTGAAACAAATGTCTCGTTACCAATACATTTTCTACAACGATCGGTCCAAGCGCATCTGGCGTTACATTCCAATTCCCAAGACCAACAATTAAACAACTCGCTTCTTTCGTAACGCCAACCTCTTCTAAGAAATAAGAAAATTCTTTTGCAAAAATGCGCTCTACTTTTTGTTGCAGCTCCGTATCTTGTTGACGTATGCCTTGTACTTCAAGCGTTAAATAGCTCCCAGGTTTTTTACCCATCGATTCAGAGGCAATTTCATCAATCGTTACTTTTGTAATAGTAATACCTTCTTCTTCCCTCTCTTTTACAAGAACTCCTTGTATCCCTTTTTGCTCTTCTTGACTCTCTTGCAGCATTTGATGTGCCTCTACAGCAAGGTCCGTTCTAACACTATATTTACTTAAATCTAATGGTTCTTTCATCGTATCTCCTCCGTAATTCATAGTAAATATCGTTAGATTTCCCAAAGTTATATAAGGTCATTCTTTCCTTTACGTGAAATTTCATTGATATACTATTGCAATTCTCTTCACCGTTTGATAGAATATCACTTGTTCTATGTTAAGAATCGAGTCATTCGATTGCACCAGGGAGGTGAAAAGTATGGCAAACATCAAATCTGCTATCAAACGCGCTAAACTTAGCGAAGAGCGTCGTTCACATAACGCTTCTATCAAGTCTGACATGCGTTCTGCTGTTAAAACTGTAGAAGCTTTAGTTACTAATAACGATCTTGAAAATGCTAAAGAAGCTTTCAAAACTGCTTCTAAAAAACTTGACAAAGCAGCTCGTAAAGGTCTTATCCACCAAAACGCTGCAGCTCGTCAAAAATCTCGCTTAGCGAAACAAGTAAACGCGTAAGGCGTTTAAAAAACGATCCATTTGGATCGTTTTTTTATATACAAAAAAAGTTCACGTGCTAAGCACGTGAACTTTTTGTTTTATCACATATGATTTAACCGCATTAAGAAAAATTCAAGCACAAGCTTCTTATCCATTTTCCCAGTCTTCATACTATAATCAGCTTCTGCTAATTCTATAATCACTTTTTTTAATTCTTCAAAAGAGAAAAACTTCGTTTGATTCATCGCTAACTTTACACGGTATGGATGCACACCAATATGAGACGCAATTTGATTTTGTCCATAACCACGCTGCTGTAACTCTTTCACTTGATAGAGCAAGCGGAATTGACTTACTAATAATGCAAGCAGTTTAATGGGTTCCTCTTGCTGCGTAAATAATCCATCCAAAATTTGCATCGCACCCGCGATATCTTTTTTCACCACTTTTTCTGTCAAAGCAAACACATTTTGTTCAACCGATTTCGGCACAAGCTCTGCAACAAGTTTCGATGTAATCTCTCCACCCATACCGACGTATAACGTTAACTTGTCCATTTCCTTCGCCAACATCGTTACATTACTTCCCACAAGCTCTAACAACAAACTAACAGCTGCATTATCAATATGCACATGCACCTCATCTGCACGAGCAACAATCCACTTCTGAACATCCTGCACTTGCATCGCATTCGCTTCTACTACGTCCGCTGTTTTCTTTAATAGTTTTGTAATTTTTTTTCGTTCATCAAGTTTTTCGTAAGGCGCAACAAAAACAAGAATAGAAAATGGAGAAGGCTCTCCAATATATTCTTCTAAAATTTTTATATTTTGCTCTAATTTTTCTTTTTGTGAAGTTAAAAATAGTGGTGATTTTATTAATATCACTTTACGTTCTCCAAAAAAAGGAAGTGTACGTGCATCCTCAACCACATCTTCTAAATACGCTTCTTCTAAATCATATGTCACAACATTAAACTCGCGATCTTCCTCTTCAAGCGCTTCTGTTGCAATAAGCTTTATCGTTTCATTTATAAAAAACGCTTCCGTTCCATACAGTAAATACAACGGAGCAAACTGCTTCTTTTTAATCTTTTTATGTATATCACTCATACTTTTTCCTACTCCCTAACTTGGCAATATATATTTATACTAATGCCCTAGCTTTCGTTTTACAAGTACAAAGGAACAGGCTTTATAACCCGTTCCTTTATTTATATTAAACGCCACGCAATAAGCCCCGGGTTTCTTATTGGTGTGCGGTAATCACCTTCCCTTTATTATTCACAATAAAAATTCGAGTATAAGTGCCAACTGTTAACATGCTTGGAAACAAAAAACTCACGTTCCTTAATGATCTAAAAGTAGTAAAAACGATCGATTTCTCTTCATATGGAAATTGTAGATTTTTTTCTGACAATATTTTATACTAAAGTGGAATGTTGGGGAGGGATTCTAAATGAATGATTTTGAACAAAACGTTCAAAGTAAACGCAATGACGCTATTGATTCAGGGGTAGGATTTATCGTCTCATTTGGTTTTTTCGCAACACTTTTCATCATTGCGACTGTTATTAAATTTATCGGTTCTTAAAGACTGCTGCTTACTGGCAGTCTTCTTTTTATCTATTATGTGTTTCATCATATGTGATTTTACTACGAAAGGTTCCATGTTCCTCTTTAAAAACATAGGAAATAGCACCTTGCTTATCCGTACGCCATACTTCAATCCCCATCTTCTCAAAACGCTCTATAACTTCCTTATGAGGATGCCCATACCTATTACGCTCACCGACAGAAATAATCGCTACATCAGGCTGTACAACGCTCAAAAAAGGCACTATAGATGACGTATTACTCCCATGATGAGCAACCTTTAAAACATCCGCCCGTAAATCTGGATACGTAGCTATTAAAAACTTCTCTCCTTCTTCTTCTAAATCACCTGTAAACAGCCACGTTAACCCTCCTAATTTTGCCCATATTACAATTGAAGCATTATTTTCACTTCTTGCTTTTCCTGTTGGAGCTAACACAAAAAATTCCGCTTCATTTACACGCCAATTTTCTCCTTCCCCCACTTCACTTATTTTCACTTTCTTTTCTAATGCCTGTTTCTTTAATACTTTTTCTAATACCGCATATTGTTCCTTTCGGCCGAATACAACTTCTTTTACGGTTATATTTGCTATTAACTCTTGCGCAGCACCTATATGATCCGCATCTCCATGCGTTACGATTAATTTATCGATGGTTTTAATACCTTCCTTTTGTAAATAAGGGATTAAAATATCATTTCCAACAGAAAATTCATGCTTTTTCCGCTGCCATTCTTCCTTATTTGCACGCATTGTGCCACCAGTATCAATGAGATAAATCTCTTTATCGTACGGGAGGCGAATTAATATTGCGTCTCCCTGTCCAACATCAAGAAATGTAACACTCCCACTTTCTCGAAAATACGGATATACATAATGACATGTACAAACAAAAAGAAATATACCCGAAGCTATGAACATAATTTTCTTCGACACCCGCCCCTCCCATACCATCAATATACTAACAATACTCGCGCAATATAGAGCTACAAGAAGTATCGGCGTTTGCCCAAAAACAAGGCGGATAAACGGTAAACTTTCACAATAACTTAGAAAATCATTAGAAAGATTCAAACCTATTGATAGTACATCCGCAAGTCCTTTTGCAAGAAACGAGCCGATAGGTATACATACCAAAATAATAATACTACAGGGCAATACAATGAGAGATAAAAACGGAACGTATAGGATATTAAGAAAAATGCTATATGGAGAAAAATAACCGAAGTGATATAACAAAATCGGAGTACTAACAAGCTGTGAAATAAGAGAAATATAAATGGAATTTCGGATTACTCCATTACTACTCTCTAGTAAAAACGGGGCTGACAAAAGCAAGGCGAAACTACCAACGAAAGAAAACTGAAAGCCAATATTAAAAACAAGATACGGATCAAATATAAGCATACATATAGCTGTGATACTTAAAGCATCTAAGCTAGATAAACGAATAGAACATATGAAAGCAATCAACATCAAAACTCCTGTTATAGAAGCTCTTATAACAGACGGGGATGCTCCTGCTAAAATCATATATAGAGGAATGCAAAAGATAAGACATACTGTCGCTACCTCCCTCGTCACACCACTTCTTAGCAAAACAAAATACACAATCACCATTAACAATACGATATGCGATCCTGAAATCGCCAACAAATGTACAAGACCAAATTGCTGATATTGCTCTTCAATTTCAAATGTCATTTGTTGTCTATCACCAAATACTAATGCATTTATAAAAGCACCTGATTGCTCTGGAAACATTTCTGTAACTCCCGTGATTGCTTGCTGTCTCAAAAGAAGAATCCATTGCACGAGTGACAACGATGTTTTATGGCATCCAGAAATATATGTAGCCTCCAATACGAAATGAACATTTTGCTTATACAAATAATCACGATAATTAAAACCATGAAAATTCCGAGCTATTGGTGGTTCTTTCCTCCCACCTTCGAATACACATGATACTCCTGCATGTAATTGTCGCAGTTGTTTCTTTTCCGAGGCTGATTTAATTTTGTAACTTAACTGCACTATATTTTTATTCTGATCTTCAACTTGAAATGATAGGCGATCCCCGTTAATAAGAGGTGTATTTTGTATCACTCCTCTTGTAGCTTCGTAGGACTCTCCCAGAGGCTTGTTTTGCTCTTGGGCATACGTAGTGTACATAACGCCGCTAAAACACGCTATTATACAATAAAGGAAGGTTTTACGCGAAGTACGATACAAACAAAAGAAAACATATAGAACGAGACAACAAGTCAGCAACAAAACCGAAGAGGAGAAGGCAATTGCAATCCCTATTATAAATGAGATTGCAACATAGCCCCATTGTCCTTTCAACTCATACTCACTCCTTATAGCATCATTTTTGCTTTCGTGAATACATGCTGTAATTCTTCCATCGATAAGTTCTCTTTTTCTAAAGATGCAAATAGTTCTTTTAACTCCATATAACGCTTTTGATCCTCTAATGCTGCAATATCATATTCTAGCGGAACATGTTTCACCGTTACATTCGCCTTTTCAAATAACTCTACGGCATATGGATGATTTTTATAATCCTGCGCATAATAAACTGCTGTAATACCACTTTGAATAATCGCCTTACAGCATTGTAAACAAGGGAAATGCGTAACATAAATTTCCGCTTCCTCCGTTTTCACACCAAATTTTGCACATTGTAATAAAGCATTCATTTCTGCATGAATCGTACGAACACAATGATTATCAATAACGTAGCATCCATCATCTATACAATGTACGCCACCTTTAATTGAACCATTATATCCACCAGCAATAATTCGTTTATCACGAACGATAGTCGCTCCTACTGCAAGCCTTGTACATGTACTACGTAAAGATAGCAAATGGCTTTGCGTCATAAAATATTGATCCCATGAAATTCGTTCCATATTTTTCACCTACTTTTTTGTCTACTTGTAGTGTAGCGAATGAAGAAAAACTTCGTCAATCTTTTACGGAATAATAATTTGATCTTTTATTTTTTCCAGTGACTTCACACCAATCCCGTCGATCTCTAACAAATCTTCTATTTTCTGAAACGGACCATGTTCTTCACGATATTTCAAAATACTTTCTGCTTTCCTAGAACCAATACCTGTAATTTTTTCAAGTTGTTCTTTAGAAGCTGCATTTATTTGAACTTTCCCTTCTCCCTTTGAAACAGCAGCTCCTTCTTGCACTTGTTCGTTTTTATCCGGCACATAAAGGACCATTTGGTCTTGTACCATTTGCGCTAAATTTACCTTTTTCCTATCTGCCTCGGGCAAAAAACCACCTGCCTTTTCAATAGCATCCTTGACACGGTCCCCTTCTTTCATTTCATACACTCCCTCTTTAACAACAGCTCCTTTCATATCAATTATAATTATTTTTTTCTGCTGCTTTGTATCCGATATTTCCGGTTTACTTTTTTTCTCTATCTCTTTCGCTTGAACATCCGTTGTAATGACTGATTGATCTGTATGCTGGTTCGTTTTCCAAAAAAGAAGAAAAAGTACAGTTCCAATAATAGCTACTATTCCTAACCATTTCTTTGGAAAATTCCACATCATTTTACACCTCTAATCATAAATTTATAACATCATTCATATTGTTTAGGAGAAAGCTGTTACGAAGGAGGGATGAAACATTGAACATAGGAATTATAGGGACAGGGAACATGGGGAATATACTAATCGACGCATTTTTAGAAACCCGTGCTGTCAAACCTTCGTGCCTTACAATCATTAATCGAACGCCCGCCAAAGCATATCATATAAAGGAAAAATACCCTTCTGTTCATATAGCCAAAACTATCGATGAGGTAATCGAACGATCACATCTTATTTTTATTTGCGTAAAACCGATAGATATATACCCGATCCTACAAAAATACGTTGAACATTTTTCTGATGAAAAGTGCTTAGTTTCTATCACAAGTCCAATATCTCCATCACAATTAGAGACACTTGTACCTTGCCACGTTGCACGTATCATTCCGAGCATTACAAACCGCGCCCTGTCTGGCGCATCACTATTTACATTTGGAAGTAAATGCTCTGAAGAATGGCAACAAAAACTATTTCGCCTATTCAAAAACATTTCCACTCCCCTTGTAATAGAAGAAGATATAACGCGCGTTTCATCTGATATAGCAAGCTGCGGTCCTGCATTCTTTAGTTATTTATTACAATGTTTCATTAACGCTGCTGTAGATAAAACAAATATTACACATGAAGAAGCCACTACTTTAGTAAGTGAAATGGTCGTTGGAATGGGGAAACTACTTGAAAAAGGGATTTTCACATTGCCTACTTTACAAGAAAAAGTATGTGTTAAAGGCGGCGTTACAGGAGAAGGCATTCGTGTTTTAGAAGAACATGTTGGGGATATGTTTCATAAATTAATTGAGCGGACACACGAGAAATTTGATGAAGATTTAAAATGCGTTAATCAGCAATTCAATAAACACACATAATAAATACGTCATCGTCATTCCAAATCCTTTTTATACATGCTTACTTTTTTACATTATATTTTTACTTAAACTAGCATTTTCACACTTCACGTATATCATCTTATTATTATTCTAGAACTAAAATTACAACTTCTTTACAAAACAAAAGCAACCTTCTCGGTTGCTTTTGTTTTATCCGTTTTTCTTCGCCATGAAGAAAATACGCTCTGTTTGTTCTGTAACTTCAAGTCGTTCAAAATCACCAGTCACGCGAAGCACTGTAAAACCAGCTTCTTCAAGCCATTTCGTTAACTCTTCAACCTGATATGCACGTTGCACGTGACATTCGTCAAAACGATGGTACACATCTTCTTCTGGGTCTTGAACAAAGAATGTTAAATCATGTTCTACACTATTTGATTCTTCACCAGGGAAGCAATTCCAAATAAGAGATATTTCTTCTCCATTTACTGTGTATGTTTCATTTTGAAATACATGATGTATTTTATATAAAGAATGTACATCAAATAAAAACAAACCATCTTGACGTAAATGGTGAAACACTCTTCGAAATGTTTCTTGCACTCCATCTTCTTGCAATACATAATTTAATGAATCACAAAAGATTGTTACACAGTCAAACTCACCTGGAACATCAAGCTCTCGCATGTCTTGTTGGTAAAAAGGAATAAAGTATCCTTCTCCGCCTAGTTTTTGCTGAGCGACCGTTAACATTTCTTCTGAAAGATCGACACCGATTAAATCGTAACCCTTTTGTACAAGCGGAAGTGTTACATTACCAGTACCGCATGCTACATCAAGAATCTTCGCCTCTTTCATATCCGCTTGCTGTAAACTTTCCTCTGTGAATTCCACCCATTTATCATAAGGAACATCATTCATTAGTTCGTCGTACAACAATGCAAATTGTTCGTATTTCATTGGTCTAGCTCGTCTGTAATATCCTCACGTGGCACATCGCCCCAAAGACGCTCTAAATTATAGTGATTACGCTCATCTTTATGGAATACATGAGCAACTACATCTCCAAGGTCAACTAGTACCCAGCGTGCTTCGTCAAAACCTTCCATACGTTGTACGTCGATTTCAAACTCATGTGCTTTTGATTTAATTTCACGCGCAATTGCTTGCACTTGCTTATCTGAGTTACCGTGACAAATAATGAAATAATCTGCAATTGGTGAAATACCTTGCATATTTAGGACAACCATATCTTCTGCTCTTTTATCATCAGCCGCTTTTGCTGCTAATACTAATAAATCTTTATCTTTCATTTACTAATTTCCTCCTTGATAACTGCGTTGTATGTTTGGAATGTCAATGGATAAATCGTTTGATTTTTTTCCATTAAAAATTGAATTGTTCGCTTTAATGCAAATAATAAAGCTTGATTTATATCCGTATATGCTAGTTTGCGAGCTTCCTCCACCCCTGGAAACTTTCGTCCAGGCTCAATGTAATCAGCTACATAAATTACTTTATCTAACATCGTCATTTTCTCATGACCACTTGTATGATATGTAATAGCTTGCAGGATTTCAGGATCCGTAATGCCTACTTCTTTTTCTACTAAGTATGCCCCAACAGGTGCATGCCATAACTCTTTGTTATAACAAAGTAAATCTTTCGGCAAACCTTCACTTTTAATAATCTCTTCCATCTCAGAAATCGCTCTACACTTCGCATAATCATGGAATATAGCTGCAACTTCAGCCTTTTTTTCATCCACACCGTATAACTTAGCAAGTTCAATTGCTGTCTCCATTACACCTATTGTGTGTATATAACGTTTTTCATGCATTTGTTGTTTGACAATATGAAGTGCTTTCTCACGATTCATACAACCCATTCCTCTCGATATACACCTGTACTTTTTCAGGAAGTAAATATTTACACGTTCTCTTCTCTTTATATCTCTCACGTAATAAAGATGAAGAAACTGCAAACTCCGGAATTTCCACAGTGGTGATAGGATAAGGTGTACGCAATGTATAACCAGGTCTTGCAACCCCAACAAACGTCACAAGATCAAGTAACGCTTCAATGTTATACCACTTCGGTAAATACTCAACCATATCTCCACCAATAATAAAGTGAAACTGCACATCAGGATACTTCTTCGTCAATTGTAACATAGTGTCATACGTATAAGATGGGCCCTTCCTGCTTAGCTCTTCTAAACAAATAGAAAAATGTTCCTCCACCTCAGTCGCAAGCTCTAACATTTGTAAGCGATTTTCTACACTTGTAATATTCCGCCCTTGTTTATGCGGTGGAATTTGGTTCGGTAAGAACCATACTTCTTCTAAATTCAAAGCGTGATATACTTCATTTGCAATTAGCAAATGCCCATAATGTGGCGGATCAAATGTACCGCCAATGATGCCAATTTTTCTCAAAAGAAACGCCCCTTCCTTTTACCTACAGTAACTCTCTTCATTCCTATCCGAAGAGAGTTCACTGTTAATAAAAGTTCAATTGGTTTCGCTCTCTACATCATTACGCACTAACGATAAAAAATAGCATATACTAGTCTTTTGATCGCGGAAGTTTAATTTGTTTATTTTCTCTAGATTCTTTGTATAAAACGATTGTACTTCCAATTACTTGAACGATTTCAGCACGTGCGCCTTTTGCAAGTTCTTCTGCAACTTCACGACGATCGAATTCACAGTTTTGTAGCACACTTACTTTAAATAGTTCACGAACTTCTAAAGTATCTGCGATTTGTTTAATCATATTTTCATTTACTCCGCCTTTTCCTACTTGAAAAATTGGTGTTAAATGATGTGCTTGTGCACGTAAAAATCTTTTTTGTTTTCCTGTTAACATATATGTTAGCCTCCAAGCTTTCTTATAACTAATTGTTTCATTCTATCGATATTCGGTACACGCCCTGTCCACATTTCAAATGCAAGCGCCCCTTGATAAACAAACATATCAATACCATTTTGAATCATTGCACCTTGCTCTTTTGCCTCACATAAAATTTTCGTTTCAAATGGATTATAAATTATATCTGATACAATCGTCCCTTCTTTTAACGAAGAAATTTGTAATGGCGTATATTCGATGCGTGGATGCATACCTATTGTTGTCGTCTGAATGATAATATCATAATTCCCTTGTTCTTCTGTTGCTTTTTCTAGCGATAAAGCAACAGAATTAACAGTAGCCATACATGCAGCAATAAGTTCTTTCGCCTTATCTACTGTACGATTAGCTACATCAATCTCTTTCACACCTACATCAGCAAGAGAAAAATAAATAGCTCGACTAGCACCACCTGCGCCAAGCAATAAAATACGTTTCTCCTGAAGTGGTTCCCTACTAATTGACTGCAGTGCTCGGACAAAACCAATTCCATCTGTATTGTAGCCAATCAATTTTCCATCCTTATGAACCACTGTATTTACTGCACCAATTTGTTTTGCTAGCGGGTCAATCTCATCCAAATAATCCATAATAGCAACTTTGTGCGGCGTTGTTACATTAAATCCTGAAATACCTAATGCTTTTAAACCTCTTACTGCTTCCCCTAGCACTTCCTCTTTAACAAGAAATGCATGATAATGGGCATCCATATTCAAGTGTTCAAATGCATCGTTATGCATAACAGGTGATAATGAATGTCCAATTGGATTTCCGATTACACCATATAATTGTTTCATAAATCCCTCTCCATATTAAATTAAAGATTTACGCAATGAAACACTTACTCCTTTTGGTACGTGTGCAACAATTTTTGCTCCCGGTTCGTTCACAGTAACCCATCCTAATCCAGAGAATACAACATCCGTTTTTGGTTCACGAATATTAAATTCGTATTTCACTAGATCTGGCATATTTGCTAATTCTTCTGGTGTTGGCGGGCTTAGTAAATCCCCAGCATGATTTTTATACAATTCATCTGCTTTCTCAAGCTTTGTACGATGGATTGTTAAACGATTCGAGAAGTGACAAGTAAATGCACGACGACCACCACTTACATAATCAAAACGTGCCAAGCCACTGAAGAATAATGTTTGTTCTTCATTTAATTGGAACACCATTGGCTTAATTTCTTTTGTTGGTGTAATAAGCTTTAAGCTTTCTTTTCCAACATAATGAGCCATTTGATGGTGGTTAATAATACCTGGCGTATCATATAAAGAAGATTCTTCGTCTAACGGAATATCAATTAAATCAAGTGTTGTTCCTGGGAAATGAGATGTTGTAATTACATTTTCAGTCTCATCACTAAATTCTTTAATCATACGATTAATAAATGTTGATTTTCCTACATTCGTACATCCCACAACGTAAACATCTTTTCCGCCGCGGTAATACTCAATAGCATCTGCCAGCTCAGCAATCCCTTGTCCTTTCGCTGCACTAATTAAAAAGACATCTTCTGGTTTTAATCCTAGTTGCTTTGCACTGTAGCGCATCCAATGCTTTACTTTATCATGTTTTACTGACTTAGGAATTAAATCAGCTTTATTTCCAACAAGTAATACTTTATTATTCCCCACGAAACGATGTAAGCCAGGTAACCAGCTACCATTAAAATCAAAAATATCTACAATTTTAACTACTAACGCATCCGATTTTCCAATTCCATTTAGAATACGTAGGAAGTCATCATCTGTTAATGATACATCTTGAATTTCGTTGTAATGTTTCAAGCGAAAACAGCGTTGACAAATTACTTGTTCTTTCTCTAAAGATGAGGTAGGAGCATATCCCACTTCGTTTTTATCTTCTGTTTGAATTTCTACACCGCAACCAATACATTTAATTGTTTCAGTCAAACTTTATTCCTCCCAGTTAATTAAACCTTTTTTCTTCATACTTCTCATAATTCTTCGTTCAATTTTCCGATTAAAGCGCGTTACTAATCCGTCCGTTTGTGCTACCGGTACAACCAAAATCGTATGAAGTCCCACTCGGTTTCCACCTAACACATCCGTTAGTAACTGATCCCCAATTACTACAACTTCATCTGGTTGCAGGTGCATCTCTTGTATCGCACGCTTAAATGCGCGGACAAATGGTTTACGCGCACTATGAATAAATGGAATACCTAATGGATCAGCAAAGTCTTTCACACGTTGCTCATTATTATTTGAAACGACCGTTACTTGAATGCCTTGCTCTTTCATTTTCAAAAACCATTCTTCAAGTTGCGGCGTTGCATTTGGACGATCCCATTCAATTAACGTGTTATCTAAATCAGTAATAACACCTTTAATTCCACGTTTTTTCAAATCTTCTGGTTGAACATGATATACATTTTTCACATATTCATTTGGTAAAAATAACTTCAATTTCTTTCACCTCTTTGAGGAGTTTTCATAAAAATTTTTCGACAACATATTTCGATATATAACCTGTGGATAAAATTGTACACATTTTCCACATTAATTTTTCAGTCAATTTGGAATTTACTAACAATCTATTCACATTTTATCCACCTAGATATGTGGATAACCACCCGTTTGTGACTGTCATATTTTTTTGGTACATTAAATGCAACAACGAATCAATCCTTATATTATTAGGAGGTGACTCACCTTGAAAACAAAACACATGGAACAGTTATCTACTGAGTTACTCACTGAGTCTTATTATAAAGCAAAAGAACTAAAATTAAATCCCGACTTCATTTTACTTATAAAACAAGAAATGATTAGACGCTCATTAGAGGACAAGCTTGTCAAATCGTCTTAATTACATATAAAGTGAAATTTTAATGAGTTAACTTGTAAAAAGAGCCATCCTGTGATGGCTCTCGAATAAACAAGTACTCCCATCTAGGGAATTTCATCATTAAGCATCTTTGTCCATAACTCTTGCTTACAGTTATAAAATCTTTTCTTTACTTATGAGCCAATCGAGTAGCAATTTTTTCACCAAGACGAAGTTCTTGTCCACTCTTCAAATTCTGCACTACTTCTATCATATCTTTTTCAAACAATAACACAACTGTTGAGCCAAATGTAAAGTATGCCATTTCTTCACCTTTTTGAACAGTACTTCTTTCATGTAGCAGCTCAATACTGTTAACAAACATAGCTCCTACTTTTACAAGTGCCATATGTTCACCGTCACTATTTACTTCTGTAACAGAGCGATAATTTTTTGACAATGGCTCTTTCCCGTATTCCATACCAGCTGCATTTACCGGATATGACTTTCTACCAAGTACAAACCTTTCAGTCACAGAACCAGAAAGCGGACTATGAATACGATGATAATGACTTGGGCTTAAATAAATAACCATGTATGTACCACCTGCATATCGCTTTGCACGTTCTTCATTACCTAGCATATCCACGATTGAATAACGCTTACCTTTAATATCAAATGTTTTTGTGTCCTCAATAGGACCGTAATCAGCAAAAACACCATCAACAGGACTAACGATACTCGATGCATCTGTATCAACACTACGCTTTCCTTCTTTTAGCTTACGCGTAAATAATTCATGCAATGTTCTATATTCCTTCAAACCCTTTTCCATCTCATCTTGGTTAATTTGAAAAACTTTCGCATACGATGGAATAATGATAGCGCTCAAACGAGATTGTGCAAATTTACGTAATATATAAGAAGTAAAACGACCATTTGTAAGTTCGATCATAAGTCGATATAATGTACGTCGCAAATTGCGAAACCTCCTAATCAGTCTATAACTTTAGCTTCCCCTTCTTTTCCTTCTATATCATATGTAAAATTGGTTCTTATTCCCACATATCATATAGAACTGTTTCATTATACATGCGGAAAACTAAGTATGGTATTATTCTTAAATTGTTTAGCACCCTCTAATATTACAGATAGAATCCGTCATTTTCAACAGTGAACATGGATTTCTTCTAAACACACCTCTTTTTCTTTCCTTATTTACAAAAAGAAAAGCAGCCCATTTTAAAACATGGCTGCTTGCAATGTACATTATTCTTTCGCTTTTTTCTCTTTCTCAGCTCTTACAAATTCATGGAACATTTTCATTAACGCGCGCTTTTCAATTCTTGATACGTAGCTTCTGGAAATACCAAGTGCCTTTGCAATCTCTCGTTGCGTTTTCTCCTTATCAAGCCCCAGTCCAAAACGCTTCACGATTACTTCTTTCTCTCGTTCGTCTAAAATATCGATATACTCTTTAATCTTTTCCAACTCCATACTAAGCTGGATCATATCAATTACATCTTCAGACTCTGATTTTAATATATCAATAAGCGATATTTCATTCCCCTCTTTATCTTGCCCGATCGGATCATGAAGTGAAACGTCCTTTTTCGTTTTTTTCAGTACACGTAAATGCATCAAAATTTCATTTTCAATACAGCGCGCTGCATACGTCGCAAGTTTTGTGCCTTTTCCTGCCGAATAGCTCTCGATCGCTTTAATGAGCCCAATTGTACCAATTGAAATTAAATCTTCTGCATCTTCCCCTGTATTTTCAAATTTTTTAACGATATGAGCTACAAGCCGTAAATTATGTTCAATTAACAGATTTCTCGCTTGAGCATCACCTTGCTCCATTAACTCTAAGTACTTTCTCTCATCGTCTGATGATAACGGCTGCGGAAACGCATTATTTTTCACATAAGAAACAAAGACAAACACTTCTCGAACCATATATCCAATTGCGGCGAATAGACTCAAACCTTTCACCTCCGCCAAAATAGTGGTCTTTACTAAGTGTATGTGGGCGTGAGGTTGTTTGTGTCTGTACGATATAAATATGGAATCCTTAGCTTTTTGTCGAACGAAATAAGTCTTTCGTACCTTGCATATTTTTTCCAATGTATTACAATATGTTAAGTTCCAAAATTTTGAAAGAGGTGTTTTCATGCGATACGCTACGTCACAAATCAGAAACCTTGCAGTACTCACATTATCATTTTTCTTACTTTCAGCTTGTGGACAACAAACGTCTCCTACAAAAACCGAGGCTACTAAACAGGATACTGCCGCATCAAAAGACAGTACAAAAACGGAAGATAGCCAAAAAACGGAAGACAATGCAAAAACTGAGAACAACGCGAAAACTGAGAACAACGCAACAACTAAAAACAGCACAACAACTAAAAACAACACAAAAACTGAGAACAACGCAAAAACTGAAAACAACGCAAAAACTGAAAACAACGCAAAAACTGAAAACAACACAAAAACTGAGAACAACGCAAAAACTGAAAACAACGCAAAAACTGAAAACAACGCAAAAACTGAAAACAACACAAAAACTGAAAACAACACAAAAACTGAAAACAACACAAAAACTGAAAACAACGCAAAAACTGAAAACAACACAAAAACTGAGAACAATACAACAGCTACAACTAACGGAAAAACTGAAGCATCATCTAAAAACACGCAGAAAGATCAACAACCAGCTAAGCAACCAAATAAACAAACTGATACTATTACATTCACAAGTGAAGATGCTATAAAAGTCCTAGAAAAAAGAATGGGAGCTCGCTCAGATGAAATTCGTTATGGCTCCGGCGAAGACAAACTAATTGGCACAATAAATGGTATTAAACTATACGACGTCTTATACGGACGCGAATCTTCTGAGAACTCACGTGCTCTAAATTTTGCAGTAGGATCTGATGGAAACCTATATAATTGGTCAAAAGCTCAAGATGGTATTCTTCAACCACTTAACGGCAATTAATAAATGATTCTAAGAACATAGTAAAAGCCAATCGATACGTATCGATTGGCTTTTACTAATATTCACTCCAAATTTTCTCCCCAGTATGCGCATCAATATAACGAATTTCTCGACTAAAATCGAAGGATTCTTTATGATTTTCATTCGTCGTTTGTTTATACAGTAGTTCGTAATTCGTTTCCTCTAAGTCATTTTCTAAAAACCATTCTAAATTAACTCGCATAGCCCCTCTGTATATTGCTACCGCGTTTTCCTTTTTTACTTTTGGTGTTGTTTCATATGTAAGTAATTCTTTTATAAATTTGTTAGACTCTCCAGAGTAGTGCATCACTGCACCATTTTCTGCATTGATGTTGATCATAATATATTTCCGCTCTACATGAATGTCATTTACATACATTGAAAAGGAAAACCTCTCTATCCCCTCTTCCTCTTCATAATCATCCCACAGCTGAATATACTTTGTCGCATCTGGTATAGTATGCTCTAAAAATTGAAGTGCTTTGCTTAAACATTGCTCTCTTGATAAGATTGTTCTTCTTTTTTTCTCATCCTGCCACATAAAAAAAGAAAGCAATTGATTTGTTTCTTTATCTAGAGTAATTACAACAAATTCATCATGCTTTAGCATTGGAACATGTTTTTTATAGAACTCATCCATTGAATATTGATCCTTCTCTTCTATTTCGTTTTGTAATTCTTCTTTTAATACAAATTTTATCCGGACTTCATCCTCATCTACTTTTTCATCTAATTTTACAAATTTCTCCTTGTCCCAATCAAATAAATCAAGCACATCCTTTTTCAGACTACTCTTTAGGGGTTTATCAACAAGTACTGTAGAAGATAATTTATAATGGTCTGGCCCATATAAATCTTTACCTGTACTTGCTTTAATAAACGCATAACTAGGCGCTGGCTCATATACAAGATGATGCCCTTTTATTTCCTCACCATTTTCATATTTACATGAAGAGTATGTTAAATCTACAAATACAAGTCTCATATCTTGTCTAGCTTTCAAGTTTTCTAAAACGACGTTCTCCTCAACAATTTCGCTTGGCCATAACGGTTTTTTCTCGATAGCTTTTTGTCCATTATAATGAAAATTCACAACATTCCCTGAAGAGTGAACTCGCACAATACACCCTGTATTCGGCAATGGATAGCCATTCACTTCTTGCATATAATTTACTTCTTTCCGACCACGCCTGTCGTCCTTAACCGTTACATATGTATAAAATTCATATCCTTCTTTTGTATATTTTTTTAAGAATGCATTTGCAATCTCTCTTGCTTTATTCTCCTCTATCGCTTTCTTACCGCTCGAAAAAGAATTTTCATCATCTATACTAAATTCAATTAAATTACCAGTATGTCTATTCAACGTAATTTGTATCGTTCTCTCCTCATCCTCTTTATGCTCCCACCATAATAGATGATATGGGTCATCCACGCCTTCTTGATCATCTACAACGAGTCTATAATCATCCGAAATTTCAATAATATGTGCCACTTTCTCTTTTCTTTCTTTATCTTTTTGATTCATCATACCTCTCCTTCATTACAATTTAAGGTAATTATAACAAACAAAACCAAAGTACTATAAACAAAAAAGACTAGAGATATCTCTAGTCTGCTACTTCGTTTCACGATGTAACGTTACTCGCTTTAATCGTGGACAATATTTTTTTAGTTCGATGCGCTCTGGATTGTTTCGTTTATTTTTTTTAGAAATGTAATTACGATCACCGCACTCCGTACAAGCTAGTGTAATATTTACACGCATATGTAATTCTCCTTTCTTTCAAAGATCGCAACTAAAACGTAATGATTACGATTTATATATTATATAATCTTATTCTATTTGTCAATTGCAAAACAAAAGGGATCTAAATAGACCCCTTTTATTTAAGTAATCTATGCCTTGTATTAAAATGTTTCGTATGTAACAAACTCACTAATCGGCTTTCGGTATCCTCGTGGACGAGTTTTAGTAGTATCACTTTTTCCTATCGTAATCATTAAAACAGGTACTATATGCTCCGGCATATTTAGTTCACTCTGCACTGCTTTTTCATCGAAACCGATCATTGGACACGTATCATAGCCGTAATATTTAGCTGCGTACATAAAAGTCATCGCACTTAACGAAGCATTTCTAATCGCTTCCTCTTCCATGAAGCGTTCTCCTTTTCCTTCATATAGCCCTTTCGTTTGCTTAATTGTATCTTCATACTCACATTCATCAATCATCTTTAAAACCTTCATACCGAAATAAATATTTTCGACATTTTGGTATGCTCTCTTATCACCACAAACAAGTATTACCGCAGATGCACTCGATACTTTATATTGCCTAAAAGCTAACTCTTTTAATCTTTCTTTTCGCTCTTGATCACGAATTACAACATAATGCGTATGTTGCAAATTGTAACAAGATGGAGAAAGCTTTGTTAGCTCAAATATTTTTTTAAAATCCTCATCTGGGATTTCTACTCCTTGTACAAATTTCATTGCGGAACGTCTAGCAATTGCTAATTCTTCAAAGTTCACTGTACAGCCTCCTTAATAACCGTAAATTCAAATATACATTAATTCATACAAATGAATAATTCAAATGAAAACACTTTAAATTATGGATAATAATGATGCTTCAAAAAAAAAGACAAAAAGCTGAAACAATTAGTTCATACGAAATTCACATGAATCTATTACTATAGGAATTGTACATAGTGAACTTATTAACAATCACGTTTATTTATATAGAATCTTACTCGAAAGGAGTTGAAAGTATGAAAACTAAATATCGTTTTATGATCTCATCATTTGCTGCTTGCGCTTATATGCTTTGGTATTTAGTATAATAACAACCTCACTTGTAAATAGGAAAAGGTGTGTATATAAATGGAATATAATCAATCAACAGTTAACTACTGGAAAGCTTTTGTACTACCATATACATTTGCTTTAGAAGAGTTAAAAACTAAATTTGAAATTATGAACCGGGAAGCTCAATTTTTAGAGGATTACAACCCGTTTGAACATATAAAAACAAGATTAAAACAACCTGAAAGTATTATTAAAAAGCTTGAACGTAAAAATTTATTACCTACAGTTGAAAATGCGCAAACACATTTACAAGATATCATCGGCATTCGTATTACATGTTGCTTCGTAGAAGATATTTATCATTTAAAAGAAGTCATTCAAAAGCGTGAAGATATGGAAATCATAGAGGTAAAAGATTATATTGCTAACCCAAAGGGAAACGGCTATAAAAGTTTACACATGATTATTAAATATCCTTTATCACTGAATTCTGGTACAAAAGATGTATTTGCAGAAATTCAGTTACGTACACTTGCTATGGACTTTTGGGCAAGTTTAGAACATAAACTTTATTATAAATATGAGGGGAAAATACCTGAGTATTTAAAAGATGAACTACATGATGCAGCAATGAAAGCTGAAGATCTTGATAATAAAATGGCAACAATTCGCCAAGATATTGATGATATCGAAGCATGCTCAAATCAAATTATGTTACCACTATAAAAAAAGGTTCTCGCCAATGAGAACCTTTTTATTTCGCTATTTACAGGTAGGAAGACTCCCTGATTAAAGTTTCACTTTATTTCTTCCCTATCGTGCGAACCTCTTCAATTTTCCATCCATCCTCTTCTTTTCCAAGTGCATACTGTACTTTCTTCTGAAGAGTGATCTCTCCCTCTATTTCTTTTTCCTTCGTCTCAACAACAACATACCCTGCTTTACTAGCTTTCATATCTATATGTTCCAATTCAATTTTCTTATTTCCTTTTTGAAAAGCTGCTTCTTTTTGCGTTTTTAAATCTTCAGCACTAGGCATCTTCTTTGAAAATAACTCCATATGTTCAGCAAGATTTTTTTCATTTGTCGTCCGTACAAACTTCTCCATAACATCTTGAATCGATTTCTCTTCTTCTTTCGTTATTTGTACCTTTTCCTCAGCTTTTGTAGCAGTAGATTTTTGTTCTATATGACTCTCCTTGGATTGACATCCAACTAGTAGTAATACACCTATTAGAAGGGATCCTATCCCTCTGAAAAAACCCCTCATCTTCCCATCTCCTAAAAAGAAAAGTGAGGCATTTTGCCTCACTTCCATTTATAATTAGCGTCTTCCTTTATTCGGATCGCCACCGCCAACAATATCAAAGACGCGTTTGGCAATATTTGTATTCTCTTGAACACCAGAGAACAAGTATTTACCAGGGCCAAATGCATATACGTTTACATCTTCCCCTGTATGTCCACCTGTTGTCCATCCTGTAACCGAACGCTTATTGAAAATATCCTCAATCGCATTATCAATCTTTGTTACATCTTTTGAAGGAGCAATATCATTTACCGCTTTAATTTCTTCAGGTGTTAATTGTAAATCAATATATTTTTTCAATGTTTCTTCTACATTTGCACCTTTTGCAATTTCATTTGCCATGAAGTCTGGTGTGCGCTTTGCAGCTTTAATTGGATCTACTTTAAAGTTATACTCACCATTTGCACCTAAAGATAATCCACCTGTAGCGTGATCTGCTGTCGCAACGACTAACGTATTTTTATCTTTTTTCGCAAACTCAATCGCTGCTTTAAATGCTCTTTCAAAGTCTTCCATTTCACTCATTGCACCAACGATATCATTATCGTGTCCAGCCCAGTCGATTTGGCTTCCTTCAACCATTAAGAAGAAACCATTTTTATTTTTATTCAAACGATCAATCGCTGCATTTGTCATCTCTTCTAATGAAGGTGTTTTATCAGTACGATCAATCATTTTATCTAATCCGCCTGGTGCAAATAAACCTAGAATTTGATCGTTTTTATCATTTAATAATTGATTTCGATCTGTTACATAGCTATAACCAGATTTCTTAAATTCTTCTGTAAGATTGCGATCTTTTCTAACAAAGTTATTTACACCGCCGCCAAGCATAACGTCTACTTTATGCTTCCCTTTAATTTTCTCATCAAAATAATCATTTGCAATTGCGTCCATATTTTTACGACTAATGTCATGCGCACCGAAAGCCGCTGGTGTTGCATGTGTAATTTCAGAAGTAGCAACGAGTCCCGTTGATTTCCCTTTTTCTTTCGCTTGTTCAAGAACAGTTTTTACTTCTGCTTTATCATTATCAACTGCAATTGCTGCATTATATGTTTTAATTCCTGCCGACATAGCTGTTGCTGCAGATGCAGAGTCTGTAATATTTTCATGTTCATCTTCCGGATATGTTTTTTGCGTTCCTACAAGATGCTTATCAAATTCTGTAGATTCCATCTCAAAAGTTTTTGGATTATCTTTCATATAACGGTGAGCCGTCATATATGAAGGTCCCATACCATCCCCAATTAATACGATGACATTTTTAATCTTTGCATTGCTTCCGCTCTCATCTGCATTAACCTCACTAGAACGAGTAAAATTCCATGTTGCTACCGAAGTAACAGCTAACGATGCCACAACTGCAAATGGCCATGCTTTTTTCACAAACTTTTTCACTATATTGTCCCCCTAATTAGGTTATTCATTTCCCACTATCAAATTTAATAGAAGACTATTAAGATAAAATTAGTTATATGTAAATTTTTTGTTAACTTATGTAAATATCAGTTATAATTTGTATAACTTTGTCCCTTCATAGCAACCTTCTTCCCCTTTACAATCAAAATATAAATAAGTTGGATTTCATTTAAAGTAAATCTCTTATTTAACACTTTCAATCTACTTTTATGAAAATTAATAGAAAAGTGGTGAACATTTATGAAAACAATAAAGCTAGATGAAACTTTTATTTTTGATTTACTCGACCTTTGCAAAGCTATTGGATGGTTACAAGATAAAGCATTTATGAAAAAACAATTCGAAATGTATCTTTCGCTCGGCACACTTATCGGTTATATGCATGAAAATAAACTGATTGCAGCTGGAGGAGTATTTCCTTTTAAAGATAGTTTTTCTACTATCGGCATGTTAATCGTCCACCCTAATTTTCAAAGCCGAGGCATCGGGCGGATTTTGCTTAATCACTGCTTAGAATACACTCACCCAAAACAACCAATTGCACTTATTGCAACAAAAGCTGGCGAGCCTCTTTATACATCGTGCGGATTTCAAACAGTAACGACGATTCATCGTTTTGAAAAACAAACTACTAAAACACATATTGCACACACGCAACAAGTGAACGAACCAGACCTTGTATCACTTATTTCTCTCGATCAAATTACAACTGGTGCTAATCGTTCTTTACTTTATTCATTACTATTACCAAGAACTAGGTACTCTTTTAAAATCGAGAGAAATAACTGTATAGAAGCTTTTTCTTTATGTATACAAAAAGGTAATATATTATGCGTCAATCCACTTATCGCAAAACAAGAGAAGGATGCTATCCAATTATTCAAGAAGATCTGTGAATGTTGGAATGGCACAGTACGAATTGATGTCCCACATTCACAATTTTCATTTCGTAAATTTCTTCAAACAGAAAATTTCCAAGAAACGCTTCTTTCACCTCTTATGATGAAAAATGGTAGCCAACTTCCTGGAAATCGTAATATGCTATTTGCTATGATAGATACAGCGTTATGTTAGAAAGGGGACACCTCATTGAAGCGATTTAGCTATTTTATGGTAGGTTGTCTTACTCTTACACTATTAGTAGGATGTAGTGCAGCAGAAAAGCCAGTAGAACAAGTAAAACAAGTTAAAAATACAATTACAGCGAAACTAACTACCGAGGAAAAAATGGTAGAAATAGATGGTCAAACCATTTACTTTAAAAAAATTGGTAATAAAAAACCACCTTTACTTATGATTCATGGATTTGGAGGGTCATCAGATGGCTTCCAAAAGATTTATTCAGATTTAGCAAAAAATCATACGATTATTTCTGTTGATGCTTTAGGATTCGGACGCTCATCAAAGCCGATGGATTTTTATTATTCTTTTCCAACTCATGCAAACTTGTATTATAAGTTAATGAAAAAACTCGGCTATGATTCATTCGCAATACTGGGACATTCAATGGGCGGAGAAATTTCTCTTAATTTAACATATTTATACCCTGAAGCAGTTACCCACCTTATCTTAACTGATGCCACAGGCGGTCCTCATACACTAGTTAATAAAACAGGTTCTCCGAAACCACAATTATCGACTGATTTAAATACTGTTTCTTCTGTTAAAGACTATGATGAGAGCCAAGTGAAGTTTAAGCGTGACGATGAAGAACATTACAACAAAATGAAATTATGGCCTAGACGTCTTCAAATCAATGCGAATGAAATCAAACAACCAACTTTAATTATATGGGGAAGAAATGATAGTAGCGTTTCTTGGAAAGAAGGAGAAACGTATCATCAATTCTTAAAAAATAGTACTTTCCATATTATCGAAAAAGGTTATCATGCACCATTTCGTCAAGAGCCACAAGAGTTTGTAGGTTATGTAAAAGACTTCTTTAAGAACAATCCAATAAAAGTTGAAAAATAATATAAACGGGTATCTCATTTTGAGATACCCGTTTTCATATATTAAGCAGCTTGCTTTTGGCGTTTTGGCGTTTTTGATCCTAATACTTTTGGAATAACGAAACCATCCATTCCAAATTTACCAGCGTTCATACCAGAGACTAGAACGAACATTGATAAAATAACCATTTCAGGGTTTACACCAATTGACCCACTAAACATATAGGAAAAGTTCATTACAAGGCCAAAAAAGACCGCTGTTTTTGTTAAACAGCCTACAATTAAACCAATTCCAACTAAAATTTCTCCCCACGTTACAAGTGTATTAAATAGATCAACGTTTGGAATTGCGAAATCTTGTAAAAATGATGCCCACCAAGATTGAACAGCCGGTTGTGCTCCTTTAGATTTTTCAATTGCACCTTGTAAATAACCAGTTGCATCGAATCCTTTTCCTTGTAGTTTACCGATTCCAGCCATTAACCATGTGTAACCAAGATATACTCGAATTACTGCTAACACAAAAGAAACTGCTTTGTTTTCTCTTAAAAATTGAATAACCATATCTTCCTCCTAAAGTTGTAATTAAGTTAGTTACAGATAATATAATAACATTAGTTACTTATTTTTCAAATGTTAATTACGAATAATTTGTGACATGTGTATGAAACATTAAAAACTAACATTTATATAGTAACTTTTTTCACCTGTAAAAACTTGAACATATCATACCATAGGTGATAATCATTTTCATTGAAGAAAATGTAAAAAAAATGTGAGTTAAATGTGAAACGCCTTTATTCGAATATAGAATAAAGGCATTTTTTATTATTTATAGAATTGAAATGTATGTGTCTCCTCATCAATTAATTTCGCCTCTTGAAAAACATCCTCTAACGTTTTTGCATGGTTAATAAGCCCATAAAATAAGCGTATTGTAAACATAAGTGCTGCATTCCCATCTACATAATCTATCGATCCAATATACGATTTCGCCCCACTACGTAAAAAAGATTCTGCTAGTTTTCGCTCCCCTAACGTACACCCACTATTTACAATATGTGTATTATGCAATTTTGCATATTTATAAATCTCTGCTGCACCAAAGTATCCCCTCGGTTCATCTTGTTCATATATATCTTCACCTAACTCTTCCATCACAAATTTTCCTTCCTCACCATGAAAGCAAAAGACCACATAATCAATATCATTATATAAACTCTTTCCAGAAAGAATATCGATGAACTCTTTCGGTCTACCAATCCAGTATGTTATAACTTTTGCTCCAAAATATTCAAGCGATGCTCGGATTGATTGCGCCTCTAAATCCGAATTAAAACCAACTACTAATGCAACATTCAACATACACCCTCCATCCTATAATCACCCCTTATCAATCAGACTTTTAAGGGATACATCCATTTCATATATACCCGTTTCTTTCAAAAAATCAGATCTAGTTAAAACGACTTTCTGTAAATATTGCCGATACGCTGTAATTGTCCCGTCGTGAGATACAATACAAATTCTTTCCGCACCCAGCTCATAACACCAAAGGAGGAATTCATCTACTATTTGCTGAAAACGATTCTCTAAAATAGTATTTATACCTTCTGTCCATAGCCGCTTATTTGTGCTTTTCGCTATCGAAAAATGTGGAAATACATTTGTTATCATTTCCTGACCTACTATATGATCACATGGTAATGTTTTCGCTCCTTCTCGATAAGGAAAAATACGTGGGGATACATATGGATGGACAATTTTTTGACAAGCTACTTTCGTACTCCATATAGTCGCCGTTTGTAAAGTTCTAAGTGTAGGGCTAGCAATTAATATATCCGTTTCCTGCAATGGTACATCGAATTGAATTAATTTAGCCTGATTCCTTCCCTCATTCGTTAATGGCGGATGCAACACTTGTAAACTTGACGGCAAATCCTTTGTATGTTCTCCTTCACCGTGCCGAACAAAGACTAGTTTCATACTCACCCTCCTCTCGCTATGAAATCCTTCAACATAATTTCTTCCCTATCTCATCCATTATTCCTGCTATATGAAAAATCGATATGTAAAAAATATTTGATATAACAATTTGGAAAACATTACAATTATATATGTAAAATACTTTTTACAAGAGAGAGGGGAATCACAAATATGAAATGGATTATTGCCTTTATCGGAATGATCATATGGGGATACATAAATGGATTTTTTAATAGTGATAAAACTGCTAATCCTTGGATTACAGATGATGAACGTGAAACAAAAATGAAACAGAAAGCAATTATTGCAAGCTGGTCTGGTGTTTTCATGTTTTGTATCATTAACCTCTTAAACAAATGGTTAGGTTTAGGAACGAGCAATACATCACCTTACTTACCAGATCCCGTCGCAACTATTTTAAAAGAAAATGTTGAGTTACAAGTTTTACTTATGCTATTTATTACGTATGGCATATTTTACGTATACTATCGAAGAAAATTAGGCGCTTAACTTTTATCTCATGATTATCCTCCTAAATGGTTATAGTAATTAGGACGAAATGAAAGGAGCGATATAAAAATGAGTAACTCAAATGACTTTTTAGATACACTACATGAAAAACAAGCAAAAGATGAACAAAATAGAAAACGTCAAGGGAACGGAAACCCAGCGAAAAAAAAGCCAAATAAAACACATAAATAACAATAAAAAAACCTACCTAAAATTATCTTTTAGGCAGGTTTTTTTATTCTTCTTTCACCGAGATGACATTTTCCCAATTCCACCTCTCGTAATACCACTCTGGTACATCTATATTTTCAATCCACTTCTTCTCCTGTTTCCCATCACTATGTGCAATCCATACATTAGCTTTCTTACGGTCTGAACGTACCCATATTAATTGATTGCTCTTCTTCATAAAGATCGGATGATAATCACCTTGCTTATGAGGTGGATTTGTAATTTGATGTTGTTTATCGCTTGTACGATCGATCTCATTTAAAGATGGCAGTGGCCTTTTTTCTGGTGGAGTTTCTATCCCCGCCTCTTTTGCTCGTGAAACGATAATGACATTATCGTTCTTCCATGCAAAATCCCAATCGACATATCCTTTCGGCGTAAATGTGTTCTGCTGAAGTGCTGGTAGTTCTTTTACTTTTAAATGTTTATTCTCTAACGCAACTCTCCCGCTACCTTCAATATAGGCTAATATATCTTTTGATGGCGCCCATTGAAACCATTGTGTGTCTAATAACATTTGATCTACTTTTTCAAATCGGCTGCCATCTGCCCGAACTAAGCAAAGCGTATTGCTATCAGCTGACCATGAAGCTGTCGGTACTGCTAAAAATGAAATCCACTTTTGATTTGGTGACCACTTAAAGCCACTTGCAACTAATGCTAGGAAATCATCATGTTCATTTGGTAATGCATACAAATGTTTCATTTTATGAGGATTCATATGTGCATCTTTTTGCACTTCATATAGCTGAGCCCCTGTCCATCCTGTTGGAAGTAAGTGTGCTTCAGATGATACAAGAAACTTCTTTCCATCAGGGGACCATGCATAATCACCTACACCAGCCGATACATTTTCATAATCTGCATTCTTTTTTTCTACATCAAATGTATTTAATGCGCCTGTAAAGATAAAGGCAATTATATTATCTGTTGGTGACCATTGATAATTTGATGCCTCTGAGTGAAACGGCATAACTTTCTTTCCATCTTTCAGCCGATACAGTTCAAAGTGATTTTGTTTCTTTCCTTTGGCATAAGCAATCCATTCTCCATCATGAGACCATTTCGGCCCTGTTATGTACTCACCTTTTGTTATTTTCTTTTCCTTTCCATCAATTTTAATCCAAAGGTCATGATGACGAATAAAAGCAACTCTCGCTTCATTATTTTCTGCACTAATAATAGTGATTGAACATAAAAACATGAATAACATTGCGCTACCACTTACTATGAACCTTTTCATAACACCCCTCCATTTCCCTCATAGCATTCCTCACTTCCCACCTACAATATGTGAAAAATTCCTATTCGACATAATCCCAAAAAATTTCCCAAGAAATTTTTAATTCAAAGAGGATTGGTATGAATTATGTCGAAAGTATAGTTTATCCAACATTCGATTTTATATTTCATAACAAAAATGTAAGATATTCTTTCGGAATATTGGCACTTTTTATTAGGGGGAGTTTCAATGAAAAAAACTGCATCTACACTATTAAGTATGGCGCTCGTCTTTTCAAGTTTTGGAGCTTTAAGCGCACATGCTGAATCGCTGCAAAAGGAGAAGCAATTTAGTCCACAACTAAAAACAACGATTGAACAGTGGGGAGAAAATAAAATTGCTCAACATGTTGAAACAAAAACAACAAAAGAAATATCTGTAATTGTAGAATTACAACATGCTCCTCTTGCTGCGCAAAGTAACATTCAGCATGCTCCAGATTTACAAAATAGTAATGCACAGTCTTATCATGCCCAGCTAAAAAAGGCACAAGAAGATACGACTAAGAAAATAAAAGAAAAAGCACCTGGTGCAAAAATTAAAGAAGTTTATAATACGTTATTTTCTGGTTTCTCAATTTCAGTTCCTGGAGATCAAATTACCGCTCTTGCTTCTTTACCTGAAGTAAAAGCAATCTATCCGAACTTAACATATAAATTGCATGAAACATCAAAAAGTACTACTAACGAAGAAGTACCAAATATCGGCGGACCGACAATTGGTGCACCTGAAGCATGGAATTTAAAAGACCCATCTGGCAAACCGCTTGATGGAAAAGGTATGAAAGTAGCGATTATCGACTCTGGTGTAGACTATACACACCCTGACTTAAAGGCAAATTATATAGGTGGATATGACACTGTCGATGAAGATAGCGATCCAATGGATGGTAACGTACATGGTACTCATGTAGCTGGAATTATTGCTGGTAACGGAAAAATTAAAGGCGTTGCTCCAAATGCTTCTATTCTAGCCTACCGTGTCATGAATGACGGTGGAACTGGTACAACAGAAGATATTATTCAAGGTATTGAACGAGCGATTCAAGATGGTGCTGATGTGCTAAATCTATCCCTTGGACAAGATTTAAATGTACCTGATCAACCTGTAACATTAACGTTAGAACGTGCAGCAAAACTTGGGGTTACTGCAGTCGTTTCCAATGGAAATGATGGGCCAAAACCTTGGTCTGTTGATGCACCTGGAAATGCGAGCAGCGTTATATCAGTTGGAGCATCTACTGTTTCTATCCCGTTTCCAACATTCCAAGTAGCTGGTTCCAGCAAAACATATCAAGGGTTACCGTTATCAAAATCAGATTTCCCAATAGGAAATGATTCTCCACTTGTATATGTTGGCTATGGTAATCCAAGCGATTATGCAAAACAAGATGTGAAAGGAAAATTTGCACTTGTTTTACAAGGTACTTCTAGTACGTTAGTAAAAGCTGAACAAGCGAAGCAAGCCGGTGCAATTGGTGTACTATTAATTTCTATAGAAAAAGAAATCAATATTATGCCTGAATACTTTGCACGTGAAAGCCTAGCCCTTCCAGTTATGCAATTATCAAATGTAAATGGTGAAGAGTTGAAAAGCTTAATTACAAAGCGCAAGAAAAATATAAAAATTGGACAACCCGTTCCGACTGAATTAATTGGCAACTTTAGTTCCAGAGGTCCGTCACAAGGAAGTTGGCTTATAAAACCAGATATCGTTGCACCTGGAGTACAAATTACTAGTACAGTACCACGAGGCGGCTATGAATCTCATAACGGAACCAGTATGGCTGCGCCTCAAGTAGCTGGAGCGGTTGCTCTATTACGCCAAATGCATCCTGATTGGACAACGGAACAATTAAAAGCATCCCTTGCCAATACAGCAAAAACTTTAAAAGATGTTAATGAAAATACGTATCCTGTTATGACACAAGGATCTGGCTTAATTAACATTCCAAAAGCTGTTCAAACAAATGTATTAGTACAGCCTAACAATGTCAGCTTCGGTCTTATAAAGCCAAATAGTGGCAAAGTAAAACTGACGCAAAATATTACGTTACAAAATCTTTCTAGTAAAAAGAAAAGCTTTTCAACTCGTGTAGAATTACTAGATGCAAACACAAAAACCAAAGTAAAAACTTCTGTTCCTTCATCGATTAGCGTACAGCCAAATAGTAATACAGAAAAGCCATTTACTATCACTGTCGATAGTTCACTACCACAAGGTGTGTATACTGGGAATGTATATGTAAAAGAGCAGGGAGCGAAAGAAGAAATTCGAATTCCATTTACATTTAGTATCGACCCTAAAGATTATAAACGTATTGATGGTCTCGAAATTGTGAATTCTACTTTTAGTCCAAACGGGGATAACATATTAGATGATAATCTCATCAACTACTATTTAGTTTCTCCTGTTGAAGATGTAACGTTACACGCTAACTTAGTTACAAAAGAACGTGTGACATACCAAGGAATAATTTATCAAGGAAAAAATGAAACAGCAGGTTATAAACCTTTCAAATGGAATGGTACAAAATTAGATGGATCACCACTAGCGGATGGTTTATACCAAATTGAAGCTGTTGCTTCTAATTCTGGCGGAGAAACGAAACAAACAGCGGCTGTATTTATTGACCGAACTGCACCGAAATTGACACATGAAGTTGATCAAGAAAATCTTGTAATTAGAGGGAAAGTTGACGATATTCTACTAGATTGGATGACAGAATCTGGTTGGGTAGCACCTGGAATTCCAGTGAGACTACAATATGAAATCAATGGAAATGGTGTATGGGAACAGGCATTCCTGAACCCTTGGGAGAAAAGCTATGACATTTATTTCGATCGTACTCAATTACAAGAAGGTAAAAATACAATTCATCTTGTAGCAACTGATGCAGCTGGAAATACATCTAATTTAAACATTGATCTAGAAGTAAAATAAAAAATTCTAGTTGACAATTTTTTTAATATAGTTTTATAATACAAAACATAGTTTAGTTGAACGAATTATATATCGGCTTTGAAGGAATACTAGTAGCGACTTATATCCCTGTCTCAGAGAACTGATGGTTGGTGCGAATCAGTACATATACAAGCGTGAATTACAATTCTGGAGCTTCTTTCCCGTAATGCTGTTTATGCATGAAGAGAAAGACGGATCTTTCCGTTATCGTAAAGTGAGTGGTAAACAATTACTTGTTTACAAATAGGGTGGTACCGCGATTTTTATCGTCCCTATCGGATTTTCCGATAGGGACTTTTTTGCGTCTGTCCTTTTACATAATTTCATATATACGCGTTGAAAGAATCGCAGTAGTATCTTATATCCCTGTTACAGAGAGCTAATGGTCGGTGGAAATTGGCACATATATAAGTACGAATTACAATTCTGGAGCTTCTTTTTCGTAGTGCTTTTACGCATGAAGGAAAAGACGGAGTTTTTCCGTTATCATTAATTGAGATGTAAGTATATTTTCACTTACAAATAGGGTGGTACCGCGATTCTTTCGCCCCTATCGGATTTTCCGATAGGGGCTTTTTCTATTTCTCAAAGAAACAAATGTTAAATAATTCCGAATCTTATGATAAAATTTTATAAGCGCTTACAAATTGAAAAGGGGTGGTACAAGCTATACGAAACCGATACTTAATTTTATTGAAAAAAAGGAGGATGTCTAAATGACAAAGAAAACAGAAATCCCATCACATTTAAAACCATTCGTATCCACACAACATTATGATCAATACACACCGGTGAATCACGCTGTGTGGCGTTACATTATGAGACAAAATCATAGCTTCTTAAAAGACGTTGCCCATCCAGCCTATGTGAATGGACTACAATCATCTGGTATTAATATAGATGCAATTCCAAAGGTAGAAGAAATGAATGAATGCTTAGCACCAAGCGGCTGGGGAGCTGTAACAATTGATGGCCTTATTCCTGGCGTCGCATTTTTCGATTTTCAGGGGCACGGATTACTACCAATTGCAACAGATATTCGTAAAGTAGAAAATATCGAGTATACACCAGCTCCAGATATTGTACACGAAGCGGCAGGACACGCACCGATTTTACTTGATTCTACATATGCAAAATATGTAAAACGTTTTGGACAAATTGGTGCAAAAGCTTTCTCAACAAAAGAAGAACATGATGCATTTGAAGCTGTTCGTACATTAACGATTGTCAAAGAAAGCCCTACTTCTACTCCTGCTGAAGTTAAAGCTGCTGAAAATAATGTAATTGAAAAACAAAACTTAGTTTCTGGTTTATCAGAAGCTGAACAAATTTCACGTCTTTTCTGGTGGACAGTGGAATATGGATTAATTGGAAATATTGACGATCCAAAAATCTACGGTGCTGGCCTTCTTTCCTCTGTCGGCGAAAGCAAACATTGCTTAACAGATGCTGTAGAAAAAGTTCCTTTTTCAATTGAAGCTTGCACAGGGACAACTTATGATGTGACAAAAATGCAACCACAGCTATTTGTTTGTCAATCATTTGAAGAGTTAACTGAGGCGCTTGAGACGTTCTCTGAAACGATGGCATTCAAAACAGGTGGCACAGAAGGATTAGAAAAAGCAATTCACTCCGAAAATCATGCCACAACTGAGTTAAGTAGCGGATTACAAATTACAGGTACATTTACAGAAACAATTAAAAATGATGCCGACGAAGTCATTTACATGCGAACAAGTTCGCCAACAGCATTAGCAATTCATAATAAGCAGTTGGCAAATCATTCTACCTCTGTACACAGTGATGGATTCGGGACACCGGTCGGATTACTAAATGGTAATATCGCACTAGAAGATTGTACAGAAGAAAAGTTACATTCATTAGGCATTACAATTGGAAGCGGTGCAGATTTTACTTTTGCAAGTGACATTCATGTAAAAGGAACAGTAACTGATATTGTAAAGAATGATAATAAAATTGCCCTTATCTCGTTTATAGATTGTACAGTTACTTATAAAGATCGTTTACTATTTGATGCTTCATGGGGCACATTTGATATGGCTGTTGGTTCAACAATTACTTCCGTATTCCCAGGTGCCGCAGATGCCGCAGCATTTTTCCCAATGGATGAGGAAGTACAAGAAATTCCTGATCCACTTGTACTAAATGAACTTGAACGTATGTATCAAACAGTTCGAGATATTCGAAATGAAGGTATTTTACACGACGTGCATATCGATCAATTAGTAGCAATTCAAGAAGTATTAAATACATTTTATGCGAAAGAATGGCTGCTTCGCCTTGAAATATTAGAATTACTTTTAGAGCATAACAAAGGACACGAAACATCAGCAGTACTATTACAACAACTTAATACTTTCACAACTGACGAAGCTGTAACACGCCTTATTAACAATGGTCTTACGTTACTTCCAGTAAAGGGTGTGAGAAATGATGCTACGATTAACTGAAGAAGAAGTTCAAGGAGAATTATTGAAGGTAGATAAATGGATGGTAAAAGATGAAAAATGGATTGAACGAAAATATATGTTTTCCGACTACTTAAAAGGAGTCGAATTTGTCTCTGAAGCCGCCAAACTATCAGAAGAACATAATCACCATCCATTTATCCTTATCCAGTATAAAGCAGTCATTATTACTTTGTCATCTTGGAATGCAAAAGGTTTAACGAAACTAGATTTTGAACTGGCAAAGCAGTTTGATGAACTATTTTTACAAAACGAAAAAGCAATTATAAGAAAGTAAAAAAAAGAGAAGCCTTTTTTAGGCTTCTCCTTTAATTTTGAAATGGATACAATGTCCAAATGGATCCTGGGCTTGTAATATTCCATCTTTGTACGTAGCAATTTTGCCAATATTTTTTAAGCTTTCACATACTTGCTCTTTTTGTTTTTCATCTGCTAGTACAATTGTGAAATATTTCAACCCAACGGAATTTGGCATTTGCGGTAGTATTCCTTCGCCTTGCCACGTATTTAAACCAATATGGTGATGATAGCCACCTGCCGATACGAACAACGCGCCATTACGAGCTGGGATTGTTACTTCAAAACCAAGACCATCCACATAGAAACGTTTCGCTTCTTCTAAATCAGCTACATGGAAATGAACATGCCCCATCACAGTACCAGCTGGAAATCCACTCCATGTGCTTCCTTGCTGCAATAATTCTTCACCAGCTAACGGGTTACTAACAAATGGTAGCTCTCCATTCTCATCACGCCAAACTTCTTTTTGGCGATCATGATAAATTTCAATCCCGTTTCCATCTGGATCAGCTAAATAAAGAGCTTCACTAAAGTAATGGTCAGCTCCGCCATGCAGTGGATATACCATTTCTACAAGATGACGAAGAACGTTCGCTAAATCCTGTCTGTTTGGTAATAAAATTGCATAATGATATAGCCCTGTTCTCCCTCTTTGCTTTGGTAAAGCTTCTTTCTTTTCTTCAATGATAAGGAGTGGTTCTTCATTTTCATTCCCAAATGTAACGACTGTTTCCTCTTCTTTTAGCACTTTCATGCTTAATACTTCTGTATAAAACTCTAGTGATTTCTTTATATTTGATACGTATAAATGAACAACACCAAGTGTTGTTTCGGGATGAAGTTGAAAGCTCATCTTGTTATACCCCCATTTAAATTAGTTCTTCTTTGACATTTTCTCTTTTAAGAAATTATCTACAAAACCATCAGCTTTCGCAACAAATAAGTACGCACCCATTGCTAACAATGCAAGTTCTAATTCGAAGCCAGGATTTTTTCCATCTCCTAATAAACCAGCTGACCATTTTACTTTCACAATTGCTCCAACCATAACAAGTGCAAATAATAATCCAATATATCTTACACCTAAACCTAGAATTAACAATAGACCCCCAACTAATTCCACTGTTGCTACACCGTATGCAAGTCCTCCTGGTAAACCAATACTTGTAAACCACCCTGCAATATTGTCAATTCCCGATTGGAATTTTGTTAAACCGTGCATAAAGAACGTTACCCCTAACACGATACGAATAATTAAGTTACCAATATGTTGATTCATTTCTTTCTCTCCTTTATAGTTTTCTTATACAAAACTTTTATTTACATTACAAAACATACACTACTTTTTTTTATTCGTCAATTCATTTTCACTGGGAAAAAATATATTTTTTTTGCTATGATACAAATAGTTGTTTACAAAAAAGGAGCTTGATTTTATGAATATTGGTTCTGCAATACGTGAAATTCGTCAACGTAGAGGCATAACAATCGCACAAATTTGTGAAGGAACAGGTCTTTCTAAAGGATTTATGAGTCAGGTTGAAAATAATAAAACTTCACCATCTATCTCAACTTTAGAAACGATCTCCAATTTTTTAAACGTTCCTCTTCCCTATTTATTATTAGAACAAAAAGATCGGTTGAAAGTTGTCAAAAAAGTAGAGCGTAAATACAGTGTATACGGAAAAGATGAGCAAAGAATTGAACATGTTGCAGAGCAAGGTGGCCTTCGCCTAAATCTCGTAGAAATTCCTGCTGGGTTTCCGAAGGAAAACTCACCAAATGCCCATGAAGGGGAAGAATGTCACCTTGTATTACGTGGAAAACTAGAAGTTCAACATGGAGAAGATATTGCAATTGTAGAAGAAGGGGATTCTTTCTCTTGGAATGCATGTGTTCCTCATATCGTTCGTAATATAGGAGAAGAAACGGCATTATTACTCATCTCTAGTCATGCAGAAAATCGAAAACGTGTTTATTAAATAAAAAAGAAGCCTCTAAATCAGGCTTCTTTTTTATCCCCTTATAACTCCATAGCTTGTCCCAACTAGTACAGTCTTTTCATGTTGATTGCGATAAACTGACTCGATTGAAACCTTTTTGTATCCTTCCATCTGTTCAATATTTGTTAAAGTTAATTCACAAGTAATCGTATCTCCTGTAAAAACTGGTCTAATAAACTCACTTACTAATTCTCTTGCTATGTAATGTAATTCTTCGCCTACTTTCGTTCCAATACTAGCAGTCAATAAACCATGAACCATTAAACGCCCATTTTCATCATATTCCATATGATGCCTACCTTTATCTCCTGTAATATTTGCAAATTCAAAAACCTCTTCCTCAGTAAATCTTCTTTCGTATTTAAATACATCCCCAACTTTTATACTCATTTTGATCCCCCTGTGAACAAACAGAATTTTCTTTCATTTTATCATAAAATGAGTCTCAATCCATTTTCTATTACAAAAAGAATTAGAAATACTTATAACTGTACTATTTCTTTGCTTTTCGCTCATTTACCGATGACCATCTCTTTTCGCAACTTGATATCCATAGTACGCACATGTTCCATTTCTTGATAACTCTCTCACCTCAAAACCACAACTTCTATAAAAATCAAAATTGTTCGCAGATGTATGCGCAAACCAGTCACCGTGTGGCAGCTTTTGTAAGCAAAGAGCAACAAGCTTCTTACCTAATCCCTTTCCTCTATATTCACACTTCACAACTAAATTTACTATGTTCGCGACCATGATTCCATCAGAAATAACTCTAACCATCGCAATCATCTCTTCTTCATCCCAAATTGTAAATGCCCATGTTGAATTTTCAAATGCTATCGTGAATTTTTCAATTTGCCAAGAAGGGATATTATCATTGCTCCAACCAGCATCTTCAAACAAAGCTTTAATTGCGTATGCTGGTACACCATTCGTTCCCTCGCGAATAATGAGTCCATTATGATACATGTACATGTAATCCCCCCTTTATTTTTATATACCATTCTTCAAAAGATGCAATTTACCCTTTTTCATCCAACGCGTTTAATGGAATAAACGAGAACATCCATCCCATGAAATGAAGTTGTTTTCTCATAACTAAGCCCTGTTTTTCTAGCAACAAAGATTGAGGCAGGGTGGTCTGGATTAATAAGAGAAATTAACTTATTCATTCGTAACGCTTGGAAGCCATAGTCTCGAAATGCTGCCGCTGCTTCTTTCGCATACCCTTTTCCCCAATACTGAGGTAATAACCAATACCCAATTTCAATTTCCTCTTTTCCATCTATCTGCTGCTTTACTAATCCTGCATGACCAATTCGTATTCCCGTTTCCTTTTCAATCAATACAAATAAACCAAGACCGTTTTTATAGCTAGGAATCACCCACTCCTCTAAACTTTTTTTACACTGCATATATGTTTTTAATGTTCCATTTCCAATATAGCGCATTACCTTCTCATTTCCCCATAGTGAAGCGTAGAACTGTAAATCATCCATTGTATATTTACGAATTTGCAAACGATCTGTATGAAACATTTCTGCACCCCTTCCCACGAATTTGTTATTTATTTCACGATCATGTTTTGTATGTATATGAATTGTTACTATTTATTATAAAGTGAAACTTTAATCAGTGGGGGGTTTTGTTCATCCCCACTGATTATTAGCCCTCACCAATCGGACATTTACGGACAGTGGACCTCCAGCCTAACTTCTTTGCTCTAGCTGAATTTTGAGGCGGGAGTCTTACTGCCCCTTAATGTGGGATAAATGAACCAGCAACAAAACACGGAATATTCAATCTTACTAAATATAAAAAAGGCAGTAGACAAATATTGTCTACTGCATCCATATCATAACTAGCATAAAGAAAACTACAATTGAGGGGGTGTAGGATTTTCAAATATACTAGATACTTATCCCGTTCTAACGGGCGGTAAACTTTTCACTTTCCAAGTATATGAAAGTGAAAAGTTTACCGCACATAAGAACCTTTGCGGTCATTAAGAGAGCACCGTTAAATACTCAAATACACGCTGTGCTTTTTCTCCACCCATTCGTGCATGTTGAAGAAGGGAAATACCATGTGGACCAGGTGCATGCAATGCTTCTGGTTGTGCTACTAAAATAGCTTGTACAACTTCTAATTCTCCAAGCATAGCGGCCGCAAAAATATCTATTCGAGCACCCTTTTCTAGTAAATAGAGAGCAACATCTTTACGACCTACATGTGCCGCTGCTCCTAACGCACTTTCCCAATCTGACCCGCCCCAATTGTAAGAGGCATGAAGTAAGCTTGGAGATTCAGCCAACAGCTCCTGTACTTTTTCTAGATCCCCGTGAGCTGCCATAACAAATTCTCTTACTAACTCAGTGGTAATACATTCTTCTGTTCGCATCTTGCTCCTCCTTTTTTAGAAATTCGTTTTGGTGTAAAAAATGGCTTGTCGCTACCTTGAAAAATATCTACCTCTATGCCGAATACACGTTGGAACATTTCATGACATAACACTGCTTCTGGTATACCGTCATACTGAAGCTTCCCTCGCTTTAATACGAGTAAACGGTCACTATATTGAGCCGCTTGGTTAATGTCATGTAAAACCATTATAATTGTCATTCCAAACTCCTCGTTTAACCGTTTCACAAGTTCCATTACTTCCAACTGATGAACGATATCTAAAAAGGTTGTTGGCTCATCCAATAATAAGACATTTGTACGTTGTGCTAGCGTCATTGCAATCCAGGCACGTTGTCTTTCTCCTCCTGATAAAGATTGTAAAAGGCGATATTCATACCCTTCAAGATTTGTAACAGACAATGCCCAATCAACAATTTCTTCATCTTCTTTATTTAAGCGATTGCTCCATGATTTATGAGGACCTCTTCCAAATTCGATTAATTCTTTCACTGTTAAATCTAATTGATGATCATGCATTTGTGGTAACATCGCTAATTGCTTCGCTACATCGGCACTTTTCATTGTATGAATACTTTTTCCATCTAAAATAATATCCCCTTTGCTTTGTTTAAGTAGTCTTGCCATTAAACGAAGCAAAGTAGATTTGCCAGATCCATTCGGTCCAATTAAACTAACGACCTCTCCAGCTTTAATATGTACATTCATATTTTGCATTTGAAATCTTTCAGAATGTGCGTAAAACACTTTGTTAACGGAAATCACGTTGTTTTCCTCCTCTATGAATTAAATATAAGAAGAACGGACCACCTAAGAAGGATAATAAAATACCAACAGGCAATTCTATTGGGTCGAACCAACTTCGAGCTATCGCATCCGCGAAAACAAGTAATATCCCTCCGCCAAGGCATGATAATGGCAGCAAATATTTATAGTCATTTCCAACTAATAAACGTAGCATATGTGGTACGACAAGACCGACAAATCCAATAAGACCAGAAACACTAACTGCAATTCCAGCTAATAATGTACTTACTACTATTAAATAAAACCGGCTTCTCTCCACGTTATAACCTAATAATTTCGCCATTTCATCTCCAAGCATTAATACTCGAATATGCTTAATACCAAAGAAGGCCAATATAATAGCAAATATTGCATAATAAATAATCATGTTTAAATGTGCCCAACTTACACCACCAATGCCACCTGCTAACCACGGTAACACGGATTGTACTTTGTCACTATGTAATAACATTAACGCTGACGTCGCTGCACCAATTAACGCATTGATCGACACACCTACTAAGACAATCCTTGAAGGTGGTGCCCCTTTTTGCCATGATAAAGCATAAATGACCATCGCCGTTATGAAAGCTCCTAAAAATGCCCCGAGCGGTAAAAATGCCATATGCTGAGGGAATAAAATCATAATTACAATTGCTACAAGGCCTGCTCCAGATGAAACCCCGATAATACCAGGGTCTGCAAGAGGATTTCTCATAACCCCTTGCAGCAGGGCACCAGATGCGGCTAAACATGTCCCTACTATAAATCCAACGAGCACTCTCGGTATACGAAGATCCCATACAATTCGATGAACCGTCGAACCTTCATCTTGTATGCCTGTTAGAATATCTCGTAAAGAAAAGGATAGGCTTCCTGCGAAAAGGCCGTAAAAAAGACCTAGAATCGTTAATACAACTAAAGTAACTGCTATTATCCATCTTTTTTTCGCAAAAGGATGTTCCTTTTCCCTTACTACTTCGCTACTTTCCATACTTATCATTTCCTTACATCTTGTATACTTTTATACATAAAGTCCATTGCTTCTGTAACTTTTGTTCCAGGATTTGACCCAAATAAGTCTGGTGGCAAAATAACTACACGGTTTTGTTTTACTGCATCTAAATTTTTCCACGCTTCATTTTTCATCATTTCGCCTTCAAATGCTTTTTTAACGCTATTTGGATCCCCATGTGTAATTAAATAAATCACATCTGGATTTGCCTCAATAATACGTTCTACACTTAGCTGCGCATATTGCGGATATTCCTTCATTTCTGGAAAGTCAGCCGCAATATTTTTCCCGCCCGTTTTCACTAAAATGTCACCTGATAGAGATGTTGGTAGTGCTGCTAAATAAGTACCTGGTGCTCCGTACACTAACAGTGCTTTCACATCACTCTTTTTCTCATATGTCTTCATTTGATCATTAATCTTTTGATTAAGTTCTTTTGCTTTATCTTCTTTCTTCATTATCGTTCCATATAGTTCAATATTCTTTTGAATATCTTGTACAGAATTCGCAGAAGAAATCATTACTTTCGTTCCTTGTCCTTCAACCGTTGGAACATTCTTTTGGAACCCATTGTTAGCAATAAGTACATCCGGTTTCAAACTAGCAATTTGCTCAAAATTCGGTTGATGTGCATTCCCGATTACTTGTACTTTCTTTAAATCCTCTGGAAGAGTTATTTTTGCATCCGGACGACCTACTATTTTTCCGCCTAAAGCATGAATAATATTCATGTCCCCCATACTTAATGTTGCAAAACTCTCTGGCACTTTATCGAACGTTACCTTTCTTCCTGACAGGTCGGTAACTTCGATTTTCTCTTTTCCTTTTTCTGTTTTTGTTGCAGATGCTTTTTCGTCTCCCTTTGCATTGCAACCTATTAACAAGAAAAAAATAGATAAAATCGCTGTGAATAGCGTAATAGATTTTTTCATTCTTCCACCTCTAACTGATAATGATAATCACTGACTACTATTCTACTTTAATTGATAAGGATTATCATTGTCAATATAAACCGCATACACTTTATAGAAAAACAAAAAGCGTTACAAAAAAGATTCCTTCTTTTTGTAACGCTCTATTTATCAATATTATTCACATTCGTTTCCCTCTAACTGTTCTCGCATCACTTTCACACGCTGAAAGAAAAAGAATGATAAACTTAAAAATACAACGGTGCTCCCCATCATAACAAAAGATTGTATTGTTTCTTTTGCTCCATTCGGAATCCATAAGCCAACCATTAACAATGTACTTACAGCGAGAAGAATTTGTCCGAACCGAGTATAATCTTCTATTTTTCCCTGTAATTCTTTCATTATATTCTCACTCCTCTATTTCACTGTATCATATTCTATTAAACTTAAAGACCAGTAAATACAGCCATTCTGGGAGATGTTTTCCAAATAAAAAAGAGCCGCTTTATTGCGACTCTTTCATAACCATTACTCTCCTTTATATGCTTCCATATAAATTTCTTTCAACTCTGAAATGAGAGGTAATTTTGGGTTAGCTGTTGTACATTGATCTTCAAAAGCTCTTTCTGCTAATAATCCAACAACCTCTTCAAATCGGTCGTTAGCAACTCCTTGTCCTGCAATACTCATATTTATATTTAAGCTTTTTCCAAGCTCAATAATTGCTTGGACGAGTGATTCCACACCTTCTGCTTTCGAGCCTGCTGGAAGCCCGAGCATTCTCGCAATATGTGCATAACGTTCATCAGCCACAAAGTGCTCATATTTTGGGAACAATGCGTGTTTTCTTGGCTTAATAGCATTATAGCGAACTACGTGCGGCATAAGAATTGCATTCGCACGCCCATGCGGAATATGAAATTCCGGTCCAATTTTATGCGCTAAGCTGTGATTAATACCTAAGAAAGCATTTGCAAATGCCATCCCTGCGATTGCAGAAGCATTATGCATTTTTTCTCGTGCTTCTTCGTCATTTCCATCTTTAAATGCTCTTGGTAAATATTTAAATACGAGATCAATAGCCTTTAATGCTAATCCATCTGTATAGTCATTTGCTAGAACAGACACATACGCCTCGATTGCATGCGTTAATACGTCCATACCAGTATCTGCTGTTACATGTGGTGGTACTGTCATTACAAACTGTGGATCAACAATTGCTACATCTGGTGTTAATTCATAATCCGCGAGCGGATACTTTATATTATTTTTCTTATCTGTAATAACCGCAAATGGTGTCACTTCTGATCCCGTTCCTGATGTCGTTGGAATCGCAACAAACTGCGCCTTATTTCCTAATTCCGGATATTTACATGTACGTTTTCTTATATCTAAAAACTTCTGTTTAATGCCATAGAATGTCGTTTCTGGATGCTCATAGAATAACCACATTCCTTTTGCTGCATCCATAGCTGAACCACCACCAAGTGCGATAATTACATCTGGCTTAAAGCTTCTCATCATTTCCGCACCTTTAAAGACAGTTTCATCTGATGGATCTGGTTCAACCTCAAAGAAAATTTCAACTTTCACATCATTTGCATGCTTGTTTAAATAGTGCGCGACTGTATCTACATAGCCATGTTCAACCATTCCAGGGTCCGTTACAATAAATGCACGTGAAATGTTAGGCATATTTGCTAAATACGCTGTAGCATGTTTTTCAAAATAAATTTTTGGTGGCAATTTGAACCACTGCATATTCTTTTTTCTATTTGCCAGCCTTTTTATATTTAATAAGTGAGTCGCTGTTACATTTTGGGAAACTGAATTCTTTCCGTATGAACCACAACCAAGTGTAAGTGATGGAATAAATCCATTGTATATATCCCCTATTCCACCTTGTGATGAAGGTGCATTTACAATGAGACGGCAAGCTTTCATACGTAACCCAAATTGCTTTTGCACATCTTTATTTGTAGAATGGATAACTGCTGAATGTCCTAAACCACCGAGGTTCAACATTTCTTCGCAATATGTAAATCCTTCTTCTAATGAATTCGCCTTCACACAAGCTAATACTGGACTCAGTTTCTCACGAGATAACGGATATGCTGCTCCGATACCTTGAATTTCAGCTACAAGCATTTTTGTATGTTCAGGAACAGTAATCCCAACTAATTCGGCAATATACTGTGCTGATTTCCCTACAATATCACTATTTACTGCACATGTATTTTCATTAATAACAAGCTTTTCTAATTTTCTTCTCTCTTCTTCTGTTACAAAGTAACAATTGTTTTCAATCATTTCTGTTTTCACATCATCATAGATTTCTTTATCGACAATGATTGCTTGTTCCGATGCACAAATCATACCGTTATCAAATGTTTTCGATAAAATTAAATCATTAACAGCTCGTTTTACATGTGCTGATTTTTCTATATAACACGGTACATTACCAGGACCAACGCCTAACGCTGGTTTTCCAGTAGAGTAAGCTGATTTCACCATACCAGCGCCTCCAGTTGCTAGAACGAGTGCTACACCGTCATGGTTCATTAATTGTTTCGTCGCTTCAACAGACGGTCTTTCAATCCATTGAATACAATGCTTTGGTGCACCAGCTTTCATCGCTGCATCATATACGGTTTTCGCCGCTGCCACAGAACATTTTTGTGCTGAAGGATGAAATGCGAAAATAATTGGATTTCTCGTTTTTATCGCAATTAACGCTTTAAACATTGTTGTCGACGTTGGATTCGTTACTGGCGTTACTCCAGCTACTACACCGACAGGTTCCGCGATTTCTATTATTTCTTCGTGAGGATCTTCGTGAATAATTCCTACCGTTTTATCCTGCTTTATACTATGCCAAATATATTCAGTGGCAAAAATATTTTTAATGCATTTGTCTTCATACACACCACGGCCTGTTTCTTCAACCGCCAATTTTGCTAGCGGCATATGTTGATCAACACCTGCTAATGCCATTTCATGAACAATGTTGTCAATTTCCTCTTGTGTAAAACTTTCTAATGCTTGTAAAGCTTGTTGACCATTATTTACTAGCGTATCAATCATCTTTTTTACTTCCTGCATTTCATTTACAACTTTCTCTTTGACTACCATGTAAACTTCCTCCTATTCTACTATCACGGTCATTATATGTCCCTATAGGTCAAAATAAGTCCCAATTAACATAAAAAAATAGAGATGCTTTCCTACATGAATTTCATTGTTTGTGAAATGTTTCACAAGATTGTTCATGAATAACATTTCCTGAATTCAATATACATGAAATCATTTCGTTTGTGTATGTCTATTTTGTGAAATATTTCACAAAATAATGTAATAAAAAATGCACTGCTAATATAAAGCAGTGCATTTTTTATTACGCTAGCGCTTGTGCTAAATCTTCAATTAAATCTTCACCATCTTCAATACCGACAGAAATACGAATTAATGTATCTGTAATTCCTAATTCTTTGCGGCGATCAGCTGGGATTGATGCATGTGTCATTTGAGATGGAATAGAAATTAAACTTTCTACTGCTCCTAAGCTTTCAGCAAGTGTAAAGTATTGTAGTTTCTCAAGTACTTTATTTAATGTCTCTTCACTATCTACATCAAATGAGATAATAGCACCAAATCCGTTTGCTTGTTCTGTTGCTAATTCGTGGTTTTGATGTGATTCAAGACCTGGGTAATATACTTTATTTACTTTTGGATGATTATTTAAGAACTCAGCAATAGCGCGTGAATTCGTTTCATGTTCTTCCATACGAATTCCTAATGTTTTTAAACCACGAAGTAGTAAGAAGCTATCTTGTGGCCCAAGAATGCCTCCTGTTGAGTTTTGTACAAAGTGAAGGTCTTCTGCTAATTGCGGGCTGTTTACAACTACTAGGCCTGCAACTACGTCACTATGACCTCCTAAATATTTCGTTGCACTATGAAGTACAATGTCTGCTCCTAAAGAAATCGGCGACTGCCAATATGGCGTCATGAATGTGTTATCGATAATTGTTAATAAATCTTTCTCTTTAGCAAGAGTAGATATTTTCTTAATATCAGTAATTTTTAGTAATGGGTTCGTTGGCGTTTCTACATAAATCGCTTTCGTATTTGGACGAATCGCTTCAACAACTTCTTCTAGGTTTGTTGTATCTACAAATGTATGCTCAATACCGAAGCGGTTTAATACTTTCGTAATAACGCGGTACGTTCCGCCATACACATCATCTGTTAAAATAACGTGATCACCTTTTGAGAATAACATAATTGTAGCTGTAATAGCAGCCATTCCTGAACCAAATGCAAATCCAGCATGCCCGTTTTCTAATACAGCAATCATTTCTTCTAAAGCTGCACGTGTTGGGTTACCTGTACGTGAATATTCATATCCTTGATGCTTACCAACCGCTTCTTGTTTGTACGTACTTGTTTGATAAATCGGTACATTTACAGATCCAGTTGAAGGTTCTCCTATGCGAATACCATGAATTAACTTTGTCTTTGCTCTCATTTTTTATTCCCATCCTTTGTATATGTCTTTACTTAAATAGCGCTCACTACTATCAGGAAAAATCGTTACAATATTTGTACCTGGTGCTGCTTTCTCTGCTTCAAGTAAACTTGCATGAAATGCTGCTCCTGAAGAGCTTCCAACAAGCAGTCCTTCTTTTTGCGCTAATTCCTTCACTCGTAAAAATGCATTTCGATCAGAGATTGTATGAATTGCATCAAAATAAGATGTTTTCAAAAATGGCGGAATGAATTCAAGGCCAATCCCTTCTGTTTCATGAGAACCAGCTTTACCACCATTTAAAATGGATCCTTCTGGTTCCACAATAACCGTTTTTATATCTACATTTTTTTCTTTCAAATAAGATGCAGTCCCCATGAATGTACCACCAGTTCCTGCTCCTGCAACAAATATGTTAATCTCTCCGTTAAGTGCCGACCAAAGTTCAGGACCTAGTGTTTTGAAATACGCACGCGGGTTTGCTTCATTCGCAAACTGACTTGGAGAGTATGAATTCGGTATTTCATTTACTAATTCTTTTGCTTTTGCAATTGCGCCGGTCATCCCTTGTTCAGTTGGTGTATGCACGACCGTTGCGCCCAGTGCTTTCATTAATTCTTGCTTTTCAATACTAAATTTCTCTGGTACACAAACAATAACGCGTAAATCATGTTGTAACGCTGCAAGTGCCAGTCCAATACCAGTATTTCCAGCAGTCGGTTCAATAATTGTTCCACCCTGGGTAACAAGCCCTTTTTCTAACGCATCTTCAATTAATTCTCTTCCTAAACGGTCCTTAACGCTTCCGCCTGGGTTATAAAATTCAAGCTTTGCAAATAAACGGACCCCTTCTGGAAGTGAAAAACGAGTAATTTCTACAATTGGTGTATGACCAATCAACTCATGAACTCCACGATATACATTCATCGTGTTCTCCCCCTTATTTGCCAATAAAGAAAAGGCAACTGTATGTATTTTCTTTATATGAGACAGTTGCCTTTTTGTTACATTACTTTAACTCTTCTAGTACTTTCACGATAAAGTTTGTAGAATGAAGAGCTGCTTGATCTAAAAATTGATCAAATGAAACATTTGATTCTTTACCAGCAATATCAGAAAGTGCACGAATAATAACAAACGGAACTTCATATTGGTGGCATACTTGTGCAACAGCTGCTGCTTCCATTTCTACTGCATAAAGATCTTCAAATTTATCACGAATTGCTGCAACGCGGTTCGGATCACTCATAAATGAATCACCTGTTGCAATCATACCTTTTACAACTTGAATATTTTCTTCTGCCTGCATACATTTCTCAGCTAATGCAACTAATGCTTCATCAGCCTTGAATCCAGGCGGCATTCCTGGTACTTGACCATACTCATAGTTAAATGCTGTTACATCTACGTCATGATGACGAACTTCTGTTGAAATAACTACATCTCCAACATTTAGAGAATGATGGAAGCCACCAGCTGAACCAGTATTAATTACTTTTTCAGGCTTATATCTTTCTAATAAAATTGTCGTTGACATCGCTGCATTTACTTTACCAATACCAGACTTTAACAAGATTACTTCATGTCCTGCTAATTGTCCTTTCGTAAATTCACAACCCGCAACCGTTTCTGTTTCTGCTTGTTCTAATTTGTCACGTAAAATACGTACTTCTTCTTCCATTGCTCCAATTACAGCAATTCTCAATCTAATCCCTCTTTCTATTGCTTAGTTGCCTCCATTACCCAAACGAAATGATTTAATCTCGTAAACGTTACATGGAAGCCATTGTTTTCAAAAATAGACTGCATGACTGGAATACGTGTATAGTATTCCGTTTGCAAATCATTTGCTAACTGATGAAAACCTCTTTGTTTTGCTGTTTCAACAGTTTTATCATATGCATCTTGATCTGCAAATATCGTATCAGCAAACACTATTTTACCACCTTTGTTTAGCAATTGACTATACTTCGCAATCGCTACATTTTTTTCATCATCTGTTAAATGATGAAATGCATAGGTGCTTACTATGGTATCAATTGAATTTGGGACTTCAAACGAAAGAAAATCACCTTCTGTAATGGAAAACTCTTGCGGCAATTTCTCTTTCGCAATCATGCGCATTTCACGTGACGGTTCTATACCGTAAACTGTGCGGCCAGCAAGTAATAACTTATTTGTTAAATTACCTGTACCAACACCAAATTCTAATACATTACCAAATGACTTGTTAACTACATCCTCTAGAATGTCCTCATAATGGGCGAAAACTTCTTTATATTGTATATCTTCGCCTTGTACAAATGAGTCGTACGTATGAGCCCACTCATCAAATAAACCATTAAATTCTGTACCCATAAAAATTCCCCTTTTTCTTATCGGTTTTATCAGTATGATATGCCCTCTTTCCAAAAATGTCAATTGAAATGTACATGGTATTTCCTTCTTTTCTTTGTTACACTATAGTTGATTACATAGGAGAGGGGTCGTCTTCGTGTCATTTACCTTTGAAATGTTAGAAGATAAAGTAGAGTTTTTCGAAGCAGGAGACTTAGCTTCTTTGGAACGAAAAATTAGTGAACAAATCGATAATAATAAAGCACTTATGCTTGAAGTTCATCACATCTCGCATCAAATGGTTATGGATCCTGAAAGCAAAAGGCCATATTATAGCGCGGTTGTTCATTTTAAATTAAAAAAATTACGCTAACTAAAAAAGAGAAGCTCCTAAGGAGCTTCTCTTTTTTAGTTTAGAGTTTGAACAAGTACTGGCTTCCAGCCCTCATTGTCTACCCAATCAATATTCACATAATATTTTTTACCTGATTGTTTATCTTGTACGTTACCGTAAGCTTTATTCTTACCGTTATTTCCAATTCTATGGATAACTAATTGATTTACTGGAACGTCAATTGCAGCTGAAATCGCTTGATTCATCTCATTCCAATCTGCTGTACCTTTTTTAAACGTCATCGCAGGTGTTGCACCTTGCTCTGTACCTACTGGCTTCCAAGAAGATTTCGTATAAGCATCTGTTGCCTGTGACTGTGTTTTTTCAGCTGGTACTTTCTCGTTAGCTTTCGCTTCTTCTTCAGCTTTTTTCTGTTCTTCTTCAGCCTTTTGCTTCTCTTCTTCCTTCTTCTTAGCTTCTGCCTTATCTTGCTCGCTCTTCTTCGTCTCTTCTTTGCCTTTAGCTTTCTCAGACTTATTCTCTTTCGTTGTTTGCTGAGCTACTTTTTTATCGCTAGAAGACGCTTGTTCTTTTCTTTCAGGAACAAACAATTGATATGATACAATAGCTACTAATATTAATACAATTGCAATTGCAATATTTAAAACACCGTTTTGACGACGTTTTTGTTGTTTCTGTTGGAATCTAGATCCTCCTGCCATTCTTCAAACCTCCATGCAGTTTTTCATACTTGCTATTGTAACATTAAATCTAGAAAGGTTGAACATTTACAATAATATTTTCACGAAATGAAAACATTTCACTATGAATTGCAAGATTACTTTTCATTCTCTAATCGATAGATTGATTCTACGATAGCTTTGAAAATAGGTGTAACTTTATTTACACTGCTATTCGTTTCTATATCCACGACAACTAAAGCATATTTTGGATCTTCATATGGAAAATAACCTGCAAACCAACGATTCACTTTCGTCCCTTTTCCTGTTTGCGCTGTCCCAGATTTTCCAGCGACACTTAGTGGTAACGACCTGAATGCTGATCCTGTTCCTTTCTCCGTTGTTACAACGCCCCTTAATAACTCTTGTAATGTTTTCACCGCTTCATACGAAAGCTGTTTTCCACCTAATGTATGGTCTTCAAATGTATAAAAGTCCGTTCCATTTTTATACATTATTTTTTCCACAGCTTTCACTTCCATCTTTTCTCCATCCCTAGCAATCGTCGCCATCATATTTGCAATCGCTAGAGGTGACATGCGTACATCTTTCTGTCCAATTGCTGTTTGCGCTACCGCCTTTTTACTATTCTTATTTCCTTCACTACCCCAAATCGTAACTCTCTTCTCCTCTGGCATTTGTTCAAAATGAGTTGTATGAAATACAGAACCTTTCCATCCAACCTTACCAGCGGCTCCTAAAGCTGCTACGTAAGTTTCTAATACCATCTTATCCTTTTGTATTAGCTCATTACCTAACTCTGAAAATGTCCTGTTACAGCTTCTAGCAAAGCTCTCTTTAAAACTAAGTGTACCCATCATAACTTGTGGGTGGTCTTCACCATATAAATCTTGATTACAATTAAATGTACGATTCAACACATTTTCATTTTGATCAATCACTGCCGCTGCAACTATTGTTTTAAAAACAGAACCAGGAAAATGTGGTGTCAACATTTGATTTTCAAGTGTAGTTGTATATAAACGCTCATCCTTCATCTGCACAGATGGTTTACTGACCATCGCTAAAATTTCATTTTTCTTTACATCAAGTAATACTAATCCCCCCTTCTTTATTTCGCTTGCTTCAACCACTTCTTCTGCTTTTTGCTGTAACCTGTTATGTAAAGTCGTTTGAATCGTCACTGGATAAAACGGATTTCCAGGCGCAGTATATTTTGCTTGTTTTCCAAAAATCGGTTCTCCTTGTCGGTCCACTTGATACAATACTTTTGCCTCTCCATCGGTCAAAAGAAATTCATCAAATGATTGCTGCAATCCTGAAATGCCAATTGGCGTTTGCCTTGAAATTTTTCTTACTTCTCCGTATCGTTTTTGAAATTCTCGTTCATTCTCCCCCACATCACCAATTAAATGATTCATCGCGCCAGTTTGCCGTAAACGAACTTCAGTTGCTACAATACCTAATACATTTAATTGATTTACCTTCTCCATCTGCTCTCGTGCCAATCGAAATGGACCATTTCCCCTTTGCATGATAAATGCACTTTTCTTGTCTTTCATTTGACTTTCAATCTCTTGTCTCGACACACCAATGATATGCGCAATTTTCTCTAACATGTCATTTTTTATTTGTAGAAATGGAAAAACAATTAAAACAGGATACTTTTTCTCACCTATGTCCTTACCGTTCCGATCTATAAAATGGCCTCGTCCATCATCTACGGTAATGGATTGCGTCCGTTGTGTAACACTTTTTTCAATTAAATTTATCTTACGTTTTGTAAATGATTCTGTATCTATAATTTGTATTTGAACTAAACGACAAAGTAAAATAAGCATGACACATATAAAACAAATTAGAACAATTGTGATTCTCCGTTTTATCTTCATAAAAAAACACCTCGTCTATTATAGTTTGGACGGAGTGTTTCATCTTTTATACAAATAAAAAAATCACCCGCTTTTACACGAGTGATTTTTTATTATTTTACAGAGATAATCTCTACTTGCATTTCTCCACCTGGAGTTTGGATTGCTACCTTCTCACCAATTTGCTTACCTAATAAGCTTTTTGCAATTGGAGAATCGTTAGAAATTCTTCCTTCAAATGGATCTGCTTCTGCGCTACCTACGATTGTGTAAGATTCTTCATCTCCACCTGGTAACTCTTTAAATGTTACTGTTTTACCTAATGTAACAACTGTAGATTCTTCACCGTTATCTGTGATGATAACTGCGTTACGAATCATGTTTTCTAATTGTGTAATACGTCCTTCTACGAATGCTTGCTCATCTTTCGCTGCATCGTACTCAGAGTTCTCAGAAAGATCTCCGAAGCTGCGTGCAATCTTAATTCGCTCTACAACCTCTTTACGTTTTACCGTTTTTAAATCTTCAAGTTCGTTCTCTAGCTTTTGCTTACCCTCTTGCGTCATAGGGTATGTTTTTTCTGTTGCCATATTTTCCACTCCTTTTATATACCAATCCCCCGAAAAAAAAGAGGAGTTCCATATGAAAACTCCCCCACTTATATGTATAGCGGAGGTTTCTAGCACGCCTGTACTAGCGGAGTTGTCACATACAACCCCGTATTCCCAATTCTTCTTTATATAAAGAAGATATGTATGGAAAGTTGATATAAATATGCCCTCACCTATATATAGATGAGGTTGCATGTTTCATTGTATTCGATAGGAAGGGAAAAAATCCCTTCCTATCGTATATCTTTTACTATGCTATTACAAATTTACTTTTTGTTCAAGAATTGTTGCAATTTTTGTCACCATAATATCAATTGCAACATGGTTTTGTCCACCTTCAGGGATAATAATATCCGCAAATTTCTTAGAAGGCTCAATAAATTGATTGTGCATTGGACGTACAACACTTACGTATTGATCAACAACTGAATCCATCGTACGACCGCGCTCTTTAATATCACGCTGCATGCGGCGCAGGATACGAAGATCTGCATCTGTATCAACGAATAGCTTAATGTCCATTAACTCACAAAGACGTGGGTCTTCTAAAATAAGAATTCCTTCTAAAATAATTACATCTTTCGGCTCAACTGGAATAACTTCTTCTGAACGCGTATGCAATGTATAGTCATATACAGGCTTATCAACTTGCTCATATGCAAGCAACTGCTGCAAATGTTCAATCAACAGATCATTATCAAACGCAAGCGGATGATCATAATTTGTTTTTAAACGCTCTTCCATTGGTAAATGGCTTTGATCTTTGTAATAATAATCTTGCTCTAAGATTAAAATAGAATGACCTTTAAAATGGTCAAAAATCGCTTTCGTTACACTCGTTTTACCTGATCCCGAACCACCAGCAATTCCAATTACAACAGGCTTATTCGTCCCCATTCGACTATCACTCTTTCTTATTGAAGTATGCTTTTGCGCATCATATTATTCACATACACTCGTTGATCCACTTTGAATTTCACGATTTGCAACGGATGTCTCGCTGCATCTAATTCGTTTCCATCCTCATCCCAAATCTTCTCCACCGTTTGCGTAAAGTTTTCTATTTCTGGCCCAAAGAACTCCACTTCATGTCCTGGTTTGAAATGATTACGTTGCTCAATCGTTACGATGCCCGTTTCTTCATTATAATCTAACACTAAACCAGCGAAATCATACGTTGTTTTCTTACTATGATTTCCAAACATTTGCTCTTGATGTCCTGGAACCCCTTCAAAGAATGCAGGAGCTGTATCACGATTTGCACATTTATCCAGCTCATCTAACCATTCTTGTTTAAACTCAAAGTTATCAGGATCCGCACAATACGCATCAATTACTTTACGGTATACCGTTGCTACAGTCGCTACGTAATGGATTGATTTCATACGTCCTTCAACTTTTAAGCTATCAATTCCAATTTCAATCATTTTCGGAATTGATAAAATTAAATTTAAGTCTTTTGGACTCATTGCAAAGTGAGCATCATCTTCTTGGAATAGAGGAAGCTCTTTTGCATCTTTATGTTGTGATACTGTTTGAACTAAATCATAGTCCCAGCGGCAAGATTGACAACACCCACCACGGTTAGAGTCACGCGCTGTCATATGGTTACTTAACGTACATCTCCCTGAATATGCGATACACATTGCACCATGGACAAATGCTTCAATTTCAATATCCACTTTTTCTTTAATTTCTTTCATTTCTTCATAGCTTGCTTCACGAGCTAATACAAGACGATGTAAACCTTCTTCTTTCCAATACTGTGCTGCTTTCCAGTTGGATAGTGATTGTTGTGTACTTAAATGCACTTCAACAGAAGGCGCTACACGTTTACAAGTCTCAATAATAAGCGGATCAGCAACGATAATTCCCGTTACGCCAGCTTTTTCAATCCCTTTTAAATATTCCTCTAGCCCGTCCATATTTTCATTATGTGCAAAGATATTTGTTGTTACATATATTTTTGCTCCATATTTCTTTGCAAATTCAACGCCTTCTGCCATATCTTCCAGCGTAAAGTTACCTGCATTCGAACGAAGACCAAATTCTTGTCCACCTAAATATACAGCATCTGCCCCGTAATGGATAGCTACTTTTAATTTTTCTAAGTTACCCGCAGGGATTAACAGTTCAGGTTTCTTCACAATAACGCGCTTGCCATCGATCACTCGTGAAATTTCTTGTACAGTCATTTCCTACACCCTCCTCGTTTAGTAAACCGTTTCTTTAAAGAAGAATCCTGTGTCTAACGGACGATTTACTGGTTGCATTTCTTCTATTTCTTTATATAGAGCATCTTTCACGTCATAATACGCATCACGATCTTCCACACATAAATCAATCGCTTGACGATATTTCTTCGTTACTTCAATAATGTATTCTGAGCTTTTTAGTACACCATCGATTTTTAAGCTGTCAACTTCAGCTTCGATTAGTTCCTCTAATTCATCGATGAAACAAATATCGTTCGGACTCATAATATGAGTACCATTTTCATCTTCATAGATTGGATATTTATTGTTACGCTCTGGGTCATATAAGAACATATTCTCTTCATATTTTTTCTTTTCAATGTCAAGATTACGTCCTTGATACTCAAAGTAGTTTCCTACTAATGAACGCTTCGATTGGAACATACAAGTCATACCGTGAATTTGTACTTCTAGTTCCACTTCAGCATTTTCTTTTAAATCAACAATTTCATCTAAGCTAAGCTCACGAGCTAATATAGCACGCTTAGCTCCTCGTTGTCCCCAGTAATTACAAGTAAACCAGTTCGTTGCTGTCGTTTCTGTATTCCAGTGCAACTGCATATTTGGCGCTACTTCACGAACAGCCATTAATACCGCTGGATCCCCAAAAACAATTGCATCTACATTCACTTCGTTTAAAAATGAAACGTAATCTGTTAATTCTTCTACTTTATCGTTGTGGAACATAGCGTTCATTGCTACGTATACTTTCACACCATTTTCATGTGCGATCCTCACAGCTTGCTTCACATCTTCACGTGAAAACTCCCCCGCTAAACGTAAACCAAACTTTTGCTCACCGATCATTACCGCATCTGCTCCTGCTTTCGCAAGAGGTTCGATATCCGCTACCGCTCTTGGCGTTACTAACAATTCAGGCTTCTTCATACCTTGGTCACCCTCTCTTTTTACTAACAGCTACTCCATCACCAATTGGGAAAATCGTTGTATCATATCCTTCATGGTTCATAAGCCACTCATTGTACGTCTTAATACGACGGATTAAACCACGTGTACGTCTGTTTTCAATTTTCTCTTTTGTCGTTACAAGACCATGGTACATAACATTATCTGAAATAATTACGCCACCAGGATTTAATAACGGTTCATATAAGTCAAAAAAGCGACGATATTGTCCTTTTGCTGCATCAATAAAAATAACATCAAATGTTCCATGTTCTTCTACTTGCTCGCCTGTTTCTAACGCATCACCGTAAATAACGGAAATACGCTCTTTAACTGGTGAACGTTCTATATATTCAAGTGCTTTTTCATATCGCTCGTGATTGCGTTCAACTGTCACAATGCGAGAATTTGGAATAGCTTGCATCATACGAATACTAGAATAGCCAATTGCTGTACCAAGCTCTAAAATACTTTTTGGTCCAATTAAACGTAAAAATTGCAACATAAATTCCATTCCAAGTCGATCCATAATCGGCACATGATTTTCTTTCGCATAGTCTTCCATTTCAAGAATTAATTTATCTTTCGGATCAATAAATGATAATAGGTACTCGTTAACTGCATCCTCCATAATGGTCCTCCTTATTTACATGGAGAAGTGCCTCTATGACGTCTTTTCACACATAGAATGCAATAAAAATACAAGCCAGTTTCACCCTTAGCTTGTACGTCCCGTTTTGATATTAAAAACGATTCTTCTGCCAGTTTTTAACCCGATATATTTTACCACAAAAAAGAGGGATGTGCGACCTTTTTCGCTATCCCTCCTCATTTCACTGTTTTTTCGTAATATATTTTTGCTTTAATGCATTATGCTCTTCCAATGTTTTCGCATAGTACACTTCACCAGTTGGTGCAGCTAAGAAATAATAATAATCTGTTTGCGCAGGTTCTAAAGCCGCCTCCACTGAATGTTTACCAGAGTTTGCAATCGGACCAACCGGCAATCCTTTCACAACATACGTATTGTACGGTGAGTTTACCTTTAAATCTTCGTATAATACACGTTGTTTATGCTTTCCAAGTGCGTATAATACTGTTGGATCGGTTTGCAGTGGCATACCCTTTGCTAAACGATTATAAAAGACACTAGATATCTTTTGACGATCTGTAAAACCTGTCGCCTCTTCTTCAATAAGTGAAGACAATGTTAAAAGCTGATGAACATCCCAGTTTTTCGCTTTCATTTTTGCCTCGTTTTGAACTACGATTGCATTCGTTTTCTCAAGCATCGGAATTACAATTTCTTCTAACGTCGTATCTTTTTTATAGAAAGAGTACGTTGCAGGATATAAATAACCTTCTAATGGGTATTTAATATTGCTATCAAAGATTTTATCCGTTAATAACTTTGGATACTTTTGCTGCATTTTTTGAACAAATGCTTTATCGTTTAATTGACGTACAACATCATCTTTATTCCACTTTAATTCGTTTGCAATTGCATCTGCAATTTCAGTTACTTGTGCCCCTTCTTTTATCGTCACTTTATAAAGAGCTGGACGATGAACATTACCAGATGACATTTGTTCAATCACATCTGAGGCATTCATTGAAGGATTTAATAAATATGTACCCGCTTGTAAATTTTTTGATTTAGCCTTTGTATAAAAACTAAAAACTGTACCGTTTTTCACAGCACCTTTTTCTTCTAAAATCTCACCAATTTTACTAGTAGATGATCCCTTGGGAATTTCTACTTCAATCTCTTTTTTATTCCCGCTATCAACTGGTCCTAATGCGGATGAAATATACGCATAGACTGAACCACAAACTAAAAGCAGTGCAATAATCGAAAATAAAAAAAGACGTCTACGCTTTTTTTTCACTTGATTCTCTATCAACACTCTTCCTCCTTAATTAAATTGTAGACCGTATGTATATCTTTCTATACAACACGATATAAAACACAATAAATTTATTTATCTTTTTTAGATAGACATTTTATTTTTCTACAATCCGTCTCATTATACTACAAAGGATTGCAAGGTTTCGACAAAAAATCTTTCATTTTACATATAAAAAAAGATGGACTATATGTCGTCCATCTTTTCAGTACTTATTATTCAGCTTCTTGCTCATCAGCTAGAGTGTTGAACATTTCTTGTACCATTTCCCACTCTTCTTCAGATTCGATCGGAAGTAAATTTCCGCCCTCTTCTTCATTTTGCTCATAAGCCATTGCATCATAAATTGGGTCTCCATCTTCATCTACTTCACCGATTGGAGAGAAGACTACGTATGATTTTTTGCCAAATTTTTCAGCATCAAAAGTGAAAATAATTTCACATAAATGTTCGTTACCTTTTTCGTCTACAATTGTAATTTGATTTTCTTCCATTTTGGTCACCTCTTATTTACTATCTAAAAATCCTTGTAAGATTACGACTGCAGCCATCTTATCGATTACTTGCTTTCGCTTCTTACGGCTTACATCAGCTGAAATGAGCAGACGTTCCGCTGCCATCGTCGACAAACGCTCGTCCCACATTACAACGTCTAATTGTAACAGCTCTCGTAGGTTTTCTGCAAATTGTTGGCACGCTTCACCACGTGGGCCAATTGTACCATTCATATTTTTAGGTAAACCTACTACTATTTTGTCCACATTGTACTGCTTTACTAACTCAGAAATACGATCAAAACCAAAGTTGCCTCGTTCTTCGTTAATCCTGATTGTTTCCAGTCCTTGCGCTGTCCAGCCCATTTCGTCGCTCATTGCAACTCCGACTGTTTTTGTACCTACATCTAAACCTAATATCCGCATAAACTACTCCTCACGATGATGTTTCAAGTAAGACTTCACAAGCTCTTCAATTAACTCATCACGTTCAAGCTTGCGAATGATGCTTCGTGCATCTTTATGGCGAGGTATGTATGCTGGGTCTCCACTTAATAAATAACCGACGATTTGGTTAATCGGATTATAACCTTTTTCTTGAAGTGCATCATACACAGTTAAAAGTACATCATTTACATGGACACTCTGTTTTTCATCTTGAATGCTAAACTTCATTGTTTTATCAAAACCGTCCATTTCAAGCACCTCACTTATATAGTAAGTATAGGGAGAAGAACTTCTCCTCTCCCTACCATTGTACACTACTATCTCTTTATTTTGAAACAGATTTAACGTACTCTTGTACAAATGCTAAAGCTTCCTCAACTTGCGCTGGGTTTTTACCGCCTGCTTGAGCCATATCAGGACGGCCACCACCGCCGCCGCCGCAACGAGAAGCTACTTCTTTCACAAGTTTACCAGCATGGTAACCTTGGCTAATTAAATCTTTCGTTACGCCAGCTAAGATGTTCACTTTATCATCATTTACAGACGCTAACACGACAACTGCAGACTCTAATTTATTTTTCAGGTCATCCATCATCGTACGTAAGTTGTTCATATCTGCAACGTTTACTTTCGCTGCTAATACGTTTACACCATCAACTGTCATTACTGAATCAGTTAAGTTTCCAGCTTCAATGTTACTTAATTTTGCAGCAAGAGATTCATTTTCTTTTTGAAGTTGTTTTACTTCAGCAAATAAACCATCCACTCTTGTTAAAATATCTTTCGGATTTGTTTTCATTTTTCCTGCTGCTTCTTTTAATAAACCTACTTGATCGTTCATTAATTCGTATGCAGACTTACCAGTTACCGCCTCAATACGACGAGTTCCTGCACCGATACCAGACTCAGCAACGATTTTGAAAATACCGATAGAAGCTGTGTTATCAACGTGACAACCACCGCAAAGCTCTAAGCTGTAATCGCCAACTTGTACAACGCGTACTACATCACCGTATTTTTCACCGAATAATGCCATTGCGCCCATTTCTTTCGCTTCTTCGATTGCTTTTTGAGAAATCTCAACATCAATACTTTCCCAAATTTTCTCGTTTACCATACGCTCAATTTTTTCTAATTCGTCAGCTTGTACTTGACCGAAGTGAGAGAAGTCAAAGCGTAAACGTTCAGAAGTTACAAGAGAACCTGCTTGGTTAACATGCGTTCCAAGTACGTCTTTTAATGCTTGGTGTAATAAGTGAGTTGCTGTATGGTTTTTCACAACGCTACTACGGTTCTTTGTATCAATAACAGCTTTCACAGCCGCATCTTTCGTTAATGTACCTTCTTCAACGACAACTTTGTGCAAGTTTTGGCCGTTTGGTGCTTTTTGTACGTCTTTTACAAGAACTTTCACGCCGTCAGCAAGAAGGTAACCACGGTCTGCAATTTGTCCACCGCTCTCAGCATAGAATGGTGTTACATCAAGCATTAATTGTCCTTCTTCACCAGCTTGTAAGCTGTCTGTGTATTCGCCGTTTTTCACAAGCGCAACAACGTTACTTTCTGTTGCAACTGTACCGTAACCAACGAACTCGCTCGCTACTTTCACTTCTCCAAGGACACCACCTTGAACTTGCATAGAATCAACGTCTTGACGAGCAGCACGTGCGCGCTCACGTTGTTTTTCCATTTCATTTTCAAAGCCTTCCTGATCGACTGTCATACCAGCTTCTTCTGCATATTCTTCTGTTAATTCAATCGGGAAACCGTATGTGTCATATAGACGGAACGCATCTACTCCAGAAATAACAGTTACTTTTTCTTCTTTTGCTTTTGTGATAACTTCAGCTAAAATTGCTTCCCCATCATGAAGTGTTTCATGGAAACGCTCTTCTTCGTTTTTCACAACTTTTGCTATAAAATCTTTCTTTTCAAGTACTTCTGGGTAGAAGTCTTTCATTACCTCTCCAACAACCGGCACTAATTCAAACATGAATGGACGGTTGATGTTTAATTTCTTCGAATAACGAACCGCACGGCGTAATAAACGACGTAATACATAACCACGGCCTTCGTTAGATGGAAGAGCACCGTCACCTACAGCAAATGTTACTGTACGGATATGGTCAGCAATTACTTTAAACGCCATATCTTTTTCTAAGTCACCATCACGATACTTCTCACCAGAAATTGATTCTGTTGCGCCAATCATCGGCATGAATAGGTCTGTGTCAAAGTTTGTAGGTACATCTTGAACGATAGATGTCATACGCTCTAGACCCATCCCTGTATCTATGTTTTTCTTAGGAAGCGGTGTATATGAACCGTCTGGATTATGGTTAAATTGAGAGAATACAAGGTTCCATACTTCTAAGTAACGCTCGTTTTCTCCGCCTGGATATAATTCTGGGTCACTAAAGTCATTACCGTAAGCTTCTCCGCGGTCATAGAAAATCTCTGTATTCGGTCCGCTTGGTCCTTCACCGATATCCCAGAAGTTTTCTTCTAAACGGATGATGCGCTCTTTTGGAACACCCATTTTTTCATTCCAAATTGTGAATGCTTCTTCATCTTCTGGATGGATTGTAACTGATAGTAATTCTTTATCGAATCCGATCCATTTGTCGCTCGTTAAGAATTCCCAAGCCCAAGTAATTGCTTCTTCTTTAAAGTAATCACCGATTGAGAAGTTTCCTAACATTTCAAAGAATGTATGGTGACGAGCTGTTTTTCCTACGTTTTCAATATCGTTTGTACGAATTGATTTTTGAGCATTTGTAATACGTGGATTTTGCGGGATTACACGTCCATCAAAATATTTTTTTAATGTCGCTACACCACTGTTAATCCATAACAGAGATGGATCTTCATGCGGAACTAGTGATGCACTAGGTTCTACTGCATGTCCTTTTTCTTGGAAAAAGTCTAAAAACATTTGACGAATTTGTGCGCCTGTTAGTTGTTTCATTGTATTTTCCTCCTTAAATATAAAAAACTCCCGCCCCTATAAAAGGGACGAGAGTTAACTCGCGATACCACCCTAATTATGAATTGATTAGTATAACAATCAATTCATCACCTCATGGTGCCGTAACGTGGCAAGACGGCAGTGATTAGCTGCTCTCAGGATTAGCTTTCTGTTACCCTTCATTTAAAGCTTCTTTCAGCCATATGGAAGCTTCTCTCTATAAATGGACTGTAACGTACTTTTTCCGTCATTGATTTAATGTATTATATGACTAAATATAATAGAATTCTCTTAAGTTTGTCAATGTAGATAATCATTTATATTGCATTAACCATAGTTATTCTACTATTCATTCTTAACAGCCTTTCAATATATTATGCATTTATTAATAAATTGTACTATCTCTATATTTTTTCAGAATATTATATTTTTTTATAATTAAATTATCAATAATAAAGGAGCGATTACAATGACAACCTTATTAAGCAAAGCTAAAAACATATTAATGACTGACGAAACAATATTGTTTTATGTAGCATGTTCATTAAATATATTTATTTATCGTTCCGTTGCAAGACCAGGACTGTTAATTTTAACGAACAAACGGCTCTTCTTTTATGGACCAGATGTAAGTAAGAACCCAATATTTGAAGAGTACTCTTTTGCAAACATTTCTAATCTAAAAGAGCAAAAACGTCTTTTCAGCAATCAAATTATATTTATGTACGATAATGAATGGAAAAAAATAAAACATATTCAAACAAATGATGTAAGCTCTCTCGTTCAACAAATACACGAGCAACTCTCAAAATAATGAAAGCCCTCTACTTTTATAAGTAGAGGGCTTTCTTATTACACATTTTCTTTTTTCCAAAGAGGTCTTACATGAACGATCACTGTACGAATGACTGCTAAAATTGGAACTGATATGAGTAATCCTACAATTCCCGCCACTTCTCCTCCAACTAGTAATGCCAGCATAATAATAACAGGATGCATACGAAGTGACTTACCAACGATGTAAGGTGATAAAATATTACTTTCCAAAAATTGTAAAATAGCAATCGTAATTCCCGCCTTAATGAGTAAACTCGTTGATACCGTTGCCGCAATCATCAATGTCGGAATCGCCCCTAAAATAGGACCGAAGTATGGGATTATATCCGTTACCCCAATAATAATGCCGAGTAATAATGGATATTTCATACCGATAAACCAAAAAGAAAGAACAGATACTCCTCCTAATACTAAGCAAACAAATAACTGTCCTCGAATATAACTTCCGAGTGACTTATCAATTTCTTTCGCCAGCATTTGCCCTGTACTACGCCACTTACTCGGGACTAGTTTCCAAAAGATATGATAAAACTCACCGTAATCTTTTAATATGTAAAATACAATGAACGGTATTAAGAAAATAATAAGCAACGAGTCCAATACGCCACGGGCTGTGCTCATCACTTTATTTAAAAGTGATTGTATCTTCGTTTCTACCCCACCAAAAATTTGTTTCACCTTTTCATGAATAAATGACGGGAAGTTCGCCGTTTGTTCCGTAACGCCATCCATCCAAGAATCATACATTTTTGTAAACTGCGGGAATTGTTCATTGATTTCTTGTAACTGCTTAATCACAACTGGCGTCCCTTTATATATTCCATAACCAATTCCGCCAAAGAAAAGGATATAAATGAGCAAAATAGCGAGCGTGCGTGGCATCCCTTCCTTATGAATTTTTTCAATTAAAGGATGCAATAAATACGCAATAAAACATGCAATAAGAAACGGTGTAATTGCCACTTTAAACACAAAAACAATCGGTTCCCAAAGCGGCTTAATTTTTAAAAAGACAAGCAAACAAAGAAAGACAAGTAACAATAACCCTAAACGATATATCCAAATGATTTTAAGATTCTTCACACGAAAAACCTCCTCCACCTTTATTGTGAAAATAAATAGGGTAGGTTATGTGCAAAAGTTTTAAAATCTTTTCGTGTAGACCATACTGTTTTGTAAAGATATACATATACATAACATAATAAGGACAACCACCCCTGAGAATGCAGCATGAAACAATATAATCAGGAGGGCTCATAATGGTTTTATTTATGCTCGTATTATCAGCACTTTTTATGATTCTTGAATGGGTTTGTATCGGGTTTGGTATTTGGAAAGGTTTCTTTATTCGTTCCTCACGAAAAGAAAGGGCGAAGCAATTATTTCATTACGGCATGCTTGGCGTTGGATGTTACGGCCTATCTTATCTCTTCTCTGAAATTGGACTTTTATATTTACATACAAGTGCATAAAAAAACTCCCTTATCATAAAGGGAGTTTTTTGCGCTTATAGATAAGATTTAATCATCTTACGTGCTTTTTTCATATTGCGTTTTGAAAATACATCTTGCTTGCGAGCATATTGATACGCTGCCGCTCCAACACCTAATGCGATTAATGAATTGCGTAGATTCAAAGTAAATCCCCCTTTTCGTTATCCGATCGTTCTTTCGTTCTCATCAAATAAATCATCAAGTGAGCTTAATGAACCATCTTCTTCTACTTGATGCGTATGGATTTTCCCCTTTGAAACCGATAATTCGATATAACAATTCCAGCAATAAAATTGGTTGACACCTATTTTTCCAATGTCTTTCCCTTTGCAATTTGGACAAATGAACATATGGCTTTCATCTCCTTACAGTCTCCCAGATTCTATTCGCCATTATGTCCAAACCGCATTCATTTATACATTGCTGGAGCCTTTCAACGTTATACGTTTGAAAGTTTCACTATATAATTTCACCTTGTTACATGAAATCATACGGTGAAATGTTTTCCACGTCCATTTCTTCACCATTAACTGTTACCATCTGTACTTCTCCTTGTGATTCTTGCAAGCGACCCGCTAAAGTTGTTTGACGCATTGCATCATCAAGGCGATTTACACCAGACCGGAAAGCTGCTTCCTCACCACAAATAATAAGGAATTTCTTACTCCTTGTAATGCCCGTGTAAATTAAATTACGACGTAACATACGGTAGTAGCTCTTTACAATTGGCATAATAACTATTGGGAATTCACTACCTTGTGATTTATGAATTGAGCAGCAATATGCATGGGTAATTTGGTTCAAATCAGGCTTTGTATACGTTACTTCAATCCCATCAAATGAAACGATAATCATATCTTGTTGCTCGACATTTTCTTTTGCATAAAAAATCGAAACGATTTCTCCAATATCACCATTAAACACTTGGCTTTCCGGCTGATTGACTAATTGAAGTACTTTATCACCTCTTCGATACACAACGTCACCGTAGGCAATTTCTTTACTTTTTTCTTTTTTCGGATTAAACACTTCTTGAAGAGCTTCATTTAACACATTAATACCTGCTGGTCCGCGGTACATAGGTGCCAACACTTGTACATCTTTTGCGCTAAACCCTTTCGTCTTCGCGTTTTCACATACTTTTTTTACAACTTCAACAATTTGAGCCCCTGCACAGCTGATAAATGAACGATCTTTTTTATTTTGCGCTAAATCTGGTGGAAGTGTTCCGTCTTTTATCGCATGGGCAAGCTGAATAACAGACGAACCTTCTGCCTGACGATAAATTTCTGTAAGTTTTACCGTTGGGATGGCTCCTGCATTTAATAAATCTTTTAACACTTGTCCAGGTCCTACAGATGGCAACTGATCTTCATCACCTACAACGATAACTTGAATATTTGTCGGAAGTGACTTGAATAGCTGATTTGCAAGCCAAATATCAACCATTGAAAACTCATCAATAATGAGTAGCTTTCCTTGTACTGGATCGGTTTCATTGCGCTGGAAAGACCCTTCTGGCGTCCAACCAAGCAAACGATGAATCGTACAAGCTGGAAGCCCTGTCGATTCACTCATACGCTTCGCTGCTCTTCCTGTTGGGGCCGTTAATAATATTGGAAATGGATTATCATCACTGTATTCATTCGTATTTAATGATAATCCGTGCAGTGACGCATACATTTCAACAATCCCTTTAATAACTGTTGTTTTCCCCGTTCCTGGTCCACCCGTTAATAGCATCATCGGCTTATGAAGTGCAGTTTGAACTGCTTCTTGCTGAAGCGGTGCATACTGTACCTTTAGCTGTTCTTCAATTTCCCCTAACGTTTTTAACACTTCTGCTTCAGGGAATGCAGGGGTTTCTTCTTGGTTCATAAGACGACGAATTGACTTTACAACGCCTTTTTCAGAGTAGAATAACGAAGCTAAATACACTCGCTCTTCTTCTATAATGACTTTCCCTTCACTTTGCATCATTTCAACGCAACCTACAATATCTTCCTCAGTCACTCTTCCTTCTTGATTGTTTAAAAGTGACATCGTTTCTCTTACAAGTTGATCTTTCCCCATATAAACGTGACCGAGTTGCAGTGAAACATTCTCTAACGTATAAAAACACCCCGCACGTACACGGTCATCATGATTACCCGATATACCTAACGCACGTCCTATATCATCCGCTCTTCCAAAGCCAATCCCATCCACTTCTTCGATAAGTTGGTACGGGTTATTACGAATCACTTCTAATGTCATCTCTTTATATTGTTGGTAAATCTTAATAGAAAGTTTCGTTCCAAAACCGTAGCCATTTAAAAAGCTCATTACTTTCTCTAATCCTTGATGTTCAACAATTGTCTCATATATTTCCTGAGCTTTTTGTTTGTTGACAACACCATTTAATGCCTCAGGGTCATCCATAATTTTAGAAATAGCATGTTCCCCGAGATGGTCCACAATTTTTTCGGCCGTACGCTTTCCAATCCCTTTAAATAAATCGCTCGCTAAATATTGCACCATACCTGCTTTTGTTTGCGGCAATTCTTTCTTAAACGTTTCAACTAAATATTGTTTCCCATACTTCGGATGGTCTTTAAAATGCCCTGTCAATGTAAACACTTCATCTTCATGCATGCGGGGAAAATGACCGTTTATCATCACTTTTTTTTCGTCGTACGTTTCATTCGTTTCAATGATTTTCATACTGACAACGGAATAGAGGTTTTCTTCGTTGTGGAAAATGGTATGAAGAACTTGCGCTTTTATAAATTTTTTCTCTTCCTCAAACAAATCCATGGCATGTTGATTTCCCATCTTTCCTCTCCTTCCCAAGTTCTTTTCACCTTAATGAGCAGTACATCCCCCACCTCTTTCACAACCTTTAGATGAGGGGTAACTGCGCATTAAACTATAATTTCACTTTATTCAGCTTCTTGCTCTAATAAACGAACACCATTACCAGCTAAAAAGTGATCTGGCTGAATTTCAGTTGCTTTCTTAAATAAAGTAAGAGCCTTCTCGTTATTTTCTTCAAATACGTACGCAACACCTAAATTATAATACGCATCTGCATGCTCTTCATCCATTTCTAATACCTTTTCAAAATAAGGTTTCGCCTCTTGAATATGTTCTAAACGTGCAAAGCAAAGTCCGCACTGGAACACAGCTTCTACATCGTTTTCATCTAATTCTGTTGCTCTTTGTAAAAACGGCAGTGCAAGAAGATCATTTCCAAGTTGCACATGTGTAATACCTAACATAAATGTTACATCAGCTGATTGTAATCCCGCTTGCATCGCTTGTTCAAATACAGCCTTTGCCTCTGCAAATTGCTCTTGACTGTAATACACATTTCCTAATCCATAATAAGCAGCCGCAGATTTATCATCTAATTCTAATGCACGCTTATAAAATAAAATTGCTCTTTCACTATCACCTATTACATCTAATAAGTTCGCAAAATTAATGTATCCAAGCGCATCTTTCGGATTTTCTTCGATTGCTTCTGTGAAATTTTTAGCAGCTTCTTCCCAGTTTCCTTCTTGCATATATTGAATACCTGTTTCAAGTTTGTTTGACATGTCCTTCACCTCTACAACAAATTATAACAAAGAATGTATTTTCCAAGCGAACGAAAATTCGCTTTATGTAAAAGAAACCTCTAACCGCAAATCGGCAGAGGCTTCTCGTTTTATCCTAAATAATCCAATTTCTTACCGCTACGGTACACTTCATCAATTGTAGCACCGCCTAAGCACTCATCTCCATCATAGAAAACAACTGCTTGTCCTGGTGTAATTGCACGAATTGGCTCGTCACAAAGAATACGAACTGTATTTTCATCAACGATTTGAACCGTTACTTTATTGTCTTCTTGACGATAACGGAATTTCGCTGTGCACTTAAATTCTTTTTCTTTCGCTTCATTACTTACCCAACCGATATTCGTAGCAATAACTTCATCACCATATAGAAGTTCGTTATGGAACCCTTGATCAACATATAAAATGTTTTCTTTCAAGTTTTTCCCAACAGCAAACCATGGATCACCGTTACCACCAATACCAAGGCCATGACGTTGTCCAATTGTATAGTACATTAAACCGTCATGCTTTCCTTTCACTTCACCAGATAATGTTTGCATCACACCTGGTTGTGCTGGTAAATAGTTACTTAAGAAATCTTTAAAGTTACGCTCACCAATGAAGCAAATACCAGTACTATCTTTCTTCGCCGCTGTCGCTAAACCAGCTTCTTTCGCCATTTCACGAATTTGTGGTTTCTTTAATTCACCTAACGGGAACAATGTTTTTGATAATTGCTCTTGGCTTAATTGATTTAAGAAATAAGTTTGGTCTTTATTATCATCAACGCCACGAAGCATTTTATATTCGCCGTCCATATAAGCAACGCGTGCATAATGACCTGTCGCTACATAATCAGCACCAAGCGCAATTGCATGCTCTAAAAATGCTTTAAATTTAATTTCTTTGTTACACATTACATCTGGGTTTGGCGTACGACCAGCTCGGTACTCATCTAAGAAGTACGTAAATACTTTATCCCAATATTGTTTTTCAAAGTTTACTGCATAATACGGAATGCCAATTTGGTTACACACTTCAATTACATCATTGTAATCTTCTGTTGCTGTGCAGACACCATTCTCATCTGTATCATCCCAGTTTTTCATAAAGATTCCGATTACATCATAACCTTGCTCTTTTAATAAAAGAGCTGCTACAGATGAATCAACGCCACCGGACATCCCGATGACAACGCGTGTTTCGTGAGGTAGTTTGTTCATCATGTCACCTCCCATGCTAATTTTGTGTTAATCGCTTCACGATTTTCACTGTTTCGTACGCCGCTTTCTCAATTTGCTCTTTCGTATTTCCAAGCCCGAAACTAAAGCGTACGGATGAACGTATTTGATCGGAGTCTTTTCCGAACATCGCTACTAATACATGTGATGGATCAATCGAACCAGCTGTACAAGCCGAACCACTTGACACTGCAATGCCAGCTAAGTCTAAGTTCACAAGGAACGGTTCAATGTTCATTCCTGTAAAACTGATATTAAGCACATGTGGTAAGCGATATTCTAAGTTTCCGTTTACCTCGAAAGTAATGTCTTCATTTTTGAAGACAGATACCATTATATCTTTAAACTCTTCATATTGGGCATTTTTTTGCTCACGAGTTTTTTCAGCTAGCAAAATTGCACGTTGCAAACCAACGATACTCGGCACATTTTCAGTACCAGCACGGCGTTTTCTTTCTTGCTCCCCGCCTATTAATAACGGTTCAAATTTCACATTTGCACCAGCGTATAGGAACCCTACACCTTTTGGCCCGTTAATTTTGTGAGCTGAAATCGATAATAAATCAATGCCGAACTCTTTTACATCTATTTCTACTAATCCGTAAGCTTGTACCGCATCTGTATGAAAATAGGCTTGATGCTCTTTTAGCAACTTCCCTATTTCCGCGATTGGTTGCATCGTCCCAACTTCATTATTCCCAAACATAACGGATACGAGAATTGTCTCTTCTGTTAATGCCTTTTGTATGTCAGAAACTTGAACGCGTCCTGTTTCATCAACAGGTAAATATGTCACTTCAAACCCTTCGCGCCCTAACAATTCACACGTATGCAAAATTGCATGATGTTCAATTTGCGTCGTTATAATATGGTTACCTTTATGACGGTTCGCACGTGCTACACCTATAAGTGCTAAATTATCAGCTTCTGTACCACCGCTCGTAAATATAATTTCATTCGGATTCGCATGAATGCTACGTGCACCCGCGCGTCTCGCCTCATCTACTGCATGGCGTGTTTGACGTCCATAAAAGTGAATACTAGACGGGTTTCCAAATGTTTCTGTCATATATGGAATCATCTTTTCGACCACTTCTGGGTGAGTCGGAGATGTCGCAGCATGATCTAAGTAAATGCGTTCCATTAAATCTCCTTCTTTCCAAATCGTTTCACAAGGAATTAAATGTAAAACATATAGCCCCCGTGATTTTCTTCCTCATAACGTACTAAATCTTCTAACGTTGTACTATCTAACACTTCTTGCACCGCATCACGAACACGCATCCATAATTGGCGTTGTGCTGGTTCTTCTTCTTCTATCATTTCTACAACACTAATTGGACCCTCTAATACACGGATTACATCTCCCGCTGTAATGTTAGCTGGCTGATCTGACAATACATATCCGCCATATGCACCGCGCGTACTCTTTACTAGACGAGCGTTACGAAGTGGTGAAATTAATTGCTCTAAATAATGTTCCGATAAGTCATGTGCCTGCGCAATTGATTTTAAGGAAATCGGACCTTCACCAAACTTTTTTGCAAGATCGATCATAATTGTTAAGCCGTAGCGGCCTTTCGTTGAAATCTTCATCTATTTTGCACCTCTTTTCAAATTTTCACTTCTATTAGTTATATCTTATTTATAAAAGAACACAATTTAAAATCCTATGAAATTATAGCATAATATAGTATTATAAGAAATTTCAACTTGTGTATCAAAATGATAACATAAAATCACATTGAAAAACTCGGAAATTATTACAATTGAAAGAAAAATGAAAATATTAATATTCATTTTTCCCACAAAACAGCATCCTATTTCAAATTCCACTAAAAAAAATGATACGATAGAAAGAGATTATACATTAAGGGAGACGGTAAAAATGAAACAACCACTCGCACATCGAATGCGCCCTACAAATATTCAAGAAATTATCGGACAACAACATTTAGTTGGTGAAGGAAAGATTTTATGGCGAATGGTCCAAGCAAATCATTTTCAATCTATGATTTTATACGGCCCTCCAGGTACTGGAAAAACTTCTATTGCAAGCGCAATTGCAGGAAGTACTGGAACCCCTTTTCGCCTATTAAACGCTGTTACTCATAATAAAAAAGATATGGAAGTTGTCGTACAAGAGGCAAAGATGCATCGACACCTCGTTTTAATTTTAGATGAAGTACACCGTCTAGATAAAGCAAAACAGGATTTTCTATTACCTCATTTAGAAAGCGGACTCCTTACCTTAATTGGTGCAACGACGAGTAATCCGTTCCATGCTATTAATTCTGCTATTCGAAGTCGTTGTCAGATCTTCGAATTACACGCATTAACAGAAGATGATCTTTTAATTGGCTTAAAACGAGCACTTGAAGATAAAGAAAAAGGTCTTGGGGAATATGATGTAACTGTTACGCCTGAAGCATTACATCATTTTGCAAATGCATCAGGCGGAGATATGCGTTCCGCTTATAATGCACTTGAACTAGCTGTTTTATCTAGCTTTACAACGGATGACAACGCTGCGGAAATTACGCTAGAAATCGCTGAAGAATGTTTGCAAAAAAAGAGCTTCGTTCATGACAAAGATGGAGATGCTCATTATGACGTATTATCGGCATTTCAAAAATCAGTGCGCGGAAGTGATGTAAATGCAGCACTTCATTATTTAGCACGTCTTATTGAAGCTGGTGATTTACAAAGCATTGGTAGACGCCTTCTTATTATGGCATATGAAGATATCGGACTTGCTAGCCCGCAAGCTGGACCACGTACACTAGCAGCTATAGAATCAGCTGAACGAGTTGGATTCCCAGAGGCACGTATACCACTTGCAAATGCTGTTATCGAGCTTTGCCTATCACCAAAATCAAACTCAGCTTATAAAGCACTTGATGCTGCACTACACGATTTACGTAACGGTCAAACCGGTGACATCCCAAGTCATTTAAAAGATAGTCATTACAAAGGCGCAGAATCACTTGGAAGAGGCATTGGATACTTATATCCACACGACCATCCAAATGGCTGGGTACAACAACAATACTTACCTGATAAAATAAAAAACAAACAATATTATAAACCGAAAGCGACAGGGAAATTTGAGCAAGCACTTTCTACTGTATATGAAAGATTACAAAGTTCGAATAAAACGAAAAATAAAGGGTAACCTAAGCGAAAACGTCACCATTATGGAGGTTTCGCTTATGAAAACACGTCAAGATGCATGGACAAAAGAAGACGATCTCCTTTTAGCAGAAACTGTTTTACGACATATTCGCAGCGGCAGTACACAAATAAAAGCATTCGATGAAGTCGGCGATACATTGAACCGCACTTCAGCAGCTTGCGGCTTTAGATGGAATGCTGAAGTACGACCGAATTACGAAGATGCGGTTCAACTTGCAAAAAAACAACGTAAAGAATTAAAACGCTCTGAAGCTAAAATAGAAAAAGAGCATTTCACGCAAACGAAACAACTCGTAATTGATGCCGAGTTTTCAGAAGATATTACACCAAATAAACAAGAACTTACAATGCACAGTGTTATTTCATTTTTACAAAACTTAGAGCACAATGACCCTTCACTCGCAAAGTTACAAACTGAAAATGACGTATTACAGGCTCAGCTCACGTCCCTGCAAAAAACGAATCATGAACTCGAAGCAAAATTAGTAATACTCTCAAAAAAACAACAAGCAATTGAAGAAGATTATGCCATGCTTGTTAGAATTATGGACCGTGCTCGAAAACTCGTTTCAGTTGAAGAACAAGAAGAACAGATTGCCCCCATTTTCAAAACAGATCAAAATGGAAATTTAGATATTATATATTCTGCAGAGAATTAAAAGCAGGGATGCCACTTTTTTGACTAAGTGACATCCCTTTTTGTTTATTTGATGAACAGCATATATATGTGTGTATGTGCCAGTAAATCAAATTATATCAACGATTTTTCAAATATATCTATCGTAACTCAAATTATATCGATGATTCGACACACAATATCGATTTACCGACAAAAACCGAAGAAATATCCCTCCCTTTCATACAAGGAAACTCCTGAAACGAATTGGATATTTTTTACTTAAATGTTACTATAAACATATACGTTTGAAGGGAGATAATTACTATTTCATTAATAGTCTTCAAAATAACACTCGGTGTTCTCGTCCTAACTTTAGCTCTTTTCACCATTAACAGCTTAAAAAAGACGTCCGCCTATAAATCAGATAAATATGATCATTACTTACTAGCCTTGCTTACATTTGAACTAGTGGTGATGCAAATATCCATATTTCTTTAATACATATAAAAAAGCATATATCCGAAATGGATATATGCTTTTACTTTATTCTTGCCCTACACGTTTCACTTCTACGTTTTTAATACGTTCACGTACAACGTGACTTGCCATAATTAAGCCTGCCACAGATGGTACGAATGCATTTGATGAAGGTGGTAATTTCGCTTTACGAATTTTTGCATTTTCGTCTGGTACGATTTCTTTACGTACTTCTTCACGAATTACGATTGGGTTTTCGTCAGAGAAAACAACTTTTACACCTTTTTTAATACCATCTTTACGAAGCTTCGTACGAATTACTTTCGCAATTGGATCTGTATGTGTTTTAGAGATATCCGCAATACGGAAACGAGTTGGGTCCATTTTATTTGCCGCACCCATACATGAGATAATTTTAATTTTGCGACGTAAGCACTGTTTAATTAAATGAATTTTGAACGTAATCGTATCAGATGCATCTACTACGAAATCCAATCCATGTTTGAAGAACTCTTCATATGTTTCATCAGTATAAAACATTTCTAGTCCAATTACTTCACACTCTGGATTAATGTCTGCGATACGCTCTTTCATTAATTCTACTTTTGAACGTCCTACAGTAGATACTAACGCGTGAATTTGACGGTTTACGTTTGTAATATCTACAACGTCTTTATCGACTAATACGAGACGTCCTACGCCAGAACGTGCTAACGCCTCTGCCGAAAATGACCCTACGCCGCCAATTCCTAAAATACCGACTGTACTATTTTTTAATATTTCAAGTCCTTCTTTACCGAAGGCTAATTCATTACGTGAAAATTGATGTAACATTCAGCTCTACACTCCTATTACAAAAATGGTCTACCATGTATTCTAGCGTTTTTCCGACTATTTGTATAGAAAAAGTTATAGAATTCCTAAAAATACATATTTCGATAATGAAAACATAGTATAAACCGGCTTTTATTTCTTCCTAAATACAAGTTTAAAAAAAGCCTAGATGGTATTAGTATAACCATCTAGACCCTATTTTCACTTCTCTTACTTCTCTTCTTTCAAGCTCAACTTCAAGTTTAACTCTTCAAGCTGTGCTTCTGCAACTGGGCTTGGAGCTTCTGTTAATAAGCAGCTTGCGCTTGCTGTTTTCGGGAATGCAATTGTATCACGAAGGTTCGTACGACCTGCAAGTAACATAACAAGACGGTCTAAACCTAATGCGATACCACCGTGTGGTGGAGTACCGTACTCGAATGCTTCTAATAAGAATCCGAATTGCTCTTGTGCTTCTTCTTGTGAGAATCCAAGTGCTTTGAACATTTTTTCTTGTACGTCACGCTCGTAAATACGAAGTGATCCACCACCAAGCTCATAACCATTTAATACAAGATCATATGCTTGTGCACGTGCTTTTTCTGGTGCCATTTCTAATAACTCAACATCTTCACGGAATGGCATTGTGAATGGGTGATGAGCTGCAAAGTAACGATCTGCATCTTCATCGTACTCAAGAAGTGGCCAATCCGTTACCCATAGGAAGTTAAATTTACTTTCATCGATTAACTCAAGCTCTTTACCTAGACGTAAACGAAGTGCACCTAAGCTATCTGCAACAACGCTCTTCTTATCTGCTACGAATAGTAATAAGTCGCCAGCAGTAGCTTCTAATGTAGTCATTAACGCGTTTGCTTCTTCTTCACCGAAGAATTTCGCAATCGGTCCTTTTAAGCCATCCTCTTCCACTTTAAGCCAAGCTAGACCTTTTGCACCGTATACTTTTACGAATTCAGTTAATGCATCGATATCTTTACGAGAGTATTTGCTCGCAGCACCTTTTGCATTAATTGCTTTTACTTGTCCGCCGCTTTCTACAGCACTTGTAAATACTTTAAAACCACACCCTACTGCAAATTCAGATAGGTCTGTTAGTTCCATTTCAAAGCGTGTATCTGGCTTATCAGAACCGTAGCGAGCCATTGCATCAGCATATTTCATACGAGGGAATGGTGCACGCACTTCTACACCTTTTGCATCCTTCATAACTTTCGTCATCATGCGCTCCATCATATCTAAAATTTCATCTTGTGTTAAGAATGAAGCTTCGATATCGATTTGCGTGAATTCTGGTTGACGGTCTGCACGTAAATCTTCGTCACGGAAACAACGTGCTACTTGATAGTAACGCTCAAATCCGCCGACCATAAGAAGCTGTTTAAATAATTGCGGAGACTGTGGTAATGCATAGAATTCACCATCATGTACACGACTTGGTACTAAATAGTCACGAGCTCCTTCTGGTGTGCTCTTCGTTAAAATTGGTGTTTCCACTTCTAAGAACTCTTCTGTGTCTAAGAAGTTACGAATTGTTTTCGTTACATCGTGACGCATTTTGAATGTGTTAAACATTGCAGGACGACGTAAGTCTAAATAACGATATTTTAAACGCACATCTTCTGATGCATCTGTATCATCAGCAATAATGATTGGCGTTGTTTTTGCTGCATTTAATACGTTTACTTTCGTTGCTTGTACTTCAATACGACCAGTTGCCATATTGTCATTAATTGCACCTTCACCACGCTCAACAACTGTACCTTCTACGTGTAATACGTATTCACTACGAATCGTTTCTGCTATTTCTAACGCTTCTTTTGATGTTTCTGGGTTAAATACAACTTGCACGATACCTGTACGGTCACGTAAGTCGATAAAGATTAATCCACCTAAATCACGTCGTTTTTGTACCCAACCTTTTAATTGAACTGTTTGTCCAACTGCTTCTACTGTTACTTTTCCACATGCATGTGTTCTTTCAGCCACTGTAAGTTCCCCCTATATTAATTTCTCTGCTACGTATGAAGCAAATACATCTAATGCTACTTCTTCTTGCTCACCAGTTGCCATATCTTTTAAGTTAATGATGCCTTTATCTAGTTCATCTTCCCCTAATACAGCTACAAATTTCGCCTTTAGACGATCTGCGGATTTAAATTGTGCTTTCATTTTGCGGTCTAAATAATCTTTTTCAACTGATAATCCAGCTTTACGAAGATCAAACGCAACTTTCGCAGCATGGTCTTTCGCTTTTTCACCAAGCGCTACAACATAACAATCAATACTATGTTCAATTGGTAATTCAATGTTTTCAGCTTTTAGCGCCATAATTAAACGTTCGATACTCATCGCAAAACCGATACCTGGCATTTCTGGTCCACCGATTTCTTGTACAAGCCCGTTATAACGACCACCACCGCTTAATGTAGTGATAGCACCGAAACCTTCTGCCTCACTCATAATTTCAAAAACAGTGTGTTGATAGTAGTCTAAACCACGTACTAAGTTCGGATCTTTTTCAAATGGAACATCCATCATCGTTAATAGTTCTTGAACTTTCTCGTAGTATACTGCTGAATCTTCGTTTAAGTATTCTGTAATAGATGGTGCTGTTCCCATTAATTCATGGTTACGGTCCTTCTTACAATCTAAAATACGAAGAGGGTTCTTTTCTAAACGAGATTGACAGTCAGAACAGAACTCACCGATACGTGGCTGGAAGTGTGTGATTAACGCATCACGGTGCGCTTGACGGCTCGCCGCATCACCTAAGCTGTTTAATACAACTTTAATATTTTTTAAGCCCATGCCGCGGTAAAACTCTACAGCAAGTGCAATTACTTCTGCATCAATTGCAGGATCGTTACTACCGATTGCTTCAATACCGAATTGTACGAATTGACGATAACGACCTGCTTGTGGTCTTTCATAACGGAACATTTGACCGATATAGTATAATTTCGTTGGCTGTGTTGCGTCACCGAACATTTTGTTTTCAACATAAGAACGTACAACAGGTGCAGTACCTTCTGGACGTAATGTTAAACTACGCTCCCCACGATCTTGGAATGAGTACATTTCTTTTTGTACGATATCTGTCGTATCACCAACACCACGTAAAAATAACTCAGTGTGTTCAAAAATTGGTGTACGAATTTCTTTATAATTGTAACGACGGCAAATTTCGCGTGCTTGCCCTTCGATATACTGCCATAACTCAACAGTGCCTGGAAGAATATCTTGCGTTCCGCGTGGGATTTGAATAGACATATTCAGTTCCTCCTCAAATTGTTTTAATCTTAATAAAAATAAAAAAACTCCCGCCTCTACTGTTTGAACAGTAGGGACGAGAGTATTATACCCGTGGTGCCACCCTAATTGAAGCACGTATGCTTCCACTTTTTTAATAACGCTTAAATGTGCGTTCATCTCTACTAAGCATATATGCCGTTCAAGTTGAAACCTCTAGAGTGTCATTCAATCAGTCATCATGCAGAAATGTTTTCAGCCTAAGACATTTCTTCTCTTTCCATGTGTGTCTCATTTACTCTTCTCTATCAACGGTTATATTCATATGTAAATATAAAATTACTATACGTTTGTTCAGTAGGATTGTCAAGTGCTCTAAGAGCGTTCAATCTGCTTCTTTAGACGCTTTACATCTTGAAGAGAAATTCCAAACTCAGAAGCAAGCTCCATTGAAGTATTGTTTTGTTCCTTTGAAATAAACTCATGAAAATTCACGTTAAACAGTTGATTTGCACCATTTGTAACAGAATGCCCTTTTTCATTCATACGCATACGTATATCCCTCACATTCAATATGGATGTTTTACTTTTTATTGTTCCATATTGATGAGAGAGTTATACATAACTGAAACAGCTATTGATTCCAAATAAAGTGAACCTTTCATCTGTGGGGGGCACTGCCCACAAATAGCGGGATAAATGAACAAAACATACAACAATGTATAAAAAAGAGAGGATTATATAATCCCCTCTTCTTTAGCAACACTATTTACTATCCACAATTAAGGTCACCGGACCATCATTGATTAAAGAAACATCCATCATTGCTCCGAACTTCCCTGTTTCTACATGCAACCCTTGCTTACGAACTTCCTCATTAAAGAAATCATATAAACGCTCTGCATAATCAGGTTTGGCAGCATCCATAAAGTTGGGACGTCTTCCCTTGCGGCAATCTCCGTATAATGTGAATTGCGAAATTGATAGAACTTGTCCTTCTACATCAAGTACAGAATGGTTCATCTTTCCACTCTCATCTTCAAAAATACGTAAGTTCGCAATTTTTTCTGCAATGTAAGTTGCATCTTTTTCTGTATCTTCATGCGTAATGCCAACTAGTAATGTTAAACCGAACGGAATTTGTCCTACGATCTCACCGTCTACTGTGACAGACGCTTCTTTTGATCGTTGTAAAACAACTCTCATCTTTTCTACACTCCCTATTAATGCATCATGCGTCGTACTGCATAAATTTCTGGAACACGTTTAATGCGTTCTACTACTTTTTTCAAGTGCTGTAAGTTACGAATAGAGATTGACATATTAATTGTTGCCATCTTATTACGGTCACTTCTACCAGAAACTGCCGAAATGTACGTTTTCGTCTCTGTAACAGCTTGCAATACTTCATTTAATAAACCACGGCGATCGTAACCTGAAATTTCAATATCAACGTTATACTCAATTTCTTTTTCAGGGCTACCTTCCCACTCTACTTCTAATAAACGTTCTACAGCTTCTTCTGTATGAACATTTACACAATCACGGCGGTGAATCGATACGCCTCGGCCTTTCGTAATATATCCAACGATATCATCACCCGGTACTGGGTTACAGCATTTTGATAAGCGAATTAATAAATTATCCGCACCGCTTACTTTAACGCCAGAATCCCATTTTCGAATTTTCATCGGTTTACGAACTTCTTTAACTTCAACGATTTCTTCTTCTTCACGTTGCTTACGGAATTTGTCCGTTAGTCGCGTAACAATTTGCGACGCTGTAATCCCGCTATATCCAACTGCTGCAAACATATCTTCTTCATTTGCAAAATTGAACTTCTCAGCAACACGTTTTAAATTGTCAGGAGCTAACACTTCTTTCATCTCATACTCTAGACCACGCACTTCTTTTTCAACAAGCTCACGGCCTTTTTCAATATTTTCATCTCTACGTTGCTTCTTAAAGAATTGACGTATTTTATTTTTCGCATGAGATGTTTGAGCAAGTTTCACCCAGTCTTGACTTGGTCCATACGAATGTTTCGATGTTAAAATTTCAATGATGTCACCTGTTTTTAATTTATAATCAAGGGTCACCATTTTGCCGTTTACTTTTGCACCAATTGTTTTATTTCCAATCTCTGAATGCACGCGATACGAAAAGTCAATTGGAACAGATCCAAGTGGCAATTCCATTACGTCGCCTTTCGGTGTAAAGACGAATACCATGTCAGAGAATAAATCAATTTTTAATGACTCCATAAACTCTTCTGCATTAGAAGCTTCATTTTGCCATTCTAATATTTGACGGAACCATGTAAGTTTCTTCTCTAATGTACCTGTTGTTTCTGCTGTTTTTCCTTCTTTATACGCCCAGTGCGCCGCGATCCCGAATTCTGCAATCTCATGCATTTCTTTCGTACGAATTTGCACTTCAAGCGGATCACCTTTCGGCCCAATTACAGTCGTATGAAGAGATTGATATAGATTTGCTTTCGGCATCGCAATATAATCTTTAAAACGACCTGGCATCGGCTTCCAGCACGTATGAATAATTCCAAGCACTGCATAACAATCTTTAATACTATTTACAACGACACGTACAGCTAATAAATCGTAAATTTCATTGAACTGTTTATTTTGCAGTGCCATTTTACGATAAATACTGTAAATATGTTTTGGTCTTCCAGAAATCTCAGGTTGAATTGAAACCTCTTTTAATTTCTCACGAATACCAGTCATTACTTCATCTAAATATTCTTCACGCTCTGCACGTTTACGCTTCATTAAATTTACAATACGATAGTATTGTTGCGGATTTAAATAGCGAAGTGACGTATCCTCTAACTCCCATTTAATAGTACTAATTCCGAGTCTATGTGCTAAAGGTGCAAAGATTTCTAACGTTTCATTCGCAATGCGACGCTGCTTCTCTTGAGGCAAATGTTTCAATGTACGCATGTTATGAAGACGATCAGCTAGTTTAATTAAAATAACTCGAATATCTTGAGCCATTGCGATAAACATTTTACGATGGTTTTCTGCTTGTTGTTGCTCATGAGATTTATATTTAATCTTTCCGAGCTTTGTTACACCATCGACAAGCATAGCAATTTCTTTATTAAATTCCCGTTCGATATCTTCTAATGTAATCTCTGTATCTTCCACTACATCATGTAAGAAACCTGCTGATACTGTAGCTGGATCCATGTGTAAATCAACTAAAATACCTGCAACTTGAATTGGATGAATAATGTACGGTTCACCCGATTTTCTGTATTGTTCGCTATGCGCATCACGTGCATATTCATAGGCACGTGCCACTAGCTCAATATCTTCATCTGCTAAATATTGACTTGCTTTCTCGAGTACCTGTTCAGCTGTTAGTACCTGCTCATTTGCCATCGAATCACCTTTTATTGAAAATTGACTTTATCTTAATTAAGTAGAATAAATTATATTCTATCATTATAACCTAATGATTGTGAATTGTGAAAAGGAAAAGATTTTACTGACATTTCACCTTATTTTTTTGTGCAATTATACAAAAGTACCCGCTCCTCTCCAAGAGATTCACGGGTACTTTTTATCACCGTAGTTTTACCTATATAGTGATTAGTATTTTTCTAATACTAATACATCGTAACCATCTAACATTTTACGACCATCTAAGTAAGTAAGCTCTACTAAGAATGCAATTCCTGCTACAACTCCGCCAAGTTCTTCAACTAGCTTAATTGTCGCTTCAATTGTTCCACCTGTAGCTAATAGATCATCTGTAATTAATACGCGTTGACCTGGCTTAATTGCATCTTTATGGATTGTTAAAACATCTTTACCATATTCTTTACCGTAGTCAACTGTAATTACTTCACGTGGTAATTTTCCTAATTTACGAACTGGTGCAAAACCTACTTCTAATGCATAAGAAACTGGGCAACCGATAATAAAGCCACGAGCTTCTGGTCCTACTACAACATCGATATCTCTGTCTTTTGCATACTCAACGATTGCATCTGTTGCTGCTTTGTATGCTTTACCGTCGTTCATTAACGGTGTAATGTCTTTAAATACAATACCTTCTTTTGGATAATCCGGTACAATTGCGATATGTTGCTTGAAATCCATATTTCTGAATCCTCCTCAGATATAAAAGGTTTTGTAAATACAAATCCTTTACCCTAACTGTTCTACTTCTTTATGATTACGAATCGTTTCAAACCATGTATATAGTTGCTGATATGTGCTATAAACCAATTCTTTTTCTAATTGTAAGTGGTTCATTTTCTCACGATATGTGTTCGATTCAATTAAATCACGCTTTTGTTTTTTGTCTGCCATAAAAATGACGCCATCTTTTATTGTAACAAATTCTAACTCAAAAAACACCTGTGTCATGAAATTTACTGTATCTTTTGACCAACCTTTATGTCGGCATAGTTGTTCTCCATATTGTCTTAAAGAAAATGGTGCTTTTTGGCTCAAGAACGAATAGTACCATTTAAAATGTTCCCTCGTTGGAACAGTACTAAATAAATGATTATTCTCTTGATAAAATAGCGTATAAATTCGCGACGGGAACCCAACTTTAAATAGATCTCTTAATTCATCTGTTCCTTTTGGTAAATTAAGTAACACGATGTATTGATCGTCTAAATGAGTTACTTCTGATGCATGCATCATATGCTCTTTATAGTCTTCTAAAGAAAATTTATTCAATACCTCTTCAGAAAAATACACCATCGTTATTTTTTCTTTCGGAAGTTCTGCTACATTCGCTTCTACGTTACGCATACTACGCCAATCAAATAATTGCCACGCCTCTACAGCAATATCTTGCACCATTAATTGCGGCTTCTTAAAATTATTCCATTCATTGATAGATGCTTCCCCTATTACAGATACCTTTGCAACTGGAGAAATTTCTTTCGCATAGGCACCAAAACCAAATCCAATTGTATCTAGTGTCGCTTGTCCATCGCGAAGAGCCATTTTCAAATGAGAGCCATCTGATCCGATTGCACGAATACTTTCTAACTCTGCATCCTTCACTGCAATACGTGGTTTTGGGTTTCCAACGCCAAATGGCGCTAACTTTTGCATGTCTTCAATTGCTGCCAGTGTTACATCCTCCACTTTACAAAAGACATCAACAGCTGTAATTGGAATAAAATCTTCTTCTGTTAAAATTACCTCTGCTTGTTCATTTAAGCGGCGGCGTAATTCATCTACATCATTCATATGTAGCGTCATTCCCGCTGCCATCGGATGCCCTCCGAAGTGTGGCAATAACTCTCTACAATCTGACAAATTTGCAAACAAATCAAATCCTGCAATACTACGTGCTGAACCTTTTGCTGTTTCTTTTACAGGATCAATGCATAATACAATCGTTGGACGATAAAAACGTTCAACTAATTTAGATGCGACAATTCCAATTACACCTGGATTCCAGCCTTCTTTTGCCAGTACTAGTACTTTATTGTCTTCTGGCGAGAAATTATTTTCCACTTCAGCGATAGCTTCTTCTGTAATTTGCTTTACAATATCTTTTCGCAGTTTGTTCAGCTCATCAATTTCTTCAGCTAGCTCTTTCGCTTCTTCTGGATCATCTGATAATAAAAGATGTACAGCCGGCGTAGCATCTTCTAAACGTCCAACTGCATTAATACGCGGTGCGATCGAGAAACCAATGCTCTCTTCTGTAATTTCACTTTGCGAAACGTTAGCAACTTTAAATAGCGCCTTTAGTCCGATATTTTTTGTCATGCGCATATGCTTTAAACCGCGCTTCACTAGCAATCTATTCTCACCATGAAGTGACACTAAATCGGCTACTGTACCAATTACTGCAATTTCTAATAAATGCTCTGGTACACGGCCTAGTAGTGCATGTGCAACTTTAAACGCAACACCTACACCAGCTAAATAGTGAAACGGATATACACCGCCATCTAATTTCGGATGAATAATTGCAAGTGCTTCTGGCAATTCTGGTGGTGGCTCATGGTGATCTGTAATAATAAGATCTATTCCAAGTTCTTTCGCCACATTCGCTTCATGTACTGCTGCGATACCAGTATCGACAGTAATAATTAGTGAGAATCCTGCGCTATGTGCCCAACGAAATGCTTCTTCGTTCGGTCCATATCCTTCTGTAAAACGGTTTGGAATATAAAATTCTACGTCTGCACCTAATTCTTGCAAGGCAAGATATAACACAGTCGTACTACTTACTCCGTCCGCATCGTAGTCACCAAATATTAATATTTGCTCTCCATTTTGAATCGCCTTATTTACACGTTCTACCGTTCTATCCATTCCTTCTAATAAAAATGGATCATGAAATTCTTGATTTTCTGTATTTAAAAAATCTAAAATCTTATCTTCTGTATCTAGTCCTCTACCGAGGAATAACGAAACGACAAGTGGTGATAATTGTAATTTACTTGCTAATTCACTCACTCGCTCATTATTATATTCTTTTTCTTTCCAACGCGTCTTCGGTTGTAACACGAAATCACCCCTTAACCTGTTCATTATACAAGACAGATTAAGGGGTGACAATATAATGCAAAATACGATGCAATATCTATATACTAAAATGTTAATGATATTTAATTTGGAGAATACGGATTTATATGTACAAACACATTTTGTACGTTATCTTGTTCCATAAGCGTTTCTTTCACATGCTTTCCAATGCGGTGCCCTTCTTCTACAGTAATGTATGGATCTACAGAAACTTTAATATCAACAATAACGTAATGACCATGCTCCCTTGCATATAAAGAGCCGATTTTTTTCACACCGTCTATTTGAAGTACAGCCTCTCTAAGCGGCACAACATCTTCCTCATGAAGAACATGATCAAGCGTTGCATGAATCGCTTCGGCCCCAATACTCCACGCCATCTTTGCAACAAGAAGTGAAACAAATAATCCTGCAATTGGATCGGCATATACAAGCCAGTCTACCCCGAACTTACCACCAATAATCGCTGCACAAATACCAATTAAAGCTGCAATTGAAGAAAACACATCCGAACGGTGCTCATATGCATTTGCAATAATTGCATCACTATTTACCCTCTTTCCTAATCGGAATTTATATTGAAACATTCCTTCTTTCACGATAATCGAAAGAACAACAGCAAAAATCGTAATTCCTTTAGGTGGTTCTAGTTCTTGCGAAAAAGCTTTTATAGACGAAATTGCTATCTCGATTCCCACAATAAATAATAATACCGCTACAATAATTGCTGAAATCGATTCCGCTTTACCATGACCATACGGATGATCTTCATCAGGCGGTTGCTTTGCTGCTCGCAATCCAAAAAGTACAGCGAGCGAACCAATTACATCTGATGCAGAATGCACGGCATCCGCTAATAGTGCTTTACTGTTCCCAATATAACCAATTACCGCCTTTACAATCGCTAATATAATATTACCAACGATCCCGACAATAGCACCAAACTCGGCCTGTTTAAAACGTTCATCTTTTTCCATAATTAAAATCCCTTCTTTTCTTAACCTATCTTTTTATTGTAGCAAAAATAGCGATAACATCACCATTTTCTTCTATATTCCTTCTGTTAAAAAGTTGCTATCTTATTGTATCCACAAACGAAAAAAGAGATGCCTCATAAAGAGACATCATCTTTTTTATACTTGCGGTTCAGATTCTACTTTCTCAACCTTTTTCTTGTTTTTGCCCTTTTTCAAACGACGATTTTCAAGCATTAACCAAATTTGAGAAGCAACGAAAACAGAAGAGTACGTACCTACAACTAATCCAACAAGTAACGCAAACGAGAAGTTACGTAGTGACTCACTACCGAAGATAAGTAACGCAATTACTGGGAATAACACTGTTAATACGGTGTTAATCGAACGTCCAAGTGTTTGGCGAATACTTGCGTTTACGATTTCTTCTAGGTCTTTTATGTCGCGAACGCGTTTTTTCTGTTTGTATAGCTCACGGTTTCTATCAAACGTAACAATCGAGTCATTGATAGAATAACCGATGATTGTTAATACCGCAGCGATAAACGTTAAGTCTACCTCTAATTGGAAAATACTAAATATAACAACCATAACGAATGCGTCATGTAATAATGCAAGTACTGCAGATAATGCGTACGTAAATCGGAATCGAATACTTACGTATAAAATGATAACCGCAGAAGCGATTAATACTGCGATAAATGCATTTCGTGCAATTTCTTTACCGATTGTCGGTGAAACTGTACTTACGTTTGGATCTGTACCATATTTATCGTGGAAGAATGTTTTTGTTTTCGCAATTTCATCTTTTGATAGAACACCTAAAGTACGAACTGCGAATCCTTTATTGTCATCTCCAGTCGGTACAATATTTTCTTCCTTCACGTCAATTTTCAATTCTTTAAAATCTTTATGAACATCAGACACAGTAAGTGTTTGTTTTGATTGCAAGTCGATACGTGTACCACTCGCAAAGTCAATACCAAGATTCAATTTGAAAATTGGTAAAATAATTGCACCTGCAATGATAACTACAATCGAGAAAACAAGGAATTTATGACCGATATTTACGAAGTTAATACGATCAAATCTTGTCGGTGGATGTACTACACCTTTTGTTAATGGAATAATATCCTTTTGTTTCACACCAAAGTATCCTGGTTTTTTATCGAAGTAACGGCTCTTTACAAGTAAACTTAGTAAGAAACGAGTACCGAATACGTTCGTAACGAAACCAACTAAAATACTTACGATTAAACTTGTTGCGAATCCTTTTACAGAGCTATTACCATAAACGAATAACACACCAGCTGCTGCAAGAGTCGTAACGTTTGCATCTAAAATTGTTGCTAATGAACGATGGTTACCAGCACGAAATGCTGACATCATTGACTTGCCAATTTTCAGCTCTTCTTTCAGTCTCTCGTACGTAATAATATTCGCATCAACTGCGATACCTACCCCGAGCACTAACGCCGCAATACCTGGCAACGTAAGAACTGCATGCATCCAGTTAAAGACAAGTAACGTAACGAAAATGTATAGACCTAACATAATAACCGCTACAATTCCTGGTAAACGGTAGAATACAAGCATAAATAAGAAAATAAGAGCGATACCAATCGCACTAGCGAAAATCGTTTGCTCTAACGCTTGTTGACCAAATTTCGCTCCAACAGATGTTGAATACATTTCTTTTAAATCAACAGGAAGTGCACCTGCATTTAATAAAGATGAAAGTTGTTTCGCACTTTCAACTGTGAAGTTTCCACCTACGATAGATACTTCAGCTTGATTAAACACTTGACTTACTGTTGCTGCTGATAAGAACTTCGGATTCGGTTTTGCAGATTCTGCTTTATACGAATCTTTTCCTTCTTCAAAATCAAGCCAAATTACCATTAAATTCGTTGGTGGTGGCATTTTTGAAATTTTTTCAGTTACTTCACGGAATTTTTCAGCGCTCTTTAGTGTAAGACCTACGCTCGCACGGCCTTGCTCATCAAATGTTTGCTTCGCTCCGCCGCCTTTTAAATCCGTTCCGTCCATAAGAAGGTTGTCATCTACATCACGGAATGTTAATTTCGCTTGTGTTGATAACATTTCACGTGCTTTTTGCTGATCTTGTACACCAGCAAGCTGTACGCGAATTCGATCTTGTCCTTCAATTTGAATGTTCGGCTCACTTACACCGAGAACATTGACACGATTTTCAAGAGCCCCTACTGTACTTACAAGTACGTCTCGATCGATTTTATCACCTTTTTTGGCTGGTTTTACTTCATACAGAATTTCAAAACCACCGCGAAGGTCTAGTCCTAGACTAATTCCTTTTGCTATGTCTTTTCCTGCCGCACCAATTACTCCACCGATTAATAAAACGATGAGGAAAAAGGCGGCAATTCTCGTACCACGCTTTGCCATATGTACCCTCTTTCTGCTACTAACACTTTAAATAAATCTCTTACGATTCACTTTTACACGTGTGCATACGTCTAGTTAGTAGACTTCCTTTCTATAATTTTGCTAGTTCCTCACTAGCTGTGTCGGTAAGTGTTTCACAATACCTTCACTTTCATTATTTATTTTCTCTCTTCACTACCCCCTTTATATATAATCTTAGACATAATTATTTCCTCATTATCAATACCTATCATTATACTGCAAAAGGAAGAACAAACCAATTGCAGTCGGTTATTTATTTTCATATTCATCAAATGACCAAAGTGGCGCTTGATATGCTTCAACAGTTAAATAAGTCATATATTCATTAGCACTTACTCTTAATACGTCATTAACTAATTCATACAATCTAACATCACTGTCTATCTTCTTCCACTTTTTCACTTTAAGAAACTTCCAAATATCATCATCTGTTACTCGGTCATAACCGAACATGTGGAACTCTTCTACTTTGCTTTCTAAAACGACTTGTAACTGTCCGCGGTATGATTCTACCAAAGCCTCTTTTTCTAACATACATAACATCTCCTTCTGATTTCAGCACGAAAAGTCGCTTTTAATCCCGCTCTAATGGACAGCAATAACTACTTTCAAGAGCACTCTCATACTTCACTCTCTTAAATGCTTGTCATTCTTGTCTCATACGTGCATATAAATTATTGTAAATCATTCCACTGATTTTGAGAAGGTAGGAGAAGACCATGACGAGACAAAGCTTTTTAAAAGGCGCATTTATTTTAATGATAGCCGGCTTTATTACCAAAATCCTAGGATTTATTAATCGTATTGTAATGGCACGTATTTTAGGGGAAGAAGGCGTTGGCCTTTATATGATGGCCGTTCCTACATTCATTCTAGCAATTACATTAACACAAATCGGTCTTCCTGTCGCAATCGCAAAATTTGTAGCAGAAGCGGAAGCGGTGAACGATAAACAAAGAGTAAAAAAAATATTAACAGTATCATTAGCTGTTACATCCGTTATTAGTATCATTTTAACAATTGGAATTATGCTCCTCACACCTATTTTAGCAAAAACATTATTAACTGATGAACGGACGTACTATCCATTAATGGCCATTTTGCCTGTCGTTCCTGTTATTGCTGTTTCTTCTGTTTTACGCGGCTATTTCCAAGGGAAACAAAATATGAAACCTAGTGCTTACGCCCAAGTTATAGAACAATTTGTCCGCATTACAATTATCGCTATATGCATTCAGTTATTTTTACCTTACGGCGTAGAATATGCTGCAGCTGGCGCTATGTTATCAGCCGTTCTCGGTGAAGTTGCATCGTTATTATTTTTACTCACTTTATTTCAGCGCGAAAAACATTTATCTATACGCTCTGGTTTTTTTACTACTGTAAAGGAAAGCAAAGGGACATTTTATTCTCTGATGGATATCGCTCTTCCGACTACAGGAAGTCGTTTAATCGGTTCCGTTTCATATTTCTTTGAGCCTATCGTCGTTATGCAAAGCTTAGCGATTGCAGGAGTTGCTGCCTCTGTCGCAACCCAGCAATACGGTATATTAAACGGTTATGCATTCCCACTTCTATCACTGCCAGCCTTTATTACATACGCTCTTTCTACAGCACTTGTTCCATCTATTAGTGAAGCGATGGCTAAAAGACAGCATAAATTAGTAGAACACCGCCTACAACAAGCTCTTCGGATCTCATTAATTACTGGTGGCTGGTCAGTCGTTATATTATACGTATTCGCTTCTCCTGTTTTAACTCTTATGTATGGATCGGATAGTGCCACAGCATTCATCCAGCTCCTTGCACCTTGCTTTTTATTTCATTACTTTCAAAGTCCACTTACCTCTGTTTTACAAGCTTTAAACTTAGCAAGAGCTGCAATGATGAATACATTTATTGGCGCCATCGTGAAATTAATCGTTATTTTTGTACTAGCTTCAAGGCCAGATTTTCAAATGATGGGGGTTGCACTCGCTATCGCTGCAAATATAGTAACGGTAACATTCCTTCATTACGCTACTGTTTTAAAGAAAATTACATTTACCATTTACGCAAAAGACTATATTTTCGGTGGACTTGCTATCGGTATTGCAGGCGCTTTCGGTTTTTACCTTCATAAATATATGATTTTCTCTCATTCACTCGGCGTACAAACATTATGGGAAATCACTTTAACAACAATCGTTTATATTATCCTCCTCTTCACTTTCAAACTCATTCGAAAAGAAGAGCTAAGTCGACTTCCAATCATTCGAAAACTTTCATTTTTGAAGTAAACGGGCTTACTATTTCATATAGTAAGCCTCTAGTTTTCTTTCAAATCAACAAAAAATTGTCCATTTTGAAAGCTGCAGTATAAAATTTGTTTAATATCGTTATAACCTAAGTTTTTTAATTTGCCAATGAGCCATTCATCTGTATGTTCAATCATTTGTAAATGATTCGATTGAATTTCTCCATCAATAATAAGAGGAAGAGTAAACTGCAATGCACCCTGTTTACCTTTTTGTTTTTGAAAGACAGATAACTTCCCAGATGGTTCTAAAATAGCGTATTCTACATCCCGTACATCCCCAACTCCCTGCTCTCTTAATTGCATCATTAAATCATCTATATTATAACGTTGCTTTCTCATCTTCTTTTCATCAATTTTCCCCGCATTTACAAGAATAGCCGGCTCGCCTTCTATTAAATGGCGAAAGCGTTGATACTTTAACGAAACAACTGACAAAATGATCTGTATACACATAAGAAAAGTCATCGGAACTAATTGGTGCCAAAGTGATTTATCGGTATTTTCAATTGCCACTACAGCCATTTCACCAAGCATAATGAATACGACTAAATCTAATACACTTAGCTCTCCAATTTCACGTTTACCCATAAGACGAAAAATAATTAATATGATGATATACAAAAGCATCGTCCGGCCAATGATTGATACCCATTCCATTTCTACATCTCCTTTTTTACGTATAGACTCCCCTATAAAAAAGAAACTAGTCTAACTTAATCAAAATGAAAATATGCTTGTATTAAAAAGGGGGAATGTATACATGGATGGAACGAAAAAATTATCAACCGCAATTGGCTTTGGTATCGTTACACTATTAATTCTCGCATCACTTATTAGCATGGTTATGGCTCTTTTATTAAAATTTACAGATATGAATGAAGGGACATTAGCTGTTACTATTTTTATACTAGCTCTGTTATCTATGCTTATATCTGGATTTACTGCCGGCAAAAAGGCACAAGGGAAAGGCTGGTTAGTAGGCTTCACAACAGGACTTACATTCGCCATACTTGTTTTTCTAGTTAACTATTTAGGCTTCTCTCAAACTTTATCGAACTCCCAGTTACTTTATCAATTAGCATTGATGGGTGCGAGTACACTCGGCGGTATTTTCGGTGTAAATATGTCAAAACAAAACAACTAAAAAAAGGCCCTGCACATTTCATGCAGGGCCTTCCTCATTAGTTTTTCACAACTTCACGAATCGCATTGCGATCGAAAGTTAAGTGTGAACCACCAGATTTAATAACGATTTTCGTATCATCTACTGATTCGATTGTACCGTGTAAACCACCGATTGTTACGATAGCATCACCTTTTGCTAATTCATTTTGCATTTGAGCAACTGCTTTTTGACGCTTTTGTTGCGGGCGAATTAATAAGAAATAGAAAATCGCAAACATCGCAACAATCATAACGATATTCATCATACCTGGATTCATCTTTTGTTCCTCCTTTTAAATTATGTATTAGAAGTTTTTAGCATTCGGTTTATTAAAGCCATACTGTTCAAAGAATTCTTCGCGGAAATCGCCAAGACGGTCTTCACGAATAGCTTGTCTCACCTGCTCCATTAAGTTTAACAGAAAATGAAGGTTGTGATAAGACGTTAAACGAATTCCGAACGTTTCATCACATTTCATTAAGTGACGAATGTACGCACGAGAGTAATTTTTACATGTATAGCAGTCACAATTTGGATCAAGCGGACCGAAGTCTCTTGCAAATTTCGCATTTTTTACAACTAGACGGCCTTCACTTGTCATACATGTACCATTTCGAGCGATACGAGTTGGAAGTACGCAGTCAAACATATCAATACCACGAATTGCACCATCGATTAACGAGTCAGGAGAACCTACTCCCATTAAGTAACGTGGCTTATTATCTGGAAGAAGTGGCGTTGTAAACTCAAGTACACGGTTCATAATATCTTTTGGTTCTCCAACAGATAAACCACCTACAGCGTAACCAGGGAAGTCCATTGAAACAAGGTCTTTTGCACTTTGACGACGAAGCTCTTCGAACTCTCCGCCTTGTACGATACCGAATAAACCTTGATCTTGTGGACGTTCATGCGCTTTTAAACAACGTTCTGCCCAGCGGCTTGTACGCTCTACAGACTTCTTCATATATTCAAAAGTAGCTGGGAATGGTGGACACTCATCAAATGCCATCATAATATCTGATCCTAATGCATTCTGAATTTCCATCGCTTTTTCTGGTGATAAGAATAATTTATCTCCATTTAAGTGATTACGGAAGTGAACACCTTCCTCTTCAATACGACGGAAGTCACTTAAACTGAATACTTGGAAACCACCAGAGTCCGTTAAGATTGCACGATCCCAGTTCATAAATTTATGCAAACCACCTGCTTCACGAATAATTTCGTGACCTGGGCGTAGCCATAAGTGATACGTATTACTTAAAATAATGCCAGAATCCATTGCTTTTAATTCTTCTGGTGACATTGTTTTAACTGTTGCAAGTGTACCAACTGGCATAAATGTTGGTGTATCAAATGAACCGTGCGGTGTATGTACGCGTCCTAAACGGGCACCTGTTTGTTTACAAGTTTTAATAAATTCATAACGAATTGCTGTCATAATTTACTCCTTTTATTTGTTTCCCATCTTAGCATGTGATGCAACGAACATTGCATCACCGAAGCTAAAGAAACGATATTTTTCTTTTACTGCTTCATTATAAGCATGAAGTACATTATCTCTGTTCGCAAATGCACTTACAAGCATAATTAATGTTGATTTCGGTAAATGGAAGTTTGTAATTAAACCATCAATTGCTTTAAATTCATAACCTGGATACATAAAAATGTCTGTCCAGCCAGAAGCAGCACAAAGCTTGCCGTCATGATCTGTCGCAATTGTTTCTAACGTACGAGTTGAAGTCGTACCTACCGTAATAATACGTCCACCACTCTCTTTCACACGATTTAATAATGCCGCTGTCTCTTCAGACATATGGTAATATTCTGCGTGCATATGGTGTTCTTCAATCGTATCGGCAGAAACTGGTCTAAATGTTCCAAGCCCTACGTGAAGTGTAATGAAAGCTAACCCGACGCCTTTTTGTTTTAACTTCTCCAATAACTCTTCTGTAAAGTGAAGTCCTGCAGTTGGCGCTGCTGCTGAGCCGATCTCTTTCGCATATACTGTTTGATAGCGATCGCGATCTTCTAGCGTCTCTTTAATATACGGAGGAAGTGGCATTTCCCCAAGTTCATCTAAAATTTCATAGAAGATGCCGTCATATGAAAATTCAAGCTGACGTCCACCTTGATCTGCAGTTCCTGTGCAAGTTGCTTTTAATTTCCCTTCGCCAAAAGAGATAATAGTTCCTTCTTTTACACGTTTCGCTGGCTTAACAAGCGTTTCCCACGTATCGCCTTCTTCTTGTTTTAAAAGAAGTACTTCAATGTGCGCGCCTGTATCTTCTTTCACACCGTGCAAACGAGCAGGCATTACTTTCGTTTCATTTAAAACTAAGCAATCCCCCTCATGTAAGTAAGAAAGAATATCCGTAAAATGTTTATGCTCAATATCGCCTGTTTCACGGTCTAACACCATTAATCTTGATGTTTCACGATCTTCTAACGGGACTTGTGCAATAAGTTCTTCTGGTAAATGAAAATCAAACAGATTTATATCCATAACTATATCCACCTATTTCTTATTTAAATCGATTTATTATATACATAATAAAAGATAATACAATACTTAACACAATACATGTAATGACAGGAAAATAAAAGGTAACGTTTCCTTTTTTCATAAAAATATCGCCTGGAAGTCTTCCAATAAACTTCCAAGCTAATCCAACAACAATGAGTAAGATACCTGCTGTAATAAGCAATTTTGGCATCTCCGTCATACTTTTGGCATCTCCATTCCGAAATGCTCATATGCAAGCGGCGTTACAATTCGGCCTCTTGGCGTTCGTTGTAAAAAGCCAATTTGTAATAAATACGGCTCATACACATCTTCAATCGTATGAGATTCTTCTCCGATCGTTGCCGAAACCGTTTCTAATCCGACTGGGCCACCGCGGAATTTCTCAATAATACCAAGCAATAATTTATGATCGATATGATCTAGACCTAATTTATCTACTTGCAGTAGTTCTAACGCCATTTGTGTAATTTCCATTGTAACTGTTCCGTTACCACGAACTTGTGCGAAATCTCGTACACGTCGTAATAAACGATTCGCAATACGAGGTGTACCACGAGCACGTCTTGCAATTTCTAGTGCAGCTAACGAATCAATTTCAACTTCAAATACTTCTGCTGTACGTTCTACAATCTCAGACAACTGATCTACTGTATAGTACTCTAATCTTGAAAGTACACCGAAACGGTCACGAAGTGGTGCTGATAATGCCCCTGCACGTGTCGTTGCTCCAACTAATGTAAATGGAGGTAAATCTAAACGTACAGATCGTGCTGACGGTCCTTTCCCAATTACAATATCAAGGCAAAAATCTTCCATCGCAGGATATAGCACTTCTTCAATCGATCTATGCAAACGATGAATTTCATCTATAAATAATACATCCCCCGGCTGAAGCGCTGTTAATACAGCTGCTAAATCTCCTGGTCTTTCAATTGCTGGACCTGAAGTTGTTCTAACATTTACGCCCATTTCATTGGCAATAATATTGGCAAGCGTCGTTTTACCAAGTCCTGGTGGTCCATATAGAAGCACATGATCTAACGTTTCTTCACGCATTTTCGCTGCTTCAATAAACACCTCTAAATTATGTTTCGCTTTATCTTGGCCAATATACTGACGGAGCGTCTGTGGCCGTAATGAATATTCTAAATCCGAATCTTCATATGCAGATTCCCCTGAAAGGAGACGTTCGTCCATTATACTCACCTCTTACCATTTAGTAAAAGACTAAGTGCCTTTTTAATATACTGATCCGTCGTTAATGATTCTTTTAATAACTCTGGTACAACGCGAGAAACTTCTCGTTCTGCGTATCCAAGTGCGCGCAGAGCTTCCAGCGCCTCATCAAGCTCAGCTGATGAACCTTTCTTCTCATCAAAACGTTCTGTATCTGAGAATAAATCAACAAATGCATCTGGTACGACGTCAGCTAGTTTTCCTTTTAAATCTAAAATCATTTGGCGTGCTGTTTTCTTTCCGACGCCCGGGAATTTCACTAAAAACTTCTCGTCTTCATGTTCAATTGCTTGAACGACCTGTCCTGTTTGACCAGAAGCTAAAATTGCAAGAGCGCCTTTTGGTCCAATGCCAGACACACCTAACAACTTTGTAAATAATAAACGCTCTTCACGTGTTTTAAACCCGTAAAGTGCCATAATATCTTCTCTCACATAATGATATGTATAGACACGGATTTCTTGCTTACTTCTTTGAAATACATACGGATTTGGTGTGAAAATTTGATAACCAATTCCATTATGGTCAATTACGACATATTCCGGTCCTACATACTCCACGTAACCTGTAACATATTCAAACAAAATACGATCTCTCCCTCTTAAATCATGTATTCCATTTTAACATATTTAATGATAGAAAAGCGAGACTACCCCAACAAATGTTCTCCATTTGAAACTTCTGTTATTTTCCATTGACAGAAAGCATGAAGCAACTTAATATACAGAAGTCGATAATGATTATCAATACTAATTAAAGGGGTTACATCAGGATGAAACAGAAGCTATTTATTTTATTTACTATTATGCTAGTTGTTCTTTCTATCGTTGGCTGTTCTTCTCAAAAAGAAGAATCGAAAGCGAAAGAACAACCGAAAACAAAAGTTGTAAAACACGCTAAAGGGGAAGCTACAATTCCAGTAAATCCAAAGAGAATTGTTGACTTATCTGGATCAACAGAAGAATTATTACTTCTTGGACACAAACCTGTTGGTACAGCAAACACATATAAAGATAAAATCCAAAAGCATTTAACAGACAAGCTAGATGGTGTAAAAGCAGTAGGTTGGTATTGGGCACCTAAAGTTGATTTAGAAGCTGTTACTGCTTTAAAACCAGACTTAATTATTTTAAATAATCGTCAATTGAAGATCTATGATCAATTAGAAAAGGTTGCACCGACAGTTGTTTTAGAAACAAACTTAGAAGACTGGCGCGGTAAGTTTAAAGAAGTAGGTAAACTATTTGACGAAGAAAAGAAAGCAGACAAATGGATTGCAGACTACGATAAAAAAGCAGACTCTTTATCTAAAAAAATTAAAGAGAAAACAAAAGATGAGAACTTTATGTTCGTCGCAGTTACACCACAAAACTTCCGTGTATACGGTAGCTTCGGGTACGGTGACATCATCTTTAACGACTTAAAACTTCCGGCAACAAAAGGTACAGATTTAAAACAAACGATGGCGCAAGTATCACTAGAAGGTCTTGTTGCATTCCAACCTGATCAAATGTTTATTGTAAACTTTGGTGGCGAAGCTGATAAAGTTTACGAAGACTATAAAAGTAGTGCCGTTTGGAAAGACAATAAAGCAGTTAAAAACAATCACGTATATGAAGTATCAAATGAGGTCTTCAATACAAAAGCATTCAACCCAATCGGAAAAGATATGCTAATCGATGAAATCGCAAAACAAATTTTAGATAAAAATAAATAAAAAAAGCAGCTCACCATGAGCTGCTTTTTTTACTTATTTTGCACTGCGTATTGCTTCATTTTTTCAATCGTCTTCACAAAACCTTCTTTTGATTTAATACGAATACCACGCTTCAATTTCGCGCGCTCATAACTCTCAAGCTTTTTCATATCAATTTGAAAGAAGGAATGAATCGCATTATCACTTTTCGGTACACCTTTAAAAATTTGTAATATCCCTTCCTCTGAAACACCAAAATATCCGCTCGTTTTCAATAATGGAGAAATATCATCAACTTTCTTTTGTAATACGATTTGTACATCATCACGATCAACGAGCTGCCATTCTTTATATTGCTGTAAAAACTTTTCTAAGTCCGCCACTTTTTCTGTAAATATTTCCTCACTTACTTCTCCATCAACATACATTCGCTCTAATAAAATTGTAACTTCAGGCTCTTTTACTGTTACTTCTGGTACTGGCCCTTCCGCCTTCACATTCGTTTCATAAACGAAGCAAAACATCATAACGAAAGCTTGCATCGCAATCAGTATCCATTTCATTTCCGTTCACCTCTTTTAGGCAAGATCAAACTTTCATTAGTAGTTTTTCCGAAAATGGGGGTTTTATCCATATAAATGACCGTATTACATTTCACTCGAAAATAAAAAATGCAGATAAAGTTTTAGCTTTATCTGCATTAGCATTTGTTTTTATATAAAATGAAAGACGCCTGCAAAGCAGGCGTCTTGATGCGTTTACGGCGAGAGACCAGGCGACCACATTCGCGTGTTTAGCACTTAAGCATATCTCTCGTCTTACGTAAATTAGCTCATCGCTTTGCTAATATAACATTAATAAAGTATAAGTGCAACATATTTATAAAAACATTTTATTTTCTCTTTCACCCAAACGAACTTTATGTAAATTATAAATTGATAAATGTAATGTATATGTTACAATTGATGCAACAGCGAAATCATAATAAACAGGAGATGGATATTGTGAAAAAAATAAAGGATGAACGTCTCATTCTGAAAACATTAAAAAACATACGTATTGCCTTTCTTTTTCAATCACTTGGTATAATTGGCATTTTAGGCTATATCGGATTCACTGAAGGAATGGATCAAATTACGAAATCTCCATTATGGTTATTATTTATGCTTACGAGTATTTTAATTGCTTATTTACAGTTAAGCGTTTCTATCGATGTACAAGAGAGCGAAAAAGATATAAAGTTAACTCCTTATTACAAAATTATTTTACGTTCTCTTATTGTTGGAATTATTATAGCTATTATTTATATCATTTTCAGTCCAGAAAGACCTCTCTTTGAAGCAGTTTTAACAGGTAGTATTTTCTTCATATGCTTTTTAGCGTCTTATTCCGTTAGTTATTTTATTAAAAAACGTCGTGTACAAGACAATGATGAATAAAGAGGAAGGGCTCCCCCTTCCTCTTTTATTTTGCTATCGCATAGTACCAGTAGTACCAGTTAAACCGTAACGAATGTCTCGGAACATATTCCCTATATCACGATTAAAATCGTTTGTAACTGTACCGTTACGTAGGCGTGTACTCATTGCATCGACACGAGTAAACATGTCATTTCTTACAGAGACGTACACGTTTCTGTTCCCAACTTCATTTACAACAGCTTGACGAACTTCATTTGCAAGTGCCGTTTCATTCGATACTGGATTACGCGGTTTTACTGCAATTGCCACATCGTTTCCATATACAACTGTAGACACGCGGTCTACGTTATTCATACGTTTCACACGATTTGTTATTCTTTCTGCTGTTTTACCATCATTGTTAATGTATGAATTGTTCATTGTGATATTACGTGTTGGATGCGGATTAGCAATTTGCCCGTTGTAATTTACATCGCGGTAATAATTGTTATATCCTGTATCGTTACGACCATTTCTATATGTTACATAATCTGTATAACGATCGTTACGCGTTACATTATCACGATACTGGTGTGTATCATTATAAGATGTACGCTCATAATTGTAATTACGTCCATCCATTGCATTGTTATCTTTTGGTGTACCACATGCAGCTAAGGCACTGGTAACTAACAAAGAAGCAGCAATCACTTTTACTTTCGTATTCAATACAAAAACCCCCTCTGTTAGAATGAACTTCTCTTCTGAAAAGCTCCCTCTTATGATGAGTAACAGAGTAGGTTTTTACACTGTTAATATTTCACTGGGAATTTTCTAACATTTGATGTAGATCTTCCGTTTTATGAAAGACTCTACACACAAAAAAGGTGGGAATAATCCCACCTTTTTTAAACTTCCTCTTCGTCCTCTTCTTCTGAAACTGGCTCTCCAAATACATTTGGTGGATCTGGTTGATAATACATTGTTCCTGGCTGTGGTGCATATGCCGATTGAGTTGGTTGATAATATAACGGATTCGCATATTGCGGACCTCCAGGTTGCGGACTATATAGCCTACTCTCTCCTCCGCACCCACAATCTTCCTCTCCTTGCACGAGCGGCGGCATATTATTATCCATTGGCATCATATTTGGGTTTGGCATAGACGTATATTGCGGTCCAAACGGTGCTCCTTGCTGATATGGCATTTGATATGGATTTGATGGTTGATTATATGGATTCGGCGGCATCATAGGCTGTTGATACGGCATTTGATATGGCATCATATTTGGCATTTGATTATTACCCATGGTCGGCATCATATTCGGCATTTGATTATTATCCATGATCGGCATCATATTCGGCATTTGATTGTTATCCATAATCGGCATCATATTCGGCATTTGATTGTTATCCATGATTGGCATCATATTCGGCATTTGATTGTTATCCATGATTGGCATCATATTCGGCATTTGATTGTTATCCATGATCGGCATCATATTTGGCATTTGATTGTTATCCATGATCGGCATCATATTTGGCATTTGATTGTTATCCATGATCGGCATCATATTTGGCATTTGATTGTTATCCATGATCGGCATCACATTTGGCATTTGATTGTTATCCATGATCGGCATCATATTTGGCATTTGATTGTTATCCATGATCGGCATGATGTTTGGTATTGGGTTATTATCCATGATTGGCATTATATTTGGCGGTTGATTATTATCCATGATTGGCATTATATTTGGCGGTTGATTATTATCCATGATTGGCATTATATTTGGTGGTTGATTATTATCCAACATTGGCATGATGTTTGGCATTTGAATATTTGGCGGTATTACTTGTGGAATAACTACATTCTCTTTCGTTACATTTGGTGATACGATATTCCCTACATTTTCTTTCTTCACTTGCGGTGACACGATATTCCCTATATTTTCTTTCTTTACTTGCGGTGACACGATATTCCCTACATTTTCTTTCTTTACTTGCGGTGACACGATATTCCCTACATTTTCTTTCTTTACTTGCGGTGACACGATATTCCCTACATTTTCTTTCTTTACTTGTGGTGATACTATGTTTCCTACATTTTCTTTCTTTACTTGTGGTGATACGATATTCCCTACATTTTCTTTCTTTACTTGTGGTGATACTATGTTATTTTTTTTCGTTTGCGGAGAAATGACGTTATTAGGTTTCATCTTATTAATTTGAGGAGCAATTAACTCGCTTCCTTTTTTAATGACATCCGAAATTTTATATTCTTTTTTCGCTTTTATTGGTGGTTGCGGCGGCTGTGGTAATACATTTACCGAGAATTTCGTGTTTTCTTTCTCTGCTGGTTTTTGTTTTTCTATAACAGGTGGTTTTTGAATAACAGACGGTTTTTCAACTGGTTTTTCTATTTGAATTGGCTTTTCTTTTTGCACTTCTTTTTGTGGCTTTACCTGTACTTCCTTTTGCGGTTTCACTTGCATTTCCTTCTGTGGTTTTACCTGTACTTCTTTTTGTGGTTTTACTTGCACTTCTTTTTGTGTTTGTTGCATAGCAGGTTGTTGTGTAATTGGTGCCGATTGATACGTAATTTCTTCCTCATCTTCTATTCCAAGCGGCGTTGGCGTTGCTGCAAATTCTTTTTGTTGCACTTCTTTAACATATTGTTTTGGAGGTGCTGATCCTGCTCCAGCATGCTGTTTTACATGAACGCTGTTTGATGGTACTTTAATTTTCATACCTGGCATAATTAAATCTGGATTACTAAGTTGTGTATTTGTATTTTTCAACGTATCAAAATCCACTCCGTACTTTTTCGCAATTTTCCAAAGGGTATCCCCTTTTTGCACGATATGAATTTTCAAATTTTCCCCCTCCTGTATAACTTATCTATAAGTAACAAATCTCATGAAGTAACCCTTTCTAAATAAAGCTAACTTCTTTTCACTTGTATCACTTCTTCGATTTTCAATATCATTAGAAGTGGAATAAGCATAAGAAAATCGCAATGATTTCTTCAAAACAATGTATGCCCATTTCGTTCTCGTTATGATTATATGCATGAAAAAAAGCAACAGAAATACCGTTGCTTTACACACGCTCTAACATACGATTTAATGCAAGAACCGCTTCTTCAGTCACTTGTTTATCTACGCTAATAACGTTAATTTCTTCTCCTCTTTCTACCGTTTCAAGCACCCATAATAAGTGCGGCAGATCAATTCGGTTCATCGTTAAGCACGGACACATAAATGGATTAAGTGAAACAATCTCTTTATCTGGATGCTGCTGAATAATTCGGTTCACTAAATTCATCTCGGTACCAATTGCCCATTTACTTCCAGGCGGCGCTGCTTCAATCATATCAATAATATATTTCGTTGATCCTGCGTAATCCGAAGCATCAACAACCTCATAACAACATTCTGGATGTACAATAATATTCATATCCGGATGATTTTTACGTACATTTTCAATGTTTTTCACTGTAAAGTTTTGATGAACCGAACAATGCCCTTTCCATAAAATCACTTGAATTCCTTCTATATCTCCATCGTACTCTAATGAATCTGTATGTGGGTCCCATACTGCCATTTTATCTAACGGGATACCTAAATCGTATGCTGTATTTCTTCCTAAATGTTGATCCGGTAAAAAGACAAGACGCTCTTTTTGTGTAAACGCCCAAGACACCATTTGTTTTGCATTAGAAGAAGTTACTGTTGCTCCGCCATTACGACCACAAAACGCTTTAATTGCAGCTGTAGAGTTAACATATGTTAACGGAATCATCGTATCTCCAAATAATTTCGCAAGCTCTTTCCATGCTCTTTCTGTTTGTTCAATATCTGCCATATCTGCCATCGAACAACCTGCACGCATATCTGGCAAAATAACGATTTGATCATCTGTCGTTAACATATCTGCTGTTTCTGCCATAAAGTGTACACCACAAAATACAATATATTTTGCTTCTTTATTGCTCGCTGCAACTTGCGCAAGCTGAAGTGAATCTCCTGCTGCATCAGAAAATTGTACCACTTCATCTTTTTGGTAATGATGTCCTGGAATAAATAGTGTTTTCCCCATTTTTTCTTTAATTTCACGAACACGCTTTTCCATGTCTTCTGTTGTCATCGTGTAATAACGCTCTGGTAACATCGTTTCAATCGGTTGTACTTTTTCTAAAATACTCATATTCCTTTGTCCCCCTCTAAGCCACTTTCCTTACGCCTCAATATTGAAACTAATATCAAGTGCTTTCACTGAATGTGTTAACGCTCCAAGTGAAATATAATCGACCCCTGTTTTTCCATATTTCGATAACTCTTCAATTGTAATGCCTCCTGATGCTTCCGTAACGATGGCACTTGGTACAATCTTTGAAAACTCCCGAATCTCATCTGGCGTACGGTTATCAAACATAATAATATCTGCACCAGCAGCTACAGCCTCTCTCACTTGCTCCTCCGTTTCTGTTTCCACTTCTACTTTCACCATATGTCCTAATTTTTCTTTCACCGATGTAACAGCTTTCGTAATAGAACCAGCAAAAGCAATATGATTGTCTTTAATCATGACACCGTCATATAAACCGAAACGGTGATTAAATCCGCCTCCGCACACAACTGCATACTTATCAAACATACGTAGCCCTGGCATCGTTTTTCGCGTATCACAAATACGTGTATGGCCGCTATCTAACGCAAGAACAGCTTTATGTGTCATCGTAGCTATCCCGCTCATACGCTGGATAACGTTTAATATAACGCGCTCTGCCGTTAATAACGAGACAATTGGTCCTTGCGCAGTTGCTATTATTTCGCCCTTTTCTACAAGATCTCCATCTTTTTTATGAAGCTCCACTTCAATTCTTTCATCAATTAATTTAAATCCTTCTTCAATTACTAAACGCCCCGCAAAGACACCTGTATCCTTCGCAAGAAACGTTCCTTTTGAAAGTAAATTGTCTGGAAAAATAAGCTGAGATGTTACATCTCTTTCTCCTATATCTTCTAGAAAAAATCGATTTAATGCTTCTTTCACTTTTATCGTGTTCATAGAGCCCCTCTTCCCTTCATCACACAAGTTGTAGTTTTCTTTTCACTCGAACGATCTCTTTTTTTACGCTATTTCTATCTGGATAATCACTTCGATAATGGCCACCAATACTTTCTTCTCTTTGCAAAGCTGATACGACTATAAGTTCACAGGCTGTTAACATATTAATAAGCGTTATCTCTTCATTTGTAAGAGCATCATGTTGTAATATCATATTTCGAACACCGTACTTACTAAGCCATCTCTTTGCATAAGATAAACTTTGCTCTGTTCGCACAATCCCAACGTATTTCATCATACATTCTTGTATTTCTTCTTTCGCCGGCAAATGATTCAGAACAATAAACTTCTTTTCCTTCTCAGCCACGTTGTTCCAGCTTTCTTTTGTCGCTTTGGTTAAAATATGTTGTCCTATTCTTTTTCCAAACACAAGACCTTCTAATAATGAATTACTTGCTAATCTATTTGCTCCATGAACACCATTACAAGCTACTTCACCGACCGCATATAAATCTGGAATGGATGTCTCCCCATCACAGTTCGTTTTCACGCCGCCCATATGAAAATGAGCACCGGGTACGACTGGAATGCGTTTTTCATTTATATCGACACCATTTTTTTTACACAATAATGATACCGTCGGAAAACGTTCTTCGAAATTTTGGATAGACTCGATATTCAAATACACTTTTTCACCCGCCAAAAGCTGTTCATGAATCGCTCTTGCTACTACATCACGCGGCGCAAGATCGTGATCAGGATGTATGTCCATCATAAAACGCTGCCCTTTTCCATTTATAAGGACAGCTCCTTCACCGCGAACAGCTTCAGAAACGAGGCCTGGGCACCGCCCGCCCGCGTATAACATTGTTGGATGAAATTGTACAAACTCTAAATCTACGAGCTCCCCGCCTGCGCGGTATACCATTGCAAGTCCATCACCCGTAATTGTCTTGTCGTTAGAAGTAAAGGCGTATAAACCGCCAATCCCTCCTGTTGCTAACACCGTATAATCTGCAACGTAACGCTTCAGCTTCCCTTCACTATTTCGTGTTAAAACTCCAACACATTTACCATTTTCTATAATAAAATCGAGCACCATTTCCTGTTCCACTACCGTAACGTGCGGAGCTACTTCTTGAATGAAATGCTCTAATAAATTCTTTCCTGTTGCATCGCCACCTGCATGTAAAATACGACGCTTTCGATGTGCACCTTCTTTTCCAAGATGAGGACCCTTTTCATCTCCATCAAATTTCATTCCATTTCCAATGAGATTATTCATTTCTTTCGGTCCTTCCTCGACTAAATAACGGACCACATCTTCATTGTTATAATGACATCCTGCTACTAACGTATCTTCCAAGTGATCATTTGGATTGTCATATGTAGCAACTGCTGCGGCAATTCCACCTTGCGCTAAATATGTATTATTATTACGATTTGTTTCCTTTGTGATAATAATCACATTCTTTTCGTGACAAATCTCTTTCGCAACACGAAGTGCCGCAACGCCACTTCCAATAATTAAGACATCTGCACTTGGCATAATTGTTGCCTCCTACTTTACACTTTTCAACTGTCTTGACACCTATATTTACATAGTTTTAAAATAATGACAAGAGTTTTTTTATAATTCTTATTTTCACTACCATAAAAAAAAATATAAGAACTGTAACTCTTACTAGGGAGAGGAACTTACATGATGATATATCTTGACTATGCAGCTACTACACCTATGAGTGAAGAAGCATTACACACATATATGAAAGCAGCATCGCAATACTTTGGAAATGAACAAAGTTTACATGATATTGGAGGAACAGCCTCTTCTTTATTACAAGTTTGCCGAAAAACATTTGCTGACATGATTGGTGGAAAGGAACAAGGGGTATTCTTCACAAGCGGTGGCTCGGAATCCAACTACCTTGCGATTCAATCCCTTTTAAAGGCCAGAAGCGAGAAACATATCATTACAACACCTATGGAGCATGCATCCATTCGAAGTTATTTTCAATCCTTACAATCAGAAGGGTATACAATTACTGAAATTCCTGTTGATAAAAGCGGGGTAATCCATTTAGATGATTTAGAATCAGCTATTACAGAAAATACTGTTCTAGCAAGTATACAGCACGGAAACTCTGAAATTGGAACCGTTCAAAACATCGCAGAGATCGGAGCACTTTTAAAAAAATATAACGTTTTATTTCATTCAGATTGTGTACAAACATTTGGTAAACTTCCTATCAATGTTTTTGAGATGGGGATTGATAGTCTTTCTGTTTCAGCACATAAAATATACGGACCAAAGGGCGTTGGCGCTTGCTATATAAATCCGCAAGCTCGCTGGAAACAAATATTTCCGGGAACTTCTCACGAAAAAGGGTTTCGCCCAGGTACAGTAAACGTTCCTGGCATCGCTGCTTTTTTAACAGCTGCTGAGAATATATTAAAAAACCAACAAAAAGAGAGCTTACGTTTTAAAGAGTTACGATCCTACTTTTTAAGACATTTACAAGCCCTTCCTCTAGAAATTCAAGTAGAAGGTCATTCTACTTCTTGTTTACCACATATTGTTGGGGTTACAATAAAAGGAATAGAAGGTCAATATACAATGCTAGAATGTAATCGACATGGTATTGCTATTTCCACCGGAAGTGCTTGCCAAGTCGGTAAACAAGAACCTTCGAAAACAATGCTTGCAATTGGAAAAACGTATGAAGAGGCAAAACAATATGTCCGCTTCTCTTTCGGACAACAAACAACGAAAGATCAAATTGATACTACTATTCATGCACTACACACAATTGGAAATCAATTTTATAGAGGTGTTAAATCATAATGAAACAAAATGACCAAAAAAAGATTTTAGGTGAAGAAAGACGACAACTTATCCTTCAGTGGCTTCTCGCTGCAAATGAACCGTTATCTGGGAATGAACTATCTAAAAAGACGAACGTAAGTCGACAAGTTATCGTGCAAGATATTTCCTTGCTTAAAGCACGAAACGAACCAATTATTGCAACTGCTCAAGGATATTTATATTTAAAACCACAAGAGAAACAACAAACTTTCGAACGCGTAATTGTATGCCAACATAAACCAGCGGAAGTACGTCAAGAACTTACAATGCTTGTTGACCACGGCGTTACGATTAAAGATGTAAAAGTTGAGCATCCTGTATACGGTGACTTAACAGCATCCATCATGGTAAGTAATCGCTTTGATGTAGAGCAATATTTACAAAAAATCGAAAACACGAATGCCTCCTATCTTTCACAACTAACAGATGGTATTCACTTACATACAATTGAGGCAGATTCAAAAGAAAAGTTAGACGCTGCTTGTGAGGCACTAGATAAAGCAGGATTTCTCGTTTATTAATTCATGTAAAGCACAGAGTTTTTTAACATTCTCTGTGCTTTTTTAATGCTATAATATTGTAATCAATCGTAAAGGAGATCAAATATGGGAATTGAACTCGTTCACTTTAGCATTGGCAAACCGAAACAAATGAAATATGGCGAAGGTAAAGAAATGATATCAGGTATATGTAAAGATCCTACAGAAGAGGCTTTCCTCTCAAAAGACGGATTCCTCGGTGATGACGTAGCAGATTTAAAACACCATGGGGGACCTGATCGCGCAGTTTGCGTGTACCCACACGAGCATTATGCACTATGGGAAGAGGAATTTCAAACTACGCTTCCCGCTTCCACATTTGGTGAAAACATTACCGTAACAAATATGTTAGAGCGCGATGTTTGCATCGGAGATACATATCAACTAGGTGAAGCAATCATTCAAATCACACAAGCAAGAGTACCTTGTAGCACAATTTCAAAACGCCTTGGTATTCCTGGCATACTGCCGCGCATTGTAGCAACTGGATTTACTGGCTACCTATGCCGCGTTCTTCAAGAAGGTACTGTACGTAAAGATTCTAAAATTACATTACTAGAACGTCAACCGAGCAATGTATCTGTTTTATTCTCTAACGAAATTTATTTTCATAATAGAAAAGATAAAGATGGCATTGAAAAGATTCTTGCTGTTCCAGAACTAGCTGATATTTGGCGTGGTCAGTTAGAAGATCGTCTTGTGAAGTTAAAATAAAGAATCCCACCATTTATAGGTGGGATTTTATTTATCTATCAGACGGTATAACCTAACTCCCCCTTACAACCAATAAGAAGAATAACTTCCCAGCACAGTCACAGAAAAGCCGAGTGCTTCAAGTTCCATCGTTACGCCTGGCAATAATACATCATCGTATGCTTTATCGACATCGATTAAGAAAAAGTAATTTCCGAGTCCTGTTTTCATCGGGCGCGATTCGATTTTTGATAAATTTAATTTTCTCCATGCGAAAGCTGATAACACTTGATATAGCGCTCCTGCATAATCAGCAGGTAACGTTATCATAAGCGTCGTTTTCTCTCCGCGATTTTCTCCATTATTTGAGAGTATTGCTTTCTTTTTCTTATGGAGCACAAGGAAGCGTGTATGATTGTTTTTATGCGTATGAATGCTACGTCTTACGATCGTCAATCCATATTTTTCTGCAGCTGCTTCATTTGCAATGGCAGCGATTTTTTCTTCAGGATGTTCTTTCACATATTGCGCAGCAGCACTTGTTGATGTCATATCTCGAACGGTTACCCCTTTTAATTCTTCATTTAAAAACTTATGACATTGCGCAATAGCATGCGGATGAGAATGCACTGCATATACTTCTTCCCACACTTCTGCATACTGCGGATGTACAAGTAAATGTTGCTGAATCGGTACTGTAATTTCTCCTACAATAGAAAGCGGCTGCTCATGCACGAGGTAATCAACTGTTATATTCACTGAACCTTCTATGGCGTTTTCTAGTGGTACCACTGCATAATCTACATTTCCATTTGCAGCTGCATCAATACAATCTGGAATCGTTCGATACGGTACATGCTCTGCTTCTGGAAAAAAACGACTCACCGCCATATTTGTAAATGTTGCTTCTGGTCCTAAATATCCTACTCGAATCATCGTCTTTTCCCCTCTTTTTCGTTTTCTTACTGTTATACCATACTTTTTAATATTCTTCTATGTAAATTTCGAATATTAAAAAAAGACTAGCATTCGCTAGTCTAAATGTTTCCTATATTCTCTTTGAGCGAAAAAGAAATAAATAATGCATGCAGCGATATAAAATAGAATAAACAAACCTACTTTTCGTAATGAACCATCCATAAAGATCGTATTATGAAACGTATATAACGCAACCGCACTATGCATACTCCCGACTATAATAGGTGCAAAAAATAGCATACACAATTGCCAGCGAGAAATCTTCCACACTTCTTCCTTCGTCATTCCAAGCTTAGAGAGCGCACCGTACTGCTTTCGATCCGATGCAATATTATGAAACCATTTAAAATATACGATACTACATGAAGTAAGAAAGAATAATATACTAATGAATGAGCCTACAAATAGAGTAATATCGCCGAACTCTTTCATATTCACATATAACTCCATATTACTTCGAAATGCGTTATTATCATCTTGTTTCATATGTTTCCGTAAAGCTTCATTTAATTTTTTCGTATTTTCGATATTTGGTAATGTGTATCCTCTATACATCATTTTTTCAGCATCCGGAACCTTATTTGCTATACTGTCAAAATCTTCATCATTCATGACGAAAAACAGACCGTTAATGTGCGCAAGATGATAGTTAAATCGCACCCCTTCTTTTTGACCGTTAAATACGAATGGATACGTTTGATTCATTACTTGTAATTGAATCTCTTTTTGATTATATATATTCGGATGATTGTATTTATTATAATAAACAAGTGTAACAGTTCCTTTTTTAGGATGATACGTTTTCTGTTTTTGTTTTCTTGCCTCCTGATTGTATTCACTTTCTTTAATGAGCGGCGCTACTTCTGTTTCTCCCTTGTTGGACTGAAAAGATGCATGCACTCCAACAAAGCTCATAGATTGAAAATCATCATATCCATATTGATGCAGTAATTGTTCAACCGTACCTTCCTCAAAGACTTCATGAGTAGAAACACCTTTTTCTATATATGAAAATGAGTGTGCGCCCCCGTCCCGCCACATATCTTGCATACTAGAAAAATATAAGAACACCGTACCTGTTGCCGTAACTACAAATGTCGTTGCCATAGAAAGCATAAAGAAAAAGCGACCATTTTCCTTCATTCGATGTGACAATTGATTTACTATAAATAAATACGGATATGTATACATAATCTTTTTATTTCGTTTAATCATTTCTAACAATTGGATTGTACCGTGTGTAAAAGAAAAGTACGTTCCGAAAAAGACAAGTATAGACACAGGGAAAAAATATAATCCTATCGTTTCCATTGTCACTTGTAGCGCTAACGTATATCCTGTCCCTAAACAAATAAAGCCGAATATACAAAGCCATATTGATGTTTTCTTCTCTTTTTTATCCGTTCGAAATTCTTTCAATAACCGAATAATTTTTATGTTCCATATACGTAAAGCACTTATAAAAGATAACAGAATAAAAACAACCATATATGTAATAAACGTTACCCCAATCGCTTTCACGTCAAATATGACAGGGAGTTCTCTCGGAAGACGCATTAGCATGCTAAACACCATAAAAAAGAGTTTCAAAAAGATCATGCCAACCCCTATACCAAAAATATTAGCAAATACTCCAATCAACATTTGCTCGGTCATAATCACTCCTATTACGTTAGATTTCGTTGCTCCCATTAACATATATAATCCCAATTCTTTCTTACGCGCCTCTATGAAAATAGAAGTAGAGTACAAAATAAATATGACGAAAAAAGAAATGATTATAATATTACATAGAACAAGTCCCCAGCGTACGTTTTGATACCACAGCGTCTCCTGCATATACGGATGCACAATAACAGACATATATGCATAAGAAGCAAATATCGCAAAACAACTACTTAGGAAAAACACTTTATAATTACGCCAATTTCCTTTTATATTTTGCAGCGCTAATTGCCAAATGTTCATCTATCGTCCTCCTATAACTTACTACATGCGTAAAAAGCTAGAGGTTTCCCTAGCTTTTTACGTGTTTCAAATATCCTCTTTGCGCGATTATAAAGTAAATCGCAGAAGCTACAATGTATGCTCCAATTACAATCGCACCTGATTTCCATAAATCGAGATAAAGCATTTTCCCTAACGTATGAAGAGCAAATCCACTATGAATTGCACCAATTAAAATTGGGATAAAGAAGATAACACCCATTTGTCGAATTGCAATGTTGCGAATTTCTTTATCTGTCATACCAATTCTCTTTAACGATTTAAATTGAATACGATCTTGTTCTTTATCGTTAAACCATTTAAAGTATGTCATACTACAAGCGAAGAAGAAGAACAGTACAGCTACAAAGAAACCGATAAACATCGTAATTGCTCCTGATTCCCTTATATTTTTATAAGCGAACACCGAGTTATTTAATTCCTCTTGCTTATCTGGTGCAACTTCCTTTTTCAAATCTAACACAAGGTCTTCTGTATTTTTCCAGTCTTCTATATAATAACCGTAATATTTCGTCTTTTCTTCATCTGGTACGAGCTTTGCGTATTTCTCAAAATCTTGATCATTTACAATGAGATATTCACTATCATTAAAAACAGAAAATGAAGTTGGCTCATTTAACTGAACAGACTGCATTTGTCCGTTCATTTTAAATTCATACGGTTTCGCAAGATCTACCTTCATCATATCTTTCGCCATATCCATTATGACCATCGTTGCACTACCTGGTGCATTATGAACTTCTCTAACTTGCTCTCTCTTTTGTTTACGTACTTCAGCGTTATATTCTTTTTCTGAAACAATCGCCATTGGCACTTCATGTTCACTGTTAAACATCGTGATTTTTTGAGTTCCAGGAAGTTTGACGTACGTTACTTCTCGCGCTTCTTCAAATCCGTGTTTTTTTATTAATTCTTTTGTTTTCCCTTCTTTTATAATATTATGCGTATTAATTCCTTTTTCCTCATACGAAATAGCATGCGGGGTACTAGTTACTGCCTTATAACTCATATCCTCAAAAAATACGTACAGTGTACCGACTGCCGAAGATACAACTGCCGTAATGATAGAAATTACAAATAGAAAACGAGCATTATCTTTCATTTTATAAATAAGATTGCTAAGTACGAACATATTTGGATATGTATAAAAAGATTTTTTTCGTTTTTGTAGCGCCTTTAATACGACTGTACTACCTTGTGTAAACAGTAAATAAGTTCCGCCTATCGTCAGCCCTACAATCGGTAAAAACAGCATAATAAAATTCATAAATGTCACTTGGAAGCTAAGTACATATGCAACAATAATACATCCTATTCCCGCTACACATAACCATGTAAATGCAAAAGGTTCTACTTTCTGTTTTCTTGCTTCTCTTAATAAATCAATAATTTGCAAGCGCCCTACTGTCCAAACGCTAAATAATGATAGGATTAAAAATAGGATAAAGTATACACCCGCTGTAATAAGAATTGCTTTACTATTCCATACGAGTGGAAGTGTTTTATCTATTTTCAATATTACGCTTAATGCTTGGAAAAATAATTTAGAACAAAGCATGCCAAGCCCAATACCTACTACAATTGCAATACTACCTAACATCAGTTGTTCTAATATAATCATTCGGCCAAGTTGAGATTTTGTTCCGCCTATTAATGTTAATAGACCAAACTCTTTTTTTCTTGCTCGTAAAAATGTTGAATTTGCATATAAAATAAAGAGCGCTGAGAAGATGACTACAATATAATTCATCGATTCTAACCCTTTTGAAATCATCGTCTTCATACTAATATTACCGCTTACGACATCTGGATGATAAATGAAGGAAGCATACATAAAAAATACGACAATCGATAAACAACTACTAATCAGAAACGCTTTATAATTACGCCAATTTCCTTTTACGTTATTAAGCGCGAGCTGGCGAAAGTTCATGATATTCCCCTCCTAGCATCGCAAGTACGTCCAGAATTTCTTGGAAAAAGGCCTGTTTCGTTCTCCCTTTATGTATTTCTGAGAAAATTTCTCCATCACGTATGAAGAGAATGCGTTCACAATAACTAGCAGCTACTGGATCGTGCGTTACCATTGCAATCGTTACTTTCTTTTGTTCATGTAAGTCTTGCAACGCACTCATTAATGATTTCGCCGACTTCGAATCTAAGTTTCCAGTTGGCTCATCCGCTAAAATTAACGTCGGTTCATGAATGATCGCTCTCGCAGCTGCTGCACGTTGTTGTTGTCCGCCTGATACTTCATATACTTTTTTATTTAAAATTTCTTCGATATTTAAAAACTTTGCAATCTCAAGCACTTTCGCATCGATTTCATTTACAGATTTTTTCGCCATTACAAGCGGTAAAATAATATTTTCTTTAATCGATAACGTATCAAGTAAGTTAAAATCTTGGAAGATGAATCCTAAATGTGTACGACGAAACTCCGCTAATTTTGCAGCACGCATTTGATTAATTTCTTCGCCATTTACAAGCACATGACCTGAAGTTTGCTTATCAATTGTTGCTAATAAATTTAAAAGCGTTGTTTTTCCGCTTCCTGAAGGACCCATAATCCCTACAAATTCGCCTTCTTCTATTTTAAAATTTATATCATTTAAAGCAGTCGTCGCTACTGAACCTTTCGATTGATACACCTTCGTTAATCCCTTTACTTCAAGAACACTCATTTCTAATCCCCCTATGTGTTTTCTTCTTACATTTACTATAAGAAAAATAAGAAAAAGAAACGAGTGATTTCCCTTACAAAACGTTTTGTTATCTTACAGTTTTGTCATTTTTCTCATTAATGTATGATATTCTTCATCTTTGGCAAATTGGAACGTGAATGTTGTCCCTTCCCCTTCAGCCGATTGCACATACATTCCATGATGTAAATTATCACAAATTTCCCTCGTAATATATAAACCCATTCCAGTCGCTTCTCTCGTTTTACGGCCATTTATTCCCGTAAAGAATGGATCAAATATACGCTTTACATCTTGCTCTGGAATACCAATTCCATTGTCCTTAATATGTAGTAACACCTTTTGATCTTTCTCTTCAATTTGAAATTGAATTTCCTTTTTCTCTGCTTCTGAAATTTTCGTATACTTAATTGCATTTACAACAATTTGCCCTATAGCAATACTTAGCCATTTTCTATCAGATGCAACCATACAAGTATCTTCATCAAACATTACTTTCGGAAATACCGACGATTGAATGAAAGATTTTCGATTTTCATTAATAATACCCCTGATGATATCTATCACATTTACTACTTCTACTTTATAATCTTTCGCAAATTGCTCTAACCTTGCCATATGTAACGCCAAATCTAAACCATTTAGTATACGGTTATTTTCTTCACGAATACTTTCAACTGTTGCTCTTGCTTCACGATGCTCTTTCCCAAACTTCTGTAATAGCAATTCTATAACCGATACTGGTGTTTTCATTTGATGAATCCATTGGTTCATAAATATCATTTGCTGTTGTTCTTTCGCATGTTGTTTATGAACTTCATTCATATATTGCTGTCTTAATAGCGTAAACGATTCAACAACCATCTCTTGCTCTGACGTATAAGAAGTATCAATAAGTAAAGAGTCGTGTAATGTATTTCCGCTAGCAACATATTTTTCGATTCTTTTTAAAAATACACTTCGTTTTCGATAATCGTAAATGAGGTATACAGTAAATACAACTGTCCCTAATAAAAGCCCATATAACCACGTACTCCAATCAATGGATCTTTTTTCTAAAAGACTTTGCAACTGCAAGACGAGCCCAAATAAACAAAGGCTAATAATATAAGAAAGAAGTAAAGAAAAACGGTCCATGAGGTAATTTTTAACCTTCATGCCCTTCGCCCCACTCTGTAAGAAGCGCATAACCATATCCGCGTTTCGTTACAATTGCATTTTGAATGCCTAGCTCCTCTAGTTTCTTCCTTACGCGTTTTACATTTACGGTTAATGTATTATCATCAACAAAAGCTACCTCATCCCACAGGGCTTCTAACAGTTCTTCACGCGTTACATACTGATTTGCCTGTTTCATCAAACACTCTAATAAGTAAAATTCATTTTTCGTCAGCTCCGTTTGTTGCCCTTGCCACTCAACAATGTGCTGGGACGGAAATAACAACAGTCCATTTACACCTAAACAATCACTCTCAGCAACAGATGCATACTCACCATACCCACGGCGAAGTGCACTTTTCACCTTTGCCATTACAATATCTAAATGGAATGGCTTTGTAATGTAATCATCTCCGCCATTCTCGATCGCCATTACTTGATCCATTTCCCCTGTTCTTGCAGAAACAAAAATAATCGGCGCATTCGATACAGTACGAATTTGACGACACCAATAAAAACCATCAAAATATGGTAAATTAATATCCAGTAATACGAGATGAGGATTTATTTTCACGAACTCATCTTTTATATGACGTAAATCACTCGCTCTAAATGATTGATAGCCATACCTTTCTAAATGCTCCTCTAATATTCCCGCTATTTTTTCATCGTCTTCTACAATTAATATTTTATACATGTTCGTTTTCTCCCCATAAGAAATTCTTCCAAAACCACTCCTTGTTCTATTATAAATTGAAAATTTAATTAGTGGGTATTTTTTCCTATACGAATCAGACATTTACAATAAAAAAAAGACTGCCCTATTTCGGCAGTCTTAATCGATAAATTCAAATTGATATTCAAGAATTTTTACAATATCTCCGTCTTCTGCACCACGTGCACGAAGGGCTTCATCAATACCCATTCCACGCATTTGACGAGCAAATCGGCGTACAGATTCATCACGTGAGAAGTCTGTCATTTTGAATGTTTTCTCAATATCATAACCAGAAATAACAAATGTGCCATCACTTTCGCGTGTAATTTCAAAATTAGATTCAGATTCAAATTTGTACATTACACTTGCTTCAGATTCTTCTACATCATCGTACATTGGGAATTCTGGTGTTGTTTCTAATAAGTTCGCTACTTCAAATAGTAAATCACGAACACCTTGTTTCGTTACAGCTGAGATTGGGAAGATTTTTACTTCGTCTCCCACTTTCTCTTTAAATGCTTGTAAGTTTTCTTCTGCATCTGGCATATCCATTTTGTTTGCTACAACAACTTGTGGACGCTCAGTTAAACGCATATTGTATTCTTTTAATTCATTATTGATTGTAACATAATCTTCATATGGCTCACGTCCTTCTAAACCAGACATATCAATAACGTGCACGATTACACGTGTACGTTCGATATGACGTAAGAATTGGTGTCCAAGTCCAACGCCGGAATGTGCCCCCTCAATTAGTCCAGGAAGGTCAGCCATAACGAAGCTGCGGTTATCACCAGTTTCAACAACACCAAGATTTGGAACGATTGTTGTAAAGTGATATTCTGCAATTTTCGGACGCGCTGATGATACAACAGATAATAATGTAGATTTACCTACACTTGGGAATCCAACAAGTCCAACATCTGCCAGCACTTTAAGTTCTAGCGTGACATCACGTTCTTGACCTGGTTCCCCGTTCTCAGCGATTTCTGGCGCTGGGTTCGTCGGTGTTGCGAAACGTGAGTTACCACGGCCACCGCGGCCACCTTTTGCGATTACAGCTGTTTGTTCATGCGTTACTAAATCGGCAAGAATTTCACCTGTTTTTTCATCTTTTACTATTGTTCCCGGTGGAACCTTTACGATTAAATCCTCAGATTTACGACCGTGCTGACCTTTACTCATTCCGTGCTGACCGCGATCAGCTTTGAAATGACGTTGGTAGCGGAAGTCCATTAATGTACGTAAGCCTTCCTCAACAACAAAAACAACATCTGCACCTTTACCACCGTCGCCACCTGCTGGGCCACCTTTAGGTACATACTTCTCGCGACGATACGCAACCATTCCGTTACCACCGTCGCCGCCTTTTACATATATCTTGACCTGATCTACAAACATTATTTCACCACACTTTTTTCGATTGGTTGTAATATAACTGAGACTTCTTCGTCTCGTACTGTATAAGAAATGGAATACCATTTATTGTTTTGGTTCGCAAGCCAATTCTGTAGTTCTTCTACACTCGTTAGCTTACCACGAAAATCAAAAAAGAAACGAGCATTCTCCGCGTCACATTCAATTGTGATACAAACATAATTTTCAACATATACGTCTAAACTATGCTGAAGTATTGAGAAAAATTGATTCGTCCATATACATACAGTCTCATCTAAATGAGATAAGTTATGTAAATTCCCTAATACTTCGTACTCCAATAAGCACGGCTGCTGTTTCCAATTATATGTTAAAATCCACTCTGAAAATAAAGGCATTGATAGCCCTATCAGGTTGGATTCTTGTCTCGCTTCTTGGACAAAACGATCGATGAGACTATGAATCTCTTCCACTTTTCCAAGTGAAAGGTTTCCTTTCACCATCTGCATACGATTGAGCCAATCATGTCTTGAATGACGCAATGCATCTATAATTGTCCATTTTTCATTCATTTAGATACCCCTTAATATAGAAAAACTCTAACCTGCACTCAGGTTAGAGTTTTCCGTGAGTTCTTATGCTTCTTGAGCAACAGGATATACGCTCACTTGTTTGCGGTCACGGCCAAGACGCTCAAAGCGTACTACGCCGTCAACTTTCGCGTATAAAGTGTCATCGCCACCACGACCAACGTTAACACCTGGATAAATTTTTGTACCGCGTTGACGGTAAAGAATTGAACCACCTGAAACCGTTTGACCATCTGCGCGTTTAGCACCAAGACGTTTTGACTGAGAGTCACGACCGTTCTTTGTACTACCTACACCTTTCTTAGATGCGAAAAACTGAAGATCTAATCTTAACATACGTTACACCTCCTGCACTTTTTCTATTAAACGGATATACTTTCCGTAATCAAGTTCGATCGTCTTAAGCGAAACAACCAATCCTTCTAAAAGTATCTGTGCTTTTTCTGCTGTATGAACGTCTAAATCATTAGGCAATTCATACGTTAAGAATCCGCCGTCACTCCCGAGTTCAATAGTTGCCTGCACATTACAAAGTTCTTCCACTGCATTTATAGAACCAAACACAACCGCTGTAGTTCCAGCACAGACAAGATCTTGTCCATGTGGCGCATAATTGGCATGTCCAGTCATTTTAAATGATTGGATACTTCCTAATTTCGTGCGACTTATCGTAATTTTAATCATGTTAACCTGAATTAAGCGTTGATAGCTTCAACAACTAGCTTAGTGTAAGGTTGACGATGACCTTGTTTCTTACGATTGTTCTTTTTCGCTTTGTATTTGAAAACGATGATTTTCTTAGCGCGACCTTGTTTTTCAACTTTCGCAGTAACTGTTGCACCTTCTACAACTGGGCTACCAACTTTAACGTTTTCGCCACCAACGAAAAGAACTTTGTCAAAAGTAACAGTTTCACCAGCTTCAACATCTAATTTTTCAATGTAGATTGCTTGACCAGCTTCAACTTTAATTTGTTTTCCACCTGTTTCGATAATTGCGTACATACTTGCACCTCCTCTTAATTACTAAGACTCGCCAAAAACGAGGTAGACATAAATGTCTTTAGGGAACCTGTCTTGTGCGGTTGTAGCATATAGCCGTTTAGGTGCTATAAACTATAACATAAAGATGTTATCATGAATCATAGACGGTTGTCAATAAATGTTCTGCTAACTATTTTTCCCGTTCTACAATTTCTTTTTTACTTCCAAAACGGATAATGGCGTACTTTTCGATCATATCATCTTTGAAATAAATTTCAAATGGAATATTTTTTTGTAATTCTTTTTGCAAAAATTGTTTTTGTAATTCTTTAGGTGCAGCGATTAATACTACCTCATCCTCTATATTGCCATATGTAATTAGCTCTCTCTCTAACTCATACGCAATTGTTTCATATGACATCACATACCCCGTTGCTTTGCAAGGTACACACTCTTCTAGTAATACGTCGCGTAAAGAATGTTTCTTACGTTTACGTGTCATCTCCAAAATCCCTAACTCTGTAAAACCGAGCACTCTTGTATATGTGCGATCATTTTGCATAGCAGCCATGAGACATTCTCTTACCTTTTCTTTATCTTCTCTTCTTTTCATATTAATAAAATCAATTAATATCATACCACCGATATCACGCAGTCTTAATTGACGTGCAATTTCTTCAGCTGCCGCCTCATTTGTACGAAGGACTGTATCTTGTAAATTCTGTTTCCCAGTAAACTTGCCCGTATTCACATCAATTACAGTCATCGTCTCCATTTGTTCCACAATTAAATACGCACCATTCGGGAGCCATACAATTTTTTGAAGTGCTTTCTCGATCTCACGCTCTATTCCAAAATGGTTAAACATTGAAGATTTTTCATTATAAAAAGATACTTTTTCTTTTCCGACTTTTTCTTCTAATTCTTTTACTATACTTCTTGTATCTACAACTACTTTTTCAATCATTTCAATCGGATTCTCTTGAAATACACGATCTAAAAAGGTCGCAGGTCGATGAAGTAGTAGCGGCGCTTTTCCTTGGCCCTCTTTTCTTTTTAATTCTTCATATAACTGCTGTAACCTTTGCATTTCAGCTTGTATGTCTTCAATTTCTCCTTTTTCAGAAGCAGAGCGAAAAATGTACCCTCCTGTCCCTTCTACCTCAATTTGGAGTAGCTGTTGCCTTCTTTTATTATTTTTTATTTTTCGAGAAACCGCACGCATTTCATCATATGGCATATAAACGACATATTTCCCGGTAAATTCTATGTTTGCTGTCAATTTCGGCCCTTTCGTATCAATTGCCTCTTTCACAACTTGTACGAGTACTGCTTGCCCTTCATGTATACGATAAGAAGATGGTACATCATCGTATGAAAGGTACGCATGTTTTTCTAAACCGATGTTTACAAAAGCTGCGTTCATTCCAGCAATCGTTCTTACGATACGTCCAACATAAATATGCCCAACAATCTCTTGTTCTTCATTTCGTTTCCATAAAAACTCAACAATTTTTTTCTTCTCTTCAATTGCAACGCGTTTTTCCGATCCTGCATAGTTCATATATAACGTTTTCAAAATTCTTTCCTCACTTTATAATCTTCTTTGCTTTTACAATAATAAAAGGTTAGTGCTATCGTCAACACTAACCGATTAATTCTTCAACAGATGAAGTTGTTCGTTTTTCAGTAAAATACGCATAGAGTAATTCATTTTCATCCAATGTGTAATGTTCTTTATATTTTCCATGGACGATAATAGAGTGCTTATACCCTCTACGAAATTTTGTGAATATCTTATATAAATGATCTTCGGATTGCACTTCAATAGGTGCAATCTTTTCAATTCCTCTTTTGTTCCCATAATAACGTTCTAATAAAAAACGCATAAAGGCATACTGTCTTTGTTTCCACTCTTGATATAACGACACCGCTAAAAATATGAGTAGTACCCACATCATAATATTATTACTATTCCAAAGTAACTGCCACACTAGTATTACACTAAAAAAAACACATGATAATTTCATCATCTTTTCATGTGCTTGTAAATAAGGAAAACGATATGATAATACGTTAAACAATACTTTTCCACCATCAAGCGGCCAAATAGGCAGTAAATTAAATGCTAAAATAATTATATTATTCCATATAAAGAAATAATATAAATCCGTACCCAGCCAACCAGCTTCAAACACTATATAACCTACCACCATCATCCAAATATGTTGTATAGGTCCTGCAATTACAACAACAAGTTCCTCTTTCAATGACTTATTCCCATGTTCCTCAAGCTCAGCCACACCACCAAACGGTAAAAGTTGAATCTTTTTAATACGCCAATTATAGTGTGCCGCCGCAAAGGCATGCCCAAGTTCATGGATAAGAACGATACAAAATAACAGTAGTAACTCTTTAAAACGTGCCGTAAAAATACCAATGACAATAATAACCCAAAACAACGGATGCACGGAAATCTTCGTTAAAACTTCTCTATATTTAATCAAATGAAATCACCTGAATCGGGTCAATAAACTTTTCATTCTTTTTTATCGCGAAATAAAACTTACCATTTTTATTATTTGCATCATTATTCACCGTTCCAATTTTTTGTTTCTTTGAAACGTAATCATATAATTTTACTGACATGTCATTTAAATTCGCATACCACGATTCTGTTCCATCTGCATGCTGAATTTGAACCGTATTACCAAGTTCCTCTTTCTTTCCTGCAAAAACAACTAGCCCTTCATTCACTGACTCAACAGTTGCATTTGTAGCTGTTTGAACAAATACACCTTGGCCATTTTTTTGAAACCCTTGCATCACCTTTCCAGAAGCAGGGATGGCATAATCTTTTTGCTGAATAGTTCCTTCTTTTTTCTCAGTAGGTGAAAAAAATACGAGCGGTTTTCCAAACTGCTTTTCGTACCATTTCGCTACAGTAGCAAACTGAAATTCTTCTTTCATCACTTTTTCTGTAACAGCTTTAGCACCGTCGAAAGAAGAGGGTGCATTCTTATATAAAATAGCGATAGAAAGAACTAATATTGCTGATAACAAAACTTTGAAGAAAAATACTTCTTTTCGAAATAAAGGATGAATTTCCTTTTCTCCTCCTTCAATAAATACTGTTTCACTATCAAAATTCCCTCCAGCAAAATACTGCTCTTCCTCCATCCTTTCTTGCTCTGCCTTCCTTTTCGCAATCCGTTTTTTAATTTCTTCTACACGTCTATTCTTCATACTGTCTCCTTTCTTTCGTTAAGCTAATTAAAATAGAAACAGTTGTATACAGTTTGTACATATGTATGAGCTAAGAAAGAAAGATATTCGTGTGAAGAAAAAAGAAAGCACTTCGCATATGTGCGAAGTGCTTTTAACGGATTCCAAAGAAGTTTTTCATCTTTGTAAATACCGATACCTTTTCTTGTTCAAATGCTTGCAATGGTACATTCTCACCCAACAAGCGTCTTGCAATATTACGATAAGCTAACGCTGCTTTTCCGCTCGGTTGCAACGCTACAGGTTCACCTGTATTTGTAGCACGAATAACTTCATCATCATCCTCGACAACACCAAGAAGCTCGATTGACAATGTACGTACGATTTCATCAACATCTAACATATCCTGCTCATGAAGCATATGACTACGTACACGATTAATAACAAGTTTTGGTGGTTCAATATCCTCTTTTTCTAAAAGCCCGATAATACGATCCGCATCGCGCATTGAGGATACTTCTGGCGTCGTAACAACGATTGCTTTATCCGCACCAGCTACCGCATTTTTAAACCCCTGCTCAATCCCCGCAGGACAATCAATTAATATGTAATCATAATCTTGACGTAATACTTGTATTAATTCATCCATTTGTTCAGGTGTTACCGCTGATTTATCACTCGTTTGTGCTGCAGGTAATAAATAAAGATCGTCAAAACGCTTATCTTTAATAAGCGCCTGAGGTAAACGGCAACGCCCTTCAACGACATCAACAAGATCAAATACAATACGATTTTCCAGCCCCATTACTACGTCTAAGTTTCGAAGACCGATATCTGTGTCAATTAAGCACACTTTCTTTCCAGATAACGCTAGGGCTGTACCAATGTTCGCAGACGTTGTAGTTTTACCTACTCCGCCTTTTCCAGATGTAATTACTATTGCCTCTCCCACAGCTATACAATTCCCCTTTCTAACTTTGTTAAATTAGGTCTAAGATGAGTGAGAAGTTGCAGTCGATCGACAACAATGTGATTGTTCTCATTAATATACGCACATTCTGCCGCCTCCGCTCCGTCTTCTTTCTCTTCCGGAGCCCGCATTGCCACATCACTAATTCGAAGTTGCATCGGGTTCATATCAGATGCAGCTATTACAGCATCCGAATCCCCATAATACCCAGCATGCGCAATTCCTCTTAATGATCCTACGACAAAAATATTCCCCCCAGCGATAACCGTTCCGCCTGGATTAACATCTCCAATTAACAATAAATTTCCTTTTACATGTAAAACTTGTCCAGAGCGAACAATTTTGGAAATAGGGACAATTTCTGTTTCTTCTTTCCAAGCTATTGCTTCTGCTTTAGTTATAACATCACTTTCAATTGAATCCACAACAAGATTCTTTTTATTACGAATTAACGTACGAATCTCTTCTTGTTGGACTTCTGTTAAATAACGATTTCCCACTTTCACATGCACTTCAATTAAAGAGCGCCCATCACCATCATAGTAATGTGTAGAAAGCTTTTCATCCAATTCCTCCAGTAATTCAGAGAATGAACAACAATCATCTAAATGAAGCGTTATTCCGTCTTTTGTCCCTTTTATTGTTACATTTTGTTGCTTTTTTTCTTCCACTAAAGTTCACCCCACCGATTCAATTCGACATAAAATTAGAAAATCCTTTTTTCTTTTTCTTCCATCGCTTTTGAAAGACGCATTAAATATCGTCTCAGTGGGAAACAAACTATCAATAAGAAAATTGCATTTAGCAATAAAGTAGACAGGAGACGATCTGTGAAAAAGACATACGCCGACATATGAGTACGTCCTAACAAAGTTAAAAATCCATACACATAATACTCTAGTGCTACAATGCTACCTAGTACGATAGAAGCAACAATAAATAAATTCAATTGTAGTACCTTCATCACACTATAAACTAAATAAGCTAAAATCGGATACGCAAAAATATATATACCGACAAGTTCTGTGTATACGGTATCAAATAAGAAACCAAATAAGAGTCCGTAATAAATCCCTTGGACCGGACTATAGTACACAGTAACAAAACATAACACAATTATAAAGAAATGAGGTGCTGCTATACTGTCTTTCCAAAAAACCTCTGTTGGAACAATAGTAGCAAACATATTTTCAAATAAAAAAACAAAAAGGAGCAAAAGAGGAAGAGCTGCTCTTTTTAGAATCTTCATCATCTCTTCTCCCCCTCCTATTCTAATGGCGCTGAAGGCTTCGCACGTTTCGCAACCATAACATGCTCTACGTCATTTAAATCAGCGGCAGGTTTTACATAAGCTGTTTTTGTTAAGCCGTATGGATCTGGCTGAACATCAACGATTGTTCCAATTACAAGACCTTTCGGGAAAATATCACCAAGTCCAGATGTTACAACTAATTGATTAGGTGCTACTTTTGCATCAGAACCAATCTTTGTGAAAAGAAGTAAGTGCTTTTCTTTATCATAACCTTCAATCAATCCAAAGATTTTCTCATCACCTTGTACGATAGCAGAAACACGATTTGTTCGGCTCATAGAGCTTAGCAATTCTACTGATGATGTAAACTGAGATACACTTTTCACTCGTCCAACTAGGCCTTGTGAAGTCACTACAGCCATATCTTTTTTAATTCCTTGCTGTGCCCCTTTATCAACTCCAACTAAATCGTACCATTTATCCGGGTTACGAGAAACGACAGTAGCTGGAATTTCAGTATAATCACTAGGCAACTCTTTTTTACCAGTTAACTCTTGTAACTTCTTTTTATCATCTTCTAATTGTTTTACTTTCCCTGATAGACCTGCATAATTATCTAATTTTGCTTTTAATTCTTTATTCTCTTCATACGTGCGCTTTACATCTTCTACATTTTCGAAGAATCCAGCTACGTATTTCGCTGGCTTTTGGAATACACGTTCTACAACACCGACAGTGTCTTTAACAAACTGCTCTGGCCATGTTAAACTGTTCCGTTCTTTCAATGAGATTCCAATCAATGCCACGAGAAGAATAATACTAACTAACAAAACAATTAATCTTTTGTTTAAGAAAAACTGTGGCACGTTCACACCCTCTTAATTTCATTGATTTTTATTTTGCAATATTATCGAGCAGCAGTTTTGAAAAGATCGATATTGTCTAATGCTTTACCCGTTCCAATTGCTACGCAATCTAATGGGTCTTCTGCAACAAGAACTGGCATATTTGTTTCTTCACTAATCACTTTATCTAAGTTACGTAGTAAAGCTCCGCCACCTGTTAATACGATACCACGGTCCATAATGTCTGCCGCTAATTCAGGTGGAGTTTTCTCTAACGTATTTTTAACAGATTCTACAATTGCATCTACTGTATCTTTTAATGCATCTGCAATTTCTTCTGGCTGAATTAGTACTGTTTTTGGTAAACCACTTACTAAATCACGACCGCGAATTTCCATAGGCTCGATACCTTCTGGCTCGCCTGCAGAACCGATTTCTAATTTTAATGCTTCAGCTGTTCTTTCACCAATCATTAAGTTATAGCTTTTCTTAATGTACTGAATAATTGAATCGTCCATATCATCACCAGCAACACGAACTGATTGACTTGTTACAATACCACCTAAAGAAATGATTGCAACTTCTGTTGTACCGCCACCGATATCAACAACCATACTACCAGTTGGTTCCCAAACAGGTAAGTTCGCACCAATTGCTGCTGCAAATGGTTCTTCGATTGGATAAGCATCACGAGCACCCGCTTGACGAGTTGCATCGATTACTGCACGTCTTTCTACAGCTGTAATCCCAGACGGTACACATACCATTACGTATGGTTTACGTGAAAAGAATCCATTTGATTTTTGAGCTTGTTGAATGTAATATTTCATCATTGTTGCTGTCGTTTCGTAATCAGCAATTACACCGTCTTTCATCGGGCGAAGTGCCACAACGTTTCCTGGTGTACGACCAATCATTTGTTTTGCATCGCTACCTACAGCAACGATTTGTTTCGTATCAGTTTGTAACGCTACTACTGAAGGTTCACGTAAAACTACACCTTTTCCTTTTACATATACAAGCGTGTTCGCAGTTCCTAAATCTATTCCAAGATCGCGAGTAAAGCCACCAAATCCAAACATATTATTATCTTCCTTTCTTGTTTTCACGGACTCATTTTTTCTTACTTTATATTATAAAAACAGTACGTTTTTTATATCTTTATCCTTTTTGTAGATAATTTTCTACAAAAAACTCATAAATCACATTATAAAACAAAATAAGTAAAAAGCATAGTCTTAAATATGACCTTTTTCCTTTAAACTCACGAATTTATGGTCACCTATTATAATATGGTCAAGCACTTCAATTCCGATAATTCGCCCGCATTCTACTAAGCGTTTCGTTACTTCAATATCTTCTCGGCTCGGCGTGGGATCTCCTGAGGGATGATTATGGAGACATATGATAGAGGCTGCCGCACGGCGAAATGCTTCTTTAAAAACTTCTCGCGGGTGTACAATCGACGTATTTAAACTTCCAATAAAAATCGTTTGCCTATGTATGACTTGATTCTTCGTGTTCAAATATAAACATACAAAATGCTCCTGCTGCAGGAAGCGCATTTCTTCCATCATATATCTTGCACAATCTTCTGGGCTTCGAATGCTGTATCTATTTTGATATTCTAACCGTACCATTCTTCTACCGAGTTCAAAAGCAGCTATAAGCTGGGCTGCCTTTGCAATCCCGACGCCATGTATACTGACAAGCTCTTCTAACGTTGCATCTTTCAACATACGTAAACCATCAAAGTGATGTAAGATTTTATCTGATAACTTTAAAACTGTTTCTTCTTTAGAACCTGTTCTGAGTAATACTGCAAGAAGCTCCCTATTCGATAAACTTCCAGCTCCTTCTAACAATAAACGCTCCCGTGGCTGTTCTTCTTTGACAACATCACGAATACCGTTCATTTCTCCACCCCTTTTACTTGTTCTCTCAAAGAAAATCCCATGCAATTTTACGCATGGGTTACATCAATATTAAATTGTTTTAATTCCCGAACAAGACGTGAAATTGGTAAACCGACTACACTATAATAGTCCCCTTGAATATGTTGAACAAAAATAGATCCTTTACCTTGAATTCCATAACTTCCCGCTTTATCAAGAGGCTCTTTTGATGCAACGTATGCGTCAATTTCCTCTTCTGTTAATTCCCAAAACGTAACTTCTGTACGCTCGTAAAAAGTGACTGTTTTGTCTTTTGTTATAATTGCAACACCAGTATACACTTCATGTGTTTTCCCTGATAATAATTGCAACATTTCTTTCGCCTCAGCCTCATTAGAAGGCTTTCCAAGAATACGCGATTCATATGTAACAATTGTGTCTGCACCTAACACAATATGATCACTGTTATTTTCTGCTACCGCAGATGCCTTTTGCAGGGAAAGGGACATAACAATATCAGAAGGTGATGAGTACGCACCAATCGTTTCTTCTACTTCACTTACAATGATTTCAAATGGTACATCTGCTAACTCAAGCAGTTCCTTCCTGCGAGGTGACCCTGATGCTAAAATAATTTTTCTCATATTTTCTCCTTCCTTTCTCACATGAAGCAGAATCATTTATATCAATCGTATCAAAGGAATAGTTTGTCCACAAATGAAAGAAATATTATTTTCTCTAAACAAAATAATACTTTTTACTAAAATACGATTATATTCCTGCCATAGAGAAAGCACTTTGCTCTAAATTCAAAAGAAAAGAAAGAAGTACCTATACTTCTTTCTTCATCATTTCATTATCCTATTATTTCACCTTTTGTGAAACAATTTTTTCATATGAAAGCATACCATCAATAATAACTTGATTTAATTTCGCCAAAGATTCCTTATCACCTTTTCCATCCTTCACTGTTTTCACAGCTACTGACGTATACATATACAATTTCTTTGCTTCTTCCTGCTTCATACTTTTCCCTTCTTTTTCAATTGCTTTCCACTCTTTTTCAATCGCACCTATATCTTTTGCGTTACTTTTTCCACTAGCTTGTACGCTAGAAGCATATTTTGCTAAATGAGTATATAATGGCTGTACTTTTGTTAAAAACGCCCCAACTTCTTTATCATTTTTCAGTAACGCTTTATCTGTTATATCCCAGTTCTTTTTCAATACGGAGACATTATCATTTTTATACTGCGTCATTAATTGATTTACGCCCTGTTCATCACTAGCAATACCAACAACTAATGCATACTTATCGCCGCTCGGTTTTAAAGCTGCTACGCCTCCATTACCTTTCCACTCTTCAAGAGCGGCCTGTCCCTTTTCTTCGGAAGAATAAATCCCTCCTTGAACAAAAAATAATTTCATTGGATCTAATGACGTTCCTGTCTGCGCTTTTTGTTTTTCCTCTTTTGGTGCTGGTGTTTGTTCTGACGTTCCACCCACCTTTGATTCTTCATTTTGCATCTGCTTCGAAGCTGTTACTTCACTTCCCCCTGTCGCTCCTTGCCCTTTAAGTAACTGTAGCATTCCCATCCCAAACGCCGTACCAATAACAATCGCAGTTGCAACGATTGCAATTAACGTATTGCTCCACTTCTTTCGTTTTTTTTCCGTAGACACTAATTTCGCTTTTTGAAACGGAACAACGTTTTTCGGTCTTTCACTTTCTACTACCATCCATTCAAATTCATCTTTCTTCTTCTCCTCATACTTCGCTTCTGTTCCATTCACTTTCACTGAGATCGTTCGTGATTGCTTGTCCATACACTCACACCTCACCTCTTATCGTTGTCCGCATCATATCATATTCCTTTCACAAAAAAACGAGATATTTGTCAGAGGAATTCGCCAAATAACCCTATATATTTATCTTATATGTATGCATTTGACTTCATTTGTAGAACAAAAAAACTAGATAGCAAAGACCATCTAGTTTTTCTCGCGAATATATTTTCGAACTTCCGAAATGAAATAAAGAGAACCTGTTATGATAAAAACATCATTTTCTCCAATCATTTCAACCTTTGTATCAATTGCCTCTTTCCAATTTTCAAAAACTAGTTTTGACTCTTTCTTTGCATACGATGCTAGCTTATCAGCAGAAATAGCACGATCAAAGGCGAATGTTGTAAAAATAATTTCATCGGCGATGGTTTCTAATTGACCTACCATATTATGCAATTGCTTATCACCAAGGGCAGTAAATAAAACTATTACATTTTTATCTTTGTAATGTGATTCTACCGTTTTCACAAGGCTTTCAATACCTTCTGGATTATGAGCACCATCTATAATGATATCTGGATTACTTTGCAGTTTTTCAAAGCGCCCAATCCAATAAGCTTCCTGTAATCCAGTTCTTATTTCTTCTTCCTCAATTAAAAATGATACGTATGTTTTTACATACATAACTGCCATCAGTGCAAGTGCTGCGTTTCCTACTTGATGACTGCCTTTCATTGAGATTCGCACATCTTCAAAAAAGGCGAAAGGACAAGTGAAATCGAACTGTTCTCCATCTTCACAAGACTGTTTATGTAACGCTGTAAAATGCTTGCCCATCTCGTATAAGTTTGCATGATTTTCCTTTGCAACCTTTTGAATGACTTGCAATGCTTCCTCATCTTTCACACCAGTAATAACCGGGACACCAGACTTAATAATCCCCGCCTTTTCATATGCAATTTCTCCTAGTGTATTCCCTAAAATATGCATATGATCGTGGCCAATATTTGTAATAATCGTGAGAACAGGATGAATAACATTCGTAGAATCAAAGCGCCCTCCAAGCCCTGTTTCAAATAAAACAACATCACAGAAATTAACTTTACCGAAATAATAAATTGCCATAACAGTAATAATTTCAAACTCAGTCGCTTCCCCTAAATCCGTCCCATCTAGTTTTTCAACGACTGGCTTTACCATCTTTACAAGTTCAGTAATCTCTTCATCTGCAATTGGTGTTCCGTTCACACTAATACGCTCGTTAAATGTTTCAATATATGGAGAGGTAAATGTTCCTACCTTATATTTTGCATTTTCTAACATGTAGCGCATATATGTTAATGTTGAACCTTTTCCATTTGTACCAGCAAGATGAACACATTTTATGTGACGCTCCGGATTTCCGAGCTCTTCTAGCATCCATCTCATTCTTTCCAATCCTGGTTTAATACCAAACTTCAATCGGCTATGAATCCACCCTATCGCTTCTTCGTATGTATGTATCACGTATGCTTTCCCCTTTCAAAAGACAACCTTCATACTCCTATTATACGCAAAGAAAAGAGACTCACCAATATAGTGAGCCTCTAAAAAATATTTTACTTTTCAAGATCTGCTAGACGTTGGCGAACTGCTTCACGTTTTTCTAGATAGTCTTGCTCTTTCGCACGCTCTCCATCAATAACTGCTGCAGGAGCTTTCGCTACGAAACCTTGGTTTGAAAGTTTCTTCTGTACACGTTCTACTTCTTTGTCGAACTTCTCAAATTCTTTCTCAAGACGTGCTCTCTCTTCATCAAGATTGATAAGATCAGCTAATGGTAAGAATAACTCTGCACCTGATACGATTGCAGTCATTGCTTTTTCTGGTGCTTGTAAATCCGTTTGAATTATTAATTCACTTGGGTTACAGAAACGCTCAATGTAAGAGCTGTTTTTTGTAAGTTGAGCAAGTACAGCCTCATCTTTTGCTTTAATTTGCATTTGGACTTTTTTGCTCATTGGCGTATTAACTTCTGCACGGATGTTACGAACAGAGCGAATGATATCAACTAGAAGGTGCATTTCTGCCGCAGCTTCTGTATCTTGTAAATCTTCGCGAACTGTTGGCCATGCTGCTACTGTAATAGATTCGCCTTCATGCGGTAAATGTTGCCAAATCTTCTCTGTTACGAATGGCATGAATGGGTGTAATAGACGCATTGTTTGATCTAATACGTAAGCTAAAATAGAACGAGTTGTTTTCTTAGCTGCTTCATCTTCACCGTATAGTGGAAGTTTCGCCATTTCAATGTACCAGTCACAGAAATCGTCCCAAATGAAGTTGTATAATGAACGACCAGCTTCACCGAACTCATATTTATCCATGTTACGCGTTACACTTTCGATTGTTTCGTTTAAGCGAGTTAAAATCCACTTATCCGCAACTGATTTTTCACCAGTTAAATCGATTTCTTCATACTTCATGTCATCCATATTCATTAATACGAAACGTGATGCGTTCCAAATTTTATTAATGAAGTTCCAAGTAGATTCTACTTTTTCCATGCTGAAACGTAAATCTTGACCTGGTGCACTTCCTGTTGATAAGAAGTAACGCATTGCATCTGCACCGTACTTCTCGATAACATCCATCGGATCAATACCGTTACCAAGAGATTTACTCATTTTACGTCCTTGCTCATCACGAACTAAACCATGAATCAATACATCTTTAAATGGACGCTCGCCTGTAAACTCTAAACCTTGGAAAATCATACGAGATACCCAGAAGAAGATGATGTCATAACCAGTTACTAAAGCATCTGTTGAATAGAACTTTTTAAAGTCTGCTGCATCTTCATTCGGCCAGCCAAGTGTTGAGAACGGCCATAACGCTGAACTGAACCATGTATCAAGTACGTCATTATCTTGATTCCAGTTTTCAATATCTGCTGGTGCTTCTGTACCTACGTATACTTCACCAGTTTCTTTATGATACCAAGCTGGGATGCGGTGTCCCCACCATAATTGACGAGAAATACACCAGTCATGAATATTTTCCATCCAGCGTAAGTATGTGTTTTCAAAACGCTCTGGTACGAACGTTACTTTTTCTTCTTCTTTTTGTTGAAGTGCTACTGCTTTTTCTGCAAGTGGAGCCATTTTTACGAACCATTGTGTTGATAAGTAAGGCTCAACTACTGCACCGCTACGCTCACTATGACCCACTGAATGCATATGAGGCTCGATTTCTACTAATACGCCAGCCTCTTGTAAGTCTTTCACTAACGCTTTACGGCATTCGAAACGATCCATACCGTTATACTTACCAGCTTTTTCGTTCATCGATCCATCTTCATTCATTACTAAGATGCGTGGTAAGTCATGACGGTTACCTACTTCAAAGTCATTCGGGTCATGAGCTGGTGTAATTTTTACAACACCTGTTCCGAAATCTTTTTCTACGTACTCATCAGCAATAATCGGAATCTCACGGCCTACGATTGGAAGTGTAACTGTTTTTCCGATTAAATGTTTGTAACGATCATCTTCTGGATGAACCGCTACCGCTGTATCACCAAGCATCGTTTCTGGACGAGTAGTAGCAAGGCGAATGTGACCTGAACCGTCTGTTAACGGATAGTTCATATGGTAGAATGCACCTTGAACTTCTTTATGAATTACTTCAATATCAGAAAGAGCCGTGCGTGTTGCTGGGTCCCAGTTGATAATATATTCACCGCGGTAAATTAAGCCTTTTTCGTATAATTGAACGAATACTTTATTAACCGCATTAGATAAACCTTCGTCTAATGTGAAACGTTCACGAGAATAGTCTAGTCCTAAACCAACTTTCCCCCATTGTTGACGAATGTGAGACGCGTATTCCTCTTTCCATTCCCAAGCTTTTTCAAGGAATTTCTCACGGCCAAGATCGTAACGTGAAATACCTTCTTCACGAAGTTTTCCTTCTACTTTCGCTTGTGTTGCGATACCCGCATGGTCCATTCCTGGAAGCCATAATACATCGTAACCTTGCATACGCTTCGTACGAGTTAAAATATCTTGAAGAGTTGTATCCCAAGCATGACCTAAGTGTAACTTACCAGTTACGTTCGGAGGTGGAATTACAATTGTGTATGGTTGTTTCTTCTCATCTCCTGTTGCTTCGAAATATTTGCCTTCAAGCCACCATTGATAAAGGCCTTCTTCAACGGACATATGATCATATTTAGTTGGTAAATTCTTTTCCGTGTTTGACATTATTTTCCCTCCTTAAAATAAAAAATGCCCCTCATCCAAAAAGGACGAGGGACATCGCGGTACCACCTTTATTTACAAACAAATTCAGGAATTTGCTTATACTCTTAATTTGATAACGGACAAATCCGTCTTTTCCTAATGAGAACTGTTCCGTTCAGAAAAGATGCTCCAGGGCTACCTTCTAACATAACTATCTAGAGAATCTCCCAGCTAATGATTCTCCTCTCTGAAGACGTTTCTTGTTATACTCTTCCCCTTCAAGGCATTTATATGATTGTTAATTATTATATACAATAGTGTAAAAAACGAAACCCTATTCGTCAAGATAAATTTAATACCACGGCTTTTTGGGCAAAAAAAGAAGATAAGTAGCATCCTCTACTTATCTTCTTTATCCCGCTATTTGTGGGCAGTAAGACCCTCCACTAATTAAAGTTTCACTTTATCCGTTCCCTTGCTGTGCAGCTTGTAACTGCGAGAGGAAATATTCTATATTGCTTACGAGCCAATGCGATTGTTGTAAGCTCTTTACTCCGAGAAGTTCATTTTCCTCATTGCGACTCTCTCTTCTTTTCTTATAAGACTGGATTTGCCGAATAAATTGCGATGGATACGTCATATACGCAAACATGAGTAGTTGCTCTTCTTTCGTAAAAGGGAAATTTTTTTGGTACATTTGATACCATTCAAACCGATCACTTCGCGCAATTGGATACGTATTTAAAGACCGAGAATAAAACCCTACTATATCTTGCACAGGCGTTGCAAACTTTGATTTTTCTAAACTAATAAAATAGCCATTCCGTTCATAATCAAATAAGAAATGATTAAGCGATACGTTACCATGCACAAAAGTAATACGTGTTTTTTCTTTTTCCTTCATCGCATCGTTCCACTCAGTTAATTGCTTCGTTGCAAACTCACGCGCCCTCATTACATGATGATAGTACGTACAATATTGCAATTCAAATGGAGACATATACCATTTCGCTTCAGATTCTACGAGAAACTCTTCTAACATCTCACCATCATTCTCCCAGCGATCGGATATATTTGTATAATGTTTTTCTAAATCTTCTTCTGTATACGTTTCTTCTTTCACCGTTTTTTGATGTAACGTTCCGAGAGTTTGAAACATTTTATGGTACTGATCATTATCCTCGCCGTTGCCTTCCGCACGTTCTAACCAAGGCATTAAATAATAATTATACGTCCCGTCACTTAAAATATAATTTCCATCCGTCGCATGGTATATAGGTACATAATTTGAAAAACCGTTCTCCTTCAAATATTGAATATGGTGCAGAAAGTTATTCCGCTCTAACTTTCTGCTTTCTATTTTCTTGAGCGCATATGGACCTTGATTCGTGTAAATTTTCGTTACGCTTCCGTGCTCTTCCATATGCTGTGTATCCAATCTATATTGCCTTACAATGGGTTCATAGCGATTTCGTAATTCCATATCCATACGAATAACCCTTTCTATTCAAAACATAGCCTTTAGGAAAATAAGCGAGTGAAAACACTCACTTATTTCACTTTTGCTCTTGAAACGGGAATATAAATAATTTGTCCCGCAGTTAAATATATATCTTCTGTTTGATTGACACGGTATAAGTTTTGTACAGATGTTTCATAACGGTCTGCAACAGATTCGATTGTATCCCCTTCTTGCACGAAATATATTCTTAACTTTGTAAATTCTTCTTCCGGTTCTTTCGTAAATAATTTCGTTAAATAAAGTGCATTTTCATCTCGCTGTGAATACGTTTCTTCTTCTTGCTCTTCTTGTTTTTTCGCTTTTTCTTTCTTGAAATCTTTTCTTCCGAACAATTCAAATTGTGGCGTTGATTCTTTCTCCTCTTCACGCTCCACAAATTCATGTTCTTCTATTTCCTCTTCCTCTACTTCCTGCTCTTTTCTTTCCTCTAGTTGAAACGGTTCAAATGCGTAATCTTCCCACTCATCTGATTCCTTATAGACTGGTTCTTCTACGTGGGCAGGTCTATTTTCATCTTCTTGTGCGGAATAAGCCTCTAACTCAGCATACGCCGTTTCTTCCTCTTCATCCTCGATTCTTTCTTCATCACATAAACCTGTAATAGATATATCCGCTAATAACTGTAAGCAACCATTTTCCTTTAATTCATAATCAAATTCCTCAATGGATACATATAGTTCTTCAATTACTTTCACTCGATTTCTTGGAATTGATATTTCAAGCGGAAAGGAATGAACAAGTTCATTAACCCCATCTTCCCTTGTTTCTACATAATCAATTGACTTCGCTGGTGATAGATCTCTTAATGAATAAGCTGAATCATCTTGCCGTGCAACATACTCTCCCGTTAAATCTAATTGCCCTCTCACGATAACTTCATGATCAAGCTCTTCTATCTCAACGTCTGGATCTAACGAAATTGACAAAAGTTCTTCGACTTCCTGTCCTTTTTGGAACCAAACAGATTCTTTTAATGAAAAACGTAATGAATGATCTGTTGCCACTTCTTTTCCCCCTCCCAAACTATATGTCATTACAGATTTATGTATGGAAAGCTAACTTTATGAATAAAAAAAATCGCTCCCCTTATGGAGAGCGATTTTCTTTCATCAATTAAGCTTTTAATTTTGACATTGCAATTTCTGCCGCTGCAATCGTCGCTTCAATATCTGCATCACTATGTGCTGTCGATAAGAATAGACCTTCGAATTGAGATGGTGGCAAGAATACACCTTGTTCTACCATTTCACGATAATAAGCCGCAAAGAATTCTAAGTTTGAAGATTTTGCTGCGTCGTAATTAATAACTGGTTCATCTGTAAAGAAGATACCAATCATCGAACCCGCACGGTTAATATAGTGCGGAATGCCATGTTTTTCAGCCGCTTTACGTAAGCCAGCTTCTAACATTTCAGCTTTACGCTCAAATTCTACATATGATTCTGGCGTTAACTGTACTAACGTTTCATAACCTGCTGCCATTGCAAGTGGGTTACCTGATAAAGTACCCGCTTGGTAAATCGGTCCGCTCGGTGCAACTTGGCGCATAATTTCTGCTTTACCACCGTATGCTCCTACTGGTAAGCCACCACCGATTACTTTACCTAAACAAGTTAAATCAGGTGTTACACCATAATAGCCTTGTCCGCAATTATAAGCAACTCGGAATCCTGTCATGACTTCATCAAAAATAAGCAATGCACCATTTTGCTCTGTTACTTCACGAAGACCTTCTAAAAATCCTGGTTGCGGAGGAACAACACCCATATTTCCTGCTACTGGTTCTACAATTATACAAGCAATATCATCACCGAATTGTTCGAAAGCGTATTTCACACTGTCTAAATCGTTATACGCTACGGTAATCGTATTTTTCGCTACACCTTCTGGTACACCAGGGCTATCTGGTAAACCTAGCGTCGCCACACCAGAACCCGCTTTAATTAATAACGAATCACCATGACCGTGGTAACAACCGATAAATTTCAAAATTTTATTACGTCCTGTATAACCACGAGCTAAACGTAGCGCACTCATTGTCGCTTCTGTTCCAGAGTTAACCATACGTACAATCTCAATTGATGGTACGCGCTCAATAACAAGTTTCGCTAATTTATTCTCAATTTCCGTTGGAGCACCGAAGCTTGTTCCTCTTTCAGCAACAGATTTTAAAGCTTCAACAACACGATCATTCGCATGACCATGAATTAAAGGACCCCATGATAATACGTAATCGATGTATTCATTTCCATCGATATCATATACTTTAGAGCCTTTTCCGCGCTCCATGAACAACGGATTCATACCAACAGACTTAAAGGCACGAACTGGGCTATTTACGCCACCAGGCATTAAATCTTGTGCCTCTTCAAACGCCGCAATCGACTTATCAAACTTTTTCATTATTTAGCGCCTCCTTCTTGTAACCATCTTGCTGCATCTTTTGCATGATACGTAATAATTAAATCTGCTCCTGCACGTTTCATGCTAATTAATTTTTCAAGTACAACTTCTTTTTCATTAATCCAACCATTTTGTGCTGCCGCTTTAATCATGGAATATTCACCACTTACGTTATAAGCAACGACTGGTAAATTAAAGTTATTTTTCACATCACGAACGATATCTAAGTAAGAAAGGGCTGGCTTTACAATTAAGAAATCTGCCCCTTCCATTACATCTGATTCAGCTTCACGGAATGCTTCCATACGGTTCGCTGGATCCATTTGATATGTTTTACGATCACCAAATTGCGGGGCACCGTGCGCCGCATCACGGAATGGCCCGTAAAATGCTGATGAATATTTCACAGCGTACGACATTACTGGTACGTGAGAAAAGCCATTTTCATCTAATGCATGGCGGATTGCTGTTACGAATCCGTCCATCATGTTTGATGGCGCAATAATGTCTGCTCCTGCTTTCGCTTGACTTACAGCTGTTTTCGCAAGAACTGCAAGAGACTCATCATTTAAAATAATACCATCTTCAATTACACCGCAATGACCATGGCTTGTGAATTGACATAAACATGTATCCGCAACTACTACTAGCTCAGGGAATTCACCTTTAATTTGCTTAACTGCACGTTGCACAATTCCATGATCACAATATGCTGATGATCCAACTTCATCTTTTTCAGCAGGTAAACCAAATACAATAACAGAACGAATACCTAAATCAACAACCTCTTGCATTTCAGCTTGCAATAAATCTAAAGACATTTGATATACGCCTGGCATAGAAGGCACTTCATTACGAACGTTTTCTCCTTCTAATACAAAAATAGGGTAAATAAAATCTTCCGTATGTAAAAACGTTTCACGCACAAGCGCACGCATATTACCGCTTTGTCTTAAGCGACGATGACGATTAAATTGTAAAGAGTTCATAGATTTCTATCCCCATTCTTTTATTTTATCCCGCTATTTGCGGGCAGTAAGACCCTACTAATTAAAGTTTCACTTTATAGATTCACAAATGCAGTGTAGTAATGCTTCTACCGTGTACTCTTTCGGCATAATAATATGTGGAAAATAAAGGCTCGCCTCTTTTTCCGTAATAGGCCCTATACAAGCAATTGTACATTTTTTTGTCCATTCTCTCCAGTTTGTACCCTCAAGTAAACGAACAAAACTAGTAACAGTTGAAGGGCTCGTAAATGTAATAATGTCTACTTTCCCTAACTTCAACGCTACTATAAGCTCTTGCCTTCTCTCTACATTCTCTTTCGTACTATATACGATTAGCTCATCTAGAGAAACACCAATTTCGCGAAGTGCAACTGGAATTACATCTCTTCCTAAATTCCCTTTCGGAAATAAAATGCGCTCGTTTCCACTTAGTCTTTTTACAAACTCTTCTGCAAATACTTCTGCAACAAATGAAGTTGGAACGAAGTCCACTTCATAGCCCCGCTTTTCTAACTCCAACCTTGTTTTCACGCCTACTGCAGCAATTTTAGTCTTTGCGTGTAGCCTCTTTCTCAAACTATCTAGAAAAAAAGCTACCCCATTTTTACTCGTAAAAATAACCCAGTCATACGAATGCAGCTGCTCTGCTATATGTTGAATTTGCCTATGAGACATACCTTCCATACGCAAAAGCGGAATTTCCAATGGAATTCCGCTCTTTTCTTTCACCGCTACACTCATTTGTTTTGCTTGATGCTGGGCACGTGTAATTAATACCGTTTTGCCAGCGAGAGCGTTCATATTTATTGTTGCCCCTTATTTGCAGCAAGAATGAGTTCTTTTGCGCCTTGTTTAATTAAACGGTCTGCAGCCTCTAGTCCAACTTCCTTTGGATTCATGCCTACTACTGTCTCTTTCAATAAAACAGAACCGTCCATAGAACCGACAAGAGCCGTTAATTCGATTGCATCGTTTTCTGTAAGCGTAGCATATCCAGCGATTGGAACTTGGCATCCTCCTTCGAGTTTATGAAGAAATACTCGTTCTGCTGCCACTGTTCTTTCTGTTACTGCATCATTCATATGCGCTAACAACTGTAGTAAGTCCTTATCATCCTCACGGCACTCAATCGCTAATGCACCTTGCCCTACAGCGGGTACGCATAACGTTTCATCTAAATGTTCTGTAATAACTTCATTATCCCAGCCCATTCTTTGTAATCCAGCTGTTGCTAAAATAATTGCATCGTAATCTTCTTCTTGTAATTTACGTAAACGTGTATCGATATTTCCACGAATCCACTTCACTTGTAAATCTGGTCTCGCAGCTAATAATTGTGCACTGCGTCTTAAACTACTCGTACCTAAAATAGCACCTTCTGCTAACTCTTTAAACGATGCTCCGCTTTTTGAGATAAAAGCATCACGAGGGTCAACACGCTTCGGTGTACAACCAATCATTAATCCTTCTGGAAGTACGGCCGGCATATCTTTCATACTATGTACAGCCATATCAATTTCTTTCGTAAGTAACGCATGTTCAATCTCTTTAACAAACAAACCTTTTCCGCCTACTTTTGAAAGAGTAACATCTAAAATAACATCACCTTTTGTGACGATTTCTTTCACTTCAAATTCATATGGTAAACCTAGCGCTTTTAACTGATCAATAAACCAGTTTGTTTGCGTTAATGCTAATTTACTCTTTCGTGACCCTACAATAATTTTGCGCATAATTCTCTCTCCTCATTATAAATACCAAAAGTGGAAGTTGGATAAACTGCTTAATAGAAAAATATTGATTAGCATTACGAGAAACGCTCCGATGTTCCACTGCACGATTTTCTTCCCTTGCACCACGTCTGCCGCTCGTAAATAAAGACCCGCACAATATACAAATAGAACGACAAAAGATCCGATCACTTTCGTATCATACCAATGGAAATTGTCCAATTTCGTATATCCCCATATGCATCCTAATAAAATAGCTAGTAAGAAAAATGGAACAGAAAATAAATTTAATCCGTAAGACATCGATTCTAGCTTCGGTAAATTCCCTAACCTTCTTAATCTCGCATTCCATTTTTTCTTTTTTAATAGGCGATATTGCAATAAATACATAATAGAAAAAATAAACGATACAGTGAAAGTTGCATAAGAAATAATAGCCATACCGACATGTACATATACAAGTTCTGAAACTAATTGCTCTGCCAGTACCGGCGACATCTTTCCGAGCGGTGTAAAAATAGAAAAAGCGCTTACGCCAAATGCGACAACATTTGTAAAAAAGACTAGAAAGTCAATTCTCATAAATCGATTAATGACTAACGACATCGTAATCAATAGCCAAACATAAAAATAAATCCCTGATAATAAAGTTAATATAGGATTCGTTTCTGAATCTGTAGCCCTAAGTAACATAAAGATAGACTGCAGAACCCATACAATCGAAAGTAACCAAAAAGCAAATCGGTTCGCCTTTCGGTTACTTTGGAAATAATCTATAAAATATAAACTAATGCTGCAAGCATATAAAATAATTGCAATATGATAAATAATACTGTTATTTAAAAAACTCATCCGATCATCCTTCCAAATTATAAAGATGGAACGGATGGTGTCCACGCTCTTTTATGTTCTACTTCTTCCGCACAACTCTCTACATCTTCCATTTCTAAGTCGAAAATCTTTGCAAATAACGCTAATTTTTCGTCTGCTCCCTCTTCAGCAGCTATTTCTTTCGCTACTAAAATTGGGTCTTTTAATAATTGATTAATAATACTTTTCGTATGCTTACTAATTACTTTTCTCTCACGATCACTAAGGTTCGGTATTTTCCGTTCCAAGCTTTCCATCGTTTCACTTTGGATAGCAAGTGCCTTATCACGAAGAGCTGCTATTAACGGAACAACACCAAGTGTACTTAACCACGTTTTAAATAAAACAATTTCCTCTTCAATCATAAATTGAATTTTCTCCGCTTCTTTCAAACGCTCAGCACGATTTGCTTCCACTACTCCTTGCAAATCATCAATGTCATATAAGAAAGAACCTTCTAGCTCATTAATCGCTGGATCAATATCACGTGGCACTGCAATATCAACCATAAATAAAGGACGACCAGAGCGCATTTTCTCTACCTTTGTCATCATCTCTTTCGTAATGACATACTCAGATGCACCAGTTGAACTAATTAAAATATCTGCTTCTAATAATGCACATTGTAATTCACTTAAAGGCTTTGCATATCCCATATATTTCTCAGCCATTACTTCCGCTTTCGTAAACGTCCTATTCATGACTGTTACTTTTCGAGCACCGCTTCCATATAAGTTTTGCAGTGCCAGTTCACCCATCTTACCAGCACCAAGAATAAGCACATGACAATCTGTTAACTCACCAAATATTTTCTTTCCGAGCTCAACAGCAGCATAGCTAACAGACATCGCGCTTTCACCAATCGTCGTTTCTGAGTGCGCACGTTTCGCTAACGTAACCACCTGCTTAAACAACTCATTAAAAATTGTGCCTGTCGCTTTTACTTGTTGCGCTTCTAAAAAGCTATCTTTTATTTGGCCTAAAATCTGTGTTTCTCCAACTACCATAGAATCTAAACCGCACGTCACGCGGAATAAATGATCTATTGCACCATCTTGTTCAAAAATAGTTAAATATGGCGCGACTTCTTCTATTTCAAGCTGAAACCAATCAGCTAAAAACTTCTTAATATAATACCGTCCCGTGTGTAATTGATCGACAACAGCATAAATCTCAGTGCGATTACAAGTTGATACAATGACATTCTCTAACACGCTCTTTTGATTTTGTAATGTAGTCATTGCTTGCTCTAACTCTGCTGCCTGAAATGTGAGTTTCTCACGAAATTCTACAGGGGCTGTTCGATAATTTACACTAACAACAAGAATATGCACGCAGCATGTCCCCCTTCACCCGTTTTATCACTTTATCTACTATCATAATACAACTTTCCTCTTATGAATCTGACAATCGTGTGAACAACCGATTATTTTTTATTTATTCTCCGTATGTAATAAAGGAGATTCAGTAAAACTAATAAAGATTTTCTACTTTATAATGATTATAAATTAATAACTCTATTTGTACGTTACCAAAAAAAGCCCTCATAATCAAGTGATGGAAACTATTCCATATGAATTATAACATCATCTTTCCTATCTTCTTTCATCATGAAGGAAAATATGTATGATTGTTCCAAATTGTAGCACAAACTTTCTCAATACAATGTATTTGACATTGTATTTCTTTTTCGTTATATTGGTTTTACAAAATTAAATTGTGCACAACTTAATAAGAAAGGAGTTATGTATGACAGAGAATTCTTTACATCTAGATAATCAACTTTGTTTTTCTATTTACGCCTGTTCTAAAGAAGTGACCCGCTTTTATCGACCATATTTAGAAAAGATGGGTATTACGTATCCCCAGTACATTACTTTACTCGTACTATGGGAGCAAGATGGACTAACAGTAAAAGAAATTGGAGAACGTCTATTTTTAGATTCCGGTACGTTAACACCTATGTTAAAACGAATGGAATCATTAAAACTTGTAAAACGCGTTCGTTCCAAAGAAGATGAGCGCAAAGTTTGTATTGAATTAACAGAACAAGGTAAAGATTTAAAAGAAAAGGCTTGTTCATTGCCGACAACAATGGCAACAAATTTAGGAATTACAGAACAAGAATATCGTTCTTTATTAATTCAATTAAATAAACTAATTGAAACAATGAAAACAATAAATGATAGAAAAGGGGAATAAACATGGATAAATTATATACTGCTTCAGTAACTGCTACAGGTGGAAGAAACGGAAAAGTAGTTTCAGATGATGGCATATTAAATCTTGATGTAAAAATGCCGAAAGCACTAGGTGGTGCAGGCGGAGAGGCAACAAATCCAGAACAACTATTTGCTGCTGGTTATGCCGCTTGTTTTGATAGTGCATTACAACTTGTCATTCGTACAAAACGCATGAAAGTAGAAAGTACAGAAGTAACTGCTCACGTTTCTATCGGAAAAGATACAGATGGTGGTTTTGGCCTATCTGCTGTACTTGACGTACACGTTGCTGGCGTTTCTCACGCTGAAGCACAAGAACTTGTAGAAGCTGCTCACGGTGTATGCCCTTATTCGAAAGCAACAAGAGGTAATATTGAGGTTACGTTAAACGTAAGATAAAAGAATTTAGTAAATAAAAAAAACGCGCGACATTCGTCACGCGTTTTTTGTTTTTGTCATTCTATGAATTGCCTTCCACGCTTCTTCTTTTCCAAGTCCTGTTTCAGAAGAGAATAGAACGATTTCATCGCCAATTTCAACAGCAAGCGTTTCTTTTACAACTTTTAAATGCTTTTGCCATTTTCCTTTCGGAATTTTATCGGCTTTCGTCGCAATAATAATTGTTGGGATTTCATAATGCTTTAAGAAATCATACATCATCACGTCATCATTTGTTGGTTGGTGACGTAAATCAACTACTAATACAGCTGCGTCTAATTGCTCACGTGTTGTAAAGTAAGTCTCAATCATCTTGCCCCATGCTGCGCGCTCTGTTTTAGATACTTTCGCATAGCCATAACCTGGAACGTCAACAAAATGCATCATCTCATTGATTAAGAAAAAGTTCAACGTTTGCGTTTTCCCTGGTTTAGAAGAAATACGTACTAACTTTTTACGATTTAAAATTTTATTAATAAAGGAAGACTTCCCGACATTTGAACGACCTGCTAATGCAATTTCTGGTAAATCACTGTCTGGATATTGTTCTGGTTTAACAGCACTAATTACAATATCTGCTTTTGTTACTTTCATTGTTTCACTCCTACTAATGCGTGCTCCAATACTTCATCTAAATGAGATGCAAGCACAAACGTAAGGTTTTCTTTTACGCTTTCTGGAATATCATCTAAATCTTTCTCGTTTTCTGCTGGCAAAATAATTTTTGTTAAGCCTGCGCGGTGAGCACTTAATGTTTTTTCTTTTAAACCACCAATTGGTAATACACGACCACGAAGTGTAATTTCACCTGTCATCCCCACTTCTTTACTTACAGGAATACCTGTTAGTGCAGAAATAAGTGCCGTTGCCATCGTAATACCTGCTGATGGTCCATCTTTTGGAACTGCTCCTTCTGGAACATGAATATGAATATCATTTTTCTCATGGAAATTCGGATCAATCTGAAGCTCTTCTGCACGAGAACGAATATAGCTAAACGCTGCTTGTGCGGATTCTTTCATAACATCCCCAAGTTTACCTGTTAAAATTAATTTCCCTTTACCAGGCGCTACAGACACTTCAATCGCAAGTGTATCACCGCCTGCTGCTGTATACGCTAACCCTGTCGCCATACCAACTTGGTCTGTTTTTTCGGCTTGCCCATAACGGAATATGTGCTTACCAAGTAAATCAACAATGTTTTTCTCTGTTACTACAATACGCTTGCGTTCTGCTGTAACGATAATTTTTGCTGCTTTACGACAAACTTTTGCGATTTGACGCTCTAGCGTACGAACACCAGCCTCACGTGTATAATAACGAATAATTTCAAGAAGTGCTTCATCACGTACTTGTAAATTACCTTTTCGTAAGCCATGCTCTTTTAATTGTTTCGGCAATAAATGTTCACGGGCAATGTGAACTTTTTCAAGTTCTGTATAGCCAGCAATCGAAATAATTTCCATACGGTCAAGCAGCGGACCTGGAACACTTGAAAGTGTATTCGCAGTTGCTACAAACATAACTTTCGATAGATCATACGGTTCTTCAATGTAATGATCACTGAAGTTATGGTTTTGTTCTGGGTCTAACACTTCAAGTAATGCCGCTGATGGATCTCCACGGAAGTCGTTAGACATTTTATCAATCTCATCTAATAAAAAGACTGGATTAACTGTTTTCGCCTTTTTCATACCTTGAATAATGCGTCCTGGCATCGCTCCAACGTACGTACGACGGTGACCACGGATCTCCGATTCATCACGTACACCACCAAGGGATACACGGACAAAATTACGATTTAATGATGTTGCAATCGAACGCGCTAACGAAGTTTTCCCGACCCCAGGAGGTCCTACTAAGCAAAGGATAGGTCCTTTTAATGAATTCGTTAACTTCTGTACAGCTAAATATTCAAGTACGCGCTCTTTCACTTTCTCAAGACCGTAATGATCTTTGTTTAAAATCTCTTCCGAATGAGCAAGATCAATCATATCTTCTGTCGCTTCTGTCCACGGAAGAGCTAATAACCAATCCATATAATTGCGAATAACACCGCTCTCCGCAGAACTTGCTGGTAACTTTTCATAACGATCTAATTCTTTCAGTGCAGCCTTCATTGTTTCTTCAGGCATTCCTGACTGTTCAATTTTCTCACGAAGTTCTTCAACTTCCCCGCCCTTACCTTCTTTATCGCCAAGTTCAGTTTGAATCGCCTTCATTTGCTCACGTAAGAAATATTCTTTTTGCGTGCGCTCCATTGAACGTTTCACTTTTTGTCCAATTTTCTTTTCTAAACTAAGTAACTCTTGTTCATCTTGAATAATTGAAATAAGTGTATGTAATCGTTCCTTCACAGATACAATCTCTAAGATTTCTTGTTTCTGTTTCGTTTTAATCGGCAAGTGAGAAGCAATTAAATCAGCTAATCTCCCTGGCTCTTCTACATCAGCTACCGTTGCAAATGTTTCATTTGAAACTTTTTTCGAAACTTTAATATATTGTTCGAAATGCTCCAGTAATGTACGCATAAGAGCTTTCTCTTCTAGATCATCTTCTACTTCTTCCGTTACCGTTTTGATAGAAACTTGCACTACATTTTCTTCTTCGATAAACTCTACTACTTCAGCTCTATGTAAACCTTCTACAAGGACACGAAGCGTACCGTTCGGCAATTTTAACATTTGCTTCACTTTCGCCACTGTACCTACACTATATATGTCATCTTCTTTCGGATCATCGATATTCATTTCTTTTTGCATCGCTAAAAAGATGATATTTTCATCCATTGCCGCCTGCTCTAGTGCTTGTATCGATTTATCACGTCCTACATCAAGATGCAGAACCATCGTTGGATATACGAGAACGCCTCTTAATGGTAGGAGGGGTACGATTCTTTCATTCGTATTCATACTAGACATAGCACCTCCATAATAAATTAAACTCCTGTTCAACTATTTTATATTACAATACATCTAGATGCAATTGCAGAGATTTTCCGCAATTGTAAATCCCTCGTTTTTCTCCCTTATAAAAAGGAAAAAAGACTCCGCTTAAGCATACAAACTTAAACGAAGTCTGGCAAATTTTATTATCGTTCATTCTCACATTGATTGTGCATCTGTTTCGTCCACAGCAGTATGTATATCCAGCTCTCGATGCATATTTTCCTGCATAAACGTTAGCTCAAATACTTCTTTTAACTTACGAACAGGAATGATTTCAATTCCTTTTATTGTGTACAAAAACGGTTGCATGTTTTCAGCAGGAATAATGACTTTCTTCGCACCTGCTTTTTTCGCAGCTTTTATTTTTGCGTACACACCACCAATCGGTTTCACTTCACCGTGTATACTTATTTCACCGGTCATCGCTACTTCATTATTCACATACGTACGATGCACTGCTGAATATACACCCGTTGCCATAGCAATACCTGCGGAAGGCCCATCAATTGGGATACCGCCTGGAAAATTAATATGTATATCGTACCCTTCTGGCAACACATCTAGAGAACGAAGTACCGTTAATACATTATCTACAGAACCTTTCGCCATACTTTTACGGCGAATGGATTTCGTTTGACTACCAATACTTTCCTCTTCAACAATTCCGGTAACATTTACCGATCCTTTATCTTTCGCTTTGATTGCTGTTACTTCAATTTCTAATAACGCGCCTGTATTTGGTCCGTATACAGCAAGTCCATTTACAAGGCCGATTCTTGGAATAGGATAAATACGTTTTTCATATTTTGGTGTAAGTTGACTAGAGTGAACAACCCACTCTATATCTTCATCTTTAATGAAAGAACGTTCTTCATTTATCGCCATACCAGCAGAAATTTGCACAAGATTAATCGCTTCTCGTCCATTTCTTGCATACATCCCAATCATTTCAATACCATTCTCACCCATTTGCATTTCCACTTTGTCAGCTGCATTCTTCGCTACTTTTTGGATTTCTTCTGTATCTAACTCCCGAAAAAATACTTCTAAGCAGCGTGACCGAATAGCAGGAGGAATCTCCTCCGGCGAACGCGTCGTCGCCCCAACTAAGCGAAAATCAGCTGGTAAACCTTTTTGAAAAATGTCATGTATATATGTTGGAATCATCGTATTCTCTTCACTATAGTATGCACTTTCCAAAAACACTTTCCGGTCTTCCAGCACCTTTAACATTTTGTTCATTTGAATCGGATGTAGTTCACCAATCTCATCAATAAACAAAATACCACCATGTGCATCTGTTACCGCACCTTTTTTTGGCTGCGGGATACCCGCTTGCCCCATTGCACCAGCTCCTTGATAAATCGGATCATGTACCGAACCGATTAAAGGGTCTGCAATGCCACGTTCATCAAACCTAGCTGTCGTCGCATCCAGTTCAATAAATGTTGCATTCGTGCGAAATGGAGATTTTGGATTTCGTTTCGCTTCCTCTAAAACAAGACGTGCTGCCGCTGTCTTTCCAACACCTGGTGGGCCATATATAATCACATGTTGCGGGTTCGGGCCACAAAGAGCCGCTTTTAACGACTTAATCCCGTCCTCTTGCCCTACAATATCTAAAAAGGATGTAGGACGCACCTTTTCCGCAAGCGGCTCTGTTAAAGAAATCTCGCGCATTTTACGAAGTTGTTCTAATTCTTTTTTCGATTCTCGATCAATTGAAACTTTTTGTGTTCGCTGATTTCGAAGTAAATGCCAAAAGTACAATCCGACAATTACACCAAAAACAAGTTGAACAAGTAGAAATATATTTGTCCAGCTCATCATTTATTTCCTCCCGCAATGTTTTATCTCTTAGTATTTCCGCGGAGGAACATAGCTAAACATAAAGAAAAACAGCAATTATAAAAATTGCTGTTTCTCCTTTGCACTATGCAGATGTTTTTGTATCAAGTACAGTACCGTCTTGTAACACCAATTTCGGCGGTTCATTGTCAGCTACTGTTTCTTTCGTAAGAATACACTTCTCAATATCTTTGCGAGATGGCAGTTCGAACATTACATCAAGCATCAAGCCTTCAATAATAGAACGAAGTCCACGAGCACCTGTTTTACGTTCAATTGCTTTTTTCGCAATTTCAATTAGTGCACCTTCTTCAAACTCTAACTCAACATCGTCAAGCTCCAATAGTTTTTGGAATTGCTTAACAAGTGCATTTTTCGGTTTCGTTAAAATATCAACAAGAGCATCTTCATCAAGCGGCTCTAGGTTCGCAATAACTGGAAGACGACCGATAAACTCTGGAATTAAACCAAATCTTAAAAGGTCCTCTGGTAATACGTGAGATAAAACATGCTTCTCATTTACATCAGCATTCTTCTTCTCAGAACCAAATCCAATTACTTTTTCACCAAGACGACGTTTAATAATTGGCTCGATGCCATCAAACGCTCCACCACAGATGAATAAGATATTCGTTGTATCAATTTGAATAAACTCTTGGTGCGGATGCTTACGACCACCTTGAGGTGGAACACTTGCTACAGTACCTTCTAAAATTTTCAGAAGTGCCTGCTGCACACCTTCACCAGATACATCACGTGTAATTGATGGATTTTCGGACTTACGTGCCACTTTATCAATCTCATCAATATAAATGATTCCTTTTTCCGCTTTCTCTACATCATAATCAGCTGCTTGGATTAATTTTAGTAAGATGTTTTCTACATCTTCCCCAACGTATCCAGCTTCTGTTAAAGATGTTGCGTCCGCGATCGCAAATGGAACATTTAAAATACGCGCTAATGTTTGTGCCAGTAATGTTTTACCACTACCCGTTGGCCCAATAAGTGAAATATTACTCTTCGCTAATTCTACATCATCAATTTTGCTGTTAGAATTAATACGTTTGTAATGGTTATATACCGCTACCGCTAGTGCTTTTTTCGCGTTATCTTGTCCGATGACATACTCATCTAAAATTTCACGAATTTCTACCGGTTTCGGTACATCTTTGAATTCTACTTCTTCGTCCTTCGCAAGCTCCTCTTGTACAATTTCAGTACAAAGTTCGATACACTCGTCACAAATGTAAACACCTGGACCTGCAACTAACTTTCGAACTTGCGTTTGTGTTTTACCACAGAAAGAACATTTTAATTGACCTTTTTCATCATTAAATTTAAACATATTTTCACACCCCTTACAAAGTGCTAACCTCTTGCCTTCGTATGTACACGATAAATGTATCGTATGTAAATACATATTATGTCACTACGTGGCGAGAAATACAAATAATATGACTAGTTATGTACAAATAAAAAAATTTTAAAACTTTTGAAATATGTATATTCGACTTACAAAGGAACTTTTCCTTCTTCATCAAAAAGTTTTATAAATATATTTCTATATTTATAAAACAAGGCACGATTAAAATCGCGCCTTGTTATTTTATTATGCAGCGTTGTCTACTAAGAAGTCTACAGCTTTACGCACTTTAAGGTCTTCAGATAAAGCGTCTACACTTCCAAGAGCTTGCTTGATAGCGTCTACTGGCATACCGTACATTTCAGCCATTTTTTCAACTTCTGCAGTTACTTCTTCTTCAGTAACTTCGATGTTTTCAGCTTCAATGATAGCTTCAAGAACAAGATTGATTCTTACGCGTTTTTGAGCGTCTTCTTTCATTTGCTCTTTTAACTTGTCAGCGTCAGTACCTGTGAATTGGTAGTAAAGCTCAAGGTTCATACCTTGTTGGCTTAAACGTTGCTCGAATTCACGAACCATACGATCTAACTCAGTGTCGATCATAGCTTCCGGAATCTCGATTTCAGCGTTAGCAGCAGCTAATTCTACTACTTCGTCACGTACTTTGTGCTCAGCTTCGTGCTTTTTGCCTTCTTCTAAGTTTGTACGAAGTTTTGTTTTTAATTCATCAAGAGTTGCAACTTCTTCGTCAGCTTCTTTAGCGAACTCGTCGTTTAACTCAGGAAGTTCTTTTGTTTTGATTTCGTGAATTGTTACTTTGAATGTAGCTGGTTTGCCAGCTAATTCAGCAGCATGGTACTCTTCTGGGAATGATACTTCAACTTCTTTAGAATCACCAGATTTAAGACCAATTACTTGCTCTTCGAAACCAGGGATGAAAGTACCAGAACCGATTGCAAGAGAGTAGTTTTCGCCTTTTCCGCCTTCAAATGCTTCGCCATCAACGAAACCTTCGAAGTCGATTACAGCTGTATCACCGTTTTCAACAGTTCCTTCTTCTTTAACAACTAGTTCAGCTTGACGCTCTTGTAAAGATTTTAATTCGTTCTCTACATCTTCATCAGTTACAGTTGTTTCAACTTTTTCTACCGCTAAACCTTTGTACTCACCTAATTTAACTTCAGGTTTCACTGTAACTTTTGCAGTGAAGATAAGGTTAGCATTTTTTTCGAACTTCTCGATGTTGATTTCAGGATGATCAACTGGGAAGATACCAGCTTCATCAATCGCTTCACCGTATGCTTTTGGTAAGATGATATCTATAGCATCTTGATATAAAGATTCGATACCAAAGCGTTGTTCGAATAACGGACGAGGCATTTTTCCTTTACGGAAACCTGGTACGTTGATTGTTTGTACTACTTTTTTGAACGCAGCGTCGATAGAGTTGTTTACTTCTTTAGCATCAACTTCGATTGTTAAAACGCCTACGTTACCTTCTAATTTTTCCCATTTTGCAGCCATTTATTCTTTCCCTCCAACTATAATAATGTATGCACATACCTCTATAGATTAAAATCTTCATTATCTCTTTTTTGAAATAACAAAAGTACAAATAATCCTCTAGCAAAAGCTTTCAGATATAATGTTCCAATCTATTAATTGCCTAAAAGACAACTACGGTATATTTTGTTCGAGAATAATATGAAACATATTAAGTAAGAGAATTACACTTCTCTTCTCTTACAAACAGGCAGATTTCTGCCTTTTGCAACCCTTACATTATAACATAGAATATGCTCGTTTCAAGAACCGAACGATTCTTTTTCATAATTATACGGGCAAATATCCATCTCTTTCAACACGTAATAACCATTGATAGGCAATATGAAACTCTTCTAATTCAATATTATACGCTGTCATAAGCTCTTCTTCATTAATAGTCAATCCGAAACGCTTTCTTCCAATTCTCTCTAAAACAGCAGCCCAAATCTCCACTTTATCCATTAATAGGGCGAATGGGAAAACGCTAATTCGCAATTCTTTCCAATATGTAACCATCGCTTCAAATATATCGGGATAATTTTGCTCTAATCGACTTGATAATGTATGTATAATGTTATCGGATTGCTCCTCATTATGACCTGTAAATGCTGGAATTATCTTGATCGTATTCCCAAACTTTTCTACCTCTATCTCTTCTTCTATTTGATTCTCTATCATTTTATACAAAATAGAAGTTTTCAAATAAGGGTGCTGTTTTTCGTCTATTAAAAATTTCTTTAAAATAGGTAATGCAAGATCCAAGTCTTTTAACGAAAGTTGCTGAATCGCTCTTAGCTTTTGCCCAAAGTTTTCTCCAAACATTTCATTAGTAAATTCATCCAACTCAAAATTCGAATCGACTAGTGACGTATCTACTTCATTTAACATACCTTCTGCAAATAAAGCGAGCTGCGCTAATTTTTCCTTTTGCTCAGGCATTATATCTTTCGTTTGCAAAACTTTTTCGACGGTTTCAATAACGCCTTCATAATCATTTGTTTGAACTAAAATCGTCACATATGTTTCAAGAATATCACCAAATAATACAGCTCCCATTTCAAGCAACTGTTCACATTTGTCTTTCGCTTCTTCCATATGCTTTAATTCTAACAAACAAATAACCGAAGCTAGTTCTGTTTGTTCCGTTTCTGCATTATACTGACGTAATATTTCAAAGCAGCGCAATGCATCTTCGAATTTCCGCTCTTTCAGTGCTAAAAAACCTTCATCAATATATCGCTCTGATAGCTGCGGAAACAATACGACCGTATTTTCTTTTTTATCCATACGTCCGCCTCTTTTTCTAGATTTTAATTATCTTTAAAGTAAATATATCAAATGAGTAATGAGAACACAACATCCCAAAACCCTTTGTTTGAAATATGAAAATATTTAATTTTTATATTTCAATATAAACAAACCCTTACTAAAAATTAAAAATGCGCAAACAAAAACCCTCAGCAATTAAAGCAGAGGATTCATCATTAATGGAAAGCTTTTATAATAGTGGGGTATATAACAAGGGTAATAATTTGGAGAACAATGATTGCCATAACAATCATGCTAAAATAGAAGATTGGTTTACTTCGCTTCATTAAAAACATAATAATAAGCATCGTACAAGCAAACAAACTTAAGAAGAACATACTCGTTGTCAAACTAAGTATACCACTCGGGACAAAGAACAATAACACTACACTACAAGTACCTATAATTCCAAATAACCATTCCATTCATTCACTCATTCCCTTTCCCTCTCATGGCTGTTTTTTTGCTAAGCGATTAAATGTTTTACAACATCAACTACATACATTAATTTCTCATACGCCACAAATCCAAAAGCAACTGTTAAACCCGTTACGATTAATCCTTTCATCATTTCTTCCTCCTCGTTTTATCGTTGTTACTTTCATTATAGAGGATTAGCAAGTTGTTACCATCGAACTACCTTACAGTTACCTTACAGAGTTGTAAGATTTCAAAAAGGATAGAAAAACACCTCATATCACTTGAGAGGTTTTCACGGAATTTCTCTATACTCACTTGCAAAACTAACTTTTTTCTCTTGTTTATTTTTGGGAGAATCTATTCTTAAACTAATAGATTTACTAAATAATTTTGGATTGAAATAATAACAAGAATCCGTTTGAAGACAATATACGCAATACACATCTATTTCTTATTTATTCACTTCTTTTGTAGCGACTCCACTTGCCGTAGAATAACTAGATCGGAATCTAACTTCAAGAATCCCTCTCGAGTTCAATTCTCTATATTTCACTTGTACCCTCTTAAACATTCCATCTTTATACACTGCAAGATCAAACGAAGAATGTTCCGTTTGTGGCGTTAAAATCATATATCCCTTTTCATACAAATCCACTTGAGCCTTTAAAACCGCTTAATCTCCTTTTGTTTTTGTATGATGGTGCACTTTCCCTCAACACCTTTTTACATATTTTTAAAATAATATTCTTTAATCTTCTTAACTTACCTTCAAATATTTTCGTATTACAGGAAAACACCGGATTAAAATCATGTTAAAATATTTTTGTACAATTAAGAATTTAATTTACAAGGGGGATTATATATGTTTAAAAAAATGGCTGCAGATGTATTAGGACTAAGCGATGTAGGTTCTGTCATTACACCGAAAGATTATGATAAAGTTGATGCTGATGATTACGTGATGCATGAAGATGGAGAAAAAATTTATTTTCTAATTAAATCAAAGTCAGATGAATACTGCTTCACAAACAAAGGATTAATCCACCTAGACGGTACAAGTGCGACAAGCAAAAAGCGTACACTTCGCCGCTATAGCTATAGTAAATATCTAATTAAAAACGTAGCACTCGAAACTGCGGGAACGATTGATTTAGATGTAGAAATTAAGTTTCAAATGGGCGATGAGCATTATTCAATTGATGTTCATAAAAAACATATTGAAGAATTAAAAGATTTATATAAAGCTTTACTTAAAATCGAAGAAATTTCATACGACAACGGTATTACATTGCAGTATGCACATAAAAGTTTAGATATGGCATCTAACGCTTTCAGCCGTATTTCAAACGCACAAGTAAATTTAGCAGACCAATTTAAAGAAATGAACGAGATCGCTTTTAACTGGCTCGTTGATACGAAGAAACAATATAACGTGAAAGATTATGGTTTTGTCTTTGAAAAGTTTATTAATAACTAAACAAAAAACCTTGTTATCAAAAGATAACAAGGTTTTCTTAGCGTCCCAGGAAAGATTCCAATTCCAACTCCCGACCCGCCCATTTCCGTACTATTTTATATATTTTGATCGCAGTCTTAATATATCTTCCTCTTCGCGAATGCCTGCCGATCCCTTCCTCACATTTTTTACGACAGTCCAATTCGGGTCAGTTTCATCACCGATGTTCTGTATTGTAAAGTTGCCGTCACCATATTTTCGTTTACCTTCTGCCAATTTCTCTGTTAAATTATTCTCTTTTGATTTCGCCATCTTTGCGCCATCTCCCTTTTTATACAACCTTCTTAAACTGTCCAATCACACGTCCAGTCAATTGGAGATCCTCGCTTTCCGCTTCGATTAATTGTAACACACTGCCAGGGATAAGTTCTGATAACGGCTGCTCAATCGTACTAGAATGGTAAAAAGTTTTATAACATTGTAAGTGAACAATTAGGAGAATCTAGATATGGATTTGAGTTCCATCATAAGCCTATTGATTCTTTAAATTAAATATGAGGAACAGGGCGCATAAACGGCGCTCTTTTTTAATGCTTTTTAATCCGTTTCATATACTCATTATCATATATTCCGTTATAATATTTTTAAACTTCTTGCGCATACATCAATTTTTAGACAAACAAAAAACCTTGTTATCAAAAGATAACAAGGTTTTTTTAGCGTCCCAGGAGAGATTCGAACTCCCGACCGTACGCTTAGAAGGCGTATGCTCTATCCGGCTGAGCTACTGGGACATGGAGCGGGTGAAGAGAATCGAACTCTCGACCAGAGCTTGGAAGGCTCTTGTTTTACCACTAAACTACACCCGCATATGTTATTTTATTTTTCTTCGTTAGCGCTGTTGCCCTATCGACAATATTTATTATATGTATAACCATACATAAAGTCAACACCTTTTTTAAAAGAGGATAATTTTTCTTATCCTCTTTTAAAAACTGCTTGTTCAACTAGTTGTCCGTCTAATGTTTCAAAACGAACTTCCATTTGATTTTCATCCATTTCTAATAAAGCAAATGTCTTTTCTACACGCTGACGCGGTAATAAAATACTACCTGGATTAATAAATAATACGCCTTCTATTAATTCCGCACCTAATACGTGAGAGTGTCCGAAGCATGCGACTTGCGCCCCTACCTCTTCTGCATAGTACGCTAATGTTTGTAATGTCATTTTCACGTTATGACGATGTCCGTGCACAACTACGAAACGAATGCCATCTACATCAGTTACAATTTCATCTTGAAAGTTAGCATAATCACAGTTTCCTTTTACAACATGGAAACCTTGCAGCTCTTCATGAGCAGGCGTTAGCTCTGAATCACCGCAATGAATCATGACATCTACTTTTCCTTCATATTTCTCTTTCAACTGCTGTAATTCCTTCACAGAGCTATGACTATCGCTTACGATTAAAGCTTTCATCAATCTCTCTCCCTTATTCTCCTAAAAACCATTCAGGGATTTTTTCTTCTAACTTACGAAGAGCACGTCCGCGGTGACTAATGGCATTCTTCTCATCTGAACTTAGTTCCGCCATCGCTTTTTTATATTCTTCCACATAAAAAATCGGATCATATCCAAATCCGTTTTCCCCGCGGCGCTGTTCTAAAATATACCCTTCGCACGTCCCGTTTACAATGACAGGCTTTTTATCACCTTCAGGGAAAGCCACTGCTAGTGCACAGTAGAAACGAGCTTTACGCTTTTCAAACGCTACGTCATTTAATTCTTGTAAAACTTTATCAATATTCGCTTGATCATCTTTCGGCTCTCCAGCAAAACGAGCTGAATACACGCCTGGTTTTCCATTTAAAGCATCTACAATAAGACCTGAATCATCCGCAATTACGATTGCATTCAGTTGTCTACTCAGACTATTCGCTTTTAAGATCGCATTTTCTTCAAATGTTTCACCAGTTTCTTCGACTTCTTCAATATGAGGAAAATCGTGTAATGATTTTACTTCTAAATCAAATCGCTCAAATAACTCAGCAAATTCACGTACTTTCCCCATATTTTTTGTCGCTACAACAACTTGTTTCATACTTTCCACCTCTACTCTATATGAGATACGATGTCACCTAACGCTTCTTTTTGCATGTCAATCAGTTGGAAAATACCTTGTTCCGCAGCATCCAGTAATTCATTTAACTGTGCTCTGCTAAACGTCGCTTCTTCTCCAGTTCCTTGCACTTCAACAAACTGGCCTTTTCCAGTCATAATTACGTTCATATCAACATCTGCTTTAGAATCTTCTACATAGTTTAAATCTAAAACAACACCTTGCTCTTCAACAATCCCTACTGACGTTGCTGCTAAATAATCTTTTACTGGAATTTTAGATACTTTTTCTGCTTGTAATAACTTCTCAAACGCTAATACCATCGCTACATATGCACCTGTAATAGAAGCAGTTCTCGTTCCACCATCCGCTTGAATAACGTCACAATCAATCCAAACCGTTCTCTCACCAAGCGCTTCTAAGTCAACTACCGCACGTAATGCTCGTCCAATTAAACGCTGGATTTCCATTGTACGTCCTGTTACTTTCCCTTTACTTGACTCCCTAATTGTACGTTGTTCTGTTGCACGTGGAATCATCGCATATTCAGCTGTTACCCAGCCCTTTCCTTCTCCACGCATAAACGGCGGGACACGCTCTTCAATTGTCGCTGAGCAAATTACCTTTGTATCCCCAACCTCAATTAATACTGATCCCTCTGGATTTTTTAAATAATTCGTATGAATATGTATATGGCGTAATTCTGTTTTCTCTCTACCATCTACTCGCATAAAAATAACCTCCTCATAACTACTTGTTAGTATAGCCAAATTTAAATGTATGATATGTATACAATAAAAGAAGGAGAACCCAAAAAGCAATTCCCCTTTCTTACTTAATTAAGTATATCAAATTATTGACGATTAAAAACTACCTGTATTCACGTTTTCTGGACGATCTACAGGTTTTATTAACTTTCCGCCCTTTTCATCTATAAGATTCGCTTTACCATTCACTTCAATAGAAACACTTTTCACGCCTTTCTTTTCTGTTAAAGATAAAACTAACGATTTCAATACGTAATTCGAAACCATATTTTTATCTGGGTTTATAAATATATTTTCATTAAAGTTTAATGTAAGATTTCCATCTTGTAATTTCGGGTTCGTAATCAGCTTAACTCCTGGATTAAAATCATTCAGAAGAGACTGATGAATCGGTCCTTTTACAAGTTCATCTATAATTGCTGCATAATCATTTTCTTTTCCTTCTACAACTCGGCGTGTTACTGGTACGTAGTATTGTTGTTTATTATTATTTTGTGCCATAAAATAAAGTGTAACCGGTTTTGTATTTGTGACATCCGCTACTTGTTCATCATCGAAGTTGATACCATTAGCACGGCTCACCCCTTCCCCAAGCGGTGTACCACCAACAGGCATCTTCGCCAATTTCTCACCATTTATTTGGAACTGCACTTGTTTTACTTCTTTAAATTGCGTCAACGTCCACGCTATTGACTCAACAATTTGACGCTCTTCTTCTTTTGCATAGTTTTTCATTTCTTTAGAGAAATCAATGACTGCCGTCCCATCTTTTTTCAAATCTAAGGTCATCGATGTATTCGCTGGAATGACTGCGCGGAACCCATTTGGTAATAAATTCGTTACCGGTCCATCTTTCACAAGGTACTCTAACGTTTGCTGCATAACCTCGTTTGCTTTCGAAGTAGGTACAGCTAACGTTTGCGGTACAACATAACCATTTTTATCAACAAGGTATAGTTCTCTATTCACCGTTTGTCCTTGCTTATCTTTCTTAGCTACTTCTTTCTTTCCACCCTCTGTATACGTAACTTGTTTTGGCGGATCAATTTGTTCCGTTGCTTTCTCCTGATTTATAAAGCCACACCCTGTTAGTAAAACAGCGCTCACAGTAGCACCAACAACCCATTTAAAAGTGGATTTAGGCATGCCATTCCCCCCTAAAATCTAAGTTTGTACTATTATGTATACGAGCTGTTTCATGTTTTAGAACTAGCTGTGCTTCTTATAAAGTGAAACTTTAATCAGTGGGATAAACAAAAAACTCCTGATTTCTCAGGAGCTCACTTATATGAATTCTACTATTATTCTTTTTCTAAATAAATATGTTTCACATTTTCAATCGGTTGACCAAACCATTTTGATGCAATTTCTTTAAATAGGCCTATTTTTCCTGTTGTTAAGAAGAGATGATCACTTTGTTCCTCTCCCTCATTCAACATTTTACTATGGTATAAAATTGTACTCACTTCACGCGCTGTTTCATCACCTGAACTAATTAGTTGCACTTTATCCCCCATTACTTTTTTTATAACAGGACCTAAAATTGGATAATGTGTACAACCTAAAATAAGTGTATCAATATCAGTATTTTTCAGCGGTTGCAATGTTTCTCTTACAACTTCATATGCCATTTCACTTTCAAAATTGCCACTCTCTACAAGCTCAACGAAAGGCGGACACGCTAAACTTTCTACCATAACACGGTTATTAATAGACTTTAACGCTTCTTCGTATGCACCACTTTTCACCGTTCCAATCGTTCCAATAATTCCAACATGATACGTGTTTGTCACTTTTAAAGCTGTACGTGATCCTGGGTGAATAACTCCTACCACTGGAATTGGTAATTGTTTCTGCATCTCTTCTAATACAACCGCAGTTGCTGTATTACACGCAATAACTAACATTTTGATATTTAAATCTAGTAAATGCTCTGTCATTTCCCACGTAAATTGGCGCACCTCTTCTCGAGAACGTGGACCATAAGGGCAACGTGCTGTATCCCCTAAATATATAATGCGCTCTTTCGGCAACTGACGAATTAATTCCTTCGCTACTGTTAAACCGCCAACTCCTGAATCGATAACACCTATTGCTCTATTCAACTTCATCACCCGTTTTCTCATTCATCATCTTATTTTATCATTATATTTTACACACTTTAAGTTCGCTCACTTAAACTGCTTCTGTATGAAAATTTTCATTAGTACCTGTATAGACTAGGACCTTTTTTATTTTGCTCCTTTTTTTCATAATTTGCAAGACAGAAAAATAACCGACCTTCTATATGAAAGTCGGTTTCTTCTATAATAAAGTATATCTTTATTGCTCCATCTTTTTTTGGAAAGAAGACATTCCTATTAATAAGAAGAAATGAGCAGAAATTAACATAACGATTAAAATAAAATTCAAACGATAACTATTTGTGGATTCCATAATTTTGCTCGCTACAGCTGGTCCAAATGCCATACCGAAAAAGTTAATTAAATTATATAAACCAAGACCGACCCCAACTTTAGCCGGATGTAATGTTTTCGGTATAAATGTGTTTAATGATACTTGAATGGCTGAATAACTCATAAACGTTAAAATAATCGCCAATACAATAACGACTATACTTCCATTCGGAATAAACCCTAAAATTAAAAAGCCAACGATCATAATGACCGACGCTACATAAATCATATTCACATTTCCAAACGAAGGGACAATCTTTCCAGTAATAAAACTAGACACAATACCAAAGAGTGATGCAACAAATAATACAATTCCGATAACAAATGGCGACAATCCGTGCACTCTTCCTAACAGTAATGGCAATAATAATAAATTAGCACATAACGCCACATTAATTATAAATCCGACTGTTATTAAACGAAGAAATGCTTTGTTCGAAAATAACTCAATATCGATAAATGGATGCTCCGCTTTCTTCATACGAACCTTGAATAAAAACAAGAAAATTATCGATAACACAAATAACCAACTATTAATATTTACACCTAATAAAATAGTCGTAATGAATGCAAATAGTAACGCCGCTCCAATGTAATCAAAAGGAAACGCTTCATCCGTATGCAACGCTTCTTCTGGCATAAATTTTATAAGTAAGAAAATCCCCACTACTGAAATAACCATAAATAAAAATAAATATGGCCACCCTAGTGTATTTGTAATAGCCCCGCCAACTAAAGGACCAATACCTATCGCTAATGCAATAGAAGAACTAATCATCGCTAACGCACCAGGCTTCTTATGAGGAACAACTAATTTTGCCACCGCAATCATACTAAGCGCAATAAACGCCGCACCCCCGCTCGCCTGCACTAATCTTGCAAGAATGGTAATTGCATAAGATTGATTCATAAATCCAATAATAGAGCCCACTACAAATATGATAATTGAAATAATTAATAGTTTTTTCACACTATAACGATCAGCCAGCTTCCCATATATCATCGAACCAATACCGACAACTAAGGAATAACCTACTACAACCCAACTTACTTTCGATTGACTAATGGATAAATCATGAGCCATATCCTCTAAAGCTACATTAAATAAAACCGCATTCATCGGTCCTAATAAAACGATAAAACATAATGTGAAAACAAACCATTTTGAATGGCTGCTTATATCTTTCCCCATGTGTAACACCTCTCCTGATTGTAGTAACTGTAAATGAAAAATAAATTTGTTTAGCTCCTCTATCACCACTAAACAACTTCATCAAATGTATAAATTTATCGCGCGACAAACTGAATTCGAAACGAAACATGTACCTTGTTCGATATTCATGGAACTATCATAGTTTCAGCATTACAGTTTGTCAACGAAAAATATACAAAGTAAACTAATTTAGTGTTTTTAGTTTACTTTGTTCAAAAATTGTTATACACTAATTTCGAATCTGATATAAGGAGGACTGGCATAGTTATTCAAATTTGCAATTTCTAACTTAATAAAATAATGAACTTTTATATAGAAGAAACATTACAGGAGGATTATGATGAAGAAAAAAATGTTAGTTGTATTAACGAGCGTAGAAAAATATCCAAATTTAAATAGAGCTACTGGGCTTTGGCTTGGTGAAGCTGTTCATTTCGTTAAAAAAGTAGAAGAAGCTGGTTACGAAGTAGATTATGCCAGTCCACAAGGTGGTTATACACCGATTGATCCGCACAGTTTAGCAATGGCGGAGAGCATCGATTGGGGATGGTATCAAAAGAAAGAATTTATGAATCGTCTCGGTTCTACAATGAAACCGAGTGAAGTGAATCCAGCAGACTACGCTGTGATTTATTACGCAGGCGGTCATGGTGTGATTTGGGACTTCCCAGAAAATAAAGAACTTCAAATGATCAGCCGCAACATTTATGAAAATGGTGGAATTGTTTCCTCTGTTTGTCACGGAGCTGCTAGTTTATTTCATATTACATTAAGTAATGGGGAACGTTTAATTAGTGGTAAAAAAGTAACAGGATTTTCAAATGAAGAAGAAAAACTAGCTGAATTGGATCAATTCGTTCCATTTTTAACAGAAGATGAACTTATTAAAAATGGAGGACTTTACGAAAAAGCTGCGCAACCTTGGGAAGCTTTTGCTGTAGAAGATAATCGGGTTATCACTGGCCAAAACCCAGCTTCAGGTGGTCCAGTAGCTGAATTAGTATTAAAGCATTTAGAAAAATAATATGTACTAAAAAAGCAGATTCCCCTCTATTAAGGGAGATCTGCTTTTTTACGAAATCATTTGCAAAATAGCAATAACTTCTTTTTCAATTTCTGAATCATCAATCGCTTCTATATACTCTGGTTTAAAAAGTTGATACTTCTTTAGTTGATAAAAATCAAGTATCGCTTTCTTTAACGTAATATCGTACTGAATACAAAAAGAATGATCTATAATACGTCTTAACATCACATCATCTTGCACCATAAATAATTGTGCATTCATTTTATTAAAGTATCCTTGTTCCATACCAGTTTCAAAAAACATTTGCAAATTATGATTACGATTTTGTTGTGCAGCAACTAACTGATCAGATAAGTGCGGATACGCCTCTTTCAAATCTTGTAAAAAGACATCAGAAATATATGTCACACATTTTAAAGAATGGATAAACGTCTTTTGGAAACGTTCTGCAAAAGACATACTTTCATCTTGATTATCCGCATCTCCTTCAAGAAGGTAGTTTATAAAATCTTCTACCACAGCTTCAATAATCTCATCTTTTGAAGAAAAACGTTTATATAAAGTAGCTTTACTAATATCCATATACTTCGCAATTTCATCTATTTTCAATTGGCTAAAACTCGTTCTTCTAATAACAGGCTTTATTTTATTAATATAAGTGTTTGCACACGCAACTTTTCTCATTAAAAGAGCCTCCCCTTTTGTCCATACAAAATAGTATAGCAAATTCACGATTAATTATAAATGAAGTCATTATACTCAATACATCTTTTGGGTTTAAGAGATTTTTCATTTACACTACAGAAAAAATGCCCGCTACCTTTATGAGTAGCGAGCACTTTTTCTAGAATTTATCGACAGCTCTTCTTATAGCTTTCCCTATTTCCATACTAGACTGCGGATTTTGCCCTGTAATTAAAGCCCTATCTACTACGACATGCGGCGTGAAATTTGGAGCAACATAAAACAAAGCCCCTTCTTCTTTTAATTTACTTTCTAATAAAAACGGCACTCGCTTTTCTAAATGCACAACTTTTTCTTCATCATTTGTATAACCCGTTATACGCTTACCCGCACTAAAAAACGAGCCGTCCTTATTTTTCACACCGACCAAAGAACTTACTCCGTGACAAACAGCCGCTACAATCCGGTTATTGTTGTACATATTCTCAATCAAATTTGCAACATATGGATTACCTGGAAAATCTACAATCGCCCCGTGCCCACCACCAAATAAAACTGCATCATAATCCGAAAAATGAACATTTGAGATCGGCTTCGTATTTTGCAATAAAGATGCGACATACTTAAATTCACGAGGTATGCCATTTGGAATAGACACTCTATCAATAGGGACTCTACCGCCCTTTATCGACACAACATCCACATCGAACTTAGCCTTTTTAAACACATTATAAGGAGCTGCGAGCTCTTCCAGCCACAAACCAGTCGGGTGTCCATTCATATCATGAGCGCTTGTTGAAACTAACAATACCCTTTTCAACATATCCCCTCCTTACTACCTATTTATGTATGAATCATTCTTATCATTCATATAGAACATGAAACAGGCAGAAAAATAGCCGACTCTTCATATAAAAGTCGGCCTTCTTTTTATAGTTCGAGCTCTCCCATGCGCAGAAGCTCAACAACTGCTTGTGAACGTCCTTTAACCCCTAGCTTTTGCATTGCGTTTGAGATGTGGTTGCGTACTGTTTTTTCACTGATAAAAAGTTCACCTGCAATTTCCTTCGTTGTTTTATCTTGAACCAGTAATTCAAATACTTCTCTCTCTCTCTTTGTGAGTAACGGTTTAGATTGATACGCTTTTTCCTTCAACTGGTATAACCCTCCTTGCTTAAGCCAGAGCCGTGTATGTGTAAGTTGGGTGTTTATTTAGTCAAGATATTGTATGAACGAAATGTGCGGGTGGTGAATGAAAATGGGCTTTATTTCACATGTTATTTTAGACTTTTATACAGTGCAGACACTCTTTGTATCCACTCACTTTTCAGTACGCCATATTTGTTCTAGTAATATGCTAACAACTGTACCTACGAACAAACCATTTCCGAATATATATTGCATCACTGACGGCAAGGATTGGAGTGCTCCAGACGGCAAAAACATAACACCGCTTCCAAATAAAACAGCAACTCCTAAAATCGTTACATTCCTTTCATTCATTGGCACTTGTTTTATATTATGAAATCCAATTCCAATTAGCTGTACGAACGAAGCCATTAAAACCGCAGATGCGACAGCAGATGGTAACGATGCTAAGTAACGAATAATAATCGGGAACAGCGACATTACGATTAGTAACATACATGCAAGTAAGAACGATCGTATATATTTTTGTTTCGTTAAACGTATAAATCCTGCCGTTGCTGGTAACGGCACGACACCTACAGTTGAAAATACAGAAGAAATGATATGCGAAATCCCTCCAACCCACGTACCATCCTTCAACTGCTTCTGTTCAATAGTCCCTTTTTGAATGGTAGCTTGATTGATCGCTATAATAGCTGCCACTGTATTTGAAACTAAAATACATACCATAACGAAACTTGATACAGCCATACCTGTATTCCACTTTGGAAGTCCCCAAGCAAATATATGTGGAAGTTGCACAAAATGAGTTACTTGAGATGGAATCGTCACTTTTCCTGCAATGAGAAAAAGAATCCACCCACTAATTAATCCTATTAAAACTGCATAACTTTTGACAAAACCTTTTCCAAAATTAGATAGTATAATAACGAACAGAAATATGCTAAACGCAATTATCGCTGTAAATCCATCGATTTGAGAAACGGTAGCTGTAATTCCTAGCATTCCTTTTAGAAATACACCACTTAATTGTAAACATAATAAAAGTAAAAACGTCCCTGTCACAAGCGGCGTAAATAAAAATAAAATACGTCCGATAAAGCCAGTTACTCCTAATCCTATTAAAATAACACCGGAAATTATCATTGCTAATTCTAAAATTTGCAACGTACTATGTAATTGATCTTGCCCGACAGTTGCGTAAGCAAGCACGGTAAATACGCCAACCCAAGATCCAGCTGGTCCATCCGCAATTGGTAGTCTATGTCCAAGCCACCCTTGTAAAAAAGAAGATATACCAACTACAAAAAATGTACGCTGCATCAAATAAAATATTTCTTCCGTCGTAAGATGAAATAATCCACCAACGACAATTGGTAGTGCGATTGAATTCGCTAATAAAAATATAAACCATTGCAAAGTTCCCATAATATGATTTTGGTTATGTTGATTGTCCAAATTCTTCATCCCTTCTAACTTCCTTATAAAAAATATATTGTAAGCATAAAAAAGAAGAGTTCTACACTCACAATTAGAACCCTCCTCAAAACATTCAAACGATTCTTTTACACAAGATTATTTAATTCCACCTCATTTAAACTCCCAACAACAATATTTCCTTTATGCACGACTAAACACTTCTCTGTTTGACGCGCTACCGCTTCAGCAGTACATGTTGCATTCGTCAAAACAAAACTCGCTTCATCTCCTACATTCGGCCATGCTCGCTTCCCTTCATTGTTTAACGTTTCTTTTCCACCTGTAATAAAGCGAAGGGCTTTTCCTAAAGACCTTTCGTTACTCCATCCGAAACGCTCTGCTAATCGATTTGCCTTTTGCAGCATATCACCTGTTCCAAACGGTGACCAATGATCTGTAATACTATCATTTCCTAATGAAACTTTCACACCTTTTTTATCTAATAACGGAATCGGGATTACTTGTTTCCCAATTGGCACTGTTGAAGTAATATCAATGTTTAAAGCAGCTAGTCTTTCTGCCACTTCTTCAGCTTCTTTATCCGCAACACCACCAAGTCCAAGCGCATGGCTAATTGTGACGCGACCTTGCCATCCCGCTTCTTCTGTTAGACTTGCCAATCGCTTCATTGTAAACGTTCCAAGATTATTTGCATCGTGCAGATGAATATCAACACCCGCATTAAATTCTACTGCGATATCCATAATTGTATGTAATGATTTTTCAATATCATTATCCACTGTAGCTGGATCCACTCCGCCTACTAGATGCGCTCCCATACGCATCGCATCTTTCACAAGTTGTACAGAATTACTGCGCAATAATCCATGTTGCGGAAAAGCAACGATTCTACCAGAAACCTGATTTTTATATGTTTCCAACGCGGCTAACGTCGCCTCCAAATTACCAAGTCCAATAATCGGATCAACATTACAATGCGTTCTAATATTCGTTGCACCATTTCGAAGCAATAACGCTAGCATATTTTTCGCTCTATCTTGAGCAGTTGCTAATTGCTTTGGCAGAATTTTTTCTTCTTCATGAAAACGTGTAAAAATATTCTCTGCTGGCATACAAGCTTTCCAAGGGCCACTATAATACGTCTTATCAATATGAATATGCATTTCTTCGAAAGCAGGCAAAATCAATAAACGATTGGCATCAAGAATGAGTACCCCTTCCTCTTGAACAGCCCCTGCTATCATCCTTTTAATTCGTCCATCTTCAATGAGTAAACTACATAACTCTGTTTCTGTTTGGGAAATTCTCCCCTCTTCATATGTATATCCTGATTCAAGCGTTACATTAGTCAACCAATATATTGTCATCTCTATTCCCCCACCCTTTATTAAAAGTCACCTCATATCTCTTACTATAATTTTAATATCAACTGAAAATTAAGACAATTAATACGACTGTTTCCTAAAAAAAATGTCATACAACCTCATAGTCTTCTCATAAATTTCCATATAGAATAGAAGTATATAGCTTGCTATAAAGTGAAACTTTGATCAGTGGGCGTTTTGTTGATCCCTCACTAATCGGGCTTTTACGAGCAGTTGACCTCCACCTAACTTCTTTTCTTTCGTTGAATTTTGAGATGGAGGTCTTACTGCCCGGCAAATAGCGGGATAAAAAGGAGTGAATTGGAAGATGTCAAAAAGATTATGTAAATCCGAAACTGATAAAATGCTATTTGGTATATGCGGTGGTTTAGGGGAATATTTTGATATTAGCTCTACTCTCATTCGCATACTTTGGGTCATTGCTATTTTATGTTTTGGGACGGGATTTTTAGTTTATTTTATTTGTTTATTACTTATGCCACGCTCTTACTAATAACATTCTTTCATATATTTGAGCATAGCATATAAAAAATCCCCTATAGATTTTTCTATAGGGGATTTTTTCATGAAGAATATTTCATCGTTAAATGTAATACTGCTACTTCATCTTCTTCATTTCTATAACTATGTTTTTTATTCGCTTCAAATTGAATAGAGTCAAACTCATTTAATTCGTATACATCGCTTTCTACTTGAATCGATACTTTCCCTTTCATTACTGTTACAAGCTCAATAGCACCTTCATGATGAGCTTCTGGTTCATATATACTATTCGATCTTAAACAAGCACGGTGCATTTCCATCCCCGTTTCTTTCGTATAGCGGAACATCGTTTCTAAATGCCATGCTTGTCCTACATCTACTGCAAATCCTTCTCCGCAGCGCGCCACAGCTACAGGTTCTCCAACAACCATCAATCTCGATAAAGGAATCGATAACCCTTTCGTTATTTTCCAGATGACAGCTAATGTCGGATTCGTTTCGCCTCTTTCAATCTTTCCTAATGTTAATTTACTAACCCCTGTTTTTTGGGCTAATTCTTCTAAACTTAATTTTTGTTCATTTCGAATTTGTCTTAACAGCTGACCTACTTGCTGAATGACTTCTTTCGTTTGCATATCTTCATGTTCTTTCATCTATAAAACCACCTTAAAGTATAAAATAATTTACTTTTATTATTTTTAAGTATATTATACTATACATAATCATCAAATTCCGAAAGGAGTGCTATACTTCATGCGCGCAATTTTATTAGGTCTTTTATCATCAGCCTTTTTTTCCGCAACCTTTATTATTAATCGGGCGATGAATGTATCTGGAACGAGCTGGGCCTGGACAGCTTCCTTCCGTTTTTTATTTGCTCTCCCTATTTTATTCCTTATCGTTTTATTTCGCAAAAACTTAGGGGGTTTATGGGAAGAATTAAAGAAACATCCATTAGCGTGGATCGGATGGGGGTCCGTTGCTGGTATTGGTTTCTATTCTTTATTAAGTTTCGCAGCTGTCTTTTCTCCAGCTTGGCTTGTTGCTGGAACTTGGCAAGTTACTATATTAGCAGGGCTACTTTTATCACCATTATTCTTCGTTAAAATAGAAACGAAATCAGGCACAAAACTTGTACGCGGAAAAATTCCACTTCGTAGTTTATATGTCGCATTATTTATTTTACTTGGTGTAATTTGTATGCAAGCGACTGCAGCAGGTCATATTACAATGACTCAGTTCATTTCAGGTTTTTTACCTGTCGTAGTAGCAGCCTTCTTATATCCATTCGGCAACCGTAAAATGATGGAACTTGTTGGCGGACGTCTTGATACGTTCCAACGTGTATTAGGAATGGCAATAGGAAGTCTACCTATAACAATTTTACTTGGTATATACGGATTTTCTACTACTGGTATTCCAACATCCAGCCAAATGTTGCAAGGACTTTTATTAGCATTATGTTCTGGCGTAATTGCAACGATGACATTTTTCTTTGCTACTGACTTAGCAAAAGATAATCTCGCTCTACTTGGAGCTGTTGAAGCAACGCAAGCTGGAACGATGGTCTTTACCGTGCTTGGCGAAATTGTTTTCTTGAATGGTTCATTCCCTGGTGGTCTTTCCCTACTTGGAATGATTATTATTATGTTAGGAATGGTTGCAAATAGCATTTTAAATCGACCTGTTCCAATCGTTAAGCAGAAAAAAACAGCATAAAAAAGAGTATGGTTCTCTAACAAAGAACCATACTCTTTTTTTATTGTCCCCCTATTTCGCCTTATCAGAATAGTATTTCATTAGCTGTTTACACTAAAACCTATGTTATAATACGTTTCATGCGCAATAATAGGAGGTAAATTATGTTAAAAAAAGCAATCGCTGAATTTATTGGTACATTTGTACTTGTATTATTCGGAACTGGAGTAGCTGTCATTGGCGGCGGAATTGAAGGAATTGGAACATTGGGAATCGCTATGGCTTTCGGTCTATCTATTGTAGCTATGGCATATAGCATCGGAACAATTTCTGGATGTCACATTAACCCAGCAGTATCAGTAGCTATGTTCATCAACAAAAGAATGAACGCTATGGAACTTTGTTATTATGTATTAGCTCAAATTTTAGGTGGTTTATTAGGAACTGCAACGTTAGTAACAATTTTAAAATCTGCTAAAACACCTTTAGATAATTTAGGACAAAATGGTTTTGGAACTCTTGGTTTATCTGGAGCATTTCTAGTTGAATTTATTTTAACTTTCGTATTCGTATTAGTGATCGTTGCTGTAACAGGTAAAAAAGGAAGCTCTTCTTTAGCTGGATTAGTAATTGGTTTCACATTAGTGTTAGTTCACTTATTAGGTATTCCGTTAACTGGAACTTCTGTTAACCCAGCTCGTAGTATCGCACCAGCTTTATTCGCTGGCGGAGAAGCACTTTCTCAACTATGGGTATTCATCGTTGCACCAATTCTTGGTGGTATCGTAGCAGCTATTGTCGGTAAATTCATTTTAAATACTGAAAAATAGAATTTTCAATATTTCTGAATAAAAAAAGGCGAGCCCTCATTATGAGGATGCTCGCTTTTTTACTCTTTCATTTTAGACTTTAAATTTGTAACTAATTGATCTACCGTTACATTTGCAAGTACGTTTTCCATTGCTTCTTGCGCTTGCATTAAAATAATTTCTAATACTGATTGAATATTAGCTCCTACTGGACATTCAATGTTGGGATTCTCATGGAAGGAAAATAGTTGTCCTTCTTCTACAACTTCCACTGCTTTATATACATCAAGTAATGTAATTTCTTCTAAATCACGAGCAAGTGTCGTACCACCTTTACCAGCTTGTACATCAACAAGTCCTGCTCTCTTCAACATTCCTGTAATGCGACGAATCACAACTGGATTTGTATTCACACTACCGGCAATCCATTCAGAGGTACAGCGAGAGTTTCGATCTATCGCAAGTAATGTCAGCATATGAACACCTACTGTAAAACGACTACTAATCCCCATCTGCACACCCTCCTTTGTATTCATTCTATTAAAAGACGACTCTTATTATTATATACTATTTTTAATTTATACATAAAGAAAAAGCATGATTTCAATAGGAAATCATACTTTTCTCTCATTATTGACGCTTTATAAATTTTGCTAAATCTTTAAATTTCACTTTGTCTGAGTAATTCATTACACCGTTTACGTAAATGCGGCTTGCAAGTATATTGACGATAGCAATAGTCACCAATAAAATGACTAAAGTCACAATAATCTCTACAGTTCCTGCTTCACCCGCTACAAGCCTTGAAAATGTAACCATAGGTGTAAAGAATGGAATATATGAACTAACTACAGCTAATGTACTATTAGGATCAAATAGTGATTTAATACTAATGAAAAATGCTGCTATACCTAACATTGTAATTGGGAACGAAAGAGATTGTACATCCTCAATTTTTGATACAACAGCACCAACCGCTGCATATAACATTGCATATAGTAAGTAGCCCGTAACAAAATATACAACGAACATACTAATTACTACAGCATCCAATTTAGAAAAGTCTAGTGCAAGTCCCACTAAAGATGCATTTTCTAAGTCTACCCAACCTAATAAATATGGTACAAGAAAACCGAATGAAGCAGTAATAAGTAATAGTAAAGCACTAGAAACAATTGCTAAAATTTTAGCATGTAGCATTGTTAATGGTTTTACTTTCGGAAGCATTAACTCCATAACACGAGACGACTTTTCAGATGCTATCGTCGTCCCAATTGCAGTTCCAAACACAATAATAAACATATATAAAGCAAACGAGAATACATAGCCAATACCAAAGGAAGATGCATGATCTTTTACCGCCTCTTGCTTTAACGGAATTTCCATCTGTAACTGTTTTGCTACTTCGGCAGATACATTATTCTTTTCAATCATTACCGCCGTATACTGTTCCTTTAAATAACTCGCCATAAGTGTAGCCATTGATTGGCTCGGAAAACCACTATACATATACGTCACTTCTGGAATACCATTCTTTTCTGTAATATGGAATAAACCGTCTAAATCGCCATCTTCTACTTGCTTACGTAGCTCATTAAACTTATCCTTATTTTCTACAGTTACTTTAGCAGACGGAAGTAACTTTGTTACATCACTTTCTTGCACTTTATACGTATCACTTTCAGTTACTACAGCAATTTTATCTTTTCCTTTATCATTATCAGCAGTGAAATGATTAAATGCGAAAAGCCCAAACACAACTAAAAATAAAATCGCACTCGTGATTAATGATTTTTTAGATAAAAATGCTTCTCTAAAATAAAATGAAAATACGTGAGAAAATTTACGCATCGTTATTTCGCCCTCTCTACAAAGATTTCGTTTAACGTCGGCTCTAACATTTTAAATTGTCGTAAGGTAACACCTTGTTCTTGCAACTGTTGTAAAATCTTTAGAGCTTCTGCATCATCTTGTACTTGCACATAAAGAAGGCCTTGTTGTTTTTCATACGATACATGAATAGATTCTAATCCCTTCTCATTCTCTTCTGTATCTTCAATCGTTAAATTGCGGAAACCGTATTCTTTTTTAATATCACTTAACTGGCCTTTTACGACTGCTTCGCCTTTTTTCAGAATACATACATGTTGGCAAAAAGCCTCTACTTGTTCCATACGATGACTAGATAAAATAATCGTCTTTCCGCTCTGTACTTGTTCTTCAATAATGCTAGCTAACATCCCAGCATTAACTGGATCCAGTCCACTAAATGGTTCATCTAAAATGAGAAGTTCAGGATTATGAAGAAGAGCAGCAATTAATTGGATTTTTTGCTGGTTCCCTTTTGAAAGCTCTCCTGCCGTTTTAAATTTATATTCCGGTATCGCTAAACGCTCTAACCAGTGATCAATAGCAAAATCTACTTCTTTTTTCGTCATGCCTTCTAATCTACCAAAATATCGCAACTGGTCTATTACTCTACTTTTCGTATATAAACCTCTTTCTTCTGGTAAATATCCAATCGTTACCCCACTAGTTCCAAATGATTTTCCATCCCATGTAATAGAGCCTTCATTAGGCGTTAATAATCCGAGAAGCATTTTGATTGTCGTTGTTTTCCCTGCACCATTTCGTCCAAGTAATCCTAGCACTTCACCTTTTGGCAACGAAATTTGCAAGCCGTTCACTGCTTTTGATTCCCCAAATAGTTTCGTTAAGTTTTGAATTTGTAAACTCAAAGTATAAAGCCTCCCCTTTAGTATTATTCATACTCTCTTTCAAAGACTATGTTTATTCTGGATAAAATATAGCACTACACTTCATCCTCTTAGTATGTAACATCGTCTTAATCCATCATTTGTTCTATTTAGTTAAAATTGTAAATAATATCATTTCATTTGTCAATTATAATTGTCATTTCGACAATTAAACTTGTCAAAATGATTCCCATCATTTTTCCCATCTTTCTAATATAGGACATACTACTATATATACAAAAGACAATATGCAAATGTTCATAAAAAAAATATTATTTTTCGATATATAATATTAAATGATTTTCTAACATCAAGGAGGGTACATATGAAGATGAAGAGGGGCATTACCACTTTATTATCTGTAGCAGTTCTATCTACATCACTTGTAGCATGTTCAGGAACACCAGAGAAAACAGTGGCAAAAGAAGAAAAAGCAAAATTAACAGACCAGCAATTAATGGCTGATTTATGGTATCAAACAGCTGGTGAAACGAAAGCACTTTACTACCAAGGATACAACATCGGTCAATTAAAACTTGATGCAGTTCTTGCAAAGGGAACAGAAAAAAAACCTGCTATCGTACTTGATTTAGATGAAACTGTTTTAGACAACAGTCCTCATCAAGCCATGAGCGTAAAAACAGGCAAAGGCTATCCGTATAAATGGGATGACTGGATTAATAAGGCTGAAGCTGAAGCCCTTCCAGGCGCAATTGATTTCTTAAAATATACCGAGTCTAAAGGAGTAGATATTTACTACATCTCAAATCGTAAAACGAACCAACTAGATGCAACAATTAAAAATCTTGAGCGTGTAGGTGCTCCTCAAGCAACGAAAGAACATATATTACTACAAGATCCGAAAGAAAAAGGAAAAGAGAAACGCCGTGAACTCGTTTCGCAAACACATGATATCGTCTTATTCTTCGGTGATAACTTATCTGATTTCAATGGTTTTGATGGAAAATCTGTAACAGATCGCAATCAAACTGTAGCAGATTCAAAAGCACAATTTGGTGAAAAATTCATCATTTTCCCGAATCCAATGTACGGCGATTGGGAAGGTGCTCTATATGATTATGATTTCAAAAAATCAGATACGGAAAAAGATAAAATCCGTCGCGACAATTTAAAATCATTTGATGCAAAATAAAGAGGATGGCGAATGCCATCCTCTTTATTTTGTTTTCTCTGTTAAAGGTAAGATAAACACTTCCACACGCCTATTCTTTGCCTTTCCTTCTTGTGTATCATTTGGAGCAATTGAACGGTATTCTCCGTAACCAATCGCACTAAATTTTTCTGGTTGTAATTCTTTATTTTGGAGTAATGCTTGCATAAAATTAACTGCCCGCTGCGTACTTAATTCCCAATTCGATGCAAACTGCGCATTGGCAATAGGGACAGTATCCGTATGACCGGATACTGTAATTTCACGCGGTGACGCTGAAACAAGTAAAGTAGACATCTCTTTTGCAATCCCTAAAGATTCTAATTTCACATCCGCTTTCCCTGAATCAAACAGTATATTCTCTAATATTGTCACCATTAATCCCTTTTCAGTTAATTTAGTTTGAAAAGAAGAGGATAATTGTTTCTCATTAATATATTGATCAATCTTTTTTTGTAATGCTTTCAATTCATCCATCTCTTTTTTTTCTTTTTCTCTAGCTTCTTCTTGTTTTTTGGCTTGTTCTGTCTCAAGGCTACCGGCTGATAATTCTTTCTCATCATTTGGCTTTTGATCACTTAAAAATTCTTTGTTACCTGTCCCACCAGCTAGTTCACTTCGAAAAGCAACAGCCATCTGTTTAAACTTCGCAGCATCTATACTACTCATCGCAAATAAAACGATGAACAATGCAAATAACAACGTTAACATATCAGAATAAGGGATTAACCAAGTTTCATCGATATGTTCATCATGCTTTTTTTTCTTACTTCTTCTATTTTTTTTACTCCGCATTTTTTTCTGCCCCTTTTTCAAGCTTTTTACGCTCGGTTGCAGAAAGTGCACCTAAAATGCGGTTCTTCATAATAAACGGATATGTACCTTCTTGTAACATTAATAAACAATCAATAATTAAACGTTTTTTCTCTAATTCAGCTGCAGATTTTTGCTTTAATTTATTTGCAAATGGATGCCATAATACATAGCCTGAAAAAATACCAAAAATCGTTGCAATAAACGCACCCGAAATAGCGTGACCTAACTTTTCAATGTCAGTTAAATTACCAAGTGCAGCTACAAGACCAATAACAGCACCTAAAACCCCTAATGTCGGTGCATATGTACCAGCTTGAGAAAAAATTGCCGCTCCTTTTGCATGCCTTTCTTCAATTGCTTCTAATTCAGCTTCTAAAATCTGCTCTAAATCTTCTGCGGATACGCCATCAATCACAAATTTCATACCACGCAAAAGAAATTCATCTTGAATTTTGTCTAATTGTTGCTCTAAAGACAAAATACCGTATTTTCTACTTTCTGATGTCCAATGAACAAATAATTCTAGCAACTGTTCATAACTTAAATCCTTTTTATTTGAACCAAAAAGAACTTTAAATAATTTTGGAACCCTTTTTAGTTGATTCATCGGAAATGCTATACATACTGCAGCAAATGTACCGATAAAAATAATTAATGCTGCGGCAGGATTCAATAAGGCATTTACGTCAGCGCCCTTGACGACCATCCCTACTACCACCGCTACAAATCCTAAAATAAGTCCAATAATTGTTGCAAAATCCATTCCCATTCACTCCTAGTCTATACAAGAAGTTCTTTATTCTCGATAATCGCTACATCTTCTTATGTATATATATTACATAAAAAATTCATTTCATGAAAGATAAGAAATGAATTAAATGAAAAAATACTACAATTTCACACATTTTCTGACATTTTCTTTGCATTTCTATTACGTTACGACTCTTATATTTCTTTTTCAACAAACTAGACTTATAATAAAAACAATACATATTTTATTAAGAAAGGACTGTGATTACAAGGCACCATGAAAAAGATAATCATTATTTCTGCCACTACTATTGTAATCGGTATCACTTCTTTCGTTTACTTTAGTTCTAAATCACCACTACAAAATGAGGCGAAAGCTGTAGAAAGTCAACAACATAGTAATCACCAAAAAGAAGAGATTCCTGCTTTTCCAAAAGCTGATCATAATGCAAAGAAGCTAGACAATGATTTTTCCGTTGTAACAAATCCAGAGTCTAATCTTGTCTTAGTTAATAAACATCGAAAACTACCAGACGGATACACACCTGAAGACTTAACAAGACCAAACGTACCATTTACTAGTCCAAAAGATAAAGAAAAAACATTGCTGCGCAAAGATGCTGCAGATGCGCTTGAAAATATGTTTGAAGCGGCAAAGAAAGAAGGACTTGAACTTACAGCTGTATCTGGTTATCGTTCATACAAACGCCAAAAATCATTACATGATACATACGTTAGACGTCAAGGAAAAGCTGAAGCTGATTCTGTAAGTGCCATCCCTGGTACGAGTGAACATCAAACCGGTTTAGCAATGGATATTAGTTCAAAATCTGCTAAATTCCAATTAGAACCTATTTTTGGAGAGACAGCCGAAGGCAAATGGGTGGCAAAACATGCTCATGAATTTGGCTTTGTCATTCGCTACTTAGAAGATAAAACAGAAACAACAGAATATGCATATGAACCGTGGCATTTGCGCTACGTTGGAAATCCATACGCTACATACATATATAAACATCATTTAACATTAGAAGAAGCAATGATAGAGTGAAAGAAAAATAAGAGAGCAAATTGCTCTCTTATTTTTCTTTCACTCTATCATTGTAGTAATTTTTTCTTCCACTCTTCAGGCCACGGTTCGCCTTTTCCCGTTTTTTTCGATGCTTGAACCATCATTCCACGGCCAACTAAACAAGCTTCTCCTTCTGCATTCTTCACCATGTAATGCAAATCTAAAGAAGAATTCCCAACCGATCCCGCTTTTACATACACCTTCAACTGTTCATCAAAATATATTTGCTTAATAAAATTACATTGTAAATCTGCAACAACGATCATCGTTTCTGAGGATTCATGCGTCCATTCTTGCATAAATCCAAGTTCTTTAAACAATGCAATACGTGCTTCTTCAAAATAGGTAAAGGCAATGACATTATTTACATGCCCAAACATATCTACTTCACCAAAACGAACTTTTACAGGATTGTAAAATGAAAAACCACTTTCCCATTGCTCAAAATCTTCAATATAAGAAATTCTCTTCATTATTCTCTCTCCTTTTCGCCCTCAAAATAAACAGAATAAACAGAAAAATAAAGTTATAAATATTGCCTCTTCAACATGAAGAGGCAATATTTATTAATAGTTATTGTCGCTACCAAAGAAATCTTTGAACGATTGAATTGTTGTATCACGGTTTAATGCCGCAATTGAAGTTGTTAATGGAATACCCTTTGGGCATGATTGCACACAGTTTTGAGAGTTACCACAGTTTGCAAGTCCTCCATCCCCCATAATTGCACGTAAGCGATCTGCTTTATGCATTTCACCCGTTGGATGTGAGTTGAATAAACGAGCTTGTGATAACGGTGCTGGTCCAATAAAGTCAGATTTACTATTTACGTTTGGACATGATTCTAAGCAAACACCACATGTCATGCATTTTGAAAGCTCATAAGCCCATTGACGTTTCTTCTCAGGCATTCTTGGCCCTGGCCCTAAGTCATACGTACCATCAATTGGAATCCAAGCTTTAACACGTTTTAGAGCGTTAAACATGCGACTACGGTCAACTTGTAAGTCACGTACAACTGGGAATGTCTTCATCGGCTTTAAGCGAATTGGTTGTTCTAACTGGTCAATAAGAGCTGTACATGATTGACGTGGTTTTCCGTTAATCACCATCGAACATGCGCCACATACTTCCTCTAAACAGTTCATATCCCATGCAATCGGAGTCGTCTGGTTTCCTTTTGAATCAACAGGATTACGACGAATTTCCATCAGTGCCGAAATAATGTTCATATTTGGACGATATGGAATTTCAAACTCTTGGTCAAACTCTTGTGCATCTGGTCCATCTTGTCTCGTAATGATGAGGCGGATTGTTTTCTCAGACATGTTGCTTATCCCCCTTCTCTTCACCCTTAGCAGCTACATCATGTTTTGAGGAATAGTCACGTTTACGTGGTTTAATTAATGAAACATCCACTTCTTCGTAATGGAATGCTGGTGCTTTTCCTTCTCCCTCAAATTTCGCCATCGTAGTTTTTAAGAAGTTTGCATCATCACGATTTGGGAATTCTGGTTTGTAATGTGCTCCACGGCTTTCATTACGGTTATATGCGCCAATTGTAATAACACGTGCTAACTCAAACATATTTGCAAGTTGGCGTGTAAATGAAGCACCTTGGTTACTCCATCTCGCTGTATCGTTAATGTTAATTCGTTTGTAACGTGCCATTAACTCTTCAATTTTCGCATCAGTTTCTAGTAGCTTTTTATTTTCACGAACTACTGTAACGTTATCTGTCATCCATTCTCCAAGCTCTTTATGAAGAACATATGCATTTTCGTTACCATCAAGCGTTAAAATATTGTTAAATTTCTCTGTTTCGATTAATTCATTTTGCTCATATACAGTAGATGAAACAGCATCAGATGATTTAGAAAGACCTTTCATATACTCAATCGCGTTCGGTCCTGCTACCATACCACCGTAAATTGCTGATAATAGTGAGTTCGCACCAAGGCGGTTACCACCATGCATAGAATAATCACACTCACCTGCTGCAAATAAACCTGGAATACTTGTCATCTGCTTATAATCAACCCATAGTCCGCCCATTGAATAGTGAACTGCTGGGAAGATTTTCATTGGTAGTTTACGAGGATCATCACCTGTAAACTTCTCATAGATTTCAATAATTCCACCAAGTTTAATATCTAGTTCTTTCGGATCTTTATGAGAAAGATCTAAGTACACCATGTTTTCACCGTTAATACCTAGTTTTTGCTCTACGCAAACGTCAAAGATTTCACGCGTTGCAATATCACGAGGTACAAGGTTTCCGTAAGCCGGATATTTTTCTTCTAGGAAGTACCATGGTTTACCATCTTTATATGTCCAAACACGGCCACCTTCACCACGTGCAGATTCACTCATAAGACGTAATTTATCGTCTCCAGGAATTGCCGTTGGATGAATTTGAATGAACTCGCCGTTTGCATAATATGCGCCTTGTTGATATACAGCAGAAGCTGCTGTACCTGTATTAATAATAGAGTTAGTTGATTTTCCAAAGATGATACCAGGGCCCCCTGTTGCCATAATCACGGCATCAGCTTGGAAACTTTTAATCTCCATTGTTTGTAAGTCTTGTGCAACGATTCCGCGGCACACACCTTCGTCATCCACAACAGCTCGTAAGAAATCCCAACCTTCGTATTTCGTTACAAGTCCTGCTACTTCGTGACGACGTACTTGCTCATCTAATGCGTATAGTAATTGCTGTCCAGTTGTTGCACCAGCAAATGCTGTACGGTGATGTTGTGTTCCACCAAAACGACGGAAATCAAGAAGTCCTTCTTCCGTACGGTTGAACATAACACCCATACGGTCCATTAAATGAATGATACCAGGTGCTGCTTCACACATTGCTTTAACTGGCGGTTGGTTCGCTAAGAAGTCCCCACCATAAATTGTATCGTCAAAGTGGATCCATGGAGAATCCCCTTCACCTTTCGTATTTACGGCACCGTTAATTCCACCTTGGGCACATACAGAATGTGAACGTTTTACTGGTACTAAAGAAAATAGTTCAACATTTACTCCTGCTTCTGCCGCTTTAATCGTTGCCATTAAGCCGGCCAAGCCACCGCCGACTACTATAAGTTTCCCTTTCATGCTCTCCCACTCCTTACTGGTTTGCTAGCTGTGGATCGATGAACGCTAATAATGCACTCACACCTACATAAGATAGACCTAAGAAAATAGCTAATGTTACATAAGTAGAGATTCTTTGTGAACGTGGAGATACTGTAATTCCCCAGCTTATGCAGAATGTCCATAGTCCATTTGCAAAGTGGAAAATCGTTGAAACAACACCGACTAAGTAGAATGCAAACATAGCTGGATTGTTTAAAATATCTGCCATCATATCATAGTTTACCTCTTTACCTAACATTGCTTGAATACGAGTTTCCCAGACATGCCAAGAAATGAAAATCAGCGTAACGATACCTGAAATTCGTTGGAAGACGAACATCCAGTTACGGAAATAACCGTAAGAAACCGCATTGTTCTTAGCTGTAAATGCAATATATAAGCCATATATAGCATGGTACAGTATCGGTAAAAAGATGATGAAAATTTCTAGCGCATACCGGAATGGAAGGAGCTCCATAAAGCCTGCAGCTTTGTTAAAAGCCTCTGCTCCTCTTGTTGCAAAGTTGTTTACAATTAGATGTTGCGTCAAAAAGACACCAACCGGGATGACCCCCATTAATGAGTGCCACTTACGAAACGTATACTCGCGGCCTTTCATGTCCCCATTACCCCCTTGAATGTTTGACTGCTGTTTTCAGATTAATTTACAACAATAATGTTTTTTCACTATTGGCATAAGAAAAACTGAAAAAATTATTCGAAATATTTCAGCATAATTTGATAACAAGTTCATTTTACCCCTATTTTTGTCGAAGCGTCAAGAAAACGTATACATAATTTGCATATAATTTGCCAATTCTTTTTCCCTTCTTATATATTCAGATTTCCCCAAAGAAAAATCTGTTTTTATAAATGAAAAATGTTATATAATAATCCCTATAGAAAGAGGGGAATATTGTGAGTAAAAATACAATCGATACAACATCTTTAGAAGATGTTTCATTGAACGCCTTCGCTTATGAATTGCTACGTGAAGAATTACTACCTGATTTAATCGGTAACGATTTAGATGGTATTTTATACTGGTCTGGTAGAAACCTTGCAAGAAAATATCCACTAGAAACGATTGAAGAAGTCATTCAGTTCTTTGAAAAAGCTGGCTGGGGCACTTTAAGCATTATTGAACATAAGCGTCGTGAAATGCAGTTCCAACTTAAAGGCACACTCATCGCTGAACGTCAAAAACAAAACAGACATTCTTCTTATCAATTAGAAGCTGGATTCATCGCTGAACAAATTCAAAAGCAACGAAATGTCGTTGCAGAGTCCTATGAAGAAAAGAAAAAACGTTCAGACTCTATTACATTTCTTGTGAAATGGGATATAAAAGATCTCATTGAAGTGTAGCATTACCCACAGTCAACTAGACATATAAGTTTAGTTGACTTTTTTGTATTTTCATTCAGTTAGGTTTATTTTAAATCTTCAGAAATTATACCAAAAAACAGAAGACGTTGTAAACTACAACGTCTTCTTATCCGCTAAATAAGTATAAATCGTCTCTGCGACATTTTTCGGCATACCTGCCTCGACAAATTCAGCTAAAGAAGCTTCTTTCATCTTCTTTAATGAACCAAAATGTTTTAACAATACCTTTTTCCGTTTATCACCGATTCCTGGAATATCATCCAGTGCTGATTGAATAACAGATTTTCCGTGTAATTGGCGATGAAATGTAATCGCAAATCGATGCACTTCATCTTGAATGCGCTGCAATAAATAAAATTCTTGGCTATTTCGCTCAAGCATCACAGGTTCAGGTGGGTCCCCAATAATTAAATGGGAGGTTTTATGTTTGTCATCTTTTACAAGACCTGCCATCGGAATATATAAACCGAGCTCATTTTCTAGAACATCACTTACAGCTGCCAGATGACCTTTTCCACCATCAATAATGATTAAATCTGGTAAAGGCAAACTCTCTTTCAGTGCCCTTGTATAACGGCGTCTCACAACTTCTCTCATAGACTCATAATCATCCGGTCCTTGAACCGTTTTAATTTTATATTTCCTATATTCTTTCTTAGCTGGTTTCCCATCGATAAAAGCAATCATTGCAGAAACAGGATTTGTCCCTTGAATATTTGAGTTATCAAACGCCTCAATACGATAAGGTGTTTCAATCCCAAGTTGCTTCCCTAAATGATCTACCGCTTTAATCGTTCGCTCTTCATCACGTTCAATTAAGTAGAATTTCTCTTCAAGAGCAATCTTCGCATTTTTATTTGCTAATTCTACAAGATCTTTTTTCTTACCACGTTTCGGCTGTGTCGCTTCCACTTCTAAAAAGCGCTCTACTAACTCTGAGTCTATACTTCCTGGAACGACAATTTCCTTCGGCTTAAAATGACTGCTGTTCTCATAAAATTGACCGATAAACGTTAAAAATCCTTCTTCTGGTTCATCGTAAATTGGAAACATAGAAACATCACGTTCAATTAGCTTTCCTTTTCGAACGAAGAAAACTTGAACACACATCCATCCTTTATCAACTGCATACCCAAACACATCACGATCCACTAAGTCACTCATAATCATCTTTTGTTTTTCCATAATCGCATCGATATGAGCAATTTGATCACGTAACTCTTTTGCACGTTCAAATTCTAGTTTCTCTGAAGCTTCGTACATCTTTGTTTCTAATTCTGAACGAACTTCTTTATGTCCACCATTTAGAAACTTAATAATCTCATCTACAATTTCTTTGTTTTGTTCTTCCGTCACTTCTTTCACACAAGGCGCTAAACATTGACCCATATGATAATATAAACAAACTTTATCGGGCATATTTGAGCACTTACGAAGCGGATACATACGATCTAGCAGTTTTTTCGTTTCATGAGCTGATTGTGCATTTGGATACGGGCCAAAATACTTTCCCTTATCCTTTTTTACATTTCGCGTAATAAGTAATCGCGGCTGTTTCTCAGCTGTAATTTTAATAAAAGGATATGTTTTATCATCTTTTAATTGAATATTATATTTTGGATCATGTTTTTTTATTAAGTTTAACTCTAAAATGAGAGCCTCTAGATTTGAGGAAGTTACAATATATTCAAAATCTACAATTTCTCCTACAAGCCGCAGTGTTTTCCCATCATGCGAACCAGTAAAGTACGAGCGCACACGATTTTTAAGCACTTTTGCCTTTCCGACATATATAACCGTTCCTTGCTTATCTTTCATTAAATAACAACCAGGTTGATCTGGTAAAATAGCCAGCTTCTCTTTTAAATGTTCGTGCACTCGTTACCCTCCATTTCTACATGCTTAGCATTTTTATTTTCACATGAAAACATACTATGCCAAAACACCCAACATACGTTCTTTCATTGTAACGGAAAGGTGTAAAAAAGGAAAATAAAAAAAGCTACCAACTGGTAGCCCTTTATTTTAGAAGTGTTTAGAAACTAATTCTACTAACGCTTCTTTCGGTTTGTAACCTAACGCTTGATCAACTACTTTACCGTCTTTTAATACGAATAGAGCTGGAATACTCATTACTTCGAATTGACGAGCAGTTTCTTGGTTTTCATCCACGTCTACTTTTACTACTTTTACTTTTTCGCCTAGTTCTGCATCAATTTCCTCTAATACAGGAGCGATCATTTTACAAGGTCCACACCAAGGTGCCCAGAAATCTAATAATACAACACCTTCGCTAGTTTCAGCTGCGAAGCTTTGGTCATTTGCGTTTACAATTGCCATTTTATTTCCTCCTTCAAGTATATTCTACCAAGAGTATATCATTAACTTATATACGTGGCGAATAATATGTATCGTTATGTATTGTAACAAAAAATTGTTCCTTTATACTATATAAAAATACGGATTACATACTAAAAAGATGAGAGACAGGGGATCTCTCACCTTTTTCTATATATAGGGGTACTTCACTTGGAACTCAAGGGTACTCAAATCATGAATGTACTTTTAACTTTTTAAACTCTTCTGTTAAAAGAGGTAAGACTTCAAATAAATCGCCAACAATACCATAGTCAGCTACTTTGAAGATACTTGCTTCTGGGTCTTTATTAATCGCAACGATTATTTTTGAGTTAGACATACCAGCTAAATGCTGAATCGCACCAGAAATACCGCATGCAATGTATAAGTCTGGCGTAACAACTTTACCAGTTTGACCAATTTGTAATGAGTAATCGCAATACTCAGCGTCACAAGCACCACGAGATGCTCCAACAGCGCCGCCCAATACGTCAGCTAACTCTTTTAATGGCTTGAATCCTTCTTCACTCTTCACACCGCGTCCGCCAGCGATAATAACTTTTGCTTCAGAAAGGTCAACACCTTCTGCCGTCTTACGGACGACATTTTGAATAATTGTACGTAGGTCTTTCACATCTACTGTAATAGAAGATACGTCACCACTGCGAGACTCATCTTTTTCAAGCATTGCAATGTTATTTGGACGCACTGTCGCAAATAAGATACCGTCTGTTACAATCTTCTTCTCAAACGCTTTACCAGAGTAAATTGGACGAGTAAAGATAACATTTCCACCTTCAACTTCTAAAGCAGTCACGTCAGAAACTAGACCAGCTTCAAGCTTCGCTGCTAATTTTGGTGATAAATCTTTACCAAGTGCTGTATGTCCAAATACAATACCCTCTGGATTTTCTTCAGCATATACAGCTAAAAATGCTTGTGCATACCCATCAGATGTATATGATTTTAATTTATCATTTTCAACTGTCACAACGCGATCTGCACCGTAATGAATCAATTCATTTGCAAAAGAGGCAACGCTGTCTCCAACTAGAAGACCTACTACCTCACCGCCTTCTGCAATTGTTTTTGCTGCTGCTACCGCTTCAAACGAAACGTTACGTAGCGATCCATCACGAACTTCACCCATTACCAATACTTTACGAGCCATAGATTTTCCCTCCTGCATATATAATTTCGTATTTTATTAGATTACTTTCGCTTCTGTATGGAGCAACGATACAAGTTCTTTTACTTGATCTTGCAGCTCGCCTTGTAACACTTTTCCTGCATCTTTCTTAGGAGGCAAATAGATTTCAATTGTTTTTGTCTTTGCTTCCACATCATCTTCTTCCAAATCTAAATCATCTAATTCTATTTCTTCTAGTGGTTTTTTCTTCGCTTTCATAATACCTGGAAGCGATGGATAACGCGGTTCATTTAAACCTTGTTGTGCTGTTACTAGAACTGGTAATGAAGTTTCAATCACTTCCGTATCACCTTCAACATCACGCTCAATCTTCACGTTTGTACCGTCAATTTCAAGTTTTGTAATTGTCGTTACGTACGGAATATTTAACGCTTCTGCTACACGTGGACCAACTTGTCCAGATGCACCATCAATTGCAACGTTCCCGCCTAAAATTAAATCTGCATCTTTATCCTTTAAATATTCAGCAAGTACTTTTGCTGTCGTGAACTGGTCACCATTTTCCACATCATCTTCAATATTAATTAATACCGCTTTATCGCAGCCCATCGCTAATGCCGTACGAAGTTCTTTCTCACTATCTTCGCCACCGACTGTTATGACAGTAACTTCTCCACCTTGTGCGTCTCTTACTTGAATTGCTTCTTCAATCGCATATTCGTCGTAAGGGTTGATGATGAATTCTGCTTCGCCATCGTAAATTGCACCGTTTTTAATTACGATTTTTTCTTCTGTATCAAATGTTCGTTTCATGAGTACGTAGATGTTCATTCCATTTACCCCCTTGTTTTTCAGAAAGATTCTATCAATTTTAATTTTCTGTTAATTTATATTAAAAAAATAATTGAACTACCTGCCACTAAATGAAGGTTTACGCTTTTCTAAAAACGCTGCTACACCTTCTCTTCCATCTTCACCCGTAAATACTTCACCAAAGATTTGAGCTTCGCGTTGTACACCTTCATAATAATGAGACGATTTCGTCGTTTGCAATAACTCTAGTACAGCACGAGTCGTCGCTGGGCTTTTTCCAGCAATCTGTTTTGCAACTTTAAGCGTATCATCTAAAAATGTTTCTTCAGCAAAAACTCCGTTAACAAGTCCCCATTTTAATGCTTCGGCACCAGTAATCGGTGTACTTGTTAACATCATTTCACAAGCTTTCGCTTTCCCAACATAACGTGGTAATCGCTGTGTACCTGCAAATCCAGGAATTAATCCAAGTGTTAATTCAGGTAAACCAAGTTTTGCACTTTCAGTTGCAAAGCGCATGTGGCAAGACATAGCAAACTCAAGGCCGCCGCCAAGTGCCGCTCCATGAATTGCCGCGATAACTGGTTTTGAACATTTTTCAACACGCTCAAACGTAACTTGTCCAAGCTGCGCTAATTCTGTCGCTTGCTTCGCTTCAGTAACAGATGTAAATTCTTTAATATCTGCTCCCGCCGAGAAAAAGCGCCCTTCACCGTGAATAACAACAACACGAATGTTATCATCCTTCTCCACTTGATCAATTAATTCAGTAACGTCATGCATAACTTGTGAAGACATCGCGTTTGCCGGCGCATGATTTAACGTCGCCACCGCGATATGATCTTCAACTCTTACAGATAGGAATTTCAACATGATCCCTCCCATTATTGACGATAACCACAAGCTGCAATAAGTAGCCCATGTACCGTTTTTGAAAGTGCGACCAGATCATACTTATGATCGCTCATTACCCAATTGGTTACAACTTCATCTACTGTTCCAAAGATCATTTGTCTTGCCACGCGAACATTTAAATCCGCTTGGAATTCACCTTGCTTTATACCAGTCTCTACAATCTCATCCATAACTTGTAAGTAGCCTTTTAATACTTCATTTATTTTCAGGCGTAAGTCTTGATTGGACTGTCTTAGCTCTAATTGCGTAACGATAGCAAGAGGATCATTTTGTGACAACAGCAAGAAGTGCGTTTCTACCAACATGAACAATTTCGATACAGCGCTTTCAATTCCTGCTGTTTTTTGACGAATTGTTTCGACAAATTCTCCCATCTTCTCTTGGAATAAGGATATTAATATATCTTCTTTATTTTTAAAATATAAGTAAATCGTGCCATCAGCTACCCCAGCTTGCTTTGCTATTTTAGAAACTTGCGCTTGGTGGTACCCATTTTCCGCAATCACAATGACTGCCGCATCAATAATTTGATTGTATTTCGGTCTATTTTTCTTCACTTTACTGTCCCCTTCAAGAAGATGACTGAATGAATAGTCATTCATATTCTTATAATACTGACTATTTAGAAAAGTGTCAATCCTATTTTTTCAAAAAGAAAGGGCCTTAGCCCGTTTGCTCATCCTCATTCTTTCTTTTCTCTTCATCTATTAGGACACGACGTAAAATTTTTCCGACTGTCGTTTTCGGCAGTTCATCTCTAAACTCATATACTTTCGGCACTTTATAAGCCGCTAAATATTTACGCGCAAACTGGTTTAATTCTTCCTCAGAACACTCCATACCTTCTTTTAATACAACAAATGCTTTAACTGTTTCTCCTCGGTACGGATCGGGAATTCCAATCGTCACTACTTCTTGCACTTTTTCATGCTCATATAACACTTCTTCTACTTCACGAGGATACACATTAAATCCACTCGCAACAATCATATCTTTCTTACGGTCTTTCACATAGAAAAATCCATCTTCATCCATGTAACCAACATCCCCTGTATGGAGCCATCCGTCTTGTAATACAGCTGCTGTTTCTTCTGGCTTATTCCAATACCCTTTCATAATTTGAGGACCCTTTACAACAATTTCACCAATTTCACCCGGTGGTAAAGCCTCTCCAGTTTCAAGTGACATAATGTTTGCCTCTGTGTCTGGCCACGGCACACCAATACTTCCTGGCACGCGTTTTTCCCACAAAAAATTCCCATGTGTAACTGGTGACGACTCGGTTAATCCATAACCTTCTACCAATTTTCCACCTGTAACTCTCTCAAATTCTTCCTGTACTTCTACAGGAAGCGGGGCAGATCCACTAATACAAGCCTCGATAGAAGAAATATCATATTCTTTTAAGAGGGGACTATTTAATAGAGCAATATAAATGGTTGGTGCCCCTGGAAATAGTGTGACTTTATGTTTTTTTATTGCTTCAAAAACCATTTTCATATCAAACTTCGGAATCAGCACCATTTTATATCCTTGCATAATACTTAAATTCATTACAGCTGTCATCCCATACACATGAAAGAACGGAAGAACACCAAGAATTACTTCTTCTCCTTCTTTACAATTATATAGCCAATGAGCTCCCATCAAAGTGTTCGAAACAAGGTTTTTATGCGTCAACATAACCCCTTTTGGAAATCCCGTTGTTCCCCCTGTATACTGCAAAAGAGCTAGATCATTTTCAGGATCACAAGGAACTTCAACATTAACATTACTTTCTCGTTCTACTGATTTCCATAGATGAATCGTTTCGCTTTCCGACACATTCACGACAAGATTTGCCTGCTTTTTTTGTACAAATGGATAAAGTAAATTTTTAGGGAAGGGTAAAAAGTCCGCAATCCGAGTTACAATAATATGTTCAATTTTTGTAGCAGATTGAACATTCGTTACTCTTGGAAACACTAAATCGAGACAAAGAATTACTTTGGCTCCCGAGTCATGAAGCTGGTATTCTAATTCTCTTTCTGTATATAGTGGATTTGTTTGTACTACGATACCTCCCGCAAGTAATGTACCATAATAACCAATTACAGATTGCGGACAGTTCGGCAACATAATAGCAACTCGATCACCCTTTTCCACACCGAGCTTTTGAAGATAATTCGCAAACCTCTTCACCTTATCGTGGAAGTCTGAAAATGTAATATCCTTCCCTAAAAAGTGAAGCGCTTTCTTTTCTGGATAGCGAGAAGCCACCTGTTCCACATATCCATGAAGCGGATGAATATCATAAGAAATCGTACTTGGAATTTCTTCTGGATAACTTTTCAACCATGGTTTTTCCACCTTCATTCCCCCTTCAAATACATAAAAAATAAATGAATGTTCATTCATGATGGTTGTTTTCATTATATTATAGTCGCCATAACGTTACAATCATAATATTCTGACTTTTATATAACTATGCTTCACTCCATTAACTTCTTATTATATGTATAAACTCTCCTAATCTATAAAAGAATAAGAGAGTTATTATTTAGCTTAATCTTATTATCGTTAACACAGCTCCTGGTGTAGTTGTTGATAATGTGGCAACAGCTAACAAACCAAATAGTTGCAAACTAATAGCATCTCCCGCTGCAAGAGTTGTAATGATTGTTGCGCTAAATGATGTAGTTGCTAACGCAGGAGCATTGATCGTCCCAGCAAGTGGTGATCCATTAATTGTAATCCGTGAACTGACTAATAATGAAGCCGTTATATTAATCGTATATGAAATGTAATAATTCCCAGCATTTGCAACCGTAAATACTGTGTTTCCACCAGAAACAGTAATTCCTGGACCGATGTTTTGATTATTTGGAAGCGGGACATTCGTTCCACCAAGAAGTACCGATATCGCTGTTCCCGACGTATTATTTGCAAATGCATACGTCGCCGTGATACTCGTACCTGTTACTCCCGTTGCTCCTGTTGAACCCGTTACTCCTGTCGCTCCTGTTGGGCCTGTTATTCCAGTTGCTCCCGTTGGACCTGTTACTCCTGTTGCTCCCGTCGCTCCCGTTGCACCTGTTAGGCCTGTTACTCCCGTCGATCCTGTTGGACCCGTTGGACCTGTTGCTCCCGTCGATCCTGTTGGACCTGTTGGGCCTGTTATTCCCGTCGCTCCTGTTGGGCCTGTTGCTCCCGTTGCTCCTGTCGATCCTGTTGGACCTGTTGCTCCCGTCGATCCCGTTGGTCCTGTTAGGCCTGTTACTCCCGTCGCTCCTGTTGGACCTGTTACTCCCGTCGCTCCCGTTGGACCCGTTGGACCTGTTGCTCCCGTCGCCCCTGTTGGACCTGTTGGGCCTGTTATTCCCGTCGCTCCTGTTGGACCCGTCGGACCTGTTATTCCCGTCGCTCCTGTTGCTCCCGTCGCTCCCGTCGCTCCCGTTGGTCCTGTTGGGCCTGTTGCTCCCGTTGCTCCTGTCGATCCTGTTGGACCTGTTACTCCCGTCGCCCCCGTTGGACCTGTTGGGCCCGTTACTCCCGTCGCTCCCGTTGGACCGGTTGGACCCGTTATTCCCGTCGCTCCTGTTGGACCTGTTACTCCCGTCGCTCCTGTTGGACCCGTTGGACCCGTTATTCCCGTCGCTCCTGTTGGACCCGTTGGACCCGTTATTCCCGTCGCTCCTGTTGGACCTGTTGGGCCCGTTATTCCCGTCGCTCCTGTTGGACCTGTTATTCCCGTTGGACCTGTTGGACCTGTTGCTCCCGTTGCACCTGTTATTCCCGTTGGACCCGTTGCTCCCGTTGCACCTGTTGGGCCCGTTATTCCCGTCGCTCCTGTTGGACCTGTTGCTCCCGTTACTCCCGTCGCTCCTGTTGGACCTGTTGGGCCTGTTATTCCCGTTGCTCCTGTTGGACCTGTTGGGCCCAGCTTAGGAACTGTCCCATCACAACTAAAACAGCATGAATCAACATGTACACCATTTTGATTATTACACCCACAATATCCATTTATATTATTGCTCCATGAAGACATGTTGATCACGTCCTTTACATTCAATCTTTTAAGTACAATCACCGAGTTAGAAAACACCTATCTAAGTAACAAAGAAATACTTTACCTAGTCGGGATAAACACAGATTTTTTCCATACATTCTAGTAATTATTACATGCGATTCGCTCTCTTTTCGCTTGTACTTTCGCCCCATCTCCACTGATTATTAGTTAAATCAATCGGGCGTTTACGGGCAGCACGACTCCCACCTAACTTCTTTTCTACAGCCGAATTTTGAGATGGGAGTCTTACTGCCCGGCGAATAGCGGGATAAATAACGACTACAATATATAAAAATCCGCATATTTAGTTATTTTTCGTCAAAATTTTAAAAAAATATTGACATTAAAAATATCCTCATAGTATGATTTGGGTGTTGTAATTGATAATGATTTTCAATCGCAAACAAAATAATTTATTTGGGGGCAGGAAATGAAAAAAATCCTTAGTATTTTTATAGTTGTTCTTCTATTCGCTGTTGGATGCGGACAGCAAAAAGAGGAGAAAAAAGAAACAAAAACAGGCGATAAGAAACAAGCTATAACAATTAAACACGCTGAAGGGGAAACAAAGTTAGATAAACCAGCGAAAAAAGTTGTTGTACTTGAGTGGGTATATTCAGAAGACTTATTAGCGCTTGGTGTTCAGCCAGTAGGGATGGCAGACATTAAGAATTATAATAAATGGGTAAATACAGCAACAAAACCAGGTAAAGATGTTGTAGACGTAGGGACACGTCAACAACCAAACTTAGAAGAAATTAGCCGTCTAAAACCAGATTTAATTATCACAGCTTCATTCCGCGGTAAAGCAATTAAAAACGAATTAGAGCAAATCGCTCCTACGGTTATGTTCGATCCATCAACAAGCAATAACGATCACTTTGCTGAGATGACAGAAACATTTAAACAAATTGCAAAAGCTGTTGGCAAAGAAACAGAAGGTAAAAAAGTGTTAGCTGATATGGATAAAGCATTCGCTGATGCAAAAGCAAAAATTGAAAAAGCAGATTTAAAAGATAAAAATATCGCAATGGCACAAGCATTTACTGCTAAAAACGTACCGACATTCCGTATCCTAACTGACAATTCTGTAGCTTTACAAGTTACAAAAAAATTAGGTTTAACAAATACTTTTGAAGCAGGAAAATCTGAGCCCGATGGTTTCAAACAAACAACTGTAGAATCATTACAAAGTGTACAAGATTCAAACTTCATTTACATTGTAGCGGACGAAGATAACATTTTTGACACGCAACTAAAAGGCAACCCTGCTTGGGAAGAATTAAAGTTCAAAAAAGAAAACAAAATGTATAAATTAAAAGGCGACACTTGGATTTTCGGTGGTCCTGAGTCTGCAAAATCTTTAGCAACACAAGTAGCAGATATAATGACAGCGAAGAAGTGATTACACGATGAATAGCTTACAACATACACTTCGATCAAGTCTTATATTCGGAGGAGGAGCAGCTCTCTTGCTCCTCCTTTTCTTTATTCATATCGGGCAAGGTCAAGCAAACATTTCCTTTAGTATGATTATTGATGCTCTTATCTCACCGAACCAATCACTAGAGCATCAAACTTTAATTATGCTTCGATTACCTAGAGCCGTAATTGCCATTTTAGCTGGAGGTGCTCTTGCTGCATCTGGGGTCATTTTACAAACGTTAACGAAAAATCCACTTGCTGAATCCAGTACAATGGGTATTCATTCCGGTGCATATTTCTTTCTAGTGGCGGCTACAATTTTCTTACCGAAAGGTCTGCACATTAACTCACTTCTTTTCACATTTATCGGTGGTGCTATTACTGCTTTATTTGTATACCGTATTTCTGGTGGAAAAAAGGGAACCCCACTTAGAATGGCACTAGCTGGGATGGTCGTTACATTAATGCTTTCTGCCTTTACTGGAACGATGCAGCTTTTCTATGAAAATGAAACAGCTGGTTTATTTTTATGGGGAGCGGGCTCTCTTATTCAAAATAACTGGGATGGCGTTCAATTTGCTTTTCCATTTATCATTATTTCTTTCCTAGTTTTACTATTTATGTCTCGTAAACTCAACATTCTCTTACTCGGTGATGATGTTGCTGTTTCTCTTGGCGAAAAAACAGCGGTAACACGTCTTATCGCCTTCATTGCTGCAATCTTTTTAACAGCAGTAATTGTTACTGTTGTTGGACCAATTGGATTTGTCGGCTTAGTTGCACCACATTTAATGCGTCTTATTGGCTACCGTCAGCACTTTACTCTTCTTCTCTCTTCCTTCTTATGGGGGGCAGTATTATTACTTGGAGCAGATGTTGTCGGTAGATTAATAGATCCAACCGGTGCAGAACTTCCTGTTGGGGCAGTCACTGCAATGATTGGATCGCCTTGGCTTATTTACTTAGTGTATCGAATGATGAAGTCGAAACAATATATGAATGATAACGGTGCGAATGCAGCTGGAGCTAGTTCTCGCTATTACTCTTATAAAAAGGTAATCATTATATCTATCACACTTTGTATTGTGACGATTGCTCTTGGTGTTACAATCGGTAGTAACGCTTATATCGAAAGCATTACTAATGTTATATCTGGGCAATTAACGCAATTTGATAAAAATATGATGATGAACCTTCGTTTACCAAGAATGCTCGTTGCTGCTATTGCTGGCGCATGCCTTGCAATAAGTGGGCTTGTTTTCCAAGGTATATTACGAAACCCACTCGCCGATCCTTCTATTATCGGGATCTCATCCGGAGCTGGTGTTGGTGCTTTAACTATTATGTATGTCTTTCCTGCACTTCCTGGTTTCTTCCTACCAATTGGTGCATTTATCGGCGGACTACTTGCAGTTGGAATTGTCCTCTTCTTCTCATGGAAATCAGGATTTAGCCCAACAGCTCTCGCTTTAATAGGAATCGGTATTTCAGCTCTCGGCTCAGCGATTATTCAAATCTTTATCGTTAGAGCAAATTTGAACGTTGCTGCCGCTTTAACATGGCTATCAGGTAGCACGTATGCAAGAGGATGGAATCACTTAGAAAATATCATTCTATATCCATCACTAATTCTTGTGTTCATTATCTTTTTCTTAATAAAACAACTTGACGTTCTCGTACTTGGAGACGATTTAGCAACTGGACTTGGGCAACCAGTAAATAAAACACGCCTTGCTCTGATTGTGCTAGCGACACTACTTGCATCAGTAAATATCGCTGCTGTCGGTACAATTGCCTTTCTAGGTCTTGTTGCACCTCACTTAGCTCGAATCGTCGTTGGTATGAATCATCAAAGATTATTCGTTTGCTCTGCACTGTTTGGAGCAATCCTTCTTGCCATTGCTGACTTACTTGGACGAACAATTGCATACCCGAAAGAAATCCCTTCTGGTCTTGTCGTTGCTGTACTTGGAGCACCTTATTTCTTATGGTTGATGAGGAAGAGTGGGAAGAAGGTTAATTAAAAAAGGGCTTAACAGTTCCTGGCGTATATGGTCCTGCAAAAGAAGAATGGGCTGCAGCTGGAATGGAAGCTCCTAAAATGTAACAACAAAAAAAGACAAGGGATTTACAAACCTTGTCTTTTTTTGTAACTTGTTTCATGTGAAACTATTTTTTATTAAATGGTTGTTTTATGGAAAAGATAGGTTAAAATGAATACATATTATGAAGAGGAGTAACCAAATTGAATACAAAAAATAAAAAAATAGTTATGGGAACTATTTTACTAACTTCTATTATTGGAGTTATCAGCGCATCTCTTTATTTCACAAGTTATGGTACCCCTTGGGGAAAACAAACAGCAGTTACGGAATCAAAAGAATATATTACAAAATACTTTAATCTAGATGCGGAAGTCAAAAATACTTCTTACGATGCTAAAATGAATAGCTATGCAATCTCTTTTGAAACAAGTAAAGACGGAGAGTTTACTATCGAATATAAAAGTCCTAATAACTTTAACATTTCCCCAGGGATGCAAGCGTATTTAAGCAAACACTCCAAATTTACAGAGTAGTAACGAAGCATACATATACAAAAAAGAGTTGGTGTAACGCCAACTCTTTTTCTTATTCTTGTTATACAGTTACATCTTCCTTCTCTATATTTTTAATTCCGTAATATGCAATCACAACTCCAATTACTGCAAGTGCTAGTTGAAGGGGAAGAAAAGTTGCTGTAGAAAACGCTGGGTTGGTATTCATTGTAATTGATACAACGATAAGAGACGAAACAATTGTAGCTGGCACTGAACGCTTACGCATTCCGAAATATAATGGGATTAAACTTATTCCCGCAGTGGCAACGGCTAAAGGAACCAGTTTTATTCCTTCTTGCGTCAATTGATCTACTGTAAATGAATTAGGAAGAATCGAAAAATAGCTATCTATCCCAAAGAAAATCCCCACAACTAAAATGTTAGATAAAATAACTGTTATAAATGTTACTATCGCTGTAATGGCTAACTTACTACTCATCATTTTCCTCCGATCAATAGGATAAGAAAACATAAGTAGTATTGTTTTGTTTTTATATTCACTAATTATTAACCTTGCGATTAACACACTACCAAAAATAATAAATGTTGCTCTTACTAATGTACTAGCCGTTAACAAAATCATCTGCGGATCCCTTATTTCCGGATCACCTTCTACTTGAGCAACGACGCTCGTAAGGATCATTAATGCCAGTATAGCGATATTTGCAATAATCGCGCCCCTTACATACCATCCAAGCTTAAACTTTTTCAATTCTAGCTTCATAAGACGTAGCATGATAGTCCTCCTTTCATTTACATTTTAATCGATATAAATCGCTCCTGTTTTACTTAAAATCTTCACTTCATTTTTTGCATCACCAACGGTCCCCGCTTTTATTTTTTCTGTATTTTTATCTTTCTTAAGTCCATTTACATTCACCATTACGTCAGACGAATTACTTTTAGCCGTAAGTTTTAAAGATGTCGGAACACCTTTATACCGTACGCCAATATCTCCTGATTTTGTTTCTACAAATAACACTTTTCCTTCTTTCATATCTTTCAGTAATACTTCACCGGATGTTGAAGTGATGTTCATATTTGAGTTACTTACATTTGTTATATAGTTATCACCAGTCGTAGACTTTATATTTAATTCTTGTACTGAACTATCTTTTACAGCTAACTCTCCACTTTGCGATATGAATTCACCTTTCTTCGCTGATAGTCTTACAACCATTTCATCTCCAGACTCACTTTTTGTCACGATATTTTTCACTTCTATATCGCTTATTTTCACATCACCCGATTTATTATTTAATACAATTTTATCTATTTCTTTCTTCGGAATAGCTATAGATATACTATTTTTCTTCCTAAACGTAAAACCATTAAAAAATCTGTTCACCTTTTGTTTTTGCTTAATCACAACTTTATTTCCTTCATGTTTTATTCCGACAGGATCTACCTCTTTATCTACTCGTTTACCTTGAGCCGAAATTACTATTTTGTTAGCATCTGTACTTTTAAATTCAACATCCCAGTTTTCATTGTCCACTTCTATCTCTTTTATATGATTTATCTCAAAAGACTTTTCTTTCTTAAAATCTTTCCCCTGAAATACCTTAAAACCAAAAACCACACTAGCAATTGTCAAAAATAAAATTGCAATTACTATTATTTTTTTCACCATTCATACCCCTGTTCGTTGTTGTTTTAAGCTTATTTTACGCAACATCAATCTTGTCGATTTTACGATACGATAGATAACTAATGAAAATCCCTAATAAACAGAGCACTATTGGGATAGCTATAAAATTAAACATACTTACTTGACCGTTTCCAGAACCAAAATTACTACTAATTAGCATCCCAATTATTACTGCAGAAGTAATTGTTGTCGGTGTCGATTTCTTTCTCATCCCAAAAAATAAAGGAATTAAACTTATACCAGATATCATAAATGCACTTATAAAAGTAGCTGGAACGATAGCTATTATTTCGCCTATCGTAGCAGGTGTTTCAATCATTCCCATCATTGGACTCACAAAATACACAAGCAAACTAATAATAAAAGTAGCCATAATGGTGCTTACAAAACAAAAACAAAAAACAATTGTTAATTTCGCCCTCATTAACATTTTCCTTTGCAGTGGATACATAAACAAAAGTTGTATCGTTTTGTTCTTATACTCATCAATTACTAAACGTGATAAAATGACCGAACTAAAAATAATAAATGTTATCCTAATAAAAGTGTTTATTAAAACCATTTGTTGCGTGAAGTTAGAGAATAGCCCATCTACCTCGTCTTTCACTCCCAACCCCATAAGGTTTACTACAACGAAGATTGCTATAATACAAATGGCTACCCCTTTACAGTAACTAGATAATTGATGTTTCTTCCATTCAAGTTTCATTAATTTAAACATATAAGCCACGCCTCCATCCCTTATATAATTATCTCTACGTTACTAACATTCTAATTCCAGCTGTACTTACGCTTAATATCCCTATCACTAGTAAAATTAACGCCCATTTCCGCTCTGGTTTTCTATAATATAAAATCCCACTTATGAACATTACAATCAATCCACTTACTAGATTCACTAACAATCCATTAAGCATGAATGCCCTCTCCATCCATTACATTTAAGAAATATTCTTCTAAGGAACTATGTTTTTTATTAATACTTTCAATTTCTACATCGTTCATAATAAGTGCTTTTGAAATAGCTTGCTGCGTCGCCTTCAATTCATACACACGAATCATGTTTCCACTCATTATTTTGTAATTTTTTATACCGAGTTTATCTTCTAAAATATAAGCTGCACGCTTCACATCAGGAACAGTAATTTCAATGTACTCTGTTTGTTTTCCGTTAATACTCTTCATTGAAACTTCTTTTATTAGTTTTCCATTTTGAATCATACCGATTGTATCTGCCATTAGTTCCATCTCGCCTAAAATATGACTAGAGACTAATAACGTAATACCATATTCTTTGCAGAGCATTTTAAATAATTCTCTTAATTCTTTAATACCAATTGGATCTAAACCGTTAATTGGCTCATCTAAAATGAGTAATTCTGGCTTCGTCATAATCGCCCTTGCAATACCAAGTCGTTGCTTCATCCCTAATGAAAAATCTTTTACTTTTTTATCATCTATACCGTGCAGTTTTACTAAATATAAAGCATGATCAATTGCGTTTTTATCGTAATAACCCATATATTCACAATGTAATTCTAAGTTTTCCTTCGCCGTTAATTTATCATAAAAGATTGGATATTCGATAATTGTCCCCATGCGCTTTAACAATTCATAAGATGTATCCGTTAACTTTTCACCAAAAATTTCAATATCACCGCTCGTCGGTTTTATTAAATTTGTGATCATTTTCATAATCGTTGTTTTACCTGCACCATTCGGTCCTAAGAAACCGTAAATCTCTCCTTTTTTCACATGCATGTTAACGCTAGAAATAACTTCTTTCCCTTTAAACACTTTCGTTAACTGATTCGTTTTTAATATATATGTCATGTCACTGTCTCCTTTCGCACTACCTTATACTTCTATAATAGACAACGGAAATCTCTTTTTTCTTACCCGTTCCTTACAAATTCCTTACGCTGAAAAAAAGCTTGTAGAATTTACTTCTCTACAAGCTAAAACAGCATTTTTTTTAATCCAACTGTAAAAATCGTTTTTTCATACGGCTTACTAGAAAGATGTATTTTTCCATCCATCGCTTCCACAAGCCTTTTCGTAATCGTTAACCCTAAACCGCTTCCTTGGTACAATCTATTTCTGGAATCTTCAAGTGTGTACATACGCTCAAACACTTTATCAATATGAGATTCATCAATTCCTTTTCCTGTATCCCATACATCTATATACACACTCGTTTCATTATCTCTTAACGTCACACCAAGTGTCTTTCCATCGTCTCCATATGTAATTGCATTTGATATTAAATTATTCAATACTCTACCTAATACTTCTATATTTCCAAGTGCATATATATTTCTTTCTGGTATATCAATATGAACTTGAAACCCTTTCGCCGTCACTAAATCATAAAAAGATAAAATCTTCTCACGACAAACTTCATTCATATTTACTTTTGTCATCTCGATTGCCTTGTCACCAGATTCTAATTTCGCTAAATCAAAAAACTTATGAATCAGTTCCATTACTTCTAGTGTTTTTACATGCACCTTTTCAAGTAATATTTGCTGTTCTTCTTTACTTATCGTTTTATCCTTATTTAACATTTCTGTATATCCAAGAATAACTGTTAGTGGCGTCTTTAAATCATGTGAAATATTTGAAAGCATTTTTCTCATCGAAATTTCTACTTTTGCATGATCTGCATTCGTTTTCTGTTTTGCATCTAATAATTGATTAATTGCCACTAATAATTTTTGCAATTCTAGATCATCTGTCATAACGAGTAACTTCTCGCCTGTTTGTCCATTTACAATACTTTCTAACTTTTCATATGTGTATCGTAAATTTTTACTACTATTTTTTCTCATTTTATATTGTATGTAAATGACACATAACAATATAAAAATAATACCTATTAACAAATTGACCATATTACATCACTTCCAACTTATAGCCGATGCCCCATAACGTTTTAATATATTCTGGATTAGATGGATCACTTTCGATTTTCTCACGCAATCTCCTCATATGAACATTAATAACGTTATCATCTCCGTAATACTCTTCGTTCCAAACTAACGTATATATTTGCGCTTTTGTAAATACACGATTTTGATTCTTTACGAACAGCTTTAAAATCTCAAATTCTTTTAAAGTAAGTTTGAGTGGCTTTCCGTTTTTTTCAACTGTAAAATTAATTGGATCAATTGCTAAATCACCAATTTGAATCATCTTTTCTGTTTCTTCTGTAGCCGAATATTTCGTAGATCTCCGAATACCTGCCTTTACACGTGCAGCTAATTCAATCATAGAAAACGGCTTACAAATGTAATCATCCGCTCCAAGTCCTAATCCAACAGCTTTATCAACATCTGTATCTTTTGCCGACATCATTAAAATCGGAACAGCACTTTTTTCTCGAATGATTCGCACAACCTCTAAGCCATCTAGCTTTGGCATCATAATGTCGAGGATAATTAAATCAAATGAACCTTTTGAATATGTGTTCACGCCCTCTTCTCCATCAGACGCAATTGTTACTTGAAAGCCTTCTTTTATTAAATACTTTTCCACCATCTCTTGAATTGAAATATCATCTTCAACTAATAAAATATGATGTGACATATGTCTATCCCCTTTTTTACAAACATTAACATTTTAATTGTATCGTAACGAATGAACACTGTGAAGAATTATATGAATTTTCAAACCAACTTCCCTTCCTTCCTTAACAATGATATGATGAAATTCACTACTATTGTTCATAATTAACTTTATATAAAGGAGACTTATCATGTCAGAAAACAAAAAAGTAAGCTTAGCTGATTTAATGCGTGAACAACTTGCAAAGAAAAAGCAAGGAAATGGAAATGGTTCAAATAATACAAATCAAAGCCAAGCAACGAAAAAATTACAAAACCAACAAACGAAGAAAACAAACAACCAACGTAGACGTACAGGTGTATAAATGAACGGACAAAAACGGTCTAATATCGCACCCGGTCTTGAAGTTGATATTGTATTAAAACAAGATCAACGCACGGGTAAATTAACACGTGGAATTGTAAAAGATATTTTAACAAACTCTCCTTCTCATCCACATGGCATTAAAGTACGATTGCAGGACGGGCAAGTCGGTAGAGTACAAAATATCGTTCAATAAGAAAAGGAGCTCAAGTAAACTCGAGCTCCTTTTCTTTATTACCCTTTAATTTTCTCGATGAAAACTACTTTTAAATAGTCTCCTTCTTTGAATTGATCAATGGTACGAAAATCTTCTGGTAAAGAATGTTCTTCTAATATTTTATATTTGCCATTCATTTCTTTAAATGCCGTATCGATAAATCCTTTAAACTTTTTCATATCAAATGCGCTACAGTTTGTAGAAGCAACGATAATCCCGTTATTTTCTGTAATCGCAATTGTTTCTTTTAATAAGCTTTTATAATCTTTTGCTGCACTAAATGTATATTTTTTTGATCGTGCAAAGCTTGGAGGATCAAGTACAACCATATCAAATTTCATCTTTTTCTTCGCTGCATATTTGAAGTAAAGAAAGACATCTTCTACAATAATATCTTGCGCTTCATAATCAACTTCATTTACACTAAACTGCTCAATCGTTTTGCTTAAACTACGATTTGCAAGGTCGACACTCGTCGTTTTGCTCGCTCCGCCAAGCGCTGCAAATACAGAAAAAGCACCTGTATAAGAGAACATATTCAACACTGTTCTCCCTGTCGCATATTTATCACGAATTTGTTTTCGAACGTTACGCTGATCTAAAAATACACCAACCATCGCTCCGTCGTTTAAATACACCGCAAAATTCACACCATTTTCTTTTACGATAAGTGGGAACTCGCCGCGCTCTCCCGCTACGAAATCATCGCCTTCAATGTATTTCCCTTTCGTATCAAAACGTTTTTTCTCATAAATCCCTTTAAAGTTTGCTACTTTTTGAAGAGCTGCTATAATCTCATCTCTGAAAGTATAAATCCCTTCACTATACCAACTTACTACGTAATAACCATCATAATAATCGATAATTAAACCGCCAAGACCGTCTCCCTCACCATTTAGGACACGGAATGCCGTTGTATCATTTGACTTATAAAAATGTTTTCGTTTATGTAAAGCAGATTTGATTTTACTTTCAAAGAAATCCTGATTAATTTGCTCTTTCTCTTTTCTCGTTAAAATCCAACCGTATCCTTTATTTTGCTTTCCATAATAGCCTTTTCCAATGAATTGGTTCTTTTCATCTACTACTTTAATAATAGTCCCTTCTTCTTGGACATCATTTAAATTTTGAATTGCATCTTTTAAAATAAGCGGGTATCCACTTTTAATTTCTTTTATAAATTTTGGTTTTATTTTTATAATTACTTCAGATCGCATGTAATGTCTTCCTTTCCATTTGAATGCTTTCTATTAGTAGGAAGCATATAAAAAAGAGGCTAAAAAACAGCCTCGTTTCACTATACCATATTATTGCTTTGCTAGTACAACTAGCTCATCTCCTGGCATGACGGTTATATATTTATACAATGTTGAAAAAGTGAGACTACCGTCACTATGACGAATAAATAAAAGTATATCTTTCGAATCCCTTACTTCCTTGTTTATCTTTTCTTCTTCTGTAACTTGTATCGTTTTAAAGTTATACCCATCTTCAATTTTCCGATTTAACTCTTCGTAAATTTCATTTTGACCAAACAGTAAATGCGCTTTTTTCGAAAGAGAAATACGCTCTTGCTCAATTTTCCCCACATCATGAATTGGGAGTAGGAATGTATTATGATGTCCGAACTGCGGAACATACGTATTTGCGACTAAGACGTTATAAGAATCTGTATCAGTTACTGCAATTAAATATTCATACTGATTCATGTCTACTTCAAATTGTAACTGTTCTGAGAGAATTTGACCATTATAGGTCTTAACCCCTTTCACTTTTGCACATTGTAAATGTTCTTCTGATACATCTACGATCAAGCTTGGAATCCCCATCTCTTTACAGTGTGATGCAAAGGCAGATGAGAATGTACTCGCTCCTGAAATTAAGATTCCTGGTGGCTCTGTATTCGCCAATCCTAATTTCTTTGCTAAAAATCCGATAGAGAATCCATGAGCACAAACTGTCGTAATAACAAGTGCAAATGTAAGTGCCGTTAATATAGAAGCATCTTTATAGCCTTCTTGTAATAACTCCGTCGCAAAATAACTAGAGACAGTTAATGCAACAATACCACGCGGCGCAATCCAGCCAACTAGCGCCCGTTCTGATTTTGTTAACTCTGTACCAATTGTCGATACCCAAATCGATAAAGGTCGTACAACAAATAGCATCATAAGTACAAAGCTTATAATAGGCCAGCTGAAAATCTCCATAATAGTCGTCCTTGGGAGCGATGCTGTTAATATAATAAAAACGGTCGACGTTAGTAGCACTGAAATATTTTCGTTAAAATGACGAATATCACCGATAGAGGAAATATATTTCTTCATCCGTGCAAGTGTAATCCCCATTACTGTTACAGCTAGCATACCTGTTTCATGCATCACTTCATCCGCAATGCCGAAGCATAACAATACCGTAACGAGCAAAATCGGTGCCTTTAAATATTCTGGCACTTTCCCTTTTAAAATCATATAGCTCATAAAAATACTAAAAGCATATCCAAGCACCATTGCGAATAATGAACCAGCAAAGAAATACAGTAACGTATGTAATTGTACACTTTCTTTCGTTAAAAAATTTACAATTTGAAAGGCAAATACAGCAAGCAAAGCTCCAAATGGATCAACAATAATTCCTTCCCATTTTAAAATTGCAGCTGTTCTTGGCTTTAATCTTGCTTGGCGTAACAACGGAATAATTACCGTTGGGCCTGTCACAATAAAGAGGCCTCCAATAATAAATGCAACCGCCCAATCTAATCCAGCGACGTAATGAGCTGCAAGTGAGCCAGCAATCCACGCAATAAACGCACCTAACGTAACGATACGAAATACTGGTTTTGATAGTCCCCTCAGCTCACGTATATCTAAACTTAAACTACCCTCAAACAATATAATTGCAACAGAGAGTGATACGAGCGGACTAAAAACATCTCCAAGCACCTCTTTTGGATTAATAATACCGAAAACTGGACCAATTAATAATCCAGCAACCGCCATAACAACAATAGCAGGGAGCTGGAAACGCCATGCAGTCCATTGTGAAGCAATACCTAACGTAATAATAATAACGATACTAAGTAAAAGTGATTCGGCCATAATATCCTCCTTGTTCATAGTATTGCGACAGCAAAGTATAAACATTCTCTACTTCTACATATTTTCAATTAATTATATTTACATAATATATAATCAAGTTAAATATATAGTCAACACATTCAACAGGAGGAAACCGTACTTCCACAAAAAATATTATCATAATTTAAAATCACCATTGACAATGATAATGATTTTCATTATCATTTAATGTATATGAGTTCTCGAAAATAAAGGATACATTTATAGGAGGAATAAAACATGATTATTGTTACAAATACAGCTAAAATTACAAAGGGAAATGGACATAAATTAATTGATCGTTTTAATAAAGTAGGTCAAGTCGAAACAATGCCAGGCTTTTTAGGATTAGAAGTTCTTCTAACGCAAAATACAGTTGATTATGATGAAGTAACAATTAGCACACGCTGGAATGCAAAAGAAGATTTCCAAGGTTGGACGAAGAGCTCAGCATTTAAAGATGCTCACTCACATCAAGGCGGGATGCCAGATTATATTCTTGATAATAAAATCACTTACTACAATGTTGAAGTTGTACGTATGCCAATGGCTGCAGCACAGTAAACATAGTTCTTTTTTTAAGTATAGAGTATGAGAAGTGTTACCACTTCTCATACTCTATACTTTTTTATTTACTGTCTTTTTACTAGTTTCGCATGCACGACTAACCTTCCTGCTTCCGGGTCGAGTACATAGTCGCACGTCGAAAGTGTTACGATTTGATCACTTGCTGTCAATTTTGTATCCGTTTTGTACAGCGATTTCCCTTGAATTTTCTCCAAAAATGATGTGTATTCCATATCACTGCTAAAATCCGTTTCAATGTAATAAAAATCAGTTGTTGTTGTATACACCGAGAACACTTCAAGATCATATCCTTCAAATAATGTATCGTAATATAACTTACGATGCGACCTGAAGAAATCTTCATCTAACATTTTCTTTAAACTTCCAAACATAGAACCATCTTTCATACGGTGACCATATAAAATAGTATTTCGATTTTGAGATTTCACATCATTACGATAGTCCATAAAAATGCTTCCTGCTCTCATATCTTCACCTTTATAATTACGAAATAAATAGTAATCATTGTCTTTCGCTTGAACGATTGGATAATTAATTTGTGTATCTTCCATCGTAATCCATCCAACTATTTCTTGGTTAATTTGCTGCAGAGCTTTGAACTGCTTACGCACTTCCCCGTCTTGTGATTGCTCTTCCATCGGACTTTTTTCATAAATATTTTGTGCTTCGGCCATTACTTTACGATTTTCATAGTAATCCATGAAAATATCACCTAATTCGTATACTGAATAGAAAAAGGTACCTAAAAAAACAACTGTAAGTATTCGTTGAAAAAAAGAATTCTTCTTCCGTTCTTTTTTACTACTCAAATTATCACCTCAAAACGGATTGTTCACATATTTAAATACCCATTGGAACCATATACAACCCTGTATCTTCATCTTGCTTTACAACGACATCTACACCGTATATCGTTTTTATCATACTTTCTGTCACAACATCATTTGGCTTACCTTTCGTAACAATTTCGCCGTCTTTCATAACGATAATATGATCACTATAGCGAATTGCCTGATTAATATCGTGTAATACCATAACGATCGTCAATCCATGTACTTCATTTAACTCTTTTACTAGCTCTAATATTTCAAGCTGATAATAAATATCTAAATAGGTTGTCGGTTCATCTAAAAAGAGCATTGGTGTTTTCTGAGCTAACGTCATGGCAATCCAAACACGTTGTCTTTCTCCACCAGATAAAGCATGAATCTCTTTATCTCGTTTACTTAACAAATTCGTACATGCTAAAGCCCTTTCGATTGCTTCTCTATCTTCATCAGTTTGCGCGGAAAAGATATTTTTATGAGGCATACGACCAAAACTTGTTAATTTCTCCACCGTCATATCTGCCGGCGCTTCATTTTGTTGGTGGACAACGGCTAACTTTCTAGCAAACTCTTTCGGTTTATATTGACTAATCGCCTTTCCATCCAGTATTACCTCTCCGCTACGAGGATCGTGATTTCTTGACATCACGCCAAGTAATGTCGATTTCCCACAACCGTTTGGACCAATAATTGTTGTAATTTTACCAAGTTCTATTTCACTACTAACCGACTTTAATCGATCCGTTACATTATCATACGAAAAGGTTACATTTTTAATTTCCATGAACTTTATCACTCTTTCTAAGCAAGAATATTAAGAATGGGCCACCAATAACCGCCATAATCGTCGCCGCTGGAATTTCGTTAGGTGGCACGATTAACCTTCCAATCGTATCCGCCGTCAAAATTAATAACGCTCCTGCAAGAGCAGAAAATGGAATTAATACTTTATGATCTGAACCGACTAATTGTCTTGAAATGTGCGGAACAAGTAATCCTACGAAAGCAATAACTCCTGCAATCGCTGTTGATACTGCCGCTAAAAGTACCGCAATAGCAGAGATAATAAGACGAACTCTCGTCACATGCAAACCTAAGTTTTTCGCAGTCTTATCTTGTAACGATAATAAATTACACCAAGCTCCTACAAATAGAGCAAGAATAAGACCAATTGTTCCATACGTAACCATTATTTCTACATCGCCCCACGTCTTCATCGTTATGTTAGAAGTCGTCGTTTGCTTAATACTCTTAATGAAATATCCGCAAATCGTTATGAATGATTCATTTAATCCAGTGAACATCGCATTAATAGCTATACCAACTAAAATAATACGAAGTGGACTTAACCCTGACTTCCACGAAAATGCATAAACGAGATAACATGCGAACGCACCACCTAAAAAGGCGAATACTGGTGTCCAGAAAAAAAATTGCGGGAATAACGTAATAATAACAAGTGTCATAAAACTTGCTCCTGAAGATATCCCGATTACACCAGCGTCAGCAAGTGGATTTTTCATAACAGCTTGAAAAAGCACACCTGAAACGGCCAGAGCTGCTCCAGTAAATAGTGCAATAATAATGCGCGGGAAACGTAAATCTTTAATCACTTCAACATCTTCATTCCCCCCTGTAAATATCCCTTGTACAAGGTCCACTATCCCTATTTCTAAACTCCCTTTCATCGCTGACAATGATGTCATAACAATAAGCAATGCAGTAACAATGAGGAAACTCCAAGTTTTTTTATTCATTCCACTCTTCCTTTATATTAAAATGCATCACGGATACATCATTTTTTTCAATTCATCTAACGCTTCAATTGCTGCTAAATTGCCTGTCGTTCCAAATAAACGCTCTTCTAAATCGTAAACACGGTTATTTTTAACCGCAGCGAAGTGCTTCCAAATGTCATTTGTTTTAAATTCTTTATCAAACATTTTTACAACTTCATCAGGCATGCCATGAGCTGCTCGTAAAATAATATCTGGATCAGCTTTCTTTAAATACTCTGTATTAGAAGCTAAATATTCTACTTGTTCACCTTGCACAATATTTTTACCACCTAATTGTTTCACTAAATCTCCAATATAAGAATGCTCTGTTGCCACTAAATAACTCCCTGGTACACCTAATAAAATAAGTACTGTCGGTTCTTTCTTTCCTTTTACTGCTTTTTTAATCTCTGCAACCTTGTTATCTAACTTCGTTACAACTGCTTCAGCCTGCTTTTCGCGTCCATATTGCTTACCTAAATCGCTAATGGAATTTTGCATATTTTTCAAGCTTGTTAAGTCTAAAAAGTTTGCTTTCGTGCCCACGCCATCAAAAACTGGCTTTAATTCATATTCAAGTGTTGTCACGGATAATACTTCTGACGGCTTTAATGATTTTACCTTTTCCATATCAGGACTCATCGGATTCCCGACTTCAGGTAAACCTTTATATCTCTTTGGTAAATCTTTCGTACTGGTTGGAACACCAATTAAATCTACTTCTAACGCATCCATAATTTCAGTAACAGCAACTGTCGTTGCAACAATTCTCTCTTTACTTTCACTTTTCACCTGTTTTGCTACTTCTTTTTTGGGTGCCGAGCATCCAGCTATACTCACTAATAAAATGATAGCCATTAGTACACTTGTAATTTTCTTCACTCTCAATCACCACTCCTTTCCAAACAATATGAAACAAGTCTTGATGCATGCGAGCATGCATCAAGACTTCAAAAATTACAATCTACCTGCTCTATATTTACGAACGAGTAAAACAAGTGATCCAAGTAGTAGCACCATGTATAAACCTAGTTGTGCTGTATCTGCTGTTTTTGAGTTTTTCTCTTTTTTTGAATCATTTTTTTGATCTTCTTTTTTCTTCTTATCATCTGCATTTCGGTTAAAGTCAGGATTATCTACTTTTTTTACATTATCTACTTTCGGTGTAATCACTGGATTGTTCGGATCTTTTTTTGGATCCTCTTTAATCGTTCCTAACGCACCAATGTTATTTGTATCAAATTGAATTTGGACATCGTAGAAATGATGGTAGTTCATTTCGTTGATATCAACTTTTACTTTTGCATTTAATTTTGCAAATAAATCACTTACTTCAAATTGCACTACTCTCGTATTTGCATTTTTATCTTCGCTTACTACTTTCGCGTCAGCAAAAAGACTGTTATTTTCCGTTTGGAATTTTGTAATCCATGCACTATTTTTCAACGTCATCTCAATGTATTTTTTACCATCTTTAACGATTAATTTTGCTGGATGTACAGTATAGTCATGCATCTTTGAAAGCTCATTTGTTTTATCTTTTAACACTTTAAATGGAATGTCATATTGACCATCCACTAAATTTTTCGGATCAACTATTACTTTTGGTTGATTATTTCCGCCTTGGTTACCGTTTCCGCCTTGGTTATCGTTTCCGCCTTGGTTACCGTTTCCGCCTTGGTTATTGCTTCCGCCTTGGTTACCTAAAACTTTAATACTATCTTGATCAAATACAAATTGAACATCGTAGAAATGGTGATAATTCATCGCATCAATATCTACTTTTACTTTTGCATTTAATTTTTTCGATAAATCATCTACTTCTAACTCTACTACTCTTGTATTTTTCTCTTTATTCTCACTTAACACTTTTGCGTTAACAAAAGAACCATTCTTTTCAAACTCAAATTTTGTAATCCATGTACTGTTCGTTAATGTAAATGATACATACTTCTTACCATCTTTCACTTTTAGTACAGCTGGACTCTTTGTATATGTGTTCATCATTGAAATTTCTTCTGTTTGATCTTTTAAAACTTTAAAACCAATACTGTATTCACCATCTTTAAGAGCTTTTGGATCAATGATTGTGTTATTATTTTGGTTATTGTTTCCACCTTGGTTATTGTTCCCGCCTTGGTTATCGTTTCCACCTTGGTTATTGTTTCCGCCTTGGTTATCGTTTCCGCCTTGGTTGTTGTTTCCGCCTTGGTTATTGTTTCCGCCTTGGTTATTGTTTCCACCTTGATTGTCATTTCCGCCTTGGTTGTCTAACGGTTTAATGCTACCTTTATCAAATGCAAATTGAATGTCATAGAAATGATGATAATTCATTGAATCGATATCTACTTTTACTTTTGCATTTAACTTTTTAGATACATCATCTACTTCTACTTCCACTACGCGTGTATCAGCTTTTTTATCTTCACTTAATACACTCGCATCAACGAACGAACCATTTTTCTCAAATTCAAACTTTGTAATCCATGCACTATTCGTTAATGTGAATGATACATATTTTTTACCATCTTTCACCTTTAACACGCCCGGACTCTTCGTATACGTGTTCATCATTGAAATTTCTTCTGTTTGATCTTTTAAAGCTTTGAAATTGATGCTGTATTCGCCGTCTTTAATTGTTTCAGCATCTGGATTCTTGTTTCCATCTGGCTTTTCTACTTCTGGCTTTTTATCACCGTCTGGTTGCTTTTCTTCGTCCTTAATTGGCTCAAGTTTTTCTTGATTAAATTGAAGTTGTAATTCATGCGTTTGTTTATAATTTTGTGATGCCACTTCAATAAATACTTTTGTATTTAACTTTTTAGATAAACTGTCTACTTCAAATTCTACTACTCTTGTATTTTTCTCTTTATCTTCACTTACTACTTTTGCATCAACAAATGAACCATCTTTTTCTGTTTGGAAATTTTTAATTGATGCGTTATCTGTTAATGTTACAGTCGCTTTTTTCTTACCGTTTTCTACTTTTAATACTGCTGGACTTATTACCTTGTCTTTCATTCTAGATTCTTCATCTGTCTTATCTTTTAACACTTTAAATGGAATGCTGTACTCTCCATCTGTAATTGTTTCAACATTTGGTTTTTCTACTTCCGGCTTTTTATCTTCATCCGGTTGTTTCTCTTCATTTTTAATTGGCTCAAGTTTTTCTTGGTTAAATAAAAGCTGTACCTCATGTGTTTGTTTATAATTTCTTGATGCCATTTCAATAAACACTTTTGCATTTAGCTTTTTAGATACATCACCCACTTCAAATTCTACTACTCTTGTATCTTTTTCTTTATCTTCACTCACTACTTTTGCATCAGCAAATGCGCCATCTTTTTCCGTTTGGAAATTTTTAATTAATGAGCTACTTGTTAATGTTACAAGCGCTTTTTTCTTACCGTTCTCTACTTTTAATACTCCTGGATTTACCATGTAAGTATTCATCTTAGATTCTTCATCTGTTTGATCTTTTAACACTTTAAATGGAATGCTGTACTCTCCATCTGTAATTGTGTTAGAATTTGGTTGTTGATCTGGGTCAGGCTTTTGGTCGGGCTTCTGACTTGGATCTGGTTTTTCATTTGGATCTGGCTTATTAGCTGGGTCCTCTTTTTCATTCGGTTGTTCTACATGAATTGGTGTAATGCTATTTTGATCAAATGCAATGCGCACATCATAGTCATGATGATAATTTAAAAAGTCTATGTCTACTTTTACTTTCGCATTTAATACCTTCTCTACATCGTCCACTTCAAATTCTACTACTCTTGTATCTTTTTCTTTATCTTCACTAATTACATTTGTCGCAACAAACTGACCTGCTTTTTCTGTTTCAAACTTTGTAATCCATGAACTATGTTCTAACGTAAAGGATACCTTCTTCTTCCCATCCTTCACTTTTAAAGTTCCTGGACTTACAGAGTATTGATTCATCATAGATTCTTCATCTGATGTGTCCTTAAGAACTTTGAACCCAATTGAATATTCACCGTCAGCCAACTGGGTAGCTGCTTGAACTGCAAGTGGTTGTAATGTTGATACGAATGTAAATACCATTAAAAACATAGCAACAATAATTTTTACATACCTGTTCAATGGAACGACTCTCCCTTTTGAAAATTTTTTAATTATTTAATACTGTTCCCATCAAATACAAAACGAATATCATATGAAGCATTATAATTAATAATTGGGATATTAATTTTCACCTTGCCATTTAGTTTTTTTGACAAGTCAGCAACTTCAAATTCTACAACTCTAGTATTCTCTTTTGTATTTTCACTTAACACAGTAGCTTCTATGAATTGACCATTTTTTTCTACTTGTAAACTTTTAATAGAAGTACTATCTTTCACTTTGAATGAAACATATTGTTTTCCATCTTTAACTGTTAATGTTGCCGGACTTTCAAAATAACTATTCATTCTAGAAGATTCATCTTTATCGCCTTTCCATACAGTAAAAGCAATATTATATTTTCCATCAGCCAATTTTGTTGCAGCCTTTGCATCTTGTAAACCTAGTGTTGCTAGAAACGTAAATAAAACAGCAAATACGGCAATAATCATTTTAAATTGTTTAAACATATATTCATCGCCCTTCAAAAGATTTATTTATTTAACTTCACTTTACGAATTAAGAAGATACCTGAAATAAGAATTAACGCTGCAAATAATCCGATGCGTGCTTCATCACCTGTTTTTGGATTATCTGTTTTTTCAGCTTTTCCACTTTCATTTGTTCCTTTGTTCGCCTCTTTATTTGCTTCTTTATTTGCTTCTTTACCCTCTTCTTTCTTCACTTCTTCCTTTAATTTTGTCTCTGTTTTTGTTTGATCATTATTCTTTGTTGCAGCAGTTGTTTTATTTTCTCCACCTACCGCTTTTACATTTGCATCAAACGCAAAGCGAATTGTGTAATTATGGTCATAATTTACGTTTGGTACAACAACGTGAATTTTTGCAGCTGCTGGTTTAGATAAATCGTCTATTTTAAACTCTACAGTTCTTTTATCTGCTGATTCATCTTTACTAACAACTTTTGCATCAATAAAATTTCCGTTCTCAGGTGCTTTAAATTCTGTAATCCAAGCACTATGATTCATCGGAATTTGTACTCTCATCTCACCATTTTTCACAACTAACTTAGCTGGTTTTTCAAAATAATCATTTGCCATTGAAGCTGAATCATTTTCCGCTTTTTGAATGACATAGTTAATATCATAAGTACCGTCAGCTAGTTGTGCTGAAACTTTCCCATATGGCATGACAAGAAAAGCTAGCATACATACGAACGTTATAATAAAAGCGGGTAATACAGAAATCTTTCTCATTTGGCTTACTTCCTCCTTGTTTATCTTTCATCCATACTTTTTGAAAATGATAATTATTCTCAATTTATAAGAAAAAAATAATAATCCTCTACCATTATGTAATTGTAATTTATTTATGTACTGTAGATATTATTGATTATCATTCTCACTTGATGTTAAAAATAATATCCCTCTCTATTCCGTATAAAGAGCGATTCACATTTTAACATACGTCCCTATCTTTTTTGTTGATTATCATTCTCAATGAATCTCAAAAAAAATAAAACTATCCATTTTCCTACTCTATCACCTCTATTTACAAAAATGATATCGTTATAGAAAACTTTATACCTTTCACTCCTCACTTTCCTTCCAATATTTCCACAACTAAGTCAATCTTAGCCTACTCATAAATTTTTTGTCAACTATATTACGTATAAAATTTTAAATATCTAAATCTCTCTATATGCGGCTTTTTCTACAAAAAAAGAGGCTTTCTTTCATAGAAAGCCTCTTTACTCTATTTTTCTACAGCAATTTCCTGCTTTTGAAACTTAGAAACTATATAACCAAATCCTATACCGATTATGCCTGGAACTAACCAACCAATGCCTACACTATATAATGGAATCTTATCTAAAATAGGTGCTAATGCTGCAATTTGCAGATTCGCATTGTGCAATCCATCAAAGAAGCTAATTGCGAACGCTCCTATAATACCGCCTACATACATCGCTAATGGAAGGCGAACGTAATTTTCAACGAGTGATAATACGATCAGCACGATACCAATTGGATAAATTGCAATTAGAATCGGTAATGCTAATGCGTTCAACTGAGTTAAGCCAAGATTTGCTACCATAAATGCTAACACACAGAAAATGAAAATAACTTTTTGATAAGAAAGCTTCGGTAATAAAGAAGAGAAATATTCTCCACAAGCAGCAACAATACCTACAGAAGTTGTTAAACATGCTGCTGAAATTGCAATTCCTAATAATAAAGTTCCGTAACTACCAAATAAATGATTTACAACGTTTGTTAAAATAATACCTCCGTTTGCTCCCATTCCAAGAGACACACTAGAAGCTCCCAGATAAGCAAGTGCTAAATAAACAAGTAGCAAACCTAGTGCTGCAATAAATCCTGCAAAGATTGTTACTTTTGCAATGCTGTTCTTATTTGTAACACCTTTTGCTTTTAAAGCATTAATAACAACATTTCCGAAAACAAGTGCTGCAAGTCCATCTAAAGTTAAATATCCATCAATAAAACCTTTAAAGAGCGGAGCACTATATGCTTCTGTCGGTGCACCAAATTCTCCAATTGGTGTAATAAGTGCTTTTACTACGATAATTGCAATAACAGCTAATAAAATTGGAGTTAACACTTTACCGATGCGGCCCACTAATTTCGATGGGTTTAAAGCTAAATAGAAAGTTACTGCAAAGAAAATAAATGTAAAGATAACAAGTGGATACGATTGACCAGCTATCTCACTTGGTAAAAACGGTGCAACACTCATTTCATAAGCAACAGTTCCTGTACGCGGCACACTTACGAATACGCCTAAACATAAATAAATTGCAGTGATAAAAACAAGTGCAAATATAGGATGTACACGCCCTGCTAACTCATTTATATCTCCCTTTAGAGCTATAACAATTACTCCTAATAAAGGCAATCCAACGCCTGTTACGATAAAACCAAACAACGCAATCCATACATCTGTTCCAGCACCTTGTCCTAACGCTGGTGGGAAAATCATATTACCTGCACCAAAAAATAGTGCAAATAACATTAAACTTATTGCAAACATCTCAGAAAACTTTAAAGATGATTTCATTTCTACTAACCTCCTAAATATTTTTATATTAACAAAATATTCTGAATTAAAATCCGTCACATATCCTCTTTCAAGCATACTTCCCCGTAAAAGAACGCAAAAAACACCCGTCCCTAACAAAGGGACGAGTGTTGAAATCGTGGTTCCACCCTTATTCTAATAAAATGAATTTATAACGAAATAAGCTCATTTTATAGCTCGTGTAAATTGATAACGGTTTTATCCGCCAAGAATTACAATGCATCATGCATGCAGTTCACTCTTGAAGTTTAGAGGTGGTAAGATTGTCTTTTCGTATTAGGAAGCTCACAGCCTAAGGCTTCCCTCTCTGAGAATCGTAGAAAACAACTCATGTCCTCATCATTACTTTTATAAAATATCTTGTCGAAACTTGTTGTTTTTTATTATATGGGCTATTTTTTAAAAAATCAATAGTTTTATTTTTTCTGACAAAAAAATATAGGGAGAAAATTCCCCCTCCCTATAGCTGTCCTATTAATAATTCTAATTCTTCAGCTGTAATGTCTCGCCACTTTCCTACTTCAAGATCATTTAGCTCTATATTCATAATGCGTTCTCGCTTTAGTTTTGTCACAGTAAACCCGAAAGCACGGCTCATTCTACGAATTTGTCTGTTCATCCCTTGCGTTAAAACGATGCGGAATGTAGACTGATCCACTCTCGTCACTTTACACGGCTTCGTCATGCCATCTTTAATCTTTACACCGCTAGACATCTCATCAATAAACCAATCTGTAAACGGCTTATCAACAGTAACAACATATTCTTTCTCATGCTCATGATCTCCGTGTAAAATTTGATTCGCAATCGCGCCATCATTCGTTAATAAAATAAGTCCTTCCGATGCTTTATCTAATCGTCCAACTGGAAAGATTCTCTCTGGATAATTGATATAATCAATAATGTTATCTTCAATATGATCAGCTGCTGTGCAAGTAATACCAACTGGTTTATGAAAGGCGATATACACCTTTTCTTTCTCTTCTTTTGCAATAACCTGTCCATCAATCGTTACAACATCACCATCGCTCACAAGTGCACCGTGCGTACATATTTCACCGTTAATAGTTACGCATCCAGCTTTAATAAGGCGGTCTGTTTCGCGTCTTGAGCAGGATTTTGCTTCGCTTATGTATTGGTTGATTTTCATAGCATATTCCTTTTCATATATATTAAAAGCGTCAATCTATGGCAATATAATTATGCCACGATTGACGCTCGTTTACTTCGCAAAAACAACTAAATAAATAACCCCAATCACCAAAAATATTCCGCAACAAGCTAACAATACTTTTGCAAGTTTGTCCATAAACATATAATGGTTTCCCCTTTGTTTGGTTGTTTGCTATTTTAATTCGACAACTGTTACGCCTAGGCCTCCCTCGCCCATGTCACCGTAGCGGTAGTTTTTCACACCGCGATGCTTCTTCAAGTAATCTTGTACACCTTGGCGAAGCGCTCCTGTTCCTTTACCGTGAATAATTGATACGCGCGGATAGCTTGCAAGCTGTGCATCGTCTAAATATTTTTCAACGCGCATCATTGCATCTTCATAACGTTCACCGCGAAGATCAAGCTCTAACGAAACGTGATAATCTCTACCCTTCACACTTGCGACTGCTTTTTTCTCAGTTTGCTTCGGTGTATTAATGTATTCCATATTGGATTCTTTCACTTTCATCTTCAGAATACCAATTTGTACGCTCCACTCTGTATCACTTACTTTTTCAAGCAATTGACCTTTTTGACCGAACGTTAACACTTTTACTTCATCACCTGCGCGTAATTGTTGTTTTGGCGCTGTGTTTTTCACGTTTACTTTTTGTTTCTTCACAAGCTCTGGCGCCGCACCTTCTAGACGGCTCTTTGCTTCAATAAGCTCATGGTCTTTCACGTTTATAAGCTGTGCTTTACGCAATTGACGAAGTTCTTGAATAATGCCTTCTGCTTCTTTCTTTGCAGCTTCGACTTTTTCTTCCCCTTCTTTTTGCGCTTTTAATAATTTTTCATCGCGCTCATCATTAAATTCAATAATTTGACGCTGTAATTCGCGATGCAGTTTTTCAGATTGCTTACGAAGTGCTTCTGCTTCGTTCCAGTCACGTTCTGCATTCTTTTGACTTTCTTCTAACTTCGCAATCATATTTTCAATTTTGTTTGTATCTGTACTAATGTGGTTACGAGCTTGATCAATCACGCGATCAGATAATCCAAGGCGCTTCGAAATTTCAAAGGCATTACTACGCCCTGGTACACCGATTAATAATTTATACGTTGGGCTTAATGTATTCACGTCAAACTCAACGCTCGCATTAATAACTTGCTCACGGTTATATCCGTATGCTTTTAATTCTGGGTAATGCGTCGTTGCAACAACGCGAGCACCACGATTACATACTTCATCTAAAATTGAAATGGCTAGTGCAGCCCCTTCTTGCGGGTCTGTTCCAGCACCTAATTCATCGAATAAAACTAAGCTTTCAAAATCAGCTTTTTCTAAAATATCAACAATGTTCACCATATGTGAGGAGAACGTACTTAAACTTTGTTCAATCGATTGCTCATCACCGATATCAGCAAAGATATGTTTAAATACACAAATCTCTGACTCATCCATTACTGGAATGTGAAGACCAGACTGCGCCATTAATACACAAATACCAACTGTTTTCAACGTAACTGTTTTACCACCTGTATTCGGTCCTGTAATAACAATTGTCGTGAAATCTTTACCGAGCATAATATTATTTGGCACGATAATTTCTGGATCGATAAGCGGATGACGTGCTTGTCTTAAATCCATATAACGCTCGTTATTTACGATTGGTTTCGTTGCTTTAATACGCTTCGCATAGAAAGCTTTCGCAAAGATGAAATCAAGATTTGCAACTACTTCTACGTTTGATAAAACGATATCGGCTTCTACTGCCACTTCTTCTGTTAACATCAATAAGATGCGTTCGATTTCTTGTTTTTCTTTCACACGTGCTTCTTGAAGTGCGTTATTTAATTCTACAATGACTTGTGGTTCAATAAATAACGTTTGCCCAGAAGCTGATTGATCGTGAACAATACCACCATATACGCCGCGGTATTCTTGTTTTACCGGGATTACGTAACGTTCATTACGAATCGTTACAATCGAGTCAGACAGCATTTTTTGCGCGTTTGAAGAACGCGTCATGTTTTCTAACTTTTCACGAATACGGCTCTCCGCAGTACGAATTTGAGTACGAATACCACGCAGTTTATCACTTGCGCTATCGACTACTTCACCGCCATCACCGATACAATTTGTAATTTTCTTTTCTAAATCATATAAAGATACAATTTGAGCGACATGAGTTTCTAAAATGGGAAGCTCAACACCATTATCAACCATATCTTCAATGAAACGTTTCATATTGCGACTACCATACATCGTATTGGCAATATCAAGTAGTTCATTCGGGCTTAACATACTTCCAATCTTTGCACGCTTCACATTTGAGCGAATATCCGTAATACCACCTAATGGTGCACTACCTTTTAAACGAATGACTTTCGCTGCTTCATCCGTTGTATCTTGCATTTCTACAATTTCTTCAAAATCAGTGCTTGGCACTAAATTCTTCACTTTGTCACGACCAAGTGAAGAGGCTGTATGTTCAAGTAATTGTTCTTTTACTTTATTGTATTCTAATACACGCAACGTTCTTTCTAACATGTTGCAGGTCCCCCTTGTGTTACTTATTACGTTTAATATAGTCTAATAAACGTTCAATATCCCACGTGTTAATCACGTTATCTTTTTGAATCCAACCTTTACGTGCTGCTGCTACACCTGTTTCCATATCTTCTAACATTTCAAGTGTATGAGCATCCGTATTAATCGCTACTTTTACACCAGCATCTTGTGCTTGTTTTAATAATTTCGCGCTTAAATCTAGACGGTTTGGATTCGCATTTAATTCTAAAACTGTATTTGTCTCTTTTGCGAGTTCGATTAATAAATCTGTATCTACATCATAACCCTCACGACGCCCAAGAAGACGTCCTGTCGGATGGGCAATCATTGTGACATGTTTATTCTCTAGTGCAGCGCGAAGACGTTTCATAATCGTTTCACGGTCTTGTGAGAAGCTAGAGTGAATCGCTCCAATTACATAATCTAATTCTGCTAATACTTCATCATCAAAATCAAGCGAGGCATCCGGTAAAATGTCCATTTCAATTCCGCGTAAAATTGTAATGTCTGGATACTTTTCATTCATGCGTTCAATTTCTTTCGCCTGTTCACGAAGGCGTTCTTTCGTTAAACCATTCGCTACTTTTAAGTATTGTGAATGGTCGGTAATTGCCATAAATTTATAACCACGAGCACGACATGCCTGTACCATTTCCTCAATCGAAAAGGCACCGTCACTCCACGTTGTATGCATATGTAAATCACCTTGTATATCAGAGAACTGAATTAAGTTCGGATATTCTTTAATTAATTCAATTTCTTTTCCATCTTCACGCACTTCTGGTGGGATAAATGGAAGACCGAAATGAGCAAAGAATTCTTCTTCCGTCTCAAATGTTTTCATTTCACCTGTTTCCAAGTTCTCTACACCGTACTCACTAATTTTCTGGCCTTTATCTTTTGCGATTTGACGCATTTTTACGTTATGGTCTTTTGATCCTGTGAAATGGTGAAGAGTTGTAATAAACTCTTCTGGTTTTACTAAACGGAAATCAATTGAAATATCATATTCGTATTGAAGACGAACAGAAACTTTCGTATCCCCGCTCGCGATTACTTCAATCATATTATCAAATTGCAGTAAATGCTCACGTACTACAGCTGGTTCTGTCGTTGCAATGATAAAGTCTAAATCTTTCACTGTTTCACGAACGCGGCGCAAACTACCAGCGCGAGAGAAACGAATTACTTCAGCAATATTCGACAATTTCTCCTCTATTTCCCCGGCAATAGGCAATACCATTGCGATTGGTAAACGCTCTGGACGAGATCCTACTTGATCGATTGCTTCTAATATTTTCTCTTCTGTCTTCTTACCGAAACCTGCTAAAGCTTGTACTTTATTTTCCTCACAAACCGCTTTTAGCGATTCCATATCAACAACACCAAGTTCTTTATATAACTTAGCTACCTTTTTACCACCAAGGCCTGGTAATTTTAATAACGGTAATAAGCTACTTGGCACTTCTTTCTCAAGCTCTTGTAATACTTCAGATGTTCCCGATTCTATATATTCTTGAATAACTGCTGCTGTTCCTTTTCCGATGCCCGGAATCTTCGTGAAATCTTCAATCTCAGAAAGACTACGATCATCACTCTCTAGTGCTGCTGCCGCTTTACGAAATGCAGAAATTTTAAATGGATTCGCGCCCTTTAGTTCCATAAAAAGACCGATTGTCTCTAATAATTTGATAACTTGTTTTTTATTTACTTTCATCATTGCCCCGCCTTTCTTTCATAGAAAAAAACTTCTCTTTCTGAAAAAAGAGAAGTTATACTCTGCTACCTGTCTGCCATAGTTCCTTCACCTTTTCAGAAAGAATCGGTGTATCGTCTACAATTATTTTGCTAATTGATGATTTTTGTAATGGTGTTTGTATTTGTTCAATCGGAAGAATGTTTCCAACGATAATTAAAACAAATAAAATAATATATACTTCTAAAAATCCGAGGATTGCCCCCGCAAATGCATTAACTTGCTTTAAAACCGGTATTTCTGCAAACATATTTAACAAATTACCAAGTAATGAAAGTGCAATTTTTGTAATAATAAACAATATGATAAACGCAAGCGCTTGATAAAATACTGTTTCAATATTATTTGCATCAATCCATTCTGGAACAGATACGTTTTTATCAAATGGATACGGAATAAATTTCGCAAGTGCTGGCGCTAAATCTTTACAGTACCAGTATGCAACAAGGTATGCGATAATAAAGCTTGTTAACTTTACAAGTTGCAGAATAAACCCTCTGCGTAAGCCGAGGAAAAATCCCATAACAAGCAGTAAAATGATAATAATATCAATCATGTTATTCCATTCCTTTTTTTGTCATACTTTCTTTCAATTTCTCATGTTCTTCTTTTAATTTTATGTAATCGTGTATGACGTTTACCGCCGTCAATACCGCTAGTCTACTCGTGTCAAGCGAAGGATTCTTGGCATTGAGTTCGCGCATTTTATCATCCACAATCGCTGCTACCATGCGGATATGACTTGTACTTTCATCGCCAACAACTGAATATTGTTGACCATAGATTTCTACATTAATTCGACTTTTCTTTCCCTTTTGTTGTGACAACTCACCGGCCTCCAATCACGTACAGAATCCTAAAGTTTATCATACCATGAACCTTCATAATATGGAAACAGAAAGAACAATCCGATATGATAAAAATAACAATATAAAAAAAGGGGTGACCATTATGTCAAATTCTATCGTAATTCAAACAAATTCTACAGTAATTGAAGACATGAAACAACAATATAAACAAGCTCTTAGCCCGAAAATTCCACAAGGCGGAATCTTCATGGCAAAGGTGCCATCTTGCACAATTACAGCATATAAATCTGGAAAAGTAATGTTCCAAGGAGGCCGCGCTGAAGCAGAAGCTTCTCGTTGGCAAACTGTCTCTCAAACACCGAAAACAGCTGTAAAAAAATCTGTCGATTCACACCGTTATGCACCGCCTGCTTCCATCAGTACAATGTCTATCGTAGGGTCAGATGAAGTTGGTACTGGTGATTTCTTCGGACCGATGACAGTAGTTGCTGTATATGTGAATGCAAAGCAAATTCCACTACTAAAAGAACTTGGTGTAAAAGACTCTAAAAACTTAAATGACGATCAAATTACTGCCATTGCGAAACAACTTCTACACGTTGTTCCTTATAGCTCTCTTGTCCTTCATAATGAAAAATATAACGAGCTATTTGATAAAGGAAACAACCAAGGTAAATTAAAAGCTTTACTACATAATAAAGCTATTACAAACTTATTAACTAAAATTGCACCTACAAAACCTGAAGGCGTCTTAATCGACCAATTCACACAACCTGATACATACTACAAATATTTAGCAAAACAAAAGCAGGTACAGCGTGAAAATGTTTACTTCGCGACAAAAGGAGAAAGCGTCCATTTAGCAGTAGCCGCTGCTTCTATTTTAGCTCGTTACTCATTCGTAAAACAGTTTGACGAACTAAGCAAAAAAGCTGGCATGCCACTTCCAAAAGGTGCCGGTAAACAAGTTGATATCGCCGCTGCTAAATTAATTCAAAAGCTTGGTAAAGAACGATTACCTGAGTTTGTGAAAATGCATTTCGCTAACAAAGAGAAAGCGTTCCGCTTATTAAAATAGTATCGACAAAAACAGGAGCCTACAAACTCCTGTTTTTTTGTTTCACCCTACTATTGTCCTTGTAACTTTGTTACAATATAAATATACAGATTATTCAAATTAAAAGGGAGGATTCCCATTGCTACTTCTACAAATGATTCTAAATATCTTACTAGGTGATCCACACGAAAGACAGTTTGAAATTAGAGAAAACATTCAGCTACTAAGTGAGCAACCAGCGTTCACTGATTTAATAGAGCGCTACGGCCGATCTTTCTTATTAAACTTTCGGATCCGAAGATTTATCGGGAAACACGATGCTCGCTTATTAATACATAATCCAGCAAAACTACAACTCTTCTGTGAGGAAATTGAGTTTATGATTAGAAGAAAAAGATTGTTTACATAAGGAGGGAATTCATATGAACGCTGTAAAAGTTAAAAAGTTATTATATGTTTTCGTACACCTCGTGGGCCCACTTTCTTACCTCACTATTTCTACCATTTGGGGAACTTTTTTCACTACTAAATCCATATCCGAAAATATATCTGATAATCTTGGTGTGATGGCCATCTATTACGTGTTCATGAGCTTACTGTGGTTTTTTCTATTTAGATCGATTAGACAAAGATGTAGATAGCATTACAAAAGAGATTAATGATAATAAGATGTAATACATATAAAAAAAGAGAGCCGCCAAGACTCTCCTTTTTATGTTAGCTTCGTTTCTGCTTCTTATTTGATGAAGATACTTTATGAGACCCTGTTTCATATGCCGTCGTTCCTTGTCCTTCTACCTCTGGAGAACCCAGGCTTGACCTTGAATGATCTTTTTTCACCTTTTTACTCATTTATATTCACCCCTTCGCGTTACTTTTTGCTACGGGGTCATAAACTATGCAAACAAAAAAGCGAGAGGAAATCCTCTCGCTTTTTTCATATTTTAGAACTCAGAAGAACCTGGAGTTCTTGGGAATGGAATTACGTCACGGATGTTAGCCATGCCAGTGATGTACATTAGGAAGCGCTCGAAACCTAGACCGAATCCAGCGTGTTTTGTACCGCCGTATTTTCTAAGTTCTAAGTACCACCAGTAGTCCTCTTCGTTCATACCTAATTCTTTAATTCTGTCTACTAAAACGTCCATTCTTTCTTCACGTTGACTTCCGCCGATTAATTCGCCGATGCCAGGAACTAGAAGGTCAGTAGCAGCTACTGTTTTTCCATCTTCATTCATACGCATGTAGAACGCTTTAATGTCTTTCGGATAGTCAGTTACGAATACAGGGCGTTTGAAGATCTCTTCTGATAAGTATCTTTCATGCTCTGTTTGTAAGTCAATACCCCATTCTACTGGGTATTTGAAGTCAGCACCTGATTCTTGAAGTACTTTAATTGCTTCTGTATATGTGATACGACCGAAGTCAGAGTTAATCACATTGTTCATACGCTCTAGAACTGTCTTATCAACGAAGCTGTTGAAGAATTCCATTTCTTCTGGCGCATGCTCTAGTACGTATTTCATTGCATATTTCAGCATATCTTCTGTAAGATCCATTACATCGCCTAATTCAGCGAATGCAATCTCAGGCTCAACCATCCAGAACTCAGCTGCATGACGAGTTGTGTTAGAGTTTTCTGCACGGAATGTAGGTCCAAATGTGTAAACGTCACGGAATGCTAATGCATAAGCTTCAGCGTTCAGCTGTCCACTTACTGTTAAGTTTGTTTCTTTACCGAAGAAGTCTTTTGACTCATCAACTTGTCCGTCTTCACCTTTTGGTACGTTGTTTAAATCTTGCGTTGTTACGCGGAACATTTCGCCTGCACCTTCTGTATCACTACCAGTGATGATTGGTGTGTGAACATGTACGAATCCACGCTCTTGGAAGAACTGGTGAATCGCAAATGCTGCGACAGAACGTACACGGAACGTTGCAGAGAATGCATTTGTTCTTGGACGTAAGTGAGCAATTGTACGTAAGTATTCAAACGTGTGACGTTTCTTTTGAAGTGGGTAATCAGAATCTGATAAGCCCTCGATATCAATTTTTTCTGCTTTAATTTCAAATGGTTGCTTCGCTCCAGGCGTTGCAATTACTTTTCCTTCTACTTTAACTGAAGAGCTAAGTGGAAGTTTTGCAATTTCTTTAAAGTTCTCTAATTCTGTATCGAAAACGATTTGAACGCTTTTGAAGAAGCTACCGTCGTTTAATTCGATGAAACCAAATGCTTTTGAATCACGTAAATTACGAATCCACCCTGATACTTGTACTGTTTGATCTGCGTATTTATCTGTATCTCTATACAGACTTTTTACTAATGTGTTTTCCATAGTGAAATTCTCCTTTGCTGATATATTTAAATACAAAAAAACCTTTCATCCATAAAGGGACGAAAGGTTAAACTTCGCGGTACCACCCAATTTGTCATAAAGACCAACTTTAACTCGTATGTAATACATACTTCCCGGTTTGTAACAGGCCGGATTCCCGTCTAAATCTACTCTTGAATACAAGATTCAATTTCGGTTAGCAACTCCAAGGTGTTCTTCACATATACCGCCTCATCAGGCTCTCACCGCCCCTGACTCGCTTTGGATTATAGTATATACTACTTTTCCTTATCATCGTCTTTCATTTTGTTAAACTAAAATTAATGTACTACATTCGAGAGAAAGATGCAAGATACCTTAATATTTATCGGCGATTTTTATCATATATCGACAATCGTGCCATAAAAAAATTGCCGGAATTAACCCGGCAATTTCTCATTACTTACGTAACTCCGCACCAAATTTCTCTTCTACCGTTGTTAATACACGGTTATGTGCTTCTGTTACTTCTTCGTCTGTTAACGTACGTTCTGCATCGAAGTAGGTCATAGAGAATGCAAGTGATTTCTTGCCTTCTTCCATTTTTTCACCTTCGTATAAGTCGAATAGCGCTACGTCTTTCAGAAGTTCTCCGCCAGCTTCAGCAATGACTTGCTTCATTTCACCAGCTTTTGTTTCTTTTGTTACGACAACAGCCATATCACGTGTCATAGATGGGAAACGTGGAATTGCTGAGTAGTAAGTTTCTTCTGCGTCTGCACCGAATACTTTTACAAGAGATAGTTCGAATACGAATGTATTTTTCACATCTAATTGTTTTTCTGCTTCAGGGTGCAATTGACCGATGAAACCAATTACTTCGCCATCTAATACGATGTCAGCTGTACGACCTGGGTGCATACCTTCACGTTTTGCTGGTGCATAAGTGATTTGGTTTGAAACGCCAAGTACATCGAATAATCCTTCTAGTACACCTTTCACAACGAAGAAGTCTACTACTTTCTTCTCACCTTGCCATGCATGGTGAAGAGCAAGACCTGTCATAACACCTGCAAGATGTTGTTCTTCTTTCGGAAGTTCTCCTGCTTCTGTCGGTAAGAAGACAGAACCTACTTCGTATAAAGCAACACTATCGTTTTTACGTGCAACATTGTATGAAACAGCTTCTAGTAGTTGCGGTACTAAGCTTAAACGAAGTTGGCTACGCTCTTCACTCATTGGAAGTGCAAGGTTTACAGGAGCTTTTTCATTTGACTCAACCATATATTGCTTCGCTTTATCAGCGCTTGTTAATGAATATGTGATCGCTTCATATAAACCAGCACCCTCTAGGAAGCGACGTACTTTACGACGTTTCGTTTGTGCTGCTGTTAATTTACCACGAGTCATTGTTCCAGAAGGTAATGTAACTGGAATGTGGTCATAACCGTATAGGCGGCCCACTTCTTCTACTAAGTCTTCTGAAATTGTAATGTCAGGACGACGTGCTGGTACATTTACATGGAATGTTCCTTCTACTTCTGTGAATGGGAATTTCAAGTTTGTGAACATTGTACCCATTTCACTCGCAGAAATATCTGTACCTAATACACGATTTACTTTTTCAGCAGTAACAGATACTGTACGCTCTTGTACTTGTAAGTTATCAGCTTCTACTACACCTTCAAGTGCTTCTCCGCCAGCGTATTTCGCCATTAAAGCAGCTGCGTGTTGAATTGCTTCAAATGTACGTGTTGGATCAATTCCTTTTTCAAAACGTGCACTTGATTCACTGCGAAGACCTAAATCTTTTGATGTACGGCGCACTGTTTGACCTGCAAAGTATGCAGATTCAATTAGAACGTTTACTGTCTCATTTGTAACTTCAGAATCCGCTCCGCCCATTACACCAGCAACAGCTAAAGCTTTTGTGCCGTTTGTAATTACAAGGTGGTGGCTTTGTAATGTACGTTCTTGATCATCTAACGTTTCAATTTTTTCGCCTTCTTTTGCAAGACGAACAACGATTTCTTTTGAACCTAATTTATCGTAATCGAATGCATGTAACGGTTGACCGTATTCCATTAAAATGTAGTTTGTAATATCAACTACGTTGCTAATTGGACGAATGCCAGCTGCCATAAGGCGAGTTTGCATCCAAATTGGTGATGGACCAATCTTTACGTTTTTAACCATTTTTGCAATGTATAATGGATTTTCTTCTTTCGCTTCTACACTTACAGAAATGTAATCAGAAGTTTTTTCTGCTGTTTCTTGTAAGTCGATAGCTGGAAGTTTTACCTCACGGCCGTAAATAGCAGCTACTTCATATGCAACACCTAACATATTTAAGCAATCTGCACGGTTTGGTGTTAAACCAAGCTCAAGTACTTCATCATGTAAGTTTAAAATTTCAAGTGCATCTGCACCAACTTCAGCGTCACTTGGGAAGATGAAGATACCATCTGCATATTCTTTTGAAACTAACTTTCCGTCAATGCCAAGCTCTTGAAGAGCACAAACCATACCGTGAGAAGCTTCACCACGTAGTTTTGCTTTTTTGATTTTGAAATTACCAGGAAGTACAGCGCCAACTTTTGCAACTGGTACTTTTAAACCTTTTGCAATGTTAGCAGCTCCACAAATAATTTGAACTGGTTCTTCTTCACCAATATCGATTAAGCATTTGCTTAATTTATCAGCTTCTGGGTGTTTTTCACATTCTAATACGTGACCAACTACAACACCTTTTACACCTTTATTTAATACTTCAACACCTTCTACTTCAATACCACTTTTCGTGATTTTGTCTGCTAGTTCTTGTGCTGTTACATCTTTAATATCTACATACTCTTGTAACCAACGATATGATACGAACATACTTATCCTCTCCTTCCCTTACGCTCGTTTGAATTGTTGTAAGAAACGTACATCATTTGTATAGAAATGACGAATGTCATCTACGCCGTATTTCAACATTGCGATACGCTCTGCGCCCATACCGAATGCGAAACCTTGATATTCTTTTGAATCATAACCAGCCATTTCAAGTACGTTCGGGTGAACCATACCTGCGCCTAAAATCTCGATCCAGCCAGTTCCTTTACAAGTACCGCAACCTTTGCCGTGACACATCATACAAGAAATATCCATCTCTACAGATGGCTCTGTGAATGGGAAGAAACTTGGACGAAGGCGGATTTCACGATCTTCACCGAACATCTTTTTCACGAATACTTGTAGTGTACCTTTTAAATCACTCATGCGAATGTTTTTATCAATTACAAGACCTTCAATTTGCATGAACTGGTGTGAATGTGTCGCATCATCGTCATCGCGGCGATACACTTTACCAGGACAAATAATTTTGATTGGGCCTTTTTCTTTATTATTTTCCATCGTACGTGCTTGCACAGAAGATGTATGTGTACGTAGTAACGTTTCTTCTGTAATGTAGAATGTATCTTGCATATCACGCGCTGGGTGATCTTTCGGTAAGTTTAATGCTTCGAAGTTGTAGTAGTCTTTTTCTACTTCTGTTCCTTCAGCTACTTCATAACCCATACCGATGAATACATCTTCAATTTGCTCAACAACAGCTGTTAACGGATGGTGACAACCTGTTTCAACAGGACGACCTGGTAGTGTAACATCAATTGTTTCAGTAGCTAATTTCGCTTCAATTACTGCTTTTTCTAAGTTACCAATTTTGTCTTCTAGACGCGTTTGAATCGCTTCACGTACTTCATTTACTAATGCTCCCATACGTGGACGCTCTTCTGCTGATAATTTTCCCATGCCGCGTAATACTTCTGTAATTGGGCCTTTTTTACCTAAATACGCTACGCGTACGTCGTTTAAGCCTTTTAGCTCTTTCGCTTCTTCAATAAGCTCTAACGCTTTTTGCTTTAGCTCTTTTAAACGTGCTTCCATTTGGAACCCTCCTAATTTTAAAAATAAAAAAACCTCGCTCCCAAAAAGGGACGAGGTAAATTCGCGGTACCACCCTAAATTGACAGAACAAGTCTGCCCACTCATTAGTTATAACGATCAATTCTGACCGGAACGCCTTTACATTTACATGGTCCTGGCGTCAACTCCAGAGGTGAATTCACTTCCGTCTACCATAAGAATGCTTTCAGTCTACGGCACTCTCTCCCTATATGGCGATTTTGTAAGCTACTCTTCTCTATCAACGTTTTTCGTTATTTAACTTTTAATATAATGTACTTCAACTTATTATAAGAAGTTTTTTATTTGTTCGCAACTGGGCTTTGCAAATAATACGTTAAAACCCCTGCTGCAACTGCAACATTTAATGATTCTGCCCCGCCGTAAATCGGAATATACAAGTTTTGATCCGTTTTCGCAAGAATTTCTTGGCTTACGCCGCTTCCTTCATTTCCTACAATTAATGCAAAACTACCGACCGGTGTTACTTCACCATACGGAACTCCATTTTCAAGAGCTGTTCCATATACAGGAACGTGTTGTTCTTTTAGCTTGTCTACCCATTCTTCTAAGTTACCTTTTACAACTGGCAAATGAAAAATAGAACCTTGTGTAGAGCGAAGCACTTTACTATTATATGCATCAACGCATCCTTCTCCAAGCACAACGGCATGAATACCAGCTGCATCAGCTGTACGAATAATTGTCCCTAAGTTGCCCGGGTCTTGAAGACCATCTAATAAAAGAAATTTTCCATCTGCAAGAGCTACTTCACTCTCGTGTTTCTCACAAACAGCAAATACACCTTGCGTCGTTTCTGTTTCACGAAGTACTTTTACGATTGCTTCAGGCACGATATACATTTCCACATCATTAACTATCCAATCTTTCGGAAGATCTGTCTGATCAGAAACGATAAGTTCTGTTACAACCCCTGCTTTTAAAGCTTCCTCAACTAAGTGGAATCCTTCTACAAAAAATAAACCTTTTTTATCGCGCTCTTTTTTCGTCTGCAGCTTTTTCCACTGCTTTACACGCGGGTTTTGTACTGAATCAATGTTTTTCATAATATGTATTTCCCTCTCTTCTTGTCTTATCATTATAGCCTATTTTTCATACATATTTACATAAAAAAGAACAAAAACTAACGTCAGTTTCAATTCTGAAGAAGAGGTGAAAGCAATGAGTTTTAATTTACGCGGTGCTGTATTAGCAAATGTATCTGGAAATTCACAAGACCAATTACAAGAGACAATTGTCGATGCAATTCAAAGCGGTGAAGAAAAAATGCTTCCAGGTCTTGGTGTTTTATTCGAAGTCATTTGGAAAAATGCTGATGAAAATGAAAAGCATGAAATGTTAGAAACGTTAGAGCAAGGATTAAAAAAATAAGCAATTTGAAAATCACCTTCGCATAAGCCAAGGTGATTTTTTTGCGAAAAAAATTTTCTTCTCCTAAACATTTCTACTTTACTAACGCTACCCCGATGGAGTACAATGTTCAAAATACATTTAAACCGATCGATTTTCTTTATAGACACCATTAGATAAAAGGAGTGAATGTTTTATGCACCGTATTACGCTTGAACAAATTTTTAAACACCATATTACACAAAAATACGTAAATCGTTCTGGGATGGTCCACGCGATTGCTGTCGCTTACCATGCGTTTCACTTAGCTAAAAAGCATCACGCCTCAGTCGATGCTGCAACAAAAGCTGGTTTCCTTCATGATATCGGACATCACACATGGTACAGTGAGGGAGAATGGGACTATGACTTGTATAAAAAGAATGATATACATGCAATTAAAGGAGCAGAAAGAGCTCATAAATTGCTTATTAGATTAGGAGAACATCCGAAACTAGCAAAAGAAATTTCTATCGCGATTCTTCTTCATACAGATTCTTTCTTAGTACAGCAAGAAATTGAAAGGACATCTCTTCAAAACATTATTAAATGGGCAGACGAAGCAGATGAAGAGCCGGGCGGAGCGCACCATTATAGAACGATTTCTTATGAAAAAGCACTTAAAGCTATTCAGCAGTTAGACCGATTGGTAGAACGTGAATTACAAATAGAGCAATCAAAATCGAACAATAAGGCAGAACATAGTTATCAATGAGAAAGAGGCATCACTACAGAGTGATACCTCTTTTATTATTTTATGGAAAATACACCTTTATATGTAATATTTAAATATTACATATAAAAACAAAATACTTTATAATTAAATATACAAATATAAAGAGGTGATTTTATACATGCAACCCGCTACACAACTTTCTAATGAACAGAAATACTCTATGTCATGGGGACAATTTATTAGCTCCGTTTTATTCGCTTTTTTCGGAACCGGACTTATTACTGTGTTCCTCGCAATGCCATTAACAATTTATACAGCAGGTCTTACAGATAAAAAACAAATTGCCTTATATGAATCTATCGTAAACACTGCAAGTATCGTATTACAACTAGCCGTTTTGTTATTCTTCATTTTTAAATTTGAACCCGCAAAAAAATTACTACTAAAATCATTTAACTTTAAAGTACTTAAAGAATGGCGTACATACGTATACTTTCTTCTTTTCTTCGTTATAAACATCATACTCAATTACATCTTGTTACATTATGTGTTCCAAGACGCAACAAAGCAGCAATCTTCCGCACTAAGCTTAGACGTCTTTAAGCAGTATCAAATATTATTACTTCTCAGCTTCGCAATACTTACACCAATTTTTGAAGAGCTTATTTTCCGTGGTTTTATACTTCGCTTCTTCTCAGAGCGCTTTCCATTTTGGATTGCAGCAGTTTTAACCAGTCTCTTCTTTGGTATCGCTCATACATACTCACTCGGAGTAATGATAATTACTTTCTTCACAGGATTATTAATGGCCATTTTATGTAAAAAAACAAAATCCATTATTCCAGCTATGTTATTTCATATTATGAATAACATGTTGGCATTCTTGAGTTAAAAAGAAGTATCATCGCAATACCTCTTTTTACTCTTTTATAACAACTTAAAAGTCTTCCGTTTGCACAGAACATCAATGTAAAATTATTACGGTCTGTAAATATTAGCTTCAAAATATCATTTTTACTACAATGATGACTTTTTTATAAACATTCTATAATCTTTATATTTAATTATTAAATACAAAAGGATAGGTGATTCACTATTATACAAGCCACACAACTAACTTACCCACAAAAGCATCCTATGTCACTCTCACAGTTTCTATTTTCGCTTGTTTTCGCGATTTGGGGAACAGGATTTCTAGCCGATCTCTTTATAGGCCTTCCTACCGTTATTTATACAGAAGGTTTAACCGATCCAAAACAAATTGCTTTAGCAAAATCACTTACTACTTTTGGGAGGCATTTATTTGTATTGTGCATTTTATTAATTTTAATTTATGCATATAAACCATTAAGAAATTTAATTGTCCCAACGCTAAACTTTACAGCATTAAAAAAAGTAAGCACATACATCTATATCATTCTTTTTTACGGACTATATATTGTTAATGACATATTTATAATTAGTAATCTTTTCCCTGATGCGGTAAAAGAGCAGTCATCCACTTTAAACCTAGAAATGTTAAAACAATACAAACTAGTATTGCTATTAGGTACCGCTATATTTGTACCTATTTTTGAAGAACTTATATTCCGTGGTATTATTCTTCACTTCCTACAACAGCGCTTCCCTTTTTGGATTGCAGCACTTGGGTCTAGCTTTCTCTTCGGAATAGGTCATATGTACTCAACTGGTGTGATGTTTAGTATGTTCATACTAGGTCTATTTATGGCTATTTTATGTAAAAAAACAAATTCCATTATTCCAGCAATGTTATTACACATACTGAATAATACCATTGCATTGTTATAGAACTTCCATCAGTGGTGGATTCTTTATCCTACACTGATTACTTCTTACTTAAAAATCAAATTTATTAGTGACACCCCAATTCCAGCTATATTATTTCATATTATGAATAACATGTTGGCATTCTTGAGTTAAAAAGAGGTATCATCACGATACCTCTTTTATTAATTCGTCTCATTACTTCTCATTTCTATCAATTTATACATATTTATTAATAATATCCAAAATAAACCTCATGTAGTAAAATATAACTGATTGCATAGAGGGAGATTCTATATGTTGAGCTTACTTTGGATTGTTTATATGCCACTTCTTGTTTTATGCGGATTTTTCGGTGATATTTTTTTAATTGTTACTAGCATGAAACATCGTAAATTATTTGTTGGTTTAATGGGGCTACTTAGCTTCTCCTTTGTCACACTACCTTTTGTTTTTTGGGGCATGTGAGTGGAGTCCAAGACAAAATTAAAAGTATACGTAATATGAGATTCATTATTTTTATCGCTGGAATATTAGGGGTTATCTTCTGGTTACTCATGCCTGTAGGTGATTCATACTCTATATAATATTTTTTAGAAACCAATAAATCGGAGGTAATACAGAAGTGTTTGGAATATTAACTTGGATGATTGTAGCCCTTACTTTGATGTTATGCCAATTCATCGTTGGCATTTTTTTAATTATTGCTGGTATTAAATGTCGTAAATCACTCACTATTATAGCTGGTTTAATCAGCATATCCCTTATCGTTGTTCCTATCATTTGTATAGGTTCTGGAATAGATTTAGAGGGGATGGTTCCTATTTCAGGAACTTTATATTGGAGTTTTTTCTCTTTAGCCGGACTATTAGCTATTATAAGCGGAAGACAAATATCAAGTATTCGTGCTATGGGAATGATTTTGCTTATAACAGGGCTGTGCTCCGTAACTGGTTATCATTTTTTATATTTAACTCTTTAAAAAGACAAAAAAGCAGGGAAATTAATTCCCTGCTTTTCTATTTGGCTTATTACCTGATGGTAAGAAGAACGATAACACCCAAGCAATCCCTGCGAGTATCGTTGCAATTAAGAAGGCATCGTTAATACCGTTAATTGCAGATAGCTTTGAAATTTGTCCATACAATAGTTGTGTGCTCATCGCATCTCCTGCTTGCGCTGATCCAGCTAAGGCCGCTAAGCTTTGCCCCATACCGTGTACTTTATCAACTAAAATTGGATTTGACGTCGTTAACATGTTGCCGTAATCTGCTACGTGAGCAGTCGTTTGTTGCGTCATAAGTGTAATTAATATCGCTGTTCCAATTGAACCAGCTACTTGTCTTGACGTATTTTGCGTTGCTGTACCATGAGAAATTAATTTCATCGGCAGTGCATTCATACCAGCTGTCATAATTGGCATCATAATGAAGGACATACCAATTGAACGTATAATATAATCCGTCATAATAACGCTATACGGTGTATCCATCGATAACGTTGTGAATTCATATGTTGCAAACGTTGTAATGGCTAATCCAACAATCGCTAACGGACGAATACCATATTTATCAAATAGTTTACCTGCAATAGGTCCCATGATACCCATAATTAATGATCCTGGTAGTAATAATAAACCTGATTCAATCGGCGTAAAGCCGCGAATGTTTTGCAGATATACTGGAAGTAATAACATACCTCCGAATAATGCCATCGTAACGATTGCGTTAATTACTAAAGTAAAAGTAAATACTGGATATTTAAATACTTGTAAATCCAGCATTTTATTGTCTGTCGTTAACTCTCTCCAAATAAATAACGCTAAACCAATTACACCGATAACAAGTGAAATAACAACTTCGGCACTAGTCCAACTATTATTTCCAGCTTCACTAAATCCATATAGTAAGCTACCTAATCCAATACTTGAACTAATCACACCAAATACATCTAATTTCGTATTAGACACTGGCTGAGCTAGTGTAAAGAATTTTAAAGATAGGAACGTAATAATTAAACCTATTACAAACATTCCGTAGAACATTAAGTTCCAGCTATAGTTTTCAATAACCCAGCCCGTTACAGTTGGTCCGATAGCTGGTGCTAAAATCATTGCAACGCCTAGTAATCCCATCGCTGCTCCGCGCTTATGAGGCGGGAATAATGTCATAAAAATATTCATACCAACCGGCATTAAAATACCTGCACCGACCGCTTGAATAATACGACCTGTCATCATCATTGTGAAGTTTCCTGATATAGCACAAATGATCGATCCTACTGTAAAGAATAACATTGCTGCTACAAATAATTTACGATACGTAAATCGTGAAACTAAAAAGGCACTAATCGGTACTAAAATACCATTTACAAGCATAAATCCTGTAATTAACCATTGTGCTGTTGAAGTTGATACGTTAAATTCATTCATTAACGGAGGCAATGCAACGTTAATGATTGTTTGGTTTAAAATAGAAACGAACATACCGAGAATTAATACTGTTACAACTGCTTTTACATTTACATTCTCTATAGGCATAGACGTTTGTTTTTTCGGCATTTCTTTTTCTTGTTTTACGTCTTCTTGCTTGCCTGTTTCTAATTCAACTACATTAGAAATTTCTACTTCTTGCTTTGGTGCTTTTTCTTGCTCTTCTACTTCTAGCTTACTTACTTCTATTTTACTTACGGCTGGGACTTGTTCTTCTCCCACGTTCGTTTTTTTCTTTCGTAAAAGACGATTTACAAGGAAGAAGACGATTATACAAAATAGTGCATATCCTACAATTGCAATTGAGGACATCTCATCTCCCCCTTACTTATGAATACGAACTGACACATTCATTCCAGGAACAATATTTACTGATTTACTATGGTCTAAAGAAATTTTAACTGGTACAACTTGCTTTACTTTTGTATAGTTCGCTGTCGCGTTACTTGATGGTAACATTGAAAATGTATTTGCTGTTGTTAATCCAACTTGTTCTACTTTACCTGTTAACGTTGTATCTGGGTATGCATCTACATACACATCTACTGTTTGACCTTTTTGAACATCGTCAATCACTGTTTCTTCAATATTTGCTGTTACCCATAAATTGTTCATATCAAATGCGTAAGCAATTGGGCTACCCGCTCCAACGAAAGCATTTGTCGTTGCGTTTGATTGTACAACTGTTGCATTTTGCGGAATTGTTACATCTACTGTTTGTTCCCCATTTGCTGCTGCTACAGTAACAGCACCTAATTTGTCGTTCTCATTGTAGTTCTTACCTACTTCAGCTTTCCAGTCCGTTAATTTACCAGCTACTGGTGAAGCAATCGGAATTACCTTTCCATCAATTTTTGCATTGTCTGTTTTTAAGTAATTTTCCGTTTGGTTGTAATAGTAGTAACCGCCAATACCGCCACCAACTAGTACAATTAATGTGATAATGTTGATAATTACCATTCTTCGAAACTGATTCATTGCATTCCTCTCCTTATATCGCATATAATTTTTTTCTAAACTATTTACGTCCTTATTGTTTAGATTGTTTAATTGTTAATTATATTAACTTTTAAACAAAAAAATCACACCATCTGCGGTGTAAATCGAAATTTATCTACCTGCGAGCGGTGCTGATTTCTGAAGGACTATCGTTTATAATTATAAATAATTATTTCGAATCTACAACCGACAATTTACGTATGAAATGTTGCTTAAACAACAATATAATATCAATATGTTGTTTAAGTATAGAAAATTAAACGAGGAGAAGTAAAAATGTCTATTAAAAATACAAATGATCCACGTGTAAAGCGGACGAGACAACTCATACAGGATGCTTTTGTCGCTTTAGTAGGCGAAAAGGGATTTGACGATGTAACTGTTCAACATATCGCAGAACGTGCTCCTGTAAATCGCGCTACGTTTTATAGCCATTACCATGATAAATATGACCTATTAGACAAAAGCATCGAAGAAATGTTAGAGAAATTAGCAGAAGTTATTAAACCCAAAAATAGAAATAAAGAAGAGTTTCAACTTACATTTGATTCACCACATCCGACATTTTTGGCTTTGTTCGAACATATCGCAGAAAATGTGAACTTCTATAACGTTATGCTTGGTGATAAAGCTGCCGGAAACTACTCTTATAAAATGATGAAAACAATACAAACTCATTTAACATTAAGCCTATCTATTTCACAGCCAGATGATAAAGACCTTATGGTTCCTCGTGATATTTTAATTAGTTATGTGACAGGAGCTCATATCGGGATGATTATGTCATGGTTAAAAAGAGGGATGATTTATACCCCACATTTTATGGCCATGCAATTAACTCGTTTAATTATTTTAGGTGCTCATACTGCAGCTGGATTAGAAAGACCTTTTTAAAACATAAAAAAGCGAAGGAGAACCTCCTTCGCTTTTTCTTATTAATTAAATGTAATGTTATGTACAGCCTCTTTATCAAGACGTTTAATAACTTCTACAATTAACTTCACTGCATTTTCATAGTCATCACGGTGTAACATTGCCGCATGAGAATGAATGTAGCGCGTTGCAATCGTAATTGCCATAGACGGAATACCATTTACAGCAATGTGAATTGCACCTGCATCCGTTCCTCCGCCCGCTACTGAATCATATTGGTACGGAATTTGTAATTCATCAGCAACATCAACTACAAAGTCACGTAACCCTGTATGTCCAATAACAGAAGCATCATATAAAATGATTTGTGGTCCATCACCCATTTTACTTTGTGCTTCTTTTGCCGTTACACCAGGTGTGTCACCAGCGATACCAACATCTACTGCGAATGCGATATCTGGTTTAATATAGTTTGCAGATGTTTTCGCACCACGAAGACCGACTTCTTCTTGTACAGTCCCTACGCCATATACAACGTTTGGATGCTTTTCATCTTTTAACTGTTTTAATACGTCAATTGCAATTGCACAGCCAATTCGGTTATCCCATGCTTTTGCAAGTAACATTTTTTCATTCTTCATCACTTGGAATTCAAAGTAAGGTACAACTTGATCTCCTGGTCGTACGCCCCACTCCATCGCTTCTTCTTGGCTAGAAGCACCAATATCGATGAACATGTCTTTAATTTCGACTGGCTTTTTACGCGCTTCTGGAGGTAAGATGTGCGGTGGTTTTGAACCAATTACACCTGTTATATCTCCTTTACGCGTTACAATTGTCACACGCTGCGCAAGCATAACCTGTGACCACCAGCCACCAACTGTTTGGAAACGAAGGAAGCCTTTGTCATCAATTTGCGTAATCATAAAGCCAACTTCATCTAAATGACCAGCAACCATAATTTTCGGGCCATTTTCTTCCCCTACTTTTTTCGCAACTAAACTTCCTAAATTATCAGTAGAAAGTTCGTCCGCAAACGGCTCAATATATTTCTTCATTACTTCGCGTGGTTCACGTTCGTTACCCGCGATACCACGTGCATCTGTTAATTCTTTTAGCATTGTCAATGTCGCGTCTAATTTTGTCATTGCCAACACCCTCCTTTTTCTTCAGTCACTTCATTATACAAAAGGAAATTGAAATATTCAAAAATTAAATTAGTATCCTTGTGTTTGACGCTGATGATTTACTTCATTTTTATCTAAATACGCCTTTTCAATCTCTTCTTGCTCAAACTCAAGCGCTTGTCCAAGTCGAAGATAGCTTGTAAATAATTCAATATAGTTCGTAATAGATGGTTGATCTGTAAAACGAATTACCTTCGCATATGTGTCTAAGAAAATTTCTACTTGTGTTTTATTCGTTTGTGCACATTTATAGAATAGGAAGTTTTTATCAATACCTAAATCAATTCCGATTGATAAAATAAAATGCAAACCATCTACGTATTCTTCTAATATTACTTCACGTTCTGATGCTGGTTTGTTGCTCCAATATTTAAAGCAACGTGTTTCATTTGCAAGTTCTCCAATTTCTACAAGAAGAGCTAACATTTTTTCTTTTAACAACTTTTTCGGTTGTAAGTCATGCTCTTTCGCAATACGGTCATCTAATTCTTTTTGTAATTTAAATAGTTGTAGTAAGTCCATTCTATTGTCCTCCTCCAACATCGCATTTTACGCAACAATGTTGTTTCATCTCAAAGTTCATTATTATTTTTCGTTTCTTATTAATAAGTCAGCCATTTACCTCTTTACAAAATAGCTTGTCCTTAATTTACAAATACGTTTCAATCATCACTTTTATATTGTACACTCTGATTGGTGATAACTAATAATTATTCAGGGATTGCCCACTGATAAAAATTTTATTTTATCTGATGAAAGTTCCATATCATCTTTCCATTATAGCAGTGTCGTTTCAGGTAGGAAAGATACTCTTCTTTCCAAAGGAGTATAATTGAAAAAAGCCAGGAGGATTCTCCTGGCTTCATATGTATATTCTTCTATATTGCTATAGCTTTTATATTGTTTTTGTCATATCATTTAGAATTTCTCTTTACATACAAACAAAAAACCTTAGAAGAAAAATCTTCTAAGGTTTCAACTAATTAATTAGTTAATGTTGTTTTTTGCAACTGTTGCTAATTCAGCGAAAGCTTTTTCGTCATGAACAGCTAAGTCAGCAAGCATCTTGCGGTTAACTTCGATGCCAGCATTTTTAAGACCGTGCATTAAGCGGCTGTAAGAAAGACCATTCATACGAGCTGCTGCGTTGATACGTGTAATCCATAATTTACGGAAGTCACGTTTCTTTTGACGACGGTCACGGAATGCATACATTAGAGATTTCATAACCTGTTGGTTAGCAACCTTGAATAATGTACTCTTAGAACCGTAGTAACCTTTTGCTAATTTTATAACTTTTTTACGACGTTGACGAGTAACTGTACCACCTTTTACTCTTGGCATAATATTACCTCCTAATTGTTCTATATATCAGCCGAACTTATTTTAAGTTGTCAAGCATTTGACGAATGCGTTTGAAGTCACCAGCGCTTACTACACCAGCTTTACGTAGTTTACGTTTAGCTTTTGTAGATTTGTTAGCGAATAAATGGCTTGTGTAAGCGTGAGAACGTTTCAGTTTACCTGATCCAGTCTTTTTGAAACGCTTTGCAGAGCCGCGATGAGTTTTTTGTTTAGGCATAGGTATTTCCTCCTCTATCTATTACTTATCGTTTTTCGGTGCTAAAACTAAGAACATACTACGTCCTTCCATTTTAGGCTTAGATTCAATTGTACTAACTTCAGCACAAGCTTCTGAGAAGCGATCTAAAACACGTTGACCGATTTCTTTATGAGTAATGGCACGTCCTTTAAAGCGAATTGACGCTTTAACCTTGTCGCCTTTCTCTAAAAACTTGATAGCATTACGAAGTTTTGTGTTAAAGTCGTGTTCATCAATTGTTGGACTTAAACGAACTTCTTTCATGCTAATTACTTTTTGATTTTTGCGCTGTTCTTTTTCTTTCTTCTGTTGCTCAAAGCGGAATTTACCGTAGTCCATAATGCGGCATACTGGCGGTTTCGCATTTGGAGCAACTAATACTAAATCAAGATTAAGATTTGCAGCTAAGTCTAAAGCGTCATTACGAGACTTGATTCCAAGTTGATCGCCATTTGCACCAACTAAACGTACTTCACGTGCACGAATTTGCTCGTTAATCATCATATCCTTGCTAATAGTAAGCCACCTCCAAGGTTTTCTCAGAACATATTTTGTAGTCATAGAACCCGACAAAAAAAGTGCGGGCATACGACACCCACACTTGTAAATTCTTAAGTAAGAAATACATTTACCTGTAAACTGCGAATGCGTCCATCAGGTGAGAAGCGGGTGCTTCTACTTGTTCCACAAAACAATATTCTATTATCCTTGATGAGTTTATCATAGGACATGACGTCTGTCAAGAAGACGCGATGTGTTTTACTAACAACAAGAAATATTGTAACAAACAACTAACATACTTGCAATACTTTTTTATGATAAGTATAGTTTGGTTATTTTTTCTAGTTTTTCTCTTTTATAATACATATAAAAGCCGCGGTATACCGCGGCTCTGTCTTATCGTTTTCCTTCTACTTTAATCATATCAACAAAAGCATCTAGTGCAATTGTTTCTGATTTTTGTTCACCATATTTACGTACGTTTACGCCGTTTTCAGTCACTTCATTGTCACCTACTACAAGCATGTACGGAATTTTTTGCATTTGCGCTTCACGGATTTTGTAACCGATCTTCTCTTCACGAGTATCTAATTCAACACGGATACCAGCACGACGTAATTCGTCTTGTACTTTCTTCGCATAGTCTAAATGTACTTGCGGAGAAACTGGAATTACTTGTGCTTGAACTGGAGCTAACCAAGTTGGGAATGCACCTTTGTATTCTTCAATTAAGAAGGCTACGAAACGTTCCATAGTTGATACAACACCACGGTGAATTACAACTGGACGATGTTGTTTACCGTCTTCACCAACGTAAGCTAATTCAAATCGTTCTGGAAGTAAGAAGTCTAATTGTACAGTTGAAAGTGTTTCGTCTTTTCCAAGAGCAGTACGAACTTGAACGTCAAGTTTTGGACCGTAGAATGCCGCTTCACCTTCAGCTTCATAATAATCAAGACCCATTTCATCCATAGCTTCTTTTAACATACCTTGTGCTTTTTCCCACATCTCGTCATCAGCATAGTACTTTTTAGTATCAGCTGGGTCACGATAAGATAGACGGAATGAATAGTTCTCCAAACCGAAATCTTTGTACACTTCTAGCGTTAAGTTTACAACACGTTTTAACTCTTCTTTAATTTGATCTGGGCGAACGAAAATGTGCGCATCGTTTAAAGTCATTCCGCGTACACGTTGTAATCCAGATAACGCACCTGACATTTCATAGCGGTGCATTGTTCCAAGTTCCGCAATACGGATTGGTAATTCACGGTAGCTATGAATATCATTTTTATAAACCATCATGTGGTGAGGGCAGTTCATTGGACGAAGAACTAACTCTTCATTATCCATTTCCATTGATGGGAACATACCATCACGGTAGTGATTCCAGTGACCAGAAGTTTCATAAAGCTCTCTGCTTCCTAGTACTGGAGTGTATACGTGATCATAGCCTAAGCTTGCTTCTTTATCAACGATGTAACGCTCAATAATGCGGCGGATTGTTGCACCTTTTGGTAACCAAAGTGGTAAACCTTGTCCTACTTTTTGGCTATTAGTAAATAGTTTTAATTCTTTACCTAATTTACGGTGATCGCGCTCTTTCGCTTCTTCAAGCATACGTAAGTGCTCATCTAATTCTGCTTTCTTAACGAATGCAGTACCGTAAATACGTTGTAGCATTTTATTATTGCTATCACCGCGCCAGTAAGCACCCGCAACGCTTAATAATTTAAATACTTTAATTTTCCCTGTAGATGGAAGGTGAACACCACGGCAAAGGTCGAAGAATTCGCCTTGCTCATAGATTGAAATAACTGCATCTTCTGGAAGATCGTTAATTAAATCTAATTTTAACTCATCGCCGATTTCTTCAAAGCGACGAAGTGCTTCTGCGCGTGGTACTTCATGACGAACGATTTCTAAGTTCTCGTTCACAATTTTTTGCATTTCTTTTTCGATTTTCTTGAAGTCTTCAACTGTAATTGCTTCTTCCATATCAATATCGTAGTAGAAGCCATTTTCGATTACTGGACCAATGCCAAGCTCAAGCTTAGCATCTTTATATAAACGTTTTAACGCTTGTGCTAAAAGGTGGGCTGTTGAATGGCGTAAAATGTATAAGCCATCTTCAGAATCTAATGTAATAATAGAAACTGCACCATCTTCTTCGATTGGTGTAACAAGATCGATCATCTCATCGTTTAATTTTCCAGCCACAGCTTTTTTCTTTAAGCCTGGGCTAATAGAAGCTGCGATTTCTTCAGTTGTTACGCCTTTTGGAAACTCCTTCACAGCTCCATCAGGGAAAGTAATTTTAACTACATCTGCCATCACTGGTCACTCCTCTTTTTTTCAAAATAAAAAACACTCATCCCGTAAAAAGGGACGAGTGTTGAATTCGTGGTTCCACCCTTGTTCCAATTAACCTTATTGTTAATTGCTCAAGTTCAACATAACGGTGTTGTCCGTTAGCAATTACTAGAAAAAACCGTTCACTGCTAAAGTTTAGAGGTGGTAAGTAATAATCTCGTACTAGGAAGCTCACACCCTAAGGCTTCCCTCTCTGAAAATCGTAGAAAACTACTCATGTCCTCATCATGACATTTCAATATATTTCATTTATGTAGGTAATTATATGCTCAAAAACTTAGAAAATCAAGGGCGTTACCTTTATTTTTTAAATTTTTCACATTGCGCTCAAACTCATGTAATCCATGTAATTGGACCCGTTCTTGAAATACATTTCGCAAAGTAATAATCATATTATGGTCTTGTTCTTTCGTATATAAATAAATTTTTTTCGGCGAAATAGAAAGAAGTGGTGCAATTACTTTCGTATCAATATATACATCCTTTTGCTGTAATAATTCCTCGTCTATATATTGGACTAATTTCTCCTGTTTTAAACGTCTACCTTTATCATCATAGAAAATAAAACTTTCATCAAAAATAAGATGCACACAGGACAAACGTGATTTTCTGCTGCGTACTTGTTGCCTTAGCGTCTCAATAAACATTTGATATTCTTGTTCCAACTTATACTCATCAATCGACACTTCAGCAAGCTTAGTTACCATTTCCCTATATGTACGAAGGCGAAAGCGAACATATGATGAAAACGAAAACGAAAGCGGATCACAAAGCCAGTTATTTAAAGAGGATTTAATATATGATTCAAATGTATGGCGTGTTAATTCACGAGCAATCCCTTTTCTTCTTCCGTTTAAAATTTCTTGTGCCATATTCAATATTTGATGACACTCTTCCTCTTCTTCATAAAAAAACTTTTCTTTTAAGATTGTATAAATCCACTCATTTTGCTTTACATTCACAATGAAATATACCATTACTGGCAATAAAATCTTTTCAATATAATTCGATTCACATACTGGTATGTGAATCGCCACCTTTTGTTCCTGTAAATACACATTCGTTTCCTTATATAACAGTCCCGCTCTTTTCAATAGTTGTCTATATACATGCATAGCATCATTTTTTTCTTCGAAGCAAATTTCAATCACTTTTGTCCCCCCTTTTATCCCTGCTCTAAAGGATTGTATCTATACGTTACAAATCCTATAAGAGTCCGTCCCGCGTGAAGTTCACTCTTAGTAGAATTACATTTCCTATCGTTAGAAAATCCACTCGATATGGCTTGCTAATTTTATATATATTAAGGGAGGGAGAAAAAAATGATACAAGCTACAATGAATTTTCCATAAGACCTTTTCGTTTTACAATTCACCTAGTCTGAAAAGTGTTCAAAACGAAAAAAGAGCAAGCTTTTCAGCTTACTCTTTACTTATGACGTCGGTTTTTCCCGCCAATTGGAATTGGCTTCGCTAAATATTTAATTCGTTCCATAATACGCGCTGCTTTCATTTGTTCTGCTTCACCACGTTGTGTATACGTTAAATGATGTTCCAATTCCTTGAAATCAAAGTTAGACGTAAAGAACGTCGGTAAGTTTTCTAACATACGGAATTGCAAAATTGCGCCAAGTACATCGTCACGCACAAAGCTTGACATCGCTTCTGCTCCGATATCATCTAGCATTAAAACTTGTACGCGTTTCACCGCATCAATCTTTTCCCCAATCGAATTATCTTGAATCGAACTTTTAATTTCACGTAGAAATTCAGGGAAGTATACGAGCATCGAACTTATTTTCTTTTGAGCAAGCTCATTCGCCATTGCTCCTAACAAATACGTTTTCCCTACACCAAATTTACCGTACAAATACAAACCTTGTACTTTTTTACCAGGTTCATATGTACTTAAAAATTCATTGGCAGCACCAATTGCATCAATACGCGCATCTAAATCTGAAGGATCTAAATTTTCCATCGTTGCCTGTAAAATGTCAGTTGGCATATATACACTTTGAACGAGTTTTTCATATTTCTTTCTCTCGTCATACGCTACTTTTCTAACGCAACGATCGTATTGAATATCAATCATCTTCCCTTGGATAACAAGCTTTGGCTCATATCCTTGCAGCATGTTTTTACACGAACCTAGATCCGGACAATCCGCGCAACCTACACTTTGCCCAATATATTCGTATAACTTCACAAGGCTGCGCTCAATCATAGAAGTTGTTACTTCACCTTGATGTTCGTCTATAAATTCTTTCACACGCGGATGTGCCATTACTTCCGCCTTTAATACTTCATATCTATTTTTAAAATTTTTATTTTCCATTAACTTTGCAAATGAATTTTGAATATGCTCCATTTTCTCACCTCAAAGAGCGTTCATTCTCTTCTATTAATCACGCTTATATTTTTTTAACACTTCTTCTAGTCGTTTTCGTTCATCGTCTAACGTACTCGCATCTTTTTTCTTACTTATATCTTTCTTCACTGTTTCTGTTTCTTTCTCTTGTTCTTTCGGCTCTTCTTTCAGCCAATCTGGTACCATTTCTGTTCGCACTGTTTTCTTCGACGTACGACCTTTTTTCTTCGTCTCAGCCCATTCTTGATATTGACGATTTTCTTCTTTCGCTAACGCCATTGCTTCAGCTACTGTACCGACCTTTTTACGTGCCCAATGCCCAGCAATTTTCTCCACATACGTTTTCGCAAGTTTCATATCTGAGCGTAGCATAACGTAATAAATAAGTACATTCACAACACCTGGCGTTAATTTTTGATTGATCATTACATCTTCAACGATTTGTAAGTCAGCCTTTGTCGCCTCTGCACCACCAGAGATTTCTTTCAATAGTTGTTTTGGTGAGATTTCCTCTAACTGTTTGATTAACATCTCTTCTTGCGTAGAAGGCTCTTTCCCTTTCATCATACGTGCAGCGTGAGGCTGTACCCTTTCACTTAATACAGGTAACGCTTGACCGTTTTCGAACTGATACCAATCACGTGCTCCTTTTCTAAGCCTTTCGATATCAATTGTCTGCATCTCTGTCACCGTACCAAGAACGATATTTTGCATCGATAACACATCTACATCGTACACGTAAGCAAGTGTAATGACACACTCTCGCACTTGATCTGTAATTGCCTTTTTAGGGACAAGAGCGGACAAGCCATCTACAAATAAGGAGAAATCAAAGAAATCATTCCAAACTTTCGGAGCATCTCCCTTCTCGTTACTTGGCATGGCTGTCGTTTTTGGAATACGAAGATCTTCTTGCGCATGCTCAAGCTGTCCTGGATTAAACGAACCAAACACATCATTGAAAGAACGCGTAACATTTTCATAAGAAGCAAAATCAAATTCTTCTTCTAAGAAATATTGCTTTACTTGATTATATTTTGTCCGACTCAATCGATTGTATAAAAAGATGCTTAACACAATATCATCAAAAAACTGCTTCGGAGATAAAGGTGGTTGCAATTCGTATATAAACATTCGAATATCTTTTTCTTTCTTAATATATACCTTCAAAAGCCCAATTGCCTCTAACTTTACTCGTTCCTCATATATTTCGGGAAGCTGCATTTGCATGGTCACCATAAGGGAATGATGTGTATTCTCTTTTCCAAACACACGATCTTGCTCAAGCTCCCCCCATAGCGTCATATATAAGCTAAAAGCTCTACTACCTATTAATGGCTGATACAACATCGTTAACACTTTTCGGTCGTAATTATGCAGTAACCCTTTCGCATTTACTTTATAACGATCAATTGGCAATAGCTCCATCCATGACTGTTTTTCCATTCTTGCTTGTCCTTTCTCTCATCCAATCTATCCTCTACTTCATTCATTCTATCTTCATTATATAATTTCTTAGCGAAAAAGAGCTATTAGCTTTCGCTTCTAGCTCTCTTATCTCATTACTTACGGTATGTAAAGAGAATAAAATACAACTTCTACTCTCTTTCTTTTTGCAGTATATCTTTTAATTCTTCAATAAATACATTTAAATCTTTAAATTGGCGATATACAGAAGCAAAACGCACGTAAGCAACATCATCAATATCACGCAGTTCTTCCATAACAATTTCACCAATCATATCACTTTTCACTTCTGATATACCTAAATTACGAAGTTCACGTTCCACACTTTGAGTTACTTCTTCTAATTGTCTTAAAGATACTGGTCTTTTTTCGCACGCTTTAATCAAGCCGCGCAAAATCTTTTCTTTATTAAACTCTTCTCGTGTGCCTTCTTTTTTTACAACGATAAGAGGTGACTCTTCTACTCTTTCAAATGTCGTAAAGCGACTTAAACAACTTTCACACTCTCTCCTTCTTCGAATAGAGCGCCCCTCGTCTACCGGACGCGAATCTAACACTCTTGTACCATTATGAGAACAGGATGGACAACGCAATATATTCACTCCTTTACACTATACTCTTTATTTTTTCTCTACTTACTTCATCTGACAATATATATACAATATTATATAACTCATTCTAACTCTCTTACCACTTTAAGTTTAAGCACATTATTTTATCATCTCGTTTTCAAAAATAAGATGGTAGATGGGGTGCTAACTTATTCATAAGAGCTTAATTTATTAACTAACGAGTACGTTATATTTTTCCTTTTTTATAAACTAAAAAAGAGGTGCATTATACACCTCTTTACATTTTAAATCAATTATGTTCTTTTTTAAAGAGCTTTTGTTTCTCTCTGCTTAATTTCGAAGCTACCAGTGCCTCGAGGAAGCTCGATGCTCTCACGCGTTTTTGCGTTTAAACCTTCTGCAATATATTCTGCAGCAACATTTGGATCAATACGATCCCCACAAGTATAAACATCAATACTTGCGTAACCGTGCTCCGGAAAGCTATGAATTGTTAAATGTGATTCCGAGATAATTACTACTCCACTTACACCTTGTGGTGCAAATTTATGGAAAGCAACCTCACGCACTTCAGCACCAGCTCTCAGTGCTGCATCCACAAATAATTGTTCAATATACGGCATGTCATTAAGCTTGTCGAAATCGCAATCCCAAAGTTCAGCGATTACGTGACGACCCATCGTATCCATAGTATCCATTCTACAGTTCCCCCTTGTAAATTTATTCTAACTGTTCGAATTGAAAACTAATTTGCAATTTGGCTTGCTCCACTACCACGGGGGAAAGTTAGTCCAGAGAGGTCCTAACCCTTTAAGTAGTGACTACGTACCTCAGCTCTTAAGTTTACGAGTGTTAGTATACTTTGTTTATTTTCATTTTGCAACAACAGTTTTTTCGATTTTCTGTCATATTTTCCTCTTTACTTTTCCCTAAAAAAAATAAACGATTCACAAATACAGTAATCACAACGTTTCGTGGTATGTCCACTTTCAAAAATATACTTATATAATTTTTTCCCTTTTCAGAAAAAAATAAAAAAAAGAGAGCAAATATTCACTTGCCCTCTCCCTTATTCACTTAAATATGTTGCACATTTTTTTGTTTCGCTAATTCGTCAACAACTAACGTTACAAGATCTACAACACGACGAGAGTAGCCCCACTCGTTATCATACCAAGCAAGTACTTTCACTTTACGATCACCCATTACCATTGTAGATAAACCATCAATAATAGCTGAGTGTGTATTTGTATTAAAGTCAATAGATACTAAAGGCTCTTCGCTGAATTCTACAATGCCTTTTAACGCACCGTTTGCAACAGTTTTAAACGCATCGTTAATAGCTTCAACTGTCACATCACGTTTTACATCTACTACTAAGTCAACAAGAGACACGTTTGGCGTTGGTACACGAAGTGCCATACCATGAAGTTTTCCGTTTAAGTGCGGAAGAACTTTTGCAAGCGCTTTCGCCGCACCTGTCGTTGTCGGAATGATTGATTGTCCGCAAGCACGTGCTCTTCTTAAATCTTTATGTGGGTTATCAATATTTTTTTGGTCATTTGTATAAGCATGGACAGTTGTCATTAAACCGTTTTCAATTCCAAATTGCTCATCTAACACCTTAACAACAGGCGCTAAACAGTTTGTTGTGCAAGATGCATTTGAAATAACAGTATGTTTTGTGATATCTAATTGGTCTTCGTTCACACCAACTACAATTGTTACATCTTCATTTTTACCAGGCGCTGTTAAAATAACTTTTTTCGCTCCAGCTTCAACATGAAGAATTGCTTTTTCTTTTGAATTAAATTTACCAGTTGCTTCAATTACAACTTCAACACCTAGATCTGTCCAAGGCAATTCCTTTGGATCGCGGTTGTTTAAAAGGCGAATCATTTTTCCATCAACTAATAAGTGATCTTCAAATGCTTCTACTGTTCCGTCAAACTTGCCGTGAACTGTATCATATTTAATTAAATGTGCTAACGTTTCAGATGGATAGCTTGCATTGATTGCTACAATTTCGAATGCGCTTTCTTTTATTGCCTGACGAAATACCATTCTCCCAATACGTCCAAATCCATTAATTGCCACACGAGTCATAATATGTTATCCCCCTTGAATGCGTTATACTATTTATCTCCAATCCCAATAATAGTATAACACAAAAAGGGGATATGTCACTAAGCATTTTCATTAATTTCACAATTTTTTAGTCAATAATGTTCCAATTCTTTAAAATCACCTGTAATTGTGTTTTCGTTCCCATAATTGTGCCATCATTATTTATCACTTCATCTGCATTCTTCACTTTTTCTTCTAACGGCATTTGAGATTGAATACGAACTGTTGCTTCTTCTTCTGAAAAATTATTTCGTTTCATTAAACGTTCTAATTGCGTATGTGGCTTAACTGCTACAACTAAAACGCGGTCAACGAGACTTGTTAATTTACTTTCAAATAAGAGAGGTATATCTAACACAACCGCTTGCATACCTTCCTTTATGTACTTTTCCTTTTGCCTATTCATTTCCTCACGCACTGCAGGGTGAACAATTTTATTTAACTGCAATCGTTTTTCTTCATTATAGAAAACGACACTTCCTAATTTCGGTCGATCCAATTCTCCATCTTCTTGTAATACTTCCGTTCCAAACACTTCTACTATTTTGTTATATGCTGGTTTTCCTCGCTCTACAACTTCCCTTGCAATAATATCCGCATCAATAACTGGTATACTCAGTTCACGAAACATGTCTGATACCGTACTTTTCCCGCTTGCAATGCCTCCTGTTAATCCAATTACTACTGTCATCATAATCCGTTGCCATAAACTTATAAAAATCTATAAATTTTGTTTATTTCCCTGTTCTACGTGTCCGATTTTGCAGAAAGCTACTTTCGTTTGACCTAACACTCCGAGGGCGTAAATTCGGATACAACGAATCCTACATATTAGCCGTAACTTTTTTGATATTAACTGGCTAATTCATACAGTGACAAATTGATAGCCGCATTTAAATCCCTATCCATTTCGTGACCACAAGTGCATTGGTATACACGGTCAGAAAGTTTTAGTTCTTTGTTGATGCTTCCACAATTGGAACACATTTTTGAAGAAGGATACCATGCATCAGCTTCTACAAATTCAATACCATATTTTTCACACTTGTATTGAATTTGTCTTTTGAACTCATATAAACACTGCTTCGCAATCGCTTTAGCTAGGTGTCTATTCTTCATCAGACCTTTCATATGCAACGTCTCCATCACAATACGAAATGGCTTGGTTTTCACAATTTCGCTCGTTGACTGATGAAGATGATTCTTTCTGATATTTGATAACCTTCTATGTAGTTGTCGTATCTCTTGTTCGATTTTTATAATGTTGCTTGTTTTGACAAAACGGTTTCCCTCCCTGTTCATTTCATATTTACGAGAAACTTGACGTTGCAACCTACGAAGGCGTTTCTCTGCCTTTCTTATCACCTTTGTTTTGTTGATATTTTTCTTTTTCTGACCATCAGAACAATATGCTAATTCTTTGATTCCAACATCTATTCCTAACGAAACAGCCGTTAACTTCTCTTTTGTAAACTCCTGTTCGATACTGACAGACAAATACCAATACTTACCATCAAAGCTAACGCGTGGATTAGAGTACTTCACCTCTTCAGGTAACTTTTCGGATGTTTTTACCCAACCAACTTTCTCAATCAAAACTTGTTTTTCTTTTACTTTTAACTTGATGTTATCGTTGTAGAAAGAGGGTTTTGATTTCCTTCTGCTTTTGAATCGTGGTTTATCAGCCAGCCCCTTAAAAAATCGTTTATATGCTTCACAAGCATCTTTGATTGCTTGTTTGGCTATATTATTCGAAACATCATACAACCAGGCATATTCTTCAGTCTGCTTCAATACAGTTAATTCTTTCCTTAAAAAACAGTCTGATATGAACTTTCCGCCATTCTTATAATTCTCCTCTTGCTTCGCCAGTGTCCAATTATAAGCCCATCTTGCCGTGCCAACAGATTTCCAAAGTTGCAATTCTTGTTCTTTATTTGGCTTGATTCTCACTTTCTTCGCAAGCATCACTTTCCAACAACTCCTTAACCATCTTCTTAGCTATATTTGCTCCTTCTCCTTGAAGATGGCAACTAGTTTACTCTGTCCTACCTACCTCTTTTACAAAATCACCAATTATTGAATATAATTTAAGATTTTTCACCCCATGAGGCTACTTTACCCTGACAATGGTTTTTTATCTATAAATATATACTTACCGTCCTCCCCTCCTCATAATAAAAGGCGCGAAACTAAAGTTCCACGCCCATACTTACATTTTCCAAATTCCAATAATAATGAGTAATACCCCAGGCAGGAATGTAAATTTTTGTAACCATTTCATATTTGATAAAACCGTTCCAAGTTTCATTCCAATAAATAAAAACAAAGAACTCATCACTGCAACTAATATCGCCATCATAGCAGGTGCATACCCTAATAAAGATGCACCAATTCCAGCACCGAACGAATCTATAGAAAGAGCGATACCAAGAAGTAACGCTTCTCCTGCAGAAATGGTGCCTGATTTATCAAAATCTGCAACAGTCGGTTTCCGCAAAATTTGAATCACTAGCCCGAGCGAAGCAATTTCTAATTTCCAAACCTTCTCCTCTTGCTTCGGTTCTTCTTTTTTCTCACTTCGAAAAAATTGGTATAATACCCAAATTCCTATTCCAATAAGGACAAGCCCACCGATACGCGTTGCGATAACAGGTGAAAATATTTTCGCGATCATATGTCCAATTCCCATTGAAACAAGCATAACAGCCGCTGAACACATTCCGATAATTATAATTGATCTTAGTGGAATTCTTACGCTTCTTAAACCATATGTTAGCCCTACACTACAGCTATCTAAGCTTAATGTAAAAGCTAATAAAATAAGAGATAAATAAAGGTACATCGGTAAGCGCCTCCCTTATACATAGCCCTGCTGTATGTATATGACAAATGCCTATCCGATGTTATCTCTTTTCTATATTCTCGGCTGACAAATCGGGCAGTAATGCGTTCCTCTTCCGCCGACAACTGTTTTTTCTAATATCGTACCGCAAGTAACGCACGGTTCTCCTTTTTTTCCGTATACATTTAGAAGTTCTTGGAATGAGCCAACTTGTCCTTGCGAGTTGATATACGTTCGAATTGTACTTCCGCCACGCTTCACTGCTTCACCTAACGTTGTAACAGTCGCCTCGTAAATTCGTTCAATTTCTTCTGCTGTTAATGACGAAGCTTCTCGTTCCGGATGAATTTGAGAACGGAATAAAACTTCATCTACATATATATTTCCAAGCCCTACTAAAAGACGCTGGTCTAATAATACGACTTTTATTTTACGATTGGTCTTTTGCAATCTCTCTTGTAAATACTGCGGTGTCAATTCAGCATCAAATGGCTCTGGACCTAAGTCAGCAAGAGGCATTTGATTCAATTCTTCACCTTTCTTAAAGAGATGCATCGTACCAAACTTTCTCACATCTTTATAATGTAGTTCAGTTCCATCTGTAAATAAGAAACGGACATGCGTATGCTTATCAATTGGCTCGTCCTCTTGATGCAGTAAAAACTTACCTTCCATACGCAAATGTGAAACAATAACATAATTCGTTACATATAAAAGCAAAAACTTTCCTCTTCGCTTTATATTTTCAATCTTCTCGCCTCTTAGCATTTCTTTAAAGATTTCTGCATCATCCGGTCGTTTTACTATTTTAGGATAGGTAACAATGACATCTTCAATTGTTTTTCCTGTCACAAGATTTTCAAGTGTCCGTCTGACGTTTTCAACCTCTGGTAATTCAGGCATTTCATCACTTCCTTATTTTGCGTCGTACCAAGTTGGACCGTAAGAATAATCAACTTTCAACGGAACTACGAGTTCAATTGCATGCTCCATTACTTCTGGTACAAGCTTCTCTAATTTTTCAATTTCTTCTTGTGGTGCTTCAAATATCAATTCATCGTGTACTTGCAGAAGAAGACGAGCTTGTAATCCTTCTTCTTCTAAACGATCTGCCATAATAATCATCGCTTTTTTAATAATATCTGCTGCAGTACCTTGAATTGGTGTATTCATAGCTGTACGCTCAGCAAAGCTACGTAAATTGAAATTACGACTCGTAATTTCCGGAATATAACGGCGGCGATTTAATAATGTAGCCACATATCCTTTTTGTTTCGCATCTTTTACGATGTCACTCATGTAATCTTGTACACCAGGGAAGCTTTCTAAATACTTTTCAATAAATTCCGCTGCTGCTTTTCTTGTAATTCCTAAGTTTTGTGAAAGACCATAATCACTAATACCATACACAATTCCGAAGTTAACAGCTTTCGCTTGTCGTCTCATATTTGAAGTTACTTCATCTTTTTCAACGCCAAATACATCCATAGCTGTTTTCGTATGAATATCCATGTCATGTTGGAACGCGTCAACTAGCCCTTTATCATTTGCAATATGAGCTAATACGCGAAGTTCAATTTGTGAATAATCTGCCGCGTACATAATCCATCCTTCTTCTGATGGAACAAATGCCTGACGAATCTTTCTTCCTTCTTCTAATCGAATCGGGATATTTTGCAAGTTCGGATCCGTTGAACTTAATCGACCTGTTTGCGTTAATACTTGATTGAAACGAGTATGGATTTTAGATGACTCTTCATGTACAACTTTTAATAAACCTTCAATATAAGTTGAATTTAGTTTCCCTAATTGACGATAATGTAAAATGTTTGGAATGATTTCATGACGATCCATAAGCTTTTCTAGTACATCAGCTGACGTAGAATAACCTGTTTTCGTCTTTTTAATAACTGGTAAGTTTAAGTTCTCAAACAGAATAACACCAAGCTGCTTCGGTGAATTAATATTAAATTCTGTTCCCGCAAGCTTATAAATTTCCTGTTCCATTTCCTTTAATCTACCTGCAAGTTCTTCTCCCATATTACGAAGACGCTCCGTATCAACTTTTACACCTTTTACTTCCATATCAGCTAATACACGCGCAAGTGGTAATTCTAACTCTGTAAACAGTTCATATTGCTCATTCTTTTGTAACTCTTCTACGAATGTTTGCTTTACATCATATAATACGTGCACTTTACGAGCTACATGCTCCGCTACTACTTCTAGCTCTGGAACAGCACGCTTCGCACCTTTTCCATAAACTTCTTCGTCGGATTTCACAGCATGTGTTTCTTTCATTTTTGCTACAGTACGGAAATCTTTATCCGTATCAGCCGGGTCAAGTAAATAAGCAGCGATTAATAGATCAAAGTCAATCCCTTGCATATCTATCCCGTTCCATTTAAGTGCAACGATTGCGCGCTTCGCATCAAATGTATGCTTTCTCATTTCTCCATCTGCAAGCCACTCTTTAAAGGCGTCTGACTTAAGAGCAATGTCTGTCTGAATAAAGTAACAGCCATTTTCATTTTGAATACCAAAACCTTGAATGTCCGCTCTATGATAGTTATCTTCTTGTACTTCAACGATAAGCGCACTATCTTGCTGAAGCATTTCTTCTGTAACTTCTTCCACAATATCAAATGTAATATCATCTAATTCAGCTGGAGTCGTTTCTTCTGGCGTAACACCTAATTTATTTAAAAGGGATGTAAATCCTAAATTCTCGAACATCGGAATCACATCACTTGCTTCATACCCTTTATACTCCATATCATCCACATGCACTGTAATCGGTGCATCTGTAATAATAGTTGCAAGATCTTTACTCATAAGAGCTTGATCTTTATTTGCTTCTAGCTTTTCTTTTAATTTCTTCCCGCTTACTTGATCTATATTTTCATACACTGCCTCGACCGTTTCAAACTGTGTTAACAATTTAATCGCAGTTTTTTCGCCAACTCCTGGTACACCTGGAATATTATCTGACTGGTCTCCCATTAAACCTTTCATATCGATAATTTGCTTTGGTGATAAGCTGTATTTCTCAAATAAAGCTTCTTTCGTATATTCATCCACTTCTGTAATCCCTTTGCGAGGAATACATACGAGTGTATTCTCTGAAACAAGTTGCAGTAAGTCTTTATCTCCTGAAATAACTTTTACATGAAACCCTTGTTCACTCGCTTCTTTCGCTAACGTCCCCATAATGTCATCCGCTTCATAATTTTCTAATTCATAACGCGGTACGTTGAATGCATCAAGCATCTCACGAATAAACGGGAATTGCTCTGATAATTCAGGTGGAGTCTTTTGACGTCCTCCTTTATACTCACTATACGTTTTATGACGGAATGTCGTTTTACCCGCATCAAACGCTACTAACATATGCGTTGGTTTTTCTTCCTCTAATATTCTCATTAACATCATTGTAAAACCGTAAATTGCGTTCGTATGTATACCTTTGTCGTTATTTAAAAGCGGTAGTGCAAAGAAAGCACGATACGCGATATTATTACCATCTACTAATACGACCTTTTTTTCCAAACCAGAAACCTCCCCATACAAATTTGAAATGATTTTTTTCACAGAAAAAAAACCGTTCCTTTCTTCTCTCTATATTAACATGACTAATAGAGAGAAGAAAAATAACGGCTATTTTCTATCATATATACAAACGTTTACTAACATAAAAGGGAAGTGACGAGAACAGCATAACTATTCTCGTCCAAAATTACTCCTTGGATGAAGGGGTTTTCATGTATTATATTAACAGACCTTTATTAATATTTAATTAAGCCATTGTTAATATATTGTAAACATCCTTCATCCTATTTTTCAGTTGCTGATTTTGGTAAAACAACTGTAAATGTTGTCCCTTCCCCAACTTCACTATCCACTGTAATCGTACCGTGATGTGCCTCAACTAAATGCTTTACAATCGATAATCCAAGGCCTGTACCACCAGTATTTCTACTTCTCGCTTTATCCACTCGGTAAAAGCGTTCAAAAATACGCGGAATTTCATCTTTACTAATACCAATTCCCGTATCCAATACTTTTATATAAGCATTATATTTATCTTCTGCTAATTCTACAGAAACAACGCCTCCAGCCGGCGTATATACGATTGCGTTATTCATTAAATTAATAAAGATTTGCTTCAAACGACTTGGATCTCCAATGACCGAGACTCCTTTTAGCGCATTTACTTGTAAAGAAATTTCTTTTTCTCCTGCTTTGTTATCAAGCACCATATGAATGTCTTCAAGAAGTCCCTTCATATCAACGGTCCCCATACTCAATTTAAATCCTTGTTGCTCAATCTTTGATAAATCTAATAAATCTTCAATTAACCCTTGCATGCGTTCACTTTCTTTTAAAATAATGTGCAAGAAATGTTCGCAGAATTTTTTATTATCCATCGCTCCGTCCAAGAGCGTTTCTGAAAAACCTTTAATAGAAGTAATCGGTGTCTTTAGTTCATGAGAAACATTCGCTAAAAAGTCTTTTCTCATTTGTTCTAATTTCTTTAGCTCAGTAATGTCATGGAATACAAGGACAATCCCTTTCCATTCATGGTTCGTCCCGATAATCGGTGCTCCATATACTTCGAAATGCTTTCGCTCAATTCCAAGCGGCAATAACATTTGTTTACGCACTTTCACTTCTGTCATAAAGATTTCTTCCACAAGCTCTATAATTTCTGTATGATGAAACGACTCATAATATAAACGATCTAAATATTCTTCATCTGTTACGTGGAAAGTCTCCTTATAAGAACGGTTTACAAGGTTTATATAACCGCGGCTATCAATTAAAATCATTCCGCTTCCCATATTTTCAATTAACGTATGCAGACGATCTTGTTGCATTTCTTGCTCAAGTGTCATCTCTTGTAAATTACGGGCTAAAATATTAATCGCTTTACTCAGCATTCCCGTCTCATCTGAATGACTTTCATAAGCGCGCGCTTTATAATTTCCCTTCGCTAATTCGATAGCCACTTTCGTAACGGATTCAATCGGCCTAATGTATTGCCCTGTAATTTTCATACCTAAAAATACGACTACGAGACAAGCGATAACAAATCCGATAATTAATAATCCCCACGTTTTTTGATGAACAGATTTCAAAGGCTCAATTGTACTTTTCACCAAAATGTACCCTTGTTTCCCTGCCACATCTTGAACGAACACCGCATGGTAAAATTCATTATTCTGATCTGTTTCTTTCGTAATGACTTTATTTCTTTGTTTCGTTGTTTCAGAAGTAAGTTCTTTAATTATCCCTTGGCTAAATGCAGACTGTTCTCCGCCGCTATATTGAACTTTCTTTTTTTCATCTACAAATACAATAGAAGCCTGTATTTTTTCTTCTAACTTTTCAAATACATATGGATTTTTTAAAACATCATCAAAACCCTGTTCTTCTGCTAATACCGCAACATACTCTGTCTCTTTTACCATTCTCTCTTTGGCATGATCTATATAGTAGTTTTCAAACACGGTTTCCAGTAATAAACCTAGTCCAACTAAAATAAAAACAATAAGAGAAACAAATGTAAAAAGAAGCCTGGAACGAAATTTATTCATCCCCTTTTGGCTCCTCTAATTTATATCCTAAACCACGTATCGTTTTAATGTACGTCGGTTTTTTCGTATTTTGTTCAATTTTATCGCGCAAATGGCTAATATGAACGTCAACAATTCGTGTATCACCAGCAAAATCATAGTTCCATACAGCACTTAATAATTGATCACGTGTCAACACGCGACTTTTATTTTTCGCAAGATAAACAAGTAGTTCAAATTCTTTTGGTGTTAATTCAAGCTTTCTTCCTTGGAAATAAGCCTCATAAAATTCCGGCAAAATTTTAAGTTCAGCAATTGTGATACTCTCTTCATCTGAAGCTTCTTTAACTTGTTCTTCTTGTTGTAGTTTCGTGCGGCGTAAAATTGCCTTCACACGCGCAACAACTTCCCTTGGGCTAAACGGCTTCGTCATATAATCATCTGCCCCAAGTTCAAGACCTAGCACCTTATCAAATTCATCATCTTTTGCTGTTAACATTAAAATCGGCGTCATAACGCGCTGCAATCGTAATTCTTTACACACTTCCATACCATCCATTTTCGGAAGCATTAAATCTAATATAATTAAATCTGGGCGTTCTGTTGTCGCTTTTTGAAGCGCCATTTCTCCATCCATCGCTGTTATAACTTCAAACCCAGCTTGTTGTAGATTAAATTCAATTAAAGTTAAGATAAATTCCTCATCATCAACTACTAAAATACGATTGTTCATTCTTTTCCTCCAAGTTATAGACTTGAAACCTTCTTCATCCTAGTATTTTCCCCGTTATTCTCATCATACTAGAAAACAAGGTCCCTCTCAATATAATTGTCTATACATGGAGCTCATTTGTATCAAACTGAGGAAAATAGAAGTAATTACAGCTCACCTTCAGCTACACAGGATTTTGCCAAACTTTATAGATTGCTCTCTCTTTTTTAAAGCTCACTTCCGTATGAACTGTAAAATCTTGATTTTGCGCTAGGAAAAACGAAAGAGCATACGCTATTTTATAATCTGGTGTTTCATATCCATCAAATACTCTCCCGTACATTTCATTCACGATTGAATCTGCCCATACTTCAGATTCTCTTATCGTTTCAAAAATAATGTCTTCTCGCTTCCACTTCATCTTAAAAAACCACCCCTTTCATTGACTTCAATCACCAATAAATATATCATTAATTTAAATATATAAATAAATACGATTTGGAGGCTATTATGCGGATATTACTACCTATTTTAACTTTATTAGCAACATGTTTCCTTACTTTTAATGTACCGAGCTGGGATACGATTACAACAGGTTGTTCAGAATTTGCTGAAGGGTTTAAAGAGGGATTCTTCAACTAAAAATAGCGCTAGCCCCCTTATAGAAAGGTATGCTAGCGCTATTCATATTTTTACTTTTTAAAAATTATCTAATGCTTTTTCCATAATAGAAACTGATTTAAAAGGCGGCGTTACTGTTAAAGAACCCTTTACAACTGTTTCTCCTTTTTCATCATGAGCAGATACAAACATATCAATTGTATGCTCCTCCTCAGAAACAGCCACAACTTCAAAGTGGATTTGTAACGTTTCATAATGGTGAACATGCTTCACGAACGTAAGGTCCTTCCTAGTAATATGACTACCTGGACCTGGTAAATATTTCGTAACTGCCGTTGTAATCATTCCAGTTAGCATAATGCTTGGTACAATCGGCTTTTCATACGGAGTTTGGGATGCGTAATCATGCTGAATATATAATGGATTGGCATCATTCGTTAACCCTAAATACAATAACAAATCTTTATCCTCAATTTTTTCAGTGATAGATAGTTTCTCTCCTACTGTAATTTCATCCATTTTACGACCAATTTGAACTTTTTTCTTTAACATGTTACAACCCCCTCCGATTTTTTCACCTTATTATCCTACTAAAAGGGATACCTTATCCGAAATTTACTATGATGAGGGCAATATATAGTATAATTCTATAGTTTCATTATAGGATACACCAAATGATAGCGTTTTCATGTTATTTCAAAAAAACATTTCAATAAATAGTAGAAAAAGATTCGGGGCCCCGAATCTTTTTCCGCTTATATTTAATTATTAAACAAGAACTTTCATAACATTACGTACAGATTCTACAGAGCGATCTAACGCTTCTTTTTCATCTGCAAGAAGTTCTAATTCAATAATTTTTTCAATTCCATTACCACCTAGAATTACTGGTACCCCTAAGTAAAGGTCACTATAACCGTATTCACCTTCAAGGTACGCAATAGCCGGTAATACACGGCGTTGATCTTTTAAGATTGCTTCTGTCATTTCAACTAAAGAAGCTGCTGGTGCGTAATATGCACTACCGTTTCCTAATAAGCCTACAATCTCGCCGCCACCTTTACGGGTACGTTCTACGATTGCTTCTAAACGCTCTTTCGGAATTAACGTCTCTAACGGAATGCCACCTGCATAAGAATAACGTACAAGAGGTACCATATCGTCACCGTGTCCACCAAGAACAAATCCTGTAATATCTTTCACAGAAAAGTTTAATTCTTGCGCGATGAATGTACGGAAACGAGCTGTATCTAATACGCCCGATTGACCGATAACACGCTCTTTCGGGAATCCTGCTTCTTTAAATACAGAATATGTCATTGCATCAACTGGATTTGTTAATACAACAATAATCGCATTTGGTGAATGTTTTGCAATGTCGCGCGTAATACTTTTCATAATTTTAGAGTTTGTTGCTACTAAGTCATCACGGCTCATACCAGGCTTACGCGCAATACCTGCTGTAATAACGACAACGTCAGAATCAGCAGTATCTGCGTAATCAGATGTTCCAATAATGTTAGCATCAAAACCTTGTACTGGGCTCGCTTCTAACATATCTAACGCTTTCCCTTTTGTTGGATTTTCCAGTTGTGGAATGTCCACTAATACAACATCCGCAAGTTCTTTTTGTGCTAATAAGAATGCTGTTGTTGCTCCTGTAAATCCTGCACCGATGACTGAGACTTTCTTGCGTTTGATTGTCATAATTTACCCCCCGCTTTAATTATGCGTTTTTGATTATCGCTACATCCATGTTTTTAATAAGTTCATTAGCGAACTCAGAACATTTCACTTCTGTTGCACCTTCCATTAAGCGTGCGAAATCATAAGTTACTACTTTTGAAGCAATTGTGTTCTCAACTGAAGCAGTTACTAATTTCGCAGCTTCGTTCCATCCTAGGTGCTCTAATAATAATACACCAGAAAGAAGAACTGAAGATGGGTTTACTTTATCTAAACCTGCATATTTTGGAGCTGTACCGTGTGTAGCTTCAAAGATAGCATGTCCAGTCACATAGTTAATGTTTGCACCTGGTGCAATACCAATTCCACCTACTTGTGCAGCAAGTGCATCAGAGATGTAGTCTCCGTTTAAGTTCATTGTTGCAACAACATCGAACTCACGTGGACGAGTTAAAATTTGTTGTAAGAAGATGTCTGCAATAGAATCTTTTACGATGATTTTTCCAGCCACTTCAGCGTCTGCCATCGCTTTATTCGCTGCATCTTTACCATCTTTCTCAACGATACGGTCATATTCAGCCCAAGTAAATACTTTGTCGCCGAATTCTTGTTCCGCTACTTCGTAACCCCAGTTTTTGAAAGCACCTTCTGTAAATTTCATAATGTTTCCTTTATGAACTAATGTAACAGAAGAACGTTTTTCGTTAATTGCATATTGAATTGCAGCACGAACAAGACGCTTTGTCCCTTCTTCTGAGATTGGTTTAATACCAATACCAGAAGTTTCTGGGAAGCGGATTTTATTAACACCCATTGCTTCTTTTAAGAAAGCAAGAACTTTTTCTGCTTCTGGAGATCCTTGTGCATATTCAATTCCAGCATAAATGTCTTCTGTATTCTCACGGAAAATAACCATATCAGTATCTTCCGGACGTTTTACAGGTGATGGAACACCATCAAAATAACGCACTGGACGTAGACATACATATAAATCTAATTCTTGACGAAGTGCTACGTTTAGAGAACGAATACCACCGCCAACTGGAGTTGTAAGTGGACCTTTAATCGCGATTAAATATTCACGGATTAAATTTAAAGTTTCTTCTGGTAACCACTCGCCTGTTTGGTTGAATGCTTTTTCCCCTGCAAGCACTTCTTTCCAAACGATTTTCTTCTCACCATCATAAGCTTTTTCAACTGCTGCTTCTAGTACACGAGATGCAGCTGCCCAAATATCAGGACCAATTCCATCTCCTTCGATAAATGGAATAATCGGATTGTTTGGTACATTCATAACACCATTAGTTACAGTAATTTTTTCACCTGTCGTCAATGTGATAACCCCCATGTTTGAAATTTCATATGTATGAAACTGAGGGAATAACCCCTCAGTTCAAACCGTTATTCAAATTAAAATATTCTAATCATTACGTCTTCCCGAAAAAATCAGACTTTTGAAAGCGTATTTTCACTATCAAAATAGTGTTTTTCGCTTATCGTTGTGCAATTGGAACGTACACTTGATGTGTTGGTCCATTATAATCAGCACGCGGACGGATTAAACGGTTGTTTTCATATTGTTCTAGAATATGAGCTAACCAGCCTGACATACGGCTAATTGCAAAAATAGGTGTAAATAAGTCATGGTCAATTCCTAAGCAATGGTATACAGAAGCTGAATAGAAATCAACATTTGGTGGAAGACCTTTTTCTTTTGTTACAATGTCTTCAATTTTGATAGACATATTATACCATTTGTCTTCTCCTAAAAGCACGCATAATCTCTTAGACATTTCGCGTAAATGTTTTGCACGCGGATCGCCCTGCTCATATACACGGTGGCCAAAGCCCATGATTTTTACTTTATTTTGAAGAGCATTATGAATATATGATTCTACATTTTCTTCTTCGCCAATTTCAGTTAACATCTTCATTACATTTTCATTTGCCCCGCCGTGAAGAGGACCTTTTAACGCACCGATTGCTGCTGTAATACCAGAATATACATCTGAAAGTGTAGCTACACAAACGCGTGCAGTAAATGTAGAAGCGTTTAATTCATGATCTGCGTGAAGTACAAGCGCCTTATCAAAAGCTTCAATTTCAACCTCATTTGGCTCGCGATCATTTAACATGTACAAGAAGTTTGCAGCTAATGATAAATCGTTTCTAGGCTCAACAACATCTAAACCTTTACGAATTCTTGCATAAGCAGCAACTAAAGTTCCCACTTGAGCCTGCAATTTAACCGCTTTCAAATAATTGGAGTTTTCATCCATATTTTCAGCGCTCTCATCGTATAATGATAGCATGGAAATTGCAGTTCGTAAAACAGACATCGGATGTGCGATTTTTAAATCTACTTGTTTCAAATATGTTAAAATCTCACCTGGAACTTTATAGTATTCCGATACAGTTTCTTTAAATTTCGCTAGTTCTTGTTCATTAGGAAGCTTGCGATGCCATAATAAGTACACTACTTCTTCAAATGTAGCATTCTCAGCTAAATCATCAATATTATACCCAACATAAGTTAATGTATCATCAATAATAGAGCTCACAGATGATGTTGTTGCTACTACCCCTTCTAAACCTCGAATAACAGTCATGACATTCTCTCCTTTTCCTGAAAATTCTCCCAACCTTGCTCCTTATATCTATTTGCTCCCCTTTTGAATTATGAACGCCCGTTCACTCTTTAGGCAAGCAAAATGCACGATCATGCAAATTTGTTGCGATGTTCCCCTCTTATGTCCATTGTCTACATGGAAAGCATGAGCGTGAATGTCTCCCCGAATCCTCACGCTCAAAACAACAAGTTAGTGAGGAAAAATAATTCCGAAGAGTTTTATGATAAAAACAACATAAAACAATATCATTATAAAATTGTTTTATGTTGTTTTTATTTTATCTGGTGTAAAGTCTCTGCTGTTATGTAACTTTTCAAAGTTTCTAATCCTATTATAAACAATTATCTGACTTTTGTGAACAGAAAGAATTCAAAAATTTTATATTACTATAAAATTTCTTATTTAAACATCTGTATAATACTCATAACTGCATAGGCAATTCCAGCCCCAATTAATGGACCTACAGCAACTCCATTAAATAAAGCAACCGCTATAATTGTCCCGAAAACGAGCGCAGTTGTAATATGAGGATCCGTCGTCAATAATTGTACGCCGCCTTTCGCTAGCAAAGCAACCGCTACCCCTGAAGCTAAAGCAATCCATGCATAATACGATTTCGCTGCTTCTCCAAGTTGTTTAAAACCTATTTCCCCCGTCGCAATCGGTACGAGTACTGCTATTGTAATAACCGTAACACCAAGGTTAATCCCTTTCGTTTGTAGATAAGGAAAGACTTTATCTCCTAGAAACGTAAATTTCAATAAAAATAACACACCAATAGCTACAGTAAGCGATTGGTTTTTCGCAATAAGTCCTATAATAAGTAGTATGAATAAAAATAACGTTGACTGACTAATCATGTTTGCACTTCCTTTCTGAAAATAATGAACTCATTTCCAAACAAAAATACCTTTAAACCTATCGTTATACATGCTATATCGATGTATATTCCACAATAATCACTTCATTTTTTACATATTTTAAAATGACAAACTGAGACTTTCATCATCAAAAATTTAAGCATGTATACATTTTTAAAAACGGTCGTCTCTCCTTTCTTTTCTAATAAGAAACAGGTAAAATAAAAAGAAGAGAAAATGAAGTTTTTACCATATAGTAGAAGCATCAACACCAAGCTTTTCCGGTCACTCATATACTGAAAAAGCAGGAAAAATCCATCATTCCACTATAACATAAAGTGAAACTTTAATCAGTGGCGGCACACTCGTTATAAGTTGAACGAATTAGGATAATCCAAATTGGAATGGGAGGTATACATCTTTGAACCGAAACTTACTATATATGATATTGCGACTCATATTTGTCATTGTAGCAACGGTAGCCGGGTTCTATGCATTACTATATATGTCAGGACTTATCTACCCTTTTATTATCGCTTTCGCATTTGCTTATTTAATTAATCCCGTCGTCAATTTCCTTAATCAAAAACTACAATTTCCTCGCGCACTAGCCGTGCTCGTTAGCTTAATTCTCGTATTCGGAGCTATCGTTGGGCTCGTTACATACCTTGTAACAGAAGCAATATCTGCCACAACATACTTACTACAACTTGTTACAGTAAAGTTTCCAGATATCGTGAAATTCGCAGAGCAATTTGCACTTAATCATATTATGCCTCTCTATGATGATTTAATTTCTAAATTTAATCATCTTGGGGAACCACAGCGCTATACGATTACACAAAACATTCAAAACTTAGGAACCGAAGCAACGACACAAATGAAAGAACTTTTAACTGCTATTATAAGCGGGTTAACAAATTTCATTAGTGCATTACCAACAACTTTAACTGTTCTTGTATTCGTTTTATTAGCCACTTTCTTCATTAGTTACGATTGGCACCGTCTTGCTCAGAAAGTAAGAAAATTTTTGCCCAATCGTGTTCATGGCTATGGAAAAACTATTTTTGTCGATTTAAGAAAAGCTTTATTTGGTTTTGTTAAAGCGCAACTTACACTCGTATCTATGACAACTGTTATTGTACTAATCGGACTGTTAATATTACGTGTACCATACGCCATTACTATCGCGATTATTACAGGGGTTGTAGATTTACTCCCATACCTAGGAACAGGCGCCGTCTTCGTCCCTTGGGTTATATACGTATTTTTCACTGGCGACACTGCTTTCGCCATCGGTCTTCTCATCTTATACATCGTCGTGATTGTCCAAAGACAAATTATGGAGCCTAAAGTACTTTCATCTAATATCGGCCTCGATCCATTAGCAACACTGATCGCTCTATTTGTCGGCTTTAAGCTTTTTGGCTTTTTAGGATTAATCATCGGTCCGGTCACCTTAGTACTACTTAATACATTGCACAAAGCTCGTGTATTCCATGATTTGTGGAAATATATTAAAGGCTCACCTTCAAAATAATAGTTTCTAATTCATATACAACAAAAAACTTACATGTAATCAGTGGGAATTTCCCACTGATTATTCCTTGTACTTATTTTTCATACTCATTACATCCAACAAGAGAATTGCACCCAAAAAGGATCATTCTCTTGTTTTTTGTATAAAAAACGCATATCTCGAGGTCTTTTTACATATTTATTCTTTTATTTTTATAATTATTACTTACATTTATTACTTTTTATGTAAATGAATAAATATGCAAAATAGCACAGAATGAGGCTTAAACTAACAATTTCTCTGCTCGTATCTAACTTTTCCACACTAATTGAATCCGTTTATATACAAAAACAAGCTTGCGTTCACAAAATTTTCTTGCAGCACACTCAGTAAGAACTACCTACCCCTCCAATCAATATCCAATCGAAAAATACACAGCAAATATATAATAAAGTAAAACTACGATTAGTAAGAATTTTGTCCACCACCGATTATTAACTTTCAATAATCGGACTTGTATAGGCAGTCTGATTTCCACTTAACCCCTTCACACTCACCAAACTTTAATTAACAGAGCTTCATCCATCCCCATCCTTTTGCGGGCAAAAAAAATAGTGCTTAGATCGCTATAATCTAAGCACTATTTCTGCACAATAATAGTAGAATTCTTTCTAAACTTCCATTCCATCCACTTCATAACAAATGGCTTCAACAAAGCCCTCGTCATAGGGAGAACAAAGATAAACCCTATTATATCCGTTACATATCCGGGAAGTATCAAAAGAATACCTCCTACAAAGATAAAAATACCATCTAGCACTGCCGCTCCTGGCATTTCCCCTCTATTCAACTTAGATTGAATCTCTCCCAGCACTTTAAATCCTTGCCTTTTCGCCAAATAGACACCTACAACACCCGTAAATACAATCATAGCGAACGTAGACCATAAACCTATTACATGACTCGATCCAATTAAGACCGTAATCTCAATCGCCGGTATTAAAATAAACAAGAATAGTAACCACTTCATAGTTCTACACTCCTTTCACATACCATCACTTTAAACGCCCTTACAACGCCCATATACACCATATAAAAGTCTAATACATTCCAATATCAAACTTCATAATAAACAGCTTATAAAAGCGATTTCAGACGTCTCAAGCCAGTTCCGCCTCATTTTTGTGTAAAAAAAAGAGAAGGACTCCGATCCTTCTCTCCGTATTACTTATAGCACTTCCGCATGTCCATTATAAACAATTCCGCGTGCTGCATCAACTGTTACTTCTTGGCCATTTTTTAAAGTTGCTGTTACGCCGTTTACACCAACGATAACAGGAATACCAATTGATACACCTACAACAGCCGCATGGCTTGTTAGACCGCCTTCTTCTACAACTAGAGCAGCAGCTTTTTCGATTGCAGGAATCATATCTTTATCAGTACTTGTTGTAACAAGGATATCACCTTCGTTTACGTTCGCTACAGCTTCAGCAGCTGTTTTCGCTACAACTACTTTACCTTTTGCAGCTTTGCGACCGATTCCTTGTCCTTTCGCAACTTCTTCACCAACAACATGGATTTTCATTAAGTTTGTTGTACCAGTTTCAGCAACCGGTACACCAGCAGTGATTACTACAGTGTCTCCAAGTCCAATTAGACCTGCATCCATACCTGTTTGAATTGCAGTATCTAACATTTCGTCAGTAGACGCTGCACGTTTTCCAGCCATAAATGCTTGTACACCCCAAACAAGTGCAAGACGACGTCCTACTTGCTCGTCAGATGTTACAGCTACGATTGGAGATTTTGGACGGTATTTAGAGATCATTTTTGCAGTATGTCCACTTTCTGTTGGAGCTACGATTGCAGCTACATCAAGAGCAAGTGCTGTATGCGCAACAGATTGGCTAATTGCATCTGTAATTGTTGGAGTGAACTCTTTAATACGTTTTTTGAACATATCTTCATATTGTAATGATTTTTCAACACGTACTGCAATGTTAGCCATCATTGTTACTGCTTCTACTGGGTATTGACCAGCAGCTGTTTCACCTGAAAGCATGATTGCATCTGTACCATCGAAGATTGCGTTAGCTACGTCACTTGCTTCCGCGCGAGTTGGACGTGGGTTACGTTGCATAGAATCTAACATTTGTGTCGCAGTAATAACCGGTTTACCTAACACGTTACATTTTTTGATTAGACGTTTTTGTACTAATGGTACTTCTTCTGGCGGAATTTCTACACCCATATCACCACGAGCTACCATTAAACCGTCAGAAACTTCTAAGATTGAATCGATATTATCGATACCCTCTTGGTTTTCGATTTTTGGTACGATTTGAATGTATTGAGCGTTATGCCCTTCTAATAATTCACGGATCTCTAATACGTCAGATGCTTTACGTACGAATGAAGCTGCAATGAAATCAACTTTTTGCTCGATACCGAAAACGATATCTTTTACGTCTTTTTCAGTGATACCAGGAAGCTTAATGCTTACGTTTGGTACGTTAACACCTTTTTTATTTTTTACAGTTCCGCTGTTTAAAACTTTTGTACGGATGTTTCCGTCAGCTTTTTCGATTACTTCTAGTTCGATAAGACCGTCATCGATTAGAATACGAGAACCTGGGTCTACATCGTCATAAAGACCAGCATAAGATACAGAGAACTTCTCTGCAGTACCTAATACTTGCTCAGTAGAAAGAACTACTTCTGCACCTGTTACAAGCTCAGCTTGTCCGTCTACGAAGTCGTGAGTACGGATTTCTGGACCTTTTGTATCAAGTAAGATACCAACTGTTTTACCAGTTTTCTTTGAAGCTTCACGAATGTTTTTAATACGAGCGCCGTGCTCTTCATGGCTACCATGAGAGAAGTTTAAACGAGCAACGTTCATACCCGCTTCGATTAATTGTTCTAATTTCTCAATACTTTCACTAGCAGGACCTATAGTACATACAATTTTAGTTTTACGCATATTGCACCTCCGAAAATTATGAAACCGTTCCCAAATATCCGACATTAAGCCGATTAGATGGATAATTCTTTAGATAATTGATACATATCTTTATCGATTGTATGCTTTTGAGCTAACGCTTCGATAATATCATGATCAACAAGTTTATTATCTTGAATACCTACACAACGTCCACCTCTACCAGCAATTAACAATTCAACTGCTCTTGCGCCAAGACGACTTGCTAATACACGGTCTTGTGCACTTGGTGATCCACCACGTTGTACGTGACCTAATACAGTTACACGAGTATCAAAGTTTGTTGCTTCTTCAATATGCTTACCGATGTCAATTGCACTTCCAACACCTTCAGCTACAATGATAATACTGTGTTTTTTACCACGTTCACTACCGCGCTTCAGACGAGCAATAACATCTTCCATGTCATACTCTTCTTCTGGAATTAAAATTGTTTCAGCACCATCAGCTAAACCAGCCCATAATGCGATATCTCCAGCATGACGTCCCATTACTTCGATAACATATGTACGTTCATGAGATGTAGCTGTGTCACGAATTTTATCAATTGCATCAATAACAGTATTTAAAGCTGTATCGAAACCAATTGTGAAGTCTGTTCCAGGAATATCATTGTCGATTGTACCTGGTACACCAACACATGGGAATCCTTGTTCAGTTAATTTTTTAGCACCTTGGTAAGAACCATCTCCACCAATAACAACAAGTCCTTCGATACCGTGTTTCTTTAATTGCTCGATACCTTTTAGTCGTACTTCTGGATCTTTAAACTCAGGACATCTTGCTGTATATAATTTTGTACCACCACGGTGGATAATATCGCCAACAGAACCAAGTTCTAATTTTTCAATATGACCAGAAATTAAACCAGCGTATCCATGGTAAATACCATATACTTCAATATCATGGAAAATCGCTTTACGAACAACTGCACGAATGGCAGCATTCATACCAGGTGAATCTCCACCACTTGTTAATACACCAATACGTTTCATTTGTACTCACCTCATAAAGATTATTTGCCTTATAATAAAATAACACGAAAAAATATAAAAACACAATGGAGAAGATGTGTCTTTTCATAATAAAAACGTGCATTCGCGAAGAGGAACGCACGCTTTTATTATTTTATCCCAATGGAAGCGTTTGAAAACGAAACTTGCCCAATTTTCATATATTTTTCATAACGTTTTTCGATTAATTCATCTTTTGAAATTCCGCTTAATTGTTCAAAAGTTTTCTTAAGCATTAAATCTATATTTTCTGATTGTTTTAAAATATTACGATGCGCTCCGCCTTTTGCCTCTGGAATGATTTCGTCAATTACACCTAATTCTTTCAAATCTAATGCTGTAATTTTCATCGCTTCTGCAGCTTCTTTTGCTTTACCAGCGTCTTTCCAAAGAATTGCCGCCGCACCCTCTGGTGTAATAACAGAATACGTGGAATTTTCTAGCATATGAATGTAATCTCCTACTCCAAGACCTAACGCACCACCACTACCGCCTTCACCGATAACAATACAAATAACAGGTACAGTTAAACCCGCCATTTCAAATAAATTGCGGGCAATTGCCTCACTTTGTCCACGTTCTTCAGCTGCTTTACCAGGATAAGCTCCCTTCGTATCGATGAAACAAATAATAGGACGATTAAACTTTTCCGCTTGTTTCATTAGACGCAGTGCTTTTCGATATCCTTCTGGATGAGGCATCCCAAAATTACGACGAATATTTTCTTTCGTATCTTTTCCGCGTTGATGCCCAATTACAGTTACTGGCATCCCCTTATATTTCGCAATGCCGCCGACAATCGCTGCATCGTCGCCAAATAGACGATCTCCATGACATTCAAAAAAATTAGTAAATAAGTGCTCAATATAATCGAGCGTTGTCGGTCGTTCTGCATGACGAGCAATTTGAACACGGTCCCATACTTTCATATTGCCGTATATATCTTCCTCTAATTTTTCTAACTTGTCTTCCAAAATACGAATCTCCTCACTGAAGTCCATCTGGCTGTTTTTCGTATAGTCTTTCAGTTCACGAATCTTATTTCTTAGCTCAACAACTGGTTTTTCAAATTCTAGCTCTGCCATACAGCCATTTCCCCTCCTTGATGAACTTCTAAAATCTTACGGAGCGATTCTCTCATATCATCACGATGCACCACCGCATCTAATTGACCGTGCTCTAATAAAAATTCTGCCGTTTGGAAATCTTCCGGTAGTTTCTCACGCACTGTTTGTTCAATTACACGTCTACCAGCAAATCCGATAAGTGCACCTGGCTCTGCAAGATTGTAATCACCAAGTGAAGCGAAACTTGCTGAAACCCCGCCCGTCGTTGGGTGAGTCATAACAGAAATAAATAACCCTCCTGCATTACTATGCTTTTTCAAAGCTACGCTTGTTTTTGCCATTTGCATTAAACTTAATATCCCTTCTTGCATACGGGCACCACCCGACGCAGTAAAGATAATAAATGGAACTTGTAAGTCGTATGCTTTTTCAACTGCACGGGCAATTTTCTCTCCTACAACAGAGCCCATGCTGCCCATTCGAAAACGAGAATCCATTACTGCAACAACAACAAGCATGTCATCAATTGTTCCTTCACCAGTTACAACCGCTTCGTTCAATTCAGTCTTCTTACGATCGCTCTCTAGTTTCTCTTCGTATCCTGGAAACTCGAGTGGATTTAATGAAACCATTTCTTTGTCATACTCACGGAATGACCCTTCGTCCAATATACTATCAAGACGTTCCCATGCATTCATAGGATGATGATATCCACAATTCACACATACTTTTAAATTTTTTAGAACCTCTTTCGTATACATGATTTTTTTACATTTCGGACATTTTGTCATAACGCCATCCGGTACATCTTTTCGTACTTGTTCTGAAGGTATTGCAGCGTACTTTTTCTTTTTCACGAATAAATCTCTTAGCACAATTTGACCCCCTTCGTTGAGAGCTAAGGTTAGCGCAAGAAGAAAATTGGGCTAACACCAAAGTTTGATGTTAGCCTTATCTTCTCAATCTGTCTAATAACCTCACTCTTTACGTTTAACTTTAACCGCTACGCGATAGAATGTTTGTCATAACGTGTCATGGTCATTTCGACAAATTTTATACATTACGAGTGAAACTGTATATTCTCTACTAATTCATCGTAAATTTTTAGTGCATCATTTTCTTGTTTTTCTTCCAAAGTAGCATAAAGCTTTCTATACATCTTGATAGAATCTCCTGAAACTTTACAAGAAAGAGTTGATACGTAATCATTTACGATCATCCAAATGCGATATAGTAAATAATTATCGACTTGTTCAATAAGTGTTTTAAAGAACGTTTGATGAAGCATCGGCATTGAGTTTTCATTTTCTTCAAGCACTTGATGTAATTTTCTTAGCACTTTAGAAAACGTTTCTTTCGGTAAATTACATACAATTCGAATCATATCTTTCTCAAGTAATCGTTTTGTTTGTAATAAATCACGAATTGTTTTCTCATCTTGCAGCAAGAACGGCGCAATCAATTGTACAAGACCGTTATCGTAAAAGTTTCGAATAAACGTCCCTTCACCACGTCTCGTTTCAATCAATCCTACCAGTTCTAAAGCACGCAATGCTTCTCTTACAGAGGAACGCCCTACGTTTAAACGTGAACTTAACTCACGCTCAGACGGCAAACGATCCCCCGCCACCAATCCATCTTCTTCCATAATGGAACGGATTTTTTTTACAATTTCGAGATATACTTTTGTATTTGATGATGTCAATGGAAATTCCTCGCTTATTCTTTACCAATCAGCGCTAATTGTTTTGTTTTCTCAGCAATCTCATTTGGGTCTACTTGACGGCGAGCTACTCCTGTCTCCATTGCAGCTTTCGCAACGTAAGCCGCCACTTGAGGCGCTACACGCGCGTCAAACGGTGCCGGAATGATATAGTCTGCATTCAACTCATCTTCTGCTACAAGCTCAGCAATAGCCTGTACAGCTGCCATCTTCATTTCTTCGTTAATTTGTGTCGCATGTACGTCAAGTGCACCACGGAAAATACCAGGGAACGCTAGTACATTATTTACTTGGTTTGCGAAGTCAGAACGACCCGTCCCAACAACAGCTGCGCCCGCTGCTTTTGCCAATTCTGGCATAATTTCTGGAACTGGATTCGCCATTGCAAAAATAATTGCATTGTCATTCATTGTACGAACCATCTCTTCTGTTAATGCACCTTCTGCAGATACACCAATGAATACGTCCGCACCTTGTACAACATCAGCTAAAGAACCTTCGATACGATTCTTATTTGTATATTTTGCAACTTCATCCTTCACAGGATTCATACCTGTAGGACGACCCTCATAGATCGCACCTTTACGGTCACACATAATAATGTCGCGTACACCATAGCGATATAAAAGTTTAATAATTGCAATACCTGCTGCACCTGCGCCATTTGCGACAACTTTAATGTCAGACATTTTCTTTCCAACTAATTTTAGCGCGTTCACAAGACCTGCTACTGTTACGATAGCTGTTCCGTGTTGATCATCATGGAAGATAGGAATATTTGTTTCTTTTTTCAAACGTTCTTCAATAATGAAGCAGTTTGGTGCTGCGATATCCTCTAAGTTAACGCCGCCAAAAGTTGGCTCCATTAATTTTACAGTTTCAACAATTTTGTCTACATCGTTTGTATTTAAGGCGATTGGGAATGCATCTACACCAGCAAAGCTCTTGAATAATACAGCTTTACCTTCCATTACTGGAAGAGATGCTTCAGGTCCAATGTTACCAAGACCAAGTACAGCCGTGCCATCTGTCACAACTGCTACCATATTTCCCTTCATCGTATATTCATATACCTTACTTTTATCGTCATAAATTTCTTTACAAGGTTCTGCAACCCCTGGAGAATATGCAAGACTTAAATCTTTTGCATTTTCTACTTTTACTTTTGATACAGTTTCTAATTTTCCTTGATGCACTTTATGCATGTGAAGTGCTTCTTCACGAAGTGTTGACAAACTATCCACTCTCCTCAAATTATTCTAGCTGATATCAATTTCTCCAAGTGGTCTGACCACGAACACTACTACTATAATAATCGAAGTGTAGGGAAATTGTCCATTATATTTTCACAACCACATTTTCTTCCCCGACAATTTCACGAAGTGCTCCTAAACATTCTTCACTTGGATGAATCGATAAACTTCGAGATAATTGTACCATTTTATGTTCCTTTTCATAATAAATTAGTACTTTCGCAAAACCTGAATAATCAAACAACATTTTAGTAACCTGATTTAAAAGCTTTTTCTCATACTGAGACGGCAATTTCACGTAAACAGATGCATCTTTCTTTTCTTCATACACATCCATTTCTTCTAATGGATAGAGTCCATTTACAATCCATTGTAACTTATGATTTCTTAGCTCAATCATGCCGTCAACTAAAACAATTGCTCCTTCTTGTAACTTATCTGAGAAATGTATATACGTTTCTGGGAAGAGAACCGCTTCCATTTCATCATTTTGATCACAAAATGTAATAAACGCCATCTTTTGCAACTTTTTCGTGCGAATCACTCTCACGCTTGTTATATACACGATAGCCCTTTGCACTTTTTTCTTATGTCGCATTGCCTGAGCGAGAGATGGAATTTCTAATTCTTTCGCTAACTTCACATACTGCGCTGTCGGATAGCTTGATAAATAAAAGCCTAGTGCTTCCTTCTCTTTATTTAACTGTTCAATAAAAGAGAGCTCTTCTCCTTGTACGTATTTTGATTTTGGAACAGCATCCCCTAAATCACGTGCAAGATTTGCGTACTCTAACGCTCCTTTAAGGCTTTTCCATAAATTCGTTCTCGAAACACCAAAATCATCAAAACACCCAGACCAGACGAACGCCTCTAAATTTCGCTCTGTTACAAACTTTGATGGCATACGAAGACAAAATTCAAATAAATCTTCAAACATTTTTTTCTCACGTTCTTCGAGTAATGCTGTCACTGTAGCCATTCCGATGTTTCGAATGGAAAGTAAGCTGTAACGTATCGCATTACCTTCTATTTGGAAATTGTAACCACTTCTCTGAAGAGACGGCGGCAAAACGTGAAAACCTTTCCGCTTCGTTTCTCGTATATACTGCACAATCTTATCTTCATTTCCAATTGCACTTGATAATAATGCTGTCATAAATTCCAGCGTATAATTCGCTTTTAAGTAAGCGAGCTGATATCCAATCATACTGTAGGCTACAGCGTGACTTCGGTTAAAACCGTAATTCGCAAATCTTACAATTAAATCGTAAATTTTCTCTGCGGATGTCTCGTCATAACCGTTTTGTAAACAACCTTGTACAAAATGCTTACGTTCCTGATCTAAAATATCACGATTTTTTTTACTCACTGCACGGCGTAATAAATCTGCTTCTCCGAGCGAGAATCCTGCTAATTTCGACGCAATTTGCATAATTTGTTCTTGGTACACAATTACACCGTACGTTCTTTCTAAAATTGGCTTTAAGTCCGGATGTAAATATTCAATTTTTCTTTTTCCATGCTTTGATTCAATAAAGGTCGGAATTTGTTCCATCGGTCCAGGTCTATATAACGAGTTAACAGCGACAATATCTTCAAATTCATTCGGTTTTAACCCGCGAAGCACATTTCGCATACCACCTGATTCAAGCTGGAATACACCTGTTGTATCCCCTCTACCTAACAATTGGAACGTCTTTTCATCTTGAAGTGGTAAATTTCTTATATCAATTTGTGTCCCCGTTTTTTTCACGATAAACTTTATAATATTTTCAAGTAACGTTAAATTACGTAACCCTAAAAAGTCCATCTTTAACAAACCAAGTTCTTCTAATGCATCAGCTGGATATTGCGTCACATACACATCGTTATGCCCTTCTTGAATTGCAACACTTCCTGTTAACGGCTCTTGGCTCATAATAACGCCAGCTGCATGAATAGACGTATGACGTGGTAAGCCTTCTACACGTTTTGCAATTTCAAACACACGCTCATGTAACAGATTCCCTTGTATAAACTCACGGAGTGATTGTGATTCCTCATATGCATCCTTTAACGTTATACCAAGCTTTGACGGGATAAGTTTTGAGAATATGTCAATATCTCGCGGCGGAACCCCCATTACACGCGCAATGTCTCTAATTGCCGCCTTCGCTGCAAGCGTCCCGAACGTTACAATTTGTGCAACACGAAGTTGACCATATTTATCTTTCACATATCGAATCATCTCATCACGTCTTATATCTGGAAAATCGATATCAATATCTGGAAGCGTCACACGTTCAGGGTTTAAAAATCTTTCAAATAATAAATCGTATTCAATTGGATCAATATCTGTAATTTCTAATACGTAAGAAACGAGTGAACCAGCTGCCGATCCACGTCCTGGTCCTGTTAAAATATGATTTTCATGCGCATACTTCATAAAATCCCATACGATGAGGAAATAATCACTAAACCCCATACTAGAAATAACGTTTAATTCATGATTTAAACGCTGGATATGTACTTCTTTCGGCGTACCATAACGTTTCTGCAACCCTTCTTCACAAACGCGGCGTAAATACATATCATTCGTCTCGTTAGCTGGAACAGGAAATTTCGGTAATTGATTTACATGAAACGGTATTTCTACTCTGCAACGTTCTGCAATTTCTACTGTATTGTTAATCGCCTCTTCTACGTGAGAAAATAGTGCTTCCATTTCATCTGATGATTTTAAATAATATTGATCTGTTTTCAGCCTCGGCCTATCTGGATCCGTCATTTTCGATCCACTTTCAACAGATAATAAGCACTCATGAACAAGTGCGTCACTTTGATTGATGTAGCGTACATCGTTTGTTGCAACAACTGGAACATTTATCCTACTCATAAATGCAGGTAATGTCTCTTGCAGAAGCAGTTCATCTTGAATCGCATGATGCTGCAAACTCATATAAAAATTGCCGAACATATTTTGGTACATGCGAGCTACTTCTTCAGCTTCACTCTCTTTATCTTCTAATAATAATTGTTCAATTTCCCCATCTTTACCTGGTGAAATAGCAATTAATCCTTTCGCATAATGGGCAAGCCACTTTTTTGGAATACCTTCTTTTGACTTCGTCATAATGCTACTAGAAATCTTTAATAAATTTTGATAGCCTATTTCATTTTCAGCAAGTAAAACAAGCGGATAAGATTTTTCGTCTTCTTCACTAAAAATAGAAGCTGTTAAGCCGATAATAGGCTGTATACCATGTTTCTTACATGCTTTATAAAACGGAATAACGCCATACATAACATTTTCATCCGTAATAGCGAGTGATGAAAAACCAAGTTCTTTCGCCCTGATTACAAGCTCATCAATTTTACAAGCACTTTTTAACAAACTAAAAACGGTTTGACATTGTAAATGCACAAACTTCACTGTTGTACCCTCTCTTTACCAATTTGACTACTTTTATTATAGGTGATGAGGAAAGCGGAAATCAAAACATACTTCTTATACTTTGTCCATATATATGAAGAAGAAAGGGGAATGACGATGGATGTAAGAGAACACACTTTTTTCTCTCTGCTTATTATTAGTTATTTTATTGCCTTTGGGGTTATACTCGGTGGTTCATTAATTGGCGGCTTTGGTGCATTTCTTATCGGAAAACCAACTCTAACTTACATTAATCAATTCGCCCAAAATTTAAAGATTTGGGCACTCGTTGCAGCAATTGGCGGAACATTTGATACTTTTTATAGCTTTGAAAGAAGTTTCTTTGGCGGAGATATGAAAGATATCGTAAAACAAATTCTCCTTATTTTTTTCGCAACGGGTGGTATGCAAACAGGTCTTACTATTATTAAATGGCTAACGCAGGAACATGTATGAGAGTACCAAGTGCCAATACAGCAAAAAAATGGTATTTAGTTTTAGCTGGTGCTGCTGTTGGAGGCGTGTTGAGCTGGTTTATTTTTTTGTACATATACGGTGTTTTTCAAGAAGAACAAGCTAGTAAAATAGCAGAGCAACGAGAAATTATAGAAAAACAAGAAGCAAAGCTCCACGTCCTTCTCGAAGATCAAGAAAAATTGAATACAGAAAATAAACGACTCTTAACTATTCAAGAGATTAAAATAAAAATAATCAATCGAGAAAAATACGATTTAGACAATCTTACACTCGAAAATATGACCACTTCTATTCATAATGACCTCCAGCATCTTTTAACGAAAAACATACAAAGTATCGCAAAAAATAAAGACCTACTCAAAAAAGCAATCGAAAATAAAACGTATAAACATTACGATCGTCTATACCGCTTTAAAGTCGATACAATATCTTTTGATACCGTGCTTGAAATTAGCATTGCTATAGAGAAAGAAAAATAAAGAAGGAGGGCTTTAGCGCCACTCCTTCTTTTCGTGTTAATATATAATCTCTTATTTACAAATCTCACGTAAATCCGCAAACAGACGATCCGCTTCTTCCCAAGAAGATGCTTTTGCACCAGAAGCCATCGGATGCCCTCCACCATTATATTGCATTGCTAATTTATTTATTACTGGTCCTTTTGAACGAAGACGTACACGAATCACATCGTCTTCCTCTAAAAATAGAACCCACGACTTTAATCCATCAATATTACCAAGTGCTCCAACAACACCGGATGCCTCAGAAGGAAGTACATCAAACTTTTCTAATACTTCTTTCGTTAATTTAATGTAAGCTGCTCCTTCTTCTACCATCGTAAAGTTTTGTAAAATATAGCCGTTTAAACGAGCAATCTTTTCTTTCGTCTTATACATTTCATTGTATAAATCTGTGAATTTCACATCCATATCAACAAGCTCACTTACATAACGAAGTGTTTTCGCTGTTGTATTCGGGAATAAGAAACGACCTGTATCCCCAACAATACCCGCTAAAATAAGACGAGCTGCTTCTTTTGTTATCTGTAACCCTTTATCTTTTCCATAACTGTAAAGCTCATAAATCATTTCACTTGTAGAACTTGCTGTCGTATCGACCCACGTAATATCTCCGTACGGATCTTCATTTGGGTGATGATCAATTTTGATTAACATCTTCCCTTTTGTATAGCGTTGATCGTCAACACGCTCTTGGTTCGCAGTATCACAAACGATAACCAGTGCATTTTCATATACACTATCTTCAATATCATCCATTACTCGTAAGTATGCTAGTGACGGTTCATTATACCCAACCGTATAAATATTTTTCTCTGGAAACGATTCTTGTAGAATTGTACTAAGACCGCCCTGTGAACCTAGTGCATCTGGATCTGGACGTACGTGACGATGAATAATAATCGTATCAAACTCTTTAATTGCTCCTAAAATTTGCTCATGCATATGTATAATCTCCTTTTTATTCAACTTCTTCACTTTATTCCGCATTAACGTGCAGTAAAAGCCCAATTTGTGCGGGCTAATCATTAGCGCGTGAAAACATTCTCACACTAATTAAAGTTTCACTTTATCCTTCATTATAACGGAAAGTATTTCATACATGCGAACAATTGCTTTATAATAAAAGTTAGAAAGTTTAGATATTTATCTTTTCTCCACTATTATTTTTCACAAAACGATGGGAGTGTGCATTATGCCAATATTAGTCTTCTGTATTATCGTTTCATTTATGTTGTACCTCTTCTACAAAACAAAATACTTTCGTACAAACCGCCCAATGGAGAAAGGTTGGCTCTCTGGAAAATCTGCAATGGCACTCGGTTCATTCGTCCTATTCTTCGGGATAAACCAATTCTTTTTAGAACTTTCAACCGCTCGTATTATCGTTGGTGTTTTATTTATTCTATTTGGTAGTGCAAGTGTATTTAATGGATTTCGCCAATATAAACATTTCTTACCATTAGCAGTTGAAGAAGCTGACTCTTATGAAGCAACGTAAAAAAGCATCAATATTGTGATGCTTTTTTACGTCCTCTAACTTTTAAAATCATGTATGCGACAAACGCAGAAGGGATATTGAATGGATTGCCTTGCACATGAAGATGTAATTGTTCTTCCCCAAAAGACATTTTTTCATATAGCTCTCGCTGAGATAATCCTGTTTTTTTCTTTTTTTCATGTAAACCTTGTAAGTATAAATATTGAATCGGTATCATCACAAGGAAGTAAAATAGTGCGATACTACCAAAAAAGAGTACTGTTGATGACATAATGCATACCACCTTCCAGAAATCCATTTTCTTACAATTCAATTATAACATAGGCTAGAATCTAAATGAATTAATATTCTGTTTTTTTATTAAACAATTGTCCCTCCGCATAATTCTTCTTCGACATACTGAATATATCGGCGAATAAAAGCGCCAGGATCTTTTCTAATCGGCTCAATATCAAGCCTTAATGGTATTTTCCCAGCCATATAAAAGATTCTTGAAGCGGTCCCAAGTCGAATGGCTGCTTCCGAAATATTTTCTCCATATCCCACCATGAAGTCCCCCCATACTTCTTCTAACTGTCCCGAAGCAATTAAATGCAATCTTGGAACACCAATATCAAACTCTTTATACCCAAATCCACATTCATCAAAATCGAGTAAATACCAATCCTCTTTGTCTACAAGAACATTGCCAAAATGCATATCACCATGAACAAATTGTTTTTCTCCTAATTGAGTTGAATTTGTGAGCTCTTGTATTCTTTCTGCAGTTCTCATGCACTTATGCTTATCCGCATGGGATAGAAATGAAGTATTTAGTAATCGTTGTAAAGGCTCGAGAATTGTCTTTTTCTCGCTATATATAGGCCTTTCATAACCTCTCCAAGTTTGCGGTACTCTTTTGAACACTTCATTTGTTTTTTCATGAAACTTTCGCATTAATAATCCAAGCTTTTCATAGTCTTTAGCCTTTGGTTCTACAATTTCACTTCCGTTTATAAAGCTAAAGACAACAAAATATTGGATACTTCCCTCATCTTTCATAACAGGTGTGATCCAATCGCCATTTTTATTTACAACTACTTCTGGTACTAACATTTGCTTTTGTATCGCTATTAACCAATGTATTTCAGCCTCTATTTGCTCGCATGTATAACGTCCTTCTCTATACTGCCTCACTACAAATTTATTTTTGTCCGATTCGAATATATATGTTTGATTTTCTCCCCCATGCAACAATGAAACTTTCGTAAGACTATTTAAATTATATTGCTTACATAACTGCTTTTTAGTGTGAAAATCCATCCTTCTCCCCCTAGTTCATATAGTAACGCAAACTTTTCTATCGACTAATAACCAATTCTCTAACTGGAGATAGATTAGCTAAAATCTCCAACATATCCTGCTATTTTTTCACTTCTCTACCAAAACCCTCCCCGAGCTTAAGTAATAGCTTCAAAATCCAATAAAACAAAATAAAGTTAAAGAAAAAGGCTAGTGGATTAAACGAAATTTCCCATCCGCCATAATAAATGAAATTTTCTGCTGGTATACCGAAGTAAAGAAAATCGCTATTATTTTCTCCAGTTGTAGGGATAAAGGAACAAATAATAGCGAAAATCAAACTTATTACATACAATTTCTTTTTATTTGAATCCATTATTCTATGAGTTATCACATGAACAGTAATTACAAATACTAAACCTAAAAAGAAAAATATTACTCCCATTCGACACCTCCACAATTATTGTTCAAGCATCTTCAAATGATTGCGTGCCCTACTTATAAATATGAAACAGAACGTGATTTAACTTTCTCTTTTGCAATTCAAAACATAATAGATTCATTTGATAACTAAATTTTAAAATTCTCTAATATAGCGTTCTAAAAAAAATGGAACAAACCAAAGCGGTCTGCTCCATCTTTTTATTTATCGATCAACTGCACCATAAGTAATGCTTTCCCGACAACATTACCTTCATGATGTACTTCTACATCCACCTTACCAAATTTACGTCCAATTTCTAATACTTTCGGATGAACTGATACAACATTGTCAATTTGAACTGGTTTTACGAAATAAATTGTTAAGTTCTCAACAATTAAATCGCTCTTCTTTTGCGCACGAATAACACGATTCGTTGCTTCCGTCACAATCGTTGCGAATACACCGTAAGATAACGTTCCGATCGAATTCGTCATTTGCGGCGTCACTGAAAATTGATATAAATGCTCATTCTTCGCTTCTTTCGGCGTCATGAATTGATTCGTTACAATATCATCGATTGTTTCCCCAACTTGTGGTTGACGCTGAATCATTTGCAATGCCTGAAGTACATCTTGACGGCTAATAATACCTTGCAGTTTATTTCCTTCATCAACAACAGGAAGTAACTCAATACCTTCCCACACCATCATACGCGCCGCAGCTGCGACAGACATTTTACCATTCACTGTAATCGGATGTTTTGTCATCACTTTATCAATCGGTGTTTCTTTCGCTACACCGATCATATCTTTTGAAGTTACGATACCTAGAACCTTTTTATTTTCATCAATAATCGGATATCTTCCGTGCATCGTCTCTTCATTATACGCATGCCATTGCTGTACCGTATCATTTGGCTTTAAATATAACGTTTCTTCAATCGGCGTTAAAATATCTTCAACAAGTACAATTTCTTTCTTAATAAGCTGATCGTAAATTGCGCGGTTAATTAACGTCGCAACTGTAAATGTATCGTAACTACTTGAAATAATCGGTAGTTTTAATTCATCTGCTAATTTCTTCACATGATCTTCCGTATCAAATCCGCCCGTAATTAACACCGCAGCTCCGGCTTCCAACGCTAATTGATGTGCATTCGTACGGTTACCAATAATAAGTAAGTTTCCTGCTTCTGTATAGCGCATCATCGCTTCTAACTTCATTGCCCCGATTACGAATTTATTTAACGTTTTATGTAGTCCTTCTCTGCCCCCAAGTACTTGACCATCGACAATGTTAACGACTTCTGCATATGTCAGCTTTTCAATATTCTCTTTCTTCTTTTGTTCAATTCGAATTGTTCCGACACGTTCAATCGTACTAACATATCCTTTATTTTCTGCATCTTTAATTGCACGGTAAGCTGTCCCTTCACTTACACTCAAATCTTTCGCAATTTGCCTTACAGAAATTTTATGCCCTACTGGCAGGCCATTAATATGTTCTAAAATTTGGTTATGCTTGGTAGCCAAATGGTTTCACCATACTTTCTTTTCCCTAAATTCTTCATGTGTTGTACTTTCAGTATACTATATTTTCAAAACTGTTACACTCTCTCTTTATATATCTGTACTATTTTTTTTATAACAAAATACGCCTTACATTACACCACTTCTTCTATTACAACAATGTAATTGTCATCTCGTTCGATAGTTTGTCCCGCTGCTTCCATATACCATGAAGACAAGAAATGAAACAAAGGAGCGGATACATGATGAAAAAATTATTAGAAGTTGCAGGTGCTGTATTTTTAGCTTTCGTAGACGGGAAAAAAGTTGCAATGGAATTGAATGAAACACCTGAACAGCCACTTCCAAAAAGAAAAGAATCACCAAAACAAGTACAAACTTTAAAAGTTGTCCTACACACGTAAAAAACCCTTCACTTGTCTTTTCAAATGAAGGGTTTCTTTTCTATAGTGTAATACTTTCTCCAGCTTCTAATACTTTCCCTGTACAGTTTTGTAGCTTTTCTACAAATTGATATGGATCTTGTTCAATTACTGGGAACGTATTGTAATGCATCGGTACAGCAGTTTTCGCCTGAACCCATTTCGCTGCTAAAACAGCATCTTCTGGTCCCATTGTGAAATTATCACCAATTGGTAAAAATGCTACATCAATGTTATTTAGTTCCCCAATTAATTTCATATCAGAGAATAAAGCAGTATCTCCTGCATGGTATACAGTTTTCTCTTCTGCTGTAAATAAAATACCCGCTGGCATACCTGTATATGTAATCGTCTTATTTTCTTCATCAATATAACTAGAACCATGGAATGCTTGTGTAAACTTCACTTTACCGAAGTCAAATTCATGCGAACCACCAATATGCATCGGATGTGTATTTACACCTTGCCAACTTAAAAATGTCGCTAGTTCAAATGGCGCTACAACAACCGCATTATTTTTCTTTGCAAGCTCTACTGTATCTCCAACATGATCTCCATGTCCATGCGATAAAAGAATTGCATCTACTTTTACATCTTTAGCCTTTAAATCCGTTATCGGATTTCCAGTTAAAAATGGATCAATTAAAATCACTTTTCCATTCGTTTCAATCTTTACAACTGAATGTCCATGATAAGATACTTTCATTATTACATTCCTCCCCTATTCACATTCTCACTTTTTATTCTACATGATTTTTCAATTCCCTGTCTTTTCTAACATCTATTTACTTGTCATAACGCTTTCCTCCGATGTAAAGTTATATTTGTAATTAAATATCTCGGGGGTGCCAATCGATGAATGCTAGATTAGAAACTTTAATGCAATGGCTAAAAGAAAAAAATGTAGAAGCTGCGTTCTTAACTTCTACACCAAACGTCTTCTACATGACAAACTTCCACTGTGAACCACACGAAAGACTTCTTGGTATGTTTGTATTCCAAGAAAAAGAGCCTATTTTAATTTGTCCTAAAATGGAAGAAGGTCAAGCACGTAACGCTGGCTGGGCACATGAAATTATCGGATTTACTGATACTGACAGACCATGGGATATGATTGCAAAAGCAATTAAAGACCGTGGTATCAATGCAAATGCAGTTGCAATTGAAAAAGAGCATTTAAACGTAGAGCGCTACGAAGAATTAACAAAACTATTCCCAAACGCAACTTTCAAATCAGCTGAGGAGAAAGTTCGTGAACTTCGTTTAATTAAAGATGAAAAAGAACTTTCTATTTTACGCGAAGCAGCTAAAATGGCAGACTATGCTGTTGAAGTTGGTGTAAATGCAATTAAAGAAGATCGCAGCGAGCTAGAAGTATTAGCAATTATTGAACACGAATTAAAAACAAAGGGCATACATAAAATGTCATTTGATACGATGGTATTAGCAGGTGCAAACTCTGCCCTTCCACACGGTATTCCAGGTGCAAATAAAATGAAACGCGGCGATTTCGTACTATTTGATTTAGGTGTAATCATTGACGGTTACTGCTCTGATATTACACGTACAGTAGCATTCGGCGAACTTTCTGAAGAACAAACTCGCATTTACAACACTGTACTTGCTGGACAACTACAAGCAGTTGAAGCATGTAAACCAGGTGTTACACTTGGCGCAATCGACAACGCTGCTCGTTCTGTTATTGCAGATGCAGGTTACGGCGACTTCTTCCCGCACCGCCTTGGTCACGGACTTGGAATTAGCGTACACGAATATCCAGATGTAAAAGCTGGTAACGAGTCACCATTAAGAGAAGGTATGGTCTTCACAATCGAGCCAGGTATTTACGTACCAAACGTAGGTGGCGTTCGTATTGAAGATGATATTTACATCACAAAAGATGGATCAGAAATTTTAACGAAATTCCCGAAAGAATTACAATTTGTGAAATAAGAAAAAAGGCAGCGTGATTGCTGCCTTTTTCTATTTCTCTACTATCATTTTCGCTGGATAACTTTCAAGTATTTTAGAAGACCATACTTTTATTTTATCCCCTGTTTTTAATTGATTATATGCGTCTTTATCCTTAAAGCTCAGCACTATATCTGATGGATGTTCTTTCTTCATTTGTTGTTCTATATAATGCTGCAACTCTACTTTTGTATTAAACGTTTTATCACCGACAAAAAATACCGTGTCATTTCTTACTATGACATACCCTTCTTCAGGTACTTCTTTTACAGTTACTTGCTCTACTTGTTTTGTAGTACACGCTGATAATATGATTAGAAATGCACCTAAAAACATAAACATAAACATAAACATAAAAAATTTTATATGCCTATTCATTTTTATCCCCTTACTCTATGCTATTTCCGCTTTAAAACCATCTTCTCCTCATACTTATCATCCCATTTAATCACAATCTCTATCGGTTCATCTTTAGATGGGGGTGCGCAACTTACACAAGAAGACTTCATTTCAACCCTTGCTCCTCTATGACTTTCTGACGTTTGTGTCATTGTACTAAGGGTTTCATTAATAGCAATCTCCAAATTTTGAAATTCTGTATTCCCATCTCCGCCCTTATACTGAAACGTAAACACTCCATCTTCACTGTTATCCTTAATATATCCTTTATATTACCCCGTCCAACTTTTACTCTCGCTAGAAAAAGTAACATACGAAATCGAGCAGCTTCCTAATAAGAAAATACTAATGAAAAAGAATAATGCTCTCTTCATAAATGGCCCTCCATTCAAAAGCACTTATTTATTGTCTATTTCTTCCTCTTATTATATTATAAAAATACAGAATTTTCTAAAATAGGAGGTTTATATGTTACAACAACAGTTAGAAGAAATTCGTAATAATAATTACATAATTAATGATGCCCTCAATATCGATTCTTTAAGTTCCAGTATGCTTGAGCATATTGGGGATACTGATAGCTATTTAAGGGATAAAATTATCTACTCTACTTTTTATCATCTAATCAAGAAGGACTATATTTCACACACACAATTACAGAAACTATTATTAGAAAGCATCAGTGACAAATATTTATTGTATAAGATTCATTCAAATGACGAAGATGCTGTATTTACCCGTGCATTTACAACATTATTAATTGCGCTCATTATTGATGCTGATACAAATCATAATTTCTTATCACAGCATGATATTTTAGCTGTAAAAGATCAATTAATTCTATATATGAACAATGAACATGATTTCCGTGGATATGTGCAAGACCACGGCTGGGCACATAGTATCGCTCATGCTTCCGATACATTCGAGGCGCTTGTGAATAGTCCTAAACTGGAAACTTTATATTACGAAGAGATACTACAAACTTTATTAAACAAAGTTTGTGTTCATTCCATCTATTACAAATACGAAGAAGATGAGCGTCTCGTTTATCCGATTGTCGCAATGCTGCAAAATGGTCTAAAGGAAGAAGTACTCATATTAGCCCTTCATGACTTGGTAGCTCAATTACCCGCCCAAAAACAAACATTACATATTAAATCGTACGAGTACCTATACGGAAATATAAAATCTTTCTTACGTAGCTTATTTTTCAGATTACGCACACTTTCTATATGTAAAGAAACCGAATGCGAAATTGAAAAATTGCTACAAGAGCTTCCAAAATATTATTAAAAAAAGAAGGCTACTTAAAAAGTGCCTTCTTCTATTTCACTAATATTTAATTGAAATTTCACGATCCAAACTGAGAAAAGGTGGACAAGAAGCGCAAACGCCATACATGCTCCGCTTAAAAAAGTTAGTATAGGATGCGAATACACGTGCCCTAATCCATAGGATATCGCCACGAAAAACATTGTTATGTAAATATAAATTGCTCCATGTATTTGCCTCATATGAACCTCCTTTTCCCATATTATAACATAAATTTTCTGATTATTCACATTAATCGTTTGTAATCAATATTTCTCAACTGTTACACCTCTAATAGCTGCCTTAATATATGGTGCCCCTTGTAAACTTTGTAAATCCTCTGTTTTGCCTGTTACAACTACACCGTATATTGGTAGGTCTTTTGGTTCGGTATTTTTTATTTCATTATAGTTTGTCCTAAAATACTCTTGAAATCCCCCTTTATTTTCACTTAAAGATTTCATAGATCCAAGAAATCCCGCTGAGTTTCCTTTAATATCCTCGTACTCGTCTTCCTTCTTATCAGCATAACTACCCTCAAAACCAAAAATATTCATTGATACCTCTGCATTTAACACCGCTCCAGTTTCAGGTTCTGCTAGTCCAGTATACGTCTCTGCTTTCGTTTCATCATATGTATCTACCCAAAGCCACACAGGTCGTATTCTTTCAGGGAGCATTTTTACTACTTCCTCCGCTGTATATGCCTTATCAAAAGATAGAGCTACCTCTGCGACTTTATTCTGCAATTCACTAATTCTCTCTAAATCATTCACATAGTTTAAATACTTTACAAAAGGTAAATAAAACCGCATTTCTCTTTGCATTGTCTGTCTATTATAATCTTGCTTTGTCGCAAATTCTGATTGTTTATTTATATTCTCTTCTTCTAAACCTGTATTTCCGTTATCATTTTTTTGACTATAACCCAAAATCGAATACTCATAAATTTCATCAATCCATTTAACTGGTTGTCCTTGAATGTTTTTATAGGAACTGTACATCATTGTACCGCTAGCTATTCCCATACTTAGTTTTGTATGTCCATTAAAAATAATATTAGGCCCTTGAACACTGTGTCTTAAATATACTCTCTGATCCATTTCTCGCTTATTCTTCTCGTTAAAATAAATTAACAAACTCATACTCCCTGTAATCAAGACTAATGTCACAACTACTGAGATCACGAGATTTCGCCAAAACTGCTTCCTCTTTGCCTTCTTCATCAAAGTCTTCATCTGCTTATCATCCATATTCAAATCAAAGTCCTTCCGACTCATCGTTTCTCCTCCTATACAATTTTTTAAATTGATTTCTTGCACGGTACAAACTTGTTTTTACTGCATCTTCTTTCATACTTAATAAAATGGTAATTTCCTTATAAGATAATTCATATTCATATTTCAACAGTAAAATATGACGATAATCCTCCGTCATCGTCTCCAATATTTCTTGTACCTCGCCTTGTAATTCACTTGTTAAAAGCAACTCATCTAATGACTTTTGACCAATAAGAACGACAGATTCAATCGCAATGGGATTTAGTCTTTTTTCTTTCCGGTGTAAATCTCGGTGCTGATTGATCGCAACTCTAAAGAGCCACGGTGTTAAATGCTCTAACGGTATTTCCTCCATAAGTAATAAAGCTTTGTACAACGTATCTTGCACAATATCTTCCGCTTCTTTTCTATCTGCTCCAATCTTAATTAAGTATCCAAATACAGCTTTTGATTTCTCTATTAATAATGTTTCAAACGTATCATGGCTCATTCTGCTCTCCTTTCTATATACTCAACGTTTGAGAGCGTAAAATGTATACAACTTTTCTTAAATTTTTTTCAAAATAAAAAGCACACCTATTTTGATGCGCTTCTCTCCAACATACTATTCTATTATTTCATCGCTTCCTTCACAACATCTTGAATCATAACGACTTCTGTTTTCATATCAACAGAGGGTGCTTCTTCATCAATACACTCATACCAAAATGCTAAGTGCTTTTTATCAATTTCATGATGAGAATTTTCGACAAGAGCCCCGCCTTCTCCTTGCACAGAATACCAATATAAGTACTCTTCTCCACCTCTTATTTCCCGGAAAATTGTCTCAACGTACATCTTTTCGTCGTTTAGTGTCAAAAGTACTTCTTTCATATTGTCATTAAGAAGCTGCATCCATTCATCTACACGATGACCTTTACCTTGTTTCACTTTAAATCTCGTTAACTCTACATTCATTTTTATTCCCCCGTTTTCTTACGTACAAACAAACTATATTCTATTGGATGATTAAAACTTAATTTACTAGCTAATCGTTGCGAAGGAATATTGTCTACATAACAATCCCAGCACGGTGTAATATTATTTCGCATGCAATGTTCAATAAACCTTGTTGCAACAGCTTGGGCTAATCCTTTCCCTTGGTATACTTTATGCGTCACAATATCAATTTCAGCAAATCCATTTCCGTTAAATATCGAAACACATTCAGCTACAATTATCCCATCTTGTTCTATACAAAATCCAAATCCACCGTTCAAAAATGTTTCTTTTGATCCCCAATATTCTTTGTAATACTCCTCTGTAAATTCACTGCTTCGTTCTATACCACTTTTATCAATACGCTTCACTTCATATGTATTTTTGTTTGAATCTCGTTTTCTCTCTTCAGAAATTTCTCGTTGGAACTTCATTCGAGGCATGTTCCGAAGTGCATTACTAAAACGCACTTCAATCATCATTTCCCACTCTTCACTTGAAGTGAAGAGTGTAAATCTCTTCTCTGTTTTTTCAATAGCCATTTTTAAATACGCAAATAAATCTTCGTTATAATTTTGATCATCCGTATCACCAAATAAATAATAGATACCGTTCGCTGTACGAATTAGTCCTGCTGTTAACTTCTCGTTGGCAAAAATCTCACCATCTATCATTTGGTCACATACCGCATAAGCAAACGTCGTCGTTCTTGTATGACTTTCTAAAATCGGAAGGATTTTTCTATACTCGGCTACAGATAATTTTTTCATAATTGCTCCACTTTAATCGTATCAGCCTCTATATTTTCAAAACAAAGATTTACTGTTCTCTTTAATGCTCTCGTTCTATGGATTGTGCACGCTGGAATTAAGATAGAATCATTTGGCTTTAAAACCTCTGTTTCTCCATCTTCAAAATCAATAAGTAATTCTCCCTCTAACACAATAAATAATTCATCCGAATTAGAATGATAGTGCCAATCATATTCACCAGTAAATACGGTGATTCGTAAGCAATGACTATTTACATTTGAAACGACAAAGTTTTTATGTTGATCTTGAATACCCTTTGTTAATTCTATTAAGTTCACAGTTTCCATCTTTCGTCTCATCCTTTCATTAGTCGTTCTTCTGAAAAATCACCTTAATCTCCACCACCTCCGCAATCTCCTCCACCATCACTTGAGCTACTACAATCACTGCTACTGTAGTCACCGAATCCACTTGATGAGCTTGAATAATAAGACGAATTTCTTTTCTTTTTTTGCCTTTTTTCTCCACCATTCTTATTAGTTGATAGTAATGTTCCAAACACTAAAACATGTACTAAAATAGCTACCATTAAAAAAATAATAAGTACAAATACATGCAAAGATAAATTTGAAACTGGTAACTTAATTAAGTTAATAAAAATAATACCCATGACAATAAAATACATAACATTCGCCGCATCTATTAAACCACTTTCAATTTTAGACCTAGGTCTCTTTTTCATAACTACTAACTCATGTTTACTCCTTATTACTCCTCTTTGTTTTTTGTGCTTCTTCCGCTTACTTTTTCTTCCCAATCTAATCCCCCTTCCTAAATATCATATAATTCTAAATTATCACAATCACCACTTATTAACAGTAATACACAACATTTTCACAATTTATTTCCTTATAAAAAAGACCCTCCTCATAAAGGAAGGTCTCGAATGTATTTCTATTATGATAAAGCAGGAGCTTTTTCAAGTAGCTCTTTTGCATCAGCGTATTGTAAGCCGTGAGCTTCTGCAACTGCTTCGAATGTTACATAGCCATCTAATGTGTTAATACCTTTTAGTAATGCAGTGTTGCCTAAGCAAGCGTCTTTGTAGCCTTTGTTCGCAATTTGTACTGCATATGGTACTGTTACGTTTGTTAATGCAAGAGTTGATGTACGTGGCACCGCGCCTGGCATATTAGCAACTGCATAATGAACAACGCCATATTTTTCGTAAGTTGGGTTGTCATGAGTTGTAATACGGTCAGTTGTTTCGAAAATACCACCTTGGTCAATCGCGATATCTACAACGACAGAACCTGGTTCCATTGATTGAATCATTTCTTCTGTTACAAGTTTTGGCGCTTTTGCACCTGGAATTAATACCGCACCAATAACAAGGTCAGATTCTTTTACAGCTTCTGCAATGTTGTATGGATTAGACATTAACGTTTTTACTTGATTACCGAAAATGTCATCTAATTGACGAAGACGTTCTGCACTTAAGTCGATGATTGTTACATCTGCACCTAAACCTACTGCAATCTTCGCTGCATTTGTACCAGCTTGACCACCGCCGATAATTGTTACTTTGCCGCGTTTTACCCCTGGAACGCCTGCAAGTAAAATACCTTTACCACCTTTGTTTTTCTCAAGGAATTGTGCACCGATTTGTGCAGACATACGACCAGCTACTTCACTCATAGGTGCAAGTAATGGTAAAGAACGATTTTCTAATTGTACTGTTTCGTATGCAATTGATGCAACTTTGTTATCAATTAATGCTTTCGTTAATTCTGGTTCTGGAGCTAAGTGTAAGTATGTGAATAAAATTAAACCTTCGCGGAAATAGCCGTATTCACTTGCAACTGGCTCTTTTACCTTCATAACCATATCTTGATTCCATGCTTCTTCAGCAGTTTCAACAAGTTTTGCACCAGCTTGTACGTATTCTTCATCTGTAAAGCCAGATCCTAAACCTGCTCCTTTTTGAACAAAAACTTCATGACCATTTTGTACTAAATGTACTGCTCCCGCTGGCGTCATTGCCACGCGGTTTTCATTGTTTTTAATTTCTGTTGGAATACCGATACGCATTATTAGTTCCCCCTTGAGTTATGAAATGACCCCTGAATCATTTTTTAAAGCGCTTTCTACGCTCTTATATTTTAACATAATATCTCAATATTTGACAAAAAATAATACAAGTTTTCCGATAGATTTAATCTTACATGAAAGGACAGTATTATCCGCAACTCTCAGCACAATGGATAAACTGTCCAATTATTCGAAACTTCATTTTATTTTATCGATGTCTATGAATAACATCGACTGCACCAGTCACTTCAATTATTGTACCGGTAATCATATCGGAATCTTCCTCACATAAAAACGAAATCGTTCTTGCGATATCTTCACCTGTTCCGGATCTACCAATTGGTGTGTTACGTTCTTTCAACTGACGTGCTTCTTGAATTGTCGCTTCTTTCATTTCACCAATAATATCACCAGGACATACCATGTTTGCAGTAATACCATATTCTGCTTCTTCGTAAGCAACTGTTTTCGTTAATGAAACAAGTCCTACTTTCGCTGCTGCAAATGCTGAACGATAAATCCATCCCGGTGCGCTATCTGCCCCTTGGAATCCGTAATTAATAATACGGCCAAAATTCTGTTTTCTCATAACTGGAACGACAAGTTTCAACAAATGAAATACCGCTGTTAAATTTCCCTGAATCATTTCATTCCATTCGTCTTCTTCATAATCAACTAACTTTTTTCTTTCAAATACATATGGACCAGCATTATTAATTAAAAAGTCAATTTTACCAAAACGACTCATCGCTTCTTCTACTATTTTATGTAAATCTTCCTTTTTCGTGACATCCGCTTGCACGAATTGTAGACGCTCTTCCATATTTTTATATGTTTCTTTCATCTTTTCCATAGCCACTATATCGCTATGATACGTTACTGTTACTGAATATCCTTTAGCCAATAACTTTTCTGTTACTTGCTTTCCTAAACCTTTCGTACCGGCTGTAATGAGCGCGTGTCTCACAAACATGCCTCCTTTTTAATTGCTATACTTCATATGTAACAAGTTCTCGCTCCAATTACAACTAAAATGAATTAAAGCAAAGTTTTCAAAATTCTGTAACGTTTTCGGTAAGCACATTACCAAAATTTGTTTTATAATAAAGTTGTAAACAGTAATAAAAATGATTGGGAGGAATTTACTATGAATAATACATATACAAATATTTTAATCGCGGTGGACGGTTCTAAAGAAGCAGAAAGAGCCTTTAAAAAAGCAATTCAAGTCGCAAAACGTAACAATGCAACATTAACAATTGCTCATATCGTTGATGTAAAAGCATACTCAGCAGTAGAAGCTTATAGCCGCGCAATTGCTGAACGTGCAAATCTATTTGCAGAAGACTTATTAGAAGACTACAAAAAAACTGCGCTTGAAGCTGGCCTTGAAAAAATTGAAACTGTATTAGAATTCGGTAATCCTAAATCTAAAATTTCAAAAGAAATCGCTCCAAACCATAAAGTAGATTTAATTATGTGTGGTGCAACTGGTTTAAATGCTGTTGAGCGTTTCCTAATTGGTAGCGTCTCTGAACATATTATTCGCTATGCGAAATGCGATGTCCTTGTTGTTCGTGGTGATGAGGAGCAAGGTGATCTTTAATTCATAAATAAAACACCAAGTCCACATGTTTTACTGGTGGATAAGGGAAATGAAGCTTTAGGCTTGAATGAACAATAAATACATGTTGTTAAACAACGATAAAAAAGGAGTGGGTAATCCACTCCTTTTTTTCACGACTGTGTAAAAAGAATAAAGATGTTTAATGTTACTCATAAAATAAATCTTCTCTGTTTTTCTCCACTCTTACATAGATTTTAAAATCATCATTTTTTAATTGATTTTCTAATCAAGTTTAAACTGTATTCTACTTAATTCTTTGAGTAATTGGATGGTCGTCTTTTAGTTGTAATAAATCCCATAAATTCCCGTACAAATCCTTGAATACTGCAACTATTCCATATTCTTGCTCTTTCGGCTCTCTCACAAATTCTATTCCTCTTGAAATCATTTCATTATAATCTCTCCAAAAATCGTCAGTATTTAAGAAAAGAAAAACTCTGCCGCCTGACTGGTTACCGATAAAGGAGTCTTGCTCAGGTTTAGATGCTCTAGCCAGTAATATTGTGGTGCCGACTGAACCAGGAGGAGATACCACTACCCATCTTTTGTTTTGTTCTGGCTGATATATATCTTGGACTAATGTGAAATTTAGTTTCTTTGTATAGAACTCTATTGCCTCATCGTAGTCTTTTACTACTAATGCGATATGAACTATGGATTGAATCATTATTATCCCTCCTATTATTACTGAACAATCAAATCATAGTATAACATTTCTTACTTTAATCTATATATTAGCTTAATAATACAGGCTCTTGTTTTTCTTCACTTCACATACTTCACTATAAATACAAGACAAACAACCACTACAACAGCTACTGCCAGCACATATGGCGGTAAGAACTTCAAAGACCACAATACCATCATGATCGTAGCTACCGTTAAATAAGATTGCCTTGCATCCTCTGTCATTTTTTTACGAAGCAAGAGCACATACAAATAACCGATTGGCGGCGTAATGAAGCAAAGAACATATATGATTTTAGATTTTAAATACCATTTTTGTTCTCCGAGTTTCTGTATACCTTCTTCTATTCTCTTATGTTCTTGTTCTCTCGCTTCTTCTACAAGCGGATCTTCCTCTTCTCCTCGCTTTTCTTTCATATAAGGAAGAAAGTGCATGAAAAAATAGTATGCAAATACGAACGCTCCAAATCCAATATCTAATCTTTCTAATGGAATATGTTCACTAAAAAAGACAGCAATAAGCACTAAAGACAAACAGTACGTCGTCATCCAAAATGAACGTTTTCTCTTTTTCCGTTCCATTTCTTTTTTATTTTGTACATGTTTTCTTTTCGAAAGCCATATCGAAATAAAGCAATCTACTATAAATAGAATAAAGATAAATATCCCCACGTGTACTGTTTCTACATCCTCAAATGAAAAGATATTTGGGAATGCAACGTGTAATACAATTAGCGTGTACAAAATTATCCCTATAAAATAAATACGTCTCATTTTCCATTCCTTTCTTATTTCCTAACTTTAGGTTAACATACATTTTTTAGAAATAGACGGACAAAATATATATGTAAAAAAAGGAGGATGCTATATGAATGATTCTGAGCGCATTATTTTAGACGTGAATGGGAAAGAACTCGAAATGTTAGATATGATTCGTACTCATTTTAAAGAGAAACATGGCGTGGAACTAAGTAATGGTGCATTGCTGCGAGATTTGATGGATATTGAGTATATTCGAATTACGGAAGATCGACATAAGTACGATTAATCGATACATTGTAAGCCTAGAGCAGATTGCTCTAGGCTTACTTACATCCATACGAAAAATGTTATAATTAGGAAAAAGTGTGGAGGATACGAAAATATGAAATCTGAAAATATCTCAAAACATTTTCATACATTACATGTACAAAGAAACAAGTTCCTTCCTCAGCTCCATTCACTATCACAAGAACAACTATGGTATCGCCCGAAGAATGGAAAATGGTCTATTGGGGAGCAGTTTTATCATTTATATTTAATTACAAAGATGCTAAAAGTCGCGATTAAATTCTCTTTCACTCTTATCCCTTATGCAAAACTACGAAGAAATGCCCCATTTGCAACTGACATACACGACATTTATGCCGAATATAAAGAAAAGCACGGCAAAGGAATGAAAGCACCTTGGATTTTAATCCCTTCAAAAAAAATCTATCAATCTATGAATGTAACTGAATTAGAAGAATTACTTGCAAGTGAAACAGATGACATAAAAAAGCTAGTTCAAAATATAGAAGAAAATATTGCAGGACATATCGTATTTTTAGATCCGATTGCTCACTATCCTAACCTGATTCAATCTATTCAACTATTAGCGATACATGAAAAACATCATTTTATGATTATGAAAAATAATTATGAAATGATAAATACTCCCCTAAAAATCTAAATACAAAAAGGTAAGGTACTTTCTAAAAAAGCACCTTACCTTCTATATCATGCATCATTTAATTCCAACAAACTCTACAGTTAATTTCTTCGCCTTCTCCAAAGCTTTTTCAATCTGATCAAATCCAGTCCCGCCAGCACTGTTACGGCGCTTTACAGCTGCATATGGTGAAAGAACTTCATACAAATCTTCTTCAAATAACGAACTCATTTCTTTATATGTTTCAAGTGGTACATCTAATAAATAAATCCCTTTTTGTGTACAGTGTAACACTAGCTTCCCAACAATTTCATGAGCTTGACGGAATGGTAGTCCTTTGCTTGCTAAGTAGTCAGCAATTTCTGTTGCGTTTGAGAAATCTTGCGTTACAGCTTGCCCCATCTTTTCTTTGTTGACAGTCATCGTTTCTAGCATGCCTGCCATAATATGCAGGCATCCTTCTACTGTTTTTACTGTATCAAACATTCCTTCTTTATCTTCTTGTAAGTCTTTATTGTAAGCGAGCGGTAACCCTTTCATTACTGTAAGTAAACTAAATAAATTACCATATACTCTGCCTGCTTTACCGCGGATTAATTCCGCCATATCCGGATTTTTCTTTTGCGGCATAATGCTGCTTCCCGTTGCGTATTGATCGCTCATTTCAATAAATTGAAACTCTTGGCTACTCCATAAAATAAGTTCTTCGCAAAAGCGTGATAAGTGCATCATGAGCATAGATGAGTTACTTAGGAACTCCAGTATGAAATCACGATCGCTTACTGCATCTAAACTATTTTCATAGATTCCATTAAACCCAAGAAGCTCCGCACTATATTCTCGGTCAATCGGGAATGTTGTCCCTGCTAACGCCCCTGCTCCTAATGGCGAAATGTTAATACGCTTTAATGAATCTTCATAACGATTCACATCACGCTCTAACATCCAAAAGTACGCGAGAATATGATGCGCAAATGAAATTGGCTGGGCACGCTGCAAATGCGTATAGCCAGGCATAATCGTTTCAATATTATTTTCTGCTTGATGAACAAGAACAGTTTGCAATTGTTTTGTAGCTTTTAGAATATGTTCTACTTTTTCTTTTAAATATAAATGCATATCAGTCGCTACTTGATCATTACGGCTTCGGCCTGTATGAAGTTTCCCTCCTACTTCACCGATTTTTTCAATTAACATCTTTTCAATATTTAAATGAATGTCTTCCGCCTCGACCGAAAAATGCAATTTGTTTTGCTTCGCTTCTTCTAATAAATATTGAAGACCTACCTTGATTTTCTCGGCTTCTTCTTTCGTAACGATACCTTGCTTTGCTAGCATCGTTACGTGTGCAATACTTCCGTTGATATCTTGATTTACTAATTGTTGATCGAAAGAGATAGATGCTCCAAACTCTTCAACCCAAGCTTCCGCTTCTTCCGTAAAACGTCCGCCCCAAAGTTTGCTCACGCTTCCACCTTCTTTTGATTCACTTGGCTATATACTTTCGTAGGTAAACCAAATAATGAAATGAATCCAACTGCTGCTTCATGATTAAATTCGTCCTGGGCAGTATACGTTGCTAGTTTTTCATCGTATAAAGAGTATTCAGATTTACGTCCTTCTACAATCGCATGACCTTTAAATAATTTCACACGTACTGTACCCGTTACATTCTTTTGCGTTTCTTGTAAGAAAGCATGAAGCGCTTGTTTTAAAGGTGAGAACCATAAACCGTTATAAATAAGTTCTGTTATTTTCTGCTCAATCATCGGTTTAAAATGCGCTACTTCTTTTACGAGTGTTAAATCTTCAAGTTCCTTATGCGCCGTAATTAACGTCATTGCTGCTGGGCATTCGTATACTTCACGCGATTTAATACCAACAAGACGATTTTCTACGTGATCGATGCGTCCAACGCCATGTTTTCCAGCAACCGCATTTAACGTTTTAATTAATTCTGAAAGTGAATATGCAGTACCATTTAAAGTAGTCGGTACGCCTGCTTCAAAACCAATTTCTACAAATTCCGGTTTATTCGGTGTATCTTCTAATGCCAATGTCATCTCATATGCATCTTCTGGCGGCGCTGCCCAGGGATCTTCTAAAATTCCACATTCGTTGCTGCGTCCCCATAAATTTTGATCGATTGAAAATGGGCTATCCAAATTAATCGGAATTGGTACATCATTTTCTTTTGCATAGGCAATTTCTTCTTCACGTGACCATTTCCATTCACGTACAGGCGCAATCACTTCTAAGTAAGGATTTAATGCTTGAATAGAAACTTCAAAACGAACTTGATCATTCCCTTTCCCTGTACATCCGTGTGCAACCGCAGTCGCCCCTTCTTGTTCTGCAATTTCTACTAATTTCTTCGCGATAAGTGGACGTGATAGCGCCGAAACAAGAGGGTATTTCCCTTCGTATAACGTGTGTGCTTGCATAGCCATCAATGCATATTCATTTGCAAATTCCTCTTGAACATCAATCATATATGATTTAATTGCACCTACTGAAAGTGCCTTTTCTTTTACGAATGCTAAGTCTTTACCTTCCCCTAAGTCTAAACAAAGCGCGATAATATCATAATTCTTCTCTTGTAACCATTTAATTGCAACGGAAGTATCAAGACCTCCGGAATATGCTAATACAACTTTTTTCTTCTCCATTTTGCATCCCCCTAAAGAATAAATATTCATTTTCTTTTATAATAATACACACTTTAACACCTTTTATAAAATGTATCAAGAGTCATTTTCAAATTTTTTCAAACAATTTCGTCGAACTTCTTTCTGTTTTTCTGTACAATATAAGCAGGAAAACGGGGGTGAACTTATGGAAAAGTATTTCTTATACGATGAACATCTAGGAATTGAAATTCCGCATTTACAAGAAGATTGGGAAGATATCCCCGAAAAAATACAACATGCGATTTTATTAAAATGGGAACAAGTTCGCGGGAGAATCCCTGATCGTATAAAAGAACTTGAGCACTATATTAATACAAAACAACATCATTTAAATCACGAAGAAGACTTCGAAATTTCTTGCAAACTTAATTCAGAAATTGCCGATCTCGCTTCCATCATTAATGACCTTTGGCTTTGGTATCGACTCACTCAAAATGTATCTGAGGGGAAAGCACACCAATGAAAAAAGCATGCCCCTCAATTACTTTGGGTCATGCTTTTTTGTCGTAACACGATTTACAATATATCTCTTGTGCTGTTTTCGCCAAACATACATCAAATGGACCAACTAATATACTTCTTTCTTTCGGCAACTTTACAAAAGCAACAAGCTCTTCCTCATATTGAATTTTTTTCTGGCATGAAACGCATATTAATTCTTTTCTTTTGAACATGTCTTTTAGCATATCTTCACTCTCCCCTTCATCTATCTATATTAATATACTCTCATAATAATTAAGACTTGTAAAAAAATGACACATTCCGAATCGAATGATTCATATACTATGTACAAAAGGAGGTCTCAAACCTATGCGAGCTTTCGTTATTATCGCTTTAACTTTTTTAAGTGTGATTAGTTGGGATGTGTTTTTTAAAGATAAAAATGATGAAAAGAATACAACTGAATAAAACCCTTTTTTTCTTACTTATTGGACAAACCGTTACAAACTGGCCAATCCTCCGAAATAAATTAGGCTTTTCTACAAAAATATTTAAACATAACATTTTTTGTAGATTCCCTCCGTTTATTGTCGGTTTCCATCCGCATACATTTTTTAAAAGTATGATATAATAGTATAAATCTTGAAGGAAGGGATTTTGATATCATGATCGCTCGAAGGAGCATGTGGCATCGTATTGACGAATCATACACGTAGCGTATTTTTTAGCTCAGATACTTTAGTCTAGCGAAAAAAATACGAGAGTGGGGAAATTATGATTGCCCGAAGGATAATTTGGCAAAAAAAAGACTCTTCTTACACATAGCGTTTTGTTTAGGACTTAATTGTTACTAACTAAACAAAACAAAGAAGAGCAGGATTGCTAAATGACGAATCCTACTCCACGTTTTGTTTAGTCGTTTTAAGACTTAAACTAAAACGAAGGTAGGGAGAATTGATGGACGAGAGGATTATTCGTTATTTCTTCAGCGACATATAGCGTAGTTAGTTTTTTCGTAAACTAACTGAAAGCTACATGTGAGCTCGTAGTTAGTTTACAACACAAAAAGGACTACTAACTACGGAAAGAAGGAATAACGATGAGGAACATCCAAAGTCGGCAAATTATTAAAGAAATTTTTATGGTTTTAATCGGTTCATTTATTTTAGCAGCAGCGCTATATCACATTCACTTCCAAAACCACTTAACAGAAGGTGGCTTTGTAGGAATTGCACTATTCATCCAAAATTTTTATGATATTTCACCATCTATTTCAACTGTAATTATGGATATCCCAATTATTTTACTATGTGCTTCATTTTTAGGTAAAAAAATGGTTGGCTATTCATTCCTAGGTTCGATTTCATTCGGAGTATTTTATTCTCTTATGGAAAATTATTCTCCATTTACGGTCGATTTATCAAATAATTTATTTATAGCTGCAGTAGTTGGCGGTGCGTTAGCTGGTATTGGACTCGGTTTTATATTGCGATTTGGCGGTGCAACCGGCGGAGACGATATTTTAACAATTGTATTAAGTAAACGAACTCGCTTTACAATTGGGCAAATTTTCTTCGTCTTTGACGCGATTGTTCTTGCGCTTTCATTATATTATTTAAATTGGACAGAAATTGCTTTTACTATTCTTTCAATTGCTGTACAGGCAAAAACATTGGATTTAATTTATTATCCAAAAGCAGAGAAGAAAGCAGAAAAGCAACCAGTATCTATTCCAATGTCCAAAAAGCATGCAACAAATTAAAAAAGCGAAAGGCCTCGGCCTCTCGCTTTTTTTTACGCTCTTTTTTCCTTCTCGACTATGTGGCGCACTTGATAAAATCTATTTGCAAATTCAGTAACGTTTCTTGTTAAACGATAATTCACTGTAGACCCGATTGCCATTCCAATTACCGGAATACCTTGGAATAGTTTACGACGAAGAGCATAAATCGAAAATGTTTTCAAAATTTGTTTTAACACAACTTCAGTAGAAGCTGGTTGTAACACCGCCTCGTCTCCTTCGTAGAAGAACGAATCTTCTTGCTCTAGCTCTTGCAGTAAATTGTACCATGCGTATTGCTGAAGCCTTCCTGGTAGTAATGACGCATGAAATACCTTTAACGCAAGCATCATTTCATAAGGCTTGTTCACATCATGTCCAAATGATGTGGCAATAAGTTGGACAGCCTTCACATTTAACGCAATCATAACTGGAAAATCAGCCGTTAATAATAATAAACCTCCAGCACCCGTTGCTCCGCCTTGTACGAATGAGTATAGGCGATGTCTCGCTGTTTGCTGCTCTGCTATGTATGTTAATTGATCAATAGATAATGCTTTCAAATCCTCTAGTTGCTCAATTGATTCATCAAATAATCTCGACGTTCCTAAAATACGATTACGCGCATCTAACTGTGATTGTGAACTTTGAATCAATGCATGCAAATGAAAGAGCCATCCATCTGCTTTCGTAAAGAAATCTTTTCGTTTTTTCTCAGGTAATTTCGCAATTGTAGTATGTACCCATTTATCAAACATTTTTTGAAAGTCAGTCGCTTCTTGCTCAACTAATTGCGATTCCCATTCTTTTATATTGTCTAAAATGGCTTGTTCTCGCTTCGATCGCATCGTAACAACCACCTCGTTCGATTTTTTTCTATTGTAACATATTTCTGCTTCTTCTTTGCAAATATGCTTGTCTATCTTTATTCACATACCATTTTTTAATGACATAAAATATTAGCAAAAAGGATGAGATGAATCACATGAATCTATCCAATATAAAAAAAGAATATAATGCAGTATTCAGCTTAGGACAAAACTGCTGGCCTGCTTGGGCTTTATATCAATTCGGATTATCACCATTTTTTGGCGTTATTGATTTTATGCTAAGCCCTTCATTAGAAAAAGTGAATGTATTATTACAAAATCGATTTGACCGTTTTTTACAGTTCGAAAACTTATCCTTCATCTCATTTTGGGATGATGATGCGAAATTAAGACTCCGTGACAACCTATATGAAATCGACTCCTGTCACGACTTTAAAACAGATGTAAACACACCAACTTCTTGGCCTTCTTATACAGAAATTAAGTTAAACTATGAGCATCGAATTAATCGTTTTCTAACTACAATCGAAACGGCAGAATCCACATTGTTTATTCGAACGGGAGGAACATACGAAGAAGCACGTTCCTTGGAACAAATTTTATCTCAAATAGTCAAACATAATTTTTCTGTCCTGTTACTCATTCCTGCAGATGTACCAACTATTGTCCAAGAAGATTGGCGATTGCAAAATATTTGCGTTATAAAATGCCCTATTATGGACGTATATCAGTACAATGAAGCATTTTGGAATGACTTATTTGATGGAATCACGATTAGACCGCAGGCTTAAAATATATCCAACAACAAAAAGACGAAATCCTATAGGATCTCGTCTTTTTTTCATATAGTATATTAACCAATATCTCCAAGACGTAGTACGTCACGAGCGATCATAACTTCTTCGTCAGTTGGAATTACGATAATTTTTACTGGAGAGTGTGGGAAGCTGATGAATGCTTCTTCACCAAATACGTTATTGCGTTTTACGTCGAAGTATACGCCCATGTACTCAAGGCCTTCTAATACGCGCTCACGAATAATCGCACTGTTTTCACCTACACCAGCTGTAAAGATGATTGCGTCTACACCTTTCATACGAGCTGTGTAAGAACCGATGTATTTGTGGATACGGCTTACGAATACATCAAGTGCTACTTTCGCACGGTGATCGCCTTCTTCTTCTTTCGCAATGATGTCACGTAGGTCACTAGAATAACCAGTAAGACCTAACATACCACTCTTCTTGTTTAATACGTTAACTACTTCTTCTACTGTTTGGCCTGTTTTTTCCATGATGTATGGAATTAACGCAGGGTCAAGGTTACCAGAACGTGTACCCATTGTTACACCAGCAAGTGGAGTGAAGCCCATAGAAGTATCGATAGATTTACCGCCTTCTACTGCTGCGATACTTGCACCGTTACCTAAGTGACAAGAAAGTAAGCTTAAGCTTTCAATTGGACGACCTAATAATTCAGCCGCACGCTCCGTTACATATTTATGAGAAGTTCCGTGGAAACCGTATTTACGGATGCCGAATTTTTCATAGTACTCATATGGTAAGCTGTATAGGAATGCAGATTCCGGCATTGTTTGGTGGAATGCTGTATCGAATACTGCTACTGCTGGTACGTTTGGTAATACTTCTTGGAATGCTTTAATACCAACAAGGTTTGCTGGGTTATGAAGTGGTGCTAAATCGCTTAATTCTTCGATATCAGCTAATACTTCATCAGTAATTAAAACAGAATCAGCAAATTTTTCGCCGCCGTGAACAACACGGTGACCGATACCGCCAATCTCATCTAGAGATTTAACGATTCCGTTTTCAGTTAATTTTTTAAGAAGCATATTAACTGCTACTGCGTGATCTGGAATGTTTGTAATTTCTTTTTGTTTTTCGCCATCTACAGTAATAGTGAAGATACTATCTTCTAAACCGATACGTTCTACTAAACCTTTTGTTAATACTGTTTCACTTGGCATTTCAAATAATTGGAATTTTAAGGAAGAGCTTCCTGCGTTAATCGCGATGATTTTTGACATCTAGTCTTTCGCCCCTTTTTCTCTTGGTAGTTGTGTGGATGTTTCCACAAACCGCTCGATTTTATCTAATCAAATTTACTAAATATGAAAACGTTTCATCATTAGCAAATTTTATACTCACGATTTTAATTTAAACATCGTCCGACATATATTTCAAGTGAAAAAATTGTAACACCAAGAAAAAATATATATTACAGATTTCAAAAAAATTCAGTTAAATCTAGTATATATTTAAAAATATGACATATTATATAAAACTGTACTACATGAATTACTAACCCTGTTACATATACCTTGCCTTATTTATGGGTTGCAAACCAAGTATTTAATTGATCCATAATGTTCTCCATCGCCTTCATGTTAGAGAATTTAGGCAACTCCACTAATAACGCCTGTTTTGGCATTGTTACATTAGAGCCTTTCTTTTGGAGAACAAATATACTTTTTGCATTTTTCTCGTTTTTAAACATGGAAACAGGAAGCTGTAATAATCCTTGAATAAAGCATGTTTCTTTAATAAATGCATGTAATTTTGGTGCCTGATCACTTTCAAAAATGAAGTTCGGTACTAAGAAGAATAAGTACCCGCCCTCTTTCGTGTGTTTCACACTTTGCTCAATAAATAAGTGATGGGCATACGACATTCCTTCATCTGCTTTTAATTTATATTCACTTGCACCGATTTCATTTGGATAGTAACCAATCGGTAAGTCTGAAACGACTGCATCAACTGGATCGATATAAAGTGGTGCTAGCCCATCTTGATGGAAGAATTCGATTGCATGCTTTTGTAAATTTGCATTTACTAAAGCAAGTTTAATTAGCACTTCATCCACTTCTACACCAAATCCACTCATTGTTAGCCCTTCTTTGGCGCTATTAAACACTGTAGTCATTAAATTTCCTGTTCCAATTGCAGGATCTAAAACTGTGATCTCGTTTTGACCTTGCATAAATTTATGGAATAAGTAACTCATGAACATTCCAACTGCATCAGGCGTCATTTCATGATTCGCTTGTACGCCTTCTTTCATTCCTTTTAAGATGGCTAACTGAAATGCTTTACGAATTTCTTCACCTTTATATGTTTCTTCATTAAACGTACTATATTCACGATTCAGCCTTTCAATTGCTGATTCGGATAATTCCTCTTGTAAAATCGCTCCCTCAAACAAGTTATCACCTGTTTCTACAAGCGCCTCTAAATATGTTACATCTAATTCTTTACGTAAAACTACCGCAGAAGAATCAAAAATAGAAAATAATGTTTCCACTGTCTGACTCACGTACATTCCTCCTTCTCTCTTTTACACATAACTTATATCATACCACAAAGTGTTTTTTTCCAAAAAGAAAAAGCGACCTCCTGCAAAGAGCTCCCCTTAAGTTATATATGATATAACGCTTTTTCTCATATATTGGTACCATTACGCAGCAATATATGAGAAAAAACGACCTCTTTATAAGAGGTCATTTCCTTCACATTATTTTGCCGATTTAGCTGCTTCTAATGCTGCTTCATAGTTTGGATGGCTTGTACCTTCGCTTACGTATTCTGCGTAAACTACTTTGTCGTTGCTATCTACTACGAATACTGCACGAGCAAGTAAACGAAGCTCTTTCATTACTAAGCCGTAAGCTTCACCGAATGAAAGGTCGCGGTGGTCAGAAAGTGTTACAACATTTTCTAAACCGTTTGCTGCACACCAGCGTTTTTGAGCGAATGGTAAGTCAGCGCTAATTGTTAATACTTTCGCGTTTTCAATACCTGCTGCATCTTGGTTAAAACGGCGTGTTTGTGCATCACACACACCTGTGTCGATTGAAGGTACAACACTAATTAATTTTACTTCACCTTTGTATGTCTCTAAACTTACTGGAGATAAGTCGTTTGCTAATACTTGGAAGTTTGGCGCTTGATCGCCAACTTTAACTTCTGTTCCAACTAAAGTCATTGGATTACCTTTAAAAGTTACGTTTGCCACTTGAAAATCCTCCCTTATTTAAACAAAATATGTACAATGTAAATGATAGTTTGTCCCTATCGATAATGCAAATAAAATCGCTTTATTTACAAAAAAATTAAAGAAGCCAATCCATTGATCAGCTTCTTTATTCGTTAAATTTGAAATTCAGGATCATCTTCTTTTCGTTTATCCATCATTTCTTTCACTTTATCAACAGCTTGTGGCGCTAATTCAATTATTTTATCGATGACGTGTGTTTGCTTATCTAAGTGTAATACTTTCACACCTTCTCCATTTATAACAAGGAAGGCAACAGGATTAATAGAAACTCCTCCACCACTTCCCCCGCCAAATGGATGACGGCCTGAATGTTCTACTTTACCAAATTCACTTCCACCAGCAGCAAATCCAAAACTGACTTTCGAAACGGTAAGAATTACACTTCCATCTGCCGCTTTAATTGGGTCACCAACAATTGTATTTACATCAGTCATTTGTTTTAAATGCTGCATTGCGGTTGTCATTAAACCTTGAATTGGATGGTCCATTCTATATCCCCCCTATGCTTGAACAGATTTTTCTGTCATACCAGATCTTTGCTTTCTCATAAACATGAGTAATTTCACCGCTGTTTTTACAGTACGGAATATACGAAAAGATGCTGTTAACTCACATCTTGATGCAAATCCCTTCCCTTGAAAAACAGGTGTAATTTCAAATTCTGGTACGTCGACAATATGCATATATTGTCCTACAACTCCAGCAGCCATTCCTTTTGTCCCCCATGCATATCCAGTGACAATTCCAGTACTAGCTGCGTCGCCTGCTCCAATTTGCGTATGCCATTTCCAACCATTGATTTTCACTCGTTTGAGAAAATCTTTAACAATAGTATGAACGTCTTGAAGCTTTTTTATCAGCTCTCCAATGCTATCAAGTTGCGCCATAATTTTATTATCTATTCCACCGTCTTTTTCCGCTTTTTCGATTTTCTGTCCTGTCTTTTTCTGCTGTTTTTCAATTCTTTCCAATACATCAAACGTATATCGAATCATCCATATTTTCACTTGAAATAAACATTGTTTTTCCATTTCTGAATATAAAAACGTCACCTTAAGCGATATTTTCGATAATAGTATTAGCAAAATAAAAAGTAGAAGAATTATCATTCCAATTACGAGCCACTTCATTCGTACCATCCTTTCACTCCATACCCATTGTCGACAAGTTTATTCATCATTAAACAGACTTTTATAAAATTGAATATAAAAATTTTTCTAAAAATAAAAAGGGATTTTGACAATTTATATCGAAATATACTATTTGAACATATCATCCAGAAACATGCTCTGACGATATGTAGCACTAAGACTAGAAAATTTAACTGCAGTGGAGGGATACATAATGGCAGATCGTCGCAATTTATTTTTCTTTTATGGTGATGACAAAATAACACTCGTTGAAAAAATGAAACCAATATATCGTATTTTAGAGGAGAATGGATTTACCATATTAGATCATCCAAAAAATGCAAACGCTATCGTCAGCGTTGGAGATGATGGAACTTTCTTACAAGCCGTTCGTAAAACTGGTTTTAGAGAAGATTGCTTATACGCAGGTATTTCTACGAAAGATGAAATTTCTTTCTACTGCGATTTCCATATCGATCACATTGATACAGCCCTTCAAGAAATTACAAAAAACGAAATTGAAGTGCGAAAATATCCAACAATTAAAGTAGATGTAGATCACGGTACATCTTTCCATTGTTTAAATGAATTCACATTACGCTCTAGTATCATTAAAACATTTGTTGTAGACGTACACGTCGACAATTTACATTTTGAAACATTTAGAGGTGATGGATTAGTTATCTCCACGCCTACAGGAAGTACCGCTTACAATAAATCATTACATGGTGCAGTTGTCGATCCACTTATCCCATGTTTCCAAGTAAGCGAACTAGCATCTTTAAATAACAACACATACCGTACACTCGGATCACCATTCCTTTTAAATCACGAGCGTACGTTAACTTTAACACTTAAACCAGACGGAAATGATTATCCTGTTATCGGAATGGATAACGAGGCACTTAGCATTAAACAAGTGGAAAAAGCCGTTGTTCGTTTAAGCGATAAACAAATTAAAACTGTTAAATTAAAAAACAATTCCTTCTGGGAAAAAGTACAGAGAACATTTTTATAGCATGAAAATAACCGCCGAATTATGGGATTCCATAATTCGGCGGTTTTTATTTCTCTCGCTACCGGCCACTATTCTTGTTATTTTTTGTCGGTAAGTCGATATCTTTTAATAATCGCTGATATATTTTCACATACTTTTTTATAGACAACTCGGCCATCAATTACTGTCATTTCTGCTTGTACTTCTTTTATTTCTTCTGCCTCTATTTCAAAAATATTGCGATCTAATATAGTAAAGTCCGCTTCATATCCTTTTGCGATTTGTCCTCGCTTCGCTTCTTTTCCGATTGCATAGGCACTTCCTGTCGTAAATAAAGAGACAGCCTCATATACCGTTAATCTTTCTTCCGGCATATAACATACACCGTCAATAAAACTTCTGCGTGTAACTGCGCTATATATACCTAAAAATGGATTCACTTGTTCAATTGGCGCGTCAGATCCACCGTTGCAGTGTAATCCCGCTTCCAGTAACGTCTTCCAAGCGTACGCATAACGAAGACGATGCTCGCCTAGTTTTCCAATGACTGATGGGAAGTCCGATGACACAAAGACGGGCTGAATATCAATAATAGCCGGCAAAGGTTTCATTCTCTCAATCAACTCTTCACGAGCGAGTTGACAATGAATAATGCGGTCACGTAATCCTTCTGCTGGTGGATATAATTCAAGTGCATCAATGACATATTCAAGCGATAAATCACCGATTGTATGAATCGCTACTGGCATATGTAAATCTCGTGCTTTTTTCACTAACTCCGCAAGCTCTTTGCGTGAGAAGATCGCCACTCCATTTGTTTCCTGCGCATCTTCATACGGTTCACTTAATAAAGCTGTTCTTCCGCCAAAAGAGCCATCAGAAAAAATTTTCATCGCCCCAAATTCAATATAATGCTCATTTTCATATTCTTTTCGTTCATGTGCTACTTCATGGTGAACGAGTAAATGTGCTTTAAATGGCATTTCCTTTATAACATGAGAAAACGCATTGTGCGTTTTTCTAAAGCCACCGTAATAATTTAAATCTTCCGTATGCCCACCAACGAGACCATATTGCCAGCAGTCTTTAATCGCTGTTTGCAAAGCGCTTTGTAAATAAGCTTCATCAATTTCTGGCTGAACATGTTTAATTAACTCTTGCCCTTGTTCATATAAAAGTCCTGTTAAATTATTTGATACATCACGGCCAATTTTTCCGCCTTTCGGGTCTTGCGTCGCTTCTGTTATGTTCGCTTCTTGCAGTATGTATGAATTCACCCATGTCACGTGACGACAAACACGCTTTAATAAAATGGGGTGTTCTTTCGAGATTTCATCTAAATCTTTCACATGAACATCTTTCGTATCTATAAAGTTATTTTCATTCCATCCTTCTCCAATAACCCAAGAGCCCTTTGGAGCTTCTTCCACTCGCTTCCGCACGAGAGTCAGCACTTCGCTATAAGATGTGCAGTTTGATAAATCTAGACGGAGTAACCTCTCTCCATGCCCAATAAGATGCATATGACTATCAACGAGACCTGGAATCATCGTTTTCCCTTCTAAATCGTGCAATTTAACCGTAGCATATCGGTCTTCTAATTCTTCTTTACTCCCGACATCAACGATCATACCGTTTTCAACATAAACAGCGTCTACTTTTTCATTCTCTTCTCGCATTGTGTAAATGGTGCCGCCATACCAAATTTCTCCCATATATCCCATCTCCTTTGTTTTTATTGTATAAAAAAAAGCACCATTTCAAAACATGGTGCTTTTCTAAAAATTACTTTTGCTCAGTAGTAGACGTTGTGATTTGCCATTCAATGCTAAATTTATCTTTTAGTTGTCCGTATGCTGGGCTCCAGAACGTTTCTTGAAGTGGCATAATAACTTCTCCACCCTCTTGTAACTTTTCGAATACTTCTTTCGCTTTTTCTGCATCACTAATTTGAATTGCGATTGTTACTTGAGATCCGATTGCATGCCCTTGACCTGGGAATGTATCAGAAATCATAAGATCCGTATTACCAACTTTTAAAGTAGCATGTAAAACGCGCTCTTTTGCTTCAGCTGGAATTGGATATTCAGGATTTTCAGGCATGTCACCAAAAGTTTGCATGACTTCTACTTTTGCATCTAACGCCTCTTTATAAAACTGTACAGCTTCTTGCCCACTACCATCTAAAACTAAGTACGGATTAATACCTAAAATCATACGGACACCTCTTTTTTAAATTTATAAAACAGAACTTACGTTCGTCTTTATAATATCATATGGTTTACAGTTCATTCAACTATTTTCAAAATTATTTTGAAGGAATCTCCATCTCTTGTTTTCTAAGTTCAATACGGCGAATTTTTCCAGAAATCGTTTTTGGTAGTTCATCTACAAATTCAATTTTACGAGGGTATTTATATGGTGCAGTAAGTTCTTTGACGTGTTGTTGGAGTATTGGAATTAATGTTTCTTCGTTCTTTTCTATATTCTCTCTTAATACGATAAATGCCTTCACGACACTTCCGCGAATTTCATCAGGACTTGCGACAACTGCGCACTCTCTTACGTAAGGATGTTTTACGAGCGCATCTTCTACTTCAAACGGTCCGATTGTATAACCAGAGCTAATAATAATATCATCACCGCGCCCTTCAAACCAGAAATAGCCGTCTTCATCTTTCTTCGCTTTATCACCGGTAATATAATAATCACCGCGGAATTGCATCGCTGTGCGCTCATCGTCTTTATAATATTGTTTAAAGAGGGCTGGTGTTTCAATGTGAACTGCAATATCACCCACTTCTCCTACCTTTACTGGCATACCTTCCTCATCTACAATATCAACGTGGTTGCCTGGCGTTGGTTTTCCCATTGATCCTGGTCTAATATCCATTCCTTTCATTACACCAACAAGCAATGTGTTTTCCGTTTGCCCATAGCCGTCTCTTACTGTAGTATTAAAGTGCTTTTGGAACGTTTCAATAACTTCTCTATTTAACGGCTCACCTGCGGATACAGCGCTATGTAATGCTTCTAAACTATACTCACTTAGGTCTTCTACCTTTGCCATTAATCTATACTCAGTCGGCGTACAACAAAGCACATTCACCTTATTCTCACCTAATAAGTTTAAATACGTTTTTGGTTCAAACTTACCATGATATACAAATCCTGTTGCACCTGATCCGAGAGTTGCTACAAATGGGCTCCAAATCCACTTTTGCCAACCTGGACTAGCTGTCGCCCATACAACATCATTCTCTTCAATTCCGAGCCAGTTTGGAGCGCTCGTACGTAAATGAGCGTACGCCCACGCATGCGTATGAACAACACCTTTTGGATTTCCTGTCGTCCCTGACGTGTAAGATAAAAAGACCATATCTTCTTTATCTGTCTTCGCCATTTCTAACAGGTCACTTTCTGTTTCTAACGCTGTTTTTAAATTAATCCATCCATCTACTGACTGCTCGCTCAGAACGAATTTTTGAAGAGATTCCATCGCTTCTATATCATCAAACTGCCCAATGTACGGCTCATAACTTACAATCGCTTTTACTTCCCCGTGCCCAATGCGATATTCGATATCCTTTTTGCGCAACATTTCCGAACTCGGAATTACGACAAATCCTGCTTTAATCGCAGCGATATACGTCATGTACGCTTCAATTAAACGTGGCATCATAATGAGGAGCTTGTCCCCTTTCTGCAGCCCACTCTTTATAAAAGCGTTTCCAATTTTATTCGCACCTTGCATTAACTCAGCATATGTAACTTCTCGTCTATTCCCTTTATCATCTTGCCAAATTAAAGCAAGCTTCTCTTTATCACCTGTATATTTCTCTATTTCAGAAACTAAATTATAAGACTGCGGCGCCAACAATTCTTCTCTCTTCATAAACATCCTCCCTTTTCTTTATGCCTCCCTTATATAATAAAGAATTTTCAGTTAATTTTGAACCCTCTTCTTTTGACAAATTTTTTATGTCTATGTCGAAATGAATGTATAACGATGCAAACAACAAAAAGAAAGAGCGGGAGAACCCGCTCTTTCTAAGCCATCATATATGGGATTATTTTTGGAAACCGCCTAATTGTTGCTCAGCTAGTGAAACTAGACGTTTCGTAATTTCGCCACCAACAGAACCGTTAGCGCGAGATGTTGCATCAGCTCCAAGTTGAACACCAAACTCTTGAGCGATTTCGTATTTCATTTGATCTAATGCTGCTTGAGCACCAGATACTGCTAATTTATTGTTGCTTGCCATGTTGTATCACCTCCTTGTGAGTATAGAGTGTGATAAACAACATGACTTCATACATATTTTAGATATGGTAATTTATGGTTTTAGAAAAGTTCTTCGAATTTTTCTTCTTCCGCCACTACTTCTACCGTTTGTAATACCATTGTTTCTTTGTTCGCTACAGCTTCATCGATTAATGGTGTGAAATCGTATTTCGCTTCAAAACGATTTGCTTTTTCACGCTTCGGCTTCGTCGCTGGGCTTGCTGGTGTGAATACTGTACAGCAATCTTCGTACGGACGAATTGAAATATCATATGTTCCGATTTCTTCAGCGATTTTAATAATTTCTAATTTATCCATCGTAATAAGTGGACGAATAACTGGATAGTTTGTTACTTCGTTAATTGTATGCATACTATCTAATGTTTGGCTTGCTACTTGTCCAAGACTTTCACCAGTCGTGATTGCAAGTGCATTACGCTCCTCTGCGATACGCTCTGTAATACGCATCATCATACGGCGCATAACTGTCATTGAATAGCTAGATGGAATTTCTTTATTAATCGTTTTTTGCACTTCTGTAAATGGAACAAGGTGAAGCGTTACACGTTTACAGTACTTCGTTAACTCTTGTGCTAAATCAATTACTTTTTGTTTTGCACGCTCGCTTGTGAAAGGTGGGCTATGGAAATGAACTGCTTCCACAGACACGCCGCGTTTCATCGTTAAGTACGTTGCTACTGGGCTATCGATACCACCAGAAAGAAGTACCATTACTTTTCCGCCAACGCCAACTGGTAAACCACCAGCTCCCATATGCTCACCACACATAATATAGCTGTAACCACTGCGAATTTCTATACGTACATTCACATCTGGATTATGAACATCTACTGTGATATCCTCTGTATTTTCTAAAATGTGCCCACCGATTTCTGGAAGTAACTCCATCGTCTTCATTGGGAAGCGCTTATCAGAACGGTGCACTGTAATTTTAAATGTTTTCACATCGCCTTTTACTTGTAAGAAAGCTGCTAATGCACCTTTTTTAATATCTTCTAATTCTGATGGTACTTTCATCGCTAAATTAAATTTATGAATACCAAATACATCTTTCAATCTTTCAGAAATTGCTTCGTGGTCTTCGCCATTTAATTGGATGTACATACGATCATGCGTTGCATCAATTTTAATATTTGGGAATTTTTTTAATTTGAATTTCACATTATCTTTTAACGTACTTACAAATTTAGAGCGGTTCTTACCTTTAGTCGTCATCTCTCCATAACGAACTAAAATATATTCATATGTCATCATATTCCTTTACCTCATCACTTCATGTAATTTTGGCATCGTCTCTTTCACAATACCTTCAAATTGTTTTACTTCTTCCATCGTGTTTTCTGGTGCCAAACTAATGCGAATAGCACTTGCAGCAGCGGCATGCGGTACCCCCATTGACACTAACACTCTGCTCACTTCATTTGCTTTTGAAGAACAAGCAGACTTCGTCGATACATACACACCGTGCTCTTCTAAAGCATGAACGACCACTTCTGGTTTTAAACCAACAAATGATACATTTAAAATGTGCGGTGCTGCATATGCAAGCGACGTATTGATCGTTACATCTTCCATCTCTTTAAAGAAACGGACAAGCTCTGTTTGTAAATTGTGCAAATGAGCTATCTTTTCTTTCACTTGTTCCATTGTCATGCGAAGTGCTTTCACCATCGCTACAATGCCAGGTAAGTTTTCTGTACCAGAGCGATACTTAAGCTCTTGTTGACCGCCTGATAAAATCGGATCTAACCTCACGCCATCACGTACATAAAGAAGACCCGTTCCTTTTACACTGTGGAATTTATGTCCAGATATTGAGCAAAGATCAATATGAGAAGCATATAAATCAAGCGGTACTTTTCCTATCCCTTGTACATGGTCCACATGGAATCTTATTTTCGGATAGTTCGATAATAACGTTCCAATTTCAGCAACAGGCTGAATTGCTCCAGTCTCGTTGTTCACGTGAATAATTGACACAAGAATCGTATCTTCACGAAGTGCTCGTTTTACATCCTCTACCGAAACAACACCATGCTCATTAACCGGTAAATATGTTACATCAAAACCGAGATCTTCTAATTGTTTATATGCTTCAAACACAGACGCGTGTTCAATATTTGTTGTAATGATATGTTTACCGCGCGAACGATTCCTCATCGCTATTCCTTTAATCGCAAGGTTATTCCCTTCTGTTCCACCTGATGTGAAAATAATCTCAGAAGGTTTAACGTGAAGAAGCTGCGCTGCAATCGTTCTTGATTGTGTTAATAGACGCTCTGCCTCTCCCCCAAGCGAATGAATAGAAGAAGGGTTTCCAAAATATTTTCCAGCAACCGTTACGTACGATTGAAGGGCTTCTGGATATGGCTTCGTCGTCGCACTATTATCAAAATAGATCATCGTTCTTCCCCTTTCAGCGCTATCACATCATATAATCATATCACAAATACGTGTAATTACGCTAAGACTACTCAAAGGTTCCATTTTATCCCGATTGTGAAGGGCAATAATTAGTGAAGATGCCCCTACTGATTACAGTTTCACTTTATCTTAAAATGAATCACCTTACTGTATTCCGCTATTCATTATAGCAACATCGCCCTCAAAATTACACAAAAAAACAAACCCTTATGAAAGGGTTTGTTCATTGTCTACATATTCAGCTATTTTTTGAACAACGCCGGGTTCAAGCTGCTCTAGTACAGAAGCCGCTTGTTCTAAAGCTGCATCGTATTGATATTCACGGAATAATTTCTCCGCATAATTTAAGCTCTCTGCAAGGTTCTCATCGTGACTGCGATAACGATTACCGTATTGAATTAATTTTTCAACTAAATACGCTTGTCCAATTAACTCTTCTGTCATTTCAGCTACACCATTAACAGTTGTGTACGCTTCTTCTAAACTGCTATTTACAGCGTTCATATTTAACGGTTTCACTTCTAACTGTTCATATACAGCTTGCATTGCCATTTGTCCTCTTTTTAAATCTTCCATAATGCTTTCTGGAAGACCTGGCAAATTCGACTTTTGCATAAAACGTTTCGTTTCAAAAATGATATTTCGCATTTCTTGCAACTTCTCACGCGCTTCAAATTCCTCTTTACGCATCGTTTGCAGCATTTCTTTATACTCTGCATGAAGTACTTTTAACGTTTCACATTGCTCATAAACCTCTTCTAGTTCCTCACGAATAATAGAGAAGGCAATATCTTGTTCCGCAACGCGTAATTGTAGCATTTCAAAACGTTTCGTTAAAATGTGCATTTGCTTTTCAATTACTTTTTGAGACTCAATGTCCTTATCTTGTAACTGATAACTTTGTTTCACAAGTTGTGTTTCTGCTTTTGTTTCAAGCGTTTCAGTGCGGATTTCTTCTAAGTCTTCATAAACAGAAAGTGTTTTTTGCTCCACATAATGTCTCGCATGCACTTCTTGTTCCAGTTGATCATAGAAGCCATCTAAACGCGTTTTTAAGTCTTCTACTTTTTCAGCCGCTTCCGTTATATGAAGCTCCTGTATATCCATTAAACATGTGTGTAGTTGTGTCGTCATATCGCGAACTTCTTTAGGGATTTCCAAATACTCTAATACATAACCTTGTCTTACCATATCATTATGTCCGTGTAATAAATCTTCCAGCTGAACTGGTAACGTCGCTTGACACTCTACCAGTAAATCTGGAATTTGGTGAATAATGATTTCTAAGTTTGCTAAACCTTCTTCTAAACTAATAACAATTTCTCGTGCTTTTAAGTAGTCACCATTATCTGTTGCCTCTTCAAAGCTTTTAAACTTATTAGATTCAGCGTCTAGCATCTCTTCAATTTTCTGCTCTGCTGCTCCATACATATGTCTATGAGCAAGAACACTCTTCTTCATACTACGATATGTATCACGTAACCCTTCAATTTCCGAGCTATTTTTTTCATGGCTTTCTAACAATTGCTGTAATTCATTTAAAATGTCTGTAATACGATTATCAGCGTCATCTAAACCACTTATGGATTCATTCATCGCATGCTTTGCTTTTCGGAAGGAGAATTGCGAGGCGAATTTTCGCGCTTGCGCTAAATCTTTATCTGCTTTCGGAAGGGTTGTTGATACAATCTCATCCCATTCTTCACGCCATTTACCAAACAGTTCTTCTGTTTGACCTGTCATGTTTAAATCTTTCACCCGTTTTAGTTCATCTGCCACAGGTTTATCTTTTATCTCTTGTTTCCACTGCTCAAGTGCTTCAATATCTTTATATGAACGATTTCTTATCACAAGCTCTATCATGAGCAGCACTAGAATAGAGCTTACTACAATGATAACGATCGTCAGGATAGAATCCATGCAAAAAAGCCTCCTAGTTATATCTCTTTTTTTGTCCGTTCCGTTTATGAAATGGAAGGCATTATGTATAAAAAGGGAATTCCCCTATATTTAACAACTAACAATGTACTAATCATACCATGTAATGGCTTGTTTTTGACCTAGTTTTTTTTAAAATTTCATGTTTCTTTCAATGCAATTGTAATCTTTCTCAATCTTCTGTTTGGATTATCTTCCATCATCAAATGATTGTAATAACAGGTTCTCTTTCATATGAGATACGAAATAAATTTTGCGCACAAGTGGTGGTTCAATAGAAATCGCATACACATTCCCTTGCTTTACCGCCTGCTCTATTGCCATTTCTGGAAGTAACGTAATACCAAGTCCAGCTCCGACCATTGCAAGCATCGGTTCTGCATAAGAAGTTTCAAATGCAATGATTGGTTTCGCACCTATCCCTTGAAACATATTCGTAATCATTTTCCTTACATCACAGATTTCTGGATATACGATTAACTTTTCATTTTGCAAATCTTCCATTCGGATTACTATTTTCTCTTTATAAAGATGATCACTTGAAACTACACAAACAATTTTTTCTTCTCGCATTTCTTTTATACACGTAGCGTCTTCTACTACTGAATCGACGAACATCGCTTCAATCTTCCGTTCTTTAAAGAGTCCCATTAGTACTTTCGTATGCTCAATTTTCCATTCTACTTCGAATCCATCACCTAATACATCTTTACATTTTGATATATAATGCGCTGCTAAACTTGGCAATATGCCTATAGAAATTTTCCGCTTCTCTTGAAAATTCTTCATTTCGGCTTTCACTTCATGTATGTGTTCCAAAATCGGTAACATCCTTGTTATAAATAACTCTCCAGCCTCTGTTAACTCCACTCCTTGCGCGGAACGCTTGAGTAAAGTAACCTCTAAATCCGCTTCTAACCTTTGAATTTGCTTACTAAGCGCCGGCTGAGAGATATGTAACAGCTTACTCGCCTTTGATAAACTTCGCGTATTCTTTACTTCAATAAACGATCTTACTGCCTCCAAATCCATCGTACACACCTCTAACAAAAAGTTATAACTGTCATAAAAAATCGATATTTCCTTCTATAAACAATTACTCTTTATACTTATTTCATCAACTTACTATAACGAAATACAAAGGGGAATGAAACTCTTGAACAAAAAACAAATGCTACTCGGATCCTTCCTATGCCTACTTGCCGTAACCGCTTGGGGATTTATGTTTCCTGTCATGGCAAATGCCCTGCAGTTTATCGATCCGTTCTTCTTCACAACTATCCGGTACGGATCGGCAGCTATAATTTTTCTTATTTTGCTACTCATTACTGAAGGAAAAACTTCACTCCGCTTAGAAAAAAGAACATTTTCGTTATTCTTTTACGGAACAGTCGGTTTCGCTGGATATGGTTTTCTCATCTTTTACGGCCAACAACTTGCTGGGCCTTCTGGAGCCATCCATGCTGCGATGATTCAGTCTCTTATGCCGCTCATCGCTTTATTATTGCAGGGGATAACAAAAAACAAACGCCCACAAAACTACACATTCCTTTGTATGTTCGTTGCATTGCTCGGTGTTATGCTTGTCATTTCAAAAGGAAATATTCACTTATTATTTGGAGCTGCCAGTCACCTCTCAACAAATATACTTATGCTATGCGGCGTTACTTGCTGGGTCATTTATACGAACGGCGGTGCTCGTTTTCAATCTTGGTCACCACTCAGGTATACGACGTTAACTTGTTTATTCGGCTCGATTTCACTCATCGTTATCGTCACTTTCTTCACTTACACAAACATCGTTACTATGCCGTCACTTCGTACAATTATGAGCGTTCGTTTTGAACTCTTGTATATGTCGATTATTGCAGGTGTTATCGCTGTATTTTGCTGGAACACAGGAAATCGCTATATTTCATCTATTAACGGCATATTATTTATGAATTTAGTTCCTGTACTTGCACTTATCGGTTCCATCTTTCGAGGTTATACAGTCGCCAAAGTTGAAATTGCGGGAGCCTCCTTAACAATTATCGCGCTATTATGCAACAATGTATGGCAAAGGAAAGAAAGCACAAAAATCCCCACCTCAGTTCGTTAGGTGGGGATTTTTCACATATGAACAGCTCTTGGCAATTCATAGTACATATTCGTTATACATAATGTTTGCTCCATCCATTGTTCAATTTCTTTCGTGTACATTTCTATGAAAAATGTCTCAGACGGAAAAGAATGCAGCACTTCTGATATATATTGCGGATATAAAAACGGCATATTCATCATGCCTTTTAATTGCGTCATAAACATTGTAAAAGATACCTTTTTAAATTCCTGCTTCATTTGTCCCTGTCTAATCATTTGCTCTATATAATATCTTTCTTTAGAAAAGTAAATGGTCATCACTTCGCGAATTAATGTCGTATCAAGTGAAAGCTCTCGGTAGAAGAAACGTGTCAGTTCCCTATTTTCAAATTGATATCGTAAAATCCCGCGCACCATTTGCACCATCACATCTTTAGCCGACAAATATTCTCTCTGTTCGAACGACATTTCAATCACATGAATATATCCTTCTAAAAAGTCAGTAATAAGCTGTTCTAATAAACCTTGCTTTCCAGCAAAATAATATGAAATATTCGCTACATTCACATCCGCTCGCTTTGCAATTTCTCGCACCGACGTTCCATCATAACCTTTCGTGTTAAACAACGATATTGCCGCATCAATTACTTTTTGTTTCGTCTGTTTCATGCGCTCACTTCCTCTCACTGAACAGCTATAGTTTAAATTTCTTGACTTTTAAGACAAATTCCTTTAATTTTCTATCGACAAAGTCATGTGAAATACATCGTATTTTGCTAATATTTTACACATCTCGATAAAAAGGGAGTTGTTTCCATGTTTACAAAAGAAAGTTATGCAGGTTCTCGCGTGCAGCAATACGAGACAGTAATTAAACAACTGGATGCATTATTAACTGGCGAACCAAACGTAGTCGCAAACTTATCAAATGCGTCCGCATTATTAAATCAATTTTTAGATCGTGTGAATTGGGTTGGCTTTTATGTAACAGAAGGAAATCAGCTTGTTCTTGGACCTTTCCAAGGAATGCCTGCTTGCGTGCGCATTCCATTTGGACGAGGCGTTTGCGGCGTTGCAGCTGAAACGAAAACAACGCAGCTTGTAGCAGACGTTCACCAATTCCCAGGACATATCGCTTGCGACAGTGCTTCGAATTCAGAAATCGTTGTACCGATCGTGAAAAAAGGAACTGTCATTGGTGTACTTGATATTGATAGCCCTGAAAAAAATCGTTTTGATGAAGTAGATCAGCGCTATTTAGAAAAGTTTGTGGAAACACTCCTAAAACATATTTAAAAAAGAAAAGAGTGAGTTATCGATTGCGTACATCACGTACGAAACCGATAGCTCACTCTTTTTTATTGGTTACTAACAATAGATATTTTCTTTAGTGCCTGCTCTAAATCAGAAACGATATCTTCCCATGATTCTAAACCGACAGATAAACGTATTAAATTATCATAAATACCCATTTCTTGTCTTAACTCAGCTGGAATCGCAGCGTGCGTCATCGTTGCCGGATGCTGAATTAACGTTTCTGTATCTCCTAAACTTACGGCAATTGTAATAAAGTGAAGGTCATTGATAAACGCTTGCGTCTCTTCTTTTCCGCCTTTTACTGAAAAAGAAATCACACCGCCGCCTCGTTTCATTTGGCGAGATGCTAACTCACCTTCTGGATACCAAACACCTTCTACCGCATCATGATTTTTCAGGAACGATACAATTTTTTCGGCATTATCACAATGGCGGTCCATCCTTACCGCTAGTGTCTTTAATCCACGTAACAATAACCATGCATCAAACGGCGCCATAATACCGCCGATATCTTTTCGCATCGGGCGAATTTTTTCAGCTAACACTGTCGTTTTACAAATCGTTACACCCGCCACAACATCGCCATGACCGCCAATATATTTTGTCGCACTATGAACAACGGCGTCACAACCAAGCTCAAGCGGTCTTTGTAAATAAGGTGAACAAAACGTATTATCAACAACGACAAGTAAGCCATTTCGCTTCGCAACCCGAATCACTTGTTTTAAATCGATTAATTTCATCGTTGGATTAATCGGTGTTTCAACGAAAATAACCTTTGTATTTGGACGGATTTTATTTTCAACATCAGCTTCTGTCTCCATATCACAAAACGAATGTGTAATCATAAATTTCTCTTCTAATACTTCTAAAAATCCGTACGTGCACCCGTATAATCCATTTGAACAAATAATATGATCTCCAGCTTTTAGAAAGCCAATTAACGTTGCTGAAATAGCTGCCATACCGGATCCGAAAGCAAGTGCTTCTTCTCCTCCTTCTAACACCGCCATACGTTCTTCAAATAATTTTACAGTTGGATTTCCAAGTCTTGAGTAAATATAAGACGGATCCACTCCCGCAAAACTCGCCTCTCCTTGCTGCGCAGTCTCAAATGTAAATGTAGATGTTTGAAATAACGGTGGTGTTAAACTTCCTTTATGTTCTTCAGATTTATACCCGTGATGAATTAACGCTGTCTCCATATGCTTCTTTTTCATAAAAACATCCCCTTTTATGTTTTTATCCCGCATATTCATCAACAAAAATTTGATGAACGTTTTACTTTATTTTATGTAAGCGTTTTATTTGTGTTTCTATCTCTTCTTTTATATCGTTTTAAATTCCTTCTTGTTAATTTCCAAAATTTATATGCATAAAACAAAAACGTACTCGCTTGACGAAACTCTGGGTAAAAGATATAATAGCGTTTGTGTAAAATAAAAAGGCAGCCTTGTAATGTGAGTTTATCGTTTGTATTTTGTTCCTCTACGGAGGTGTATCTCGTAACTCCCTGCTGCTGGAGCGAAGGTACATGAAAACAAAATGCCCGTAAATATCGATTACGTCTGTTTTTATTTTACGTAAATAAAAACATTTTTAAAGGAGGAGTCAACTATGGCTCGTTATACAGGTCCAGCTTGGAAACTGTCTCGTCGTCTTGGAATCTCTCTAAGCGGCACAGGAAAAGAATTAGAAAAACGCCCTTACGCACCAGGTCCTCACGGTCCTAACCAACGTAAGAAACTTTCAGAATACGGTTTACAATTACAAGAGAAACAAAAACTTCGTCACATGTACGGCATGACTGAGCGTCAATTCCGTCGCACATTTGACCAAGCAGGTAAAATGCCTGGTAAGCACGGCGAAAACTTCATGATCCTTCTTGAAGCTCGTCTTGACAACTTAGTTTACCGTATGGGCTTAGCTCGCACTCGTCGTGCAGCTCGCCAATTAGTAAACCACGGTCACATCACAGTTGATGGATCTCGCGTAGATATCCCATCTTACCGTGTAAAACCTGGTCAAACTATCAGCGTTCGCGAAAAATCTAACAGCCTTGTTGTTGTTAAAGAAGCGATCGAAGTTAACAACTTCGTACCAGAATACTTAACTTTCGATGCTGATAAATTAGAAGCTACTTACACTCGTCACGCTGAGCGTTCTGAGTTAGCAGCTGAAATCAACGAAGCATTAATCGTAGAGTTCTACTCTCGTTAATGACAAAAAGCCAATCCTGTGGATTGGCTTTTTTCGTTTATATATAAAATAAAATTATTTATTTTCCTCTTTCTGAACATATACATAAGCATCTTTCTGCTCTTTATGTACATCAACCTTCGAATTCTCTGCAAGCTGACCCGCGTTTAGCAAAGAAAAAATAATGAGCGCTTCTAGTGACATTTCGTTTTACCACTCCTTTCTATTTGTTATACATTTATCATACCGCTTACATGTGATTTCCGTATGAACTCGAAAAGGAGATTACAACAAAAAGATTACAGGAATATGAATGCACGCTATAATAACCATTAAATAGGAGGTCGATTTATTTTGACAATAAATCAAATGGTTCAGTTGGGTAGTGCATGTATGCTGTTTATTACTTCCGCACTTATTAATTGGTATCAGGGAAGTAATTTGATAGATGATCCCGATGAATGGAAATATAGCGCTAAGTTTACGAATTACTTTAAAGGTACCGTTTCAAACTACCAAGATATTTATCAAATCGATTTCTTTATATATGCGGCAAAGTTTTATCCAACAGCATTTGTTGTTATGCTCATTAGCTTACTTTATATGCTCGTATTAATTCTTCATATTCTATTTACAAGAACTCGTAAGGTAATCTAAATTCATACATAAAAACCCCGAATCATAGACTTTTCAGCCTACAATTCGGGGTACTATTTGTTTTATATTCGTTTCTGATTAGTAACGAATTAAGAAATATTTCTTTTTACCGCGGCGAATGATTGTGAATTTACCTTCGATGCGGTCGCTTTCTGTTACAACGTAGTCTAATGCTTGTGTACGCTCACCGTTTACGTAGATTGCGCCGTTCGTTACATCTTCACGTGCTTGACGTTTTGATGGAGAGATTTTGCTTTCTACAAGTAAATCGATTAATACTGTATCTTCTGCAGTACGTTCTACAGATGGTACGTCTTTGAATCCTTGCTCGATTTCGCTTGCAGTTAGTTCTGCTACAGAACCGCTGAATAGTGCAGCTGAAATTTTAATCGCTTGCTCTAATGCTTCTTCGCCGTGAACAAGTTTTGTCATTTCAGAACCTAATGCTTTTTGTGCTGCACGTTTTTCTGGTGCTTCAGCTACTTGCTTTTCAAGCTCAAGAATTTCTTCATGAGATAAGAATGTGAAGTATTTTAAGTATTTAGCAACGTCACGGTCATCTGTGTTAATCCAGAATTGGTAGAACTCGTAAGGAGTTGTTTTCTCTGGGTCTAACCAAATTGCGCCGCCTTCTGTTTTACCAAATTTCGTACCGTCAGATTTTGTAACAAGTGGAATTGTTAAACCGAATGCTTTCGCATCTTCTTCTGATTTACGGATTAATTCAAGACCAGCTGTAATGTTACCCCATTGGTCACTACCACCGATTTGTAGGCGGCAATTATGGTTTTGGTATAAGTTTAAGAAGTCGTATGATTGTAAAATCATATAACTAAACTCAGTGAATGAAATACCAGTATCTAAACGAGATGCTACTGTATCTTTTGCTAACATATAGTTTAAACCGAAGTTTTTACCGATATCGCGTAAGAATGAAATTACATCTAAGTTACCAAGCCAATCATAGTTGTTAGCCATTGTTGCTGGGTTGTCCACGTTTTCGAACTCTAAGAAGTTTGAAAGTTGGTTTTTAATGCTTTCTGTGTAGTAAGCAACTGTATCTTTCGTATTTAATGTACGCTCTGCTTTTTTACCACTTGGATCACCGATCATACCAGTACCTCCGCCAACAAGTGCGATTGGTTGGTGACCAGCTAATTGGAAACGACGTAACATTAATACTGGTAACATATGACCGATGTGTAAGCTATCCGCTGTCGGGTCGAAACCACAGTATAATTTAACGCTTTCTTTTTCTAATAATTGCTCAAGTCCCTCAGCATCTGTTTGCTGATTAATTAGACCGCGAAATTCAAGATCTTGTAAAATACCCATATCCTACATACTCTCCTTTAAGTTCATTACTGGCGTGAAGGTTGAAAACATAAAAAAATCGCCCCTTTAAATAAGGGACGATTTTGATTATCGCGTTACCACCCTAGTTGCAGGCAAAAAAAAGCCTACCACCTTATTTACATAACGGCTTAGCACCGTCTTTTCCCTTTTGAATACAATTCAATCGAAAAAAGATGCTCTAGGGGCGTAATTCGCGATCATCTATGTGCTGATTTTCACCGACCATCAGCTCTCTAAAACAGGGAAATGATCACTACTTCTCCCTTTCCACGCTCAATTATTCATATACTTTTCTTTATACCATCATTTATATAGGCGTGTCAAATAGAGGTAGGATTTCTCTCCTTGCCAATCCTTTACAACGTTGCAAAGAGTATCGTAATAAGAGAAAGAATTGGAACCCCAACTAATAACGATACATGAAACACAATGGATAAATCATTTCCAATCGTAGCCTCCACAGGATCCTTCGCCGGAGAACCAAGAAATCCGATTAATCGATCGAAGCGACTTACCGTTTTTGGAAAATCCGGTATTTCTATATGGTCACTATCTAAATGCTGCTGTAATTTATATTCATTTTTAAAGGGATTTTCGTTCAATTTCATCCACCTCCAGCAATTGTTTCAATTTCTTTATCCCGTTATGGAGTCTCGATTTCACTGTTCCAATCGGAATGTTTAATATCTCCGCAATCTCTTTTTGCTGCATGTCATGATAATAAGAAAGAATCAAGACCGCTCGCTGTTCTTCAGGAACTTTCAAAATTGCTTCTCTTACTGTGAGCCGATCTTCGTGAGAAAATTCTTTTTCCTGAATCGGCACTAAAAATGGCAAAAGCGTACGCCACTTTTTTCTTCTATTTAATTTATTAATCATAAGACGATAACCAATTTGAAATAAATACGTTTTTATTTTTCCTTTCTCAAGTTCATACATATGTTTCTTACGCTCTAACGTCAAAAATGTATCTTGCACAAGATCGATACTTAACTGTTCATCTCGGTTAAAGCGATACAAAAATGTATATAGCGCTGGTTTAATTAAAACATATAGTTTTTCCCCAGCCTCCTTATCCCCACTTTGGTACGCAAGCATGAGCTCCTCCTCAATCCCAATCTGCGCCATTTTTTTTGATCTCCTTTATTCCTTTTAACGTTAATGAAATACGGGAAATTAAATATGCACTTGCGACAATGACCCATGCTTGTGACTGATGCGTAAAAAATTGAACATATGGGTTTTGAATCGTAAATCCACTAAAAACGAAAATATTTAACGCCAGCACACATATACATGCATACACTGCAAGACAGACCGAAATTGTATCAAATACATTCCACCGAAAATATATTTTTGTTTTTGTAAAATCAATTTTATTTCCATTTTTTCGTACAATATACTTCTTATCCAACGGAATAATGATTGAAAAAATAACAATCATTATAATCCCAACTGTAATCATTGAAACTTTAAAGCCAATTGGCATCGGTAATAACAGACCACAAGAAAATACAACGATAATTCCAATTAAAGCAAAAGTAAGAAGTAACTTATTAGACATATAAAAAGCCTCCCTCATCTATTCTTTCATAAATGTATACAGACGAGGAAGGCAATGCGTTCAAATATTATTTTATTTTTTTAATAATTTTTGCAGGATTCCCACCAACTACTACATTATCAGGCACATCTTTCGTTACAACGGCGCCAGATGCGATAACCGCGTTGTGTCCAATTGTTACACCTGGATTAATAATTGCTCTTCCGCCAATCCATACGTTATCGCCAATTGTAACTGGCTTTCCATATTCTGATCCGCTTATGCGCTCTACTGGATCAAGCGGGTGTGTTGCTGTATAAATGTGAACACCTGGAGCTAACATACAGTTCACTCCAATTGTTACTGGGCATACGTCTAAAATTGTACAGTCAAAATTCGCGTAAAAATTTTCACCAACATGAATGTTATAGCCATAATCACATCTAAAAGAAGATTCAAGATGAATGTTATCTCCAGTCGTTCCGAATAATTCTTTTACGATTTCGCTACGCTCTTTTAATTGCACTTCTGGCGTATCATTTAATTTTCTCGTTAATATACGAGCTTGCTCCCTCTCTTGTACTAAAACTGGATCAGCCGGTATGTACATTTCTCCTAGTATCATCTTTTCCTTTTCTGTTTTCATCATACTATCCCCTTCAACTTATGTATATAAGTTAATAATAACATAAAAAAAGGTCTGAACGTTGTTTCGTTCAGACCCTTCTCTCTTAATCTTCCATCGTTGATAAGTCACCTGTTGGTAAGTTTAACTCCCACGCTTTTAATACGCGACGCATAATTTTACCACTTCTCGTTTTCGGTAATTTATCTCTAAATTCAATTTGTCTTGGCGCTGCATGAGCTGCTAGGCCTTTCTTTACAAATTGACGAATCTCTTCTTTTAATTCATCAGATGGTTCGTATCCTGCTCGAAGCGCGATAAATGCTTTAATGATTTCTCCGCGCACTGGATCAGGAATACCAATTACACCAGCCTCTGCAACAGCCGCATGCTCAATTAATTTGCTTTCTACTTCAAACGGTCCAACGCGCTCACCTGACGTCATAATTACATCATCAATACGTCCTTGGAACCAGAAGTATCCATCCTCGTCCATATATGCAGAGTCACCTGATACGTACCAATCTCCCGGCATAAAGTAAGACTCATACTTTTGCTTGTTATTCCAGATTCCGCGCATCATTGCCGGCCACCCTTTACCGATTGCTAAGTTACCCATTGTGTATGGAGGCACTTCATTTCCTTCATTATCAACAATCGCTGCTTTCACGCCTGGAATTGGTTTACCCATTGAACCTGGACGGATTTCCATACAAGGGTAGTTACAAATAACTTGTCCACCTGTTTCTGTCATCCACCACGTATCATGAATACGAAGTCCAAATGCGTTCATACCCCAGCGAATTACTTCTGGATTTAACGGTTCACCAACACTTAATACGTGACGAACTTGTGATAAATCATATTTTTTAATTGCGTCTTGTCCAGCTCCCATTAACATACGGAACGCTGTTGGTGCACTATACCAAACTGTTACACCGTAATCTTGCAGTGCTTCATACCACGCTTCTGGACTAAAGCGGCCACCTAAAATAACATTTGATGCTCCGACTAACCACGGTGCGAAAATACCGTAAGCCGTTCCCGTTACCCAGCCCGGGTCAGCTGTACACCAATATACATCATCTTCTTTTAAATCTAATACCCATTTCGCTGTTTGATAATGCTGAACCATTGCGTTTTGTGCATGAAGGACACCTTTTGGTTTACCAGTAGAGCCAGATGTGTAATGAAGGATTAAACCATCTTCACGGCCTAACCATTCGATATGTAATTCTTTTGAAGCTTGTTCAAATAAAGGATTGAACGCTACCAGTTTACCGCCCTCTTCTGCATTGTCTCCAACAAGAAAGACTGTTTTTAAAGCTGGTAAATCATTTAATGGTATGCGCTCTAACAATTCAGGCGTTGTAATTAACACCTTTGCTTCGCTATCTTCTAAACGATCGCGAACTGCACCTTCCATAAATGCTTCAAATAGCGGTCCAACAATTGCTCCTAATTTCACTGCACCAAGAAGTGCAAAATATAATTCTGGAGAACGCGGCATAAAAATAAAAACGCGATCGCCTTTTTCAACATCGCCATAATTTTTCAGGACATTTCCTGCTTTATTAGAAAAATCCTTCATTTCCTTAAATGTATATTTCTCTTTTCGCGATCCATCTTGATAATAAAGGGCTACTTTATTTTTACGATCGGATTTCGCATGCTTATCAATTGCTTCATACGCCATATTTACTCGGCCTGTCTCATTCCAAGTAAAATTTTTATTAACCTCTTCCCAGTTAAAATTCGCGTATGCCTCATCATAATTCGGCAAATTATTTTCTCCTTTAATGACAGGAAGCGTTTCTACTTTCATACTTTACATCCCCCTCCTATGTATTCTATTATCTATTATAATGATATTATTTAAAATTTTCAGTATATTTGTTGATTTTTAGACAAATTTTTAATGACAAAATTCGATTCACATCGCATATATTATAAAGTACGATATTAATAGATTCACAAACCCTCAAGGTGGTGAGCAATACATTGATCCATAAAAAAATATATAATGCTAGAAATTTAAAAACGGCGAAAGGAACTTTAATTATTGAAGGTCCTGTCTCTACACATAATCTTGAAATGTATGAATTTCATCCAGATTTAGTTGCGTTTCGCCCTGCCGAGCAGCAATATAAAGCAATTGTCGAAATTTCTAAATTACCAGAAGCTCGTCTCATTATTGCTAGACATGACCAAACGATCGTTGGATATGTTACATACTTATATCCTGATCCGCTCGAGCGATGGTCAGAAGGAAAGATTGAAAACTTAATTGAACTCGGGGCAATCGAAGTTGTCCCAGCCTTTCGCGGGTGCTCTGTCGGAAAAAACTTATTAGAAGTTTCAATGATGGACGACCATATGGAAGATTACATTATATTGACGACCGAATATTATTGGCACTGGGATTTAAAACAAACAGGCTTAAATGTTTGGGAATACCGAAAAGTAATGGAAAAGATGATGAATGCCGGTGGTTTACAATGGATGGCTACAGATGATCCTGAAATTTGTTCACATCCTGCCAACTGTTTAATGGTTCGCATCGGAAAACGCATTGATACGGATTCTATTCAAGCGTTTGATCGTCTACGTTTTCACAATCGTTTTATGTACTAATAAAGGGGGCAACTGGAATGATTGTAGAAGAAATTATGAATCAAAATGTAGTGACACTACATCCAAACGATACAATTGAAACAGCGATCCGAACAATACGTACAAAAGGCATTCGGCACATTCCAATTGTCGATCAAAATAATCACGTCGTAGGCATTATTTCTGATCGGGATGTAAGAGATGCAAGTCCGTCTATTTTAGATGAACAAGTTTCACTCGATATGCTGAAGCAACCGCTCGAACTCATTATGAAACATCCTGTTATGACTTGTCATCCTCTCGATTTCGTTGAGGAAATTGCTACTTTATTTTTTGAAAATAAAATTGGCTGTCTTCCTGTTACAAAGGCTGGAAAGTTAATTGGCATCATTTCTGAATCTACAGTACTGCACACGTTAGTGAAATTAACAGGAGCACATCAACCAAGTTCACAAATCGAAATTCAAGTAAAAAACGAACCTGGTATTCTCGGAAAAGTAGTTGCTATTTTTAGTGATTTACAAATAAATATCGTAAGTGTTCTCGTCTATCCAGCAAAAGATGAGAATGATAAAGTACTCGTTTTCCGCATTCAAACGATGAATCCTCTAAAAGTGATTGATGCACTTGAAGCAGAAGGATACCGCGTCTTATGGCCAAATATTATGGGGATGCAAGCATGAGTAGCGCGTTTATTTATTCGGATGACTTTCGGGGCTATTCGTTTAGCCCTGATCATCCTTTTAACCAACTGCGCGTCACACTTACGTATGATTTATTGCAAAAGGGCGGTTTTATCTCTCCCTCCCAAATTATCTCACCACGGATGGCTACAGATGAAGAGATTGCCTACGTTCATACAGAGGAATACATAAATGCGGTCAAACGTGCTGGAGAAGGTAAGCTAGAAACATCAATTGCGATGACATATGGGCTTGGAACAGAAGATACACCGATGTTTCCAAATATGCACGAAGCAAGTGCATTACTCGTTGGCGGTACGTTAACTGCTGTCGATGCTGTTCTTTCCGGGAAAGTAAAACACGCGCTTAATTTAGGCGGTGGCTTACATCACGGCTTCCGTGGCAAGGCATCTGGCTTTTGTATTTATAACGATAGTTCCATCGCAATGAAATATATTCAGAAGAAATACGGTTTACGTGTTTTATATATTGATACAGATGCTCATCACGGTGATGGTGTACAGTGGTCTTTTTACGACGATCCTAACGTATGCACCATTTCACTACATGAAACTGGGCGTTATTTATTCCCTGGAACTGGCGCTGTAAATGAACGCGGACAAGGTAATGGCTATAGTTATTCTTTTAACGTTCCACTCGATGCTTTTACAGAAGACGAATCGTTTTTAGATTCCTATCGAACTGTCGTAAAAGAAGTTGCCGCCTACTTTAAACCGGATATTATTTTAACGCAAAATGGCGCTGACGCACATTATTACGACCCACTTACACACCTTTGCGCAACGATGAATATTTATCGTGAAATACCGAAGCTCGCTCGCGAAATCGCTAACGAATATTGCGAAGGTCGCTGGATTGCTGTCGGCGGCGGTGGCTACGACCACTGGCGCGTCGTCCCAAGAGCTTGGGCACTCATTTGGCTCGAAATGAACAACATCCAAAACATCTCAGGTTATCTCCCTCCAGAATGGATTGACGCTTGGAAAGGACAAGCCGAAACAGAACTTCCCCTCACATGGGAAGACCCAGACAACATGTATAAACCTATCCCCCGTAAGCCAGAAATTGAAGAAAAGAATGCATTAACTGTAGCGAAATCCCTTGAAATCATTCGGAATAATATGACAAAATCTTTGTACTAAACGAAAAGGAGGCTCGTTTTCAAATGGCCTCCTTTTATTTATTGTCGGTTTCTGTCGGTAAGTCGATATATTTTATTTAAGAATTAGCTGGTTCAACTTTTATAAGAAAAGGTCGTGATATTATGTGGAAGCAACAAATGATTCACACGAAACGTGGCATATTTGAACTCTTTACAAAAGGAAATGGCGAACCACTTTGTATTACACATCACTATTCACAATTTAATGAAACTGGTGATTACTTTGCGGATGTTTTCACTGCTACGCATCGTGTATTCCTCATTAATTTACGAAACGCTGGTAACTCAGCAAAAGCCAATTCAGAAAAAGAATTAAGTATGATTGAAACAGTTCACGACTTAGAAGCAATACGAGAAGCTCTACAACTTCCAACATGGCACTTCGCTGGCCATTCAACAGGTGGTATGCTTGGACTTTTATATGCAATTACATATCCAAGTTCCTTACAATCATTAGCCTTGGCCGGAGCTGCAGCAAGTAACTATACCGAAACACCATTTTGCATTTATCACCCAGTACATCCACAGTTTCATTATATGCAACAACTCATCGAAAACTTAAAAAGCCCTCACCTTACAAATAAAGAAAGAAAAGAATTATCTACTAAGAGATCAAAATTATCATTGTATAAACCCGAAAACTATAACTCTTACTTTAATAAACCAATCCAAAAAACAATGTCCGCTAGCCGGATGAATGCTTTCACCAATGAATATCCTTCATTTGATGTAAGAGAGCATTTACCTTCCATCCAAACAAAGACACTTATTATATGCGGAAGACATGATGTACAGTGCCCAATTCAGTATTCTATTGAGATGCATGATGGCATACGCAATTCTATCTTTGTGATATTTGAGGAGAGTAACCATTATCCTTTTTTAGAAGAATCTGCTCAGTTTACTTCTACTACTCAAACATTTTATAAATCATTACGCCAGTACCGTTATTATTAAGAAAATCTATACAATGACAAAAAGCTCAAAGTCTCTATATGACCATGAGCTTACTTTTCAAAAGAAATATTTCACACTAGAAACAACAAAAAGAAGAACAAAAAAATCATTAAACCTACATCAAGTAATACTGCCTTTTTATCTCCTTCTTTTATACTCATCATAAAATTAGAAATTATTTTAATTCCAAAAAAGACCATCATAAATACCCCACCGAAATGATCATTCGTAGAATCTTCATCATAAAACATTTGTATTGCACCAATAATTAATAAAATAAGTACGATATTGGTTCCAATCTTTAAAGCCTTGTTTGATTTATTATCTTTTAATGTATCTCCCAAAATGTAGCACGCCCTCTCATGCTCTCCTATGTTTTATCTCTCTTTATATTTTAACACAAATTACCTATTATTCCCTTTTTGTTCGAATAACATAAAAAACCTGCCAATTACTCGGCAGGTACATTACACGTTAAAGCGATAACCAGCTCCCCATACTGTTTCAATATATTGCGGGTGAGCAGGATCTCTTTCGATTTTTTCACGTAGCTTTCTAATGTGAACAACGACAGTGGCTAAATCGCCAGCTGAGTCTAGTCCCCAAATACGTTCAAATAACTGTTCTTTATTTAATACTTGGTTTGGATGCGTTACAAAGAATGTTAATAAATCAAATTCCTTCGTTGTGAACGCGATTTCTTCATTGTTTATAAAAACTTTTCTCGCTCGCTGATCAATAGAAATTCCGTGAATATATAAAATATCGCGTTGCTTACTTACATTTCCTGATAATCTTTCATAACGAGAAATATGTGCTTTTACCCTTGCAACTAATTCACTTGGACTAAATGGTTTCGTTATATAATCATCCGCTCCTAAACCGAGTCCGCGGATTTTATCTATATCTTCCTTCTTTGCTGAAACAAGTAAAATCGGAATATCTTTTATAGCACGTATTTGTTTACAAATTTCGAAACCGTTCATTTTCGGAAGCATAATATCTAAAATAATTAAGTCATAATCTTCCTGAAGAGCCATTTGTAGACCTATTTCTCCTGAATACTCTACATCGACTTGAAAATCACTAATTTCTAAATAATCTCGCTGTAATTCTGCAATACTTATTTCATCTTCTACTAGTAAAATCCTCTTCATTCTACTCACCACATTCCTGTACTTTTTTCAAGGAAAAGAAAATACTTGTACCTTCCCCAAGCTTACTTTCCGCCCAAATTCTCCCGCCATGTTCTTCAACAATTTGCTTCGCGATTGCTAAGCCAAGTCCACTTCCACCTGTACTAGAATTTCGCGATTGCTCTGCACGATAAAAACGTTCAAAAATGTAGGGAAGTGTATCCGATTCAATACCTGATCCGTTGTCCATCACTTTCACAATCACTTTATTATTATCATTCAATACTGTTACAGTAATTTTCTTCTCTTCTTTATCCATGTATTTCACACTATTATGAATTAAATTTGATATCACTCTATTTATCTTTTCGCAATCAGCCGTTACATATAGTGGTGATGCATGTAATTGTAAGTTAACTTCTATACCTTCCTTACTTAAATCCATCTGCATCTCTTCTATTAATTCTTGCATAAACATATTTAATTCAACCGTTTCAAACTGAAAGGGAACTCGATTCAAATCGAGCTTTGAAAATAAAAATAGTTCGTCAATGAGTGTATCCATATGTCTTGCTTTCGTATGAATAGTCGTTAAGTACTTATCCATTTTTTCTGGCGTATTCGCGACCCCGTCTTTTATGCCTTCTACATATCCAATAATAGATGTAATCGGTGTTTTTAAATCATGAGATATGTTTGAAATGAGCTCTTTTCGATTTTCTTCATACTGTGTTTGCATCTCTATCGAATCTTTTAATCTCTTCCTCATTTCCTCAAACCCTTGATTTAATTGTCCGATTTCATCGTGCGATGTAACTGTTATTTGAAAATCTAAATTTCCTTCTTTAATTTTCTCAGTCGCATCTTTCAATACCAAGATTGGTTTTATCACACTTCTTGAGACGAGATAACTTAATAATCCAATAAGTAAAATGGATAACAGTAAAAGTGATCCGAACAAAATCGGAAATAACTTTTGTATAAGATCGACAAATGAACTTTGCCTTTTTAATACAAATATACTCCCTTCTTCATCCCCAGGAAAATAAAAATCAAATTTTACATATCGATAAAATGTATCGCCTAATTCCGTTGTACCACGACTATTAATATTTGCTGATTCAAATTTTGGAAGAGCTTCTTTTAAAGGTACACTTTCAAATATTTTTGTAGCATAAGAAATGGCTTCTCCCTTTCTTACAACTATTTTCACACCTTCTTTTTCAAGTGATGAAACGAACGATTTATCTAATAGTTGTGATTGATTTTTCTTTGCCGCTAATTTCAATTCAATATACGTATTCTCTTCTTCTGGCGTAAGCGGCTTTTGAATATAGGAACTTTTATAGAAATTTTTCACTGATTCCAAGTCTCCTGTTATGGAAAAAACAATTAAAAATCCCGCGACTAATATGAGCGTGATGGAAACGAGAATAACAGCGATATAGGAGAATAAAAATCTTATTTTAATAGACATCATTTACATCCTCACTTTATCAAACCTTATTACTCATAAGCATAAAAATATATGTTCAAATACTCAAGCGATTTTATAGTAATTTTAGCGTCAGTTTATAAAAATTTAATGTTCTTCTTTTACAGTTGAAATGAGGAGGTTGAAATTCCATGTTCAAAAAAACATTAAGCATGATCTGTTGCGTAATTTTTTTGCAAGGATGCTCACAAGAACAAGAAGTTAAAAAGGAGATGACAAACATGGAGACAGCACTACTAGCAGCTACTGAAAAACGAGAAACGAATACTGTTATATCGTTACTCAAAAAAGGGGCTGACATAAATATAACGGATAATAAAGGACGTACCCCTCTTATGATTGCTACATACAAAAATGATATAAAAACCGCAAAAGCGCTTATTGAAGCAGGTGCTGACGTAAATATTCAAGATGATATAAAAAACAATCCCTTTCTATACGCCGGTGCGGAAGGTTACTTGGATATTTTAAAACTAACGATTGATGCTGGCGCAGATCCATCGCTTACGAATCGTTACGGCGGAACAGCTCTTATCCCCGCCTCAGAACATGGCTATATTGATGTTATTAAAGAACTCCTTACGCGAACAACTATTGATGTTAACCATGTAAATAATCTCGGATGGACCGCTTTAATGGAAGCCATCGTACTAAGTAACGGAAACCAAACACAGCAACAAGTCATTCAGCTTCTTATTGAGCACGATGCAGATGTAAATATTCCAGACAACGATGGTGTTACTCCGCTAGAGCATGCTCGCGCTCATAACTTTAAAGAGATAGAGAAGATTTTGTTAGAAGGACGTAAGTAAAAAGCTAATTTTTGCCTTCCTCCCCCGCCCTATGCTACATTTAACCCGTTACATCAATATTAATAGGGTGGGAATAAACATGAACAAACCTAAAATTGGGATGATTGGACTTGGAAGTATTGCGCAAAAAGCCTATCTTCCAACACTTACAAAAGAAACAGATTGGAATTTTGTAGGAGCGTTTACACCTAACGCAGAGAAAAGGAAACAAATTTGCCAACAATACCGCATGCAAGACTTCCATTCTATTGAAACGTTAGCTTCGGAATGTGATGCAATCTTCGTTCACAGTTCAACTGCTACACATTATGAAATCGTTTCTGAACTTCTGAAAAAAGGAATCGACGTTTATGTTGATAAACCGCTAGCAGCTACAGTAGAACAGGCTGAGAAACTAGTCGAGTTGAGCGAAAAGTATAATCGAAAGTTAATGGTCGGATTTAATCGCAGATTCGTTCCTATGTATGTCGCTGCAAAAGAGCAAGCTCATGATATTTCATGGATTCGAATTGAAAAACACCGCACAAATAAAGTTGGGCCATACACGTACGACTTTACTATGTTAGATGATTACTTACATATTGTAGATACTGCTCGCTGGTTAGCTAACGATGATCTTAACGCCGTTCATAATATGATGCAAACGAATGAAAAGAATGAACTTCTTTACGGACATCACACATATACAACGCCAAGTGGACTGTTACTTTCTACCGCGATGCATCGCCATGCCGGTACAAATTTAGAACAAATTGAACTTGTAACGAAGGGGAAAATCATTCGTGTAAAAAATATGAACACATTTGAAATTGAGCAGGAAAACTCCATTTCGCAAAGCGGTTCTCCATCATGGGATACAACGTTGAAACAGCGTGGTTTTGAAGATGCTGTTCATCATTTTATCGAATGTGTACACGGCGATACAAAGCCTGTTGTAGATGGATTAGAAGGATTAAAAACACAACAACTGTTGCAATCTCTACTGGAGAATGTAAATAAAAATTAAAACGGATACATTTTTCAGAATTTACTTTCATTCCCATTTCCCCTTTATTTCTGGCGCAAATTTCTATAGAATATGTTGATAGGAATTATAAATTTCATAATGAATCGTGGAAAGGATGGGATTAACACATGTGGAACGAGTTTAAAAAATTCGCATTCAAAGGAAATGTAATCGATTTAGCTGTCGGGGTTGTAATCGGTGCTGCATTCGGTAAAATCGTTAGTTCTTTAGTAAAAGATATCATCACACCATTACTTGGTATGGTATTAGGTGGCGTTAACTTTACAGATTTAAAAATTACATTTGGTAAATCATCTATTATGTATGGTAACTTCATCCAAACTATTTTTGATTTCTTAATTATTGCAGCTGCTATCTTTATGTTTATTAAAGTATTCAACAAACTAACATCTAAAAGAGAAGAAGAAAAAGAGGAAGAAATTCCAGAACCAACAAAAGAAGAAGAGCTTCTTGGCGAAATTCGCGACTTATTAAAACAACAAAACTCTTCTAAAGATAGAGCATAATTGAACGGATAAAAAGGCATGCCCCTCGGGACATGCCTTTTCTATATGCTATAACGTTTCCGAATTCATATGAATAAATAAAATAATACCCGCAACCATAAGTACCATAATACTACCTGCAAATAGTGTAATGCCCATGAACATTAAACTCGTGCTCATGTCCACTGATACACTTTCAATAAAAATAGAAATTACATACGTGATAAGGGCAATTCCTGCAAGAATACTTCCTGGAACAAATCGCTTTAAGCCATTTTGTTTTAACGTCATATATGCAAAAATAGCAGTCATACAAAGCGTAATTATCCAAAGAACGATCATCTCTTTTCCCCCCTCACAAGCCTTTTCTTTCTATTATACATGACATTGCCCTATAATAGTTAAATTTGCACTTATGTGACATATAACAAGGAATAATACAATCTATAAAGAAGTCTTCCAAATAAGCTATAGACTAGGGAGGATTTCAATTGGAAGATGATATTGTAGGATACTTTAAACAAGTAGAGCGATATGATTATATTATAATTGACTTAAACAAAAAGTTTTTTTACATGGAAGTTGTACAAATAGAAACAAATGTGACTTTGCTAAAAATATCACTTCACTTAGACAAGGATGAAACCATTATTGCTGGAAATGTGAAACAATATGATCCTTCTAGATTAGAACATTTCATACAAAGTTTTAAACGGACTGCACAAACATGTCTTGAACATAATTTACGAAGTCCTGAAGAACTTTTTGCATTTTGGAAAGGAAATTGACCACTAGAAAAAATGGATGAATTTCATATATTTTAATATAATTACCATATACAAATATTATTTATAAGGGAGTGTTTCATAATGATTTGGATTTCACTAATCGTATTAGCCTATTTCATCATTCTCATCCCAATACAGTATAACTATATAAAGATGCTCAAGACAAAACAGAAAAAAATGAACATGTCACAAAACGAACTATACGACAACATGTCTTATGAAGAATCCCAAATACATTATCACTATCAAAGTAACGTATTTACAATACCTGCTTCGCTTGTCGCAAGTATTATTTATCGAGTGAAACATGCAGCATAATATGTACGCTGTAAAATTATTGTTTGAATCTGTTCATTCTGGTGAGCCTGATCCTACGAAAATTGATGAGCATTATGAAGAGAGTCACGATACACTTTTTGAAGAAAGTATTATTCTTGTTAAAGCAAACAGTATAGAGGAAGCTCATGAATTAGGTGAAAAGATAGCTATACACTCTGAAGAATCATACGATAATATGTACGGTGAGCAAGTAACGTGGACGTTTCGAAAAGTATTGCATGTGTTTGAATTAGACGATACACCATTTGAAACTGGAAAAGAATTGTACGCAAGATTTTTACACGTTAAGAAAAATGAAACGGTAGATACAGTAGTTAAAACATACTATCCTGAATACGAATAAAAGCTCACAGCGAATGCTGTGAGCTTTTGTATACTTACTTCGTTGAATTTCTAAATTGGATACGGTGAGGTAAGATTACAGTGTGATCTTCCACTTTTTCTTTGTTCATATACTTTGTTAATAGACGCATTGCTACTGCACCGATATCATACATTGGTTGTACAACTGTTGAAAGTTGTGGACGAACCATTAATGCAAGGCGTGTATTATCGAAACCAAGTACTTCTACATCAGTTGGTACGTTTAATCCAGCGTCTTGTGCTGCATGGATTACACCTAGTGCCATTTCGTCAGAAGATACGAAGATTGCTGTTGGCTTTTCATCACTGCTCCAAAGCTTTTCGAATGCTTCGATACCTGAATCATATGTGTAATCTCCATCGATTATAAGATTTTCATCATATGAAATACCTGCTTCTTCTAAAGCCTTTTTATAACCTTGTAACTTCTTCGCGCTGCCCGCTTTATCAATGAAAGGACCAGAGACGAAACCGATACGCTTATGTCCTTGCTCAATAAAGTGCTTCATTGCGTCGTAAGCTGCTTGTGTATAATCAATATTTACTGATGGCGTTTCATTTTGCTCATCAAATGACGCTGCTAATACGATTGGTACTGGAGACTTTTTGAATTCTTCAATGTGAATATCTGTAATATCTTCACCCATGAAAACAATTCCGTCCACTTGTTTTCCAAGCATCGTATTTAATAAATGGAACTCTTTCTCTTTGTTTTGGTCAGAGTTACTTAAAATGATGTTATATTTGTACATTGTTGCGATATCTTCAATTCCACGAGCAAGTTCTGCATAAAACGTATTTGAGATATCAGGAATAATAACACCTACTGTAGTTGTCTTCTTACTTGCTAGTCCACGTGCTACCGCATTTGGGCGGTATCCTAAACGATCAATTGCTTCTAATACTTTCTTTCTTGTTGTAGGCTTTACATTTGGGTTACCGTTCACAACGCGTGATACGGTAGCCATTGAAACGTTCGCTTCGCGCGCTACATCATAGATTGTTACGTTCATCTCATCGCACACTCCTTCTATTTTTGTTATCTATTTTTATGTATCGGTTACTTGAATGAAAAAAAGACATCAACTCTATTTGCAGATGCCACCAATCGTCCCGAGTTCTTCCTTTTACTAATGATACGATAAAAACGCAGGCTCATACAATATTTTCCCGCAAAAGTTTCGAAAAAATTCGCTTCTTTTCTCGTATTTTCGTATTTTTTATGAAAAAAAGGGCATTTTTTGTAAAAATATAGATATTCAATACGTAGAAACCTTATTTTAAGCAATACGATAGTAAATGAAATTTATATCGGCGATTTTCAAATATATTGACTGCAACTCGAAATATATCAGCGATTTTTCAATTATATCGATCACAACTCCAATTATATCAGCGATTTTTTAAATATATCGACTTACCGACAGAAACCGACAATGGTAGTCATTTGATGCGCTGAATTTGGAGGTACGCGGCGCCCTGTAGAATGCGTTATATCGGCAACGACAGGTAAATGTGTTTCTTCCTTTAAAATCAGCGCAGCGGATATAGGAAGCGTATTACGCGGCGCTCCTTCCCATCATACCTTTTCACTTACAATAAAAAAGACAGTGTAAACACTGTCTTTTTTATAAGAAGGAAACAAACGGTTTATCGCTGTTTTTCTCTTTTATAATAATTGCCTCGATTTTACTCTCGGACTTAATCTGCAATTGTACTTTTGCATCTTTAGGTAGTTTTTCTAACATACTTTGAGCAGCCAGTTGGGTAAGAGCCATTAATTCTGTTTTACCGTTATATTTAATAACAATATTCATATTTAATGTATCCATTTGATTTTTCTTATAAGAAACCTTAGCATTTACTGGGATAAAATCTCCAGTAGAAAAACCTTTCATTGCCTCAGCAAAGTTAGTTATTTTTGTATTATCTTCTCCATGTGCTTTTGTAAATTCATCAGAAGGATATGAAAACGCTTGTTCATCGATCGTGCTCCAATTTCCAAGGTTCGTATCATTCTTTTGAACGGTAGCACTAGCAATATATGTACCATTTTTTAAAGAACTTGTACTTTCTTGCTTAAAGATAGCAAACGTAATTGGAGATTTATTATACTTGTCATTTTTATTAATAGCCTCAGTAAGTTGCTTAGCAACTTCAGCACCTTTAGACATTGCTTCTTCATTCGATACAGTTGACGACATTGCCAACCCGATCACAACGCCAGATAAACTTAATTCATTTGAATTCTGCTTCCCGAAATAGTCTTGTTCTATAATATTTGTCAAAACGGGTGCTTTTACTTTTGCTACTAGTTCATCAACTAACTTATCAGGAATATATTGATTTAATTGTAGTACATGATTTTCTGTATCAAATTGCTCTTTTGCAATATTCATTAAACCATTTTCATACTCTGCTAAATCTAATTTAGAATTTGTTGTTATATTAGCTGTATTTATAACCTTTTGTTCCTTTAAAGGAATTACAGTTCTATAATAATCTTTAGAAACAGCAGTTCTCGGAATCATACTTTTTTCTTTCGTATCCTTCTGTATAACTTCATCCTTCTTACTAATCGTATTATTACTACAAGCTCCTAGTAATAAACTTACAACCGCGAAGGATAATGCCATTTTCTTCATTACTTAAAACCTACTTTCAACAATCTAGTTATTTAATTTGAACTATTAACAGTGTACCATTAAATATATTTCAACAAAAACAAAAAAAGAAGCAAGCACCTTTAGCTTGCTTCTTTTTACTTAACATTCTCTTCTAAAGCGTCTTTTTTAATGTTCCAATGAGACGTATTCCATACTACCATCCCATCTTTTATGTATAGCACTTGCGGAGATTCATGTTTAATGCTGTACTGTTCTGCAACACGATTCGAAACATCTCTCGCATCTTGTACGTATAAGTAATACGCTGGCACCGCTCTTTCTTCACTACAATACGCTTGAAATTCTGTATAGGCACCATGACTAATCGGGCATGTCGTACTATGTTTAAAAAGAACATACGGCTCGTTTTTTTCTACTAATACTTCAAGCTCTTCAATTGTTTCAACTTTTGTCATATTCATCACGATTCACCTCTCATACGAAGTCTAGAGCGCTTTTCTTTTTTTTCAGCTTTTTTCTCAAGTCTCTCTAATTTACGCTCTTCTTTTTCAACCTTTTTCTCTTGTCTTGTCGCACGATAATGATTGTATACTTCAATTGCTGCGCTACTCCACTGTACAACTTGCGCTACTTTATCTGCATTATTTTCAATTTCGTCCGTAACAGAATCTGATACATTACGAAGTTTCGTATTTAAAGAATGGATTGTCGTTCCAATTCCATCTACACCCGATACTACTTTATTTAATGATTGTGATTTCTGTTGAATGTCATCAGCTAACGCATTTGTTTTATGTAATAATTGCTCCGTCTCTACGCTAATCCCTTGCATTTGCTTTTCCAAACCTTCTAATGTGCTTGCAACGTTTTCTAACGTCTTCTGAACCGATAACAACGTTCTGCATACATACACTACTAATACAGCGAAAGCAACCGCGATAATAGCCGCACTTACATATAAAAGAACTTGCATTTCATCACTTCCTTTATCTTTTTCATACTTTCTCCTATTATACAATCATTTTCCGTTTCGTTCTAATCCCTATCTTTTCATTAGAATTTTCATACTTATTCGTTAACTTTAACATAAATGATTCAACAAATTCCACTAAGTAGGTTACAATAGGAGAGGATACATAATTAGTAGGGAGGCTTTACATATGAAAGATCCACGCATTGAAAAGTTAGCATACAATTTAATTAACTACTCTATTCGCTTACAAAAAGGCGAAAAAGTATTAATTGAAAACTTTGGCTTACAAAAAGAACTTGTAACTGCACTTGTAAAAGAAGCATATGCAGCTGGTGGTTTCCCATTCGTTTCTTTAAAAGATCATCAAGTAGATCGCTCTTTATTAATGGGTGCTACTGAAGAACATTTCGAACAAATCGCTGCGTATGAAGCAAGCGTAATGAAAGATATGGACGCTTATATCGGCCTTCGCTCTGGCGATAACATTAACGAACAAGCTGACGTACCAAGTGAAAGAATGCAAATTCACGGTCAAACAGTTGGTAAGAAAGTTCATAGAGACATCCGCGTTCCGAAAACACGCTGGGTTGTTCTTCGCTACCCAAATGCTTCTATGGCGCAGCTTGCTAAAATGAGCACAGAAGCTTTCGAAGACTTCTACTTCGAAGTTTGTAACTTAGACTACGGTAAAATGGATAAGGCGATGGATAGCCTTGTTACATTAATGAATAAAACAGATAAAGTTCGCTTAACTGGTCCTGGAACTGACTTAACATTCTCTATTAAAGACATTCCAGCTATTAAATGCTCAGGTCATTTAAATATTCCAGACGGTGAAGTATACTCTGCACCAGTTCGCGATTCTGTTAACGGTACAGTTTCTTACAATACACCATCTCCTTACAACGGTTATACATTTGAGAATGTACAACTTAAGTTTGAGAATGGTCAAATCGTTGAAGCAACTGCAAACGATACAGAGCGCATTAACAAAATCTTCGATACAGACGAAGGCGCACGCTTCGTTGGTGAGTTCGCAATCGGCGTAAATCCATACATCTTACATCCAATGGGAGATATCCTATTCGATGAAAAAATCGATGGCAGCTTCCACTTCACTCCTGGACAAGCTTACGACGATGCATGGAACGGCAACAACTCGAACATCCACTGGGATTTAGTATGCATCCAGCGCCCTGAATACGGCGGCGGCGAAATTTACTTCGACGACGTACTGATCCGTAAAGACGGACGCTTCGTTGTATCTGAACTAGAAGCTTTAAACCCAGAGAACTTAAAATAATGAAAAACGCTCGGAATTTTCTCCGAGCGTTTTTCATTTCTTACCTACCATTTCTATTTTCACATTTGGGTTCTCTTTCTCGATAAGCGCCAAGAATTCATTCACATCTTGCGGCATCGCAACCATATGTACTTTGTATGCATTCGTCGTAATTTCAAGATACTTTCCAACTTGACGAACAACTCTAATATCTTTTAATACAACATCGTCATTCAAAATGCCGTACTTCAATACACCATTTTCTACTTTATGCTTTTTAATAAATACTTCCCAAACGAGTGGCACATTTACAAGGAAGCATAAACCCATTCCAATTAACGCTGACATCCACTGTTCTTTATTTGCGAAAAGCATGACAAGTGGATATACGAACATAAAAACTAACGTGAAACAAACGAAAATTACTACCGACTTACTTCTTTGAATCGGAAAGTTCATACCTACACCCCCCAACCTAAATTATACCACTTTTTCCATTTTAGTCATAAAAAAGGCCATTTCTGAATGACCTTCTCACACGATATACCTATAGAATTTCTTATCTACCTGTAACACTGGAAAACTTTTTGGCAACTCGTCTATACTCACACTTTGGAAATTATTCTTTTCATAAAAACGATGCGCTGCTAAAAATTTCACTGTCGTTCCTAAGTAAATATCTTTCAGCTTTTTATTCTCAGCCCACGAAATTGCTGTTTGGAGCAACTTATGTGATGCGCCCCACTCTTTTCCGCGAAGTTCTTTTTTTACGAACATTTTCCTTAGCGCTACTTGATCGTTCCCAATATCTAATAAAGCTACTGTTCCAACTACTTTCCCATCATAAGTTGCAACCCAAAAGTTTCCATAATCCCTTTGATAGAACGTTTCTATTTCAAGTAAGTCTGGCTGCTCTTCTTTCGTAATGGGAACATTGTACTCTTTTTGCTGAATATGAACGATAAGATCTACTACTTCATCTTGAAACGTACTTTCATACGGAATAATGCGTATCTTCTCGTTCATCGAATCTCCTTCCATTCTGAAGCTAGTAAACTATATACAGCGATATCGTGAAAATGATCGTATAGCCACTCTTCATCTCTTAAAATACCATCTAGCTTAAATCCTAAACGCTCTGGAATAGCGCGGCTTTTCACATTCTCAACACCGCATCTAATTTCCATTTTATTTAATTTTAAATTCTCAAATGCATAGTAAATTACAGCCTTCACACTACGCGTCATAATGCCTTTCCCGCCAGCATCTTCTGCAAGGTAATATCCGAGACTCGCCGCTTTCTTCCCCCAACTTACCGGATGAATGCCTACCATCCCAACGAGCTTTCCTTTATAACGTATACCACTTTCAAAACCGTCTCCCTCTGCAAACTTCTTTAACCACATCGGACAAATTTCATCATACGCACCAGCAGATTTCATCCCATCTACCCAAGGGAGCCATCTTCGTAAATGATTACGGTTTTGGTCTATTAATTGATATAGTTCCTCTTTATGATGCTTCTCTAATAACTGTAATTCGATTTCGTCATCTACTCGAAGTGTGAACATGCTTTTTAGCCCCTTTTATTTTTCTTATTATTCTAACACTTACAGATGAAAAATGTTAAATATTCACACTTTTTTCGGTTTGATATAAGAACAACAACTATATATGATTGATATCTAGATATGAATCATATATAGTTAAAGTATGGAAAAAAATGATAATTTTATAATTCAATTACGTAAAGGTGTTTTTGATCTCGCTATTTTATCTTTAATACGTAAACAACCTATGTACGGATACGAAATTACAAGTGCATTACAAGATATCCCTGTGTTTCATATCCCAAACGGTTCGATTTACCCTATATTAAATCGAATCACGAAAAACAATTGGGCTATTTCCTATTGGGAAGAGTCTGGTGATGGCCCAAAAAGAAAATACTATCGCATTACAGACGAAGGGAGAGAAATTTTAAATAGTCGCTTACATGATTATGATGCAGTGTATCATGCTCTAATGTTACTAGCTAAAGGAGAGGATAAAAAATGAACAAAGAACAATTCTTTTCAAATGAACTCATTACTTCTTTCTTACATGATCTTCATAAAGGTTTAATGAACTTACCTGCGTCAGCAAGAGAACAACATGTGCTAGAGATCAAATCGGATTTATATGAAAATGCATTAAGTAAAGAAAGTGAAGGGATACCATTAGCAAGCATCCCTTCACAAGTCATTGAAGAATTTCTTCCTCCAAAAGAATTAGCAAAGGAAATTGCAGTAGAATATACAGATGCTATTCAAAATGTACAGCAATCTACAAATACATTTATTAAATATTATTCTGGCCTATCTATCGGTCCACTTGGCGCTCTATCAGTGCCTATTGTACTAGGCTTCATCAACATTTCAGCTAATTTGCCATTTGTACTAGCTTTTATAGCAAGTAACATTTGGTTTATCTGTAGAGAAAACCATTGGAATACAGATTTATTAAAATACTTTAAAACAATAATTTCCATTAGCTCAAGGCTTTTAATCGCTCTTCCGTTTACTTTTTTCGCCATTCGAATTATGATAACAAAACAATTCGATATGTTTTCATTCTATTATTTAATTGGATATGTACTTTTTAGTTCAATTTATATCGTTTTGTTAAAACAACTCTACAAAAAGAATAAACAATACCAACATATCAACGCCTTTTAAAATATATTGAACACAACAAAAAGACGCACAGCCACAGCTATGCGTCTTTTCTATTATTTCTCTGCAACTTGAACTTCTTTTACGTAAGCTGCTTCGAATTTTTGGATGTCTCCTGCGCCCATGAAAATTAGAACGCCGTTTTTGTGTTTCTTTAATACATCCGTTGTTGTATCTGTAATTAGTTCTGCACCATCAATACGCTTTTGCAGATCTTCGATTGTTAATTCACCTTTGTTTTCGCGTGCTGATCCGAAAATATCACATAAGTATACTTGGTCAGCTTTGCTTAGACTTTCAGCGAACTCATCTAAAAATTTTTCTGTACGTGAGAATGTATGTGGCTGGAATACAGCGACAACTTCACGCTCTGGGTGTTTTTGACGAGCTGCTTCAATCGTTGCATTAATTTCTGTCGGATGGTGTGCGTAGTCATCGATAATAACTTGCTCTCCCATTGGCTTTTCATTAAAGCGACGTTTTACGCCTTCAAAAGTTGTTAGCTGATGCTTAACTGCTTCTACATCAACGTTTTCATAATGGCAAAGCGCGATTACTGCTAATGCATTTAATACGCTGTGATTGCCGTATCCTGTAATTTTGAACGTGTCATAGTACGTATTACGAACGAATACATCGAAAATAGTACCATCTGTTCTCTTTTGAATGTTACGTGCTTGGAAATCATTATCTTCTCCAAATCCATAGAAAATAACAGGTACTTTCGCTTGAATTTTTTGAAGTTCTTCATCATCTCCACATGCAATAATGCCCTTTTTCACTTGCAATGCCATCTCTTGGAATGCATTGAATACATCATTGATATCTGAGAAATAATCTGGATGATCAAAATCAATGTTTGTCATAATCGCATAGTCTGGATTGTAAGACAAGAAATGACGACGATACTCACAAGCTTCAAATACAAAATACTTACTATTTTCTACCCCATGCCCTGTTCCATCTCCAATAAGGTAAGATGTAGGGTGTGCACCTTGCATTACATGGGCTAACAAACCAGTTGTTGATGTTTTTCCATGTGCACCAGTTACAGCAACACTTGTGTATTGGTTCATAAGGTCACCTAAGAAGTGATGGTAACGATGTACCGGGATGTTTAATTCTTTTGCTGCTACGATTTCTTCATGCGTATCAGGAAACGCATTTCCTGCAATAATCACTTGTCCTTCTTTTACATTATTTTTATCAAAAGGAAGGATCGAGATATTACGCTTTTCCAACGCTGTTTGTGTAAAGAAACGCTTTTCATAATCAGACCCTTGAACAGTATGCTTCATGTCATGAAGAATTTGAGCTAATGAACTCATTCCTGTTCCTTTAATTCCTACAAAATGGTAAACTGTCATCTTAAAGAACCTCCAACATTTCGAACTAATACAACGGCCTATCTATAAGACAGTATATGAATCTTTTCTTATTTTGGTAATCATCATACATTTTTGATGTAGTGAAGTTTTTCTTTCCCTTCACTTATCAGGATAAACTCGTACGTACTTCTTTTTATGTCCATAACAAATCCATTATAGCAAAAAAGAAGCCGCTATACTATGATAACAGAAAAACTGATAGGGTCAATCACCTATCAGTTTTTCTCTCTTTTACATATCTTCTCTTTTTTCTAATTGAACACGCTCTAAACGTGGGTTTGGACGATATTTACGACCAGCTTTCGCTTCTGGTTTTCCATTTAATTCTACGTTATCACCAGTAAAGCCAATATTCATTTTTAATAAACTACTTCCTACTCCGTATATATCAACAGGTACGTTTTGAGCTTCAAATTCACGAATACGCTTCTCATCAAATCCACCAGTTACAACGATGTCTACATGCTGGAATCCTTCTTCATCAAGTGCTTTACGAAGTGCGAATACAAGCGATGGGTTTACACCACGTGGATCGAATGTTCCAAGTACTTCTGGGTGGCGAATGAAGTATTGATCAATCATCGTGCGCGACGTATCTACACGTACACCTTTTAATGTTGATCCAAATTCACGCGCTACGCGAAGTGCATCTGTAATGACATCATTGTTGTAATCAATTAATACAACTAATTCATCTTCTGGGAATTTCTTATGATATGCTTTTGCCGCTTCCACAACATCACCATTAAACATTTGAATTAATGCGTGAGGCATTGTCCCCATACCACTCTTGCCCCACCATTCATTCATCGCATGCGTCGCTTGTGCGCTCATACCTCCGATGTATGCTGCATAACCGTCACCAGCTTGTTGTGTATAATGATCGTCACGATCTCCCATGAAAATAACTGGTTTTTCTTTATCTACGCTACGTGCAGCTTGGACAACGTTATATACGTTTGTCGCAACTGATGTACGACGTGCTAAAATTCCATCAATGACACCTTCTAAAAAACCAAAATTTTCATAAGGACCATGAATTGTTAACACTGTTTCAAACGGACTAATATTATCGCCATCTTTTAAAGAGTTAATTTCAAGTTCCTCAGGATTTTTGGCGAATGTTTGTAGCAACGCAATCACTTCATCTGTTCCGCAAAGAACTGCATTTTCCTTTTGGAAAAATTGCATCGTCACAACACTTTTCGGGCGAAATTCTTCAATGATTTCTCTAGTCTTTAAAAAGTAAACGGCAGAGAACCATCCTTCTCCAACACGTTCGTCAAATTTAAATGTTCTATTTGTTAGTCTATTTATTTCACCTTTTAATTTTAATTCAATTTCTTTCATGTCGCTTTACTCCCTACTTTACTATCCAACATTTTCTATTAGTATACAGCAAAACCGTTTACTATACATTTGTTTCCTGCATAGCAGCGAATTCATCCTCAGAAATAAGGACATCTCTCGGCTTCGTTCCTCTTCCTTCAGAAATAATCCCTTGCGATTCCATCTCTTCAATGAGACGTGCCGCGCGATTATAACCGATGCGGAATTTTCGCTGTACAGAAGATGTGGACGCTCCCCCTTGTTCTACAACAAATTGACATGCATCAAAGAACAATTCGTCTTCCGACTCAGCTTGTTCTGTTTTCGCTAATAAATCCTCTTGCTTAAATAAGTAATTCGGCTTCATTTGCTTTCTCACATGATCAACTGTTTTCTCAATCTCATCATCCGATACATATACACCTTGTACACGAACTGGTTTAGACGTACCGTTTCCTAAAAATAGCATATCACCACGGCCAAGTAATTTCTCCGCGCCCCCAATATCAATAATCGTACGCGAATCAACTTGAGATGATACAGTAAACGCAATACGCGTTGGAATGTTTGACTTAATTAAACCTGTAATAACATCTACAGACGGACGCTGCGTTGCTACTAATAAATGAATACCACAAGCACGTGCTTTTTGCGCAATACGACAAATCGCTTCCTCCACATCACCAGGTGCTACCATCATTAAATCGGCTAACTCGTCAATGACAATAACGATATAAGGTAATGTCTCTCCTGGAATTTCTCGCCCACTTACAATCGTATTGTAACGAGTTAAATCACGAGCACCCGCGTGCGCAAACAATTCATAACGACGCTCCATTTCTTCAACTGCCCACTTTAATGCAGCTGTAGCAGCCTTTACATCCGTAATAACAGGTGCTACAAGATGTGGAACAGAATTGTATGGTGCAAGCTCAACCATCTTCGGATCAATTAACATTAACTTCACTTCATGCGGTTTTGCTTTATATAAAATGCTCGTTAAAATTGCGTTAATACACACACTTTTACCAGAACCTGTTGCACCCGCAATAAGTCCGTGTGGCATTTTTCGAATATCCGTTACAATTGGATCGCCTGAAATATCAAGCCCTAGCGCAACTGTAAGCGGTGATTCGCTCTTTGTAAACACAGGACTTCTTAAAATTTCACGAAGGAATACTGGCTTACTTTCTTTGTTTGGAACTTCGATTCCAATCGCACTCTTCCCCGGAATCGGCGCTTCAATACGAATATCTTTCGCAGCCAAACTCAGCTTAATATCATCACTTAAATTTGTAATTTTATTTACTTTCACACCTGGGTCTGGCTGTACTTCAAAACGAGTTACCGCTGGACCTTGCGATACGTTAATAACATGTGCACCAACGTGGAAATTATTAAACGTTGTATCTAATAATTCTTTCTGTTCATTCAACCATTCCGTATTATCTAACGCTGCTTGCTGTGGAATTGATAGCAATGTTAATGGCGGAATTGCATATGTCGGTGGTGTTTGCAATACATTTCGTATATCGTTCTCTCTTTGATTTACAACATATGCTTTCTCTTGTACTTCCGTACTTGAAATTGGCTTTTGTACTTGCTCTGCCACTACTTGTTGCATTGGCTTTTCTTCCACTTGTGGTTCTACCACTACTTGCTGCACTGGTTTTTCTTCCACTTGTGATTCTACCACTACTTGCTGCATTGGCTTTTCTTCCACTTGTGGCTCTACCACTACTTGCTGCATTGGTCTCTCTTCCACTTGTGGTTCTACCACTACTTGCTGCACTGGTTTTTCTTCCACTTGTGATTCTACCACTACTTGCTGCATTGGCTTTTCTTCCACTTGTGGCTCTACCACTACTTGCTGCATTGGCTTTTCTTCCACTTGTGGCTCTACCACTACTTGCTGCATTGGTCTCTCTTCCACTTGTGGTTCTACCACTACTTGCTGCACTGGTTTTTCTTCCACTTGTTGTACAGGCTTATTCTCTACTCGTTCACTCATAGAAGATTGCATTTCATTTGCTCTAGCCGCATGTCTTTCCATTAATCGCGTTCTGTCTTGTTTCAACATAACAACATTAAATGGGACATGACGCTTTTTCTCACGTTTTGGTTCTTCTTTTTGTACAGCTGGTTGCTCTTCTGCAACCGGTGTTTCCTCTACAACTCGTTGCTCTTCTGCAACTGGTGCTTCTTCTACAACTGGCGTTTCTTCTACAGTTCGTTGTTCTTCTGCAACTGGTGCTTCTTCTACAGTTCGTTGTTCTTCTGCAACTGGTGCTTCTTCTACAGTTCGTTGTTCTTCTGCAACTGGTGCTTCTTCTGCAATTAAAACATTTGCAAAGCTTTGAACATCTTTTTTCATTTGTTCATCAGCCTCAGTAACATGTATGAACTCATTCTTTTGTTTAATTTGTTCATTTAACAACATTTCTTGCTGCGTTTCCTCAAGTGCTACAGGTTCCGCTTCTTCTAGCTCTTCTGTTTCCGCAACTACTTCCACTTCTTCTAGAGCTTCTGTTTCTGCAATTACTTCCGCTTCCTCTAGCTCTTCTGTTTCTGCAATTACTTCCGCTTCCTCTAGCTCTTCTGTTTCTGCAATTACTTCCGCTTCCTCTAGCTCTTCTGTTTCTGCAATTACTTCCGCTTCCTCTAGCTCTTCTGTTTCTGCAACTACTTCCACTTCTTCTAGAGTTTCTGTTTCTGCAACTACTTCCACTTCTTCTAGAGCTTCTGTTTCTGTAATTACTTCCACTTCTTCTGGAGCTTCTGTTTCCGCAACTACTTCCACTTCTTCTAGAGCTTCTGTTTCTGCAATTACTTCCACTTCTTGTAGAGCTTCTGTTTCTGTAATTACTTCCACTTCTTCTGGAGCTTCTGTTTCCGCAACTACTTCCACTTCTTCTAGAGCTTCTGTTTCTGCAATTACTTCCACTTCTTCTAGAGCTTCTGTTTCTGCAACTACTTCCACTTCTTCTAGAGTTTCTGTTTCTGCAATTACTTCCACTTCTTCTAGAGCTTCTGTTTCTGCAATTACTTCCACTTCTTCTAGAGCTTCTGTTTCTGCAATTACTTCCACTTCTTCTGGTATTTCTACAATGATTGTTTCTTCCAGTTTTTCTTCTGTTTTGACAATCACTGATTCTTCTGGAGCTTGCTTTTCTACTTCAATAGTAGGTTGTTCTATTTCTGTATTACGTTTAATTTCTTCTGATAATGTTGTATCCTCTTGCTCTACTTTAGAATCTACTAATTCCGCTTGTAGAATGTTTCGGACCACTACATCACTTTCTTGCTTAGCGTCTTCCATATGCTCAGCAATTGTTTGATGAAGTAATTCAGCCGTTGGAACTTCCTGCGGTGCACTAATTTCTTGAACCACTTCTTTTGCTTCTACTATAGGCTCTTGGCGTTCAATTTCATAACCGTTTTTCTCTAGCCATTGATCGACAACTGACTTTTCTTCCTTTTTACTCTGTTGACCTAGCTGATCAACTCCTTCATGACTGGAAGAATTCGTTGCTTGTCCTTCTGAGAAATCAGATAATGTATATCCTTTTTTCTCTAACCATGCATCAACGACTGATTTGCCCTCTACAGATATTTCAAGATCTTCTCTTTCCTTTTTTTCCTCCTGCTTTTCTACCTTTTTCTCTACAGAAGGACGATTATATCCGTAAATTGGCGAAATCATTTCTGTTGGACGAAATGGTCTACGGTTACTTTCTTGCGAAGGTGCAGATGCTTTCTTTACGACAGGCTCTCGCTCCGGTTCATATTGTACTTCCGGCTCTTCATATGTAGAAACTACCTTTTCCACATACTGTCGTCTACTTCTTTCCACTTTGACCCCTCTTTGAGTAGGCTGATTTTCATATGTTACAACTTGAACAGGTTGTTCTTCAAAATGCCCTGTTGCTATAACATCCTCTTCATCGAACCCATTATCCGGTACTAATGGAAAACGGCATTTACCTGCATTCCTACTTGCCATTTGTGCTTCTCTTGCTTCAGTGTAGTGGTTTACACGAGGGATCTTCGGCTGACTTTCGATTTGCTTTGGTACTTCTTTATTTATCGCTGTTTGTTCTTCCTCTTTGTTAAACAGCTTTTTCATCCAATCTAACATGCTTACCACTCTTTCTACTAAATAGTAACATCCTTTATTGTATCAGCATTCGGCAAAAAGTGCAGGTAAAATTAAGCATGTCATATTTATCCATAACATTCTAATTTACGAGTGTTTTCATATGGAAAAACGCAGCCTTCCATGTAAGACTGCGTTTAAGCTTTACTCTTCCGATACTCATCTACACTATCCGTTACACTTTGCAATAAAGAATTTACATACTGTGGGTCAGATAATTTTTTATCTTCTTCAGGATTTGACATAAACCCAAGTTCTAACAATACGCCAGGAACTTTTGCCCAATTAAATCCAGAAAGATCCTCCCTGAATTTAATTCCATTTACTTTCACTTGCTGATTCTCTCTCATTTTATTTACAATCGTTTGAGAGATTTGAAGACTTTCAGCATAAATCTCTTTCGTATACGGACTTCCTTCTGCCGGCGTTAATACAGCAAATCCACTTTGATTCGGATTTTCAGAACCATCTGCATGAAGACGCAAAAACAAATTCGCCTTATAGTCATTCGCAAATGTCGCGCGTTCTTTATTACTTATATCCACATCTTGTGACGTTCTCGTCATTAATACTTGTATTCCCTTCGCTTCTAACTTTTCTTTTAATATGAAAGCCATTTCTAACACAAGAATAGCCTCTCTTTTTTTCGTCACAACACCAGTTGTACCATCTGTCACTTTATATTTTTGCGTCGTTGCTCCTGGCCCAATCGGCTCTAAATTTAAATTCGCTTTTTGTTGATGCCCTGGATCAATAACGACAAGAAACTTTCCTTGTTTTTCATTACTCTCTACTTTTTGTTCATTATTTTGCAGCAGTTGCTCCGTTGGCTGCACTGGCGTGGCTTCCTCTTTCTTTTCCTCAGCCGGCACTTCCTCCTGCTTATGCTCCACTTGCTCATTCGTTTGAACTGCTTGCGGTTCTTCTTTCTTTTCTTGTTCTGCTTGCTGCTTTTCTACCGGTGCGTCTTCCTTGTTATCTTTGTTTTTTTCCTGCACAGAAGATGTTACTTCCTTTTTCGGCCCTTCTTGCGAACAACCTCCCATATATATTCCAATGAATGCAATCATGCTCATTATTTTTATATGCTTCATGTTTTTCTCCCATCACTTTGCACCGGTCTCAAAGTTTTTCTTATAATTGTTTTATAATCTCAGCCATATTTCCAATATGAACGGGTTGCCACGCTTCTGTACCGCGCTCTGCAGTATAAACTAGATAAGCATCATCAGCCACATTTACGAAAACTGGATCCCCCATATCTGTTTCATATCCAATAACAATCCATTCTTCCTGCCATTTACCGTTTTCTTCACTTATTAATGAGTTTTTATGTTTATCATATCGGTAACCGATTTGTCCTTTTTCTAATTCATTTTCGCTAAACACATATATTTCATAAGAATCTAGTTCGATATCTTGCTGTTTTGAAGTTTCAATTCGTTTCAGAAGTTCTGCAATTTTTAGTTGTTGTTTCATACGTCTATCCCCTTCTATTTTTCTAAATTTTAACTAGTTTGTTTATAAAATACAATATAGATTTTAAGAAAAAAGGTGACACCCTTATGAATATGAACGATTTTCTACATATACCTATCACAACTCGCAATATATTAACGATTCAATAGAAAAGAGAGGCTGTCCAAAAGGACAACCTCTCTTTTTTACATCAATTAAAATTTGAACTCTTGTCCAACTTCAAAGCTATCTTCTAATACAAGAATACCTTTTTCTTGTGGAGCATCTGGAAGCTCTAATTCACGTGCTGAGCAAATCATTCCTGAAGAAGGAACTCCGCGAAGTTCAGCTGGTTTAATTAACATACCGCTTGGCATTACAGCGCCGATTTTTGCAACGACCACTTTTTGTCCTGCATCAACGTTCGGTGCGCCACATACGATTTGTAATGTTTCTGTACCAATTTCTACTTTACAAATGTTTAACTTATCAGCATTTGGATGCTTCTCTTTTTCAGCTACATAGCCTACAACAAATTTTGGAGAAAGATCTGCTTCTACTGCTTCTTCAAAGCCGTTCTTCGCTAAAATTCCGTTGATTTTTTCTACAAATTCTTTCGTTAATGTTAGGTTACCTGTTTCTTTTACTTCTAAGTAAGAAGACGCATTAAAGATGTTGAATCCAGCTGTCTCATTGCTTTCACGATCGTATACGCGTGCAACATCTCCTTTGCGATCAAAAGTACGGTTCTCTAAAGTAATATCTTGTAAGGCAACAATTAGAGTGTCACCAATTCCTTCAAGGTTGTAAAAAACGTTCACTTCGTTCATCCTTTCTCTTTTCCATCTGTCTTCTTCCGATTCTTCGCTAAAATAAAGATTGGCTCGAAGTCTCCATCTTCATATACGAATGAAAGTGATGTAATCGGAACATGCCCTTCGGCAAAAAATTTCATTGTCATTTGTGCAATAATATCATAACCGATTTCGTTGACGATATCAGCAATAATTAATACATCTTGGTGAGGAACAGCAACAACCATGTCACCAGAAATCTTTTCACGCATCGATTGTAGTAACGATTCGTTTAAAATACGCGTCGCATCATACCCATCGTTTGTGTTTAAAAAGTAGAATGTATTCCCTGCTACTGTTTCTTGTTTAAATTCATAACCTAATGAGCGAGCGTTGAATAATGCCATTTCACGCACTTGTTGCTCTGTAAGTTCTAATTTTTGTAATAGACGCTCATCAATGAGTCGATACGTTTTATTCGAATCTAGCGCATAGTAAATACGTGTTTCCGCTGTATGATCCGTCATAATAAATGGATTTCCTTCTTCTGCTTGTTTCGGGAAAGAAGTAGAGCGAATAACAGGTAAAATTTTCGCTGCGCTATTTTCTTCTTTATGCATCGCAATTAACGCTTCTTGTACGTAATAGGCAACCTCTTCAATTGCTTTTTCTTTATTCACTTCCCATTTTGCCACAACTCCTGGAAGCGATACGTTAATACCCTTTTTCGAGTCTTTCTGTTCTATACGTAGAACTTCTTTCTCGCTATCATACTGAAAGTCCCATTCTGGGCGAGATAATTTCTTCATTAACTCGTCTTTCATCTTTTTACTTGTCATCTTCATCTCTTTTTCCTCCCTTCCAAAAAAACAACCTCCCCCGCGAAGGTAGAGGTTGTTTTACAATTCAATTGGCAAATTGCCTTATTTTAAACCTTCAATAAACTCTTCGATTTGTTCTTGTGTTTTACGATCTTTGTTTACATAGCGACCTGTTTCTTCACCCTTATTGTACGCTACAAAGCTCGGAATGCCAAATACGTCTAATTTTACGCATAGATCAATAAACTCATCACGATCTACATAGTAAAATGAGAAATCACTATATTTCTCTTCTACTTCTGGCATAAATGGATCTACAAAACGGCAGTCTGGGCACCATTCTGCTGAGAACATAAAGACTACATTCTCTTCATTTTTTAATTGTTGGAATTGCTCCATGCTTTCTAATGATTTCATCTATATTTCCTCCTCTAACGAGTGCTTTTTTTCATGTTATAATCTTTCTTTTATACTACCATACATCGCACATGGTGCAAGGTTTATGCTTGCTTTTCGTCATACTTATATTGCCCAACAAGTAACTTAACAACGTGTACAAATAATTCCGTGCGGTCGACATAATCATCTGTAAAGATACCGATCGCACCTTCGTGACTACGAATATCTTTTCTCTGTACAAACTCTTCCATCACTTCACTTAACTCCTTACCCTCTTCAAGAGGTGCTAAAAAATCGGCTGGTAACTTAATACGTGCACCGCCTGCAACGAATGTTTTACCGGTACTTGTTGCTAGCGCGCCCCAGTTACACATAAATAAACCGTGCTCCGTTTTCATTACGCCGCCTTCTAACCCAATACCAATTTGAGCTTCTCCTTCTTGTAGCGCTCGCTTCGCTCTATTAACCGCTCCTTGCATCGTCTCTTCATCTGAAAACGGCTGGTTTGCTACTCCTGAAGGAACAGAAAGAGATGTAATTTCAGCATCTTTCCAAACCTTCTCCACAGCATCAACCTTCGTTTTATTCTTCGATCCAACTACTACTTTCATTTCATTCACCTCTATATATCTTACCTTAATCAAATTACTCTTTATACATGGGAGCACGGCCACCACTCATCGATAGGGTATCTCTTCCACCTAAAAAAAGAAAGGCTCTTCAGCCCTTCTTCTCTACGCGTTATTCTTAATTGTTTCTAATGTCGTTTTATCCGTTGCTCTTACAAGCTTCGTAATTAACTCTTTCGCTGCCGCATAATCATCAACATGTAAAATAGAAGCATGTGTATGAATGTAGCGCGCACAAACACCAATTACTGCTGATGGGATACCTGAGTTACTTGTATGTACACGGCCTGCATCTGTACCACCTTGTGAAATAAAGTATTGGTACGGAATGTTGTGTGTTTCTGCTGTATCTAAAATGAATTCGCGCATTCCTCTATGTGTGACCATTGTACGGTCGTAAATACGAAGAAGAGCACCTTTTCCTAATTGACCAAACTGCGTTTTATCACCAGATGCATCATTCGCTGGGCTTGCATCAAGCGCATAGAAAATGTCTGGTTGAATCATATTTGCAGCAGTTTGTGCACCGCGAAGACCAACTTCTTCTTGTACAGTCGCACCAGAGTATAATGTGTTTGGTAATGTTTCGTCTTTTAATTCTTTTAATAATTCGATTGCAAGGCCACATCCGTAACGGTTGTCCCAAGCTTTCGCCATAATTTTCTTTTCGTTTGCCATCGGCGTAAACGGACAGATCGGCACGATTTGTTGTCCTGGTTTTACACCAATTTCAATCGCATCTTCATAACTATCTGCACCTATATCAATTAACATATTTTTTATATCCATCGGTTTTGCACGTTGCGCGTCACTTAATAAATGAGGAGGGATAGAACCAACAACCCCAACAACAGGACCATTCTTCGTCATCACTTGTACGCGCTGCGCTAATAGCACTTGGCTCCACCAGCCGCCTAACGTTTGAAAACGAAGCATTCCGTTTTTCGTAATTTGCGTAACCATGAAACCTACTTCATCCATATGACCTGCTACAAGAACACGTGGGCCAGTTTCGTCCCCTTTTTTCAGACCAAATACGCTACCTAAACCATCTTGTACAATTTCATCCGCATATTTGCTTAATTCTTGCTTCATAAAACGGCGTACATCATGTTCAAAACCTGATGCACCTTGTAATTCTGTTAACGTACGAAATAATTGTAATGTCTCTTTATTCACGAAGTCCCCTTCTTTCAAACCTTAGTAGAATACCTCTTTTATTGTAACGAAATTTTCGAAATGTTTCTAGTTTCTTCTTTTTTAGCTGTATTTGCTTTATAATTATTATTGGTACACTATTTTTATTTTATAGAATTGAGGTGAATATATGAGCTGGAAAGGTTTAGTAGCAGGTCTTGGCGTTGGGTTCGCAGCTGGTTATCTTGTTGCAAACAAAGTACAAGAACAATCCCATATTTCTTCAGAAAAAGCATTGAAAATGGTGAAACAAGCATTAAGTCATAAAGGTGAAATTACTGGCTCTTGGGTACATATGGTTCCAGAGACATTTGAAAAATATGATGTCGCATACGAAGTGTATCGCGGCGGTCTTACAACGATGTTAGATGATATACAAGAACGATTTGAATTTTTAGTTGATGCTAAAACAGGTACTGTTTTAGAGGTTATAGCAGCATAAAAAGGAGGGTTCCCATTAGGTGAACCTCTTATTTTTTGAAATTGTGGGTATTGATTAAAATTATATCAGCGATTTTTTAAATATATCGACTTACCGACAAAACCCGACAATAAAAAAGAGGCTGCTCCAATAAATATGATGGAACAACCTCCTATTTTTATGCTTCTATACTCGTTTTCCGTTCTATTTTTTCTACGATATGCCCTTCCTCATTCCACTTCACAGCACGATAATATGCGTCATGATAAAACGTAAACCACGCCTCTTTTTCAGCACCATACTCCATCCATTTTTGTTTATTTTCAATCGATGTCATCGGATAATCATCGTATGCCATTACCCATAATACATTTTGATGCGCGTGCGTCGGCAAGAGATCTGCTAAATGTAGCATCGTTTCCCCTTGACTCTCCAAAATGATGACTGCATGTCCATCACTATGACCACCAGTATGTGCCATCTTGATTTCATCTGTAATTTCTATTTCTTGCTGAAACGTAACAATTTGATCTACAATCGGTTCCCAATTTCCCTTCCAATATGTATTACGGGATCTAATATTTGGGTTCCTCATTTCATTCCACTCTGTTTCACTTACGTAAACTTTCGCATTCGGAAATGCTGGTACAAGGTGATCCCCATCCCATTTTGTTAGGCCAGATGCATGATCAAAATGAAGGTGTGTCATTAAAACATAATGAATATCTTCAGGCTTTAATCCCTGTTTTTCTAACGATTCATAAACCGATGATTCTTCTGTTACACCTTGATTTCGTTTCATCTTCTCATTCAACTTACCGTTTCCTATTCCTGAATCAATCAACATATTTCCGTCTTTCGTTTGTAAAAGTAACGGATCTGTTCGTAAATAAATATGATTTGTGTCATTATGTTTATATTTACGTGACCAAAGTACTTTCGGCACAACACCAAACATTGCCCCTCCATCTAAATGTGTATTCCCGCCTTTTAACCACGTTACTTTTATATCTCCAATTTGTAACTGTTCCATTACACATCCCCCTTTTAAATAATCTTAACATAAAATTCTGATTATTTTAGACATAAAAAAACCTATGCATTACTGCATAGGCTCTGTACGATATTTTGCTTCAACTCGGTAAATACGATGACCTTTACTTGAGAATTTCTCTTCGTATTCTGTCATAATGTTTCCTTCATAATCACTATTATGAAGATCTAGGCTCAGGTAAGTTAATAACATACCATACTCAGCCATACTCATTAGAGAGTATTCAAATAAACCTTGGTTATCTGTTTTGAAATGAATTTCTCCGCCTTCTACTAACACTTCTTCATAATTGCGTAAAAATGTTTTATACGTTAAACGACGCTTCGTATGACGATTCTTCGGCCATGGATCTGAGAAGTTTAAATAAACGCGGTCAATCTCACCTTTTGCAAAGAAAACTGTTAAATCTTCAGCATCTTTATTAATTAACTTTAAGTTCGGTACTTCTTCTTCAATTAATTTATCAAGTGCATCTACAACAACACTTGTGAATTTTTCAATTCCAATATAATTAATATGTGGGTTTGCTTTTGCCATATCATACATAAAGCGGCCACGACCTGTACCTACTTCAATATGAATTGGTTGTTCATTTCCAAATACTTCTTTCCAGTTACCAGCGCGCTCCTCTGGGTTTCCGATTACGATATGTGAATACTCATTAATTCGATCCATTGCATATGGTTTATGTCTTAAACGCATAGATGTCTCCCTCTCTTTACATAGCTATTTTAAAGGAATAATTCCTTCTCTCTGTTTTAATCAATCTCCCAAACAAAAAACCAAGTACGTACGAGCACTCGGTCCGTTTCTTTCAAGTATAAGATGTACCATTTTGATAAAAACTACATACAGCATTAAACATTCCATGACGAAACAGCTTTTTCTCGTACATTTGAAGAGAAAAACAATCGAAAGGATGATCCGTTCATGCCAATTAATCAACAACATCAATTAGAAGTGCTGAAAGATATTTTAGTCAATCACCAAAGTGATTGTTGCGGGACAGTTTCTGAATGCGAGCAATTAGAGCGTCTCATTCAATCGTTACTCGCAAACGATAGTATAAGTAGTGACGCTAAATCCATGCTAAACGATGTATATTCTTATAGTCAATCGGGTAAATCTTCCTCTAATTTGGACAACCACATTTCCAATAATCAAGAACAACTTACTCAGTGGATTGCTGGAATGGACAATTTTTCTTAAGTATTACTCTGAAGCAAGTAGTTGCTGTAAATATTGATGCCAATATTCAGCTTCTGCTTGCTGTTTTTTTGTTGTGTGCCATTGCATAGACAAAATCGTTTGTGCTATTACATACCATCTCATACGCCTAAGCAGCGATTCATCCATTTCAATATCATAATATTCGAGCCACTCGCTCCATTCATGGCGCGGAATGTACCAATATAATAACATACCGAGGTCTAGAGCTGGGTCAGCAATTACGGCTCCATCCCAATCAATTAAAAACAACTCATCTTCATCCGACAATAGCCAGTTGTTATGGTTCACATCACAATGGCATACAACGAATTCATTGTATTCAATATCTTTTAATGAATCCATTAAATATTGAAGGCCTTGCTGAATTGTTTCATCATCCCTTATATCTCCTCTTAAAACAAGTTGCAGTTGTTGTAATAACTCTTGTGCGTGAAGCGGCTGCTTCCCAAGTCTTTGAATCATCTGTACAAGCGCTTTAGAGGAGTGTATTTTCTTCAAAAGTTTCGCAACACGTTCTAGTTTCATATCCTCTGGCTCTAGCTTCTGTCCCGGAAGCCATTTTTGAGCAGAAATTACATCACCGTTCGTTACCCTTCTTGTCCAAAGTAATTTTGGAACAATTCCTTCTGCTGACAATACCGCTAAAAAGGGCGATGTATTCCGCTTTAAAAATAACTTCTGTTGTCCGTTTTGCGCAATATACGCATCGCCCGTTACTCCACCAGCCGGTACAAGACTCCACTCTTTTCCTAATAATTGTTCCAACCATTCCATATTCATTACCCGTTAACAAATCCTTATCTTTTATAGTTATGAAAAGAAAAACCGCAACATTTCTACACATGTTGTGGATTCATATATTTTACTGTAAATGAAAAGAAAACTTGGCATAAGCCAAAAATTCTCTATTTTATTTTACAAAACCAGTCATAGAATGACAACTTATCAAAATCGTCACCTTTGTCAATTCTACATTTATTACATTCTCATCGTCAAGTAGCGATTTGTCACATTATCGTCAATATATACGTGCTAATCGGAGCGAGCCTAAGTTCCTTTCCTCTAAATGAAGAAATTGGCTCTATTTTCGCTTGCTTTTCGTTTACTAACACATGCCACGTTTCTTCTTTCGGAAGTTGCACCGTTTTAGCTTCTAAACCGCTATTAAATAAAACTATAATCTCTTTCCACGGTCCAAATGATTCTGCATGCTCTAGATGATATGCAAGTACTTCTGGAGATGTTTGCAAAAAAGTCATGTGTTTTTTTATAAGGTCTGCGTTTTGTAATCGGAATGCTCCGTGCTCTTTGCGAATCGCAATTAAACCTTTTATATAGTTAACGGTCTCTATCTCTTCCTCTTTTTGATCCCAATCTAATTGATTAATTTCATCATTTGCATTATAACTATTTTCATTTCCTTGCTTCGTACGATAAAACTCTTGCCCAGCATGTAAAAAAGGAATGCCTTGCGAAAGAATCACCATTGCGCTCGATAGAAGGTGACGTTTTTTCAAAATCTCTTCTGGCTCTTCATTACTCCGCATTAATTTATCCCACATCGTCATATTGTCATGACATTCTACATAGTTAATGCTTTGCACAGGCTCTAGAAACAGACCTGTTTCTTTCATACTCAAAAGACTTCCCGATGCTATATACTGCAAATGATTACAGTCTACATGCCCACCAAATGCAAAACCACGTTTATTTATATGAAAGGTACTCCCTTTTATCCCATCACGAAATTGATCATTAAATTGCGCAATATGCGGCATTTTCTTTGCATTATTTAACGTTGCTTTTTCTTCAGCAGGAAGTGGTGTTTGTAGCTCCCATCCTTCTCCTAATAACAATGCATCTCGCTTTATGTTTCGCACTTCTTTTTCTATTATATTCATTGTATCCACATCTAAAATTCCCATTAAGTCGAATCGGAATCCGTCAACATTGTATTCAGTAAGCCAATATAAAATAGACTCTACAATGAATTTCCTCATCATTTTCCGTTCAGATGCTATATCATTCCCGACTCCCGTCCCATTAGAAGGCATGCCATCTTCACCATGACGAAAATAATATCCTGGGACAAGCTTTTCAAATGATGATAGCTCTCTTTCATACACATGATTATATACAACATCTATAATTACCCTAATGCCATGCTCATGAAATGTTTCAATCAACTGTTTACACTCTACTATCCTGTTATACGGATCAGAGAGGTCTGTAGCATAATATCCCGTTGGCGCATTATAATATAACGGATTGTAACCCCAATTATATGCAGAGGAAGGATTCGCCTCATCTACACCACCGAAACAATATAAAGGCAATAATTCAACATGTGTAACACCTAAATCTTTTATATGAGACAAGCCTGTTAACGTCCCATTTCGCCCTGTTGTTCCTTCTTCCATTAGCCCTTTATATGTTCCTTTTTTACTCACACCACTGCCCTGATGAATAGTAGCATCACGAATATGCAGTTCATACAATATGGCATCTGTCATTGACTGTAATGTTGGTAATTGCTCTCTTTTTATTACATTTGTCTTTTCCAAATCGATAACAATGCCGTACTTCCCATTTACAGTCACTGACTTTGCGTAAGGATCGACCGCTTCATTCCATATTAAATTAATACAAACAAGAAATGTATACTTTTCTCCAGCTAAATCACCTTGTAACGTATGAGTCCAAACCCCATTTTCTCCTCTATACATTTCATGATCGGTATATTCTTTATCACTTTTATAAGTCCTTACTTTTGCAAGCCTCGCAGTTGGAGCCCATACTTTAAATGTCGTTGCTTCTTTTTGATACACGGCTCCTAAATCTGTACCTTCGTAATAATACTTTTCATCGAAAATCGCTGTTCTTATGACAGCACCTATTTGTAAATCTGTTTCTTCATTCCGTTCATCTCGTACTGTATAATACTTCCCCACATCTAGCGGCTCTTCTATAAAGCACTCATACTTCGTTGCATCCGGAAGCGCAATTGTATGAGCAATCGGTAAATCTTTCACGTTACTTCCTTCTTGCAAACGAAATGTCCGACTTGTTCCATACGCATGTGGGAGCAAAATTGTAATTTTATTCATTTCATCTAAATAGGCATCAAATGGACGTTTTACTTTCAACATAAAAAAATCACCATCATTCTTAAAGTTAAAATAAAGTGAAACTTTGATCAGTAGGAAGGCTTTCCCACTGATTGTTAGCCCGCGCCAATTGGGCCTTTATGGACAGTAAATAGAGGGGTGAAACGAGCTGCAAATGATAAGGCTTTTCTTATCAGCGAAGCCCTATACAGTAACACATTATTCTCTATAGTATATTCACCTGTATAAAAAACGTTTTCATACATTCTATTTTTGTAATTTTATTTCAGCAATCGCTTTATACTTCGGTGTCTCCTTCACGTGAGATTCGTATAAAGTAATCGTATCCGCCTGAAATGATATTTCAGGCACTTTCTTTATATGTTCTAAATCAAACTGTTCTTCTCCTACCCATTTACGAGCAACAGTAATATGCGGATGATACGGGCGCGTTTCTAAAGGAAATCCATTCCCTTCGCAAATAGCATGTACTTGCTTTTGTAATTGAAACAAATCTTGATTCTCGCTTACCTTTGACCAAAAAATACGCGGCCTATCTTCCATACCGAACGTTGAAAACCCTTGTAAGGTGAACGATAATTCCTTTGTTTCTATAAGTGTTTGTAATCCATTCTTTATTCCTTTTAATTGTTCCTCTGTCGCACTACCTAAAAATGAAAGGGTAATATGATAGTCTTCTTTATGTACCCACGAACGAAATGGTAATTCTTCCTGCATTTCCTCTTTATAGTTAGACAGCACTTCTTTTATATGACTTGGTAACGTAATCGCGACAAAATAATGCAGCTCCATGTACATCTTCTCCTTCTTTCTATTGTTGCTTTTCTTTCTTATCTCATTCAATTAAAAAGAATCAAACTTTCCTAAAAGTTTAACCAAGTTAAGATCGCGAAATCAATTATATCGACGTTTCAACAAACTATATGTAACAGAAAACCGTCCCAAAATATTTATTGGGACGGCCTCTTCTTATTTATATATCCATTACTTCGCTAATTCATGAATTGCTTGCGCGTAAATTGCTGTTGCTTTTAATAAGTCTTCAATTTCAATGTACTCGTCTTTTTGATGCGCAAGTTCTTCTTTTCCAGGGAACAACGGACCAAACGCAACGCCAGCTTTCAATGAACGAGCGTAAGTACCGCCGCCGATTGCTAATAGCTCTGCTTTTTCTCCTGTTTGTTCTTCATATACGCGCTGCAACGTACGAATTAACACATGATCTTTATCAACGTGATGCGGGCGAGAGTTTGAATAATCCGCCACTTTAAATCCATGACTACCAACGTATTCTTTTAACTTTGCAATCATTTCTTCAAAGTTAGTCGTAACCGGGTAACGTACATTTAATCCTAAATTACCACCATTCTTTTTTGTATAAGAAAGGCGACCAACATTCACTGTTAACGGACCGCTAATATCGTCTTTATAAGAAATACCAGCTTTCTCTCCTAAAATATCTCCTGTAAATGTTTCTGTCACAAACGATGCAAACGAAGCCCCTTGTCCATCAAGAGCAACTGTAGTTAAGAAGTTTGCCAGTAATAAACCTGCATTCTCACCCTTCTCTGGAGTAGATCCGTGAGCTGAAATCCCTTTGATTTGCAACGTCACCGTATTCCCTTCTACAATTGCTTCACCTATTTTTTTAGCAGTTTGTAAATACTCTTCATATGCTACTGTAAGTGCATTTACATCTTCTCCTGTAATAATCGCTTCTGCAAAATCAGGAACCATATTTAAACGGCGACCTGATTCAAATGAAACAAGTTCATATGTACCGTTCTTCTCTTCACTACCACTTTGCACAACTTGTATATCAGAAATTCCTTTTTCTGCATTAATAATTGGAAAATCTGCGTCTGGCGCAAAACCGATTGTTGGCATTTCTTCGTTTTTAAAGTAGTGATCTACACATTTCCAATTGCTTTCCTCATCTGTTCCTAAAATCATGCGAACGCGTTTTGAAAGAGGTAAACCTAATTCTTTCACAATTTTCATCGCATAATAAGCTGCCATCGTTGGGCCTTTATCGTCAATTGCACCACGCGCAAAAATCTTCCCATCTCGAATATCTGCACTATATGCCGGAGTCGTCCAGCCATCTCCTTCTGGTACAACATCAACGTGACAAAGAATACCTACTAACTCTTCTCCTTGTCCCATTTCAAGATGACCTGCATACCCTTCTAAATTTTTAGAAGCAAAACCTTCAGTTTCTCCTTTATGTAACATGAAAGATAAAGCTTTTTCTACACCTTCACCGAATGGTGCGCCCTCTTTCGCTGATTCTTCTTCCCATACACTTTTAATTTGTAAAAATTGTTGTGTATCACGAATTAAATCATCTTTTCGTTTTGCAACTTCTTCTGTCCAATTAATCGCTGACATCACGCATCCATCCTTCACTATATTGTTTCTTTCATCATAACAAACCGAAATCTCTTATGCCATATACGAAACTCAAATACCGAACAATTGTAATATTTCAGATATTTCCCATTAGTTTTTCTTTTATTTTTTCAAAAAATTTTGCAGGAATTTGGCGTTTTACGTAGAATTTTATGTGTTAGTTGACTGACCATATATAAAATGTCAACTACCAATATTTTTCTATATGAATATTTGTTAAACTTTTGTAAAATTTAAGTAGATTAAAGCATGAATTTTATCATGTAGAGTACAATGGTAGTAACGACCTTCTTTCCTGAATGGGGTCAAAAAAACTAGTAGAGGAGTGGTTTTCTCTTGAAACCTACAACTACTCGTATGCTAACACGCATTAAATCAATTTATATGTACATCAATGAAAACGGAACGGTAACGACGAAAGACCTTGTAGATGAGTTCGGGATCACACCGCGAACGATACAACGTGATCTAAATGTGTTGCAGTTTAATGAACTCGTGTATAGCCCTTGCCGCGGTAAGTGGACAACAACAGGAAAGAAAGTGAGAATGACCTCATAATGAAAAAATAATTGTATGTAAATAAATACATACCCCTTTCTAACTCATTAGAAAGGGGTCTTTTCTGCGCCAAAAACAGCACTATTTCTCAGTATCTACCTGATATGTTTTTAACATTTCTACTTCTTCATCTGATAGCTCTCGGTATTGTCCAAGTTCTAGCTCTTCATCTAATACTAATGGTCCCATCTCTGTTCTCTTTAGGTAGACTACTTTTTTCCCTACCGCTTCAAACATACGCTTCACTTGATGGAACTTTCCTTCTGTAATCACAAGCTCGATTTCAGAAATCTCATCGCTTTTTAATATTGTAAGTGCACCTGGCTTTGTTTCATAGCCATCATCTAAAATAACACCTTTAGCAAACTCTTTTACATCCTCTTCTGTTACTACTCCTGCAACGTGTGCATAATATTTTTTCGGCACATGCTTTTTCGGAGATAACAATTGATGTGATAACTTCCCGTCATTTGTTATCAATAAGAAACCTTCCGTATCAATATCAAGTCGTCCAACTGGGAACGGATCAAAAATTGCATCTTCTAACTCTAATAAATCTATTACCGTTTCATGATTATCATCTTCTGTCGCTGAAATAACGCCTTGTGGTTTATGCAACATTAAATAAACAAACTCTTTATATTCCACAACTTCTCCGTGAATCATAACTTCTTGCTCTTCTACATTTACATGAACCTTCGCATCTTTCACTGGCGTTCCATCAATTTTTACAACGCCGTCTTTCAATAGTTTCTTTACTTCTTTTCTACTTCCATATCCCATATTTGCTAATAATTTATCTAATCTCACGTTTTTCACCTTCTTTGTTTATCATAGAAAAGGGGACGTAATTACGCCCCTTTTGATTTCAACTTTATTTTGAATCTATTGCCAAGTTTACGTTGGATTTTCTCTAACGCTTCTCCGCCAAATACTCGTTCAAGTACTCCTGTGCGAATTGCTAACAATCCGTACACAAGACCACCAATACCTGCACAAACCACAACTGTAATAAGAGCACCCATTCGGCCATCAGGCGAGATCATGAAGGACAGAATCCATTGTGATAACTTTACAGCAATGACCATTACAAGTGTTAATACTGCAATTTGGAAAGTTCTCTTATATACAACACCAAATGAATAGTGTACATGTTTTTTGATTTGTCGATTCGTATACCATACGGAAGCTAAGAATCCGACTGCTGTTGCTAAAATCGCTCCAACTGTACCAAAATAACGAATAAAGATTACGTTACATACGAATTTCAAAATAACACCCATAATAAGCGCGACAATCGCATGTTTTTGTTGATTGATTCCTTGCAGAATTGCTGCTGTTACGGTAAATAAAGCGAATAACAACGCAACCGGTGCATACCACATTAACACTTGTCCACCTAGTGGATCTAAGTCATAGAACGCAGTATAAATTGGATATGCAAGTGTTGAAATACCGACAACTGCTGGCAATGTTAAGAACATATTTGCCTGGAATGTTTGTGTAATTTGTAACTTTAAATAACGGTATTGTTTTTCAGTAAATGATTTTGTAATCGCTGGTACAAGCGTTAAACTAAACGCTGTTGCAAGCGATACAGGGATCATAATTAATTTATGCGTCCACATTGTGAAAATACCAAGCGCTCTCTCTGCGATATCACCTTGGCCAATCGCTTGCATAATTGAATTAAATGTCAATGTATCAATTTGTTGATATAAAGGAATTGTTAACCCAATTACAACGTAAGGAATCGCATATGCAAATAATTCTTTAAATAATTGAACGGTACTCACTGTCGATTCTGGTACAGTTTGTTCAATTAAATATTGGTCCAAATGTTTTTTACGTTTTAACCAGTACCAAATTAATACGCCGAGTGCTCCAACTGCTGAAACGAACGCAGCAAATGTCGCTACCCCAACCGCTGTTGCAACTGTACCGCCAAGTACTTTAATAACAATAAAACTACCCGCTAATAAAAAGACGATACGAATAATTTGTTCAATAATTTGCGAAACAGTGGTCGGTCCCATAGATTGGTGACCTTGGAAATAACCACGAATTAAACTCGCTGCTGGTACAACAATAAGTGCAAAACTTACAAGACGAATAATCGTCGTAACTTCTTCTACATTACTGTGTATACTTTGTTTACCAAGCATTGCTTCTGCAAACAATGGCGCCGACATATATAGAACTAGGAACGAAAGGACTCCTGTTACTATCATCATAACCATTCCCGAGCGGAACATTCTCCGGCTCGTTTTATAATCGCCAAGCGCATTATATTTGGAAACAAATTTGGAAACAGCAAGCGGCACCCCTGCCGTTGCAATACTTAAAAAGATCGTATATGGAATGTATCCATATGTATAGAGCGTTCCGCCTTCTGTACCTACTAATGCATGAAATGGAAAGACGTAAATCATGCCTAAGAACTTTACTAAAAATGTCCCTAACGTAACAATAAGCGTTCCGCGCAGAAATTTCGAATCGGACATACAAAAATCCTCCTACATCTACATAAAGTGAAACTTTAATCAGTGTGGGTGTTCTTCCCCACTGATTATTAGTTGAACTATTCGACCATTTACGGGCTGCCAAACTCCCTTTTTATTTCTCTTACATCTTAAGGTTTTAGTCTCATTGCCCACAAATAGCAGGATAGTGCTGAACTCTAACTTTTGTATTGTACCACAATTCTCTCCTTAAGCAGTACTTCACTCTATTTTTCTTTTAAGGGAAAACATGCTATTCTTTTAGGCAGGAAATGTAGAAAATGAGGTCGATATATTATGCATTATGATGTTATTGTCATCGGCGGCGGGCCTTCTGGGCTAATGGCTGCAATCGGTGCTGCAGAAGAAGGCGCAAGTGTCTTACTTCTTGATAAAGGAAATAAACTAGGGCGTAAACTTGCGATTTCTGGTGGTGGTCGTTGTAACGTAACGAACCGTCTACCACTTGATGAGATCGTTAAACATATACCAGGAAACGGCCGCTTCTTATACAGCGCTTTTTCTATTTTTAATAATGAAGATATTATTACATTCTTCGAAAATCTTGGTGTACAACTAAAAGAAGAGGATCATGGCCGCATGTTCCCTGTATCAAATAAAGCACAATCAGTAGTAGACGCACTTTTAACACGATTAAAAGACTTAGGTGTAAAAATCCGTACGAATACACCCGTTGAAACAATTGAATATGAGAACGGTCAAACGAAAGCAGTCGTACTACAAACTGGCGAAGTGTTAGAAACAAACCATGTCGTTATCGCTGTTGGCGGAAAATCTGTTCCTCAAACTGGATCTACTGGAGACGGATATGCTTGGGCTGAAAAAGCTGGGCATACAATTACAGAATTATTCCCAACAGAAGTACCAATCCTTTCAAACGAACCATTTATTCGTGACCGCGTATTACAAGGTCTTGCTTTACGCGATGTAAACTTAAGCGTATTAAACCCGAAAGGAAAAGCAATCATTTCTCACAAAATGGACATGCTCTTCACTCATTTCGGTCTGTCTGGTCCTGCTGCTCTTCGCTGTAGTCAATTCGTTGTGAAAGCACTGAAAAAGTTTAAAACGAATACAGTACAAATGAGTATCGATGCATTGCCAGAAGAAAATAGTGAACAACTATTCCAGCGCATACTGAAACAAATGAAAGAAGATCCGAAAAAAGGAATTAAAAACGTTTTAAAAGGTTATGTACCTGAACGTTACTTCCTATTCTTATTAGAAAAAAATGAAATTGACGGTAGTGAACAAGCTGGACAAGTTTCTCACGAGAAGATTCGTGCACTTGTGAAAGACTTTAAAGAGTTTACTGTGAATGTAAATGGTACGCAGTCAATTGAAAAAGCATTCGTTACTGGCGGCGGTGTATCCGTTAAAGAAATTAACCCGAAAGAAATGTCTTCTAAATTCACGAACGGCGTATATTTCTGCGGAGAAGTTCTTGATATTCACGGTTATACTGGCGGCTATAACATTACATCTGCCCTTGTTACTGGTCGAATTGCCGGAACGACAGCTGGGGAAAACGCGAAAATGCAATACTAGAAAAGAAACAGGGATTCCTGTTTCTTTTTTTATAGGTATATGAAATTATATAAGCGATTTGGCAACATATATCAGTGATTCCTCAAATATATCGACTTACCGACAATAAGCGTCAAATATACGCTCCTCCTGACTTCCCATTGCTTTTTTGTTGCTTTATATACCTTAGTACCTTTATATTTTATATTGTTGAATATTTAAAAAAGGGTAAGGGGAAAAAATATGAGAAAAAAAGTCATGATGTCTTTAATGCTAATGACGTTTCTTTCTGCGGTAGAAGGAACGATTGTTAGTACAGCAATCCCTCGTATAACGAGTGATTTGTCAGGCGTCGAACTTGTTAGTTGGGTATATGCAATTTATATGCTTGCAACAGCTGTTTCGACTCCAATATACGGAAAGTTAGCTGATTTATTCGGCCGTAAAAAAGTTTTACTTATCGGAGCTACAATCTTCTTAATCGGTTCTGCGCTTTGCGGAGTCGTTACATCAATGGAGCAATTAATCTTCTTCCGTGCTCTTCAAGGTATAGGTGCTGGTGCTGTTATGCCGATCACAATGACGATTATTGGAGACTTATATAGCGAAGCGAAAGACCGCGCGAAAGCACAAGGCTGGATGAGTGCCGTTTGGGGTGTATCTGGTGTTATCGGACCGTTAGTCGGTGGATTTTTAGTTGATTCTCTATCTTGGCGTTATATCTTCTTCTTAAACGTCCCATTTGGAATTATCGCTTGCTTAATGATCGCCATTTACTACAAAGAATCTATTAAACCCGCTAAACACCATATCGACTATCTTGGTGCAACAGTCTTCTCATTAAGTACGATCGCTCTACTATACGCGTTACTGACAGGTAGCAGTAAGCAAAACTGGGGAGACATAACAATTATCGGCCTATTAATCTTCGCCGTCGTTTCATTCATTATTTTCTTATTCATCGAGAAAAAATCTCCGGAACCATTAATTCCGCTAGCACTTTTCTCTAACCGTACATTATCTACAATAAATATACTAACTCTTATTGCTGGTGCAATGATTATTAGTATTACAATGTACCTTCCAATTTGGAGCCAAGGTGTATTAGGAAAAAATGCAACTGAAGCTGGACTTATTTTAATGCCAATTCCTGTTATGTGGACATTTGGCGCCATTTTCTCTGGTAACTTGGTAGGCAAATTAAAAACGAAACAAATCATTTTACTTGGAGCTAGCATTTTATCAGTAGCTACGTTCTTATTATTTACATTATCAACACATTCACCATCGTTCCTTATTTATGTAGCAGTCGGATTATTTGGCTTAGGAATGGGGCTTGTGACACCGATTTACATGGTAACAATTCAAGCAGCCGTACCAGCTCATACGCGCGGAACAGCCGTTGGTTTAAACACATTTATTAATACATTTAGTCAAACGTTAGGTGCTGCAATATTCGGTACAATCTTCAATACGATGATTCACGCACGTGGCATTAAAAACCTTGATCTCGTATCTGGTGGACACGGCAGTACTACAGCAAATATAGCAACCGAATCACAAGAGGCACTAGCAGCAAGTGTACACGTCATTTATATGAGTACTTTCGTATTAGCAGTATTTACATTAATTATCGCTTGGATTTTATTAAAACCAGCTACACAAACAAGTGAGCAATAATAAAGAGGATGACCATTTCGGTCATCCTCTTTTTATTCTTCATTCTCCACAATATGTTTCAGCATGGACAATTTATTATCCCAAAAACGCTCATAATACGAGAGCCACTGTTGTAATTCCTCTAATGGTTCTGGATGCAAACGATATATCTTCTCTCTTCCACTCTTTCTTCCGCTTACTAAATTCGCTTCTGAAAGAATATGAAGGTGTTTTACAACCGCAGTACGACTCATCGGAAAATGATCCGTTATTTTGGAAATCGGTAACTCTTTATCACTTAATAACCGTATTACTTCTCGGCGGGTTGGATCAGCAATTGCTTGAAATACATCATATTTCGCTGCTGATGAGGACACTTAACCTTCGACAACCTTTTTCAGTTTTTCATTTACAATCGCTACCCATCCACCGCTCATTCTATCGCGAATAATAGAGCTCTTCGCATTCGCTTTCGGAAGAATTTCATCAGGATGTTTCCAGCCGCCGTGAATTAACGTAAATTCTGTTTTATTATCTCCTAGGTCTTTCAGATTAAATGAAACGACCCAGCCATCTGTATCCCATGAGAAAGACAGGTGGTTTGGCTCATCGATTTCTAACACTTTACATGGTGATGGCCCAAATGGTGATTGCACATGAAATTCATGTCCTACCTCTAATTCGAAATCATTTGGCATAAACCATGATGCGATTCCATCTGCAGTTGATACTACATTCCATACTTTTTGAATAGATGCGTTGAAAACGATTGTTTGTTTAATATCATTTAATGTATTTTGTTGTTCCATTTTCATTCTCCTTTATTCGGCGTTCAAATATAACACCTTTTGGTTTCATTTAGATAATATAACACCTTTTAGTTTCACGTCAACGCTAATTCTTTTTTACTGTTGAGAAATTCTCAACATTTTTTCAACAGGACAAACACCCTCCGAGCATTTCCTCATAATATACTCACAAAGGCAACAAAAAATAAAAACTTCTCTCAACATGAAACTCCATCATTCATCTTGAAAGAAGAGCCTTACGTATATCATGCGTATTTCGTCTCTCCTCCTTCCCTCGGGGACACTACGCGAGATATGAAAAATCAGAAGGAATATGCCCACCATTTGAGTAGGTAGTTATTTCTCTTCTCCTCAACATTTCCTTAGGAGCGAAATGACTACCGACTCACTTTTTTCAAACAAAAATAAAAAGGGGATGAAAGCTATGTTCTATTGCATTAACTGCTCTGACATTCACCATGAAAAACATCCGAATGATAAAGTATTCAAAAACGGTTTTTATATCGATCCATTTTTAGGTGATCGTTATCACCTTGGTATGTGTACAGATGCCCAAAACCATGAAACAGGGGCGCCTCTTTTAGCGACAAAGAAATTAGGCACAACTCAATCTATTATGAACGTATTACCGACACATGTTGTCCCAACATAAAACATAAAAAAGAGCTGGCTCACCCAGCTCTTTTTTATGCTTTATAAACGATCATTGCTGAAAAACAATAAATTTGGTTTTCGTCATCGTTAATGGAAACACCGACTTGGTACTTAATATCTACAAAGTTACTATCATCAATCTTTTTCAAAAAAACATTTACAGCGTCTTCTAAGTCTTTTTCGTGACTTTCATCAAACACTTTTACACGAATCATGTTAACACCATCCTAGATCGCAGCCCTCCGCCGCTTGATTATTGCCACGGTGCGTATCTATGATGCGATAAAATTTTCCGTTTTCATATATATATCCGTCTTCTAACACATATTGTTTACTTTCAGTATAGACATAAAACTTACCTATCATAAATTTACTCGTATATAATTCCAAATAATCCGGTCTAAATTTAGCTACCACTTTATTTGTAATATCAATTTTTATTGTGCGCCCCACCTTCTCTCCCTCCTTTGCAAAGAACGGATTTAGGTATATTGTATTAGCGATTTTACATTTTATGCTTAAAAATAAATGGATATGCCTTCTTTCTTCACCTGTACTATTTTTCTAAAAAATCATCAATAAGTGAGCGCAAAAAAAATACAAATAAAAAAGAGTTTTTACTTATTGACTAGAACATTAATATTATGGTATTATATAAAATTTGACATTTTTATACACTTATGCTATCATTAAAGATGATTACCACATATGGAGGTGGATGATTTGTTTCAAATTGGTGATAAAATCGTTTATCCAATGAACGGCGCAGGAGTCATCGAAGCCATTGAAGAGAAAGAAATATTAGGAACAATACGTCAATATTGTGTGATACGTATCATCAGTAAAGATATGCAAGTAATGCTTCCAATGGATCAATTACAAAAATCAGGTATTCGTTATATCGTAGATAAAGGTACGTTAGATGGTATACTTCTTGACTTTCAAAACGGGGAATCAGACACATCACTTTCCTGGAAACAAAGATATACAATGAATATGGAAAAAATGAAAAACGGCAATCTGCAAGATAGCGCAGAAGTCGTTCGCGATTTACTTCGCCGTAATAAAGAGAGAGCATTAAATGCGAGCGAAAAACAAATGCTAGATAATGCACGTAAAATGATGATTAGCGAAGTTGCTCTCGTACAAAATGTTTCTGAACATCAAGCAACAGAATTTCTTCAAGATACAATTAATCACTAAATTTAAAATAGCTGGCCGCTATTTTTTTTTGTAAAAAAGGACGAAGAGCTTTATCTCTTCGTCCTTTTATATTACCCACGCCCTGCTTGAAACGATGGATATAACGTCATTCCACCATCTGCAAATAACGTAATTCCAGTTACATAACTCGCCTCTGAGGAAGCGAGCCACGTTGCGACTGCTGCAATTTCTTCCGGTTTTCCAATGTAGCCCATCGGTATCATACTTTCTACGTCGGCACGTTTTTTTGAATCCGCAAACTTCTCTGCATTAATTGGCGTATTTATTGCACCTGGCCCAATATTATTTACGCGAATGCCTTTTGGTGCGTATTCTAGCGCTAACGTTTCTGTCATCAGTTTAATGCCTCCCTTACTAGCTGCATAGTGCACAAATAGCGGCCATGGGATTTTCTCGTGAACACTCGACATATTAATGACAGAACCTTTAATATCATGTTCTACAAAATATTTAATCGCTTCTCGGCTTCCTAAAAAAGCACCTGTTAAATTTGTATGGATTACTTTATTCCAATCTTCTAGCGGCATTTCATGCGATGGTACCGCATTTTCTATCCCTGCATTATTAATCATAACGTCAAGCGTACCAAACTCTTTCACAGCAGATTGAATGAGGTTCACAACGTCAGATTCAACCGTCACATCACCTTTTACAGCAATCGCTTCTCCGCCTATTTTTTTAATTTCTTCTAATACATCATGTGCTTCTGACTCTCGTGAGCGATAGTTAATCACTACTTTTGCTTTCTCCTTAGCAAACCGTACTCCCATCGCTCTTCCAAGACCAGTTGCTGATCCTGTAATAACGACCACTTTTCCTGCTAAATCACTATACATTTCCATACCTCCTTTAACTTTTTGCAACACCTAACATTATTCCGGCTGCGATAATAAAAACGATACCGACAACAATCCCCGTTAATTGACGTTTCGTTTTTCTTTCACCTAATATAAGAATCCCGCCAAGCGTTGAAATAATAATTCCCATTTGTGATAGCGAGAAACTTGTTGCCACTCCAACACGCGGCTGCGAAATAAATAAAAACATATTTCCAGCTGCCCAAATTAGTCCTGGAATAATATTTCGTATCGCATATTTATTAAATGGATGATGTTTAAAAGTAAGCAAAATGCCCCCTAACACCATACCAACTGCTTGTGGCAATAAAGCTGACCAACCATCGACATTAAATAGTCTAATCACTACTACATAAACCAAATAACCGACTGTTGAAATCAATAAAATGATAATGCCCCTTTTAAAATTCCCCGCCTGCTCTGCACTCTTTTCTTCTTCACTTTGAAGTGATGTTAAAATAACACCGATAATAATACAAACGAGAGCCAAAACGCCAAGGACGACTGATATTGTCGTGGACCACTCATGAAATACGATGACTCCAAATAAAGTCGTCGCAACTAATTGAAGTCCTGTTGAAATGGGCATCGTTCTCGAAACACCCATTAAATCAATACTTTTTAATTGATTCGCCTGACCAAGTGCCCAAAATAAACCTGACACAATTCCAACTCCGATAATAGTAGGAGTCAATACGGGCTTCATAAAAATATAAACAACAATTGAGAAAATAAGTGCACCAAACGTTGTACCGAGCGTTTGACTATACGGTCCTCCGCCCAGTTTCACGTTAAATAGCACAATACTTCCCCAAAATATAGCCGGTAAAATCGCTAAAAGTATGTCCATCGCTCATTACCTTTCTTTACTAAATTTCATAGGCTATCACTCTAAATCATTAGAGTGAGCTTTTATCTTTTCTTTTTCTCGTTCACAAACCTTTTCTGTAATAGCACCAGGAACATTCTTTTCTCGTTCCACCTTCTTTATCTTTACGTGATCTAAATGATCTTCCAAAGTAAGTGTAACTTTATCATTCGGCGGATTATGTGCACCTTGGAACGTAAGAAATTGTAGCGTAATTTCAAATCTAGGAACGAACTCATCTTTCTTACCGAGACGCTTTATATTTATAACGGAAGCACATTCATATTGATCCTCTGTCACTTGTCTAATAACTGAATAGTACCTATTCGATAATGCACTCTCTAACAGCTGTTCCTTTGATTCTTTCGCGAAAGAATTGCTTGGAAAAGAGAAAAAGACCGAACATATCATTGTAATAGCTACACATATTTTTTTCATAATGCCCTCCTTGTTCTATAAATTAGTGTTCGCAAAAATGCCATAAAAAAACGACTTTCCCTGTGTAGGAAAGTCGTTTTAATGAATCCAATATTAACCACCGCTCACCGGTGGGATTAGTGCAACAACATCACCAGATTGGACCCTATCATCTTCATTTGCGTACTCTTCATTAATCGCAACCATAATTGGTTCTGTCACTGGTACATTATATTCTTTAGCAACAACATCTTTTAACTCTGCAACCGTAATATTTTCTTTCTCGATTTGTAATTCACTTGTTCCTGCTTCCTCTTGCAAGTGCGCAAATAATAATACTCGAATCATACTTACAGCTCCTTCCCAGGCTCTCCTGCGGGATATGGCGTTTTTTCTAATTGATCACCAATCCATGAATCCCCATCTTCCCAAAACTCTTTTTTCCAAATCGGAACAATTTGTTTTATGCGTTCCATAATATATTCGTTCGCCTCATAAGCCGCTTTACGGTGCGGCGTTGAAACAGCAACAACAACCGCGATATCAGAAATTTGCAGTGTACCAGTGCGATGTGTAATCGCAACATATGTACCTGGCCACTTCTCTTTCACTTCTGATCCAATTTTCTCTAGCATCTTTTCTGCCATCGTTTTATAAGCGACATATTCTAAGTATAATGTACGACGCCCTTTTGTAAACTCTCTAACCGTTCCAATAAATGTTGTAACAGCGCCGCATTCGCGGCGAATAACCTTCTTTGCTACCCCTTCAATCGAGATTTCTGTATCAATTACTTCATAATACGTATTTGTCATTTCGTACTCCTTACCGTTTGTATAAACCAGTCTATATACAACTCTTCTTCTGTTATATGAAATACTCTATATTCTTCTCGTATATTTGCCGGGGCATCATACCACGTAATAACCACTACTATATTTTCTACTTTATGTAAAAGCTCCACGTCTTCCGCAGAACGAAGTAACACTACTTTCGGATAGCTCTCTTTTTTATAGCCCTCTATTAAAATTGTATCCACTTCAAAAAAATCATATAAGCGAATAATTTCTTGCAAGGACCATTCCTCTCTTAATGACGATAGTGAAAGTAATCCAGCGCCTTCTACACTACTTACGACAGCACCGGCTTTTCGGTGCCTTTCACTATCTTTTTGCGCTACTTCTGGAAAACCTCCGTGCCCGTGATGTTTAATGGTAGCAACTTTCATTTTTCGTTCAGCTAATGCATACACAATTTTTTCAACGAGCGTTGTTTTCCCGCTATTCTGATATCCTACTATTTGTAAGATTGAAGGGGCTTTGCCCATGGCCAATCACATCCCTCGTCGTGCTCTAGCAATAATACAGATACTTTCATCCCTGCCTCAAATCCTCTCGTTCCTCCAGGCAATACAATAAAAGCATTCGCATCCGCGAGTGATGATACCGCACTCGATTTATCTAAACCGACTGGCATCGCTTGTAATGCCCCTTCCACGATTGTCACCTTTGCTCTTACAAAACGAGTGAACGGATTTGGTTTCGGAAAATCCTTTTGTAAAATAGCATCTGCTCTATATACGTGAGGTTCTTTCGCATACAAATATGTTTTTATAACCGGATGCACAAATAGCTCAAAGCCTACGTAGCAAGCTGATGGATTTCCTGATAAACCGAAAAGTAACTTCCCATCAACTTCAGCTACTGTCGTTACACTTCCTGGTCTCATCGCTATTTTATTAAAGAGTACATTCGCCTGTAATCTTTCATAAATAGCTGGCAAGTAGTCATAATCTCCTACCGACACACCGCCTGTCGTAATTAAAATATCAACCTCATCCATCGCCGATTGAATAGCTGTAAAACATGCATCTAACTCGTCGGCAAGTTGGCCATAATAACGGACTTTCCCTCCGGCTTTCATAATTTGAGCTGCAATCATATACGAGTTACTATTTCTAATTTTCCCTGGCTGTAACGACTCATGTACTTCTAACAATTCGCTTCCTGTCGTCACAATACCAACAACAGGCTGTTTTACAACTTTCACAGTACTATATCCAAACGTCGCTAATAAGGCGGCAACACCTGGGTTGATTGCAACGCCTTTCTTAACGAGAACTTGATTTCGTTTTATATCTTCCCCTTTAAATGACACATTGTCACCACTATTAAAAGGACGCTTTAACTTCATATATGTTTTTCCGTTCTTCTCAAAACCTTCCGTGAGTTCTAGCATTACGACTGCATTACAATCCTCTGGAATAGCTGCTCCCGTCATAATACGAACCGCTTTAAAAGACCCTACTTCATTAAAAAAAACAGATCCCGCCCCGATTTCTCCTATTACTTCAAATTCAACTGAATTCTCTTGATTCGCTTCTTTCGTATCTTCTGCTCGAATTGCGAAACCATCGTAAGGAGAACGATCAAAATGAGGAACGTCATGATCAGAGACAACATCCTCCCCAAGAATTCTCCCGTAACTTTCCGTAATAGAAACCTCTTCTACTTCACCATTCTTCGCATATTCCATTACCCTCTCTACTGCCTCAGCAACTTGAATTGGAATTCGTTTTTCTACCATCGTTTCTCACCTCATATTTGCAATTTTTTTTATCTCGATTAAACTTTATATATTAAATAGAAATTACTTCAAGGAGGAATTCCATGTCTTCATTCACACACTTTAATGACCAAGGACGCGCGAAGATGGTTGATATAAGCGACAAAAAAGCAACCGTTCGAACAGCAATTGCGTGCTCTAGCATTGTCGTTACAAAAGAAATTTACGATAAAATCTCTCACAATAAAATTGGGAAAGGTGACGTACTAGCAGTTGCACAAATTGCAGGTATTATGGCTGCGAAACGCACTTCTGATATTATCCCAATGTGCCATCCTTTATTATTAAAAGGTGTTGACGTTTCTTTCGATTGGAAACAATCCGAAGAACACTATCGATTACTTATTGAAGTAAAAGTTAAAACAGAAGGTAGCACCGGTGTTGAAATGGAAGCTTTAACAGCTGCTTCCGCTACAGCTCTTACTGTGTACGATATGTGCAAAGCTGTTGATAAAGGTATGATTATTGGCGAAACGTATTTATTTGAAAAAACAGGTGGAAAAAGTGGAGATTATACGAGAAAGTCTTAATCTTCTCTCCTTTGAACCTAAAGGGCTTCCTTTAGGTTCAACCTATATATCTTGCATATAAGCGTTTTGCTACATTTATATCATTCGTCCCATGAATAAAGGCCCTGCCATCTGTAAATAAAACAAAACGAAATTCCTCTACCGGAAATGATAATAAATACGGAGTAGCTTTTACATCCACACTTCTTTGTAAGCGCTTTTTAATTTCTTCTAAATTAAATTCATTCCGCACACCTGGACGGATTTGTACTGTATTTCGGCCACATAACACTTCTGTTTTCGTTTGTGCTTCAAATGTTAAACTCGGATATGTACGTAATCTTCCGCAAGATAAACATGTGTCTTTTTTCTGCCTATTCACTTTAAATGCCATCTGTTGATTATTCCAAAGATCAAACGATAACATCGTTTCGCGAAGCGCCCCATAGTCTTCTACTAATATTTTCAGTGCTTCCGTTATTTGATGTGCAACTACTAATTGCACTGCCGGCTGTATAATACCGGCCGTATCACATGTTGCCCCGCTCGCTGGATGTTCCATTAAACAGCGGAAACACGGTGTTTTTCCTGGTAAAATTGTATACGTTACTCCGTAACTTCCGACACAACCACCATATATCCACGGTATATTATACTTTTGTGAAATATCATTAATAAGAAGACGTGTTTCAAAATTATCTGTCGCATCTAATATTAAATCTACCTCATTCACTAACTCTTCCATTTCTTGCACTGTTACATCAGTCACAATCGGATTTATTTCCACCTCAGAATTAATCGCTTGTAAATGCTCTGCTGCTGCTACCGCCTTTGGTTTATATTGCTTTGCATCTTCTTCTGTATATAATTGTTGCCTTTGTAAATTACTCCATTCTACATAATCACGATCCGCAATTGTTATTTTGCCAACACCTGCTCTAACAATTGCTTCTGCATTCGCTGCCCCGAGAGCACCAGCGCCGATAATAAGTACATGCTTCTCTCTAATTTTTCTTTGACCCTCTTCTCCAACACCAGAAAATAATATTTGTCTTGAATATCGCTCCTGCATACGATAGCCCCCTTTCTTATCCTCCTATATAAGACATTTCAATTTTCGGACGATTCTTTGCACTTTCTTCTGTCCGTTCATCCGAATACCTGTCTTTTCTATTCATCCATACATCTTGTATAACGCTTACCAACTCATCATCCGAAAGATTTCCTCTAAGAAGTTCCCTTACATCCAATCCTTCTGTCGCAAATAAGCAAGTATAAAACTTTCCATCTGCCGAAATTCTCGCTCTCGTACAAGAAGAACAAAATGACTCTGAAACAGAAGTAATAAAACCGACTTCGACATTTGTTCCAACGTAACGATATCGCTTCGCAACTTCACCGAAATAATGCGCTTCAGCTGGCTCAAGCGGATACACGCTATGAATCATCTCAATTAACTCTCGCTTTGTAACGACTTGATCAAAGTTCCATCCATTTGTACTACCAACATCCATAAACTCAATAAATCTAAGCGTGATTCCCTGCTCTTTAAAATACGCAGCCATCGGAAGTACTTGATGATCGTTCATCCCTTTTTTCACAACCATGTTGACCTTTATATCAAGCCCTGCCTCTTTTGCAGCCATAATTCCCTTTATAACAGGTTTCGTATTTATATTCCGGCCATTAATGCCCTTAAATACATCATCTTCTATTGCATCTAAACTAACATTTACTCTATGTAATCCAGCTTCTTTTAATGCTTTTGCTTGTTTCGTTAAATGAATCGCATTTGTCGTTAATCCTATATCTACTAACCCGTCAATTTTCACGAGACGTGCAATAAGTTTCGTTAAATCTTTACGAAGCAGTGGTTCGCCACCAGTAAGTCTAATTTTTCGTACACCGATGCTAACAAATAGTTTTGCCAAACGCTCAATTTCATCAAACGTCATTAAAAACTCATCTTTCAAAAAAGCATAATCTGGCCCAAATACTTCCGCCGGCATACAATATGTACATCTAAAATTGCAACGATCAATGACAGATATACGCAAATCTTGAAGTGGGCGTCCAAAAAAATCTGTAACCATCTCCTGCATCGCCACCCTCCCTTTCTGCCAAATTTCTCTCTTTTCATTCTATTATAATATATTTTCGAACTGCGATGTTTTTGCTCAAGGGAATAAAGTGAAACTTTCCTAACCAATTAGACTACCTACAAATAACGAGATAAAAACCTTGAAGCGTAAAAGCCCAAGGTTTTCTTCTTATTAGCTTAATCTAATAATAGTTAAAGTAGCTCCTGGTGTCGTCGTAGATAATGTAGCTATTGCAACTAATCCAAATAACTGCAGACTAATAGCAGCTCCCGCAGGCAAATTAGCAATTATTGGTGCGCTAAATGAACCAGTAGCCACTGTCGGAGCATTTATCGTTCCCGCAAGCGGACTACCATTTACAGTTATACGAGAACTTACAAGTAACCCTGCCGTTAGATTAATTGTGTAAGCTATATAATAATTCCCTGCATTCGTAACTGTAAATACAGTATTTCCTCCGCTAACAGTAATTCCTGGACCAATATTTTGATTGTTCGGTAACGGTACATTTGTCCCGCCTAATAAAACGGAAATAGCGGTTCCTGATGTATTATTCGCAAATGCATACGTTGCAGTTGTACTAACTCCGGTCACACCCGTTGCTCCTGTGGCGCCAGTTGCCCCAGCTCCCGTTGGGCCTGTTGGACCTTGGATTCCTTGTGAACCTGTTGGACCCGTATCACCGGTTGGACCTTGTGAACCGGTTGCTCCAGTGGCGCCAGTTGGACCTTGGACTCCTTGCGGGCCTTGAATTCCTTGCGGACCGGTCGCTCCTGTTGCTCCCGTGACTCCCGTTGGACCTTGGATTCCTTGTGGGCCTTGCGCTCCTGTTGCACCCGTGTTCCCCGTTGGGCCTTGTGGGCCTTGCAATCCTTGCACACCTTGTGGACCGGTTGGACCTATGTCACCTTGAACACCTTGTATTCCAGTCGGGCCTTGTGGACCGGTCGGACCTTGCAATCCTTGTATCCCTTGAATTCCCTGTGGACCTTGTGCTCCGGTTGCTCCTGTCGCACCTTGTATTCCTTGCGGGCCTTGAGCTCCTTGAATACCTTGTGGGCCTGTTGGGCCTTGAATTCCTTGTAATCCTTGAATTCCTTGCGGGCCTTGAGCTCCAGTCGCTCCCGTTACTCCTTGAATTCCTTGCGGACCTTGTATCCCTTGTGGCCCGGTTGGACCAATATCCCCTTGCACCCCTTGTATTCCTTGTGGGCCTTGTAACCCTGTCACTCCTGTTGCTCCCGTTTGCCCCGTCGCTCCAGTCACTCCGGTATCTCCTGTCGCCCCGGTTGCACCTGTTGTCCCGATTGCACCTGTTGCTCCGGTCGGTCCAGGTGGTCCTCCTGATGGACCTGTTACCCCTGTTGGACCTGATGGACCTGTTGGGCCAGTCGGTCCGGCGGGTCCTCCTGACGGACCCGTGACACCTGTTGCTCCGGTTACTCCTGTTGGACCTGTAGTTCCTTCCCCTGTCGCTCCAGTTGCACCCGTATCTCCTGTTGCTCCGGTTGGACCTTGGACTCCTTGAATTCCCTGTGGCCCCTGCACTCCTTGCGCACCCGTCGGTCCTTGTATTCCTTGAATACCTTGAACTCCCTGTGCTCCCATTGGACCTGTTGGACCTATGTCGCCTTGCACTCCTTGAACCCCTTGCGGCCCCTCTGGACCTGTTGCTCCTATATTCCCTTGAACACCTTGTATTCCAGTTGCTCCTTGTGCTCCGGTTGCTCCTGTTACACCTTGAATCCCTTGTATTCCCTGTATTCCTTGCTGGCCTTCTGGTCCTGTCGCTCCTACTGGCCCTTGTATTCCCTGTATTCCTTGCTGCCCCTCTGGACCTGTTGCTCCAACTGGTCCTGGCACTCCTTGTATTCCTTGCGGACCCTGAAGTCCTTCTGGACCTTCTGGACCTGTTGGTCCTATCTCACCCATCGGACCTTGTATCCCTTGAACTCCTTGCGGGCCCGTTGCTCCTGATGGACCCGGTACTCCTTGTATACCTTGTGGACCTTGATCTCCGGTTGCTCCTGTTACACCTTGAGGCCCTATAGCCCCCTGTATGCCTTGCGGACCTTGATCACCAGTTGCCCCCATGATCCCTTGAATCCCCTGAACTCCCTGTATTCCTTGTTCACCAGTGACACCAGTCGGACCAGGAATACCTTGAATACCTTGCGGACCTTCTGGGCCCGTTGGTCCAATTGGCCCTTGAACCCCTTGTATTCCTTGTAATCCTTGTGCTCCTGTTACCCCTGTGCTTCCAGTCGGACCTGTATTTCCCGTTTCTCCAGTTGCACCTGTACTTCCTGTTACCCCTGTATTTCCCGTCGCACCAGTACTTCCACTCGGTCCACCACCTGGACCTGTTGCACCAGTTGGCCCCGTCGGACCAGGAGGTCCTCCAGATGGGCCCGTTACCCCTGTTGGACCTGTTATTCCAGCAGGACCCGTTGTCCCCTGACCAGTCGCTCCGGTTGGACCAGTACTTCCACTCGCTCCTTGTAAGCCTTGTATCCCTTGCGCTCCTTGTATTCCTTGTGGACCTGTTGCTCCTGGTACTCCTTGCACACCTTGAATTCCTTGTGGCCCCTCAGGTCCAGTAGCCCCAATCGGACCTTGTAACCCTTGTATTCCCTGTATCCCTTGTGCTCCAGTCGCTCCAGTTGGACCAATCGGCCCCTGTAACCCTTGCACCCCTTGAGGTCCTATCGCTCCAGTTTCTCCTTGTGGCCCCCTCAATCCTTGTGGACCCTGCTGTCCTTCTGGTCCTGTTGCACCCATTTGTCCAGCTGGACCTTGAATCCCTTGAACACCTTGAGGTCCTGTCGGGCCCATCTCCCCCATCGGACCTTGAAATCCCCTTGGTCCTTGTGGGCCAGTCGGGCCTTGTGGACCGGTTGGACCAGTGATTCCGATGCCAGTAAATCCCGTTGGAACGGGAGGAAAGGTAGGTCCAATAAGATTTGGTGGAATTCTGAAATTAGAGTTTAATGAATTTTTTTTATCACGCTCTTTCACACTTTCACCACCTATATACCTCTTTTTACTTTAAACAAACCTTTTCTTAATATGTATTTACAAAAATAATCTCCAAGACTATTTTTTATTGTAAATAATAAAAACCCCCTTAATTTTTTAAGGGAGTCCAGCAACTGAATCCATATTATCTGTATTAGGGACAGCTTGCATAGTACTCGATACATTTGCACTTTGCCCCATATTTGTTCCCGTTACAGTACCGGCAGGAGTTCCCCTTGTATATGTTGTCGTCACTGAATCTCCTGGCTGCAAGCAAAGCTTCGTCTCCGTTCCTATTACTGTAACAACATCAATCCAAGTACACCCCACTGAACCACTATACGATTTCGAAGCAGTAAATGACGTATCACTCAAATTATCACCGGTAAATATATTCCCAGTGTTATTCACAATAACAAACTCTTTTATATGAGCAGGCATAATCACACTCTACCTTTCCGCTATGAACCTAATGTACGTGTACTCGTTGCTAATGGCGGTAGAAAAACTGATGTTCGAATCACCACTTCTGGCTGCCGTTTCCCATTTAAAAAAACAGCCGCACTCGATCCTCCAGCACCCGCATAAGCTTTCGATACAGCTAAAGGTGCGATATTATAACAGTCGCCAACATTAACAGCCCCTGTATTATTAATAATTTTTACTTTCCGCATGTTAATCCCCATTTACCTATCCCCCTTTTGTACACTGTATGCAAAAAAAAAAAACTTGAAACAAACACGTTTCAAGTTTTTTTAAGCTACTTATTTCGTTTCACCTTCATATTGAAGCATACCGCCAACCATATTCATTGTTTTAAATCCTTGCTCATTTAAATAATGGCATACATTTTCACTGCGCATTCCCGAACGACAAATAAAGATATATTCATTCTCTTTATCAAAGAAATCTACTTTATTTGGGATATCGCCCATTTTAATATGTACAGCTTCTGGAATTTTCCCTGCTGCTACTTCTTCATCTTCCCTTACGTCTACTAAAAATAACGTTTCTCCATTTTCTAAACGCTCTTGCACTTCTTCTGTAGTAATTGTTTTAACTTCTGTCATATGTCGTTCCTCCTTATATACAATAAAACCTTTAGTCTCTTCCTTAAAAAAGCATGTCTAATCAATTTTAGCATGCGAAAGAAAGAACGCAAAGAATGGAAAATTTATTTCTCAATTTTCCCGCAAAACTTATTCTTTACAAACATAACTCGTGCATTGTATCCTCAATATACTTGTTTTATGAAAGGAGCCAATGAAAATGACACTTTTCCTTTTCATTACGGGCATCATTTTCTTAATCGCTGCAATTATTGCTCTTAGTATGAAAAATAATAAAAAGATAAAATCGCCACAAGAAATATCATTCTTATTTCTATTACTTAGTATAGCGTTCTTCGGTATAGCAATTGCCACATATATTTTCCGCCTACAAATCATGTAAAAAAAGGTGCCTACTACATTCATTGCACCTTTTTCACATCATTTATTTTCTACACAAAGCTAGATACTTTCCGATTTAAAAATTCATAAACTTTCTTTTCAAATAAATGAATATCAAATGCTCCCGCCATATGTCCATTTATACTTTCTATCTCATACACTTCCGCATATTTCCCTTGTTTTTGCAAAATGTCTACCATTTTATAATTATAACGTGACGGCTGAAGCAAATCTTGTTTGCACGGAATCATAAGTACATTCGCTTCTATGTTAGAAAGAGCATCTTCTAAAGATGAAAATCCATGCGCAATATCATGTAATAAAACTGCTTTCGCAGTGTACATCCACGAATTTGCATCTACTAACTCTATACTTCTATATGTCACTTTATTTATTTCTTTCTCAAATGATGTTAATGTAAACACATTTTCATAAGGGTCTACTTCTATACTATTACGAGGAAATGTTGTTTCATAAAAATGCTCATCAAACGCGTTCATAAACATCATTCTATTTGCTAAATGAAGTCCCTTCATTGGCTGCTCTTCTCCATATTTTCCGCCCTTCCAACTTGGATCCATTTGAATGGCCTCAATTGCATTTTGCGCTACATTTACCGACGTAATAATTGGATTTTGCGGGTTCGTAATAACGCCAATCATCCGCTCTACCATATGAGGATAATGAACTGCCCATTGCTGCGCAATCATCCCGCCAGCTGACGGTCCAATTACAGCATGTAGCCTTGCGATTCCCATATCTTTTATTAACTCATATTGCATACGAGCTACATCGAGAAATGTAAAAACTGGAAAATCCATCGCATATTCATCTCCAGTTTTCGGATGAATCGATTTCGGTCCCGTTGTAATTACATAAGGGTTCTTCACCTGCACATTACAAAGATTATCAGTGCATATAACATAATATTTATTTGTATCAATTGCTTTTCCCGGTCCAATTAAACCATCCCACCAACCAGACTCCTCATCATGCGCTGTATATTTTCCTGCCGCGTGACTCGTTGCACTAAAATAATGGCATACCAAAATCGCATTTGACCTTTCTCTATTTAAAGTACCATACGTCTCATACCCCATTTGAACAGGAATTCCCCTACCATTTTCAAACGTAAATTCTTTTAAAATAAACTTCTCTTTTTTTACAATTTGCACAGACTCTCCCTCTCCCCGTTATAGTATGAACTGCTTACTAAAGGATTTTTTCTATGCAAACCAATCTCCTCCTTCTTTTCATAAATAAATGAATAATATACAAAATTAGCCACAAAATAGCACTATATTACACAATTAAAGAGGGAATACATATGATTTGGAATTGGCTACGTAAGAAAAAAAAATCAAATACAACAGAAAAAAACGAAACAGATAACTCGGATCAGAATCAACAGCGAAATTCTAAACAAGACGACTCAGATCAGAATCAACAACAAAACTCTAAGCAAAACGACTCGGATCAGAATCAACAACAAAATTCTAAACAAAACAACTCGGATCAGAATCAACAACAAAATTCTAAACAAAACAACTCGGATCAGAATCAACAACAAAATTCTAAGCAAAACGACTCGGATCAGAATCAACAACAAAACTCTAAACAAAACGACTCGGATCAGGATAAACAGCAACACTCTAAGAAAGATAACTCGGCCCAAGATCAACAACAAAACTCTAAACAAGGTAACTTGGATCAAGATCAGCAGCAAAACTCTAAACAAAGTAACTCGGATCAAGATCAGCAGCAAAACTCTAAACAAAGTAACTCGAATCAAGATCAGCAGCAAAACTCTAAACAAAGTAACTCGGATCAAGATCAGCAGCAAAATTCTAAACAAAGTAACTCGGATCAGAATCAACAACAAAATTCTAAACAAGACGACTCGGATCAGAATCAACAACAAAATTCTAAACAAGACGACTCGGATCAGAATCAGCAACACTCTAAGAAAGATAACTCGACCCAAGATCAGCAGCAAAACTCTAAACAAGGTAACTCGGATCAGAATCAACAACAAAATTCTAAACAAGACGACTCGGATCAGAATCAGCAACACTCTAAGAAAGATAACTCGACCCAAGATCAGCAGCAAAACTCTAAACAAGGTAACTCGGATCAAGATCAGCAACACTCTAAGAAAGATAACTCGACCCAAGATCAGCAGCAAAACTCTGGAAATAATAGTATTTATGATTTTACGAAACCAGAAAAAGACCGTATTCATTCTCTACAAGATTTAATAGAGAAGCTCAAACAATCTAGCGATTTTGTTAATTATCACACATCTGACAATGAAACGATGCCTTATTGGATTTCTTACTATCGACCTTCGCTTGATGGCGAGAAGTTGCAAAAGTATTTAATGCCTACTCTTTTAGCACGACCTTGTGCTTCATTAGAAGAACTAAAAGAACACATTCCAATGAGCGGGATTACAATTACGAACGATTTACAAAAAATTGAGGACATGGTGTTAAAAGGACATGCGATTATTCAATTGAACCAGCAAGATCAAAAATGTATGCTTGCAAACATCGCGATTGATAATTATCGTGCACCAACCCCCCCTTTAAACGAATCGACTGTTATTGGTCCTCAAGAAGGTTTCGTAGAAGATATTGATACAAATATTAATTTAGTTCGAAAACGTCTTCCTGTTTTAGATTTACAAACAAAAGAAATGATTGTCGGGGAGTTTTCCAAAACAAAAGTTGTCATGATGTATTTAGACAACCTCGCAGAAAAAGATAATGTAGATTTTCTCGAGGAGTCATTACGTGCTCTTGAATATGATCAAATTAATGATAGTGCTTATATACAAGAACTAATGGGTGAAAAGTCGATTTTCCCTCTCTATATCAATACAGAACGCACTGATAGAGTTACAAAAGCACTAATCGATGGGAAAATCGCTATTTTTGTTGATGGCTCTCCAAGTGTTTTACTAACACCTGTATCCTATTTTGATTTTTTCATTTCACCAGAAGACTATAACGTCTCTTGGCTATACGCTACATTTTCACGCATTTTACGCCTTATCGCCGTTCTATTCTCGATATGCGCTACACCGTTATATGTCGCAGTTTTAAATTATCATTATGAACTTATTCCAAGTGACTTACTTGAAACTTTGATTTTATCAAGGGCACAAGTACCATTCCCGCCTTTAATTGAAGCACTCTTTTTAGAACTCGCAATCGACTTATTAAGAGAAGCTGGCGCAAGATTACCGATGAAAGTAGGTCAAACGCTCGGTATTGTAGGCGGTATCGTAATCGGGCAAGCATCTGTACAAGCTGGTTTAACGAGTAATATTTTATTAATTATCGTTGCTTTATCAGCACTTGCTTCCTTTATTACACCTATTTATAAAATGGGTAATGCAGTTCGATTATTACGTTTCCCATTTCTTATCTTTGCAGAAATCGGAGGACTGTTTGGAATTTCTCTTGGATTTATCTTTTTATTTACTCATCTATTCAGACTTACTTCCTTACGTAAGCCGTATGCTTTGTTTTATCCGACAAGACAACAATCTGTTAAAGATTCTTGGATCCGTTTTCCATTAACAATGATTGATACAAGAGATGTGCAAGCAAGACCACAACATGTAAAAAAAGCTGCGAAAGGAATTTCAACAAAACATAGATCGGACTTTGATGATTAAGAAATGAGGTGCATTCGATGAGTAAAGTTCAAGAAAAATATCAAATATCTCCTGCCTTTGTTTTCTTCTTAATTCACGGTGCACAGTTTGGTGCTGGCGTTCTCGGTTTCGCTCGGATTATTGCAAAAGCTGCTGGATACGATGGATGGATAGGAGTTATTATCACAGGAATTGGTATCCATATTCTTATATGGATGATGTATGTCTTATTAAAAGAAACAAATGGAAACTTAATTGATTTACATCGGCAAACATTTGGAAAGTGGCTAGGAAATGGTATTAGCATCATCTTTATGGCTTATTTTTTAATCGTCAGCATTTCCGTCATTCGAACATACGTTGAAATTATTCAAGTATGGATGTTCCCTACCGCTTCCACCTTTATGTTAACACTCTTTTTATGCTTAGTTAGTTATTACATTATTTCTTCTGGATTTCGTGTCATTACTGGCATTTGCGTCATCTCTGTTGGTGGTACACTAGGATATTTAATTCTTAGCTTATTCGTTTTGAAATACTCACATTGGGATAATTTACTTCCTATATTCACACATTCTTTTTCAGATATTTTAAAAGCCGCCAATCTGTCAATCTACAGTATGACAGGCTTTGAGATTTACCTCATGGTTTATCCATTTGTGAAAAAACCTATGCAATCTCATAAATACGCTCAATACGGGGCATTATTTTCAAATCTTCTATATTTATTTAGTACCCTTTTAGCCTTTGCGTTTTTTAGTGAGAAACAATTGTTAAAAACGATATGGTCACAACTTTCTATGACCCAAGTCATTCAATTACCATTCATAGAAAGGCTAGAATATATTGCGATTTCAGGCTATGCACTCGTTATTATTTCAAGTTTTATCCTTCCGTTATGGGCGGCAATGAGAGGCACTCACGAAATATTTCGCGTAAAACAAAGAGGTATTTTAATTGCTTTTATCTTTATCACGCTTATTGTTTCACAACTTTTAACAAACAGGCACGATATTAACAATTTTATTAGTAATGCAGCAAAAGTTAGTTTTTGGCTCATTTATGTATACATCCCAATTCTATTTATTATTGTGTGGGTGAAAAGAAAATGGAAAAAATCAAAAGCACGAGCAAATTAATGCTTATTTCTTGTATAACATTCTTTAGTCTAACTGGATGTTTACAAAAAAATATTATCGACGATGTACAACTTATTCAAGGAACCGTTTTTGATGTAGCAAAAGATAATAAAGTAAAAGTGACATTCGTTTGTCCCATTCAGAAAAAAGGTAATAAAGTTCAAGTTTTTGAAGGCAGCGCAAATGCGGTAAAGCAAGTAAAAGCAGACACATCTTTAGAATCTTCTCAACCTTTTGCTAGCGGACAAATGCGTGTTGCTCTATATACGATAAGACTTGCCAAAACAGGAATGTCTACTTCATTCGATACATTACTTCGAGATGTTAATATAGGGAACGCTTTGTATGTTGGCTTATTAGAGGGGAATGGTACTGAACTTTTAAAAGGAAAATATACGACTTCATACAACGTTGCAATTTATATAAAAAAGTTGTTAGAACATAATATGGAGACCGGTCCTTTACCAACAGATAATCTGCATGTAGGAGCATTCCGTTATTACCAAGAAGGGCAAGACTACTATATTCCAATTTTAAAGAAACATGGTGATAAAATAAAAATTAACGGAATTGGTCTTTTTAAAAAGGATAAGTATATCGGTAAAATCGCGGAAAAAGATATGTTCATATTTAAAGGACTATTAGAGAAACACAAATTAGATTCACACGAATTTAAAACAGATTCTGCGTACGTAATGATTAATAATATTCGTTCTGTTCCAACTTACGATATAAAAATTAAAAACGGGAAGCCTTCTTTTTTCATTCATGTTCATCTTGATGCACGTATTCAAGAACTATCGAAGCAAATTAACTTAGAAAATAACAAGAACACAAAAAACATTGAAAAAAATGTCCAAAAACAATTGGATGTACAGGCTACCAAATTAATTAAGCAGTTTAAATCTTTAAACGTAGATCCTCTCGGGCTAGGTGCAAAGTATAAACAACATTATCGCCCATTCAAATTAGAAGAATGGAGACAAATGTATAAAGATGTTCCGGTTCATATAAAATACACCGTAAATATTACAAATTCTGGTGTAATTGAATGAGAAATGATTGAACTCCTCTCTCCAGCATGATACAACGGAGAGAGGAGTTTTTTATTACCAAATAGAGAGAGAAGATATTTACGGGGGAGCTTATGTCTAAAAAATTAGTAAAGCCTATTTTAAATGGTATTTTATTTCTCGGCGTCTTTTTATTTGCTCATACATACTTAAAAAATGTTTCTTTCACACGTTATTTACTTGTCGTTATACCAATGTTACTCGTTGGTATATTTGGCATCGATCTTATTTTATCCATTTTAATAAAAAAAGAAGAATAACGAGCAGAGCCGTCCCAAAAGTATTCCGGGATGGCTTTCTTTTATTAATAGGTTATGTTTTGTTTTGTCGTTAAATCGATATAACCTTTACTATCACTATCTTAACTAAAAGATAAAACTTTTAGACAGTGCCTTTTCATTTCATAATCACCCTATGTTACAATGAGATTCGGACAAAGCGAGAAAGGATGAAACAACATGACAAACGAAAAAGGTTTAGATAAAGGATACGAACTTGTTGCGAAAATGCATGAAGAGTTCGGACATCCTGTGACAAATACTCCAACAAAACTAACAGAAGAGCGTGCAAAAATTCGTGCTAGCTTTATGCAAGAAGAGCTAGAAGAATTTCTAGAAGCAACGACTGTTGAAGATCAATATGATGCACTGATTGACCTTATTTACTTTGCATTCGGAACGTTTGCCGAAATGGGCGTACGTCCAGATAAAGGATTCGAAATTGTAAATAATGCAAACATGGCAAAATTATTCCCTGATGGGAAACCTCGATTCCGCGAAGGCGATGGCAAAATTCTAAAACCAGAAGGCTGGCAAGCACCAGAGCCACAACTTCGTGCTGAAATCGAACGCCAACGCCAAGATGCTGAAAAAAACTGCTAGGATTTCCTAGCAGTTTTTTATTATGTCTTTTTTCCTTTGATTCATTAATGACCCACGTGTCCCGCGTGTCCTGCTGCTCCACTAATGCTAGCCGCTCCTGCCGCTGCTCCTGCTGCTCCCGCTCCAATTCCACCTGTCCAAGGAGAAGATTGTTGCTGTTGTTGATATTGTTGATATTGTTGGTGTTGTTGCCCCTGCTGACCTTGTTGACCTTGATGACCTTGATGACCTTGATGCCCTTGATGCCCTTGGTGTCCGTGCTGGCCTTGATGACCATGATGACCTTGATGACCTTGATGACCTTGATGACCTTGATGCCCTTGGTGTCCGTGCTGGCCTTGATGACCTTGATGACCTTGATGACCTTGATGACCTTGATGACCTTGATGACCTTGGTGTCCGTGCTGGCCTTGGTGGTGATGATGGCCTTGGTGGTGACCATGGTGTCCGTGCTGGCCTTGATGCGTTTGATAAAGAACAGCCTGCGGATGTATATGATGGTGTCCGTGGTGATGTACTTGTTGCCCCTGATGTCCTTGATGGTGGTGATGACCATGGTGTCCTTGGTGATGATGATGTCCTTGGTGGTGGTGGTGTCCTTGGTGGTGATGGTGTCCTTGGTGGTGATGGTGTACATGGTGGCCATGGTGTCCTTGGTGATGGTGATGTACGTGGTGACCGTGAACACCTTGCGGATAACCGCCTACTCCGCCTGCTACGACACCTACTCCCGGTACCGGAAATCCTGTCTGCACTCCTCCAACGAAAGAAGGAAATGTAGTTGGTACTCCTACTGGAATTCCTGTCTGTACGCCAGCTACTGATGTCGGAAATCCTCCTGTTACTGTAGGCATTCCAGCCCCTGATGTCGAAAATCCTCCCATTAATGTAGGCATTCCAGTTTGCATGCCAGCTACCGATGTTGGAAATCCTCCTGCTGCTCCACCCATCCAGCTCGGAATTTCACCGTATCCTTGTTGGTGACCTGCTCCTCCCATCCAGCTCGGAATTCCACCGTATCCTTGTTGGTGGCCTGCTCCTCCCATTAACATCATTTGTGCATAACTGTCCGATTCGCCTCCGAAGAAGCCGTGTGGTGCATTATTGTCCATCCCTTTCATTCCTTTCACCTCTTCTACTCAATTTAGCCTACCTTTTTTATCATATTTCCTATAGAAAAATAGGTGTTTGTCTGTATTGGATTTCCGCTCTTTTATTTGTACGTAGTGGAATAATTGAAAACTTAGACTAAGGTGATCCTAAGATTATTTTCTACACAAAAAAGCTCAGAGTATAAATACTCTGAGCTTTTTTGAATGGATTAGTTTGCAACAACGTTAACAAGTTTTCCAGGAACTACAATTACTTTACGAACCGTTTTTCCTTCGATTTGGTCTTGAATTGCTTCAAGTGCAAGTTGTTCCATTTCTTCTTTTGATGCGTCTTTACTCATTGTTAGTTTCGCGCGAACTTTGCCCATAATTTGAACAACGATTTCAACTTCATCTTCTACAAGTTTAGACTCATCAAATGTTGGCCAGCTTGCATATGTGATTGTTTCATTGTATCCAAGTTTGCTCCATAGCTCTTCCCCGATGTGAGGTGCAACTGGTGCAATCATTTTTACGAAACCTTCTACATATTCTTTTGGAAGTGTTTCAGCTTTGTATGCATCGTTGATGAATACCATCATTTGAGAAATCGCTGTGTTGAAGCGAAGCTCTGCATAGTCTTCTGTTACTTTCTTCACTGTTTGGTGGTAAGCTTTTTCAAGATTTTTGTTTGGTGCATCAGTAATTTTCTCACTTAATTCGCCGTTATCTTGAATGAATAGGCGCCATACGCGGTCTAGGAAGCGACGAGCTCCGTCAAGACCATTTTCAGACCAAGCAATTGAAGCATCTAACGGTCCCATGAACATTTCGTATAGACGAAGTGTATCTGCACCATGGCTCGCTACGATATCATCCGGGTTTACAACGTTACCTTTTGATTTACTCATTTTCTCGTTGTTTTCACCTAAGATCATACCTTGGTTGAATAATTGTTGGAACGGTTCTTTCGTTGGAACTACACCGATATCATATAATACTTTATGCCAGAAACGAGCATATAGTAAGTGAAGTACAGCGTGCTCTGCACCACCGATATAAATATCAACTGGAAGCCATTGTTTTACTTTTTCAGGATCTACAAGTGCTTCGCTATTATTTGGATCGATGTAACGTAGGTAATACCAGCAGCTACCAGCCCATTGTGGCATTGTATTCGTTTCACGACGACCTTTTTTACCAGTTTCAGGATCAACAACATTTACCCACTCTTCAATGTTAGCTAGTGGTGATTCACCTGTACCTGAAGGACGAATGTTTTCTGTTTTTGGAAGAACTAATGGTAATTCTTCTTCTTTCACAGCTGTCATTGTGCCATCTTCCCAGTGGATTACTGGAATTGGCTCACCCCAGTAACGTTGACGGCTGAATAACCAGTCACGTAGACGGTACGTTACTTTTTGATTTCCTGCGCTCGTTACTTCAAGCCATTCAATCATTTTTGCGATTGCTTCTTCTTTATTTAAACCATCAAGGAATGCTGAGTTTACGTGTGCACCATCACCTGTGTACACTTCTTTCGTAATGTCTCCGCCTTTTACAACTTCCTTCATTGGAAGATTGAATACTGATGCGAATTCATAATCACGCTCATCGTGAGCTGGAACTGCCATTACAGCACCTGTTCCGTAAGTTGCAAGAACGTAATCAGCGATCCAGATTGGTAATTTCTCACCGTTTACTGGGTTAACTGCGTAAGCACCAGTGAATACACCAGTTTTCTCTTTTGCAAGTTCTGTACGCTCTAAATCGCTCTTCATTTTAACAGAGTTAATGTAAGCTTCTACAGCTTCCTTTTGATCTGCTGTTGTAATTTCTGCAACAAGTGCATGTTCCGGAGCAAGTACACAGTATGTTGCACCAAATAGTGTATCGGGACGCGTTGTGAAAACTGTGAACTTCTCATCTGTACCATCGATGTTGAAGTGTACTTCTGCACCTTCAGAACGACCAATCCAGTTACGTTGCATGTCTTTTAAGCTTTCTGGCCAATCAAGCTCATCTAGATCTTCTAATAGACGATCTCCATAAGCTGTAATTTTCAACATCCACTGTCTCATCGGACGACGCTCAACTGGATGACCACCGCGCTCACTCTTACCGTCAATGATCTCTTCATTCGCAAGTACTGTACCAAGTGCTGGGCACCAGTTTACAGGTACTTCATCAACGTAAGCTAAACCTTTTTCAAATAGTTTTAGGAAGATCCATTGTGTCCACTTGTAGTAGTTTGGATCCGTTGTATTTACTTCACGATCCCAATCGTAAGAGAAGCCTAATGCTTTAATTTGATTACGGAACGTATTAATATTAAGCTCTGTAAATTCAGCCGGGCTGTTTCCAGTATCAAGCGCATATTGCTCTGCTGGAAGACCGAATGCATCCCATCCCATTGGATGAAGAACGTTATACCCTTGCATACGCTTCATACGAGATAAAATATCTGTCGCTGTATAACCTTCTGGATGACCTACGTGTAAGCCTGCACCTGATGGATATGGGAACATATCTAGTGCATAAAATTTTGGTTTTTCTGTCTCATCTGGCGTACGGAATGTTTTATTCTCTTCCCAGTACCCTTGCCACTTCTTCTCAATATTTTGATGATTAAAGCTCATGAGATACCCTCCTTGAAATTCTATTTATTTTCACCGCCCAAAATACAAAAAACCTCTCATCCCTAGAAAGGGACGAGAGGTTATAGATTCCCGCGGTACCACCCTAAATTAATGTACAAATATACATTCGCTTAGATCCGTAACGTGGATTAACGGCAATTGCTACTATTAGTTTCACAACTGCAACTCAAAGGCGAGTTCATAACGAAACGTGGATTGACTTGCACCGACCGTCAACTCTCTAAACCAGCTTCTATTACTACTACTCCTTCTCACTGTTATTACACATATGAGTTAATGTGAACTACCTACCACTTCGTATCTCTTAAGAGCTTACTTGAAGTTAAGGCTTCTCGGTTAATCGTTACTCTTCATAACTAACGAATTCGTCTTAGGACAGCCGAGCTATCTCCCTTGTTCCAAAGGTTGTTTTATTTAAATATATTCTAAAACATGTTACATGTTCCGTCAAACTAAACTGCAATTTTTTCTTCAACTGTTTCTTCTACTTTTACTCGCTTATCATACATGCTCGTTGCAATAATCGCTACTACAAGCATTACCATGATTGCTATAAACAATACTTCCATATTGTATAAATCAACAATCGCTCCACCAACGACCGGTCCGAACATTTTCCCTACAGTCGCCGCACTATTTACAACGCCTTGATAAAAACCTAGTTTATCTTTTGACGCAAGTATATTCGCAATCGTCGGCACCGCTGGCCATACAAATAACTCACCAATTGTTAATGTCACCATCGCAACGAGAAACATTGTAAATTGCTGCGCTTGACTTAATACAACGAATGACGCCGCAAAAATGATGATTCCAATCATAATTTGCTGTTTTAAAGAACGCTTCATCCAGCGAATTAGCATACTAACTAGCGGCTGCGCACAAACGATCATTGCTCCGTTTATCGTCCATAATAAACTATAGTGACGAAGGCTAATATTTAATTCCTGCATATGTGTTGCAATTGCCCCTTGCCACTGTACATATGTAACCCAGCATAAAGCATATGCTACACATACGATAAGAAGTGCTTTGAATCCAGGTGTAAGTGTCCAGCCTTTTTTCGTTTCGACTTCTTTTTGCACTCCTGGCTCTTTCTTGTCTTCCATACCACGGAATCCGATAAAAGCAATTAAGAAGAAAACAAAGTATAAAATAAAGTTCGCTAAGAAAATATAATCAAAACGATACGATGCAACTAATCCACCACACGCTGTTCCGATCGCAATACCAACGTTTTGTCCAACATACATCGCATTAAATGCCCGTCTTCCGCCCTCTGGCCAAACCGTACCAACCATCGCATACATCGATGGGAAGACCATTCCAGAACCAAAACCGATTAACGCTAGCCATACAACATATAACGGCCAACCGTGGAAGAACACAAGACCTAAAATCGATACGAGTGTAATAACAATCCCTACTAAAGTTGATTTATAACCGCCCCATTTATCAAATAAAACACCGCCGAGCAAGTTTCCGATTACACCAGTAAGCGAGTTGATCATTAATACCATTCCGGCCACAGATAAAGATTTTCCTAAGTGATCATGCAAATAAATTGTATTAAAAGGCCATAAAAAAGAAGCACCCGTGACATTAATAATCATCCCAGCTACTAATAGCCATACTTTCCTTGGCATAGTCTCCCCTCCTATTCTATTTTTTCGTTCATCTATAACAGTAAAATTGTAGTCGTTTTTAAATAGGAAGGCAACTGATTAATAGTTGATGAAATTCAGATAACGATGTGTCGATAAATGAAATTATATTGATTACCGCTTGAAAATATATCGGCGATTCTCAAATTATATCGACTTACCAACAAAAAACGACATCAGTAACAATATATAAATAAAGGGAGACTACATGAATTTCACATAGTCTCCCCTATACTATCCAACTTCTTTTTCTCGCTTCGCACGTTCTTTAGCACTCCATTTAAATATTTTGTCTAACAAAGAATATATTCTCCCAGACTCTTTCGTTAATAACGGTCCTAACGATGCCAATATTAAAACATACAGTGCAGAGAACGGTTTAATCGTTGCCATTAAACCACCCGCAATGCCGATATTGGCTACAATAATGGAGAATTCCCCGCGTGATACGAGTGTTAAACCAATATTCATAGAAGCCTTATGCGATAACCCGGCTTTACGTCCCGCCATCATTCCAGCTGTAAAATTACCAATGAGTGTAATAAAAACTGCTCCTAATGCCAACCACACTGCTCCTCCGAGTGAAAACGGGTCTATACTTAAACCGAAGCTAAAAAAGAATATGGCTCCAAAGAAATCACGAAACGGAACGACGAGATGCTCAATCCGATCACTATGTTCTGTTTCAGAAAAAACGAGTCCCAATAATAATGCTCCAATTGCCTCAGCAACATGAATCGTTTCTGAAAATCCTGCTACAAAGAATAAAATAGCGAATATTACGATAATAAAAATTTCATTTGATGAAATATCAAATATTTTATTTAAGAACGGCGTAGCTTTTCTAGCGATTACAAAGAATAGGAGCATATACCCTACTGCGATTAACACCGATGTAAGAGCACCTACAAATGAAGTTGCACCTCCAAGTACTAACCCTGAAACGACTGATAAATATACAGCTAAAAAGATATCATCAAACATAATGATTCCTAATATTAATTCTGTCTCTTTATTACCAGATCTTCTTAAATCAACAATTACTTTTGCAACAATTGCACTCGATGAAATTGTAATGATTCCAGCAATGATTAATGTTTCTAATAAGGGAAAGCCCATTATATATCCATAGAGTAAACCTAATATGAAATTAAGCGATATATGAACACTACCCCCAAAAGCAATCGACTTTCCTGATTTAATTAATTTTTTTATTGAGAATTCTAAGCCTAAGTAGAATAAGAGGAATATGACGCCCACACGGCCGAGGAAGGAAATAACTTCTCCGCTTTCAATAAACCTTAAATCGATAAGTCCTAAATCTGGGGCATGAGGCCCCACTAACATACCAAGTATAATGAGAAACGGGATAATCGAGAACTTTAACTTCGCAGCGAGGATAGCTGCAAAAGCTACTAATACTAACGCAGTTCCAACTTCAAAGATTAAAGTATCCATCGATTATGAATCACCTCCTGCTGAAAGTAATTCATTAATAATTCTTTTCACTTCATGTCTTTCACCCGATAATACGAGCATATCGCCAGCTTCAATAATAGAGTCTGGACCTGGATTGAAAAACTTCTTCATATTCTTTTTCAAAATAGCAATAATCGTTACGTTATATGTTTTTCTGACATGTAAACTACCAATTGTTTGCTGTACTACTGGTGCGTTATTTTCTACCTTAAACCATTCAATTGATAATCCTTCAAAAGCCATTTCAATTGTATCTAACGCTTGTGGTCTATATACCATTCCACCTAAAATAGCCGCAATTTGTCTCGCTTCAGAATCGCGAAGAGAAACGCTTGAAATACTCTCATCCTGATCCGCATCAAAATGATACATTTCTCTTCGGCCATCATCATGAATCACGATAACCATTTTTTCATTACCTTTTGTAATTACTTCAAACTTACAACCAATACCCGGAAGTTCACTTTCTCTAATATTCATATTTTCCGCCTCCTAAAGTTTTTAGTTACGGCTTTTACAAATCTACATCAATCTCTGTTTTAAACTTTTCATCTTTTGAGATTCCTAAATACTTGAGTGTTTCTGATGGAGTTGCGTGATGGAAATGCTTTTGCAATAGAGCAATCGCTATTCCTCTTTTATACGCGTGAAATCCAAATGTTTTTCGCATTGAGTTCGTTCCAATCTTTCCGACAATCCCAACCGCTTCAGCTGCGCTATGGATAACACGATACGCTTGTTGGCGCGAGATTGAATTTGTCGTTTTATTAGATTGAAATACGTAGTTTTCTCTTTGAGCATCAATAGATTGTACGTACTCTAAAAGTGCTTCTTTTACTTTTGTATTTAAATAAATATCTTGTTTAAATTTTTCATCTTTCACAGGAAGAGAGTAAAACTCTTTAACTGTTCCATCTTCATTTAATACCTCTTCAAATTTCATACTAAGTAACTCAGTAATCTTTAATCCTGTGTTAATTCCAATAACAAATAAAAGATAATCTCGCTGTGAGTGCTCTTTTAAATACTTTTTCATAGCCTCAATTTGGCTTATATCTTTTAATGCCTCTACAACTTCCATACATGTATCTCCTCATCTTATGAACGGTAATTTTCTCATTATCCTGTTCATTTTACCTTATCACGCTATGAGATTTCCATGTATTATCCATTATTTTCACAATATACGACTTAGGTCTGACAATTTTTCATTCGGAAATTTATGATTGTACAAATACGGTGTGGGTAGAAAAATAGGGGATACAAATTCAGCTTCTTTCTATAGATCGGATTCCTCCTTTCGTTTTCCAGTTGCTGATACTCATATATTATGTTACTTATTTATATTATATTATATATTTCAGTAACATTAAAGTGTTTTTCCTGAAAAAAAATAAAAACCGAGCAGTTTCGCTCGGTTTTTTATTAATCTTCTTTCGGAAGAACAATTCCTTTATACAATTGAACAGTAATGAAGTAATAAATCGTGTAAATAACTACGAAAATTACGATTGGTACCCAAATACGGAAATACGGATCAATTAAAATAAATCCGAAAATATTCATACCGACTAATACGTGAGCAATACCTACAATTGCTGGGAATAGGAATACTAAGAATAATTCTTTATAAATTGATTTTGTTAATAATTCACGGCGCACCCCGATTTTACGAAGCATTTGATAACGCATAATATCTTTTGATGCCCCAGAAAGAATTTTGAACATTAAACAACTTGCCATCATTGCTAAGAAAGCAATTCCAAGGAAGAATCCCATAAACACTGTTCCGCTCGCAATGCCATAGAACATGTCGTAAGCTTGATATTTACTATCTAATCTTTCAGATGCTACATTTTTATATTTATCTAGTTGCAACTCGTCAAGTTTTTTCCATTCTTTTGTGTGTGCTTCAAAATCATCTGTTTTTCCAATAAATACGATTCCTTCTTTACCATTTACAGTATCGTACATTTTTTGATTTACAATTTTAATTGCATGATCTTCATGTACGTAGAATGGCTCGATTGTTCTGAAAGCCTCGTCCCATTCTTGTGGAAGTTCTTTAACGTTCGCATCTTTTTCATTCATTTCTCTAGAAACTGCGCCTACTGGTAGTTCCTCTGAAACCTTTTTCGTTTTCACTAAATCCTTCATCGACTTCATGTTTTCCATATCTTTTAATAAAGGACGATTTTTCTCTAAATCCTCTTTTACATAGTAAACGTATTTATCATCGACTTTGTAACGATATTCACTTTTCTCTTTAAATGTAATACCGTCTAAAATTTTCTTTTCTTCAGCAGTTGGATTATGAACTACTGAATCATATATTACGAAACCATCAGCCATTTTTATAACGTTATTTTTAAACGCCATACCACCTGAAATTGCACCGGCTCCAAGAGCAACTAACATCGCTACTGTCGCAAGCACTTTCGTTAAACTATTAATACGGAAGTTTAATTGTGCAAATGTAAAAGCGTTAAGTCCTTTTTCACTACGCTTTTTATTACTTTTTAACTTTTTAATAATGACTGGAAGAAATGATCCAAATAGCATGTAAGTACCAGCTGTTGTTGTAATTAATGCAATAAGAATTCCCATTTCTCTTAACGTTTCCATATTCATCATAGCTGCATATCCAATGCCTAATAAAATAACCGCAAGGAATGCAACTAAACCTGTCATTTTTCCTTTTACTGCAACACGTTCTGTTTGTGCGTCAGCATGTACAAGTTGTAATACAGAAATACGGGATAATTTAATACTATTCATAATTGCTGATAATACAAATAGTGCAAAGAAGAAGATGCAAGTAACAGTCATAGATGGAATATAAAATGATTTATACCCTTCACCAGCAAATTCTAATTGTTTCATTAATAACTGCCCGATACCTTCTGCAAGTCCTACACCAACTGCAAGTCCAACCGCAAGAGACGCAGCTCCTAATACAATTGTCTCAATAAACATAAGTAATGTAACTTTATGCTTTTTTGCTCCTAACATCATATACATACCAAACTCTTTTTGACGAAGAGATAATAAGAAAGAGTTTGCATATAAAATATAGAAGAAGGTTATTATCGCTAATAAAAATGAACCTGCTTGGAATACAAATCCAATAGACTTAATCACTGAATTAGATTCAAGAAATGCTTCATTTAGCGCTAACGTTTGAAACATATAAAAAATTGAAATCGACATGACAAGACCGACAAGTAAGACGATATAATCTTTCAGCTTACTCTTTAGCCCTGACATGGAAAGTTTGAATAACATGTCCTAGACCTCCTCCCTTACGCTTTTTGTGTACCTAAATCTGCAAGTACATCTAAAATTTCTTTATAGAACTCTTCACGCGTACCACCGCGATGAATTTCTTTATATAGCTCACCATCTTGAATGAATAAAATACGCTGACAGTAGCTTGCACTGTACGGATCATGTGTAACCATCATAATAGATACACCTTGATCTTGATTTAAGTTTGTCATCGCATCAAGTAAGCTTGCTGCATTTTTAGAATCAAGCGCTCCTGTTGGCTCGTCCCCTAAAATAATTGCTGGCTCATGTACTAAAGCGCGCGCTGCTGCTGAACGTTGTTTTTGTCCACCAGAGACTTCAGATGGATATTTTTGAAGTATTGCCGAAATGCCTAACATATCAGCTACCTTTTCTACTTTCGGTCCAATATTACGTGATGAAACACCTTGAAGTGAAAGTGGAAGTGCAATGTTTTCATAAATAGATAAGTTTTCTAATAAATTAAAGTCTTGGAAGATGAATCCTAACTTTTGTGAACGGAAATCTGAAAGCTCACCTTGCTTCATTTTTGTAATATCCGTTCCTGCAATTTCAACAACGCCGCCTGTTGCTTTATCAAGCGTTGAAATTACATTTAATAATGTTGTTTTACCAGAACCAGACGGCCCCATAATTCCAACAAACTCACCCTCTTGAATTGAGAATGATACACCTTTTAACGCGTGTGATTGATTCTCACCTTTTTTACCGTACACTTTTTGAACGTTTTTTACGTCTACAACTGGTTTCGTCATATATATCCTCCTACGCTTGTTTTTCCATTACCTATTTTGCTCCTTTTGGAGATGAACTGCTATTTGTTAACATTACATTTACCTTACACTTTTGTAATATAAAAAAGATGAGTGTGTAAGGTTCGTTGGTAAATGAAATTTTATTAACGATTTTTCAAATATATCGGCGATTCGACAAGTAGTATCGACTTACCGAAAAGATGACAAAAAAAGTGGGCTGTTCCACAAAAGGAACAGCCCACTTCTCTCTTTATTTCTTTAAAGGTGTTACCGTCCAATACGTAATAACACGCCAAATCCATTCTAATGGACCCATTCTAAAGATTTTCATCCAAATTACGCTAAACACAATTTGAATTGCGTAAACTGCAATACACACATATAACGTCTGCATGTAAGTTAAGTTTTCTGCAAAGTTAAATACACTTCCTGCAATTAAAATCATTGCAGTTTGTCCAATATAATTCGTTAAAGCCATACGACCATAGTACTTCAGTGGCGCTAACAATGTTTGAACTGGTTTTAATTGAAGTAGTAAAATTAATGCCCCAACATAGAAAGCTGAAATAATCGGTCCAACTGTAATACCAATCTGCAAGAACTTACTACTTTGCTCAATGTTTGGATCGTTTACTCCATCTAAAATAATGTTGTCAAAAGGCAATGCTGGAACTTGTTCGTACTGATACCATAAACCAATCAAACTTAACACAAACATAAATCCTGTGAATATAGCAACTTTTTTTATTTTTTGTGAAAGGTTTTCAAATACTTGATATTGTCCTGCAGCAAGACCTAATAAAATTAAACCTAGCGGTAAAAATTCTTTCGCAGCAAGTATACTAAAGGTAATTGTCAAAATAAGACCGATTACTAAATTCACTTCTTTTTTTGCTTTATAAAACGGTAAAACGATTAACCCGTAAATTGCATATAGCGTTAACGCTTCTCCAGGTTGAAACATTTGATGAATGTAGCCAAAAGTAAATAGCGCAACTACACGGCGTAAAAATAAAACATATCCATTTTTCCCTTTTGCAATCGCTCTAGAGATAAAGATATAGAATCCCACTCCAAATAAGAATGAGAAGATTGAGAAGAAACGACCTTCTACAAATAAGTATAAAAACCTTTGATAACTAGCATCCACTGTGTTAGGATCTGGAATTTTAATGTTAAGTAGTGCAAGAATATTTACTAAAATAATCCCCAGTAATGCAAAGCCACGAATGTAATCTAATTCATCGATTCGTTTGTTTGTAATATTGTTCCCCATAAAGCAACTCCTTGTATAAAATTTAATCCTCCCCTACTCTACTGGAGAAAGCGGCTCACAACTATCGACAAACCTTACAGAAATATTACATTATTGTAATATAATAAAATAAAACCAGGTCATATTGCGACCTGGTCTACTCTGATTGCTTCGATCTTTGAGGTTGTCCCTTTTTACTGTTACGCTGTTTCACTTGAACAACTGGATCAAGCTCATTCGAAAACTCAGCGTTATGTCCATTTTGCGTTTTTTGCTCTGGATTATTTTGATCTGAACGTTTCGCCATTACATTCACTCCTTATTAGTGCGGTGTAATAATCATTTGATGTTGCAATTGACGAATTGCCATACGTGCTCTATTTAACTGCTCACGTTGCTCATCATTCGCGTGTTGTTGCATCGTTTGTAAATCGTTATATGCTTGTTCTAATTGTAACTGCGCATCTGAATACTCCATCGTATTGTAATGCTCTTGTCTCATACCTTGGTCTAATTGTTCTTTCGCATATTCCACCGCTTGTTCCGCCTGTGTAATATACGATTCAAGTGATTGACGCTCTGCCATAATTGTCCCTCCTTGCTTCAATTCCCCTTTAGTGTGTCCCTTCCATATGAACCTTATGAGTATGTTATAATGGATTTTGTTTCATTTTGACTCGGCTTAGGAGGGAAAGTAATGAAGGTTCAAAACCCTTTTCCATATACAAACGACAATAAACGTTATCACACATGGAATTACCATTTACGAAATGAATTTGGTGAAAAAATCTTTAAAGTTTCATTAGATGCTGGCTTCGATTGTCCGAACCGCGACGGCACAGTTGCTTATGGCGGCTGTACATTTTGCAGTGCCGCTGGATCTGGTGACTTCGCTGGTGATCGCCGCGACGATGTTATAACGCAGTATCATGAAATGAAAGAAAAAATGCGCTCAAAGTGGAAAGACGGAAAATGTATCGCTTATTTTCAGGCATACACAAATACACACGCACCACTTGAAGTGTTAAAAGAAAAATTCGAACCGCTTCTAGCAGAAAAAGATGTTGTCGGTCTTTCTATCGCGACTCGTCCAGATTGCTTACCAGACGATGTTGTTGAATATTTAGCGGACTTAAATAAACGCACGTACCTTTGGGTTGAACTTGGATTACAAACTGTTCATGAACGAACTGCAAACCTTATTAATCGCGCTCACGATTATCCGTCTTATGTGGAAGGTGTAAATAAATTACGCAAGCATGGCATTCGAGTTTGTTCTCATATTATTAACGGTCTTCCACTTGAAGATTACGACATGATGATGGAGACAGCTCGTGAAGTAGCGAAGCTTGACGTGCAAGGAATTAAAATCCACTTACTTCACTTATTAAAAGGAACGCCAATGGTGAAGCAATATGAAAAAGGACAACTAGAATTCCTTTCTCTTGAAGATTACGTAAGTCTCGTTGTTGACCAACTTGAGATTATTCCAGCAGATGTAATTGTGCACCGCATCACAGGTGACGGTCCACCTGATTTAATGATCGGTCCAATGTGGAGCTTAAATAAATGGGAAGTATTAAATTCCATCGATGCAGAATTTGTACGCCGCGGAAGCTGGCAAGGAAAATATGCAAATGAGGAGAAACAAAAATGAAATTAGAACGTGTATTACCGTTTGCTCGCTCACTTCTGCAAACGGCAGTAAAAGAAGGCGATTACGCTGTAGATGCAACTTTAGGAAACGGTCATGATACTTGCTTCCTAGCTGAAATCGTTGGAGATAACGGAAAAGTATTTGGATTTGATATTCAAAAAGAAGCTATCGAAAGTTCTACGATCCGCCTAAAAGAAAAAGAACTTTTCGGACGTACTGTTTTAGTTCGCGATAGTCACGACACACTTCTATCCGTATTACCAGAAGAGGCAAAAGGAAAAGTAACAGGCGCAATTTTCAACTTAGGTTACCTTCCAGGCGGAGACAAACATATCGTCACAAAACCGAACTCAACAATCTCAGCAATCGAACAATTATTAGAAATAATGGCACCTGAAGGTATCATCGTCCTTGTCATTTACCACGGACATCCAGAAGGACAAGTAGAACGTGACGCTGTACTTACATTTGCCGAAGAACTAGACCAGAAACAAGCTCACGTACTGCGATACGGCTTCATTAACCAACAAAACAACCCGCCATTTATTGTGGCGATTGAGAAGCGGTAATTATATCGACAATTCGACACACTATATCGACTTATCGACAAAACATAACAAAAAAAGACGTGCACTCATTGCACGTCTTTTTCTTATTCTCCTATATAATGGATGTATACAATATTTGACGAAAGAAGGATAGAACTTTGCTAGTAGAACTAAGGGGAATTCAAAAGAAGTATGACAAATCACTTATACTAGACAACATTGATTTATCCATTCCAGAAGGAGAGGCACTCGCTATCATTGGCGGGAACGGGACTGGAAAAAGTACTCTACTCAAAATAATTGCAGGATTTATTTCACCTACGGCAGGGACACTTCAAAGAAAAGAACATATACAAATCGGCTATGTACCTGAACATTTTCCTGAAGGAATTCGTTTTACATTAGAGGATTATCTATATCATCTCGGCCACATTCACGGTTTATCAACAAAATATTTAAAAGATAAAATTCCGATGCTTCTTGAATCTTTTCATTTACATCATGCAAGACATTCCGTTATACGAAACTTTTCAAAAGGTATGAAACAAAAAACAGGCCTTATGCAAGCATTGCTTACGGACGTCCATTTATTAATTCTAGATGAACCTCTTTCTGGGCTCGATCCTAACTCTCAGCAAGAACTAGAACAAATTTTACTTTCATTGAAACAACAAGGCATATCTATACTCTTCACATGTCACGAAAAACAACTACTAGAAAACTTCGCCGATAGAGTTGTGACGGTAGCAAATCATACAATCACGGAAGATATCTCTGTACAAAAATCAGCAGAACAAGTCTATATTGAAGCAATCGTTCACGAAACATTTTCTACGATAGAACTACGGAAACAATTAGGATTTATACACGTTACACACAATTCAAATCAAAAACTTATTCAATTACAAATAGAAAAAGAATATACAAACGAAATGCTTCAGTTTTTATTACATAAAAAAGCATCTATCACACTGCTACAACCTAATTTTTAAATCGAAAGAAGGTTTATTATGTTTGCGCTTATTCGGTACCATTTTCTCGACTATACAAAATCGTATAAGTACGTCCCTCCTATTGCGATGTACTTTGTGAGCTTACTTTTTGTATATACATATAAACCAACTCCTATTGTACCGACATACTTAGAAACAGCACTCGCACTTTATTTATTATCTGCATGGATTACACTCACCATTTTTCATACTGAAGACCCTGTACAAGAACAAATCACTATTTCACACACAAATAATATTTCCGCATTATACGTTGGTAAATATATTACAGCTCTTCTCATTTGTACTGTGTTATCTTTTATATCCGTAATCTATCCAATTATATTGCAAATGTTTAATGAAAAAATGACAGTTTCTTTATTTTTAGTCGGATTTCTCGCTCACATATCTTTCTCTATACTAGGAATTTCAATCGCAACATTATTTACAAGAAATATAATTCAAAAAGCAAGCACTGCTTGGCTTAGTCTTACATTCATATTGCTTATAACGATCGCCTCTATCAGGTTTAAAAAAGAGTTACTATGGTTTTTACCACCTGTGGAAAGCTTTCTAATGCTTGGACAATACAAATATAATATACTTACTCACACGCTATGGCTTACAGCTTGGGCTATCGTATATTCATTTTTATTACTTACTTTATTTCTTTTTATCGTTCGCAAAAAACGTTTTTAATTACATATTAAAGGAGACGAAACAATGATCGGAATACTAGCAGGAATGGGACCAAAATCAACCGGACCATTCGTCGATACAGTTGTAGCAAAATGCCAAACAATATACGGAGCAAAGCATGATATGGACTTTCCTCATATGATGATTTATTCTTGCCCAACACCGTTTTACATGGATCGCCCTATTGATCATGCGGCGATGAAAAAAACAATTATTGAAGGGGCACAAAAACTTGAAAGTACTGGCGTAGAATTTATCGCTATGCCGTGCAATACGGCGCATCTTTATTTTGAAGAATTACAGCATTCTCTGTCCATTCCAATTTTAAATATCGTCGATGAGACGTTACAAGCAATTCCTGAAAATACAAAAAGAGTCGCTCTTCTCGCAACAGAAGCAACTGTTCAAGCTGAGATTTACCAAGACGGGATTACAAAACGTAATATAGAATACATTCATCATGAAAAATGGCAAAAAATGATTAATCAAATTATTTCTTGTATTAAAGGCGGAGAAATTGAAAAAGCTCACGAATTGTGGAATGCGCTCGTTTTACAATTGAGAGATGAAGTAGATACTGCAATTATCGCATGTACCGATTTGAAAGTGGTGGTGAGTGAGGATTTTGTTGATTCTGCTCAATGTCTTGCTGAGGCGGTTGTTAGGATGTATGTAGAAAATATAAGGAGGTCCCAATGAATATACCTTTTGAAATGAGATACACATTTGACGAAAACCTTAGAGAAAAACCTATATCCCTTGCTGAAATGAAGCAAGGGATTGCATTTTTGAAGGAACATTTACATGAAGGTCCGTTATATGGAAAGAGCTGTGGATTAATTGGCGTTTATGAGCGAATCGCTGGCAACCTTTCTGAAAGTAAATATTACTTACAGGTGGCAATTGAATATTGCACACAAACAGACAACATCAAAGGGATTTTTATTAACAAACTTCGTCTTGCACATACATATCATTGGGAAAGAAAATTCCCTGCTGCAAATGCACTCTTTACAGAACTTCTACAAACACTACCAGACTTCCTCGCCTATGAAGACTTCTTCTACCAACATTACGGAAAAAGTAAATTAGATGAAGGTGACTTCCATACCGCCTTATCTTATTTTCAAAAGGCACTTCAAATCAGGCTACAAAAAGGAAATGAAGAGCTGATTCACTCAACTAAGCTTTGCATTACGTATTGTATGTCTCACCAATGAAAATCCTCAAAACTTTTAACTTTCTTCACAATTCTTTCAAAGTAATCACACTTAATCTCGCTATATTAAATAAGTAGCTTATTCATATAGGGAAGGTTAGGGGGAACTGAAGTATGAAACAAAAGCGTTCGCTTCATTACATTTTTTGGCGTTGGCATTTTTATGCTGGACTTTTTATTACACCGCTTCTTATTACTTTGTCACTGAGCGGAATTGGGTATTTATTTCGGGAAGAGGTTGAAGATTTTATCTATAAAGATTTATATTTCGGGAAGAGCACCCAAACAGAATCTATTTCGATGTCTGATTCGCTTTTCTTAACAGAGAAAAAATATCCACATTATAGTGTGGCGAAAATTAGTGAGTTTAATGGGGATTATAATACTAGGCTTACAATCGCAAATGAATATACTGGAATGCAAAAATATGTGTATTTAGATAGCAATAATCAAATTGTCGGAGATCAAAACGCAAGTGAAACGTTTGCCAATATCATGCGGGAATTACATAGTTCTCTTTTAGTTGGTGGTACTGTCGTCAACTATATTGTAGAACTTGCAGCGTGCTGGACAATCTTTTTAATTGTGACTGGGTTGTATATGAGTATACGCCAATTCAAAAACACACCAGCATCCAATAAGCGGGAAAAGGCAAAACGACGTCATTCTATTATCGGTATTATATTTACAATTCCTCTCGTTCTGCTAGTCGCATCTGGATTGCCGTGGTCAGGATTTATGGGGAACCAAATTTATAAAATCGCAGCGTCGAATGAATCAATTGGATATCCAAAGTTATATATGGCACCTCCGGAATCAAAGGTAAAAGAATTGCCGTGGGCAACAAGAAAGGAAGCTCCTCCTGAATCTAATTCAAATGAGCCAAAAGCTATTTCAGTTGATGAATTACAAAAAGGAATTGAAATAAAAAAGCCATACGTTATCTCACTACCGACTGATCCGAAAGGTATATTCACTGTTTCGAAATCGAGCGGTTCTGGCATTACGGGTATGCACGTGGCACCAAATGAAGAAATAACTGCTTACTTTGATCAATATAGCGGAGAACTCATTTCAAAAACAGACTATCGTGATTATGGATTATTTGCACAATGGTTCACTTACGGTATCCCGCTTCACGAAGGACATTTATTCGGATGGCCAAATAAAATATTGTGCTTACTAACAACCTTATCTTTATTACTTCTCATTTATTACGGAGTAAAAATGTGGTTAGCAAGAAAGCCAAAAGGAAAATTAGCAGCACCTCCAAAGCAAAGAGATAAGAAAAGTACCATCATTTTCTTTATCATGATGGTTATATTAGGAGCTGCCATGCCTTTATTCGGACTATCTGTTTTAGTTATTTTTGTGATTGAACTTCTTATATATGTATTTTCAAAAATACGATCATAATAAAAAGAAAACCACTCTACAAGAGTGGTTTTCTTCATCACTGCGCCATTTTCTTTCGGTACATCTTCCCGTTCCAGTAGAAGAATCGTGAAGTGAGTCCTCCGTATTTTACAATACGCCGTGCCATTTTGTGCATATTCTTTTGCGCTGATACTTTTTGATCTGATAAATAAATACCAAGTAACCCTCGGCTTATGAGACGATGAAACTTCGCATGTGGCAAATCACCAATGCTCTTCTCTGCTTCTTCTACAAAATGTTTCATACGATCTAATATAGCTTGCTCGTTTTCATAATAACTACAGAAATTCAAATCCCCACCGGCGCGGTCTTCTTCTTGATCAATGAAATAATCAAGTAAAATGTGAAGTCCTTGTACGTAAGGGAAGTACCCTTGTTTAATTTTCGCAATATCTTCATCATGTAATTCATCATGAAATGCATATGCGACAAGACAGAAGATTCCAAGTGTAGAACCGGCACATGCTGAAAATTCAAACCAACTCATCTCAGGTAAGTTTTCTTTATGTGCTTCAAACCATGTTTGTAAGCGTGGTTCTCTTTCTTCTAACTTCACGTGTTTATGAATTTGCAAATCACAATAATAACAAGCAAGTTCATGAAGAATTGGAGCAATTTTGTCATAATGCTTCGTTTTCTTTAAAACATCCTGACATGTTTCAACAAGCTCATCTAAATAACCACCATCATCTTGATCATCACGATAACGATAATAGTTACCGCCTCCTTCAACTTCAGGACTTAATGCCATTACCATCGACTCATGAAGAGCCGCAAAGTCTTTCGGGTCAAGTGATGTACTACGATCACATAAATTATCTAAGTAGTCGCTAATCGTTTGATACGCTACAATAAAACGAATACATTCCTCTCGGTGTTCATTTGCTAGCAGCGCTAAAATACCACCGCCCTCGCAATGAAACGTTTTATGCTCAATACTTGCGATTGCCTGACTATGAAGCTCGTCATTCGGAATATGGTAGGCACGCTCTTTCCACATCGCTAGCTCATGGTGTACAACCGGAAACACATCACGGTATACTTTCGCCATGAGCGTTATGGGATTACTCGGTACGTTCACTTCTTCCTTCATCTCCTCTATTAAATGTACAAATAATGATTTATTTGTTTGTTTTTACTATATTATTGACATGCATTTCAGTAAATGACTGAATATAATTCAAAATTTCATCACGCTCATACTCATTTAATAACTCGTGATAACAATTCGGCCATTCTTTATAAGCCTTATCACTCATTTTAACATTATCAAACCATGTACGGACACGTATTTTATCTACAAGTTTATCCTCACATGCCTGCATTAGCAAGAGCGGAACATCTGGAAATTTATCTATTTTCTCATGAGCAATCTCGATAGACTTAATCAACTCACTATACCAACGTACTGATACTTTGCGCAAGAACAATGAATCATTTTCCATCGCATCTCTCACTTCATGATTGCGAGTTGACATTTCTACAGTGAGATTTGTTGCAAATTGTAACTTCGGGGCAACGACATTTAATATTTTCGAAGCAGCACGCAGCGGAGCGGAAGGTGCAGCTAATACTCCTAAACAAGGCGAACTTAGTACAATCCCATCTATGTCCTCTCTTTTCGTTTCTTGCATCATACGAATAACGACAAGTCCTCCCATACTATGACCAAATAAAAAAATGGGCAATCTATACTTTCTTGCTTCTTTCACCCATAACTTTATTTCCTCTATGTATTCATCAAATGAATCGATATGTCCTCTATTTCTTGAAGTTGTTCCGTGTGCTGGAAGATCGCCCATAACGACGTGATAACCGATATGATTCCACATTTCTGCAACCGCTTCATAACGCCCGTGATATTCCATAGCACCATGCACGATAATAATGACAGCTTTCGCTTCTTCCGCTTCATAGTTCCACATACGAAACTCCTCCATTTCACTCTTTTTCATAATTTGATACACTAAAACTAGTCTCTAGGAAAGGAAGGCTTTACATGATATATCCTTACAAAGAAAAAAATCCGAAAATTGCGAGTAGTGCCTTTATCGCTGACTATGTTACCATTACAGGTGATGTGAAAATTGGCGAGGAATCAAGTATTTGGTTTAATACAGTCATCCGTGGTGATGTATCACCGACAATAATTGGTGACAGAGTAAATGTACAAGATCAATGTACACTCCACCAAAGCCCGCAGTATCCTCTTATTTTAGAAGACGACGTTACAGTTGGGCATCAAGTTATTTTACATAGCTGTCATATTAAAAAAGATGCTTTAATTGGAATGGGTTCTATTATATTAGATGGTGCTGAAATTGGTGAAGGAGCCTTTATCGGTGCTGGAAGCCTCGTTTCACAAGGAAAGAAAATCCCACCAAATACGTTAGCTTTCGGTCGTCCTGCGAAAGTCGTTCGTGAATTAACAGAGGAAGACCGCAAAGACATGGAACGAATTCGCACACAATATGTTGAAAAAGGTCAGTACTATAAATCATTACAAAAATAATTTTACTGCTGCCATAAGATTGGCAGCTTTTTTTATAAAATGAAACTTTAATCAGTGGGGGCTTTGTTCATCCCCCACTGATTATTAGCCTTCACCAATCGGGCGTTTACGAGCAGCAGGGCTCCCGCCTAACTTTTTTTGCTCCAGCCGAACTTTGAGGTGGGAGTCTCACTGTCCGTTAATGCGAGATAAAAAACTAACTTTTTCTTTACAAAACCTTATTATTCCCTCAATAAAATCTTATTAAAATAGAAGCTAATATCTCCATATATATGTAAACGAGGGAGGAGAATTTTCATGAAGGTCAGTGGACTGTATAAAATAGAATGTTACATCTTCAAAGGAATTAACCGATACTTTGATCAAAAAACATTAAATATTTTTTTCAGCAATATTACTCATATCGGTGGTGCTACTTTCTCAATCGCACTCACACTGTTCTTTTTAATTTTTGCAAAAGGGACTTTGCACCAAGCTGCAATTGCAACTGCTATTTCGTTAGCAATTAGCCATATTCCTGTGCAAATATTAAAAAGATGGTATCCGCGAAAACGCCCTTATTTAACAATTCAGGATGCGAAATATCCAGTCCATCCATTAAAAGACCACTCTTTCCCGTCTGGTCATACAACAGCCATTTTCTCTGTCTGTATTCCATTTATGTGCTATAATCCAAGCTTATTTATTTTTCTATTACCGTTAGCATTATGCGTCGGTATTTCTCGCATTTATTTAGGGCTTCACTATCCGTCTGATGTATTCGTCGGTATGTGCCTCGGCACTTGCTCTGGCATCATCTCTTTTTATCAATTCATCCCACTTTTCACATAAAGGAGTGATATGATGAGAGTCGCTATTTTTACCGATACTTTTACGCCACAAGTCAATGGAGTTGCGAAAACATTAGAACGATTAACACGTTACTTTCAGAAAGAAAAAATCGCCTATTCTGTTTTCGCTCCTCAGCATACAGCTGAAGATAATTTCGTGGCTAATGTGAATAAGATGAGAAGTATCCCGTTATCAATATTATATCCAGAATGTCGCTTTTCTTTTCCTACTCCGCGCATTAAACGAGAGCTTCTTTCTTTTAAACCTGATATTATTCACATTGCCACACCTTTCAACATGGGACTGTGTGGATTGTATTATGCAAAAAAGTTAAACATCCCAGTTGTCGGTTCTTATCATACTGATTTCGATGCTTATTTACGCTATTATAAAATTGAATTTCTCTCTAATATGCTTTGGAACTATTTAAGATGGTTTCATAGTCATATGCAAAAAAATTTCGTTCCCTCTCCTGAAACATTACATCAATTAAAAAATAAAGGCTTTCAAGCCCTCTCTATATGGGGACGTGGTGTAGATTGTACACTCTTTCACCCATCCTACAATACAGTCCTATTCCGAAAAAAATATAATATTACAACGAAGTATGTCCTTTCCTATGTTGGACGGATTGCCCCTGAAAAAGATATTGATACGTTGCAAAACCTTATCGTTAAAACAGCGCACATTCGAAACGACATTCATTGGCTTATCGCAGGAGACGGTCCTCTAGCGACAAGTTTTCGTGAAGCTGTTCCAAAAACAAATGTCACTTTTACTGGATATTTACAAGGCGAGGATTTAGCTGAAGCCTATGCTTGTTCTAACATCATGGTATTTCCATCAGCTACTGAAACATTCGGAAATGTCGTACTTGAATCACTTGCATGCGGTACACCTGTCATTGGCGCAAATAGTGGCGGGGTTAAGAATATTATTACAGATGGAAAAACGGGAGTTCTTTGTTCACCCAAAAATGAGGATTCATTTCTATCATCCATCTATTCTTTATTGCAGAATGAAGAGCAACTTATGCAAATGGGCATAGCGGCTTCGTCTTATGCTAAAACAAAAAGCTGGGATGAAATCTTTCGTGGCTTACTTGACCAATATGAAACAGTCCTTCAGAACACCACATCAGAATTACTCGCTTAAACAGAAAAACTCCCTTCAAAGAACGAAGGGAGTTTATTACATGGTCATAAATTTTAGTTTAATAAATGATACATAAGGTTAAATATTGCATTATTTCTATATTCATTATAACAAAAATAAACATAACTAAACAGACTTGTAATAAAAACCCATAAAAATTAATATATGGTTATACAGTATTTTTTACTGTATGGTGATTTTAAGAAATTCCCCTTAAAATCAACTTACTCACATATCTTTATACAGTAATTGTTCCCCAATTTCTGTATATCAAAAGACCTTTCATTCATTTGAAAGGTCTTTTTGAGCCTGCACATATTCTTCTTTCGTATTCACATTTATAAACCACTCTGCGTTCGCTTGTACATCTTCACCGGCAACATATTTCACATTACATTGTGATAAAAGCTGGCCCATACTTCTTTTTTCTTCCTGAAGTAAAGCGTAAATCTTTTCTTTCACGCGGTTATGATACGCCGCAAGTAACGGTTGTTTTCTTCCATTAATAATAGGTACAATCGCATCATATTCATTACTCGTTTGCTCTAGTAAAATGGTAAACCATTCTTGCGAAACATTTGGCGCATCGCAAGGCATAATAGCGTACCAATCTGCTTCTATATATTCCATTCCTGATACAATTCCAGCAAGTGGGCCATTTCCTTTATAATGCGGAATATCTTCTATAACAGGAACTTGTACGAATTGCTCTACTCGCTCTTTTATATCGGAGTTACTAATGACCACAACTTCTTGTAACGCAGTTGTCATCACTTTCACAATATGCTCAATAAAAGTACTATCTTGCCAGCTCGCTAACGCTTTCGGTTCACCGAATCGACTCGACATACCGCCTGCTAATACAATTCCAGCCCACTTACTCATTGGCGATGTAGCTCAAATGTAATATGACCTAATTCCGGTAAAATTAATTTATTCATCGCAAGGCGAACTGCGCCGCTAGACCCTGGCATGGAAAAGACTACTTTGCGCCCAATTGTACCACCAATTGCTCTACTTAACATTGCGCTACTTCCGATATCTTCTAAATAACTAATCATGCGGAACAACTCACCAAATCCAACGATTTCTTTATCTAACAGCGCTGATACTGCTTCAATTGTCACATCACGTTTCGTAATACCAGTACCGCCATTTGTTAACACGACATCAACATCTTCTCTATGATAACCAGCTAACACCGCTTGCTGAATACTTTCTTTATCATCTTTTACAATTTCATAAGAAGTTACTGTATGTCCTGCTTCTTTTAACAATTCATGTAATAGTTGTCCGCTCTTATCTGTTTCTTCCGTACGTGTATCGGAAATTGTTACGATCTTGCAACGCACTTCTTTTGGCGCTTGTTTCTTATGTTCAGTTACGCTCATTTTTTCATCTTTCCTTTCCTCAAGGCTTTTCTTCATTTTATCATACATATCTTTACACAATTTTGTATGAAGCTGACGATGCATCATGATACAATATAAGTATAATAATCCACAAAAAGGAAAATGAAAACATCCTTTCTTATCCCCCCTAGACTTCACATCATTAGCTAACCTTTAACTTTTCTTATATTTTCTACATAGTAGAGTTCAGTTTTTAAAATTGCACTACCAAATAAATCGGAGGTATACATCTTATGGAACTTTATAAAAAATTAACAACAACATTCATCCTCTTATTCGTCGCTTCCATTACTGTCGGTTTTTCGCTAAAAGGCGCGATTCCATATGCTACATTAATAAGCATTATATTCGCAACACTCTTTTTACTATGTAGTGCATTGTGCGCAGGAAAAGCACGTCAGATAAAGGAATGATTGCATATGTTCCGTAAGAAACCGACAATTTGTAAATCATGTAAAAAGGAAATACAAACGTATGAAAAAGCATGGATTCATATGCCATTTCCGGCAAGCGGAATGACGAATATGAAAAAGTATATTGAGCTAGACGGAGAAGTGTATTGCAACTCATGCATCCAAATCATAAATAAAAAAAGCTTTGCGCTCACCGCGCAAAGCTTTTTTTCATATATTATAGACCAGCTTGCTCTTTTAAAGCTGCAGCTTTGTCTGTACGTTCCCATGATAGATCTACATCAGTACGTCCGAAGTGGCCGTAAGCTGCTGTTTGTTTGTAAATTGGGCGACGTAAGTCTAGCATTTTAATAATACCAGCTGGGCGAAGATCGAAGTTGTTACGAACTAGTTCTACTAGTACGTCTTCAGATACTTTACCAGTGCCGAATGTATCAACTGAAATTGATACTGGTTGTGCTACACCAATTGCGTATGCAAGTTGTACTTCTGCTTTATCAGCAAGACCAGCTGCTACGATGTTTTTCGCAACATAACGAGCTGCATATGCTGCAGAGCGGTCAACTTTTGTTGCATCTTTACCAGAGAATGCACCGCCGCCGTGGCGAGCGTATCCACCATAAGTATCAACGATGATTTTACGTCCTGTTAAACCAGCATCACCTTGTGGTCCACCAATTACGAAGCGGCCAGTTGGGTTAATGAAGAATTTCGTTTCTCCATCCATTAATTCTGCTGGAACTACAGCTTTAATTACATGCTCTTTTAAATCGCGATCGATTTCTTCCCATGTAACATCTGGATGATGCTGTGTAGAAATTACGATTGTATCTACACGTACAGGTTTACCATTTTCATCATACTCAACTGTAACTTGCGTTTTTCCATCCGGACGTAAGTATGATAATGTGTCATCTTTACGTACTTCAGTTAAACGGCGAGCTAATTTGTGAGCAAGCGAGATTGGAAGTGGCATTAATTCTTGTGTTTCATTACATGCGAAGCCAAACATTAAACCTTGGTCTCCTGCACCAATTGCCTCAATCTCAGCGTCAGTCATTAGACCTTCGCGTGCTTCTAGCGCTTGGTCAACACCCATAGCGATGTCAGCAGATTGCTCATCGATAGATGTTAAAACTGCACAAGTTTCTGCATCGAATCCGTATTTTGCGCGTGTGTAACCAATGCCTTGAATTGTTTCACGAACGATTTTTGGAATATCTACGTAAGTAGAAGTCGTAATTTCCCCCGCTACCAATACTAAACCAGTTGTTACAGTTGTTTCACAAGCTACACGTGCATTAGCGTCCTTTGATAAGATCGCATCTAAAATTGAATCAGAAATTTGGTCACAAATTTTATCTGGATGTCCTTCAGTTACAGACTCAGATGTGAACAGATGACGTTTTTTTGTCATGTGGTAAACCTCCCTACAGTAATTGTATATATTGTACGGAACTCATCCTTAATTTGCCACAAACTGCGACATACATTTATTCTCCCACACAAGCATACAGAAAAACCTTTCCTACTTTACATAGAGGAAAGGTTTAATTTGCTACTTGCATACTGCTTTTTGCCCTTTGCTCTTATCGTTCGAGACCGTTAGCCTCGCACAGGTTTTAGCACCTATTCACCTGTATTTACCACTACAAGTGAGGTTGCTGGGCTTCATCGGGCCTGTCCCTCCGCCAGCTCGGGATAAGAGAGTATCCGTCCCAACCTATACTAAAGAAATGATATTCATTTGTCAATTAATATTCACATTTTCCTGAAAGTTTTTCTCAATACGCCTGGAATGAAATATTAATAAGGAAATAATGCATGCACACAAACAAAAAGAAATAAATAGTATACATTATTTATATAATTGTGTTATACTCTTGTTGGGGATTACGAGAAATATTTCATTAAATGAAAAGGATGGTATATAAATATGAGTACTGTGAATGTCCAAATTGGTTTACACGAATTATTGAACGGAAGCAATGCACAGATTCAACTAAGTGTTCCGCAATTAGTGGAAAAAGTATTAATGCGAAATGAAGGGAAATTAACTTCTACTGGTGCCGTTTCTGCTTCAACAGGAAAATATACAGGACGTTCTCCTAAAGATAAATTTATTGTGAAAGAAGCATCGGTTGCTGACAAAATTGCTTGGGGAGCAGTGAATCAACCGATTTCTGAAGAACATTTTAATAAATTATATACTAAAGTTTTAGAATACTTAAAAGAAAAAGAAGAGTTATTCGTCTTCAATGGATTTGCAGGCGCTGACCGCAATTACCGCCTACCAATTCAAGTTATTAACGAATATGCATGGCACAATTTATTTGTACATCAATTATTCATTCGTCCAACTGAAGAAGAATTAACAACTCATGAATCAGAGTTCACAATTGTTTCTGCACCGAATTTCAAAGCAGATCCAGCTGTTGACGGTACAAACTCTGAAGCATTCATTATGGTTTCATTCGAAAAACGTATCGTACTAATTGGTGGTACAGAATACGCTGGAGAAATGAAAAAATCAATCTTCTCTATTATGAACTTCTTACTACCTGAACAAGATATTCTTTCTATGCATTGCTCTGCAAACGTAGGTGAAGAAGGCGACGTAGCACTATTCTTCGGTTTATCTGGAACAGGTAAAACGACATTATCTGCTGATCCACACCGTAAATTAATCGGTGATGATGAGCATGGTTGGTCTGATAACGGTGTATTCAATATTGAAGGCGGTTGCTACGCAAAATGTGTAAACCTTTCTCACGAGAAAGAACCACAAATTTTCGACGCAATCAAATTTGGATCTGTTTTAGAAAACGTTATCATTAATAACCAAACGCGTATCGCAGACTATAACGATACTACTTTAACAGAAAATACTCGTGCTGCATACCCTATGCATGCGATCGACAATATCGTACTGCCAAGTGTTGCTGGACACCCAAATACAATCATTTTCTTAACTGCTGATGCATCTGGCGTATTGCCTCCAATCAGTAAGTTATCAAAAGAACAAGCTATGTATCATTTCTTAAGTGGTTACACTAGTAAACTAGCAGGAACAGAGCGCGGCGTTACATCTCCGCAAGCAACATTCTCAACTTGCTTCGGTTCACCATTCTTACCACTTGATGCATCTCGCTATGCTGAAATGCTTGGTGAAAAAATCGAGAAACACGATGCGAAAGTATTCTTAGTAAACACTGGCTGGACTGGTGGCGAATACGGCATTGGTAAACGTATGAACTTAGGTTACACTCGTGCAATGATTCAAGCAGCATTAAGCGGCGAACTTGCGAAAACTGAAACAGCTAAGCATGACATCTTCGGTCTTGAAGTTCCACTTCACGTACCAGGTGTACCTGATGAAGTATTAATGCCTGAACAAACTTGGGCTGATAAAGCTGCTTACAAAGCAAAAGCAATCGAGCTTGCGAGCGAATTCAAAGAGAACTTCAAAAAGTTCGACAGCGTTTCGGAAGATATTATTAACTTAGGTGGTCCAATCGCTTAAGTACAAACTTTCTGTTGGAATAACCCTTTTACCCATATGAATAAGTGCCGTGTAACCGTAAAGTTTCGCGTACTCACCGACAAAACCCAATGCGGCTTAACGGTTACACACACTTACATAAAAAAGAAGCTTACGTTTTTGACGTAAGCTTCTTTCTATATCTTATATAAAGTACAATTTTAATCTTTTCATCTGTGACTTAGCTCATAAAATTACAGAAAATTCATTTTATAATCATTCGTTTTATAGTTTTTTGTGGTAAAATTTACATATATAGGAAAGGAAGAGGGCTATGAACAATTTTTCTCGTACAGGAAAAATATTATTCAGTTATGGAGCCATTCAAATGTTTTGGGGACTTGTGATGCTTAATGTTAATTTCTTTGAGCATACAAGTGAAACGATAAAATACATTATTCTAATTACCGGAATAGTTTGTTGTATTGTATCTAACTTTTTTAAAGAGCCTAAGAGTCATACTAATACGTGATTTCATGTTAACTTAGTGGAAGCAGAAACCTGTATTTTATGCAAAGTTTCGCTTCCTGTTGTACTATCCGCCGTATCCCTTATTCCAGAGTAAGCCAATTTTCAATTTAAATAACCAGATTTTCATATATACAAATCACGGCTTCGAACATATAAATTATATCCCTACTCATTACATCCCTCTGGTTTCACACCGCATGGGGCTAAAATAGGCCCTGACCGCTTCTATACGTCGCTGGATCCTCTATTCCATCTAAAAGAGTTTTTTTATCTTTTTAGCTCTTCGTTAATTCTTCCTCATCTTTCATACTATAGTAACCTAAATTCACAACGATTAAGAAATAGCCACCCAGAATCCCTACTGCAAATGCCCACATTACCATATGGTGCTCAATTTCGTACATAATAATAGCACCCAAAATAGCAGCTGCAAAACGATTAAACATACCGAGCGTCGGTGCTTTCGTTTTCTTTACGATACTATCTCCAAGCTTCTCAATTCGTCTTCCTAAAAGCCAAACACAATACATACTTACGATAAGTCCAATTCCAGCGCCTAGGAAATGAGCTGAAAACGGTGTTAACATCCACCCTAGTAAAAGAAAACCTAGTAAATAATACGATTGAATTTTAAACGATCTTAATGACATACTAATCATGCTGTACCCCTCTTCAGTAATTTTTATCTATCCAACAAAAGCTGTATAACTCATTTCTTTTGAGTTCATACGACTTAAAATTCTCTTCACTCAAATTAAAAACAACATAAACACAATGTTTATGTTGTTTGAATGTTTTCAGGAAATAATATTATACAAGATTTCGAACATCATATTCTTATAATTTGTGACGTTTTTCCAAACATTTTTCGTCCATTTATGAAAAAAATGATATCAATCTATGAACATACGGATATGATGTAATAACTACACAAATAAAGGGGGCGTCTAATGATTTATTTTTTAATGGCTCTCATTCACCTCATTATCCCTGCACTTATTGGACTTTCGTTATATTGGTACACGAAAAATCATAGTATTTTCTACGCTGTCCTCGGTGTTCTTCTTCCAGGTATTATTCTTATCACACTCTTCCGTATTCCATTTTTAAACTTAATTCCACTTGTTACTGCTATCTTATTTCTCGTCTTCTTACCAAAAATAAAAAAATAGGAAAGCAGATCATAAGTGATCTGTTTTCCTATTTTGATATAGGTTCCCCCGCAGTAGAATGCACTTTTACTTTCTCCGATTTCACAAACCATAGACCGAAGAAAATAATAATGCCACCGATTATTTGTTGAAATGATACATATTCATTTGCCCATACAGCTGCAAATAAAACAGCTACAAGTGGCGTTATATACATATATACCATCGTATGTGACGCGCCAATTTTTTGAATACCAACATACCACATCACTAAACCAAATACTGTTACAAAGAAAATGGAATATAGTAAAGCGAATAGTGTCATTCCGTGTGTAATCTGAAATGGCATTATAAATACATGTGGTCCACTTAACAATAAAAGCGGAATCGCGCCAACTAATGCTGACCATGCGGTAACACGTAGTGCTGAATATTTTTTAATTAATGGACCTGCTAAAACTGGATAAAGCCCCCAGCATATTGATGTAATAAGTCCAATTCCATTACCATAAAAAGAACTAGCAAGCGAATGCCCTGCTACTAAAACTAATGCAGCACCACCAAAGGCAATTATAGAACCGATGAGCTTTCGAGAAGAAAACTTTTCTTGTTTCAAAAAAATAGCAAATACAGTTGTAAAAATAGGTGAAATAGAAATGAGTAAAGAGGCATTTGTAGCAGATGTATATTTGACAGTTTCCATAAATAACGTTTGATACAGTACAATACCTACAACGCTAACGATGATTAATCTAGGTATATCCTTTCGCTCCATATAAACCGACTTTTCAATAAAAAATGTAAGGAGTAACATAAGCGGTGCCGCTGATATCATCCGAAGTGCCGTAAACTCAATTGCTGTAAATTCTAAAAGTCCATATTTCGCAATCGTAAAATTAATCCCCCAAATAATAACGACTGTTAAGATTAATAACTCAATCCCCCATCTTCTCATGCGTATCCCCTCCGCAAATAAAATTATACAGAAAATTCAATCATATGTACATTTCATTATGTGAAAAAATCTTTTTATTGTATGGAGAACTTTGCTTTTGTTACACGAACTTATATCAGCGATTTTTTAAATATATCGACTTATCAACAAAAAACGACAATAATAGCGACTTATACAATAAAAAAAGGTGGTTCCAAAACACACTTTGGAACCACCTTTCCTCTACTACACTCGAACGTGTAACTTCATATTCGGATTATAAAATTGACTCGGGCTCTTCAGTTGAAAAGTTCCTCCACCTTCATTCCAATCGACCGTCAACTTATCATCCATAAATACAAGCTTTGTACGATCAGCAATAAAATTCATTGTGCTGGATTCGATATCAACATCGCGCTCATCTTTTTCTGCTACAGCTACTAAATCGATAATTCCGCTCATTACACAACCGCAACCTTCATTATCGTAAAATAACTTTATATATTTTGCTTCATTTGGAATCTTATCCATAATCTTTTTATATGCTGCTTCTGTTACAGTAACGTACATATGTTAATGTTCATCCTCTCTCGTATCATTCATATATTGTACCACCATTTTTCTCGAAAAATATATACAGAAAATTACGACTAATATACAATATATGTAATAAAGGAGGTTGTATCACGTATGTTCAAATTACTTCGATACCCCATCTTCTTAGGTCTACTCGGTAGCTTTTTTATTTCTAGTGGAATGGTATTACAACATATACTTCCTTATTCTCCTTCTATTGGTTGGATTTTAGGCTTTACTTGTTTCCTAACCGCTTCTTATTTTGCTATGAAAAAATAAGAAGCACTTTAAAAACATGCGATTGTTTTACAGTAAATTTTGTTATGGATTTTATTTTGCTTCCACAGGAGAAACGTTGGCTCTAAAACGCTTCAATTTCCCTCCCGCTATTTTTGAAATCTAGACACACAATACAATCGACCACACAAAAATATAGAACTTATAATATACATATAGTAGTTCTATTTTTAAAACTAGATTTTCAAAATATAGAAAGGAGAACGTACATGTACCCACGTAATTGTTTTAGTTGCGACGGCAGACGTAACAGTGGTTCTACTGGAAACACTGGGCCTACTGGCAGTATCGGTCCTACTGGTAGCACTGGACCTTCTGGGGCTACCGGTAGTACTGGACCTTCCGGAGCTGGCTTACAAAGTACTACCGCCTTTAGTCTAGCAGCCGCTCCCAACTATAAAACAGGACAAGTTGTCACTTATACGAGCAGCGGCTATGTTGTAAAAAAAGATGCACCTCAAGGATTTCCTAATGTATCTCCAGATTATATTGTATTAGTAGAAAGTGGACCCACGGGGAGCACGGGGAGCACTGGACCCACTGGCATCACTGGACCTTCCGGTATCACTGGATCTACTGGAAACACTGGACCTTCTGGCATCACCGGCCCTTCTGGTAGCACTGGACCCACTGGCATCACTGGACCTTCTGGTAGCACTGGACCCACCGGCATCACTGGACCTTCTGGTAGCACTGGATCTACTGGAAACACTGGACCTTCTGGCATCACCGGCCCTTCTGGTAGCACTGGACCCACTGGCATCACTGGACCTTCTGGTAGCACTGGACCCACCGGCATCACTGGACCTTCTGGTAGCACTGGATCTACTGGAAACACTGGACCTTCTGGCATCACCGGCCCTTCTGGTAGCACTGGACCCACCGGCATCACTGGACCTACCGGCATCACTGGAAACACTGGCATCACCGGACCTACCGGCATCACTGGACCTTCTGGCATCACTGGACCCACCGGCATCACTGGACCTTCTGGCATCACTGGACCCACCGGCATCACTGGACCTTCTGGCAGCACCGGATCTACTGGAAACGCTGGACCTTCTGGCATCACTGGACCTACCGGCATCACTGGACCTTCTGGTAGCACTGGACCCACCGGCATCACTGGACCTACTGGAACTGCGGGTAGTGCATCAGCAAAAAGTATTATTTTTCAAGGAACAAATGCTGGTTTTCAACGTATAGCGGGTTCTCCTGGAATTGACTCCAATGTTATTCCATATGTCACTGCTGGAGCTGGTAGTATAGTCGGATTTGCTGCGTCTATAAATGTAAATAACTTACCTGCTGCTGTTTATACGATTGATATTTGCAGGAATGTCCCAACAAACCTCTCTGCTCCTACCTCTAGTTACATCCTATCTACTATTACCTTAACTACTACTGACAAAATTACTGGAACTATAGTATTTTCGATTAAACCGACGGATACTGGATCAGGACAAATTCAAGTGTTTAATCCTACTCCAGCAGTAGGTCCCGCTACTGTAACTTGGACTAGCATTACAACTGGAAACCCTGTTTCGAGAGGAGATGCTATATCCCTTTATATTAATCCTGGAATTACTGCAAGTGCTGTATATTCCATTTTCCTAATCACCGATATATAACCCTTACAAAAAGTAATTTACTGTACAAAAAAAGACCCGTAATTCGGGTCAACAAATAATAATACAAATGAATTAAAACAAATAACAGACAAGCTCATTATATACTATCATTGTAAAAATATCCATATTTTAACTTTTTTATTATATATACTGTGCCAATATTGTAAACACTGTCGAATTTTTATTCACAAAAAGGAGATCACTCTCGAATAAGCGATCTCCTTTTTTCAATATTTTTTCATTACATCGGCAATACAATCTTTACAGTCGTTCCAACCCCAACTTCACTTTCAAAACTCATTTTACCGTTGTGGTCTTTAATAATTTTTTCTGTAACTACTAAACCTAAACCTGTTCCCGTTTCTTTCGTTGTGTAAAAAGCTTCATTTAGCTTCGGAATTTTGTCTTTTGGAATACCGCAACCCTCATCCTTAACTTGAACAATGATTGCATCTTCTACAGTCACTTTAATCGTAATCGTTCCGCCAACTGACATTGCTTCAATCGCATTTTTAATTAAATTAAAAAATACTTGTTTTAATCGTTTTTCATCGCATGTAATCGATGGTATATCTTTACTATAAATACCTTGTATGTGCACTCCTTGCTTTAAAGCAGGCTTCCCCATAACTCTAATAACATAAGCGATAATTTCTTCTATATTATGAATTTCTGATTCTAGTGATTTAGATTTTTCAAATCCACTAAGTTCTGTAGCGATTGTATGAATTCGTTCTACTTCTTGTTTCATAATATCACTATATATTTTATCCTCAGGATATTTATTCGCTTGCTTATTCACAAATTTATCTAAATTCGCTAGAGGCCCTCTAATTTTGTAGCCAATAACTGTTGCCATTTTCCCAACAGTTGCCAGTTTTTCTGTTTGTTCTATTTCTTTATCCATCATCTCAAGCGTGCGAACATAAGACTGAAATCTCAAAAACATAATCCAACATATGATAGTAAATACGCTATATAATGCCATTGGGATTAAAACGAGTGACGATTGAATCATGATTCCTATAAGAGCATACTTTCCAACAAGTATGCCGGTAACTAACCAAAAATATCTTTTGTTCACAAAGAGTGGGGCAAATAAAATAAAAAATCCTTCTACTATATTCCCACCATCAAACTCAGCATCACTACCATAGTAAATCATAAAATTATGGATAAAATCTAATAAGTTATATCCAATTAGAATAATATACTTTACTGCAAATGGATTATTCCATTTCATGAAGTATACTCCAATACAAAACAAAATCACCATCAGAAAATAAAGCCATAAGCCTAAACCATCTTCAAATTCTCCTACTCCTTCTTGCTCTCCTCCTATTAAAGGTACAATAAATTCGTAGGCCAGATCGTATACAAAAAATATAGTAAAAAATAGACTTAAAAATATTTTCAGCGCCTTCATTTCTTCATTTTTAAATATATCGTTTTTATTCATATGGTAACTCCTAGCTTTTCTCCCACTTGGATTTCATTATTTCCATGCTGCTTCGGGAGCATGATATCTATTCTAGTTCCAATATCTCTTTCACTTGAAATATGTAATTCACCAAGATGCTGCTCGGTAACAAGCCGATTCGCTACCGTAAGTCCCAAACCAATTTTATCTTGTTTCGTTGTATAAAAGGCCTCTGTAACACGAGCCAAATTTTCTTTCTTAATACCGTAACCATTATCGATTACACTTAGTATTACATAATCTTGTCCTTTATTTTCTAACCGTAACTCTAATGTGCCACCTTGCTCCATGGCCTCCAGAGCATTTTTTATGACATATAGCAAGACTCCTCTTATTTTCCGCTCATCACATTCAACTTCTATCATCTTTTCTTCCACATTAGAAATAAGCTGGACGCTAGATTCATTCATTTTTTCGCGAAGAATTGTTATTGCTTGTAATACAATTCCTCCTATATTATGTTTTTTATAAATAGAAGGTTTACATGTAGCAACTTCCATCAACTCACTTATCATATTATTCATATTTTCTATTTCAAAGATCATCTGTTTGTAAATAGGGTCCTCCCCATGCTTCTCTCGTTGTAATTGCGTAAACCCTTTTAATGAAGCAAGTGGATTTTTAATTTCATGTCCTACTGTCGCTGCCATTTTTCCGATTACTGCTAATTTTTGTGATTCACTAGCAATCTTAATACTTTCCTTTACCGCTGAAAGGTATTGTATAAATCGATTTAAAATGATGTATGCCGCTATTAATACAAGTGTATACATAATGAGGAACATAAACCCCTTTACTTCCTGTAATACAAATAAATAAATCACATATTTTCCTACAATAGTCGAAAGTACAAACGCAAAATATTTTTTATTTAAAAATATAGGTACAAAGAAGATGAGAATAATTTCTATTATATTTACCCCATCAAATGCCGCCTCATTATAAAGCATATACGATAGTATATTAATAATTTCTATTCCCGTATATGCAAATACACATGCATATTTAACAAGGGGCACTTTCTCTTTTTTTATTAAATATACATTCACACCTAGTATTGCTATTCCGAAAATAACTTGCCATAGTATACTATTTCCCTTATCCGTTAGTGATTTATTCTCCAATACGATTGCATAGAAAATTTGGTATGAAACAACAATGACATACAGCACCCATAAAAAAATTTTTGCGTTCCTTTCTTCTTCTTTATATGATAGAAAACTTTCTTTCACTTCAACACCCCTTCAAAATAATATCTCGAAGAATACCATTTATTATAATAAATGATTTTCATAGACAAACAAAGATAAATCGAACATTTGAGGAAAATCATCCCAATAAAGCAAAGCATCTTCAGACTATATATAAGCATAAAAGCTATAAACAATAATACGTATATTATGGGAGGTGTTTTATATGGACGGTAAAAAAAATAAAAAAACAGAACAACTGGAATCCTTCACCCGTGAGAATGAAGGAAAGAGAATGACGACAAATACAGGTGTTACAATTTCAAATGATGAAAATACTTTAAACGCTGGTGATCGTGGTCCTACCCTTCTAGAAGATTTCCTGATGCGAGAAAAGCTTGCTCATTTTGACCGTGAACGAATTCCTGAAAGAGTCGTTCACGCACGTGGATACGGTGCACATGGTATGTTCGAGCTATATGAATCTTTAGAAGAGCTAACAATGGCCCACTTTTTACAAGACCCTTCAAAAAAAACACCCCTTTTCGTTCGCTTCTCTGAAGTAGCTGGATCAAAAGGGGCGAATGAAACAAATCGAGATGTACGAGGGTTCGCCGTTAAATTTTATACAGAAGAAGGAAATTTTGATTTAGTAGGAAACAATATTCCTATTTTTTTCATTCAAGATGGCATTAAATTCCCTGATCTTATTCACGCCCTTAAACCTGAGCCGCATAATGAGATTCCGCAGGGACAAACAGCACATGATACATTTTGGGACTTCATCGCCAATAACCAAGAATCCGCAGCGATGATGATGTGGATTATGTCTGATCGTGCCATTCCAAGAAGTTTTCGAATGATGCAAGGATTTGGCGTTCATACATTCCGCTTAGTGAATAAGAACGGAAAATCACGATTCGTAAAATTTCACTGGAAGCCGAAGCTCGGCATTCACTCATTAATTTGGGATGAAGCTCAAAAATTAGGCGGCGCCGATCCAGATTACCATCGCCGTGATTTATGGGAAAATATTAATGCTGGAAACTATCCTGAGTACGAACTTGGCATTCAAATTTTAGAAGAAGATGATGAATTCAAATACGATTTCGATATATTAGATGCGACGAAAATTTGGCCTGAAGAAGATTTTCCCGTTAAAATCATCGGAAAAATGACATTAAATCGCAACGTCGATAATGTATTCGCGGAAACGGAACAAGTCGCACTTCATCCTGGAAGTATCGTCCGTGGTATTGATTTTACAAATGATCCGCTCTTACAAGGTAGGCTCTTTTCTTATACAGACACTCAATTGGCACGCGTCGGTACAAATTATCAAGAATTACCGATTAACCGTCCGATATGCCCATTTCATAACAATCAAAGAGATGGTGCATCTAAATATATAATCGATAAAGGAAAAATTGCTTACCATAATAATTCCTTAGCAAATAACACTCCTTACACTGTCCCCGGTACAAAGGGTGGGTTTGTTACATATCCTTCTACTGTATCAGGTCATAAAATGAGAGAGACAGCTGCCAGTTTCAAAGACCATTTTTCTCAAGCACGTTTATTTTGGAATAGTATGAGTAACGTCGAAAAGGTTCATATTATGCAAGCCTTCTCCTTTGAATTAGGAAAAGTAAACAGTAAATCGGTACGCCAACAAGTCGTAAATATGATTGCACATATTAGTACTGAATTAGCTACGTTAGTCGCTGAAGCGGTCGGAGCAAAAGTCCCAAATATTCAAGAATCCAGCGTTACGGAATCATCGCCAGCACTCAGTATGGCCAATACGACATTTAGTCCTAATACATTACGAGTAGGTATCATTGTTGCAAATGGATATGACGGACAAAACGCGCAATATATAATAAATCAATTCAAACAAGTTGGGCTGCAGCCGGTCATTGTTTCCGAACGATTAGGTATTGTGCAAGGAACGCAAAATGTACGTTGGGACGTGAATGATACTTTTTTAACAGGATCTCCACTTCTTTATGACGGTCTACTTCTTATTGGAGGAAATCTTGATGAACAGTTTCTTAATAAAGCAAGTTCATTTGTCGTAGAATCATATAATCACTTTAAGCCAATTGGTGCCTTCCAAAATGGATCTACTGTTATTCAATCTTTAAATATTCAAGGAAAACCTGGTGTCTTAGTAGAACAGAGCCCTACGCTCCTGGCGAATGAATTTATTAAAGCTATGACGAAACAACGCTTTTGGGATAGAGCATATGAATAAGTTAGGGGGATAATTTATGTTTGTTACTGTCGAGAAAGATGTGCATATTTTTGTGCAAGACGTTAACCCCGGACCCGGTAGTAAAACCGTGTTCTTCGTCCATGGCTGGCCTTTAAATCATCAAATGTACCAATATCAACTCAATGTGTTACCACAGCACGGTTTCCGCTGTATCGCTATGGATATACGCGGAAACGGACAATCTGATAAACCATGGACTGGTTACACATACGATCGTTTAGCAGACGATATCGCCATTGTCCTAGAAGCACTTCAAGTAGAAAATGCTACATTAGTCGGTTTTTCAGTAGGTGGCGCTCTTTCTATTCGTTACATGTCTCGCTACAATGGTCAGCGCATTTCTAAACTTGTATTAGTCGATGCTGTTTCCCCCTCTTTCGTCAAAAATCAAGAATCTCCCTACGGTGTCCCAAAAGAACAAGCAGATACCCTCATTAATCAAATGTATGCCAATATGCCAAAATTTTTAAATGATGTGTCTTTATCATTTTTTAATAGAAACTTAGGATCTGCTACGTTAGAATGGTTTTCTTATCTCGGTATGCAGTCTGCTTCCTACGCTCTCATCAAAATATTGCAAGCTGCCGCAAATGAAGATGTAACGAAAGATTTAAGTAAAATTAACGTCCCAACAAAAATATTCCACGGTGTTCACGATCAACTGATCCCTTACAAAAGTGCTGAACTCACGCAAAAGCGGATTAAAAATTCTCAGTTACATCCTCTTACAAATAGCGGTCACGGCTCTCCAATCGATCAAGCGGATGAATTAAATGCAGAACTTATAAAGTTTTTGCATTCATAAAAATCTATGCCAAACCATTTCGATAGGAACGCAATTTTGAAATGATTAAAATTCACATATTTCTCACAAATCAATCAATAAAACGATTACATTTTCATTTATACTACATGTACAGGTAATACTCCCTAAACCCAGCTTGTCTGGTTACCCCGTTAAATACTATAAAAAAAGAACTTGTATCGTTATACAAGTTCTTTTTGTTTTTCTATTTAAAAAGTATATCTTTACTATACTGCTTTCCAGCAAGTAAATCATATTGGATCATTTTATATTGCTCTAACATTTCTTTTTGTTTCTTTGTTAAATCTGTTATCTCTTCTCCATCTTTATTAACCTTTAACTCATCTTTAAGGACTGGTATTTCTTTATGCATTTCCGATAAAAATTGATAGAACGGTGATTTATTTATCCCTGCATAATCCAAGACAAGATTAGAAAAATAGATTGGACTTACTAAACCTAAATTATCATTTGGCAAATCGAAATTTGCATACATTAACAATGGCGTTTCTGACATAGCTAATCTTTCATTTAGAGTTTCTTCATTCTCTATATATCCAGCTTCTTCATAGATAGCTTTATTTACCCCTAATATTGGTAAGTGATCTCCAAAGAAAACCAATATAGTAGGCCTTTCTAGCTCTTGAATTTGTTCTACTAAATATTTTAGAGCCTCATCAGAACGACGTACACCCTCAGTATATGTTTCTAATTCTGCTTTCGATCCCTCTTCTGTTAATCCGCTAATTTCTATTTGCTTCTCTTCAAATCGTCCTGGATTGAATGGGAAATGATTTTGCATCGTAACTGCATGAATAAACGTAGGTTGCTGTCTCTTATTCAATTCCTCTATTATTTCTTTACTAATAGATACATCGCTAATATAATCCCCATCTACCTCTATGTTGTTCATTGTATCTTCTGCGTTGAAATTATCAATTCCTAAAACATTATATACATCATCCCGCTTATAAAATGATCTTCCATAAGCATGAATTGCATTCGTATAATAGCCATGTTTTTTCAATTCACTTGCGATAGACGGAATTTCTCTCTGTCCTGTCACCGCTTGTTGATATGGTATAGAACCTTGCTTTAAAAAGCTCATTGAATAGCTCGTTAACGCTTCAAATTCTGTATTCGCTGTGTTTCCCCCGAATACAGGAGATACTGTTTGTCCACCCGGAAAATTCTCAATATAGTGATGTAAATTCGGCATCGGATCCTCGCTAAATGAAAGATTCATTAGCTTTGTTGGATCCCAAAAAGCTTCACTCATGAAAAATATAATATTTGGCTTCTCGGTCTTTTCTTTTTTCCCTACATTGTTTCCATATTGTTTCTTTATATTATTTGAAATTTGTAGCATATTTTCTTTTGAATATTCTTCTGGCTTCTCAATGACAGTTGTGTCTAAGTTACTGACAAATCCCAAAACAAAACCATTATCACCATAGTTTACATTTTGATTCCAAGCCACGAAGGTTACCCCATATTTTTGCAATACATTACTCATAAATGTATTAGGATAATTACTATATGCATACACCATAAACGTAGAAGCACATATTAAAATAATTCTCGTAATTATATTAGGCTTTATAACTGGAATATGCTTTCGTATATACATCACTAAATATACAAGCAGAGCAATCCCAAATATCCCCAAAAATATAGTCCACCAACTAAAATAGTCCATAACCATTGGTATAACGGACTGCATTTGAGTAATCTGTGTGAAATCAGACGGATAGAATGGATCTCCTCTAAAAATAAGTTTAAAATGGTTCACAATCCCAAAGATAGTTAGCACCAAACTTGTTATCGTGACACTCAAAAAGATTCGCCCGAGCAAACTGTACACAAAAACATATATCATATAAATAAATAATAAGCTTAATATATACTGTCCGTATCGCTGGTAAACCCAGTTATTAACTAATACAAGGCTCATATTCTCCTGTATCATGATATACATCCAATTCATTGTATGAGCAATTAAAAATAATAAGACGTAAGCTTGAATGGCCGGCCTAAGCTTATGACTGATGCCTTTATTTAAATGAATGATGTATAGTAGTACACTCCACAAAACGATAATGAGTATACTTAGCTGTATTTTCCCATTAAAAAACTCTTTAGTTCTCTCGAATTCGAAAGATCTTAACATAACAAAAAACAGCGTTTCTAAACAAATCGCCCACATTCCACTAAGAATGATAGAAATTAATAGGTTCTTCCTCGACTCCTGAGGAGAAAAACTAAGATAAAATTCATCTCTTCTTCGTTGTTGTGTTAAAAAATCAAAACGCAATTTATTCCCTCTTTCCTTTACCCCTTCGTCTCGCATCCACAAACATATTGTCCTATACAAAATACCATATTTGTATGCAGCTAGTCTCCCTATGTGCTTTTAATATACACATGTATTCTTAATTTCCCCTTAAAAATACAATGAAACTTTAATGAATCCGCGCCATTTAAGATTGAACGGGATAAACCTTCTTCGCTCTATATTCTAACAGCATAAATGAACTATACTTCACAAAATTATTACCATACGAAAAGAACCTACCAACACTGATAGGTTCTCCTTCATTCTAACAGACATGAGCATATGTATTATATAAGAGAATACATCCATACTTTCCATATAATACATACAAGTACGATAACTACAAAATCAAAAAGATCTAATCTTGGGCCCTTCTTCATATTCATCTCTAGCCATATATGAATCCATTTTATTTTTGTATATTTTTGAATGTTTTTCTTTGCAAATCGATAAACGAGTACTTGCATAATAAAAAATCCGACTACGAAAATGAACAAGAAAATGAGAAAATCGACCACAAAATTCCTCCCTATTTTTGCAGCGATTTTTCTACTATTTGATTTCTCAAAACCCACTCTTCAAATTGAGCACTTCCAAATTCCCAGCTAAGATCACGAGCATGTACAGAAAAAACGAAATAACCAGCATATTCATCCATAAATCTACCTGTCTCGATCTCACCTTTCTGAAGACCATATGCTCGAAAATTAAAATACACATCCCACACGTCTTCATTCTTCCGCTTATAAGCAATCGATTCCATATCACATTCTGTTCCGAAATAATCAAGATGTAAATGTACGCTATCATCATATTCGTAATCCATTTTATCACCCCTTATATTTGTACTTCTTTATCACCAAAAAAATTCCTGCTATCTACACTCACATATGGGCACTTACCTACATATCATGCTTGTAGAGTGACTTCTAGGAGGTGTCATATAGTGAAAAAATTTATAGCTGTTTTTTGCATCATGTTACTAGCTGTTTTCACATTTGCTGCTTGCAGTAGTAAAAAGGAAGGTACGAAAGAACAAACGCAAAACATTCGCATCGGCGAAGTTACCCATTCTCTCTTCTACGCCCCGTTATATGTCGGGATTGAAAAAGGATTTTTTAAAGATGAGGGATTAAACATTGACCTCCAAACAACAGCTGGCGGAGATAAAACGATGACCGCCCTATTATCTGGCGGAATTGATATTGCTCTCGTTGGTTCTGAAACGTCTATTTATGTTCATCAACAAGGTGCAAAAGACCCTGTCATTAACTTCGCACAACTTACACAAACAGACGGAACATTTTTAGTTTCGCGTAAAAAATTAGATTCTTTTAATTGGAATGACGTAAAAGGTGTTACGTTTTTAGGACAGCGTAAAGGCGGCATGCCACAAATGGTTGGAGAATACGTTTTAAAGAAAAATGGCATTGACCCTCACAAAGATACAAACTTAATTCAAAACATCGAATTTGCTAACATTGCAAGTGCCTTTGCATCTGGTACTGGGGAATTTGTACAGCTCTTTGAACCGACTGCAAGTATATTCGAAAAAGAAGGAAAAGGGTTTATCGTCGCTTCGTTCGGAAATGAATCTGGAACTGTTCCGTATACAACGTTCATGGCAAAAGAAAGCTTCTTAAAGAAAGATAAAGATGCTGCTGAAAAATTCACACGTGCGCTCTATAAAGCACAACAATGGGTTGATACACATAGTCCAGAAGAGATTGCTGATGTCGTTTCTCCGTTATTTAAAGACACTTCAAAGGACATTACAGTAAAAGTAATTGAACGTTATAAAAAGCAACATTCTTATGCGACAAATCCGCTATTAGATGCTGAAGAATGGAAACAGCTCCAAACGATTATGAAAGAAGCTGGCGAATTACAAAAAGAAGTTCCACATGAAGCGCTCGTCAATACAAAAATTGCCGAAAGCGTTATTAAGAAATAGAGGCGAAGTGTATGAGCTTTTTACAAATACGTAACGTTTCTCACTGCTTTTTCGCAAAAGAGAAGGCTAAATTGATTCTCGAAGACATGAGTTTACAAGTGGAAGAAGGCGAATTTATTTCTATACTCGGTCCAAGTGGTTGCGGCAAAACAACACTCCTCTCCATTATTGCTGGACTGCTTGATCCAATTGAAGGCATCGTCTTTTTAGATGGTGAGCCCATTACAACGAAAACTTCATCTATGGGGTACATGTTGCAGCAAGATTACTTGTTCCCTTGGAAAACAATTGAAGAGAATATTATGCTTGGACTTCACACCCGAAAAATGTACAATGAACAGACGAAAGAACATACTTTACAACTTTTAAAACAAGTCGGTCTACATGATGTAGAAGAGCAATACCCTCGTGAACTGTCAGGCGGTATGCGTCAACGTGCCGCTCTCGTTCGAACGTTAGCGACCAATCCGAAAATTTTGTTGCTAGATGAACCATTCTCGGCGCTCGATTATCAAACGAAGTTGAAACTAGAAGATCTCGTTTTCAGCTTACTACGCAAATATAAGAAAACTTCACTACTCGTGACACATGATATTGAAGAAGCCATTGCGATGAGTGATCGTATTTATTTACTACAAGCGAATCCTGGAAAAATTGCAAAAACATTTATCGTCCCAGAAAGCATCCGTTCCTTATCACCGTTAGAATCACGCCACCACCATGACTTCCCATCCCTCTTCCAAGATATATGGAAGGAGCTGGAGCGACTTGGATAATATAAAACAACTACATGAACAGTTTCAGAAAAAAGAACGCAAGCGTGCATGGTTAGCACGCTCTTTACAGCTTTTACTGCTCATTCTTTTCTTTTCACTATGGGAAATAGCTAGCAAAAAAGAGTGGATTGATCCTTTACTCTTTAGCTCTCCTTCAAGCATTTGGGATCTCTTCCTTAGTAAATGGATTGACGGTTCGCTTTGGGTTCACATATGGACGACATTACTTGAAACAGGAGTAGGCTTCATTCTTGGAACAGTGCTCGGCGCTATTATCGCTACCTTTCTTTGGTGGATGCCACTTCTCGCTCGCGTGCTCGACCCCTATCTCGTTGTCCTAAACGCCATGCCAAAAGTGGCACTTGGACCTATTATCATTGTAATCTTCGGTCCAAATATTTCTTCGTCGATTGCAATGGGGGTAATCATTTCCATCATCATTACCATTCTCGTTATTTACAGCGCATTTCAAGAAGTCGATTCTAACTATATAAAAGTAATGGACACATTTGGCGCAAATAAATGGCAATGTTATAAGCAAGTAGTTCTCCCTGCATCCTTCCCAGCAATTATTTCAACGTTAAAAGTGAACGTTGGTTTATCATGGGTCGGTGTTATATTCGGTGAACTTCTCGTCTCTAAGCAAGGTCTTGGTTACTTAATTAGCTACGGGTTCCAAGTATTTAATTTCACGCTCGTCTTACTGAGCGTACTACTCACCTGTGTCCTCGCAACACTTATGTATGTGTTTGTTGAGGCATTCGAAAAACTTCTAATTGGAAAACGAAAAAGAAGCTGACTTAGGGCGATAGACTATAGTCAGCTTCTTTCTTTACTTTTTATCACACAGCTTTGTTTCATTTGTCACGTTACCATTCGCAACCGTAACTGTATGGAAACAATCTTTCACACGTACTGTAACGACATTTTCTTTTCGATCTATTACATGATAATCATCATACTTTTTATTTAATGCACTACGAATTTGCTCTCCTTCAAAAATCGGAAAACCGTGAGACATTACCCAAATGAGACCAGCAACCGCAAGAATCGTTTTCATACGTTTCATTACCTCCTTGAGAGTAAACTTATAGTCCCTACAATATGCGCTTTATAATTGTGTCTAATTTGTGACATTTTTATACTAATTCTCTTTTAAAGCCTCAGTTCCTTCTTCTTTTTATAAAAAGACAGAATTTTCAATTTTATCAACAAAAAAAACGCAAAGAACTAAAATTCTTTACGTTTTCTTGGCTAATATATATAACTTGCATTAGTGTCCACTTTGTTGTTCTATCGTTTTCGAAACATCATATAATCCCGTCAACACTTCCGCCCTCATTTTTACAAGCTCAGGGAACTGATAGAAGAACGCAATTTTTTTATACTTTAACTCCGATCCTTCTTTCACCTTTTTGGAATCTTGTAAAATAAACGCTGTAAACGTATCTGCAATATCTTCCGCTACATTTGTCGTTCCATACTGTGATACAAACTCATCATGCCTTTCTTTAAAAAATTCAATTTGAGTTTCTTCACTTTCTTCTACTTTCTTTTCTGTCCACTCCTGCTCAATAGGCTTCCAGAAAGAGTTATAAAATTGATTAATATAAGATTTTCCCCTCGCACATCCCTCTTGTAAGAAAAGCGTTTCACATTTATTTCGGTACGTTGCAATATCTTTATCTTCTTCAAAATCCTTTACATAGTTTTCATCTACTGGTATTTGCTTATGCCCGAGCGTCAACACGTGAGCCGTCTCATGAATTAATGTTTTCATCACTTCATCGATATTTACCGCAGAATCAAGCGTATCTAAGCTAAGAACCCAATCTTTCGGATTCTCCATACTAGGCATAACGTGGGCAACAACACCGTCATAACCATCCGTTATTAGATCAAATTCTGTTATATTCTCGCGATATTTAGCCGGAATGAGCGTACGATACATATCCCATAAGTCTTCATGATAACCTCTATCTTGACGCTGTTGTAGCACCTCTTCTTTCGCTTCTTTATCTTCAGCGAATACTTTATTTAAACGTTTCCGTTCTATTTTTTCAAAATAAGGATCTACAATTTCATCACCATCAATATAATAAGAAGCTAAAAAGAAATAACTTTCATCATCGTCTTTCTTCTGCTCTGCCTCTTTCATATTCGCACTTTCATGCTCTTCTATATCATAATCTTCTACTGCTTCAAGCTCAGATAATCCATCTATTTTTTCATATACTTTTTGAAGTTTCTTATCTCCTATTTCCACGCATTCTTCTTCTGTTTTACAAATTTCTTTTTCTTTCACACTCTTCATAGAACTATCGCATCCTGCTAGTAAGCCGATTGCAACGATACCCCCTACTAACTTGCCATACAGTCTCTTCATACAATCCTCCATTATTCCATTCTACAAAAATATAATAATCTCTTTTTAACGAATATGCGATAATTAATTATATAAACTGTAAGGAGGTTTCCCATGATTCGAGCAGTGTTATTCGACTTAGATGGAACTTTATTAGATCGGTGCCAATCTCTAGAACAATTTATTCATGATCAATATAATCGCTTTTCCTTTCACTTAATGAACATAGAAAAATCCGAGTATTGTTCTCGATTTCTCGAACTAGATAATAATGGCTATACGTGGAAGGATACAGTATATGCTACTCTCCTTTCCGAATACAACATTACCACTTTAACACCAGAGCAACTGCTGCACGACTACATTACAAATTTTCAACATCATTGTATCCCTTTCCAAAACATGCATGAATTACTTCAACGTTTAACACAAAAAAATATTAAAATTGGTATTATTACAAACGGCTTTACTGACTTTCAAATGAACAATCTTCGCGCACTAAACATACATACGTATACAAATACAATTCTCGTTTCCGAAGCGGAAGGAATTAAAAAACTGCATCCTGAAATTTTCGAACGAGCTTTAAAAAAGCTAGATGTTAAGGCAGAAGAATGTCTTTACGTTGGGGATCATCCTGAAAATGATGTACTTGGTTCTGAACAAGTAGGGATTCTTGGTGTGTGGAAGAGAGATTCATTTTGGGATGACTTTGAGCATCCACGTGTAGTGAACGATTTGTTAGAGGTGCTTTCGTTTTTAGAGGTGAAGATGAAAACAATATGATAGTACAGGGGATTTTATTAGCGATATGGCAAGAAATATTAACTTATCAACAAAAAATCATAAGGGGAGGCCGTTATTCAAAAACGCCTCCCCTTCCTTTATGATTCATATACTGTAAACTGCGGTTTACTCGGATGATCTTTAACTTGCGCATCATCTGGAAACTTTGACACTTTTTGATATAAGGCAATGTCACCGATGCAACCTGCTGTTAGTAAAATCCCTAAAAATGAGATGGATTGCACATTCGTAGCTAATCCAATTACAATTGGTAAAATTCCAGTCGGTAAAAACGGCAACATTAATACTTTCTTCATTTGCTTTACTGTAATTTCTTTTTTAGAATGAGCGTATGCTACACCTAATTTCCAATTAACGCCCCATTTCAGTTCACTCCACGGAACGCCTCCGATATAGCGAAACCCTATTAAATGTATCGCTTCATGAATACAAACGAGAACAATCATTGCGATAATAAAAAGAAACAAGGTTGGTAACGTAATTTCAACTTGAATCCCGCCTGAAAGAAGTGAATGTAAAAAACTAACTCCAATCGCCAGAGCGAATGCTATACAACATGAATAGAAATTTAATTTAAACATCGAAACAGTAACAGTCGTTTCTTTTCTTTTATCCATCTTTCCCCTCCTAAAATGTAAATATATCTTTACAAAATTGTATAATATACCCAAAAATACATAAAGATATATTTACATTTATTTTTACGCAAAAAAAGAAATCGGCCACTTTACTTCGTAAAACAGCCGATTTCTTCTATATGTTTCATCGTACGCGCCAATACATCGTCGCGCATTATAAAGCTAAATTTTCTATCCGTTTTAATGTTATCAGGAATGTCTGTTAATAAAACAGATCCTTTCGTTTCTTCGTAATGCGTATGTTCTTCTACCGCACTAATCGTTGCAAAATAAATGTTTTTAATGATTATTTTGTCTTTTCCAGATACTTTATATTGTCCTAAGTAAGTTAAATCAGAAACTATGCCGCCGGTTTCTTCATGAACCTCTCGAACTGCCGCTTCTTCCGGTGTTTCCCCTAGTTCTACTTTACCACCTGGAAATTCAAGACCGCGACGTAAATGATGCGTTAATAACCATTGATCCCCGTACCGGCATACAACCCAAACATGCTTTGGCTCAGGAGAAAATGGATAACGTTCAAACGATAATTGTACAGTGTTGTGGTAATAATCTTTAAATTTGTACATGCCATTACTCCCCTATTGATGGTTACAAGTTTTTCCTACCACAAATTGTAGCATATTCTCGCTTTTCTGCATAATATTATCCAATTACAATCCATTGATTATTCCCATTTGCGCGACTAATTCTTTCGTCTCATGATTTCCTAAATCGTAAATCATTTTATATGCTTTTTGTAGTTGTTCATCATATCGGTCATTATTTGAATCGTGATGATACTCAACAAATGGAACGTGAGAACGTACAAATGAACCTAAATCCTCTACATATGCTTGATCAAAGTACTCTCTTAACTCCGTAATTTCCTCATCACTTGCGGAAATCTCAAAATTATACGTATCTGCCGTCTTCACTTGTGAAATTTGACCGTTTCCTATTGATATATAATATGTTTTTTTCTGCTCCATGTAACACCCTTCTTTCATCCTTTTAATTTCTATTGTTTTCATCAATTACAAAATTATGTAAAATAAAGAAAAGGAGGGATTCCATGTTCAAAATATTAATTATCGGTATTATCATCGTCCTAGTCATACTAGTACTCTCCGTCATGACGATTAATAAAGGATACGCTTATAAACATTCTGTTGATAAGCCAGAAGATAACCCTTATACAAAAAATAATAAGGAAGGTTCATAATACGCGTCATATACTACTTATTTTAACCCACATCATATCCAGCATTCGTTTACTGGCAGTTCAACATAAATTTCTACTACTTTCACAATTTCTATTAGGGACTTTACTATCCCTCATTGCCCTTAAACAAATAAAGAAAAAAGATTCAAGAATCGGATTTATTTAGATTTTCCTCATCATTAGCTATATAAAATAACAGGGGGGATATATATGCTAAAAGGATTACAGATTACTTTTGCACTCATTGCATTATGTATAGTAATCTATGGATATTTTACTGGTAATAGAGAAATGATGCCTTATATGTTCATTTTCTTAGGGTTGATGGCTTTCACTATAGGACTAGAAGAAATAAAAAAAGATAGAAAATCTAGTGGTATATTTGCTTTCATAGCTGGAGCTGGTGCTTTATTTCTTAGCTTCTCAGAACTATTCCGATAAATAGTCTATTTAAAAGGGGGATTTCCATGCTAACTGGATTACGGATTGTTTTAGGACTTCTCACGCTTCTCATAGTCTCGCTTTGCACTTATGCTCTTATTACCGATAATTTCACACTTCTCCCCTACACGCAATTCATCCTTAGTTGTTCATTTATTCTTCTAGGGATTAACGAACTGAAATCCGGACGAAAATCAATGAGTATTCCGTTTTTTTTCGTTTCTAGTCTTATATTCTTCTTTCTCATATCTAACTACTTTCGCTACATGTAGAATGAAATTCCAATCAATTTAGCATTTATAATTATTTTCTTTCTACTAAGGAAGGCTAAAATGCATATTAGACAAATACAACTCATCATCGTTTTTATTACTTTGATTTTATGTTTATACAGCACATTTACAATGAACTTTCAAATCTTTTCACCTATCATTTTGTTCCTCTTTAGTTTATATGACATTTTAGTAGGAATTGAGACGATTCAAAAACAGCAAAAGCAAATTGGAGTCATTAGCATCGGTTTAAGTTTTTTTATAATTGTTTTTGTTATTCCATTTATAATGTTCTTTTAAAAAAGGATTATATGTTTAAAAACATACGAGTTATACTCGCAACGATTGCCCTCATCCTCGCTATATTTAGCCTCTTTGCAAATATCCCTATACTTTTGTCATTCGTATTCATCCTTTTTGGAATTGATGAAATAAAGAAACAGGAAAAAGCATTTGTTTATTTTCTCGGTTCTGTCTTTGTTTTATATGTTGGGGTGTCTAGTATACTTTCATAACAAAAGAACATGGTCGCTCTTAACAAATAAAAAAACTGCCCTTTCACAGGCAGTTTTTCTTTTTATCCAAACACTTTCTCAAGTTCATCTTTATCTTGGCTTAACCAGAAGTTCATTAAGCGTTGTGCTCCTTCTAAGTCGTGAAGCTTCGCTTGGCCACATTGTGTTTCATTTGCAGCTGGAATTTCTGTAATTTGAACTGCATCTTTTAATGTTAGTTCTAATAAATCAATGATTTCTCGAACTGTTGGTGTTCCGCTTACTACAAGATAATATCCTGTTTGGCAGCCCATTGGTGAAATATCGATAATATCAAAATGCGGATAACGATCAATATATTTACGTAAATTAAATGCTAATAAATGTTCTAACGTATGAATAACATCTGGTTTCATTGCTTGTTTATTTGGTTGGCAAAAACGAATATCAAATTTATTTACAATACCGTCACTACCTACGTTGTGAACTCCGCAATGTCTTACATAAGGCGCCTTTACAATCGTATGATCTAATTCAAAGCTTTCTACTGATGGCATACAACATCTCTCCCGCTTTTAATTTAATTCCGTTATATCCAATATGATATAACGGAAATCAACATTAGTAAAGTATTATGTACAGTCGTGCTATAATACTTTAAGACTATGCTGAAAAGGAGACCATTATGAAACAGATTTTTATTGGGATTATACGCTTTTATCAAAAATTCATTTCACCAATGACACCACCAACATGCCGCTTTTACCCAACTTGCTCTCATTATGGATTAGAAGCATTTCAAAAGCATGGTGCCCTGAAAGGATTTTGGCTAACTTGTAAGCGTATATTAAAATGTCACCCTTTCCACCCGGGAGGATTTGATCCTGTCCCAGATAAAAAGGATGACAAAGTAAATTCTTAATTGTCGTAACCATTCACAACTAAATCTAATTTTCCTGTGTCAGGATCTATAACAAGACCGTGAACAGGTACTTCTTCAGGAAGTAACGGATGGTTGCGAAGTATTGATACGCTATGTTCTACACTTTCTTCTACACTAGAGAACCCTTGTAAGAATCTTTCTAAATCGATTCCAGAATAACGAAGTGTATCTAATTTCTCTTCTGTGATACCGCGCTCTTTCATCTTCTCAATCGTACTGCTCGCTTGAATTTTTGCCATACCACAATCGTGGTGACCAACTACACAAACTTCATCAGCACCAAGCTCGTATACAGCAACTAAAATACTACGCATAATACTTCCAAACGGATGTGAAATAACAGCGCCTGCTACTTTAATAATTTTCACATCACCGTTGCGCATATTCATCGCTTTCGGTAATAATTCAACAAGGCGAGTATCCATACAAGAGATTATTACCATTTTTTTATTTGGGAATTTTCCCGTTTCGTACTCTTCGTATTTTTTTTCTTCAACGAATTTTTCATTGTATTGTAAAATCTCTTCTAATGACTTCATAGTAAAGGACCCTCTTTTCTCTCATTTACATTACTTATATAGTGTACCAAAATATGAAAAACACAAAAAGTATATTGTATTATTATAAAATCAATATATTTTCAGATAACCGACATAATTCTTTCAAAATATACACACAGCTTTGTAACATGTATCACATACTCCACTCCTATTTTCACTATAAACTAATTGTAGATAATGTAAAAAAGGAGTGAGTATTTATTATGTCCGACGTTCTGTTACTGAGTCGTTTTCAATTTGCAATTACTATTTTTTATCACTTTTTATTTGTACCTTTGACAATCGGACTTGTTATTTTGGTAGCATGTATGGAAACTCAATACGCCCGCACATTGAATCCAACATACCGCAAAATGGCAAATTTCTGGGGTAAATTATTTACAATTAACTTCGTAATGGGGATTATAACCGGGATTACGATGGAATTCCAATTTGGAACAAACTGGTCTGAGTACTCCAAATATATGGGAGATATTTTCGGATCACCTCTCGCAATCGAAGCACTCGTTGCATTCTTCTTAGAATCTACTTTCATGGGAATATGGTTATTCGGTAAAGACAAAATTTCACCAAAATTCCGTGCCTTCTGTATGTGGATGGTTGCACTTGGAACAAATATTTCCGCCCTTTGGATTATTACAGCAAACGGTTTTATGCAAAACCCAGTTGGCTACGTCGTACGTAACGGCCGCGCTGAATTAAATGATTTCTGGGCACTTGTTACAAATCCATACGCTTGGAACATGTTCTTCCATACTGTAATTGGTTGTTATATCGTTGGTGCTTTCTTCGTTATGGCAATTAGTGCCTATCATTTATTACGCAAAAATGAAGTGGAATTCTTCAAAAAATCATTTAAGTTTGGTTTAATGTTAGGCTTATTCGCCGCAACTGTTACGCCGTTTATGGGACATCAATCTGGCGTATCAGCAGCTAAATATCAACCAGCTAAAGGTGCTGCGATGGAAGCAGTTTGGGAAACTGGAAAAGGACAAGGCTTCTCAATTGTTCAAATTCCTGATGTGAAAAACGAAAAGAACTTTGAATTCCTTACAATTCCGAAACTAGGAAGTTTCTTCTACACAAATTCATTTGATGGAGAAATTGTTGGTTTAAAAGATATTCCGAAAGAAGATCGTCCAAACGTTAACCTCGTGTACTATAGCTTCCGCTTAATGGTTGCACTTGGTATGTTCTTTATGGCATTAACTTGGTATGGCTTCTATTTAAACCGAAAAGGAAAACTAGAAAACTCAAAACGTTATTTAAAAATTACAATGTGGTCTGTTTTACTACCATATATCGCAATTAACGCTGGTTGGATTGTTGCCGAAGTAGGTCGTCAACCATGGACAGTTTATAAATTAATGCGTACAGCAGAATCTGTATCACCTATATCTGTTCCACAAATTTGGTTCTCATTAATTAGTTTAATCTTGTTCTACACTTTACTTTTAATCGCAGACGTATACTTAATGCTGAAGTTCGCGAAAAAGGGACCAGCAGCATTAGAAGAGCCTGCTACTAAGGGGGATGCAGCTCATGTCTCATGATATGCTTGCAATCATCTGGTTTGGTTTATGGGGCGTAATTTGGACAGTTTACTTCATTCTTGATGGGTATGCACTTGGTAACGGAATGATTTTTCCTTTCGTTGCGAAAGACCGACAAGAACGAAATCAATTACAAGAAGCAATTGGCCCGTTCTGGGGTGGTAATGAAGTATGGTTAATTACAGCTGGTGGCGCAACATTTGCTGCCTTCCCAATCACATATGCAAATATGTTTAGTTACCTATACACACCACTATTTTTAGTATTACTTGCACTGTTTGCTCGTGCTGCTGGACTTGAATTTATGCATAAAGACGATTCACCAATTTGGCAAAAAACTTGTAAATGGGCATTTACAATTGGTAGTTTCCTAATCGCCTTCTTATTCGGGGTTACGTTCGCTAACCTTTATTACGGACTACAAATCGGAAAAAATGGCTATGAAGGAAATTTACTTAGCTTACTAAACCATTACGGTATTTTGGGAGGTCTGTTCTTCACTGCTATATTCGTCGTATCTGGTGCCCTTTGGGTTATGATTAAAACGACTGGTGAAGTATCTGATCGAGCTTATAAAATCGCAAGACCATTTTCAATGGCAGCTGCTATCATTTTAGCTATCTTCTACGTAGCAACTGCAAATCGTACAAACTTATTCCAAAACTTTACGGAATATCCGGTACTATTCATCCTTCCAGTACTCGCAATGTTAATGAGTGTACTCGCACTTATTATGGTGTATAAACACAAAATCGGCCTTGCATTTACATTCGTTTGCTTAACAATCGCAATGTTTATGACAACTGGCTTTGCAGGTATGTTCCCAAGAATGTTACCATCTCGTATTAACGACGCGTATAGTACAACATTATACAACGCAGCTGGTAGTCAATTAAACTTAAAAATTATGTTCTTCGTTGCAATGGTTATGGTACCAATTGTTATTGGATATCAACTTTGGAGCTACAGTATCTTTAAAAATAAAATTCATAAAGACTCTGCTAAAGGATATCACTAAGATAAAAAAAGACACTTCGTTTGAAGTGTCTTTTTTGTACGTATGATTTTCGATAAGATGTTATATTTCCAATCTAACAACTATAATACAGAAGAATCATTAACAGCTCACAGTTAAATTGTATCACAGGACAAACGCATTACTTTATGCAACTTTGCATATAAAAATTATAACGTAGATTGGATTACTTGATCATACACATCGTTATCCCTTACATCCGCTGTACTAATACCACTAAACGTCCTCACATTAAATCCTGTATTCGATGATCCCGATCCATTATAAGCTTTCGTTTTTTCAATCGGCTGCACGTTATATTTATCCCCTAAATTAATCGTTCCATTACAGTTTTCAATAATAACCCCTTCCACAACTGACGGCATTTTGTCACCTACTTTCATCTCCTTACTTTCATTTTATGAAAAGCGCCTAAAAAAATAGCATGTTTCAATAAGAAAAAGCACTCAGTTTGAGTGCTTTTTCTTATTTACCTTTTTTCTTTTTCTCACAAGCAATTCCATCGCCATCACGATCTAAATGCTTACCATAATATGGACTATCTCTTGTAATGTCATAATATCCAGCATCGTTTGCTTCTTTACAATTAGCAAAACGTTTCGGATCTGGTTTCGGTTCTGGTTTCGGTTCTGGTTTTACTTCTGGTTTTGGTTCTGGTTGTTTTGCTCCTGGTCTTTCTTCAAATGGTAACGTTGCATTATATAAGAACTGAACGTATTGCTCACGACTTACATGCATTTTAGGTGCGAATGTACCATCACCAGTTCCAGCTGTAATATAATTTGATTTAATTGCAGTAATCGCAGGATTCGCCCATCCATTTCTATCTACATCCGGGAAATTATGATCCCCTCTTATTTGCAATTGGAATCCTCTTGTCAAAATTTGTGCCATTTCTTCACGAGTTAACGCATCTTTCGGTCTAAATTTTCCTGTGTTATCTCCAACGAATACACCCATCTCTGTTAAAGCAAGAATCTCTTTTTTAAACATAGTTGAACGATCCGTAACATCTTTATATGGATTGTTATACTGTTCTTTTACTGTCGGTTTTAAATGACGGAACATAAGAGCTGCAACTTGCTCACGTGTTACATTATCACCAAATCCAAAAAGCCCATTTCCGTATCCAGCAACAACATTTTTATTTGCTAAATCCATAATTGCCTTATAAGACCAATGATTGTTTGGAACATCTTTAAACTCTACACTTGCCTGCGCTGTTCCAATTGAAGTAAATGCTGTAGTTGCAACAAGTGCACCTGTTAAAATTAATTTTTTAAATCCCATAATTAAGTCTCCTTCTCTTTACCATAATAACCATTTAACAATATAACAAATTATAAAAATATAATTTGTCATATTCTGTCGAAAACAAAAAAGAATCCAGTAGGATTCTTTTTTGCTAAGCATGAATGGCAATTTTGGAGACAGTTGACTTCTTCAAAAATTTATTAGGGGTAATATTTTGAAAAAGAAAGCCTTTCATATGTAGGTTAACACCACTGGAATATATAGTAAATTGATAATATTTATACGGAAGATTGCTAATGTTTAGTATAGATAGTTTCCACTATGCAAACAGTAAAAACAAACTATACTAAACAACAAAAAGGTGCCTTTAAAGAAGACACCTTTCATAAACAGACATTATAAAACAGAATTATTTATTGTTATACGATTGTTAGATACAAAAAGTAGAGGGAAATGTTTGTACGAAATTCTGCTTTATATAGTCTGCCTGCCATTTATATTTTAATCCTCTTCACTTGAAAATAAATATAATATGCATAATTACATACCAAAAAGAAAAGACACTCCATAGAGTGCCTCTTCAACCATTTTACTTTTAATATATCGCTTTAAATACATTGTAACATATGTATCTATATATTTTATTGAGAAAATTCAAAATCCTTTTTCTTTCATATCCAATTATAAAATCATGTAATATAAAAGGTATGTCAAATTCTTATAAATATTGAGGTGTACTATATTATGTATTTTGGAATCATTCCCCTTATATTATTTATTATTTTTCTTATCTCCTATTTAAAAGATCCACGAAAAATAATAAACGGCTTTTTATTTAATGCCTTTTTCTGTTCATTTCTAATATTTTGCGCTATAGCCTCTTATGAGTCTGGTAGTAATTCTTTACATTTTATCGTTATTATTCCGATGTTAGCGCTAATTGTAATGATACCTTTTGCTATAGTCGCTTTAATGTTTGGACTATTTCTTAATGCAAAAATTTTAATGCAACGTGAAGGAAGACGCTTCACAAACTCTTTAACTTTACTTGCTGCTTTAGGGATTTTATTCTTTATAATGCTCCCTATTATAAATCCAGCAAGTTTATTCTCAGCGCATTTTCAATTTATTTTTGCTGCTATATCTCTTATAACTATGTATTTCTTTGTGCATTTATCTAACTTCTTAAGCGCGTATTTTTTATACCAATTCAATAGACCAAGACGTAATCAAGATTTCATTATCGTTCTTGGTAGCGGCTTAATTAATGATAAGGTACCGCCTTTACTTGCAAGTCGCATTAATAAAGCAATCGACTTTTACTGGAAACAAGCCGCTGTAAATACACCACCAACAATTATTTTCTCTGGTGGACAAGGTCCAGATGAAGGCCTTCCTGAAGCAGAAGCAATGCAAAAATATGCTGTTGAAAAAGGCATTCCGATTGAACATACAGTGCAGGAAAATCGCTCTGTCAACACATATCAAAACATGTCGTTCTCTAAAGAAATTATGAATTCTTTAAAACCAGAAGGTAAGTATAGAAGCATCTTTACAACGAACAACTTCCATCTTTTCCGCGCTGGTATATATGCAAGACAAGCTGGTCTTAATAGCCAAGGAATTGGATCAAAAACAGCATTTTATTACTGGCCTAACGCAATGATTCGTGAATATGTCGCAATTGTCGTTATGGGACGTAAGCGCCATATGAAAATATGTGGAACTATTTTAGGCTTTGCTGTATTCCTAACAGTCCTTAGTTTTATTCTTTCTTAACATTCTCCCATCCTTCCATAAGGATGGGATTTCTTATACTCATTTCAAAAATATTTTAAAGATAATATGGTGATAATATTCCCTGCATACATCCATTAAAGGAGAATTTTTTCAGATTAAATGTTAAAATGGAAGTTAGGTGTGAATTACGTAACAAATAAGAAACTAGTTTGAAACGAGGAAATTACATGGAGAAAATTATCAAAAACAAGCCCAATAAGCTAAAAATCGCTTCAAAAGCTTTGATGATTATTATTGGGGCATTTATCACAGCGTACGGATTAGAAGCAGTATTAATTCCAAATAACGTATCAGACGGTGGTGTGACTGGTTTAAGTATCGTTAGTTCAAGATTATTTGGATTACCATTAGGAGCTCTAATCGCAGTTATTAACATTCCTTTCGTTTGGTTAGGATATAAGCAAATCGGTAAAAGCTTTGCGATTTATTCCATTATCGGGATTGCTTCATTAGCAATAGGTACCGTTGTCATGCACGGAATACCAGCTATTATTGAAGGCGATACATTATTAGTTACAGTTGTTGGTGGTATTATTATCGGGTTTGGTATGGGACTAGCATTACGTAACGGTGGGGCATTAGATGGAATCGATATGCTAGCTGTATTGCTTTCTCGTAAGTTACCATTTGGAACGAGTGACCTTATTTTATTCTTAAACATGTTCGTATTTATTTTCGTATCAACAGTATTCGGCCTTCAAGGAGCTATCCTTTCGGCAATTGCTTACTTTATTGCTTCGAAAGTGATTCATATCGTTGAAGTTGGTTTAAGTGGTTCGAAAGCATTTAAAATCATTACAAAAGAGCCTGAATTAATGGTAGAAACAATTCGCGATCGTTTAGGCCGAAGTGCAACATATAACGAAGTATACGGTGGTTATTCAAGAGAGAAATTTAAAGAAATTTCTTGTGTAATTAACCGTTTAGAAGAAAGTAAAATGAAAGAACTTATTAATGAAATCGATCCAAATGCCTTTATTACAGTTTATGATGTAGCAGAAGTAAAAGGCGGTAACTTTAAGAAACGTGATATTCATTAATCATTATAAAAAAGAGGGTGCGCCAACAATTTGGCACACCCTCTTTTTATTATTACGTTGCGGTCGTTGTCAGTTTCTGTCGGTAAATCGATATGTTTCAGTAATCGCCGATATAATTTTACTTCCCCCATCTTCCTCCTCTCTTAATCCATGCTACGTATTTTTGAAAGGCGGGCACTTCATATTGAAAGCAGAGCGGAACATACAGAAAAAGAGTATATGTACATAGTATCCATAGAATACCTACTACAAAATGAAATTACATCGTTGCGCTAATAAATAAACTGAGAAATAAGACGAGGAACATAATTAAACTAAACCTTTTATATATAGTCATAATAATCTCCTCCTTATAACTTAATTCCAGCTACAAGGAATTAATTTCCATAATAAAAAAAGACCGAAAAGCAAATTCTACTTTTCGGTCTCTATCACTACCTTCTTTTCGTAATCTTTCCTGAACCACCAACCCTCGTTTTTGGGGGAGATGTATTCTTTGGCGGCGTTTTAATAGATGATTTCGGCTTCACATCTGAGCCGCTCGAGCCACCTGGTGTTTTCGTAATTTTCCCTTTGCTTCCGGTAGAAGGTGGAGGCGTCGTATTACTTCCTTTTTCCGTAATACTTCCCTTATCACCTACTGATGATTTCGGATCTACATTATCTCCTCGCTTAATGATAGATCCTTTCCCTTCCTTCGTAATTGGAGGCGGGGTTTTCTTTTCTTCTTTCGTAGGTGGTCTCTCTGGAATAACTGGTTTATGATTTTGTCTGTCATTATATCCTCGGTAATCACCGGATGATGATTTTCGTGAACCGAATATATCGTTTAATATACTTCCCATAATATACCCTTGCAGGAAGGATGGTTGGTAATTTTGACGGACGAATTCTTCATTACTCACTTCAATTAACGTATCAGATGGTTTCTCTTTATCCTTTTGCAAATTATACATTTTATCAGAATAAACGAGGAACATTTGATTTTCGTCTTCTTTAGATGCTTGCTTCGGTTTCCTTTCGGCTATAAGTTCCTTCGCGACTTCAGGAACTGACCGATTGGCGGCCCTATACACGTAAGATTCTTGTTTACCTTCTTTTGCGACAGACTCAAGCGGATAACGGTCTTGAATTGACTTCGCTTGACCACTTTGACAGCCTGATAAAGCATAACCAGCAATAACAAGTAATGTAACGATAGCAAGTATAGGGATTACGAACGATTTAATCATGGTAAACAATCGGTTTGACATGATTACGCCCCCCTTATGTTGCTCTTATAATTTGTACATCAGCAGGAATAATTGTTTCTCCCTCATACATCATTGTGCGACCATTCTGCCATTCAATACGTAATAATTTTCGGTTATCAGATTGGAATTCCCATACGTGCTGTTCTTCTGAAGCAGCGAATGGTGTTTTCCCCATGACAACAACACGTCCGTTATATTGCTCTTCCATATGGTACTCTGTATCATCCATTTCAATTGTCGTCGGAATTTCATCAATTGAATCTAAACGACCATCAATCGGTGTATATAATTTGTAATACGTATTTTCACGGTCTTCAATTTTTAAATAACGAATATCTTTCCCATCCTGCAGCGTTAAAACAATTTCTTTACGAGAATGCATACTCGTTTTCCCAGTTAATTCGTACATGACTAATGAAACTTCAATCATATCGCCAGGAGCTAACGTTAACAAACTTTTCTCTGGTTTCGGCGGCTCTGGGCTCTTCATTATATTTTTAATTCGTTTAAATAAACTCATGATTTACCCCTCCTTCTCTCTTTATAAACAAGCACCTAAAATAAGTGCACCAACGATATGTAATGATCCGGCCAACATCGCGTGTGCAACACTGCCTTCTTTCGTACCTTCTTCTAAATCTAAACCAGCCATTTTCTTTAACACGAATTCGATAAACATTTCTACTACTAACAAAATAACGAAAGAAACTGCTGATGCAAGTAGCGCTTGCCATAAATCATTTGCTTTCGTAATCGACTGAGATAAAATGTACCCTTGCGCGAATAATTTCATGACGAAACGAGTTGTTACAGCTGTATTCCCATTCTTTATTTCTTTTAAATCATTGTATTTAGTAAAAATTGAATCAACCCACATAATTGCAAATAAAAGTACTGCACTCGCTCCAGTCCATACAAGCATGGCCACTACATTCATCCATGTCATTGCAAAACCTCCTCTAAAAAATAATAGAAAACCGACATGAATTCTCTTCAGACATGTCGGTTTCTTTGTCTATTCTATATTATTTCTCATACTGCTTCATAATACGAGCTAATTCATCGTCAACAACAGAATTTTTGTTTAAGCTTGCGAATTCATCATCTAATGACTTTTCTTTTTTATACACTTCGCCGCTTGCTTCTGCTTCAGCCTCTAATTGAAGAGCTTTCTCTTCCATACGGCTTAAACCAGCTTTTGCTGAGTTTGAATCAAATCCAGACATCGCCTGATTAATATTCTTTTGTGCTTTCGCCGCATTTACACGTGCTACAAGTGTTTCACGTTTATTTTTCAGCTCTGTTAATTGCTTACGCATTTCTTCTAACTTCAGACGAAGATTATCAGCAGCAGCTTTGTTTTGCTCATAGCTTGCTTTATACTCATTCATCTTTTGCTCTGCATTTTGTTTTTCTTCAAGAGCGCGACGCGCAAGGTCAAGATTGCTTGCTTGAACAGCCATATGAGCTTGCTCTTCACGTTTTTTCACAAGTGCTTCTTGCTCTTCAAATAATATTTTGAATTTCTTCTCAAGCGCGATTTGAGCTGCTACACTTTTCTCAGCTTCTTGTACATCTGCTTGCATATCGCGTAAATATTGATCCGTCATCTTAACTGGATCTTCCGCTTTCTCAATTAATGAATACACATTCGACATTGTTAAATCTCTTAATCGTTTAAATACAGACATTCAAATTCCTCCTATGATATACCTCATATTTCAAATTCACTACTTGGAAAACTGAAAAATCTCCCTTTACAGTAAAGAATATTCATTTTTACAACCTATGTGTTTATTATAACAAAACTAAGATATCCTTACATGTTATTTCCAAAATACAGCCAATATAATATGACATTCCATATAAAACATTGTATTCCTAATATATTCTCATTCATTCTCTTTAGAATTGACTTATTTTTATGCACTTTCACTAAATTACATTATTGTAATGTTACTGTAAGCTAACTCGATAGTTACGTTTCCATATTTCTTATACACTAATACCAGAAGCAACAAACAAGCTTCTCATCATTTCAAAACTAATACAAAAAATGTATTTACTATAAAACATATAGAAGGAGAAATCATCATGAAAAAATTAATAGGAATCGGATTAGCAGCAGCAATTTCACTTGGAGCGCTATCAGGTTGTTCTTTATTAGGAGAGAAAGCGAACGGCTTTGTACTGTATGGATCAGAAGAGCAAGTTCAGCAAATTACAGATAAAAACAAAAAAGAAGTGAAAGAAAAAGACTTCTATAAAATGAAAATGACAACATTAGAAGGTAAAAAAGTTCTTGTCATGGATAAGAAAACTGGTGAAGAACTGGTGAAGAAAGAGTTACTGAGCAAAGTTTCTAAAAAAGACGACACAAAACCACTTGATAAATTACCAGCTGTAACAACAGAACAAGGTGTATTATTTGCAAAAGAAAAAGTAGAAAATGCTACACTTGATGGGGCTAAATTAAAATACGAAGGCAACACAATCATCGGAAGTGGCCGTGCATATGCCGACATGTTCGCGATTGTTGATGATGCAACTTACGGAAATGTAAAAGGTGAAGAGAAATCTGTTGGGGTATTAAAATTTGATAAAGATCCTAGTAAAGAATTCCCTGGTTACAACGGCATAGAAGCTTCTCAACTTGTAAAAATTAAAAAGTAAAACAAAAAAAGCTTTGCGAAATTCGCAAAGCTTTTTTCTATTTATGAGCAACTTGCTCCATATCAGGACTACAAGTTTGCGATTGACAGGACTTATTTAAAGAACATGCTGCGCATTTTCCCTTTTTACTTCTCTTTACAAAATTAACTAACGTGTATGCTGCATAACCAAAAATGATAGCTCCAATTATAATATTGACCATCATCACAATACATCTCCTTCTAGAATCCGAGTAGGGATCCAACTTGGTATATAATGAGCGTTAATACATAAGCAACAACAAGTGGATACACGACAGAGAAAATCGTCCACTTCGCTGAACCTGTTTCACGTTTAATAACGGCTACTGTCGCTAAACACGGAACATATAATAAAACAAAGAACATAAATGCATATGCTGATAGCGCCGTATAATGTGCTCCCATTACATTTCCTAGCACATCTTCTTTCACCGCATAAATAATTGCCATTGTAGAAACGACAACTTCTTTCGCTAAAAATCCTGTTAACAGGGATGCCCCAGCTTGCCACGTTCCAAAGCCGAGCGGTGCAAATAGTGGTGCGATAAATCCACCAATCATCGCTAAGAAGCTGTCTCCCATATCAACACCAAATCCTGATGGACCTGCATAATTTAATAGCCAAATGACAACAGAACCACCGAAGATAAATGTACCTGCTTTACGAACAAACCCTTTCCCTTTCTCCCACGTGCTTAGCCATAACGTTTTCACTTGTGGCACGCGGTAAGGAGGTAGTTCAATAACGAAAATAGATTTTTCTGCTTTTAAAATTGTAAGAGACATAATTTTTGTAACAAGTAACGCAAGAACAATACCTGCAACATATAAAGAAAATACAACAGTTGCCTGACTATTAGGGAAGAATACTCCCGCAAACAGTGCATATACAGGTAAACGTGCCGAACAAGACATAAACGGTGTTACAAGAACTGTAAGTAAACGTTCTTTTTCTTGTTCAATCGTTCTCGCTGCCATAATACCTGGAACATTACATCCAAAACCGATAATCATCGGAATGAACGCTTTTCCGTTTAAACCGAAGAACTCCATAATTCGATCCATAACAACTGCAATTCGCGCCATATATCCTGAGTCTTCTAGTAATGAAATGAAAAAGAATAGTGCAAAGATTTGTGGCACGAATACTAATACAGCACCAACACCAGCAATAATCCCTTCTGTAACGAGTGCTTGAATAAAATCAGAAGCACCAACACTTGTAAGTCCAGCCGTTACCCAATCCGTAAGCTGTCCACCAAAAAAGCCATCTAGCATATCCGATAAAGGTGTACCAATCCACGTAAACGTAACCTGAAAAATAAAAAACATAACTGCTAAAAAGATTGGAAGTCCTAAAATTTTATGCGTAATTAGTCTATCAATTTTTTCCGAAAAAGGAATTTTTCCTTCTTTCTCATGCTTCATAACATTTGTTTTTAACTTTTCAATATACGCTTCACGAGTTTTGTAAATGTGCTCTTCCAACGTACAATCAAGTTTTCCTTCTAAGCGAGATCGAACGGCTATGAGTTCCTTATAAATTGGTAGTGCTTTCATTTCTTTTTCTACTACTTCGTTATTGCTTAAAAATTGAAGGGCTAACCATCTTGGATGCTTATAATTCGCTGTCTCTAAAAGAGCTATAACCTCTCCAATTCCTTCATCCATTTGTACACCATATGAAATAACGAATGGTTTTTTCTCTTTTTTGTCATTTTCTTTAAGAGTCGCAAGTAGTTCTTCACAGCCTTTTCCGCTTCTTGCAACGACAGGAACAACTGTTACACCTAATAATTCTGATAACCGTTTTACATCAATTACAATTCCTCTTTGCTTCGCCACATCAACCATATTTAAACCAATCGAAACTGGTTTACCAAATTCAAGCAATTGTAATGTTAAATGCATATTTCGCTCGAATTGCGAAGAATCCACTATATTTAACATATGATGAAATTCGTCTGTTAGTAGAAAATTCGTAACGACACCTTCATCACGTGAAACTGGATTTAAATCATAAACGCCTGGTAAATCAATTAATGTTCCTTGCTTATCTTTTAATTTACCAACCTTCTTTTCTACTGTTACACCGCTCCAGTTTCCTACATACTCATAAGAACCAGTAAGTGCATTAAATAATGATGTCTTCCCTGTATTTGGATTCCCTAGCAAAGCAACCTTATTCACGCTAATTCCACCTTTATCATTTTCGCGTCACAATGACGAATACTAATTAACTGTCCACGACACTCCAATGTACAAGGACCTTTGAACATCGCTTTCTGCTTCATACGAAGTTCGCTTCCTTCAGAAAGACCAAAAGCAGCCAATCTTCTCTTTAGTAAATGATCTAAAGACTGAATACTTTTCACTAACACTTTCTCACCTATTTTAATATCTACTAAACTCATAACCTTCCCCCTCAGAAGAGAATGATAATTATTTTCAGAAAAATTATATCACACTCTATTTCACTTGGACTATATCTTTTTGCTTCATATTTATTAACATTTCAATACAATTATATTTCAATAATTGTCATAACAGATTCGTTTGCCATTCTCATCCATTTCGCTTACAATAAACAATAGCAAATAAAGAATCTCGTTATCACAGGGGGAGCCATGCCGCTGAGAGGGAACACTTCGTTCCGACCCTTCGAACCTGTTAGTTAATGCTAACGCAGGGATTGTGCAAACGTCCGAAATACATACCTCTTTTTTATTTACGTATTTCGTATCCTCCTATGATAATGTTCTTTTTTGTACAACTTGGATTTAGGGGGAAACAACATGCGTAACACCAATTTACAAGCGATGATCGAATCTGCTATTCTTGCAGCCTTCGCCCTGGTCATCGACATTTTTCCATTATTATCAATCAAACTTTCAACAGGCGGTTCCATTTCATTTGCTATGATTCCTATTTTTATTATCGCATACCGCTGGGGCTTCAAAATGGCTTTCTTAGGAGGCTTAATTTGGGGATTACTACAAATTGTCGTAGGCGATGCCATTATCGTCACACCAATTCAAGTACTCATTGAATACTTCGTTGCTTTCGCATTCATTGGATTTGCTGGACTCTTTTATAAGCCAATTCAGCAGACCTTAATTAATGGTGAAAGAAAGAAAACAATTTCCTATATTATCCTTGCTACATTTATCGGTAGTCTAGCTCGCTATTTCTTTCACTTTATCGCCGGTATTATTTTCTGGGGACAATATGCACCGAAAGGTCAATCAGCAGTTCTATATTCTTTAATATTTAACGGTAGCACAATGATTGGTTCCTATATTCTATGTACCGTTTTACTTATATTTTTATTTATCACTTCACCACGTTTATTCAAAAGCATCAATGCTTATCAACTAAACTCAAACAAAAAGAGCGCTTAATGAGCGCTCTTTTTTTCATATCGTAATATCAATTAAAAAAACAATAAATGCACAAAAGAAAATAAATACCATCACACCTAGCCAATTGCTATGCACGGTTCATCGACTCCTTACATAACCTCATTTTCTAACCAGATTATATCGCTTAAAAATAAAGATTAAGTAAAGATAATATGAAAATAATTTAAAAAAGCGTAGATCATATTGTCTACGCTTTTTTCGGTAAATAGAAGTAAAATAACACACCTTCTTCTGTATTCTTTACTCCATATTCAGCACCGTGTAGTTCTAAAATATTCTTTGAAATAGCAAGCCCAAGACCTGTTCCGCCTTGTGAACGCTGACGAGCTGCATCCACGCGATAAAAACGATCCCAAATTTTATCTAATTGCTCTTCTTCAATGTGAGTGCCTTTATTTTCAATACATACTTTTATACGATCTTTTTCATCTATTGTAGAAATAATAATATCTTCTTTATTTGGTGTATAACGTATGGCATTCGTAATGAAGTTCACGATGACTTGTTCAATCCGGCCTTGATTTGCGGCTACTTCAAATGGACCTATATTTTTATGAACACGAAGTTCTTTTTTCTCTATTTCTACAGAAAGATGTTCACATATATCTTCAATTACTGTATCGATATAAAATGAATCCATTTTCATTTTATATGTGCCTGACTCAAATTTAGCTAACTCAAGCATATCCAAAATTAACGTATCCATTTTGTCTACTTCTCGTTCCATCGCTTGAAAATAGTACTCTTTTTTATGCTCAGCTACTCCATCTTTTAAAATAGAAATACAGCTTTTCATAATACTCAGCGGTGTTTTTAGTTCATGCGAAACACCAGAAATAAATTCTTTTCGCGTATTTTCTAATTTTCTTTCCTTTTCAATATCTTGTTCTAGCTGCCCAATATGCGAATGGAGTTTATTGGATAATACATTAATATTTTTCGATAAATCACCAATTTCATCTTTTGAAGTAATTGGTATTTGTTCTGTGAAATCTAAATGCGCTATTTTCTTCGTTGTATCATTTATTTTTAATAATGGTTTTGCAATTTGTTTAGAGTAATAGAAAGAAGCTAGAAAAATGAGAACGACTACAAATGCAATGATGTAAATGTAGTAATCTTGCACCATTTGTACAGCTTCATCTACAGGTTGTAAGGAAGCCATCGCATATATATATGTGACCGATCCGTCTTTTTCTTTTATCGGTTTGATTAATAATTTATATTTTATATCATTTTTTTCATAGTCCATTGTCTTTGTTGAATACTCTATTTGATTACTCTCTTTTAGTACTACATCCGTTTGAAATTCTTTTATACTATCCAAAAATAAAGTGTTTTTATAAATTGGATTTACGGGACCTTTTACATCAGGGAATTGTACTTTCGTAACACGCCCTTCTATGTAAGCATCTGGTTCTTGGACAGCTTGCTCCTGAACTGCCGGCTTCTTTTCCTTACCAACTTGTTCCCCAGCTACTTTCTTTTTCTCCTGATCTAATTTACTCATTTTCTCATTAAATGCTTTTTCTAACGGTTTATTAGATCCGCTTAAATTCCGCTTAGATAATGAGAAAGAGAATGGAATAAAACTATCTTCTTTTTTCACTCCAGAAAAATAAATTTCTTGGCCTAAAAACTGATTTGATGGTTTATTATCAATCTCCTCTATATTGACGAGATTGTATAGGGGGATTTTGAATAGTTGTTGTCCAAAGCTCTTTTGTTGCCAACGATTTATCGTTACCTCAAAATAAAAATCATCTGCATGCTTTAAATTCCCGTTCTGATCTAATGTCGTAATCCACGTATTATTTTCTCTTAAAAAGTCTTGCTCCAGCTTCTGAATTCCTTCTGCACTTCCCGCATAGTTCAAATAATTCTTTTCGAAGGAATTTAAATTCACTTTAATATCTTCCACTTTTCGATTCGCATAATATTGTTTAAAAAATATCGTTTGTCCAATAAATATCGTCGCTAAAATTAACATACATAATGCTGTTGTGAGGGTAAATAGTTTTAGTACAATCCCTTTTCTCATACATTTCCCTCAAATTTATAACCTGTTCGTACTACAGTTGTAATGTACTTTGCTTTCTCTCCTAATTTATTTCTTAAATTACGAATATGACTATTAACCGTTCGATCGTCACCAGCAAATTCATATCCCCAAATTCTTGAGATGAGTTGCTCTCGTGTTAAAACAATCCCTTGATTTTTCATAAAATACGCTAATATTTCAAATTCTGTATGTGTTAAATTAATGTCTGTTCTATCTACCGTAACAGTGCGCGACGGAAAATGAACGTGAATACCGTGGATTGATAATGTATCATCTTCATTCTCTAAAAGTTGCTTTGTCACTTTTCTACTTTCTAACAATCTTTTCGCTCTTGCTAATAAAATTGGAGGACTGTATGGCTTTGTCACATAGTCATCCGCTCCAAGTTCAAATCCAAGTAACGTATCATCTTCATCTACACGTGCCGTCAGCATAATAATAGGAACCTCAGATGTTTTACGGATTCTTCGGCAAACGGACCACCCATCAAGTTCCGGCAACATAATATCTAAAATAACTAAATCAACCTCTTCTTCCTCAAATACAACTAAAGCTTCTTTCCCGTCTCTCGCTTCAAACACTATATATTGCTCACTTAAAAAATAATCTTTTAATATTTCACGTAATATATCTTCATCTTCCACAATTAAAATATTTATTGCCATAACTTATATATCCCCTCCTACTTTCAAAAACTATCACTTCATTTTGAATAACTAGCAGTTAACTCCGCCTCGATAATATATCTATCCGGTGCATCCCCTATATAATCAAATGGATAGCAAGTCGTCAGTGTTAATATTGGTTCTTCTTTTTTTATAATAACAGTCCGATCATCCGCATGGGTAATCCATATCTTTTGAATTTCATATGTGTAAGTTTTATTATCATACTCTAAAACAAGAGTGTCTTTTTCATTTAACTCTCCTAAATCTGTAAATACAGTATCCCGGTGCCCACTTAGTACAGTATGCCCCCCTCCAGATGGCGTTGTCGTTAAATCACTAACGAACATACCAACTCCCTTTTTCAGCGTTGCATCATTTGCTCCCCAATATATAGAAAACTTCTTTTTTATTTTCGGTATATTTAACATTGCTATCTTTTCTCCTTCTTTATGCTCTGTTTGAGAAGAAGGCACTTGAGAAGTTACGGGGGTCTCATGTGAAAGTTGATTATGTTGTATATTGGTAAGGCTCTTTATTTCTTCTTTCGTTAATTGTTGAGCAGAGCTTTTTCCTTTATACCATTCCATAGCGTAATATGATCCCATGAATAGCCCGACGGCCATCAATATGATTCCGATATAATTAAGTAATTTCACATTTCATCCCTCCATGACAAAAATGGTAGGAATAACCTACCATTTTTAATATATGAAATTATCCCACTCTTTATAGGACAATATTTTATTTACGCCTTAATTTTATTACGACGATTCAAACCAAATAATGTACCTATTGCTACAAGACATGCGCTTAATCCCATCATTGCTACATTATTTGATGCTGTATTTGGTAATTTTTCACCTTGTACAACTGGCTTCGCTACTTCTTTTTTTGCCGCATCATTTTTTGTTTGTACTTGTGCTTCTTCTTTTTTCCTTACTTCATTCTTTTGTTGCTCTTTTATCGCTGCTTCTTTTTTAGCCATATCACTTTTTTCTTGTACTTGCGCCGCTTGCTTTTTCTCTTCTTCACTTTTTTGCTGTTCCTTAATCGCTGCTTCTTTTTTCGCTTTATCTTGTTGCAGTTGCGCTGATTCTTCCTTTGTTACTGTTCCAGTATCCGCGCTTGCTACTGAAGAATATCCTACTGTTAAAAGTGCCATTGCACAGATTGGTAATAGTTTCTTTTTCATTTTATATCTCTCCTTTTATACGTTTTACATCACTTCGCATCGGATGTATCACTAGAATAAACAAGAGATATAAATATAAGATGCAGATGAAATATATTTCATTTAAAGATTTCATTGTAAAAAAATAAAAAAACATCGCAATATATACGATGTTTTTTCGGGTGTGTGTCTCAATATTTACATGTTACTTTCGCGTGATTTAGAAGTAGAACGGGCCGGAGCGATAACTAATTGTCTCGGCTCAGTTTTCTTTAAGTGATTTTTGACGTTACACTTACGACGTTGAACAACCCATGCTTTAATAGGGTTTGTCAAAATAATCTTTTGCCCTTCGTTAGGGGTCTCTTCTTCAAACCTACAACTTTCGCTCCATTTATTCCATCTCATTGTAAATTTAGAAGAAGAATGATCATCTTCTCGATCAAACAAGTGCAAAAAATCCATTTCGCCAGCTAGCATTACGGTGTTGCTAGTTGCTAAAAAAGAAAAGGTTGTCCAACGTTTCTCCATGCCCTCCTACTCCTTTTTCACATATAGAGTGCCTAAAACTTAATTTACCTAAAATATGCTTGCCTTTTACCTTACACCCATAGTGTATCCAAAATACTTTTATGCAACTATCGATTTGCCTTACAGCTACCTTACATTTTTGTAAGAAACGAAAAAACCTTCACTCAATATACGTGAAGGTTTCTTATTTCTCATCTATATGATCTTTCATATGATTCACTCCTGCTTCTTGCAGCTGCGACATCATACCATGGGAAATTGCGCCTAATACTAAAGTCATTCCAATTAGTGAAATCCGAATCGCTGGTACATCAATTATGTAAGCCAAACTACCAAGAACAATTGTTAAAAGTAATGCTTTTATAAATGTTGCACTTGTGTACTGTTTCTTCTTCATTATCATCACCCTTTATGGAAGCGTTTTCTTAATATGATTAGTATATCATATCATCAGATGATTTTGTGGGGATTTCTGTAAAAAAACTTATATCTTCTTTGACTTTTTCCTTCCTATCCTTTACAGTCGAAATGTTCACAAGTTTTACACTGTAGGAGGACTCCAATGAATATTGAAATAAAAGACACTTTAATTTCTGAAGAACAATTACAAGAAAAAGTAAAAGAACTAGCACTTCAAATCGAACGTGACTTTGAAGGAGAAGAAATCGTAGTAATCGCTGTATTAAAAGGATCTTTCGTATTCGCTGCTGATTTAATTCGTCACATTAAAAACGATGTAACAATCGACTTTATTTCTGCATCTAGCTACGGCAATCAAACAGAAACAACTGGGAAAGTAAAACTATTAAAAGATATCGATGTAAACATTACTGGAAAAAACGTAATTGTTGTAGAAGACATTATCGATTCTGGTTTAACACTTCACTTCCTAAAAGATCACTTCTTTATGCATAAACCGAAGGCACTCAAATTCTGTACGTTACTTGATAAACCAGAGCGTCGTAAAGTGGACTTAAAAGCTGAATACGTTGGCTTCCAAATTCCAGACGAATTTATCGTTGGCTACGGTATCGACTGCGCAGAAAAATATCGTAACTTACCATTTATCGCTTCAGTTGTAACGGAATAATATAATAGAATAAACTTTCATCAATTACTGGTGGAAGTTTATTTTCTATCACGATTCGTAAAAGACAAAGGGAGAGAAAAAAATGACAAAGACAAAATTTGAAAAAGTACTCCTCATCGTAAATCCACAAGCAGGGCAAGGCGATTTACATACGAACTTAACGAAAATCGTACCACCTCTTGCGGCAGCTTTTCCTGACTTACATATCCTTCATACGAAAAAGCAAGGTGATGCAACAAAATATTGCCAAGAGTTTGCTAGTAAAGTAGATTTAATTATCGTCTTTGGTGGTGATGGAACAGTATTTGAATGCACAAACGGCTTAGCACCTCTTGAAACTAGACCTACACTTGCAATCATTCCAGGGGGAACTTGCAACGACTTCTCTCGCACACTTGGTGTTCCGCAAAATATTGCAGAAGCAGCAAAACTTATCACAAAGGAACACGTAAAACCAGTTGACGTCGCAAAAGCAAACGGACAGCATTTCTTAAACTTCTGGGGCATTGGACTTGTCTCTGAAGTATCAAACAATATTGATGCAGAAGAAAAAGCAAAGCTTGGAAAAATCGGTTATTACTTAAGTACTATTCGAACTGTCAAAAACGCTGAAACATTCCCAGTAAAAATTACGTACGACGGACAAGTATATGAAGACGAAGCTGTCCTTGTTATGGTTGGAAATGGTGAATATCTTGGCGGTATCCCGTCCTTTATCCCAAACGTAAAGTGCGATGACGGAACACTTGATATTTTCGTAGTCAAATCAACAGGCATTCAAGCGTTTAAAGATTATATCGGAAAGAAACTATTTGAAGACTCAAATGAAAATGATATTTTCCACGTAAAAGCGAAATCCATTCATATTGAAACCGAAGAAGAAAAAGAAGTAGATACAGATGGAGAAAGCTCGCTTCATACACCTTGTCATATTGAATTATTGCAAGGGCACTTTACGATGATTTATAATCCTGCGGTTGTATAAGAAAAAAACGAGTGATATCACTCGTTTTTTCTCTTCTAATCTAGTTATGTTGTTGAATCATTTCTTGTATTTCTTTAACTCTCTCCAAAGTAATTCCATTTCTTTGTTCTATCGCTAAAGGGTGTTCGGTTGGTTCCAATTCAACATACGGTGCCATTCCTACTTCTCTTATATGTACATTTGTCTTCAAATTTAGTGTTTCCAGATAAACTGGTATTTCTACAGATAACCAGCCGAAATAAGGATCACTATTTTCTCGTCCTCTCTCATCCCACTTTTCTAGCACTTTATCATAACTTTCTTTGCTAAGTGATACCCACACAGTCCATATGAAATTTTCGTGATAATCAATGATAGGAATCTCTAAACATCCTCTAATAAAGTAATGTTCATCGTCCATTACGCAAAGATCTGATGTTAAATGGAAGCGTTCCTCTCTTTCATGAGACGCTACCTCGTAATAATAATATGGTGCTTCACTTCCGTAGCATAGAGGAAGTGTAAAGCGGTTCATTTGTATCTTTTCTCCGGATTTTCTTCTTCTTTTCATTTATTATTCTTTCTCCTATCCTTTTCAGTCACAATCAAACTCTACCCAATTTCTCCAATGCGTATTAGAATCCTTCTTCACAATAACACTTGGATCTTTCTTCTCTATTGCAGCGGCTACTGATTGGAAGAATTCATTTTCACTTACTTTTTCGTCTTCAACATGTTTCCATTCTTCCGTTTCATATGCTACTTCCCAATTACCTTCTAAACCGAACTCTTCCAAAATCTCTTCTTTACTCCACCATAATAATGTTCTAACTTCTTCATTAGTAGCAAGCATACGCATAAAGTATGTTGGATAATGCTCTGTCGTTTGTACTTCTATTCCATTATCTCCATACTCTTCTTCTGTAAATTCATATTCAAAATGATGCTCACGTATTTTTAAACTGCCAGTATAAATATCTGGTATAAAATTACCTTCATCATCAAATAGTTCATAATCTCCATCATTTAATTGCAAAATACCATCATCACCCATTGAATGAGTAATTCTATCGCCATATACTTGAATATCATTAAATACACCTAATGAACCTACACCAACAATTTGAAACACCATTAGCCAATCCTTAGTATCTTTAAAGAAAAGAGAGAATTTCACTTGTGAAATATCCATATATTCATTATCAAAGGCAGGAAATTCATAGTTACATTGTTTTTTATCTAATATATTTAAAATATCTTTTGGCATATACATCACCTTTTCCTCAATATAATCATGTTTTAATTTCACTAGAGTATAACATAGACATACTTGCCTTTCACTTTCTAATAATACTACTAACAAAATAGAAGAATGACCTGTTTGCATGCCCTATTTCTTTTTAGGTACAATGAAGGAAAGTAGCAACCTGATACAAGGGAGAGGAAAAGCTGTGTTCAACCAACAGTTAGTTAATTTACGCATTGATTTTGCATTTAAACAATTGTTTGGTACGAATGGTAGTGAAGATATTCTAATTGCATTTTTAAACGCTATGTTACAAGAGTCTTTAGAGTCACCCATTGCTTCTCTACAACTTGAAGATCCACATTTACACAGGGCATATGAAGAAGATAAGTTATCTATTTTAGACATTTCAGCGACATTAAACACAGGTACAAAAGTAAATGTAGAAATACAGCTCAATAATAATCACGATATGATGAAACGCAGTTTATATTATTGGGGAAAATTATACACATCTCAATTACAAAAGGGCATGCCATACAGCGCACTTCATAAAACCATCACCATTAATTTATTGAACTTCATAATGTTTTCAGATCACAAAGAATTTCATACAACGGGAACATTATGGAATACACAACAACAAAAACTCCTAAGTGACGACATAGAAATCCACATTGTAGAAATTCCAAAGTTAACCGAACAATGGCATGAAGAAAAAGTCAATCCGTGGAAAGACCCGTTTGCTCGTTGGCTTTTATTACTTTCAGCAAATGAGGATGAGCACTTAACTAAAACATTGGAGGATATTGCTATGAACCAAGATCCTATTTTACAAAAAGCGATAAATAATTGGGAACGTATGAGTCAAGATTCTTCTTTCCGACAAGCCTATGAAGCACGGGAAAAAGTTTTAATGGATGAGGCTGCAAAATTTGCCCACGCAGAGAAAGAAGGAATAAAAAGAGGAATGGAACAAGGCATTAAAAAAGGGATTGAACAGGGCATTGAAAAAGGTCGAAAAGAAGGGATTCAACAAGTAAAGACACAAATGATTAAAGATATGTATGAACTTGGTATGCCACTTGAAACGATTGCTAAAGCAAGTAAATTAAGTGTGCATGAGGTTGAGCGTATTTTAGGACATAAATAGTGATAAAAAAGAGCTTGAATTGTTTCAAGCTCTTTTTTATCAACTTTCTTCAATATCATCTAATTGAGTCTTATAATATCCATCACACTCTAATACATTCGGAAGAATACCTCTTTTATCTGGTAATAAAACTCTTAAAACCTCCCGATTTAGCTCTATGAAAGACTTCATACTGACTGGATAACCTTCAATAATATTTGTGTACTCTATTCCTTGTTCAAACTTTTTTCCGCTCTTTATTTCTTCTATTACTCATTAATAACGAAACTACAATTTCATAAGAGATAACTATTGCTAATACTTTTAGCGCAAATAAAATGCGCTAAATTTCAACTACTACTGGATATACTCAGCAATTACTCATATTAAATCTATTTTAATTCAGTTTTCTTAATTTTTTTTGGGGAATAGTATACTTATTGGCATTCAACGATGATTTATAATCCTACTTTTGTATAATAACTATTTCGATATAACTTAAATAATTACTAAACTTCGCATTTTTCAAAAAAATATAGTATGATGAATAAATAAAAGGTTGTTAACAAAAAACGTTAACAACCTTTTTTATTTGTTCTAAAAAACTTTTCAATTTAAAGGAGCGATCACATGTATTGGAGAAAAAATGATAAACCTGTAGAAGAACCCGAAGCAATTGCTGTGTGGGAATGCGAAGCAGACGACTGCCTTGGATGGATGCGTAAAAATTTTTCTTTAGAAGATAAGCCGCAATGCCCATTGTGTAAAGGTGACATGAAAAGCGGCGAACGATTACTACAGAAGTTATAATACCTTTCCCTCTTTATCTTTTATATACTGAAAAAATAGAGGATTTTGTTTCTCCTTATCTACAGTACAAGTTGCTTCCTGATTATAAATAACGAAAGAAGCAGCTATTACGTAGAATAGCTGCTTCTTTGAATTTATAACTTCTTCATCGCTATAAATTCCATATGATATTCCCAAAAATTTGTTTCTATTCATCGTCCCCCTTACTCACTACGTGCTACATTTCTTTCGGAAGAACAATTTTTTTATACAGTTGAACTGTAATGAAATAATAAACCACGTAAATGAATAAGAAAATAATAATCGGCAGCCAAATACGGAAATATGGATTATCTATTAAGAACGAGAACATGTTCATTCCGACTAATACATGCATTATACCTACGATCGCTGGGAACAAGAAAACTAAAAGTAACTCTTTATAAATTGATTTCGTTAATAGCTCATAACGCACACCAATTTTACGAAGCATTTGATAGCGAATAATATCTTTTGAAGCTCCAGAAAGAATTTTAAACATTAAACAGCTTGCCAGCATCGCTAAGAAAGCTATACCTAAGAAAAACCCCATAAATACTGTTCCACTGTAAGTACTGTAATATCCTTCGTATAGCATATATTTACTCAAAAGATGTACGTCCTTCATATCTTTATATTTAGCTAGCTCTAATTCATCAATTTTTTTCCATTCTTCTTTATACGTTATAAAATTGTCCGTTTTCCCCAGTATTATAATTTCTTCTTTACCTTGTATCCCGTCATACATCTTTTGATCTACAATTTTTATCTTTTGACTAGCATTCATATATGTCTTTTGAAGAGACCTTAAAGCATTTCCCCACTCTTCTGGAATTACATTGGTATTATCCACATTTCTTTCTTGCCTATGGCTTAAAACGGCTCCGACAATTAGCTCCCCCGAAACAGGAACGAATCGGCTACTATTCTCGGCTTTTCCAGTAGGTGTTAGCGGACGGTTTCTTTCTAAATCTTCTTTCAATTGATAAATAAACTGCTCATCTACTTTGTATCGATATTCATTCTTTTCTTTAAATGTAATACTATCTAATATTTTCTTTTCTTCTGCTGTGGGATTTTTAATTTCGACATCATAGTATGCTGCATTCTCCACCATATTTGTGACATTATTTTTTAACGCCATACCACTGGAGATTGCCCCCGCACCGAGAGCCACTAACATAGCAACTGTCGCTAATACTTTCGTTAAACTATTAATAGAAAAACTTAACTGTGCAAACGTAAACGCATTGATTCCTTTTTCACTACGATTTTTATTCGCTTTTAGTTTGTTAATAATAATGGGAAGGAATGATGCAAATAGCATGTAAGTTCCTAATGTTACTGTAATTGTAGCAATGATAAACCCTGATTCCTTTAACTCTTTCATATAAATCATCGAAGCATAACCAACTGCTAATAAAATAATTGATAAAAGTGCTACTATATTCGTTAGTTTTCCTTTAGTAGGCGTACGCTCTTTGTGACCATTGGAGTGAACGAGTTGTAATAACGAATTACGCGCTAGTTTCATACCATTCATAATTGCGGACAACATAAATAATGCGATGAAAAAGATGAAAGTAACAATGATTGATGGTACATAAAATGCATGATAACCACCACCAGTAAATTCTAGTTCCTTCATTAGCAAATGGCCAACACCTTGCGCCAAGATTATACCGACTATCACACCTACTATAAGAGATACTATTCCTAATACGATGGTTTCAATAAACATGAGCAATGTAATTTTATGCTTTTTTGCCCCTAATACCATATACATACCAAATTCTTTTTGCCGAAGTGATAATAAAAATGAATTGGCGTATAAAATATAAAACAATGTAATAGACCCTAATAAAAATGAGCCCGTTTGGAAGACCGAAAAAATCCCATCCATAGAATTCCCTTCGATAAATGTTTTATTTAACGCTAACGTTTGAAACATATAAAAAATTGAAATAGACATAATAAGCCCAACGAATAAGACCATATAGTCTTTTCGTTTACTTTTTAGTCCTGACATGGAAAGTTTGAATAACATGTTGAACCTTCTTTCTTATCCTTTTTGTGTGCCTAAATCTGCAAGCACATCTAAAATTTCTTTATAAAACTCGTCACGAGTACCTCTGCGATGGATTTCTTTATACAATTCTCCATCTTGGATGAATAAAATACGTCGGCAATAACTTGCGCTTAACGGATCATGTGTAACCATCATAATTGAAACATCCTGTTCTTCATTTAAGTTGGTCATCGCCTCTAATAAACTTTTCGCATTTTTAGAATCAAGTGCCCCTGTTGGCTCATCTCCTAAAATAATTGCTGGCTCATGTACAAGTGCACGAGCCGCTGCCGAACGTTGTTTTTGTCCACCAGATACTTCGGACGGATATTTTTGAAGAATCTCTGAAATCCCTAACATCTCTGCTACCTTTTTCACCTTTAATCCAATTCTTTTCGAATGAACACCTTGCAGGGAAAGCGGTAATGCAATGTTTTCATAGATTGATAAATTTTCAAGTAAGTTAAAATCTTGAAAGATAAACCCTAGTTTCTCTGAGCGAAAATCAGATAATTCTCCTTGCTTCATTTTCGTAATATCCGTTCCAGCAATTTCAACAATTCCATCTGTCGTTTTATCTAATGTAGAAATTACATTCAATAATGTTGTTTTTCCTGAACCAGATGGTCCCATAATCCCAACGAATTCACCCTCTTGAATCGAGAACGATACATTCTTTAGTGCATGCGATTGGCTCTCACCTTTTTTACCGTATACCTTCTGTACATTCTTTACTTCTACAACTGATGCTGTCATTTATATCCTCCTACATTTCTTTTTCCTATTTTTATTTTCCTTACATATTTTCCGAGCGTTTCTTAACCCATTTCTAAGTATAGATAGCATTTCTTAATAAATAGCAGCGGATATTCTTAACATTTCTTTAAGAATATGAAAAAGCCCCAAAGCTAATCTCTTGGGACTTTTTCATATTCTATTTTTACTCGTTTATAGAAATCTAATTTCTCTTTGTTATTTTCTTTTGTATATCCATTAAAGCTCTCTTTTGCAAGAACTTCTTTTCCTACTAATTTTTCACGATTAGCACTGTTTTTTATAGATTGCAATTGCTTCGTTACTATCTTTACCATCCTCTAATTACTTTTAAAATCCATTACTTATTTATACTAAAATGAAACATCACTCTAGTTTTTCAAGCCTTCCCCGTTATCTATTCTATCTTTCCTTTGGAAGGACAATCCTCTTATATAATTGAACAGTAATCAAATAATAGATTCCATAAATGATTAGAAATATACAAATCGGAAGGACAATATTCACATATGGATTCACAAAGAATTTAACAAATGTAAATATGTTCATTCCTACCAAAACATGTATGAGCCCCAATATTGCTGGGAAAAGGAATACAATACCTAATTCTTTATAAATAGACTTTATAAGTAATTCTTTACGTACTCCAATTTTCCGAAGCATTTCATACCGTCCAATATCCTTCGTAGCCCCAGAAAGAATCTTAAACATTAAACAACTCGCCATCATAGCTAAAAATGCGAGTCCTAAGAAAAACCCCATAAATGAAGTCCCTTTCGAAAAGACGAGCATAGATTCATAGTCACCATAGTTTGTCATTAAAGATATATTTTCTTTCGGCTTATTAATAGAAGCAGCTACTTTTTCAATTTGACGATTATCCATCTCTTTTAACTCTGTTTTATACCGTAAAATATTATCGACTTTAGCGATAAAAAACGTATGCTCATTCCCTTGAATTGATTCATACCGGTTTTTATCTACGATATATACAGGTTTACGATTGTATACAGTAATATTAGATTTAAAGTCACTATCCATAATCTTACTCCACTTCATCGGTAACTTAAAACTTGATGGATCAACTTCTTTCCCTTCAAACATCGTATAGCTCGAAGATGGAAGTTGTTCAGTGATACGAGTTGTTTCTTTCTTTCCAAACAAAAGTGGTGGATTGTCTAATAATTCCTCCTTTGAATAGTAAACGGCTTGATTATCAACTTTATATTGATACTGCTTTTTATCTACAATTTTCATTTTTTCCATAGCTTTATAATCCGTTACATCTGGATCATGAAGTGTAATATCATATCCTGGCATTCTTTCTGCTGTAAGAATTACATTTTTCTGTAAAGACATACCACCAGCCATCGCTCCTACACCTAGTCCAATTAACATTGTTACCGTACCTAATATTCTCGCCAAACTACTTACACGGAACTGCAGTTGTGCAAATGTAAATGCATTTAATTTTTTCTCATTTAAATAGCGCATTTTCTTTAGTCTCTTAACAAACACAGGCAAAAGCGAAATAAATATAAGATATGTACCCATTGTAATCGTAAATAATGGAAGCAAAATGGCGCCAGCACCCTTTATTCCTACAAAGATTACGAAATAATACCCTACAGCTAGTCCTAACAAACTACATACGGTTAACAGTGTTGCCACAGGGCCTTTTAATCGTATACGCTCCGTTTGCTGTTCTATACGAATTAAATCTAATTCTGTTTTAAGTGCTATACGAATCATATTCACAACGGATGTAATCAGAAACAACACACTAAAGAATATAAATGTTATTTTGAATGCAGGACCATAAAATGCTTGGTAACCCTCCGCTGATATTTCTAATTGCTTTGTTAAAAATTTGCTAACGAGATTAGAAAGAATAGCCCCGCATACGCTACCTAGCACTAGTGAAATCATTCCCATAATGAACGTCTCAAAAAATATAAGTTGACTAATTTTACTCTTTTTTGCCCCTAATACAAGATACATGCCAAGTTCTTTCCGCCGAAGTGAAAGGAGAAAAGAGTTTGCATAAAAAATATAAAAGAATGTAATAAGCGCCACCAAACCAGAGCCTATTTGAAATACAAATACAATTGAACCAATGATACTGTTATTCATTGTAAATTCTTTATTTAATGCAAGTGTTTGAAACATATAAAATATAGAAATAGAAATTACAAGACCTATTAATAAAACAATATAATCCTTACTCATTTTTTTCATGCTGGAAATAGAAAGTTTGAATAACATACTTTACACCTACACTTTTCTACACTATGGTGTAATACGTTCATTCTTTTACGATGTACTTTTTGTACAATGTTCACATCAAATATTGAAATTTTCATATTACCTCCATACTATTTTTATAGCCACTAATAATCATTTTATCTTTTATTTACAAATCGAAATATTGATTCCTCTTACATTTTCCTTACATTTTTGTAATGGATGAATGGACTAAGTCCAAAAAACAATATATAAAGTTTCAAAGATTAGAAGCGCGTTTCATCTACTCTCACACTAAGATGACATCCACGCTACTTTCGAATAACCATTATTCTCACACTGAAATAATGCATTACAAATACAAAGCATGTTGTGCCCCTCTATCAAGAGTGATTCCCCCATACCAATCTTCTGCTACATGCATTACTACTGTAGCTTGAATTAAATTGTATTTTCCTTATTCCTTTACTTCTCTCTTTTGTTGATAAGTTAAGTAAGGGGTTCTTTCTCCTTACTTAACTTATGTACGTTACTCTTTAACGATTCTTGATGTTCGATTGTTTCTTTCAATAATTGATTCTCTTTATATACCTTATAAACGTCTTCTATATTGTGAATAATATTCTGTACATGCCTATTATTCATACATCATCAATACATTCAGAAGAACAATTGAAAGAAATAATACTATTTTCTTCTTAGAAAACTACATAATTATCCCGCTACTCTTTATCATTTTTTATCTACATACTAAAGAGTGCTAGTGATTGTATACAGAATAAATGCAGCTTAGATAAAGTTCAGCTAAACTTTATCTTCTTTATAAAAAATTTTAAACTTATCATATACTGCCACTATATCTGAAACTTGCTCGTTACTTTGTTCATTGAATGTAACTTATAATTTCTATAACTAATTATGTGTTATTATTACTTGCTCTTTGACTTTAGTAGGTATTTCATCTACTTGCACTTCTTCCCATTCCATACCATAACTTCCTTTAGATCTGACTTTTAAATATGCCCCTATCCTTAAATGTTTTGAAGAAGTCATCGTAATCTTTTGCTCTTGACCGGATTCATTATATCCTTTGAATTTATATTCCCATCTAGCAAAACCTTTGTTTTCAGCCCCATATTTCCCATCATTATCAACAACGGCATAATAAATATCTTCTTTAATAAACGGATTGAGTTGATCTACAATCGGTCCACCTTTTACCATAAGTAATGTCATTCCAACTATAATCAATACGATAAACGCACTTATTTTTTTCATGAAACTTTCTATTCCCCTCTTCTCAAATACATTAATTAACTTCCACTTAAAGGACCTGTTCTAAATCAATCGCGCGCTATCACTTATTCTTATCTATTAAAATGTAACCAAAATTCCTAATGCTCTTCTAATTCAATTGGCAATAAGATAATAAATTGAATAACCCCATTTTCATATTCCGCTCGAATTTCTCCTTTGTGCAATTCAACAATACTTTTTGCAATTGCAAGACCCAAGCCTGAACCTTCTACAGCTCTACTTCTAGATTGATCTTTTTTATAAAAACGCTCAAATAAGTTCTCTAACTCTTTTTTTGTAAATTCTTCACTATGATTTGTTATTGAGACTTTAATATGACGTTCTTCCCTTTGAATGGAAACTTTAATTTCTCTCTTTTCTATACTATATTTGATTGCATTTATTAAGAGATTTTCAAACACACGTACCATTTTTTCCGAATCTACAACAGCATATATACGGTTTCCCTCAAAATTTTTCACAAAAGAAAGATTATGTTCCTCCGCTTGTGGTACTAACTCTTCTATTAATTGATCAAGTAGTTCATTCATGCACACTTCTTGTAAATCTAATGCCTTATTTTCATCTGTTAGTTTTGTATACTCAAACAAATCTTCTATTAACATCTTCAACTGTTCTGATTTTGAAAAGGCAATTTTTATATACTCATCATGCTGTTCTTTATTTTCATATTTCGCATCACCTAGTAAACGTAAATATCCCATAATTGAAGTAAGTGGTGTTCTTAAATCATGTGATACATTTGTAATCAATTCACTTTTTTGTTTCTCTATTTGTTTTTCTTTTTCTATATTAGCCAAAAGCTTTTCTGCCATTTGATTAATATTTGAAGTCAATAAACCTATTTCATCTTGACCCGCCTGTTTGATTTTGTATTGTAAGTTCCCTTTCGAAAACTCCCTTACTCCTTCTGCCATCGCTTCAATCTGATTCATCTTCCTTTTCGTTACATAAAAAAATGAAAGTAGAAAAGTAATGAAACCTAGTAAAGATGGAAATGGGCTATTATCCTTCACTATATACTTCACATTTCCTTGTGGTATACCACTTGCAATGATATACATATTTTTCGTATTAACAGTAACCGGATAAAAGGTTGTAAACTCCTTACGCGTTTGTTCAGTTCCGTCTTGAATTAAATTCTGCGCCTCTACATATCGTACTTGATCCATTTTAAAGTCCATCACATTACGCATCGTCTCATGAAGATTAATCTGTTCTTCCGGTGCTCCCTTTGTTTTATAAACGACTTTCCCATTCTCATCTATTATTAAAACCTTCAATTGATTTTGATGATTTAACTGATCAAGCAGTTCTTGTATATTAATTTCCTTGCCTTCTTCTGTCATACTTTCAACAAGCCTTTGTGTCTGTCCATCAATGGCTTCCATACCTGATGCATAATCAATGATAGACATTTTATTCGCATCCTCGAAAAAGGAAGTTGAAGACCAGCCTACTAATACACCAAGTAATGTACAGAAAGTAAATGTAGTAATTAGCTGTACCCGTATGCTCCTTTGCAAATAACTCACTGTTTTACCTATCATTTTTTTAAAAACTTGATTCATCCATACTATCGGTTTAAATATCTTTCTCAATCTTGTAGCCAACTCCCCATACCGTTTTAATGTAACGAGGCTTTCTTGGAATTGCCTCTATCTTTTCACGTATTTTCCGAATATGTACCATCACAGTATTATCGGATTGGAAAGCTTGCTCTTTCCATACTCTTTCATAAATTTGCTCTGCATTTAATACCATTCCTTGATTTCGTGCAAGCAATTCTAACACCTCAAACTCTCTCGGTGTCAATTTCACCTCTTCATTTGCAATAATGACCTGCCGTGTTACTATATTGATTTTCATATCCCCAATTTCAAATACATTTTCATCCTGTACACTTGCCCCACTCATTTTCATATATCTCCGAAGTTGTGATTTAATACGAGCGATGAGTTCAAGTGGATTAAATGGCTTTGCCACATAATCGTCCGCCCCAGTTGTTAATCCTAAAATCTTATCCATATCTTGCGTTTTCGCTGATAGCATAATAATGGGCATTTCAGCTATTTCTCTTACTTTCATACACATATGGATACCATCTATTTTCGGCATCATAATATCAAGTACAATTAGATGCACGTCTCTTTTCCTTACTATTTCTAACCCCTCTTCACCATCTCCAGCTTGTAATACTTCGTACCCTTCATTCTTCAAATAGATGGCGATAAGTTTTCTAATTTCCTTCTCATCGTCCACGATAAGTATCGTTTCTTTACTCACAAAATCTCCTCCAGCATCATTTACCAAACTATGAATGTTGCTTTACTTCACTCACTACTGCATTCTTCTTATGCATATACACATAAGAAATACTAGAAACTATGATAACGATGCCACCAAAATATATACCATACTCGGTCACAAGGGTTACTATCATTTCTATGTGCTTTCCAAATATAGATCCTAGTACAAAGTAAACTAACGTCCAAACAAATCCTGTCACATAAGAATAAATCGCATACGTTTTAAATGACATGTTATTCATTCCTACTAAATACGGTACGATATGTCTCACAACGGGGATAAAATAACTTATTACTAATGCATAATGACCATATTTCCCTACTATCTCTTGTGATTTTAAAAGGTACTTCGCCTTTTTCTTTTTCCTCAATTTTTCAATTACTTTTATGCCAAATATTTTCCCTAGTATATACCCTAAAGAAAGACCTGATACAACACCTAAATATGTTAATAAAAAAGCTGGAATCACACTTAATATACCCATCGATGATACAAACCCACCACTCATAACAATCATTTCATCAGGAATCGGCATACCGACGATTCCGAGCCATAAACAAAAGAATAATGCCCAATAACCGTATTGCTGAATGTACGATAATAATTCATGTAATTCCATTATGCATACGCTCTCCTTAGTTCTTTTTTACAACTAAAGACATAAGCTGGTGGGAAATTAAGCCACACTTTTTCTAGTGTAATTTCAGGGAAGAAATGCTGTATAAATCCTTTTTTCACAAGTGAATATTGAAATGTAATAAATTCACCTTTCTCATGTATCGCTTCCATTACATTGTTTAAAATGCACTTTGAAACTTCTTCTGGTAAAGAAGTAAAAGGTAATCCCGATAAAACGTAATCCACGCATTCTATATGAAATTCTTCCATATACTTCTTTATATTTTCAGCTGAACCGTGTACAACAATGACGTTCTGTTCATCTTTAAACTTTCTTGTTAACTCTTTGCAAAACACTTCATTAATTTCAATAAGAAGAAATATTGTCTCCTTCTTCTTTCTCTTCATAATTTCTTTCGTAAAAACTCCTGTACCAGGCCCTAACTCTACAATGCATTTCGCTCTATGAAAATCAATTACATCTACCATTTTCTTTGCTAATATTTTTGAACTTGGCGCAATAGCGCCAGTATGTTTCGGATGTTTAATAAATTCATGTAAGAATGTTATGAGTTGCATGTAAACCTCTCCCCATTCGTTCAATAGTTTTTAACTTGTGTCTAAGTATAACTATCGTTTCTTAACAAAAATTGAGGAGATTTCTTAAGATTTTATGAAGAATGTATCATTTATTCTTATACATATAATATTTATTGTTCAGTATATAAAAATACATTTTATATTCATTAATTTGGTATAATGGATATAAAATGTATTTTTATGTAAGGTACCATCACTACATCTATTTTCATACAACATCTGTGGAAATTAATCTGTAAATCACCTTTCACTCTTATCCAATATATGTAATCATTTTCATGTGCGCGAAAAAATTCAAATAATAAGGAATTTACACCTTATAGAGACGAATGTATATTTAAATATTAATATTTAGTATTTCAAAACTATTTAAAAGGAGAAGGTAATGAATAACTCCATCGACCTACAGCACTTATGTGACCTTGTACATATCACTTTTCATGTACCTGTTCAATTTTTATCTACTGATAGAAAAATTGTGTATGAATCTACTTCTCATACGAGTGGTAGTCCGTTTTATTCTTCTAAAGAAGAACATCTGAATGAACTTTATCAAGAAAACGCTCCTTGTAATTTTCCAGTTTTCAAAGGGAATAAGTATCTTGAGAATTTCATTAGCATCCATATAACAGATCATGAACATATAAAAGGAACAATTATAATCGGACCTACTACCTATCCAAAAGTATCAGATGAAATGGCGATTAAACTTATGAAATATTTCAACTGTAATAATAAAATGCAACAAGGAGTAGACTACTATCAATTTCTACCCGAGATAAAGAAAAGTACGCTAATTGATATAAGTATTTGGTTACATTACGTAATTTTCAATGAAAAATTAGATCGCGATATTGTTTGGGAGAAAAATAAATTACTCGAAGACGTTTCTTATAAAATCGTAAATCCTGATCTATATATTTCCAAACGTCGCCGGCATGATCCGCAAAATTATGACATATCATTGGAACGTAAATTTTTTTCAGCAATTAAAGAAGGCAATAAAGAAAAGGTCATACAATATGCATATTCATTCCCTCAAGAAGATGCGGCAATATCATCCAAAGGCAATCAACTGAGAAACCAAAAAAATAACGGTATTATCGCAATTACGCTAGCTATTCGATATGCGATAGACGGTAATCTTCCATCACATATTGCTTTTTCACTCGGTACTTTATATATACAAACGATTGAAAAGTTAGATAACATGTATTCCGTAAATAGATTAATTGAAGATGCATTATGTACTTTTGCAGAACGTGTAAAAGAATATAGTAATCAAGCATATTCTAATTCCATTACTACGTGCCTAAATCATATTCACAAACATATTTACGATGAAATATCTCTTAATGACCTTGCTAACCTTTTACATATCTCCCCTACTTATTTATCAAAATTATTTAAAAAAGAAGTGGGAATTCCTTTCATTGAATACATTCAGAGAGAACGAGTAGAAGAAGCTAAAAAATTATTAACATTAACAACCTATCCATTATCAGATATTTGTGCCTGGCTTAATTTTAATGATCAAAGTTATTTCACAAGAGTCTTCAAAAAAATTACTAGTATGACGCCTAGACAATATCGTGAAAATCATACTGTCATATAAAAACGCTTTCCTAATAGAAGGTGAGATAGTTGTCATACTATCTCACCTTCATCAAATCCATTTATTCTCCTTCAAATTCACCTTAATATAGTTTTAATCCCATTCAAAAAAGTACAAGAATGACAAATAATTACTATAAATAAGTTATTAACTTTGGTAATTTTTTAGTACTAAGCAAATTTGACTCCCAATCATACATAATAAAACGAACATAAGGTACTTCTGCATGATCAGTAGTACCTACTTCCATAGTGATTAACCTTCCTATATAGAAAATATATTGTTAGGAGAATAGAAAGTATGAGTAGTACAAATATATCAAAACCGGCTGACATGAAAGAATCGCGAAAAGTATCACCATACGATGATAGAGAAAGAATTGAAGATACTTTATTACGCTCATTCATTTCAGAAAGAGAAATATTGATCACTTATTATAAAGATGGTTATTTCCCTACAATCTATATGACTGTAATTGAATTAAATCCTTTGAAACGTTCTTTAATATGCATAGATGCCTTTGACCGGAAACATACTTTTAGTTTTATAGATATAATTGATGCGCGTTAATTATTTCTATAAAACTAAAAATAGCCATTTACCTCATAAAAAATGAGGGAAATGGCTATTTTATTTCCTTACAGCTTCACTTATTATTTCGCACTCACAATCTTATAATAAGAACGAACTGTGATAAAGTAATATCCAATATAAATAACACTATATACTCCGATACTAATTAGAAGGGGAATCATAATTTCAAATGGTAGTATGTTCCCTAAACCTTTTAATGCAAACAAGCTGTGCAGGATTCCGATTACTAATGGAATCGCAAAGATAAAGCTTACTTGTTTTGCAATAGCTTTTTTCATTTCTTGTTTTGTGACCCCTATTTTGTGAAGGACAACATAACGCTCACGATCAGCATTTGCTTCTGTTAATTGTTTAAAGTAAATGATGGAACCTGTTGCTAGTAAGAATACAAGACCTAAGAACATTCCAATAAACATCATTAATCCTGTTCCTTCAAGCCCCATATGGAAACCAGTGTAGAAATCTCTAAATGATGGCACCATTTCTGATTCACCAGCTGGCATCACTTTTGTTAATTTTTCTGTTAACACTTTACTATCTTTTTCATTTTTCACATCAATATTTTTTACAACGCGTGTTCCAAATGCTTGCTTCGCTTGCTCATACATTTCATCTGAAACAACAACAACTAATTCACCTAAATTTGTCATCGCAACGTCATTTGCGCCTTGGATTTTTAATTGCTTCGTTTCGTTTCCAATTTGGAATACTGCTTTATTTCCTTTATATTGTGGACTAAACTCATGCCCTTCAATATATGAACTATCATATATAAATGCTTCACCAGCAGCTACATTTACTGTTTCTGCGTCGATTTTTTTAGCAAGTTTATTAAATTCCGACTGAGACATAAACTGATATTTCTCTGAAATCGTATAGTTCATATTTAGAATGAAATCAACTTTTTCTCCGTCAAACTTCCCTTTTACAGGAACTGTCTCAATTTCAAATTGATCTTTGATTGGGTGATTTTTCTTCTCTTCTGCAAAAATTGCATTTACTTTCTTATCAAGCGCTGCATCTTTTTTCTCATAAGAATAGCTATATGGTGCAACTGCTTTTGATTGCGTAAATGTGTTGTAATACATCGTAACTGATGTACCAACCGCTGTTAATGTTACCGCGCTTAAAATAGAAATTGTCGCAAGTGACTTTGCATTTCCTTTAATACGATATAGTAGCTGTGACGTCGTTACCATATTCATACCGTTATAAAACGATGATTTATTAGTTCTGGCACGTTTCAATACGAATACTGTAAAGAACATAAATAGTAAGTACGTACCTAATACTGTCGCCAGTAAAATATAAAGTGCAACTGCCATAAAGTCTGCATATTTAACTGCCTTCATGAACATTAATGCTAAGAAATAACCTGAACCGATTAAAACAACTGAAATTAATGCCATCACTACTGACCCTTTCGGCATTGCTTCTCCTTCACGTTCTGCACGGAAAAGTTCAATTAACTTAAATCGATAAATTAAACGATATCCTTGAAGTGATGTATACAAAATAATCACAAAGAAAATAAGTGCTGTATCGATAATGGCAGCCATCGGTACTTCAAAATGAACATTTAAGTTTAATCCCATCATATTTACTAATAATTCAAGGAATAATTTTGAAAGGACACTACCAATCGCAATCCCGATTACTAATGACATTAATCCCATTAACATATTTTCATAAAAGAGCATTTTACCGATTTGTCTTTTTCGAATACCTAATAAGGAATATAATCCAACTTCTTTTTTACGCTTCCTTGTAAAGAAACCGTTTGAATATATAATGAACACTGCCACGAAAATAATTAGCATGACACTTGAAACTTGAAATGCACCGCTAATTTTTTTAGAAGCTTCCGCAGCTTTTTCCATTTGTGAATTATACTGCAACGCCTTAAATGTAAAATAAATAACGATACTAAAGATCATAGATGCAAAATATACAAAGTAGTCTTTAAAATTCCGCTGTATGTTGCGGAGGGCAATGCTAGATAAGGTCATCAGCCATACCTCCAGAAATAGAAGACATTACGTCAACGACTTGTTGGAAGAACTGTTTACGCGTTAACTCGCCGCGGTGCAATTCTTTATATAACTCACCATCTTTAATGAAAATAACTCGTTTACAATAACTCGCCGCAAACGCATCATGCGTTACCATTAAAATTGTAGAATTATCATATTCATTTAACGACTTCATACTTTCAAGTAAATCTGTTGCAGATTTAGAATCAAGCGCTCCAGTTGGCTCGTCCCCGAAAATCATACTTGGATTCGTAACGATTGCACGTGATGCCGCGCATCTTTGCTTCTGTCCACCAGATACTTGATATGGAAACTGACTCAAAATATGATCAATACCAAATTTCTTTGAGATTTCAAGAACGCGGCGATCAATTTCATTTGCCTTTACTTTCGATAACGCAAGAGGTAACGCAATGTTCTCTTTTACCGTTAACGTATCTAATAAGTTATAATCTTGGAAAATGAAACCTAAATGATCGCGGCGGAATAACGCTAACTTATCATCATTCATTTTCACGATATCTTTTCCATCAATTAAAATTTCACCGTTCGTCGCATTATCAATTGTAGAAAGAACGTTTAGTAAAGTCGTCTTACCCGAACCAGAAGGTCCCATAATTCCAACAAACTCACCTTCTTTTACTTGTAAGTTAATACCTTTTAACGCTGCAAATTTATTACCACCCGTGTCATATACTTTTTCAATATTTTTTGCTTCTAACACTGTTTTCATCTCGACATCCCTCATTTCTTCTATTCTCTATCTTCAACTATATACACTCTCTACTCTTGCCACTATCGATGTTTCTTACACAAACATGACAGTTATGTAAGGCACATAAGTAAAGACATCAAAAAGTTAACGTAATGTATCAAAGTACTTTGTTACTATAACATTGGGATATCATGCCATCCATTCATTCTCCTTACAGGAACATTACAATTTTGTAAGGTACAAAATGTACCCTACAAAGTTGTGCACGAAATGTCGGATGGAGCTATTTCGTTCCTGCTATTCTATGTACAGAGGAGGTCATAATATGGATTCACTTACAAATATGAATGCGGCAATGCAGTATATTGAAGATAAACTTACACACGAAATTCATTTTAAAGAAGTGATAAAAATAAAAGCAGCTTTTCCATGAAAGGAAAAGCTGCTTTTATTTACATTTTTAATTCTTTTTTATAAGCAACATATGAATAGCCCATCGTTAATCCTACCGCCCCAATAATAATTCCTATCATTAAGAAGGCTTTCCATGCTGCCGGTGCAAAAATACTTAAAATCATAATAACACCTAATACAACAAACACCTTTCCACTAAAACGGTGCGTCTTTCTCCACACTTCTTCGTTACTTAACGTCCACGGTGTTTTTATACCTACAAAGTAATTTGGTTTACATTGTGGTAAATAGTTTCCGATGACTATAAATAAAAGGCCAACAAGAATATACGGTGTACTATTCATCGGAATGTCATAACCTAATCCTACCCCAATCACAAGCATGTTTACTAAAAATAATACCACTAATACGCTATAATTCATTATCATATAACTTCTAGAAAACTTATCGTAATTCTTTTTCTTAGGATCAATTTTAGGGGTAACTGTCAATAAAACATAAGTGAAAATCATAATTCCAAGTAGCAACAGCATTGCATTAAATTTGGAAGCAAAGCCATTCACACCTTCAGTCCCCCAATGAACTGCCATTGTGCCAGGCAAATTCGGCCAGGCAAATGCCCAAGCTAAACAAGTTATAATAATTAATAAGATTGCAAAAAGATGTTTTCTCATTTCCCCTCTTCCCCCTTATTCGTAAACGTAAACACCCAAGTCAACAAATCTTGAAATACAGTTGTATTCAAAGAGTACATAACGAATTGCCCTTTCTTTTCATCTTGAATAAGTTCAGCATTTTTAAGTGCGTTTAAGTGGTGTGAAATACTTGGCTTTGTCATATTAAAATGTTCAGCAATTTCCCCAGCGGTTAAATCACTTTCTTTTAATAAATCTAAAATCTTTCGCCTTGTTGGATCTGCTAATGCTTTGAATGCTTGATTCAATGTCTTTCTTCCTTTCACTAATTAGACATTTAGATATTTATCTAAATCTTAAAATGATTTCAGTTAATTGTCAATTATACATACGCCCTTTTTACTTTTCACGCTTTTGACCTATACTGTTTACTAGCTTATCTTTCAACATAATGAAAAGACTTGAAACACATGATACACTATAGCTACAATTGTTTTTTTAGGAGGAATATACATATGTATAAAATTTTAATCGTTGAAGACGATCCAAATATTTCATCATTACTACAATCTCACATTCAAAAGTATGGCTATGAAGCTGTTGTTGCAGAGAACTTCGATGATATTATGGAATCGTTTAACGCTGTAAAGCCACATCTTGTTTTACTTGATGTAAACTTACCGAAATTCGATGGGTTCTACTGGTGCCGCCAAATTCGTCATGAATCTACTTGTCCTATTATTTTCATTTCAGCACGTGCTGGTGAGATGGAACAAATTATGGCGATTGAAAGCGGTGCGGATGATTATATTACAAAACCGTTCCACTATGACGTTGTAATGGCAAAAATTAAAGGTCAATTACGCCGTATTTACGGTGATTATGCGCCAAATATTTCTGAACGTATCGTTGAAGTAGAAGGACTAAAATTATTCCCAGAACGTCCAGAAATTCATTTTGGATCTGAGCAAGTTCTTTTAACGAAGAAAGAAGCTATTTTAGCAGAAATGTTATTATCTAAATTCCCGCGTACGGCGAGCCGTGAAGATTTATTAGCTGCCCTTTGGGATGACGAGAGCTTCGTTGAAGAAAATACATTAAACGTAAACATCACGCGTCTTCGTAAAAAATTCAATGAGCTTGGTATTGAAAATGCTATTGAAACAGTACGTGGACTTGGGTATCGTTTTAACGCAACTTGGAGTGAATAAGCATGAAGCTATTTTTACGTGATCATTTTGCATTTTTTCTACTGTACGTATTAAACTTCGGTATCATCTTCGTTCTTTATGATGCAGTAGATGGATTCCAAAACAATAAATTTTACTTCGTCGTTTTAAGTTTATATTTATTCATTTGTTTCCTCGCTTATCGTTACGTTCGCAATCGTAGAATGTACCATAGATTAAGTGAGCAACCAGAAAAAATGGAAGATGCGTTTATTGAAAGAGCAACTGCTCCGATGCCTCACGGTGTAAATGAACTCGTGCGCACACAATATCGTCTATTCCAAAAAGAACTACAATCGTACGAAGTAAAACAACAAGAACATCAATTGTTTATTAATCACTGGGTGCATCAAATGAAGACACCTGTTTCTGTTATGCAACTTATGGTGCTCGAAATGGAAGATGAACATTTAATTCCAAAGTTTAAGCAGGAATTAGATCGTCTGAACCAAGGGCTTGATATGGCTTTATACATGGCAAGATTAAATAACTTCCATGAAGACTTCCATGTCGAGACGATTTCATTAAAAGATACGGTAACAAAAAATATTAATGGGTTAAAAGAACTATTCATTCGAAACGGAGTCTTCCCTGTTTTAGAAGTACATTCTGATTTAAAGATTGCTTCTGATGCAAAATGGCTAAAATTTATCATCTATCAGTTAATGACAAATGCCGTTCGTTACTCAGGTGAGCGTGGAAAGAAAGTCTTCTTATCTGCTTATCGAAATGGAAAAGATATTATTTTAGAAGTTCGTGATGAAGGCGTAGGTATTCCGCAAGAAGATATTCGAAGAGTATTTGAACCATTTTACACTGGAAAAAACGGTCGTGCATTCGGAGAATCCACTGGTATGGGGCTTTATATTGTAAGTAAAATTTGTGACTATTTAGGACACTCTGTCAAACTAGATTCTGAAGTTGGGAAAGGAACGACGATTAAAATCATCTTCCACAACGCTGCAAATAATCAAGTAGAACATGCGGAGAAGGTGACCGAAGCATGATCGTGACATATGCTAGCAAAATGTATGAGAACTTACTCTCATACATTTTTTGCAATAAAACTACATATGTGCCTGCTAACGGGAGGCACATATTATGACATTTTGGCAATTTGCATTTAAAAATGTAACGCGCAACTCAAGAGCTTATTTTGCTTACTTTATAAGCAGTTCCTTTTCGATTGCTGTTTTCTTTTCGTTCGCTGTTTATTTGTTTCATCCGAAATTACAAAATTTCAGTATGATCTCTGAAGTTTCAGGATTAATGATGTTTTCAGAAGTTGTTATTGTTTTGTTCTCGTTCTTTTTTCTACTCTATTCAATTGGATCGTTTTTAAAAGTTCGTAAAAAGCAATTTGGTATTTTAACTATTTTAGGTATATCAAAAAAACAATTACACCGACTCGTTTTCACTGAAAATATGTTAATTGGTATTTTATCTATCTTTTTCGGTATGCAGTTTGGACTTGTCTTTTCGCAGTTTTTCTTATTAGTAACAGCGAAAATTACACATCTACCAGGGATATATTTATATCCCCCTACGAATGCTTTCATTTTAACAACGATTGTGTTTCTTAGTCTCTTTATCGTTGTATCTTCATTTACACCGATGCTAATTCGTACGAAAAAAACAGTACATCTTTTACAAGCTAATAGTGGCAAACAAAAAGTAAGAAAACCATCCATATTCGTCTCTCTATTTGGTGCTATCTGTTTATTAGGTGGTTATATTTTAGCGGCAAACCCTAAATATTTCTTCTCAATAAATCCGCAAGTAGGCGTTATATATATGGTTTCAAGTATTTTTGTGATTCCAACACTCGTTACAATCGGAACATATTTTTTCTTTTCTCAAATTAGTTTCTTACTTATTTATATTTTAAAGAAAAGAAGAACGTTTTATATGAAACGGATTAATATGCTTTGGATTTCGGATTTAGCAAGCCGCATCCGAACGAATATTAATATGCTATTTATTGTAGCGATGCTATCTACAATTGCTTTCACAATGATTACGTTCCTATATGGAGTCGGAAAGTTTACAAAGCTAGAGGTTACGCGAAGCTCACCTTTTCCATTCTCTTATTTTTCTTATGACGCAAATCCTTTTGTGGACGATCATTTAAATTGGCTTGAACAACAATTGCAAAAAGAGAATTTCTCTTATAAAAAAATAAAGGCTGATTTATATGAAACACCACTGAAAGAAGATAAAGGTATAACAGCTTATAATGACATATATGCAATGAAACAAAGTGACTATAACAAACTTGCAGCTTCCTTACGAATGAAACAACTATTCATGGACGAAAATGAAGCATATGTCTTAACAGGTAATGCTTATATAACCTTATTCAGCGAGTTTGAGCCAAGTTACAATAGAAAGTCTATTACGCTTTCTAGCACAAATACGATATTACAAGTAAAGGGCTATGAACAAGTAGGGGCCATTCCCTCTAACTTTTCATATCAAACTTTAATTTTACCTGATGTTGTTGTAAACAACTTACCAAGTACAACAAAGCGTGTATCAGCGTACAATTATAACGTACAAAACTGGGAAAAGACGTATGAAATTGCTAATGGTTTTATGAAAAAAATACAAAAAGATCGAGAGGCATTCCAATACGAAGGCCCCCTTATACGCTCCTATGAATCAGCAGACTCATTATATAGAATTACATCAGGAAGTGCTGCATACTTCCTAATCGGGACATTCTTAGGTGTCATTTTCTTTATTGGAGCAGGTAGCGTTCTTTATTTCAGAATGTATACGGATTTAACGAACGAACAAGAAAAATATGTAGCAATTTCAAAAATTGGTGTAACAGATGCAGAGATGAAAAAATCTGCAACCATTCAACTTAGTATTTTATTTTTCGTTCCGTACATTATGGCATCCATTCATACAATGTTCGCAACGAAAATGCTACAAGATGTAATTGGTTTATCTCTGTTCAAAGAAATTTCAGCTGTTCTTATTATTTTTGGCGTCGTTGAAATTGTATTTTTCTTATTCATTCGTTCGCTTTATATGCAAAAATTATCACAGTATACGAATGGACAAATTATTTAAAACAAACTTGATGAAAAGAGTATTTCTTATGCTTTTCTCATCTTCACCCCATTAGGAGGCTAGGTGAATGACATTTTGGCAGTTTGCATTTAAAAACGTGACGCGGAACGCCAGAGCTTATTTCGCCTATTTTGTAAGCAGTGCGTTCTCCATCGCAATCTTTTTCTCATTTGCAGTTTATTTATTTCATCCTAAATTGCATATGACAGACGTGAATTATTCTCTGAACATATTAATGACAATTTCAGAAGTTGTCATTGTGTTCTTTTCATTTTTCTTTTTACTGTATTCAATCGGTACGTTTTTAAAAGTACGAAAAAAACAGTTCGGGATTTTAACAGTACTTGGCATATCTCAAAAACAATTAAAACGACTCATATTTATAGAAAATATGTTAATTGGTGCTCTTTCTATATTTTTTGGCATTCAACTTGGAGTCGTCTTTTCACAGTTCTTTTTATTAGTTACCGCCAAAATTACACACGTACCTGGTTTATATTTATATCCGCCTACAAGTGCTATCGTTTTAACTATCATCATCTTTCTTGGGCTCTTCATTCTCGTATCATCTTTTACACCGATGCTCATTCGTACGAGAAAAGCTGTACGACTTTTAAAAGAAGGAAAACAACAAAAAGAAAGAAAAGCATCCGTGCTCATCTCTCTATTTGGTGCGACGTGTTTAATATCTGGATATGCGTTAGCCGCAAATCCGCTGTATTTTATGTCGCTAGGTGACATCATTGGGCTTTTATATGCCGTCTCTAGTATATTTGTCATTCCATCGCTTATTGCAGCTGGAACATACTTTTTCTTTTCACAAATTAGTTTTTTACTTATTCGTATTTTAAAAACTCGAAGAAAGTTTTATATGAAACGAATTAATATGCTTTGGATTTCGGATTTAGCAGCGCGCATTCGGACAAACATTAACATGCTTTTTATTGTAGCGATGCTATCGACGCTCGCTTTTACAATGATTACATTCTTATATGGATTCGGTAAGTTTACAAAATTTGATGAAATTAGGAAAAATCCTTTCCCGTTTACTTATTTATCTCATACTGAAAATACGTTAGCTGATGAACATTTAAACTGGTTAGAACAAAAATTTAATGAAGAGCACTTTACTTATACAAAATTTAAAACGGATATATATGAAGTATCTTCAGCTGAAGATACCACGCAGCTCTATTATGCCATTAAACAAAGTGACTATAATGTACTTGCTAAGGCTTTAAATTGGGAAACACTCACGGTGAATAAGAATGAATCTTATATTCTTATGAAAGACTTAGATGATCAGGTTATTGGAACGCTTCATAATCAAGAAAAGAAAAATACTCTTACACTTACTCAAAACAATTTACAACTACAAGTGAAAGAATATAAAGGTTATAACCCATTCCCAAATCGCTTAATATACCAATTGCTCATACTATCTGATGAAAATGTAGAAGCATTATCCACCGTTTCAAAACAAATGAGTGTATATAGCTTTAAAGTTTACGATTGGGAAAAAGCACATAACATCGGTTCGGCATTTACAACAAAAATTTATAATGAAAGTGACGCGATCAAAGCAGAGCATCCTCCTTTCCACGCAAGTGAAGCGAGTGATTCTCTATATAAAGCAAAATTAAATGTCGCTTCGTTCTTCTTAATTGGTACTTTCCTAGGAGTTATTTTCTTTATCGGTGCTGGTAGTGTTCTTTACTTCCGAATGTATACAGATTTAACAAATGAGCAAGAAAAGTATGTAACGATTACAAAAATTGGTTTAACAGCAGCTGAGATGAAACGTTCAGCGACAATTCAGCTTGCTATTTTATTCTTTGTTCCATACATTATGGCATCGATCCATACGATGTTTGCCACAAAGATGCTACAAGACATATTACATCTCTCGTTCTTCGCTGAAATTACAGTCGTACTTATGATTTTTGGAACAGTTGAAATTTTATTTTTCCTTTTAATTCGTTCCTTTTATATGCAAAAATTATCACAGCACATTAAGTTTTAAAAATAGAAAGGTGATTACTATGGAAGAAGTATTACACATCAAAAACGTCTCAAAAGTGTATGAGGGGAAAGTCCCCCATACCGCTTTAAAAAATATAAATTTACATGTAGATAAAGGTGAGTTTGTTGCAATTATGGGGCCGTCTGGGAGCGGGAAATCTACGTTTTTAAACGTTATTTCCACAATTGATTCTCCTACTTCTGGTGATGTCGTTATTAACGGAAAAAAACCGCATACATTTCGTAGAGAAAAGTTAGCTATTTTCCGCCGACAAGAGTTAGGATTTGTTTTCCAAAACTTTAACCTACTAGATACACTAACAATCGGCGAAAATATCGTACTACCTTTAACATTAGATAATGTTCCATTAAAAGAAATGGACGAAAAGCTTGATCACATTTCAAAAAAACTTGGAATTGATCATATTTTAGACAAGCGTATTTTTGAAGTTTCTGGGGGACAAGCACAGCGTACCGCAGTAGCACGTGCTGTGATTCATCATCCGTCTCTTTTACTAGCTGATGAACCGACAGGAAACTTGGACTCAAAAGCAGCTATTGATGTAATGGAGTTATTTACGAAGTTAAACAAAGAAGAAGATGCAACAATTTTAATGGTTACACACGATCCGTTTGCAGCAAGTTATTGTAACCGCGTCATTTTCATTAAAGATGGCGAGCTTTACAACGAACTACACCGCGGACTATATCGCGAGAAATTTTATCAAGAAATTTTAGATGTTTTAGCATTATTAGGAGGAAGACGTGGATGACATTTTGGCAATTCGCATTTAAAAATGTCTCGCGTAATTCGAAAGCATATTTCGCTTATTTTGTAAGTAGTGCGTTTTCTATCATGGTTTTCTTTTCATTTACTGTATACGCGTATCATCCACGCTTACAAATTATGAATAAATTGCAGGAACAAGATCCGCTCATGAACTTGGCTGGCATGGCACAGTTTGTTATCGTTTTGTTCTCGTTCTTCTTTCTCTTATATTCTATTGGGACATTTTTAAATGTACGGAAACAACAATTTGGCGTTTTAACTGTTCTCGGTATTTCACACAAACAATTAAAACGGCTTTTGTTTACTGAAAATATGATTATTGGAATACTAGCTATCTTTGCTGGTATTCAAGGCGGTCTTGTGTTCTCTAACTTTTTCTTACTCGTTACTTCTAAATTAACAAATGCAAAAGGCCTCTATTTATATTGGCCAACAGAAGCAATTATCGTTACTACAATAACTTTTATTATTTTATTTTTCATCGTTTCTACATTTACACCGATGTTCATTCGTACTCGGAAAACAACTCGATTAATTAAAAATAATAAAAAGGAAAAAGACGAAAAAAGGCCGTCCATACTCGTTTCATTGTTTGCCTTAATTTGTTTAGGGCTGTGCTATTATATCGCTGGTTATCCGCAAGGCTACATAACAGAAAAAAATGCACAAAATGGATCTGTATACCTTATCATGTTATCTATTTTACCGCTCGTAATAGTCGGAACATATTTATTCTTTTCACAGACGTTTCTCCTCTTTATCTTTATCTTAAAAAAGCGAAGAAAGTTTTATATGAAACAAATAAACATGTTATGGATTTCAGATTTAGCTAGCCGTACACGTAGTAATATTAATGTGCTCTTTATCGTTTCTATGTTGTCAGCACTTGCATTTACAATTATTACTGGGTTATTTGCTGCTAATAATAATACGAAAGCATCGATATTAGAACGATATCCTTTCCCCTTCACGTATACGTCCAAAGGTGAAAATCAATTGGAACAAAAGCACATTGCTACAATTGAAACGGAGCTTACAAAGGCTAATTTTCAATACAATAAATACAAATCTACAGTATTAAAAGATACAGCTTTAAAAGAGGACGTTGTTCTTATGAAAATGAGTGACTATAACATACTCGCCAAACAATTAAAGAGACCAGAAATAACTCTTGATTCTACACAAGTTTATATTATTTCTCGTTACTCGCCCGAACTCTTAAATCTTGTATCAAATCCATTTGCAAAGCAAAATACAATTACACTTGGATCAAATAAAAAGGAATTCTCTATTAAAGGATTTATTAATAAAGGGATAGAGCCTTCTTTTTTATTACCCCATTTAATTGTTATTCAAGATACTGTAATTGATAATTCGATTCCTCATATTGAAACAATAACGCTATATAATTATTTTGTGGAGAACTGGGAAAACTCAATTACTCCGACAAAAAACATTTCGCGGACTATAAGTGAAGATGTGCGTGATTTTTATGAAAAACATAAAGAAGAAGATGCTCGAGCCCCTTTTTCCCTTTCTACAGCCGCGGTGGATCTAAACTACAGTAAAGGCAATTCAATTGCCACTTTCTTTATTTGGACATTTCTCGGCTTTATTTTCTTTATCGGAGCAGCTAGTGTTTTATACTTCCGTATGTATAATGACTTAACGATTGAAAAACAAAAATACATTACGATTACCAAAATCGGTCTAACAGAATCGGAAATGTTTCGTTCTGCAACGATTCAATTAGGAATTTTATTTTTCATTCCTTATATCGTTGCTGGTATTCATACAATATTTGCGATTCAGTTTTTACAAAATATGTTTGCTTTCTCTTTATTAAAAGAATTAATCATTATACTTACATTGTTCGGGATTATCGAGATCATTTTCTTCTTCTTAATCCGTTCTCTGTACATTAATAAATTATCACAGCATATCAAAATATGAATAAAATGGCCTTGTGCAATATGCACAAGGCCATTTTCAATAGTTTTTAATAATTAGCAGCAATATCCACCATAGCCGCCTGCGTAACCGCCGTAACCACCATAGCCACAACCGCCTCCGCCTCCGCCGAAGCAGCTAGCACCGATGATGATTAATAAAATAAACAATACGATTAGAAGCGCAAAACCGCCGCCGCACCCATTTCTGCGGTTACAATCATCATGTCTGTGTTCACACTTTTCGCTCATTACTCTATTCCTCCTTTAGTATCATTCATAACAAGTTCTCCTTGCTCTAAATGAGGGGATTCCATTTATAGTATGTTTTCAGGGCGAATAGGAAGCTTGACCTTATTAAAAACGGGCTTGTTTTTGGAAATGGGCTTCATCAAAAAAAGATACCTGTTAAGGTATCTTCTAAATAAACATATTCAATAAAAGTGCAAAACCAAATGCGATAAATGATAATAATGTCTCCAGTACCGTCCATGTCTTAAATGTTTCCTTCACCGTTAATCCTAAATACTCTTTTACAAGCCAGAACCCCGCATCATTTACGTGAGAAAACATTAATGATCCTGCTCCGGTTGCAATAACGAGTAACTCTAAATTCACACCAGACATATGCTGAATAACTGGTGAAACAATTCCTGCTGCTGTCGTTAATGCTACTGTCGCTGAACCTGTTGCAATTCGAATTAATCCAGCTACCATAAAAGCTAATACAATTGGTGATAACGATATATGTTCTGCCATTTGTGCAATCGCCGTTCCAACGCCGCTTTCAATTAATATTTGTTTAAATCCACCGCCTGCACCGATAATTAAAATAATGGAACCGACCGGTAGTAAACTTTCGTCCGTTAATTTTTTGATGACCTTTTTATTAATTCCTTGTCTTATTCCAAGTAAATAAAATGCTGCGAAACATGAAATAAGTAAAGCAATTACTGGACTTCCTATAAATACGAAAAATTCAGTTATCTTTTTCGGTAATGAAATATACGGTGCAACTACTGATAAAATCATTAATACAACTGGTAATAAAATAATAAAAAATGAAACTTTACGACTCGGTAAATCAGTTGATACAGTCGTAACTCGGATAAGCTCTGGTTCATTTTCAGGTATAACCCTTTTATGTACCCACTTTGCAAATATCGGTCCTGCGATAATAGCTGTTGGTAACGCGATAATTAATGAATATAAAAGTACCTTTCCTAAGTTCGCGTTATAAATACCGATTGCTGTCATCGCCCCTGGATGTGGTGGCACGAGCCCATGAACGATAGATAATCCAGCGATAACAGGTAACGCAATTAATAATATGTTTTGCTTCGTCGTTTTTCGAATGGAAATAACGAGAGGTAATAAGATGACAATTCCCACTTCAAAAAATACTGGAATCCCTATAACAAATCCTGCAAATAACATAGCCCATGGCAGTTTCTTCACACCGAAAAATCGAATAAAGAAATCTGCCACTTGCATGCCAGCCCCTGAATCGGACATCATTTTCCCTAAAATTGTTCCGAGAGCTAAAATACCAACTAAATGCCCTAGTACACTACCAACACCAGTTTCATAGGCAGTCACTATCTTCGTTAAATTCAGTCCAGACATGATGGCTAAAAATAAACTAGCAACTGTTAAACTAATAAATGCATGCCATTTCCACCATGATACCCCTAAAATAACAATCGCGATTGCAAATAACGTGACGATTAATAAGTATATATCCATCTCTCATTCCCCTTACTTTATAAAAAAAGAGGGACAATCCCCTCTTTTTATACGTCATAATTCACTACATAATGCTGCATTTCTGTATTGTAGTAGCCTTCGCTATATTCAATTACTTCGCCAACTTCATCGTAAGAATAGCGCATTCGCTTTAATAACGCTGTGCCCTCTTTTTCACCTAATGCTTCTGCAACGAAACTAGGCGCAAGTCCAACAGCGAATTCATCTCTGAAGTTTTCTAAATGTATACCTCGGTCCTCGACTAAATCGTAAAGCGATTGTAAATCAAAGTCCGATAAATCTGTACTTGCCATTTTAGCTGAGAAATAGTGCGTATAATGAATGTACGGTGCATCATTTAACGTATATAAACGTTCAATACGAAAACTCTCTTTACCGAATAATCGAAATGGCACTGTTCCTTCTTCATTCTGAACGATTTCTGCTTTTAGCAATTTCTTCTGTACTTTATATCCTTCTTCCACTAACACTTCAGTAAATTTCTTACCCTTTGACAGTTTTGTCGCAGAAGTGTTACGGATGACTTTCGTTCCTTTACCGCTTTTCTTTTCCAAATATCCTTCTTGAGCAAGTTCTTTAATCGCATTACGCACTGTAATTTTACTCACCTTGAACTCTTCTTCTAACTGCGGTTCGGAAGGAATATTCGTATGAATCGCATATACACCATGCAATATTCGATCACGAATAATATTTTTTATTTGTAAATATAATGGTCCTTTTTTCCTCGTTACGTTCACCGTTACACCCACTACCTTTCTACATCACCTACTGATGCCGTCATTGCCCGAAGTATATCCTTCTCTGATGACATTGGCGTATCACCGACGATTGTATGTGCAAGCATTCCAGCTGCTGACGCAAATGAAACAGCTTTCTCTGGTGCAAACTCTTCTATCTCGCCATGAATAATCCCGCTCGTATAAGCATCTCCAGCACCTATTCTATCATATACAGAAAACGTAAGTGTTTTTGCAAAAGTGAACGCACCATCTTTACATATAAATCCGCGAAGCGAATGTGTATTATCGCTATTAATAGAGCGATGTGTACCAGCAATTGTAGTGATATGATATGTTTTAGCAACCTTTGGAATAAGATCAACAAGTTGCGCCTCTCGCTCTGTCTCTTCTGTTTTCATTCCAAGAACGAACATTGCATCTTTTTCGTTCATCATAACGATATCAGCAAGAGCTAGCATTTCTTCATAATGCGGTTTCGCCTGCTCATATCCGTCTTCTCCCCAAAGAGATGGACGATAATTGCAATCAAAAACGACAGTGCCTCCGTTTTCTTTAACTGCTTTCGCTAAAGATTTCATATGATGGCGTACAGTATCATTCATCGCAAGTGTAATCCCACAAAAATGAACGATATCAATTTCCTTTGCGATTTCTTCAAATTGATACATTTCTTCACATGCCGTATTGAAGCTACTTTCTAATCGATTCGAATATGTAACGCGGCTTGCACGTGCTCCAAATCCATTTTCTAAAAAGTACATGCCGACATATTTACCGCCTCTTGAAACAAGCGAGGTTTGCACACCCAACTTTTGAATGTACGATAATGCCGCATCTCCAACCGAATTTTCCGGTAAAGTTGAAATAAGAAGCCCTTCATGCCCTAGATGAGAAAGCGCGGCTGCAACATTCACACCTGTACCAGAAAAGGAATAATTTAATGTGTTAGCTTGCGATAACAATTCATATCCCGGTACTTGCAGGCGCATCATTACTTCGCCAAATGCTGCAATTTTCTTACGCATATTGATCAACTAACTTCTTCACTACTGCTAGTAATTCACGGACATCTTCTGTTTTCGTATTGCCAGTTTCTTTATCAATAATAGAAGAGTACACGTGCGGGATAACTTGCTCTACGTTTGCTTCAAGCGCAATACGTACAATTGTTTCGAAGTTTTCTTTATCAATTCCGCCTGTTGGCTCTAATGCAAATCCTTCTTCCGCACATGCTTTCGCTACTGCACGATATTCTTCTTCATGAGCTAAACCTTTCATTGGGAAGTATTTCAATGAATTTCCGCCCATATCACGTACAAGTGCGATCGCTGTTTTAATTGGAACAATTGCTTTCTCTTCTCCAGCTGCACTAATTGGACCAGTAGAAATATTTACGTAACCTACTTTTCCTGTTGGTGATACTAAACTATTAATCCAGCTATCTTTGCCGCCAAGATTTGCACGCGTTGCTCCAACTGAAGGGAACACTTGGTTAATATGGCTACCAGGATAATGCTTCGCAATTTCAGCTACTACTGCCGCTTGGCGATTATCTCCTGCTCCTAGTCCGATTGATACAGCATCATCAATTTCTTTTCCGTATGCTTTCATCGCTGTCACTGCTTCTTCCACTGTTGGGTAGTCTTTTGATAACACTCCCACTACTACATACCCTTCTGCTGCTTCAAAAATATCTTTCGCATTTTCGATATTGTTCGCTAATACATTTAATGCTACGCGGCCTTTATAAAAACGTTTTTGAATGTTTGTCATTTTAGTTTCCCCCTACAATTTCTCTCATTTTTTCTTCAATTACATGTATGTCATCACCTTGAAGTGGACGTGGATCAATATCAAAGAATCCTTGTCTTACGCCGTAATCACGTGTGTAAATGGCAATTTCCCCTTCGCGTAATGCATTTACAACGTCTTTTGCTGATTTATTTAACTCGTTCTCGTTAATATGAATACGCGCTCTAAAGATTGCTCTTCCTGCTTCATCTTGAACAATCGTTACATTTACACCATTTAATTCTTTTAGCGGCATAAGTACTTGTAATAGCTCTTTTTCTTGTTCACTCTTATCTTCTTTTACTCCGTACTCATCAAGCGCTTGAAGTAAACCGAAAGTTGTTTCTTTCCCAACTTTCATACTTCTACCGCTGCAATGTAATTGCACTTTCAGCCACTCAATATATTTTCGTTTCCCGCCAACAATACCAGAAGTAGGCCCTTCAATTGCCTTTGAACCGCTATAAATGGCAAGGTCTGAATACTTCACATATTTTTGAATATCTTCTTCAGCTGCCGCATCGACAATCAGTGGTACGTTATTTCGCTGCGCCACTTCCCATGCTTCTTCAACAGAAATCATATTTTTTTGCACGGCATGATGGGATTTCACATACAGAATCGCTGCTGTATTTTCACCAATCGCATCTTCAATATGCTCTGCTTTCCCTTCGTTTGCGTAACCCACTTCAACAAGCTTACCGCCGCCTAAATAAATCATCGTTTCAACAGGAGCACCGTATTGAACGTTATGACCTTTTAACATAATCACTTCGTTTTTCGCGATGACCTCTTGATGAAGTCTTTCACTTTTACGACGGTTTCCTTCTGTAACGATACCAGCGATAGAAAGCGCAATTCCGCTCGATGCTGAATTTACAACAACCGCTGCCTCTGAATCTAGAATTCTCGCAATATGGTCTCCTGCTTTATCTACTAAATCAGCAATTTCCACATAATTTTGTCCACCATGTTTCATCGCATCCATAACTGTATCTGTCGGAGCGGATACACCTAAAATACTCATTCTACCGCTCGCATTAATCACTCTTTTTAATCCGTACTTAGCATTCAATGAATGACCCATTGATTACAACCCCTTTCGTATCAATTCTTCTTTCAGCAATGCGCTGATCCCCTTCTGAATCAATTAACGTAACCTTCTCATCTTTCACCGTAAATAAAGTTAAGTTTGCAATATCGCCTTCTTGAATACGACCAAGCTCTGGTTTCTTAAGCCATTCTGCCGCATTTTTCGTCACCGCATCAATTACTTCTTCTAGCGGATAACCTAAGTAAAGGAATTTCGAAAGAACGTGAGCCATACTATACACTGGACCGTGTATACGATTCTTCCGGTAAATATCTGTACTAATTGTATGAAAGGCAATATCGTGACGCTTCGCTGCTTCTGCTACTTTAAAAGAAAAACTAGCATTACCGTGACCAACATCTAAATGTACGCCGCGATTCACTGCATCTAGTAATACAGGTAGCGGTTTGCCTTCTTCATCAAATAAATTATTTTCTTTCCCGTTTAAGTAATGTGTGATCACATCATCTTTTTCTAAAAGAGGTACAACTTCCTCTATGCGAGGAGGTGCTGAACCGATATGTACCATAATCGGCAATGATGTTTCACGAGATAAAGAGCGTGCAACATGAAGCGGTTCAATTCCACTATCACAAACAACACTTTTACTCATTCTCGCCTTTAATCCGACGATTACATCTTTATACTTTTCTACTGCTTCTATTACTTTCTCTTTATCTATCCATTCCATATTGGATAGTTCATCAATTCGTTTCAAACCGATGCGAGAAATATTTAAAAAGGCAAATAAATTCGTTTTCGCCTGCTCTCTATTTTTGACTAAATCTGCAATGCGATCAGCTCCGCAGCTACCAGCATCAACAATTGTCGTTACCCCTTGCTTAACGCCAATTTCGTCTACCTCATCGCCATAAGGATCAAACTCTGGAAAAGCATGAACGTGCAAGTCAATCCAACCACTCGATACGTAAGTACCTGAGTAATCAAGAACCTTTCCACCTTCGCCAGCACCAGCTTTCGTCACCTGTGCGATTTTATTATTTTCAATTACAATGTCAATCTCTTCCCCGTTCACACGTTTCACATTACGTAGTACGAATCGTTCTGTCATTGTATTTCCACCCTTTTCTATAAGAAGCCATAAGAATACGCTTACATTAAAATTTCATTTTTTATATCTCTTTCACACGTTTAGCGTAACATAAAAAAAGGGAGAAGTAAATATAACGTTATAATGTTTAATTTTATATTAAAATATGAGTTTCCATTACATATTCGGACACCCTATACGCAGGAGGGATATTCTTGGGATTTCGAATTTTATTATTTATAATTTTAATCACTTTGTATGTACCAACAACAGTTAGCGCAGTCCCTCCATCACTCGCGGCTGCGTTTATCCGGGACCATCAGCTATGGATAAAGACAGGAAATCAAGAAATACAAATCACAAAAAATCGATATGTATCTTCTCCAAAATGGTCTTATGACGGTAGGTTTATTGGCTATATTGATAGTGATGAAGCGGGTAAAGAATCTAACTTATTCATTTATGATACGGAAGAGAAAATAAACTATCAGCCTTATGTAAGAGTCGTAACACCTGACTTTAAGTGGTCACCAAATAAAAATCAATTGGCTTACACTCATCAAGGTTTATTAAACGTTACAAAAATTAAAAACGGTCGCCCACAAGGTTTTGAAAATGTATCACTTGGGGTTAGTGATTTCGAATGGTTCCCGAACGGAAAGGAATTTATCGTCTCCTCACAATCCTGCTTACGTCCGACCGGATGGGGTACAATTCCACTTTATAAAATGCCAGTCGATGCAAATCTTGCTAAAGATAAAATAAAGCCTTTTTATACGATTCAAACAAATGAAACTGATTTATTTGCGATTAACGCTAACTATTTCAAGTGGAGTTCTGATGGAAAGTGGATTAGCTTTTTGGCTAGTCCTACTGCCTCTTTGGCAATGGATAGCAATACACTATGTGTTATCTCATCAAAAGGGAAATACTTTCGAACGATTGGTAACATGCTATGGTTCAAAGATTGGATGAAGTGGGCTCCATCAGCTAATCAACTCGCCTATATTTCAGGAGAAGGAAGGTTCTTTGTAGAAAATAAAAAATTCACAGTTGCAGACATGGTAACAGCAAAACAACAAAAGGTCTACACACCTGTCGGTTATGTAGACCTTGATTTAGAATGGTTTTCACCAAACAAAGTGGTTGTGGCTCGTGCAACAGAAAATAAGGTATGGAAAGAAGGTCCTGTTCCGACGATGTTTACAACACTTTATATAATCAATATAAAAACAGAAGAACAGAAACAAATCTCGTTCCCAAAACAGAATGAACGTGATGAAGCCCCTCAAGTTATTGGACCTTACCTTACTTGGCTTCGCAAGAAAACAAATGTATATAAAGGCGATGTCTGGATGAAGGATAGCTTACATAGTCAAGAGCATATATGGCTGAAAAATGTTGATGAGGCTCCAATCTTTTTTACTCGGAATGAACGTCATTGAAAATGTGTTCATTACAATCCTCATCATATAAAGTGAAACTTTAATCAGTGGGGGTTTTCTTCATCCCCCACTGATTATTAGCCCTCACCAATCGGACTTTTATGGGAGAATCAAGATTATCTATTCCTGAACCGTCACAATAACCCCATCCATATTATTCCCCGAAATTTCATACTGCTTATTCACCGGAACATTCACTTTCATATTCTCAGAAACTTTATAATAAGAAACAGTATATTTCTTACCTTCTACTTCAGTTGAAATCTCTTTTTCCTCTTTTAAAAACTCTAAATATTCCTCTAGTGTGAAATTCTTTTTTTGCATAATTGCGCTATGAGGTAGGCCGACATAACGGATATGCCACGGCTCATATTGAATGCCTGTAATGTTACTTTTATTTTTCGGATAACGTAATACAAAGCCGTGCTTCCATACGTTCTCTTCAATCCATTTTCCTTCAGGCGCTTTCTCCATTTTCTTTTGTGTTGAACCAACGTCCAGTGATAACCCTAAATTATGCTCACTGTATCCTGCTGGAAGTGCATAATCAGATCCCATTTTTTCATATAGCTGTTTTTGCTCTTGGAAATCTCTATAGCCACTACTAATCAAAAAATGGTTAACACTTTCTTTTCCAGCTGCATCGACAACGTTCAAAAACTTTTTTACAACATCCTTTGATAAGCGAAGGTTTCTATCAAATATTACATAGCCTCTTACTAATTCACTATTATGATTTACATTTATAATATCCGACCTAATACTATCTTTTTTAACTGGGTAATCTTTATTAACTAATAACAGATCCCCTTTATAAATTTGTTCTTTTGTAATCTCTATCTTTTCCATATTTGCAGTCTTTACTGCACTATTTTCTCCGCCAATTTTCACATCAATTTCTTTTTGAAATAACGGTGATATATAAACGCCTACACAGATTGTGCATGCGATAAAAAAAGAAATAAATACCCACTTTTTCATTTCTAGTTCCTCCTTAACGTAACTTACGTATAGAATAGAAAAAACTATTAAAATAAAAAGTGGGGTAAAGTTTAAATTTTTATTAAATTGTTACATTCTCGTCTTTTGGCAATCGTACTTCAAATATCGTTCTAACTACATTACTCTCAGCAGAAATTGTACCGTTATGTTGCTCGACAATGTTTTTCGCAATAAATAGTCCAAGGCCTGTACCACCTTGCTGCTCTGATCTTGCCTTATCACCTGTATAAAACATATCAAAAAGATACGGTAAATCTTCTTCTGGAATGCTATCTCCGTAATTCATAACTTGTACGACAACTTCTTCATTATCGATATACCCATTCAGATCAACAAATTGCCCATCATATCCGTATCGAACGGCATTTGTTAACAAGTTTTCAAATACTCTAGCTAACAATTTCCCGTCACCATTAATCGGTAAATGTGGATCAACATTCAATCTAGCTTCTAAATGCTGTTTCTCTAATAGCGGATATAATTCTTCATCTAGCTGTATAAGCAGCTCACTTATATCAATTGGCTTTTTATTTAGTTGTAACATGCCATAGTTCATACGTGTAATTTCAAATAGCTCATCAATTAAGCTTTCAAGCCTTTGTGATTTCGTAAAAGCAATCGTGGAAAAATGTTTAATTTGTTCCTTCGTCAAATTTTCATCTTTAAGAATTAAGTCTAAATAACCTAAAACAGATGTTAACGGCGTTCTTAAATCGTGAGCTAAGTTAACAATAAGCTGGTCCTTACTACTTTCCGCGAAGTCTCCTCGCTCCACTGCTTCCTTTAATTTCTCACTCGCTACATTCATTTCGCTTGCGATATATCCAAACTCATCATTTGATGAAACGCGCACTTGATTTGTAAAATCGCCGTTCGCCAAATGATGAATTCCATTTGAAATCTCATCAAAATATTTTACATAAGGCCTAGTAAGAAAGAAAAAAAACATAATGGACAGAGGGATGAAAATAATTAAAAAGAAATTAACATCTCCAATTTGTCTTACCATGGAACGAAATTGAGCTAACGGATCCTCATAGCGAACGACTAATTTATAATAAATCCTTAATCCTTCATAAATGAAATACGTTATGCCAGCAGCTAATATCATACTTAACGAAAATAGCATAACCATCTTCGAGCGAAAACTTCTCATCTTTTTAGCCATTGAAAGTATACCCTACTCCCCACACTGTTTTTATTAACTTATCCTTTCTTTTATCTTCCCCAAGTTTTTTCCGCAATGTGCGAATATGTACCATAACTGTATTTCCGCTTTCATAATAATCATCTGCCCATACTTGCTGAAAAATATTTTCCACATTGTACACTTTCTTCGGATGACTCGCTAATAAATATAAAATATCAAACTCTTTCGGTGTTAACTCAATTTGCTCTCCATACACGTTCACTGTTCTTCGCTCAGGATCAATAACGACTCCCCCTACCTCTAAAGCAGATTTATTCTCTGCTACTTTCGGCTGATTTAACGTAAGAAATCGGCGTAATTGTGCATTTACACGTGCGACTAATTCAATCGGTGTAAAAGGTTTCGTCATATAATCATCTGCACCTAATACAAGACCTGTCACCTTATCAAAATCAGATGTTTTCGCGCTTAAAAAAATGATTGGCATATGATGCTTCACGCGAATTTGACGCGTCACTTCATACCCATCCATTTTTGGCATCATAATATCTAAAACCACTAAGTCGATTGGCTGCTTTTCAATAATATGAACGGCCTCTTCCCCATCCGCTGCCTTCACAACGTGGTACCCTTCTTTTTCTAAATGTATCTCAATTAAATCAGCAATTTCTGCCTCATCATCCACTATTAAAATTGAAATGCGCTTCATTTTACTCCCCCTTTTTATACGATCGATTGTAAACTAGTCTATCCAATTTGTACAATACGAAAAGGTTACCCGTTAGAGTAACCTTGGTAAATAAAATTATATCGGCGATTTTCTAAATATATCGACTTACCGACAGTTAACGACGAAATTCGCCCGCTATTTTAAAGACTCAGCCTACCGCTCCAAAACAATCCGTTGCTTCGTGATTTCTGCTAGTCTCCCGCAATCTACCTCATACTCAGCTTCAATGCTTTGCGAAACCATTACTTTCCCGCCCTCAAGCATTACTTCCGGTGAAATAATATCCCTCTCCCAATGTCTACTAGAGGCAGATATATCGCCAGGAATCGTAAAGTTCGGCAATGAGGCGAGAGCAACATTTTGCGCTCGTGAAATCCCCATCTCCACCATACCGCCGCACCACACGGGTATGGTGTGCTCCATACAATAATCATGGATTTGAATCGACTCCGTTAATCCGCCCACTCGCCCTGGTTTAATGTTAACGATGCGGCAACTGCCAAGCGTAATCGCAACGCGCGCGTCTTCTAAACTATGGATGCTTTCGTCTAAACAAATGGGCGTTTCTATTTTCTTTTGCAGCTGTGCATGATCGAGAAAATCATAATCTGCTAACGGTTGTTCAATCATCATCAATTGAAATTCATCTAATCGTTTCAATTTCTCTGTATCCGCTAACGTATACGCTGAGTTTGCATCAGCCATTAACGGGATACCTGGGAACTCTTTACGAATCTCTTTCAATAACTCGTAATCATGCTCTGGCTTTATTTTCACTTTAAAGCGCTCGTATCCTTCTTCTGCGTACTTCTCGATTTGTTTTAACATAAACGGAATTGTATTGATACCAATTACAACACCGACCTCAATTTCAGGTCTAGTCCCGCCAAGTAACCTTGCTAGCGATTTCTGTTCACGCTTCGCATATAGATCCCAAACAGCACCTTCTATTCCCGCCTTTGCCATTCTGTTTCTCTTTATATGTTGGAACAAAACAGGTACTTCATTCGGATGAGAAATCTCCGCCTTTAATAAATCAGGTAATAAAAAATCTTGAAGTACATGTAGCGCTGTCTTCACTGTTTCTTCCGTATACCACGGTTCAGAGAACGCAACGACTTCGCCAAATCCAATGTATCCGTCCGTATCTTCTAATTCAATGACGATACTCTCACGCTTTTCATACGTTCCGTAGCTCGCAGCAAACGGGATTACGAGTGGCATTTCTGTTATATGAAGTGTCGCGTTTTTTATTTCCACCTACATCTCCTCCACTAATTGTCTTAACTCTCGTCTTAACAATTTTTTCGAAGCGTTTCGTGGCAATTCCTCTAAGAAACATGCTTTTTTCGGTACTTTATATTTCGCTAATTTCTCCTCACAAAAATGAAGAATTTCCTCTTCTGTTACCGCCCCGCTTTTTACAATAAAAGCAGCGGGTACTTGTCCCCATTTATCGTCAGTCATACCGACAACACCGGCTTCTGCTACCATCGGATGAGAAAGCAACACTTCTTCAATTTGGGCCGGATATATATTTTCTCCGCCAGAAATAATTAAATCACTGCGGCGATCTAATACGTATAAAAATCCTTCTTCATCTAAATAACCTAGGTCACCAGTGTGAAGCCATCCGTTTTGAATTGTTTCGCGTGTCGCATCTTCACGGTTAAAGTAACCGCCTGTTACGTTTGGTCCTTTTACTACAATCTCTCCTTCCGCAAACGGTGGTACTACGACGCCCTCTTTTTCAATACGAAGTTGGCACTGAAATAGTGGTTTCCCGGCTGATCCTACTTTCGTTAACATGTAATCTGCGGATAACGTACAAATTTGCGACGACGTCTCTGTCATACCGTACGTTTGATACACAGGAATTTCTTTATCTACACATATTTCTAATAACGGTTTTGGCGCTGGTCCTCCGCCAAGTAACATGCATCGTAAAGAAGATGGATATGTTCTTTCTCCAAGTCTCTCTAATAAATCAGTTAGCATTTTTGATACGACTGAAATAATCGTTACGCCTCTCGTTTGAAGTGCTTTATGAATAAAATCGGCATCATATTTCGGAACGAGTAAAATGCGCATTCCGTACATAATATTTTTCATTAAAAGAGATAGCCCGCCAACGTGGAACATCGGCATACAAGCTAACCAACAATCATCATCACGAAGCCCTAAGTTAAGCGAAGAACCGACTGCACTTGCCCAGTGATTACCGTACGTTAAAATAACGCCTTTCGGTTTCCCTGTCGTCCCAGACGTATAAATAATTGTCATCGCTTCTTCTAAAGAGAATTCTTCTTGTATAGAGGCTTCTGCCTTTGGCCCATTCATCACTTCAGTGAACGAATAGACAGGAACACCCTTAGCCTCAAAATCTTGATCCGTCACTAAACAAACAACTTCAGCATCATCCATTTGCCAAAGTAGCTCTTCTCTTGAAAGACGCGTATTTAAAAGTACAGCTACTGCACCTACGTAAGATAGGGCGTGAATAACTGAAATCATCTCCATACCATTTTTCATCAGAACAGCCACCTTTTGCCCCTGCTTCACTCCAACATGTGAAAGCTGTTCACAAACAGATACTACTTTTTCATGCAGCTCCATAAAAGTAACTTTCTCTTCCTCTATTTCAATTGCAGTGCGATCTGGTGTTAAAAATGCGCGCTGCTTTAACCAATTCGGCATCGTCTCCATAACTCATTCTCCTTTCATGAAAGAAAGAGACTTGATATGACATCAAGTCTCTTAGTTGTTTTGTTTCCGGTTTGATCACATCTAGCTACAGCGGCTAGAACAGTCGGTCGTTTCACGCCTTCCTACGAGGCAAAAAGCGCCTCTACGTCAGGAGTTCCAACGCCCTCTTGTTCTAAGCGAGCCGCTTCCGCTTTTGATCTCATCTAGCTGCGCCTCCTAGCCCCTTCCGTCTAAGAACCTTCCGCACGAGAAAGTAAAAAACACTTTCTGTGCGAAAGAACCTTAGCCAACGGGGCTAAACAGTCGGCTTCGCTTTTGATCAAGGGAAACGAGGGAATTGACCGAAGTCCGGACTGCGTTTTTCTTTGAACGCGTCGCGACCTTCTTTTGCTTCGTCAGTTGTGTAGTACAATAACGTTGCATCTCCAGCTAGTTGTTGAATACCAGCTAGACCGTCTGTGTCTGCGTTGAATGCAGCTTTTAGGAAACGAAGTGCCATTGGGCTGTTTGCTAAAATTTCTTGTGCCCATTGTACTGTTTCTGCTTCAAGCTCTTCTAATGGTACTACTGTGTTTACTAAGCCCATATCAAGCGCTTCCTGTGCGTTGTATTGACGGCATAGGTACCAAATTTCACGAGCTTTCTTGTGGCCTACCATACGAGCTAAGTAACCAGCTCCATATCCACCGTCAAAGCTTCCTACTTTAGGACCTGTTTGTCCGAATACAGCGTTGTCTGCAGCGATTGTTAAGTCACATACGATATGAAGTACGTGTCCTCCACCGATTGCATAACCTGCTACCATTGCAATAACTGGTTTAGGAATTGCGCGAATTAGACGTTGTAAGTCTAATACGTTTAGACGAGGGATTTGGTCGTCACCCACATATCCACCATGACCGCGAACTTTTTGGTCGCCGCCAGAACAGAATGCACGTCCACCTTCACCTGTTAAAATGATAACGCCAACATTTGCATCATCACGAGCGTGTGCAAAAGCGTTGATTAACTCCATTACCGTTTTTGGACGGAATGCGTTATGTACTTCAGGACGGTTAATCGAAATCTTTGCGATACCATTGTATGTTGAATAAATAATATCTTCGTAATTGCCTTCTGTTACCCATTCAATAGCCATTACAACTACCTCCTTGTATATTTCTGATCTCCTCTATAAGTGCGTCTTCCTTCTTAGATGAAAAAAGCATCACTGCATAGTTTTTAGAAATCCCTTTACTATTGTATCAAACTTTTCCGGTTGTTCCACATGAATTGCATGGCCAGCACCATCAATTTTGACAAATTTCGCGCCAGAGACGCATTTTTCGGTGTTTTTTAATATGCGAAAGAACTTTTTATCATGCTCCCCGTTCATTAAAAGAACAGGCATTTTTAAGTTTTGCAGCTCATCCCACCATGAAGGCTGTGCTCCTGTTCCCATGCCACGGAGGCTGTTTGCGAGCCCTTTTGGATTGTTAGCAAGCCTTTCTTTTCGCACTGCTTCTTGTACGCTTTTTGCTAGACTTTTTTGCGTTTCAAACAGCGGAATATTTTCCCACATCGATACAAAACTTCGGATGCCTTCTCGCTCAATTTTCTGAGCAAGTCGCTCATCTTTTTCACGACGTTCTTTCCTGTCCTCTTCTCGTTCAAGTCCAGCTGTACAATTTTCTAATAAAAGAGAACGTACATATTCTGGATATAGACATGCCATCGTAATCGCCAGTCTACCGCCCATTGAATAGCCAAGTATGTGCGCTTTTTCAATATGAAGGTAATCTAATAGTTCTTTCACTTGTAATGCCGCATTTCGAATATCATAATGCGTCACATTTTCAGGACTTTCCGTTTTTCCGTGCCCAACAATGTCTACTAAAATGACTTGAAATTGCTCGCTCCAAGAAGGAACGAAGGAACGCCACGTCTCCATGCTTCCCGTAAAACCATGAAGAAGTAGAAGTGGTTCCCCGCTTCCGACTACTTCATATTCATACGATACACCTTGCAGGGTTACGTTCATTTTGATTCACCTTGCAACGATGTAGTAATTACGTCCTGCGTTTTTGCCCATAATGCACGGTGTAATGTTAAGTTTTCATCACGGTTCGTACAAATTTCTACAACGTGTAAACCTGCCGTCGTCGTTCCCTTTTGTACCTCTTCTCGGAATTGCTCCCAACCATTTACACGGCTAAATGAACCGCCGTACATTTTGACAACATGCTCGTAATCAAGTCCAATTGGCGTTCCAAATAATGATTCGAAATGTTCCTTTTTCTCATATTGTGGTAAGAATGAGAAAATACCGCCACCATCATTGTTTACAACAACAATCGTTATATTTAATTCATGTAATTTTGCGGCTAATAATCCGTTTAAATCGTGATAAAATGATAAATCACCAATAACTAATACGAGCGGATCGCAAATAATACTCGCTCCTAAAGCTGTTGAAATGATTCCATCAATCCCGTTTACACCACGGTTTGCCATCACTTGAATATTTTTATCCGATGTGAAGAAGAATGAATCTGTATCACGAATTGGCATACTATTACTCGCAAATAATGTTGCCCCTTCTGGTAGTACGTGGACGATATCCGTAATAACTTTCCCTTCAAATGCAGTTTCATATGTTTCCATTTCACGAAGCGTTTCCTTCGTTTTTTCGTTTATATGTTGCCACATTAGGGACCAATCATTCTTTTTCATATCTGGTATTTTTTCTATTAGTGCCCTGCAAAATGCAATATCACTTGCCTGTACAACTTCTGTCGCAACTAGAGCTGGATCTCTCCATTGCCCAGATTCTTCAACAACGATATGAACAGCTTTCGTCTGTTTTTTAATGAACTGCGTTAATGCTTTCGAAACAGGCATACCACCAAAGCGAATCATAACTTCTGGCTTCCACGTTTCTTTTAACAATTCATTTCGTAAAAATGTATCGTAACAGTCGATTACCATCGCTTTATCGTGATGTCCGCTACGAATGTTAGAAAGTGGATCCGCTAATATTGGATATCCCGTTTTTTCAGCTAGTTCTACCGCAAACGCTGCGATTTCCGAATGACTATCATCTCCACAAATAATAAGCCCCTTTTCCATATGTGAAAGGCGCCCTACAAGAGAATCTACATATTCACTCGGCATCATCACGTTCCCTTGCTGAACTACTCCTGTATATTCCCCGCGTCCTTTATCCCATAAACTTTCTAATGAGAAATCTGGAATAAGCGGCTCACGAACTGGAAAATTAAGATGAACAGGTCCTTGCGGCGCTAGAAGTGCGCTTGCTATCGTGCGCTGCGTCGTCATGCGGGCATAATGATACATCGCTTCACTTGCTTCTGGAAGTGCCATCTCTGTAAATTGCTTCACAAATGTACCGTATAAATTGAATTGATTCATCGCTTGTGGCGCACCAACATCTCTTAATTCATGCGGTCTATCTGCCGTTAAGACGATAAGCGGCACTCGTGAATGAAAAGCTTCACATACAGCTGGATAGTAGTTCGCTGCTGCTGTTCCTGACGTACATAATAATGCAACAGGACGTTTTTTCGCCTTTGCGATACCGAGCGCAAAAAATCCTGCTGACCTTTCATCTACATGTAAATATGTGTTCATTCCTTCATGTTGTTCCATTAGTAGAGCAATCGGCGTTGACCGTGAGCCTGGACTAATGACAACATCACATACATTTAGACGCGTCAGTTCATCCACGAACGCGCCTAAATAATATGACAATGCTTCTATATGATTGTTCATTTCATTAATTCCTCCAAAGCACCAAGCATCGGTCTAAACTTCAAACTTGTTTCTTCATATTCAAGTTGCGGTACTGAATCAATTACAATCCCGCAGCCGGCAAATAAGGATGCTTTCTCGCCATTTAATAATCCGCAACGAAGTGCAACCGCAAATTCACCATTTCCTTTATCATCTATCCAGCCAATTGGTGCACCATATAATCCTCTGTCTAACAATTCAACATCACGAATCAGCTTCATCGCTTCCAAACGAGGTGTCCCGCCAAGAGCTGGTGTTGGATGTAATTCTTCTACCATTGTTAAAAGACTCGCATCGCCTTTTGCCTCTACAGGCGTATATAAATGAATTAAGTTCTTCGTTGTTAATAAGCCCGGACTTTCCGGAATATTAACAGATTCGCAGTGCTCATTTAATACCGACCTGATCATGTTCACAACATAACCGTGTTCAGCTAAATTCTTTTCATCATGAAGAAGCGTATTACTATTTCGTTTACTTTCTTCTATAGATTGACCATGACCAGTTGAACCAGCAAGACACATCGAAGTAAACTTCTCATCTTCTTTGCGAATTAATCTCTCTGGCGTCGCTCCTAAGAAGCATGCTCCTTTATAATCAAAAGAAAATACGTAACAATCCGGTTGTCCAATGCGAAGTGCTTCTAAAACAAGAGCAGAATCAATATGATGATCCATTTCTACTTTTAACTCCCTCGCTAATACAACCTTCTGCACGTTCCCCTGCTTCATCTCATCTTGCACTTTCTCAATGGCCTTCATCCAGCCTTTTGGATCTACTTCTACTTTAGAAGTAATTGTTAATTTCGATCCTTCTAGTGCACATTTACTCTCCTCAAAAATTTTCTCTTCTAAAGAAACAATTTCGTTATAAAGAGTTTCTGCACAATCTGTTGCTGAAACGAATGTATTCATTGTTAACCATGCTTTTTCATTTTTTACAGTTAATAAAAATGCCGGTAGTGAAAATGTAGTATCATCAAATTCTTTCCATAAGTCCGTTTTCTCTTTTTCTTGGTCAAATGAAAATCCACCAAATAAAAGAGGACCTGTTCCAAATTCGTATCTTTCTCTTTGTACAAATGCTTTCTCTTTTACTTTATCCCACTCGTCACGAGCCATTTGAAAGCGTTTGTGAGAAGAAGTTGCTATAGTGAAAACAGAGCCAATTCCAGCAAATATTACATGCTGAGCTGGGTCTGCAAAATAACATCTATTTTCGAATGCAATCCTTTTTCCTGCTGCATAAAACAGAAGCGGATCCATCCAGTCTATTTGTTTTACGAAGCTAACCAATATTTTTTCATCAGTTGCACGCTTAATGGCTGCAGCAAGAACTTCTTGCAAGCCTATTTGTTTCGTTTGAATCACAATTGTCTCCCCCCTATGGGCGAAAAATAGTCATAATTACGCTTGATTTTAAGATACACCTCAAACGAAAGGCCTGTCAACGTTTAGCAATTCTGAGAAATTCACCTTCTCTTCCTAGAAAATAAACGTTGACACTAAATGATGCTTTTTCTACACTTAGTTGTGTACAATATGTGACCAAAGGAGGATTCAACATGGAAATGAACGTCGAAACGAATTCCTCTCCTACGGCGCCAAAGCCAAGTAAGCAAACAGGCTGGCGCATTTGGTGGAGTTTACTACGTCCCCATACATTAACAGCAGCTTTCGTTCCTGTTTTCATCGGAACAGCCTATGCAATGCAGGTCGGAGGTATAAATCAAATACATCTCCCTCTTTTTCTTATGATGCTTCTTGCTTGTCTTCTCATTCAAGCAGCAACAAACATGTTTAATGAATACTTTGATTATAAAAGAGGACTCGATCACGAAGGGTCAGTTGGTATCGGTGGCGCTATCGTTCGTGATGGCATTCAGCCAAAAACAGTGCTTAACTTAGCATTTGGATTTTTCGGCATCGCAATACTATTAGGTGTTTATATTTGTATGAATTCTAGCTGGTGGCTTGCTGCAATCGGTCTTGTTTGTATGACTGTTGCTTACCTTTATACAGGTGGTCCACTTCCCATTGCGTACACACCATTCGGAGAGTTAACAGCCGGATTATTCATGGGTGTCATTATTATTGGGATTTCATTCTTTATTCAAACTGGAACTGTAACATCAGAAGTCATTTTATTATCTATTCCAAGCTCCATTTTAATTGGTGCCATTTTATTAGCTAATAACATTCGTGACTTGGATGGCGATAAAGAAAACGGCCGTAAAACGTTAGCAATTCTCGTCGGACGCGAAAAAGCCGTTGGTGTACTCGCTTCTATGTTCATCGTTTCTTATATTTGGACAATCGCTCTAATTATCGTTAACATCGTATCACCATGGATGCTTATCGTATTTTTAAGTGCACCGAAAGCATTGAAAGCGACGAAAGGCTTTATCGGCAAAAGCATTCCAATGGAAATGGTACCTGCAATGATTGCCACAGCAAAAACAAATACAATTTTCGGTCTCCTAATGGGAATCGGATTATTACTTGGATACTTCCTATAGAAAGGAGCTGCTTACGCAGCTCCTTTTTCCATACACCGACTTCCCGGCTGAAATTCATCTCATAATTCCTACTCTCAACGCTCATACTATGTAAAGAAACTGAATTGTAGGAAGGTGGACGACTATGTTAACTCCACAACAAATAAATCAATTTAAATCTATTTTAGAAAAACAACAGCAAGAAGTTGAACAAACGATACAAACTCATGAAAATGAAAACCGTGCATCTGAACGTGATTCAGTAGGAGAATTATCTAGCTATGACAACCACCCAGGTGATATGGCAACAGAATTGTACGAACGTGAGAAAGATTTCGGGCTCATCGAATTTTGGCATAAGCAGCTAGAAGATACGAAACATGCCCTACAAAAAATAGAAGCAGGTACGTACGGCATTTGCGAAGTGTCTGGCGAAGAAATTCCATTTGAAAGATTGGAAGCAATGCCGACCGCTACAACATGCATCCAGCACACGACAAATAAGTTAAATATGAATACACGACCAGTTGAAGAAGAAGTGTTGTCTCCTTCTTTCCACAAACATGATGAAGATCATTCTGTTGAATACGATGCGGAAGATGCATGGCAAGATGTTGCCAATTACGGAACGTCTGAAACACCATCTGATTTAGAAAGACAAGATTCAAAAAACTATAATGGCATGTACGTAAATAGCGAGGAAAATGTAGGCTACGTAGAGGATTTCGAAAACTTTATCGGTACAGATATGTATGGAAAAAACCCACAAGTTTTCGCTACGGAAGAGCATGAAGAATATGAACAAATGCTCGATGACTTTGAAGAGCGTACTTTCAAAGGCGAACTATCTTCAAATGAGTCAAGTTCCAAAGAATAAAAAAAAGCATTCCGAAAATCGGAATGCTTTTTATCGCTAGCTAATTAGTTTTTTGTAACGTTAGCTGCTTGTGGTCCGCGGTTTCCATCAACGATTTCGAAAGAAACTTCTTGACCTTCTTCTAAAGTTTTGAAGCCGTCGCCTTGGATAGCTGAGAAATGTACGAATACGTCTTCTCCGCCTTCAACTTCGATGAAGCCAAAACCTTTTTCGCCGTTAAACCATTTAACTTTACCTGTTTGCATGTCATGTACCTCCTAAATAAAAATGAAACTATGAATCCACATGAAAAGGTGGATATAAAGGACATGAATGTATAACAAGCTTACAGCCTTTAATACAACGTGCTTTATTTCCGTACCACATTATGTAGCTCAATAGTGTTTTCACTATATCATGCTATATCAAAAACGTCAAATGAGAACACTTTCAACCCATCGTTTTTTATAATTCTAGTATAACCTTAAATTTTCATTCTATTTTTATTCAAAAATTAACAAATCTACAGTATTCTAATTTCTTTGATTTCTGTACAATATAATTACTACATATGATGGGGTGAAAAAATGCAAGCACATGAAATCGAGTATAAATTATATGGCGATGATATGCAGTTTGTTGAAATTGAATTAGATCCTGAAGAAAGCGTTATCGCAGAGGCTGGCGCAATGATGATGATGGAAGATCATATCGAAATGGAAACCATTTTCGGTGATGGTTCTGGCCAATCTAGTGGTCTATTCGGTAAATTAATGGGCGCTGGTAAGCGTCTTGTTACAGGTGAAAGTATGTTTATGACTGTCTTTACAAATACAGGTCATGGCAAGCGCCACGTATCGTTCGCCGCTCCTTATCCCGGAAAAATTATTCCTGTTGATTTAACAGAATATCAAGGGAAAGTAGTTTGTCAAAAAGACGCGTTTCTTTGTGCAGCAAAGGGCGTTTCTATCGGGATTGAGTTTACGAAAAAAATTGGAACTGGTTTCTTCGGTGGTGAAGGTTTCATCATGCAGAAACTTGAAGGTGATGGGCTCGCTTTCATGCATGCAGGAGGAACTGTATATAAGCGTGAATTAAAACCTGGCGAAAAACTTCGCATCGATACAGGTTGTCTCGTTGCCATGACAAAAGACGTTAACTACGATATTCAATTCGTTGGAAAAGTAAAAACAGCCCTATTCGGCGGCGAAGGTTTATTCTTCGCAACGTTAGAAGGTCCTGGAACGGTTTGGATTCAGTCCTTAACACTTAGCCGTTTAGCAGCACGTCTTACAAGCCCAGCAGCTCAAAACAGCGGTGAAGGCAGCGTTTTAGGCGGACTTGGACGTCTTTTAGATGGGAAAGAATAAAGTGAAACTTTAATCAGTGGGGGTTTTCTTCATCCCCCACTGATTATTAGTTGAACCAATCGGACTTTTATGGGCAGTTGATCCCCCACCTAACTTCTTTGCTTTCGCTGAATTTTGAGGTGGGGGTCTTACTGCCCATTAAAGCGGGATAAAACAAAAAAAGATAGTCCCCTTCATAGGGAACTATCTTTTTTTTGACTGTATAAACCATTTTGAATCATATTGGATTCCATAACCTCATTTAGCCGCGCTTCTTCTTTATATTTATAAAGGTTCAAGCCTACTTTTCAAACTTTCTCAAAAGAATGAATCAAGTCCCTCACTGCATATATTGAACTATACCTTTTCTTAAGGAGGGCTTCCTTAATGCGTACTCCTTTATCCTTCGATAAAGATACTGCCATATTGTTAGCTTCTTGTTGTGAGTTAACGTATGAACAATATAAACAAAATGGGATTTTCGAAATACCAGATGGTTTTCAATATGTACAAGGCTTTCAAGGAAAAACCATTCAAACGACAGAATGGTTCGGATTCATACTAGAATCTGAGGATACAATTATTGTAGCTTTTCGCGGGACACAAACAGATACAGACTGGATTATCGACTCACTCGTCAATCAAAGACCATATCCATATGCTTTAAACAGCGGAAACGTCCATAACGGCTTTCTTTCTATTTATGAATCTTGCCGGGATTCTATTATGGATATGCTTGTATCACTACCAGCCCATAAAAAACTTCTTGCAACAGGTCATAGCTTAGGAGGGGCACTCGCTACATTACACATACTAGATGCACGTATAAACACTGCCTTCTCACAGTACGGTCTTTATACATTTGCCTCTCCAAAAGTTGGAGATATCGCCTTTCGAAATTATTATAAACTACAAGTAGCTAGTAGCTTTCGTTTCGTCAACTTATTCGATGTCGTTCCACTTCTCCCTCCCCGAAACATAAATTTTAATGATCGTGATTGGGAATATGCACACGTTCATCACAACATGACATTTACGAAAAATACAAAATCCGTTATAAATAATCATTCCATTACAACATACAAAACATGTCTGACTTCTCATTTTTAACCAGTAAACATTTGGAAATTATATATCCTTATACTATAATAATATATGAAATTATTTTTGGATGAGGGGACCTTACATGCTAAAATTTATCTTTGCACTTTTTCTCATTGTAATTTTTACGTTTACGGGTTTCTTTACATTTTCATACTTTGCGACAGGAGAATATGGTGGAACAGGTATCATATATACTGCCATCCCATTTCTTGCTTAAGCAAAAAAAGAAAACCGAGCTTAATGAGATTAAGCTCGGTTTTTTAAGCGATTATATTCCTCGTTTAAAAGTGAATACACTTTGTCTCCATGAATAAAAGCCCCTTCAAAAGGGACTTTCACTTAATACTGTGTAACCGCATTACCAATACCCCAAATTTCATTACTATACTGTAAAATTGTTCGATCACTCGCAAAATGACCAGATTGTGCAATATTTAAAATCGACATTTCTAGCCACTTCGTTCGGTTCTCATAAGCTCTACCAACAGCTTCTTGCCTTTCCGCATATGGACCAAAATCTCGCAGAACGAAGTATTCATCATTTTGAATAACGAGAGAATCGTAAATCGCTTCAAATTCAGCTCCCGAATGTGCAAAGAAACCATTCGTTAACTGATCTACTACTTTTTTAATATGCATATTATGATGATAATAATCACTTGCACGATATCCACCATTTTGATAGTAATGAAGAACCTCTTCCGCCGTTAAGCCGAAAATGAAACAGTTATCATCACCGACTCTGTCTTTTATTTCAATATTAGCTCCGTCTAACGTGCCGAGTGTAATCGCACCATTCATCATAAATTTCATATTACCTGTTCCTGATGCTTCTTTACTCGCAGTTGAAATTTGTTCACTTACATCGGCCGCTGGGAATATATCTTCCGCTAGAGACACTCGATAGTTTTCTAGAAAGATAACTTTCATATATTGGCTTACGTACGGATCATTATTCACTTTCCTTGCGAGTTCATTGATTAATTTAATAATTTTTTTCGCATAGTAATAGCCAGGTGATGCTTTCGCTCCAAAAATAAAAGTACGCGGATAAAATGTAAAACTAGCATCCTCTTTCAAACGATTATACAAATATAAAATATGAAGAACATTTAATAATTGTCGCTTGTAAGCATGCAGTCTTTTTACTTGCACATCAAAAATAGAATTAGGATCAATTGTAATCCCCATTTTATTATGAATACGCTCCGCTAAAATCTCTTTACGCTCTTGTTTTACCTCTGCAAATTTCTCTTGGAAACTCGCATCGTGTTGAACTGTTTGCAAGGCTTGAAGCTTAATCGGTTCTTTCTTCCACTCTGTTCCAATCGCCTCTGAAATAAGGTTCGTCAGCTGCGGATTCGCCTTCATTAACCAGCGTCTATGAGCAATTCCATTCGTTTTATTATTAAACTTATCTGGATAAAACTCATAAAACAATCGCATTTCACGTTGCTTTAAAATTTCCGTATGAATTTTCGCTACACCATTAACACTATGGCTACCGACAATTGCTAAATGAGCCATTTTCACAAGATCATGCGCAATAATCGCCATCTCCTCAATACGATGCCATTCATATGGATAACGTTCCCAAAGTTCGTGACAGAAACGTTCATTAATCTCTTCAATAATCATATAAATTCTCGGCAATAACGGTTTAAAAATGTGAATTGGCCACTTCTCAAGTGCTTCTGATAACGTCGTATGATTCGTATAAGAAATCGTTTGCGTCGTTATGTACCAAGCTTCTTCCCATGCTAGTTTTTCTTCATCTAATAAAATACGCATCAGTTCTGGAATCGCCAAAACTGGATGTGTATCATTAATATGAATCGCAATTTTCTCATGCAATTGGCGAAGGTCACCATATCTGTCTCTATGCAGACGAACGATATTTTGCAAACTTGCTGATACGAGGAAATACTGTTGTTTCAAACGAAGTATTTTCCCCTCATCATGCGTATCATCTGGATATAAAAACTCCGATACCGCCTCTGTTTCACGCTTATATTTCAAAATATCTTTGCAATTTTGCGGGAAAGGAACTGGTTCAGCATTCCAAAGTCTGAGTGTATTTACAGTATTCGTCTCATAACCTACTACTGGAACGTCATATGGTACTGCCATAATCACTTCTGCATTCGTATGCCTGAACTCTAAACGCCCGTCAATGTATAGCGATTCAACATTGCCGAAATAACTTACTTCTACAGCTTGATCATGCCTTCTTACTTCCCATACGTTTTCATGAAGAAGCCACTGTTCTGGAAATTCAACTTGATAACCATCAACAATTTTTTGATCAAATAAGCCGTGCTTGTAGCGAATTCCACAGCCATGACCTGGTAAGTTTAAAGATGCAAGCGAATCAAGGAAACAGGCTGCTAATCGTCCAAGTCCACCATTTCCAAGACCTGCATCTGCTTCCACCTCTTCTAGTTGTTGCAACGAAATACCAAGCTCAGAAAGTCCTTGCTCACATACATCCCTGATGCCTAAATTTAATATATTACTTCCAAGCAAACGTCCAAGTAAAAACTCAATGGATAAGTAATACATTTGCTTTCGCTCTCCAGATCGATAGCTTTCGTTCGTTGCAATCCATTGACTATTCATATACTCACGTACCATGTATCCCAGCGTATTGTATTGATCACGAGTTGTAGAATCTTTGAAACTTTTCCCATACATCGTCTCTAACTTTTCTAGAAAAGCTGATTTGAAGCTTTCAACATGAGTAAACATTTCTTCACCACCTACATGTTATTCCATGAGACTTTTATACAATTTCTTATAGGCAAGAGCTGATTTCTCCCAGCTATAATCTTCAGTCATCGCTTGCTTTACAAGCTGCTCCCATACCGGTTTATCATGATAAAATTCAATTGCACGATGAACTGTGTGCAACATGTCATGTGCATTAAAGTTCGTAAAACTGAAACCATTTCCTTCTCCAGTTTCTTCGTCATAAGATTGTACAGTATCATTTAATCCGCCTGTCTCTCTTACAATCGGAATTGTACCGTACGCTAATGCGATAAGTTGTCCCAGTCCACACGGTTCAAATAGTGATGGCATTAAGAATAAATCACTTCCCGCATACACTTGGTGAGCTAACTCTTCATTAAATCCGATATACACTTTTACCTTCTCGGGATATTCGTATGCCATCCACTCAAAGAATTGTTCATATTCCGAATCACCTGACCCTAAAATAATACATTGTACATCTTTCTCCATTATTTCACGGAATACAGTACGTACTAAATCAAGACCTTTTTGCTTCGTTAATCTAGTTACCATTGAAATAATTGGTGTATCTTCTTTTTCAGGCAAACCAAAATAACGCTGCAATGCACGTTTATTTTCATTCTTTTCCTCTAATGACTCTGCATCATACTGAGCAGTAATATACGAATCCGTTTCTGGATTATATACGCTCGTATCAATTCCATTTACGATGCCGCTAAGCTTCCCATTATATTTGCGTAACAACCCATCTAACTTCTCACCGAAAAACTCATATTGAATTTCCTCTTTGTATGTCGGGCTAACCGCTGTAATTTGATCAGAAGCGATAATACCACCCTTCATAAAGTTCACATTTCCATAAAACTCTAGCTGCTCACTACGGAAATATTCATCACCAAGTTCTAATAAGTCGTACATCACTTCAGGAGGAAATACACCTTGGAACTGCAAGTTATGAATCGTATACACCGTTTTAATATGCTCATATAATGGGTTATCTTGATACTTTTCACGCAGTAAGAAATTCACCATAGCTGTATGCCAATCATGGCTATGAAGAACATCCACTTCGAAATCAAGATGAGGAATACACTCTAAAACTGCTTTCGAAAAATAAGAAAAACGCTCTCCATCATCATAATGACCATACAGAGAATCCCTCTTAAAATAATATTCATTATCTATTAAGTAATACGTAATCCCGTCTTGCTCACCTTTTAAAATTCCGCAATATTGATTTCTCCACCCAAGCGGGACGTTAATTACTTTATGTAACGTACATCCATCCCTTAATTTTTGCGGAATAAGACTATAATTTGGGAGTATAATGCGAACGTCCACACCTAATTTTTTCAGCTCTTTTGGGAGCGCACCTGCTACATCAGCTAATCCTCCCGATTTAACAAATGGTACACATTCTGATACTGCAAATAAAATATTCACTTGTTGTCCCACTGCACGAAAAGCTTATACGACTTCCCTTGCAGCTTCCTCCCTTCGAGTTTTCATTTGAATGAATGCTTTAATCAGTGGAGGAAAAACCCCCACTGATCTTTTTAACGAATTTACCGAAAGAATTCTCCTTCCTCAACCGTATGAAGGGCAATAGCCCAACGGTAGGTCGGAGATGAATTTCGGTTTGGCATAGCCAAAAACTTTTGATAAACTAACTATATGAAGTTCTTTGATAACTTGATATAGAAGGTTGCAGGAAGAAAATAGAGTGCGAAAACCAAGCCATATTCGGTTCCTGCGTAAAATATCAACCGTACGAAAAGAGCGTCCAAGCGTTGGACATCTAGGGGTGGAACACCCCGAAGTAACGCTCAGGGAGACGAAAGGTTACTTTCGTCGTGGAACTGAGAAGCTCCCACTTCAAGTTTTGCTAAGTGGCGAGTAGTTCACGAATAACTATTAATCGTACTATTTTGAATGCTTCCTTTTTCTACAACATATGGCTCATCCACGTTTCCTTTTAAGACAACACCATCACCAATGTTCACGTCTTTATCAATAATAACACCGTCTATTATACAGTTATCTCCAATTTTGCTCTTTTGCATAATAATGCTATTACGGACAATTGAACCTTTCCCAATTTTAACAGAACGGGAGACAACACTATTTTCTACTTCACCTTCGATAATACTGCCGTTTGCAATCATTGTATTTTTCACGGCTGCACCCTTCAGGTAACGAGTTGGTGGTTCATCTTTTACTTTCGTAAAGATTGGTGCTTCTTTCTTAAATAATTGCTTCCAAATAGCAGGCTGCAAAATTTCTAAGCTATGTTTATAGTAACTTTCAATCGAATCAATAATAGCTACATATCCTGTATGCTCATACGTAGCAATATGCAGTGATTTTCCGCGCTTTTCTCTCACTACATCAAATAAACTGTATTGCTCCACATCTTTATATGTCTCGAATAAATCTAACAATAATTGTTTCTTTAACACGTATGTTTGAAGCGAAACCCCTTCATGACAAACTTCAGTAATATCAGCTTCCGTATGTATATGTCGCTCTAACACCGCTTGAAAATTTAATGCTGTTACGAGATGGCTATTCGTAATAACGACATACTCTTCTCTGGCTCTTAGAAAATAATCAATATGTCTTCTAAAATGTGCAAAAGACCCAAATTCATCTTGGTCACATTGGCAATTTGGTGGGAATAAAAACAGTCCATCTCTTTTTCTATCTAAATCCCACTGTTTTCCTGAACCAACATGGTCCATTAGCGAACGGTTTTTATGACTTGTAAAAACCGCTACACTATGAATATTAGAATTCACCATATTTGAAAGCATGAAATCAATGAGTCGATAACGGCCCCCAAACGGTAACGCCGCTAGTGAGCGATGCCCTGTTACTTTCTTTAAGGAAGGAAAACTTCCCGTTGCATTAATAATTCCTAACATTTTTTCTCCCATTCATTTCATCCCCCTTTTCTATTTCCCTTCAGCAATTAGTACTACATCGTCGACATTTTTTTCTGGACGAATAATTGTTCCATCTTCAATAACCATTTCCGATCCAACAATCGCTCTTTCAATCACAACATTTTTACCAATCTTCACTCCTGGCATAACGACAGAATCAATAACCATACTACCTTCTTCCACCGTCACCCCTTGGAATAATACAGAATGCTTCACGTCCCCTTCAATGACGCATCCTTCGTTAATAAGTGATTCTTCTACTTTTGCCTTTTCAGCAATATATTGAGGTGGCTCATTTGGATTTACAGAATAAATACGCCAATTACGATCGTTTAAATTCAGCGATGTTTCATCACGAAGTAAATCCATATTCGCTTCCCATAAGCTTTTCACCGTTCCAACATCTTTCCAATATCCTTCAAATGGATACGCCATTAGCTTTTTCCCTTCATCTAATAAAAGCGGAAGTACATCTTTTCCGAAATCATTACTAGATTCAGGATTTCTTGCATCCATCTCTAAATACTCTTTCAAAATTGCCCAGTTAAAAATATAAATTCCCATTGATGCAAGATTACTTCTTGGAAATTGCGGTTTCTCTTCAAATTCAACAATCTCCATCTCTTCGTTCGTATTCATAATACCGAAACGACTCGCTTCATCCCAAGGCACTTCAATAACAGAAATCGAAACGTCTGCTTCTTTCTCAATATGGTAATCTAGCATTTTACTGTAATCCATTTTATAAATATGGTCGCCAGATAAAATCAGGACATACTCTGGTTCATATTGACTTAAATAGTTTAAGTTTTGATAAATGGCACTTGCCGTACCTGTGTACCACTTCACACCTGAAGACTCCGCATAAGGAGGTAATACTGTGACTCCACCGCTTACTCGGTCTAAATCCCAAGCATTGCCGATTCCGATATAATTATGAAGTTCGAGTGGTTGGTATTGCGTTAAAATCCCCACCGTTTCAATACCAGAATTCGCACAGTTGCTTAGCGTAAAATCAATAATGCGATATTTACCACCAAATGGAACAGCTGGCTTGGCTAAATTTTTTGTTAATGCACTTAATCGACTACCTTTTCCCCCTGCTAGTAACATTGCTACGCACTTTTGTTTTTGAGCCATCTTGTTTTTTGCTCCCCTTTCTCGTCTTCACTGGTCGTAATATGGATACGCCAAATGGTGGAATTGTAATTTCTACATGTGCCGCTTGATTATGATACGGTTCTTGAATCGTCTTGAGACGTTTCTTATTCACTTGACCCGATCCGCCATATTGCTCAGCGTCACTGTTTAAAACCTCGTTATAATACTCGAAATCTGGCAAACCTACTTTATAGTTTTCATATGTAGCTTTCGTAAAATTACATACGACAACTAACGCATCCTCTTTTTTATCCCCTTGGCGGATAAACGAGAAAATACTTTGCTCATGATTATTAGCATCTATCCACTGAAATCCTTCAGGTGAATGGTCAAGCTGCCAAAGTGGTTTGGAGCGCTTATACAATGCTATGAGCTCTTTAAAGTAATCATGCATATAACGATGCATTTCAAAGTCATGTAAATTCCAATCCAAATCTTCAAGGTCTTTCCACTCATCAAACTGCCCAAATTCTCCTCCCATGAAAAGTAATTTCTTTCCTGGGTGAGTAAAGAAATATCCATATAATAAACGAAGTTGAGCAAACTTATCCCAGTAATCTCCTGGCATTTTATTTAATAACGACTTTTTCCCATGAACGACTTCATCATGAGAAAGCGGTAATATGAAATTTTCAGAGTAAGCATATATTAAAGAGAACGTCATTTTCTCATGAATATACTTCCTGTACTCAGGCGCACACTCCATATATTTCAGCACATCATTCATCCAGCCCATATTCCATTTGTAATTGAACCCAAGCCCACCTTCATACGTTGGAGCTGTTACAAGTGGCCAAGCTGTTGAATCTTCTGCTGTCATAAGAAAATCTTCATCTTCTGCAAACACCGCTTCATTTAACTCTCGTAAAAATGAAACAGCGTGCTCATTACTTTGCTCCTGTCCTTCTTTATTCCAGTACAGCATGTTCGCAACTGCATCCACCCTGAAACCATCAATATGGAAATATCTCATCCAAAATAAAGCATTTGAAATTAAAAAATTACGTACTTCCCTCTTGCCTAAATCAAAATTAACAGTTCCCCATACTAGGTTTTCTTGTACATCTATATCTTTATATTCATAAGTCGGTGTCCCATCAAACAAATATAAACCGTGAGCATCTTTACAAAAATGCCCCGGCACCCAATCTAAAATGACACCGATTCCATATTTATGACATTCATCGACAAAATACATCAAATCATGTGGCGTGCCGAATCTACTTGTCGCTGCATAATATCCCGTTCCTTGATATCCCCAAGAACGATCATATGGATGCTCAACAAGCGGCATAATTTCAATATGTGTAAATTGATGTTCCACCACATACGGAATGAGCTCCTCGGCCATTTCTCTGTAAGAATACAGAGCGCCATCTTCTTTCTTTTTCCAAGAACCGAAATGTAATTCATAAACTGTCATCGCTTCTTTATAAATCGATTTTTTCTTTCTCTTACGAATCCAGTTTTTATCATTCCATTCATATCCCTCTATATCAAAAACTACCGATGCCGTATTTGGTCTTATTTCTGCATATACTGCGTAAGGATCTGCTTTTAAAATCACATCACCGTCCATCGTTTCAATCGCATACTTATATATCTCATTCTCTTCAATATGCGGTACAAACAAGGACCAAATCCCCTCTTCTGTCACTTGTAGCATCTTATGTTTCTCATAATCCCATTCATTAAAATCTCCAACAACACTCATTGCTTTCGCATGAGGAGCCCATACTGTGAATCGTACACCTCGCATCCCATCTTCCGTCACAATATGTGCCCCAAAGATGTTATAACTGTCATAGTACTTTTCTGTATGAAACTCATCTCGTTTCACTTCTTCACAATTTATTACATCCAATATGTTCACCTCACCAAGATGACAGAATTTTTTTACTCTTTATCATTTCTGCGAAAAACTGAAATATCCTTGTTATTTTTTAAAAAATATTCGTTTTTTTCTTTAATTTCGCTTAAAATATTCAAATTCACTGTGTAAAATATCGAATTTTGACGAATATTCATTGCAAACGCTTCATTTTCTACTAGTCTTTCATCCTATTATTTATTTCTCAACCTTTATTTCATTAGATCTATCCTATTTTACTCGCCATTTATCACTTAAAATCGCAACAAAATAATCTGTCATAAAAAAATGTTTCTCAACATTTTTTGTCATAATTTTATTGAAATGGAAAATTCATAAGCATATACTTGTTCTCAATAAAGAACATCGAACCTTCGCAAATATAATTCATACTGAAACACTATGTTTACTCTATCCATACTCTAGGTGAAAGTTTGATAAAAATTAAATTAGGGGGGCTTTCTTATGTCATTAAAACAAAAGGTTGGGATGGGAGTTGTCACAGCTTCACTTGGCTTATCCCTTACATTCGGCGGTGTATTCGCCTATTTCAGTGATTCTGAAACATCTAGTAACTCCTTTCAAGCTGGTACACTAGATCTTTCTATTAATCCAAGTGTAATCGTTAATGTGAAAGATTTAAAGCCAGGCGACTTTATTGAAAGAAACTTCAAACTTGAAAACAAAGGGACATTGGATATTGCAAAAGTAGCACTTGAAACATCCTATGAAGTTACAGATGCAAAGCAAAATAATGATGGTGAAGATTTAGGCGATCACATCATCGTCAAATTTTTAGTGAATGATGGAAAGCCATCTAATCCAAACGATGATCACGAAATTTTGTGGGAAACAAAACTATCAGAATTAAAAACTATGAAACCTGAGGATGTAGCTACTTCTCTAGAACGTCATAACTTAATTGATGGTATTAAATCTGGTGAAACAGATTACTTACACGTTCTCTTCTCCTTTGAAGATAACGACCAAGATCAAAATAAATTCCAGGGTGATTCCTTACAGCTAAACTGGACATTCCACGCAGAGCAAACACCAGGCGTGGAGAAATAAAATTTAAAATATAAATTATCGGAGGCCTATATATGAAAAAGAAAAATCGTTTTGTTACCGGAATTGTAACGGCTGGCGTTCTATTTTCAACTGCCCTTCCGTTCAATGTACTTGCTGAAAATCCTATTAATCAAATTGACTCATCAAACGCTCAATCTTTACTATCAAAGCTCTCTAAAGACCAGCGTCAGGCATTACAAACGTTAGATGCCAATCCTGGTTTTACTATTTCGCCAGATATTAATACGAGTAGTTCTGAGCCAGTAAATATCATTGTAGAATTTCAAACTGCACCAGTAAAAATTAATGAATTGAAACAAAAAGAAAAAGGATTACAGGCTGCTCCTGAAAATATAAAAGCACGTATTGATCAAGAGCATAAAGAATTCCAAGAAGGATTAAAACGCCTTCACCAATTCAGCCCATCAGTAAAATCAGGGAATTTCCAGTCTGTACAAATTAAACGTTCTTATAAGCATGCGATCAATGGGGTTGCTCTAACGTTACCTGCAAATACAGTGGAAGAATTGTTACGAATTGGCGTTGTAAAACGTATTTGGAAAGATTACGAAGTGAAATTAAATTTACCAAAACAAGCGGAGCAAAAAGCACCTCAAAAACTAACAGATAGCATTCCGCAAATTGGTGTAGATAAGTTACATAGCGAAGGCATTACCGGAAAAGGAATTAAAGTTGGTGTATTAGACACAGGTATTGATTACAATCATCCTGACTTAAAAGACGTGTATAAAGGCTATCGCGCAAAATCTGGCGAAGATTCTAGTAAGGTAGATCCAAACTCCGTAAAAGGTTGGGACTTTATTAATAACGATGCCGATCCGATGGAGACTACTTATTCAGAATGGCAACAATCCGGTGCTCCTGAATTTGATGATCGTGGTTCTTCCTTCTACACGGCACACGGTACTCACGTAGCAGGTATCGTTTCTGCTCAAAAGAAAAACAAATCAGATTCCGCAGTAAAAGGTGTTGCACCTGACATTGAACTGTATAACTATCGTGTACTCGGTCCTTATGGAAGCGGAGATAGTTCTGGTATTATCGCTGCGATCGATAAATCTATTTCTGACGGTATGAACGTCATTAACTTATCGCTAGGTGACGATAGCAACAATCCGCTTGATCCAACTTCTATCGCTGTCAATAACGCGATGCTTTCCGGTGTTGTTACAGTCGTTGCTGCTGGAAACTCTGGTCCAAATCCAGCGACACTCGGATCACCAGGTGCTTCTCCCTTTGCTATTACAGTTGGAGCAAGTGACAGCTCTATTTCCTTACCGAAACTATCAGGTCATGCTGGACAATTACAATTCTCTAACCTAATTTTATTCGGAAAAAACTTCACTGATAAAATAGAGGATTTCAAAGGACAATCTTTACCTATTGAATCTGTAGGAATCGGTACTCCTGACGAGTTTAGTAAAAAAGATGTAAAAGGAAAAATCGCTCTCGTTGCACGTGGTACACTCTCATTTGATGAAAAAATTGCTAACGCAAAACAAGCAGGTGCAAAAGCCGTTATTATTTATAACAATGTGGATGGAGAAATTCCTTTCTACGTTGGCGAAAGCACAAAATACATTCCAGCATTCCGACTAACGAAAGAAGACGGGGAAAAACTAAAAGCTCAAATTGAACAAGGCAGTACCTCTTTAACTTTCGATGAAATCAACTACATTCAAACAGAAGGCGACCATCTTGCAGACTTTAGCTCACGTGGCCCTGTTACATCAAATGATGATATTAAACCTGATATTACAGCGCCTGGTGTTGCTGTCCTTTCAACAGTACCTGAATATATTAACGATCCACAAGAAGGCGAAAACTATGACGTTTCCTATGAGCGTATGCAAGGAACATCTATGGCATCCCCTCATATCGCGGGTGTTGCTGCACTTATTTTACAAGAACATCCAGAATACTCTCCGTTCGATGTAAAAGCATCTCTAATGAACACAGCTGATGATTTAAAAGAAAAGTATTCTGTATATGAAGTTGGAGCTGGACGAGTAGATGCGTACAACGCTGTTCATACAGAAGCAAGTTTTAAAGTGCTAGATACAACAAAAACAGTTGTGAATGATGAAGTAATTGAAGTACCAGAAGAAACTGGATCCATTGCATTCGGGAAGTTTTATCAAAAAGACGGTGAAGCTCTTGAACAAAAACGAAATATAAAAGTGGAAAATCATAATAAACAAGAGAAAAAAGAATTTAAAACAGAAATTTCTTATACACCAGCATCTTCTGCTATTAACGATGCTACCGCAAACGGTGTAAAAGTTTCTGTTCCAGAAACAATTACGCTTGATGCTGGCAAAGCGGATGAAATTGAAGCAAAAATTAATGTTCCAGCCGGTGCAAAGCAAGGCCGCTATGAAGGATATATTCATATTACAAATACGAAAAACAAAGAGGAAACGTATCAAATTCCGTTCTCTATTCGCGTATCAGAGCCTGGTATTGAAAATGCGATATTATCAAGAAAAGCAATTTCAACTGATACATCGAAATTTAATCCATACGGTGAATCATATGTTCACGGGGCATTCCAATTAAATAGCGAACTTGAAACGTTAGATCTTATCGTGAAAGATTCCAAAACAAATAAAGCACTCGGCTTCATTGGAACGTTAAACACGAGTGGCCTAAAAACGGATGTGTATTACTACTTAGATTCATTCTTTAACGGCAGAGTGTATCCTTTCACAAATGATCCTGCGAAACCAATCGGTGATGAGAAAATCAACTTACCAGAAGGAGACTACACAATTGAGTTTGTTGGCTATGATAAAGCTGGGAAAGCACGTGTGAAAGGTGATTATGTCGTAATTGATAATACACCGCCAGAAGTGAAATTAACTGGATTAAAACCTGGCATTTATGAATTAAATGAAGAAAATTATACAGTAGAAGATGGTAAAAAAGCGTTATGGATTAAAGGAAATGTGTATGATTCGAACGTTGACTACTTAAAAGGAAAAGGGCTAAATATTACGCAAGAAGCGAATGGAGTTATGTATTATGACTATTCTCCATACTTGCATAAGTTTTTACCTATTAATGCAAATGGTGACTTTAAGGTTGGCATTACTCCTGAATCCTTTAAAGTGGAAGGCCCAATGAACACAGGCGTATATATTTTCGATTATGCAACTGCAGGAGCTGACTATCCAAGTGGTGTAAATAACTATTGGTTTATCCCGCAAGGAGCTCAATATGCGAAAACTAGTTATGATAAAAAAGAAGTATATAAAGGTGATGAATTCACTGTGACGCTAAACGCCAAACATGTGAAACAATTTGTTGCTGGGGAATTTAACGTGAAATTCCTAGAGAAGAACTTCAAATTTGCAAATGCGAAATTGAATCCTACTTTTGAAAAGCTCCTTTCTGAAAAAGGGATAACGGCAAAAGTACATGAACCGAAACTAGAAGCAGGCTCTGTTACGGTTGGCGGTGCTATCGATGACAAAAACTTTGCTGGATTAGATGGTGATTTCCCGTTCATTGATGTAACGTTCAAAGTAGAAAACGATGAATTTTATGAAGCAAATGCTCAATTAGAGTCAGCAGTGTTTGTATACTGGAAACCAGGAGAAACAGCGCCAAATAGAATGCGTGTCCTTCAAGATCAATCATTCTCAGTAATGTCCTTAAACTCACTAGTAGAAGGAAATATTAAACCTGGTGCATTCTTAAATGAACGTGGATATTTAGATGAAAAGTTCGATTATACAAAGCTTGGCGTAAAAGTATATGCGACTGATTCTTACCGTCATAAGTTTGAAGACTCACTTGATAAATACGGTTACTTTAAACTAAATGGACTACCTGTTAATAAACGCGACTACAACTTATACGTAGAGGTTCCAGGACATTTAACAAGCCGACTAACAACGAAATTAGGTACTGAGAAAGATGGTAAGCTACTTGGCCAATATTATTATGCACGCTTTGATGAAAACCTTGCAGGTGATGTAAATGGTGATAAAGTAATTGATATGAAAGATGCAGAAATTATTGCTAGCAACTATGGTAAAAAAGGACTATCTGTAAAAGACGGCGACCTTAACAAAGATGGCATTGTTGACGAAAAAGATATTCGCTTCGTTGAAAAGAACTTCTTGAAAAAAGGTCCTGATGCATCTAAATCACAAACACCTGTTGAAAAATCAAAAAGCGGTACACTTGCAGATATTTTAAAGAAATTAGGATTAACTCCTAAAAAATGATAATAATAAAGAGCACTCTATATAAAGTAGAGTGCTCTTTTCTATAAACGACCCTTATCCAGCAAAAGGGGTATATTGGGGATATACAAGGGAAACCGGAAAAGGAATTTATATTAAATTATATAAAAACTCAGAGGTAGGAAGCAGTTTCCCGCCTCTGAATTATTTAGCGATTATTATAGTACTGGTGCCATTGTTTCTTTTAATACTTTTACAGAATGAGCGAATTTCACTTTTTCTTCTTCATTTAGCTCAAGTTCTACGATTTCACGTACACCTTGGCGGTTAATAACAGCTGGAACACCTACGTAAGCATCTTTCTCACCATACTGACCTTCAAGGTATGCAGATACAGTTAATACGCTGTTCTCGTTGCTTAAGATTGCTTTAGTTACACGAAGTAGTGACATACCGATTCCGTAGTAAGTTGCGCCTTTACGCTCGATGATATGGTAAGCTGCATCACGAACATTTTCGAAGATTTTATCTAAGTCTTCTTGATTGTACTGCTCGTTGTTAGCTAAGATTGTTTCTAGTTTTTGTACACCTACAGTAGCGTGGCTCCATACTGGAAGTTCAGTGTCACCGTGCTCACCAACGATGTAAGCATGAACGTTACGTGGATCTACATCTAAGTAGTCACCTAACATGTAACGGAAACGAGCAGAGTCTAAAGTAGTACCAGAACCGATTACGCGCTCTTTTGGTAATCCAGATTCTTTCCAAGTTACGTAAGTTAAAATGTCAACTGGGTTTGTTGCAATTAAGAAGATTCCATCGAATCCGCTATCCATAATACCGCGAACGATTTGTTTAAAGATCTTTGTATTTTTCTCAACTAAGTCTAGACGAGTTTCACCTGGCTTTTGTGGTAATCCAGCAGTGATAACAACTAAATCTGCATCTTTACAATCTGCATAGCTACCGCTCCAAACTTTTGTTGCTGCTGGAGAAAATGGTACCGCATGGCTTAAGTCCATTGCTTCTCCTTCTGCTTTTGCTTCATTAACATCTACAAGTACAAATTCTTCAGCTACACCTTGGTTAATCATTGAGTAAGCATAACTACAACCTACAGCTCCTGTTCCTACTAATACTACACGATTGATACCTTTTTTCATGTTAATTTCCCCTCTCTATTGTTCACATCTATTTTTTATGATTGTTTAAGTAATTAATTAAAATACTAATTTAATGTTGTTTAACTTCTTTACACTCATATTGTAGCATGTATCATTGTGAATTACTTCACAAATTATGACCTATTTGTGAACTTTTTCACATAAAGTGTAAAGTTATTAGAATAGGTGTGGAATCAATTTCAATGGAGGCGTTTTCTTTAGATTGTGAATAAAAATAGTGTGATTCGATTACTCCCTGTAACTACCTTCATTTTTTATAATCCAAATCCTAATAGTCGAAAAAGAAATCGTATTATAAGATTAAACTAACACATTATCCCCTTACAAAATGGATGTTAGTTGGCCTATATAGAATACAGTGAAATAAATCGATTAGCATATTCTTTAACACCTCCCTTTTAACCATTACCGTATATTAATAAAAAATATCAGTTAAAATCATGCATTCTTTTCTAATAATAAACCATTCAATATAAGTGATAGGCTACGCAAAGCTTTAGACAAATGCATCTCTGCATCTTCAGAATTCGCAATCCAACAAGCAAGGTCCACTAGTCCACCATTTATGAATCTTGCTAATGCTTCACAATCCGTGTTTTCAATAATACAGTCCTTCATTAGTTGCTGAAGCATCTCCGCCATCGTCACTAAGCATTGTGACTGTGATGATTGATAATAACTAGTTCCTAATACTGCTGGTGCATCACGAAGTACAATTCGCTGAATTTCTGGATTAAGTGCCATTGATAAATACGCACGACAACGCCCAACAAACCCTTCCCATTTTCCTTCCGCCTCATCTGATACTTTTCTTAATTTATTATCCATTTCCATATCAATTTCTTTTACAACCGCTTCTAACAATCCTTTTTTATCACCAAAATGATGATAAATTGCACCACGTGTTAAACCGACAGATGCTGTAAAATCATCCATAGACGTGTTTACATATCCAACTGTACCAAAAGCATCTCTTGCTGCACTCAGCAATTTTGCACGTGTTTCAATGATCATTTCTTCTCTTGTTTTTCTACCCATCTTTTCCTCCTACTTCTATTCATTCCCTTTATTCAAAATGAATCCTATTATAGTATCGTTCTCTATGTAAAAGAATAACTCCTTTTATCGTTAGCTCTCTATCCAACGATAAAACTTTCTAATTGACATACGCATCGTATGTTAATATGATATTGGCATACGGTGCGTATGTCAATTATTTCTAGCTTACAAGATAATATAACTGCTTACCTATATCCTACATTGACTCACTGCCCATTTTTATAGAAGGTATTAATGAACAAAGGAGGAGTTAAAAGCATGAAGAATGTATATGTAAACGTCAAATACTTTGGTGATTATTATGTTTAATTCCTACCGTGAGATTTTCAATGCTCCTGGTACAAAAGGATTCTCATTAGCAGGATTTATAGCTCGGATGCCCATATCAATGATGGGCATTGGTATTGTTACAATGTTATCTCAGTTACGTGGTGACTATTGGCTTGCCGGAGCCGTTGCAGCCACCTTCACATTATCATCAGCTTTACTAGCTCCTCATATTTCTCGTATGGCTGATCAATTAGGGCAATCACGTATACTTCTTCCGGCTACAGGTATCAGTATTTTCTTTACAATCCTCTTACTTCTATGTACGAAATATGAGGCTCCTTATTGGACGCTATTTCTATCCGCCTTATGTGCAGGTTGTATGCCAAACATGTCGGCCATGGTGCGTGCACGTTGGGCTAAACTATACCGTGGATCCCATAAATTGCATGCAGCATTTTCCTTCGAATCGGTCGTCGATGAAATTTGCTTCATCATTGGTCCTGTATTATCCGTCAGTTTAAGTGTTATGTTCTTCCCAGAAGCAGGACCACTTTTATCATCTGTTTTTCTTACAATCGGGGTATGCCTATTCACCATGCAAAAAAGCACAGAACCACCTGTACACCCTCACGACATTACAAACAAAGGAACAGTATTTAAAATTGGTACATTACGAGTGCTTGTATTCACACTCATCGCCATAGGTACTATATTTGGCACAATAGATGTCGTTAGTGTAGCTTTTGCTGAACATCAAGGAAACACAGTAGCTGCTAGCTTTGTGCTTTCCATCTATGCAATTGGTTCCTGCCTGGCAGGTCTAACTTTCGGTACTCTTAAACTCCGTACTCCACCATATAATCAATTTTTAATAGCAGTCACACTTTCCATGATAACAATGCTGCCACTAGTTTTCGTAAACACTATTACTTGGCTAGTAGTCATTGTTTTCTTTGCAGGGTTATCTGTCGCTCCTACTATGATCATTACTATGGGGCTTGTGGAAAAAATCGTACCTGAATCAAAAATAACCGAAGGAATGACTTGGGCAATTACAGGACTTGGTATTGGAGTCTCCCTAGGGTCAGCGATAGCTGGTTTAGTTATTGATACCTTTGGAGCTCGGGCAGGATTTAGTGTGGCTATTATAGCAGGAGGCCTTGCCTTAACTATTGCACTTTTAGGATACAAAACTCTTCAATCCGCATATAGTCATGCTGTTATGAAACCGGATGGGCATTCAGCAGAGAGTTAAAACATATTCAAAAAATAGGATTACCTCTTCTTATGTATAAGAAGAGGTAATCCTATTTAAATTAATATAACTTTTTTAAATTTATTATTTATAATCTGTTATAGCTTCTTCTATATCTATACACAACAAAAAAGAGATAGCAGATTATGCTATCTCTTTTAGTATGACCCGTACGGGATTCGAACCCGTGTTACCGCCGTGAAAGGGCGGTGTCTTAACCACTTGACCAACGGGCCAGTTCTGGCAGAGAAGAAGGGATTCGAACCCTCGCACCGCGTTCGCGATCTACTCCCTTAGCAGGGGAGCCCCTTGAGCCACTTGGGTACTTCTCTATAATATGGCTCCGCAGGTAGGACTCGAACCTACGACCGATCGGTTAACAGCCGATAGCTCTACCACTGAGCTACTGCGGAACAATTATGGTGGGCCTAAATGGACTCGAACCATCGACCTCACGCTTATCAGGCGTGCGCTCTAACCAGCTGAGCTATAGGCCCATAAATTGAAAAGCGGGTGAAGAGAATCGAACTCTCGACCAGAGCTTGGAAGGCTCTTGTTTTACCACTAAACTACACCCGCATTAAATTGTAAATGGTGAGCCATGAAGGATTCGAACCTTCGACCCTCTGATTAAAAGTCAGATGCTCTACCAACTGAGCTAATGGCTCATTTTGAAAGTGGTGCCGACTAGAGGACTTGAACCCCCAACCTACTGATTACAAGTCAGTTGCTCTACCAGTTGAGCTAAGTCGGCTTGCGACTTCAAAATGGTGGCTCGGGACGGAATCGAACCGCCGACACGAGGATTTTCAGTCCTCTGCTCTACCGACTGAGCTACCGAGCCTTTATGTAAAAAAATGGCGGTCCCGACCGGGGTCGAACCGGCGATCTCCTGCGTGACAGGCAGGCATGTTAACCACTACACCACGGGACCATTTGGTTGCGGGGACAGGATTTGAACCTGCGACCTTCGGGTTATGAGCCCGACGAGCTACCGTGCTGCTCCACCCCGCGATGATAAAATATTTAATTTAGAAAAAATGGAGGAGGTAGAGGGATTCGAACCCCCGCGCGACTCTCGCCACCTGTCGGTTTTCAAGACCGATCCCTTCAGCCGAACTTGGGTATACCTCCGAGATATAAACCTTTAGTGGTGGACCTTGTAGGACTCGAACCTACGACCGGACGGTTATGAGCCGTCTGCTCTAACCAGCTGAGCTAAAGGTCCTTTATGGTAGCGGCGGAGGGGATCGAACCCCCGACCTCACGGGTATGAACCGTACGCTCTAGCCAGCTGAGCTACACCGCCATAAATGATATTAAAACAAGTGGAGCCTAGCGGGATCGAACCGCTGACCTCCTGCGTGCAAGGCAGGCGCTCTCCCAGCTGAGCTAAGGCCCCATGTTTTTGGAAAATCGGGAAGACAGGATTTGAACCTGCGACCCCCTGGTCCCAAACCAGGTGCTCTACCAAGCTGAGCCACTTCCCGTTAATAAAAGCGCGCCCGAGAGGAGTCGAACCCCTAACCTCTTGATCCGTAGTCAAACGCTCTATCCAATTGAGCTACGGGCGCATATGGTGCCGAGGGCGGGGGTCGAACCCGCACGGTGGTCACCCACCGCAGGATTTTAAGTCCTGTGCGTCTGCCTGTTCCGCCACCCCGGCATGTCATATTGAAAATTGGAGCGGAAGACGGGATTCGAACCCGCGACCCCAACCTTGGCAAGGTTGTATTCTACCACTGAACTACTTCCGCAAGACATGTATGAGTTATTTTATTAAAAGTGCGGGTGAAGGGAGTCGAACCCCCACGCCAAAGGCGCTAGATCCTAAGTCTAGTGCGTCTGCCAATTCCGCCACACCCGCATATTAATTATTTAAAGAAAAAATGGGGCGACTGATGGGAATCGAACCCACGAATGCCGGAGCCACAATCCGGTGCGTTAACCACTTCGCCACAACCGCCATGATTTTCTGGTGCCGACTAGAGGACTTGAACCCCCAACCTACTGATTACAAGTCAGTTGCTCTACCAATTGAGCTAAGTCGGCTAAATGGTGGAGGATGACGGGATCGAACCGCCGACCCCCTGCTTGTAAGGCAGGTGCTCTCCCAGCTGAGCTAATCCTCCATTTGCCTGGCAACGTCCTACTCTCACAGGGACAAGGTCCCAACTACCATCGGCGCTAGAGAGCTTAACTTCCGTGTTCGGTATGGGAACGGGTGTGACCTCTCTGCCATCATTACCAGACTGTATTCATTTAAGACAAGAATCATTGTAACTTATTTAACTTTTAAAGTCAACAAGTTTTTTTATATTCTTTCAAAACTAGATAACATTGCTTCATATTATATGGTTAAGTCCTCGATCTATTAGTATTCGTCAGCTCCACATGTCACCATGCTTCCACCTCGAACCTATCAACCTGATCATCTTTCAGGGATCTTACTAGCTTACGCTATGGGAAATCTCATCTTGAGGGGGGCTTCATGCTTAGATGCTTTCAGCACTTATCCCTTCCGCACATAGCTACCCAGCTATGCCCTTGGCAGAACAACTGGTACACCAGCGGTGCGTCCATCCCGGTCCTCTCGTACTAAGGACAGCTCCTCTCAAATTTCCTACGCCCACGACGGATAGGGACCGAACTGTCTCACGACGTTCTGAACCCAGCTCGCGTACCGCTTTAATGGGCGAACAGCCCAACCCTTGGGACCGACTACAGCCCCAGGATGCGATGAGCCGACATCGAGGTGCCAAACCTCCCCGTCGATGTGGACTCTTGGGGGAGATAAGCCTGTTATCCCCGGGGTAGCTTTTATCCGTTGAGCGATGGCCCTTCCATGCGGAACCACCGGATCACTAAGCCCGACTTTCGTCCCTGCTCGACTTGTAGGTCTCGCAGTCAAGCTCCCTTATGCCTTTGCACTCTACGAATGATTTCCAACCATTCTGAGGGAACCTTTGGGCGCCTCCGTTACACTTTAGGAGGCGACCGCCCCAGTCAAACTGCCCACCTGACACTGTCTCCCGGGTCGATAAGACCCGTAGGTTAGAATTTCAATACAGTCAGGGCGGTATCCCACCAGCGCCTCCACCGAAGCTAGCGCTCCGGTTTCAATGGCTCCCGCCTATCCTGTACAAACTGTACCAAAATTCAATATCAGGCTACAGTAAAGCTCCACGGGGTCTTTCCGTCCTGTCGCGGGTAACCTGCATCT